>CAZAXR010000015.1:0-14598 GCA_964489185.1 uncultured Steroidobacteraceae bacterium | reverse complement strand
AGTGCGCCGGAAGAAGCCGCACGGTGTGGCCCTCGGCGACCAAGCGCCGCGCCCAGTGGTGGGCACTGCCGCAGGCTTCCATGACCACCTGGCAGGGTGGACGGTGGACAAAGAAGGGCGCAAATCGCGCGCGGTTCAACCGGTGCCGTTCCACGATGCGCCAGTCAGCATCGGCTACGGCGAGTTCGAAGACGTTCTTTGCCAGATCAACTGCGACAGTCGTAGAGTTCATGCGTGGACTCCTTCTGGTAGGGCTTCAGCTGTGAAGGCAAACTCAGCTTGGCACATCGATGCCGTACTGCCATCCAGGAGGAGTCCATCTCAACACTGGAGCGGTCCGTGACAAATTTGCGGTGGCGCACCGCGAGCGCGCTTCGCCATTCTGCGCTTCCCGACGCGCTGGATGCGTGTTTACGCGGCCGCTCAGCTTCACTCTAAGGACTTCCCCGTTGTGTCAACCGTGGGCAGAGTTCTGGTTCGTTTGACTGCAGATGCTCGGTTGCGCGAGAAGGACAGACTGCGTCACTCGGCGTCGCAGCCCGAACCACTGGAGTCACAGTCCGAACCCTCGGACTTGGGGGGCTCGCCGTTTCACTGTGACCGGCGCGCGTACTGCTCACAGATGACTTCATGCGCCGAGTCGAAGTACTTTCTGACGCGCTGCCCTGATGTGAAGATGGACGGGGATCATGACGGCATCCCTTGCGAGAAGCAGTGGTGTCCGGGTGGCCAGCCGCAAGGTGGAGCGCGGTCGCTCAACTTCACCGTTTTAGGGGGCAGCGTTGATGGCAGCTCCCCGCACTGCGACTGCCTCTGAGCGCTGGTCATGGAGCGCTCGGTGCCTGGGGGTCGGCAGTTCGATTGGAATACTCGCTATTGGAATTCTTTACGCTGCCGTAATCACGCTGTGGCTGATCGTCGAGGCGGCGCCTCGCGAGCCAATTGGAGATCCATATCTCGCCGTGATGGAAGGTCTCACCATGGCGCCCGCCGTCGCGTTTCTAGGCCTAGCCATCGCGGTCTGGTGTTTCGCCGACGCTCCGCGCCGGCTCCCGGCGCTCACCACGCTTGTGATCGGCACCCTCGCGGTCGGCCTCACCATGGCCGTCCACTTTGTTCAGCTTACCGCCATACGGCAACTGTGGCGCGCTGGGCGGCTCAGCGACTACAGACTGGTCTGGCCCTCTGCGGTGTTTGCGGTAGAGTATTTCGCGTGGGACATTCTGGTGGGTGTAAGCATGGTGGCGGCTGGCTTTGCCCTTGCCGGAGGCCCTCCTGCAGCGCGCGCACGCCGATCCCTCTTGATCGGCGGAATGCTGTGCCTTGTTGGCGCGACTGGCCCGCTCTCAGGGCGGATGTTCATGCAGAACGTTGCAGTGTTTGGCTACGCCGTTGTGTTGCCCATTGCCGGCGCCGCCTAACATTCGTTGGAGGTGCCGCGACGCGTGGTGTGGCCGCGGGCGCGGGAAGACAGTGTGCGCCCGCGGCTCTGATTGGCCGGCAACGCGCGGCCCCTCAACTTCACCGTTAGGTCGCATATGGGATACGTGGTTCGGGCGATCTGCGCAGTCATTGTTGCCATCCTCGTCTGGTTCACGGTCGCCACCGTTGGCAACCTGGCGCTGCGAGCTGTGATTCCCGGCTATGCTTCGGTCGAAGGGACCATGACCTTTACATTGCCGATGCAAATCGGTCGCTTAGTTCTCGGGCTAGTCTCGTCCTTGTGCGCTGGCGTCGTGTGCGCTGCCATCGCTCGGTCCAATTGGGTGCCGGTCCAGATCGCCGCGAGCATTATGGTGCTGCTGTTTCTTCCCGTGCATTACTCGCTCTGGACGAAGTTCCCAGTTTGGTACCACGCGTTTTTTCTCATAACGCTGGCACCCGCCGTGCTGCTTGGGGCTAGACTTTGGCAAAGGCGATCCACCGTTTTTTGAGACTCAGTTTGCTTCACCGTTAGAGGCATCACAGACGAGTTCGCAGCGGCGAGGTGAAGATGCACGAACCAAGGTTTACGCAGATCAGGAGCGCTCTTGCAATGACCTGTGGCGTCGAGGTCAATATCCAGACGAACTCGGAGATCGTGTGGAATCTTTTGACGAATGCGAAGGATTTTCCGCGTTGGAACTCTACAGTCGCCGGCATCGAAGGGGAAATTCGCGAAGGCGAGCGCATCAGGCTGCACGTACCGGGCACTAAGCGTACCTTCACCCCCACGGTTTCGGGTGTCGTACCTGCGCGGCGCATGATTTGGAGCGATGGCTTTGCGCCAATCTTCAAAGGGGTTCGCACGTTCGTACTCAAGCCGCAGGGCGATGCTTCGACGGACTTCTCGATGGAGGAACGCTTCTCCGGCGTCATGTTTGCGCTCACCCAAGGCATGCTTCCGGACTTCCGTCCAATCTTCGAGGCCTACGCAAGCGACCTGAAACGTGAGGCCGAGCGACTGGCGCGTGCGCGGGCAGGTGAGAGTTCTCCGGGTGCAAGCGATGGCTCGGTGGCCTAACCAAGCGCTCCAGCCGGCGCCGCGGCATTCGCTGCGCATGCCGGGGTACTCTCGTCCGCTGTGCTCACTCGGCGCGCCTGAACGCGGCCGTTAGACCGCTGCCGTGTTCCGACCTCTTGGCAAGTTGACGCTAGTGATCGCAATCGCGCTGCTATCCACTAGAGCGCTTGCTGGTGACTTTCAGGCTGTCGCTTCGACTGACAAGGCGTGGCGACCCAAGGGAGCTCACTTAACGCTCGGGGCTGCATTGCAGGTCGCGGAAGCGGAAGCTCTTAGGAACCATGTAAGCTCTTCGGACTTCCAACGGCCTTGGTTTCGCTACGACTACGAGCTGTATCACTACGACAACGGTGAGGGCTATTACGTATGGGCCTTCATCTATGAAGGGAAGGACGCTGCATCACGCAACCATTTTGTGGTAATCGTCAACGATCATACGCAGCGCGCTCAATTTATCCTTGGGCAGTAGGGTGCAGCGGTCCAACCATCGTTGGAGGGCCGTGAGACTCGACAGTCTCGGCGCGGTCCGGGCCCTCGGCTGGGCTGAGTCACAAAGAGGAACGAAAATGACTCGCCTCAAGGACGTCCTACTCGAAACGATCATTGGCTCGCTCACAACGGTGCTCCGGGGCAGCCATGACGTCGAACCGTCGCTTGCAGCGGGCGTGAGGCACCTCCGGCGGCGCGCCGCCGGCGCGCTTGACGTTATGCCGTGAGCAGCCAACGTACGTGACCACCTCGATCCGCCGTCCTCAGGTCAGCGTTCTTGGTAGTGCCGAGCCAGGATCGGCGGCGCACGAACTCGCCGGCGCGGCCGGCGAATTGCTGGCAAGACTCGGCATCACAGTGATCAGCGGGTGCGGTAGCCCCGCCACCAAGCTTGCCGCTGAGCGCGCGGTTCAGTGCGGGGGACTGGTCGTCAGCGTCATCCCACCGGATCAAATGCCTTCGGCAGACTGGCCCGCGTCTGTCGTCATCCCGTGCGGAATGGGGGATGCTCGCAATCTGCTCATGGCGCTTGCGGGCGACGCCTGCCTGGTGATCGGCGGCAGGGCGGGCACGATTTCGGAGGTCTGCCTTGCCTGGCTGCATAAGCGACCGTTACTGCCGCTGGTGGGCTGCGGCGGCTGGTCAGACCGACTGCCGTCTAACCCGCCTGACGAGAGACAGAACTCTCCCATCCTGCCGTGGCGATCCGTGCAGGAGTTGGAGGCACAACTCCTGGCTCTAGGCCTGGTGCAACGTCGGTCGTAGGCAACTTCAATGCCGGTGCTTCGATGGCAGATGGTGTGCGGCTCGTGAGACACGGGGTCGCAAACATCCAGCTGCCGCGCGGCAACGGTCCGGTCTAGGACGCCCTAACAACACTGCAGAGGAAAGGAACGCTCATGTCCAGGCAGATAGTCTTTACCCGCAACGCTGCTAAGCCGCCCGCCACCTACAGCCAGGCTGTGAAAGCCGCCGGACTGATCTTTGTGTCCGGGACGGCTCCGCACGATCCTCAGACCGGGGCACTGGTCGGCTCGACGATTCAGGAACAGACGCGTCAATGCCTGAAGAACATCGCGGCAATTCTGGAAGCCGCCGGAAGCTCTCTCGACCGGCTCGCAAGTGTCACGGTCGTGCTGGCAGACGAGCAGGATTTTCAGGGCATGAATGAGGAGTGGCTGAAGTGGTTTCCGTCCAACCCGCCGGCGCGGCAGGGCGCCAAGCTGCCCGTAAAGATACCCGGCCTGAAGGTGTCGATTGCTGCCATTGCCGAAGCCTGACAATCTCAGGCGCCATGAACATCCTCGCCAGGTTCGCGGTGGCCGCGGTGTTCTACGCGCTGGTGCCCCCCGCGCACATGCCCAATGGCACGAACCGCTGAATTGCGATGACCCTGGACCTGATGGCGGCTGCAGGTTATATGGCATCTCGGTCGTGCAATTGGTCGCCAACCCTGAAAGTATGATGGCAAGCGTGTCAGGGTGGTGGGCTACGTCTACGTTGATGCCAACGCCAGCGCTATATACCTGCACAAGGAAGACGAAGAACACCACTTGCTGAAGAACGGTCTGTGGATTCAGCTGGCCGAAGGTGTGTCCGCTAGCGCCTGTCCGGACTCGTATGTTTTGGTTGAAGGAACCTGCCGCGCCCGGAGCACCGGGCACAGGTCGTGGAGCCGGTGCCATTACAGAGATTACCCGGTGTCTGAGGATGTTCTGACGCCGAGCCATCTCTGGAGGAGGCCGTGATGAGCATGAAGAAGCGCAGCGTTGCTCGAAAATCGACCGGCGCCCATCGGGTGCGAAAGACGATTGTCACGGACATTGGACGCGGCCGCGCGGCATCGGAGTGGACTCCGGAGATGTTCGCGCGCGCCATCGCGCGCAAGGGCCTGAAGCCGGTCCCCAGGAAGGCACTCCTGTCGCTGCGAATAGATTCCGACGTCATCGAATGGTTTCGGAAGCAGGGCGCCGGTTACCAGTCGCGGATGAATGCGCTGTTGCGTGCTTACATGGAGGCGCATAAGTGACCGCCGCTCCAAGACCGGAGCGTTAGGGCTTGCTTTCGTCTTGGTCTTCACGGTTTGGGGTTTTCAGGGCAAAGTGGGCTCTGTCTGGTCTCGTTTCTGGGCGGCCTTTACGCGTACATGGCGATCTTGGGCCTGAGAATGTTGCAGCTCTATCGGATCCGGAGCCGCTGGCGGTGAACCGTGCTTAAACCCAGTGCTCAGAGGCGATTGCGGGCGCGCGGCGGCGGATGTGTCGCGCAGGAGGGCGAGGCGTGAGTGTGCGTATCACACCGACCAGTCCAGCACTTCGAAGGTGGCGCCTCTGGATCGTAGCGGTCATCGCCGCGGAGGCCTGCTGGTTTGCGATACTGCGTCCGCGGCTCTCCGCAGGCTTTGGCGCGGTCCTTACGCTGGCCCTGCTTCCTCTGGCGGTGGTCGGATACCTTTACCTGATGACAGCCGTTTCGGCGTACTTGTCTGAGCGCCAGTGGGATCTCCGGCTCCGTCAGCTGATCGTCCTCATGCTCGGTCTCAGCGTCGGGTGCTTCGTATTTGCGTTGCTGTGGCTCGCGAAGGTTCATTTTGAGCCGGTGCTCGGCTGAGCCGCTGCGCGATCGATCCGGACCGCCGATGCGGAGCACAGAGACTCGGCTTGGCAGTGATGCCGCTTTCATCCAAAGCTGACTACGAGCGCGTGGTCGACTATTTCCTTTGCGCCGATGAATCATTCCTGAGAGGCATGGGCGTCGACCCGGACAGGCTCCCGGATCGGGACGCCTGGCTCGAGCGGCTGCTGCCCGATCTGACGCTGCCGGATTCCCAGAAGCAGACTTTCTACGTCGGCTGGGATTACGAGGGAAGGCGGATCGGACACTGCAACATGAATCAGCTCGTCGACGGCATTCACGCATATGCGCATCTGCATCTGTGGGACCGAGCCACGTGCCGTCGGGGGCTCGGCACTGAGTTCTTCCGGCAATCCGTCCGGCTGTTCTTGCAACGTTCGCCCTCCAGAGACTGTACTGCGAGCCTTATGCCGATAATCCGGGGCCGAATCGCGTCTTGATCAAGGCTGGCTTCAGGTTCATCGAGCGCTATCGCACCACTCCGGGACTCATCAGCGTTGAGCAGGACGTAAACCGCTACGAGCTTGACCGGCAATCTGCTCAGTGAAGGCAGGGTGCCATGCGCACGCCGGCATGGGGTAGGCTGGCCGGGCGACGACCGGATCCGCGCTTCGTTCCCGTTTGCCGACGAAGGTTCGCTTTGCCCGTGTCGATCCGCCCCTTCGTCGTTCGTCGAGGGATCAGATGCAGCGACGACGAATCGCGGCTGCAGGCCGCGAACATCAAGGTTCTCAATCAGTTAGGAGATCGGCATGAAGGTCATGGTCATGGTCAAGGCGACGCAGGACAGCGAGGCCGGGGTGATGCCGACGACCGAGCTGCTGACGGCCATGGGTAAGTTCAACGAGTCGCTCGTGAAGGCCGGCATCCTCCTGGCGGGTGAAGGACTGAAGCCCAGCCGATTCGGGAAGCGCGTGCGCTTCTCGGGCAAGAGCCGCACGGTGACCGACGGACCGTTCACCGAAACGAAAGAGCTGGTCGCCGGCTTCTGGCTCTGGCAGGTGCGCTCGATTGAGGAGGCCGTCGAGTGGGTCAAGCGCTGTCCCAACCCGATGCTCACCGACTCCGACATCGAAATCCGTCCGGTGTTCGAGCTGGAAGACTTCGGCGACGTCCTGACTCCTGAGGCCAGGGCGCAGGAGGAAGACCTGCGGAGTCAGACCCCGACGTGGAAGTGACACCGGTTCAAGCCCCAACAGGAATTGCGAACATGCGGTCTCGATGGGCCTCTTGCTCCTGCGGCCAGCTGCGCATCGAAGTTCAGGGGGAGCCGCGGGGAGTCGGCGTCTGCCACTGCCTGGCCTGCCAGCGCCGAGCGGGCAGTGTCTTCGCAGCGCTCGCCAGCTTCGCAGCCCCCTACAAGGTGGTGGGGACCGCCACCGAATACGTGCGCAGCGGCGACCAGGTTCACGTTCCGTTTCTGCCCGGTGTGCGGAACGACGCTCTTCCACAGCGAACAGGGTTATGAGCAATCCTCGGTGAGTGTGGCCGTGGGAGCCTTCGCCGATCCTGCATTTCCCGCGCCCGAAGTGTCCGTGTACGAGTGTCGCCGACACCGCTGGGTTGAAATGCCGCCCGGCATCAGGGCCTATGATAAGGACCCGTTATGAGGACCCGATAATCCCCGGACCGCAATGTGCCGCGCTACGAGGTAACCGTTCAGGGCCGAGGCATTGCTTTGCCCATCGACACTTCTGTGGCGGTGGGTTTCCTGCGGCTCGTGCAGGTTCGGGCGCAGGATCCTGTTGAAGCAGAGCTGCGCGCGGTCGACTGGGTCAAGTCTGACTGGGACTCGAGTGCCTACGCGTTCAGGAATCGCAGCGGGTCGCCGTACCTGACCATCAGCCAGATCGGCCTGCTGTCCTGGTGGCACAGGTTTCTTGGCGCCCCGAAGGGCTATATTTTCTTCGCAGAAGACGGGGTTCAGCTGCCGTCTCGGTGAAGTTCTCCGCGATCACTCCATTCTCAACGGGGTCGAGACTCGAGGTCAGTCAATCCTCCGTCCGCTCGACAAAACCGCCACGCGGGGCCGGATGAGGCAACGACCAGCCGAAGTACACCTCAGCATTGACGATCTGCGAGCCGCGGATGGTCAGAACCTCGGTGTTGCGAAACCGCTCGCCACTGGTTGTGCGGCCCTCGTAGGTCACGAATACCTCGTCTCCGTGGGGCGTCAGGCGGATGAAGCGGAAATCCGCAATCCGTTCGCTGTTAGGCCAACAACGCGCGAAATACGTCGCCCGATCGAGGTGGTTATCGAGCGGACTTGTAAAGTGGAAGCCTGGGGCGATTAACGCTTCAATCGCCGCGCGATCTTTTCTGACATAGGCTTCATAGCTGGCGCGGGCAGTGCCGACCGGATCGTGAGACATGACGGCTGATCTCCTTGTCACAAGAGCGAAGGCTTTGCGGGCGTCCATCGCGGACGACCTTCGAGTGGGACCATCAGCGCGGGCCGGGGGTTTCGTGATTGCAGCGCGTGCATCACTTTGGGCACGTGCGGTCGCCGTGTGGATGCTTCTCATGGTTGCGGAATCGCTCCACGGAGCCTTCCGGAACTTGGTCCTTGCGCCACGCCTTGGCGACCTACGCGCGCGCCAGATCGGCGTCCTGAGCGGCACCGTGCTGATCTTCCTGATCTGCCTGATCACCTTCCGATGGCTGCGCGCGCGCTCGGTCCGGGCACTTTTCGGCGTCGGCGCGCTGTGGGTCCTGCTGACGGCGTGGTTTGAGATCGCCCTTGGCCGGTGGGTCTTCCATTTTGACTGGGACCGCATACTCGCCGACTATGACCTGGCGCGTGGCGGCCTGATGGGCTTTGGGCTCGTTGCCCTGCTTCTCGTCCCAACGCTGGTCGCGAAACTCAAAAAGCCCGGGCCCGACGTGATGCCTCCACAGTGAGGCAGGAGTTGCTATGTTCGCCGGCCACATCGGAGCTGCGCTGATGATCGGACGCGCGGAGCGCGCGGTGAACGTCGGCGTGTTCATCGCGGCTGCGCTGCTCCTCGATCTGCTGCTGTGGCTGTTTGTGCTCATCGGCTGGGAAGCCGTGGCCATCCCTCCCGACTTCGCCAGCAGGCACCAAGTCGAGTTCGTCTTTCCTTACTCCCACGGTCTCGCGGCCAGTATTTTCTGGGCCGTGCTCGCAGCAGCAGTAGGTGTGGCTTGCTACTCGCGCCTGCAGAGTAAATGGCGTATCGCCGCACTGCTGGCCGTGGCGGTCTTCTCGCACTGGGTGCTGGATGCCGTAGTCCACCGCCCCGAGCTGCCGCTGGCAGGAGCAGCCTCGCGCGCGGTGGGTTTCGGCCTCTGGAACAACATGCCCGCGGCGCTGGTCCTCGAGGCTGCCATCGCCGGAGTCGGGCTGTACCTGTTCCTTTCCGGCACCCGGATAGGCCGCCCGAGGTCGATCGCGCTCGTGGTACTGACCGTCCTTGCCGTGGCCTTCACCGCGCTCGGCATGACCATTGCTCCGGCTCCGCCGTCGGCGGCGGCGATGGCCGCAAGCTCGTTGGGAACACTCATCGTAGTGTGTGCACTCGTGTACGGGTTCGGAAGGGTTTCCAACTGACCATGGATTGCGATGCGTTTCTCAGCCGTGAGACACGATGATTGACCCCTGTCTCCTGCAGACGGCACGTCTGATCCTGCGACCTCCGGGCCAGGGCGATGCCGCCGGGATTTTCCAAAGCATCGCCTCGGATCCCGAGGTGACTCGCCTCGTCGGGTGGCCCAGGCACACGAGCATTGAGGACACCCATGCGTTCCTGTCGTTCTCGCAGCAGGAGTGGGAGAAATGGCCCGCAGGCCCGCTCCTGATCACCGCTCGAGGGGACGGCAGAGTGATCGGCTCGACAGGGCTGGCCTTCGAGGCGCCGTATCGGGCATGCACGGGGTTCGTGCTGGCCAGGGAGGCCTGAGGGTCGGGTTTCGCCTCCGAGGCGCTGCGCGCGGTGGTGGCCGCCGCCGCATCGCTGGCCGTGCGGCGGCTTTATGCCCTGTGCCATGTGCAACACGCGCGGTCCGTCCGGGTCCTCGAACGCTGCGGATTCGAATCCGAGGGCATCCTGCGCCGCTGCCAGGTGTTCCCGAATCTGGGCGTGCCGGAACCGCAGGACGTGCATTGCTACGCGCGTCTCCTGTGAGCATAGCGGGCTACGGTGAGGTGTCGGGTCATATGGCTAGCGCCCGGGTGGTACCGACCGATCCAGCTGCTCTATATTTACTGGGTCTACGCGGAATTCTTCGTACTCCTGACCAACCGGAAACGTCGGGCGCTGCATGACTTCCTGGCCGGCACTGTTGTCATTCGCGAACCGGCTCCGGCTGCGGGGTGATCGCCGTCGCGGCGGGCCCGCGCTGGCAGGGGTGCTGGCGCTGCTGCTCGGGCAGGCGGTGATGCCGGCCGGGCCGGCAGCGGCTGCCGATGAGCCCTCTGCGGCGGGAGAAATGAGCAGCGCGGAGGCGTCAGACTTCCTGAAGCGCCTCCAGTCCGCCGTTACCGCCCATAACGCGGCCGCGGTCGCCGCCGTGACTCAATTCCCGCTCACGGTGAACGGGACGTCGGGTCCGAAGACCCCCGATGAGCTCACGCAGCAGTTCGACGCAATCTTCACGGCCAGGGTGCGCGCCGCGATCCTCACCCAGTCGCCAGGTACAATGTTCGCCAACTGGCACGGCATGATGATCGGTCGCGGCGAGGTGTGGTTCTCGGCGCTGTGCGATGAGGGCGGCGCGGAGTCCTGCAAGAACCGCAGGATACGCATCGTCTCGATCAATAACTGAAGCGCGCCCGGAACCCCGGGACGCGGTCTGCGGCGAATGGCCGCCAGGGCAGACCGGGCGCACGGTGGATGCCATGGGCGCGAAGAAGGCTGGGGCCGTTGCGAGCTGCCACTGTGGCGCGATTCAGATCGAGGTGCGACAGCTGCCCCGCACGGTCACGAGCTGCAACTGCTCGATCTGCCGCCGTTACGGCGCGCTCTGGGCGTACTATCGCTCGAGCTCGGTGACGGTACGGGCCCCGCGGGGCGGTCTGGCGAAGTACTCATGGAACCGGCGGATCCGCGACTACTATCGCTGCAGGAAGTGTGGCTGCATCACGCACTATGCGTATCGCAGGAAGCGCCGCGACAGCACCGTGGCGGTGAACGCCGTCAACTTGGAGCCTTCCGTTCTCGTCGGCGTGCGCATCCGGCACCTCGACGGGGCGGCGACCTGGAAGATGCTGGATTGAACGGCGGCAAAGCGCGAACCTGGTCATGGCCCGTGCCGGGATCGTAGTTGGCGCGTTTGCTGCTGGGGCGGCGATCGCCATGCTAGGGCTCTACGCCGCGCTGCGCCTGGCGCCGGGCGTCATCATGGCGGACGACATGCGGGACGCCCTGGTCGTGGTCGCCGACCGCGCTGTGTCGCGGTTTCCAACTGGCTCGGTGGTCTATGTGAAGGCGGCCGCAGGTCCCGCGGTGCTCGAGAGGCTGCAGCCGAGGCATCCCTCGCTCACACTGAGGCCCTTCTCGGAGCGGCCGGAGGACGGCTGCGACGCCGCGCCGGGCGCGACTCCGGCCTCCTTGTGCGGTCGCGACGATTTCCTCAAGCTCGAAGTGCTGTCCGCTCCCGCCGCGGGGAGCATGCTGATCGCGGTCGCCACCCAGGGCACGGTCGGGCAGGCGCTGCTCATCAAATTCTGGGGGCGATGGCGCGTGCTGGTGGATCGTAGCTATGCCATCTGAGGGCGGCGTATTGCCCTCAGGCTCGATGCCCTGCAGATTGGTGCGCATCTCACTGAGGCAGGAGCCGGTTCATGAGTGACGACCCGGGGAGCCCCCGGCGGCTGAAGACCCGCAGGGCGTTCCTCAAGTCGGCCACCGCGGCCGGCGCCGCCGTCATGGCGCCGCAGCTGCTGCCTGCGGTGGTGAGAGATCCGGCCGCGCCCCGCAGGCCCAATCTCGTCTTCTTCCTGGGAGAGGGCGCGCGCTGGGACGAGTCATCGCTCGCGGGCAACGCGCTGCTGAAGACGCCGCACATCGACCGCATCGGGCGCGAAGGCGCGGTGTTCGGCAACGCCTTTTGCATCAACTCCCTGTGCCTGCCGGCGCGCGCCACGATCCTGAGCGGGCTGTACTCGCACACCACCGGTGCGGTCGACAACCAGCACAGCCGCGTACCGCGCCAGTTCCCGCTCGTGCCCGACCTGCTCCACCAGAGCGGCTACGAGGTGGCGTTCATCGGTAAGTCGCACGTGGAAGGCTCGCTGATGGACCATTACTGGGACTACTACCTCGGGTTCGCCGGACAGGCGGACTACTGGAACCCGGTGGTGGTGGAGGGTGCGCGCGGCGAGTTCGGTGCGCCGCGCAAGTACCAGGAGTATGTGGACGATCTGCTCACGCGCAAGGCGATTGGCTGGCTGAAGGAGAAGCACGCGGCGCCGTTCTGCCTGTTCCTGTGGTTCTACGCGCCGCACGCTCCCTTCGACCGCCCGCTGCGGAGGGTGAACGACTTCAACGGCGTGCCCATCCCGAAACCCGAGAGCTTCGATGAGTACCTGAGCGGCTACGCCGGCAAGCCGCGCGGGGTGATCGACGCCCGGAACAAGATCGGCGCGCAGTTCCTGCAGCGCGACGCGCCGCGCTCGCTGGAGGAGCTGGTGAAGGACCACTACGTCGGCATCGAGTCCAACGACGAGGACATCGGCCAGGTGCTCGAGGCGCTGGAGGCGCAGGGGATCCTCGAGGAAACCGCCGTCGTCTGGAGCTCCGATCACGGCTTCTTTCTCGGCGAGCACCGCTTCTACGACAAGCGCCTGATGTACGAGCCCTCGATCCGCATCCCGCTCATGGTCCGCTACCCGCAGCGGATCAGGGCGGGCAGCGCCTCCGCACGCATGGCACTCAACCTCGACATGGCGCCGACGCTGCTCGATCTCGCCCGGGTGCCGGTGCCCAGGCACTTCCAGGGCAGGAGCCTCATGCCACTCCTCGCCCGCCCGGACACCGCCTGGCGCACGGACTGGCTCTACGAGTACTACGAGTACCCGGGCAACGAGGACGTGCGGCCCTGTCGCGGGGTGCGGACCGAGCGTTACAAGTACATCCACTACTTCACCGCGCCCGAGGAGTTCGAGCTCTACGACCTCGCGAGCGACCCGGCGGAGCTGCACAACCTCTACGGCGAGGCGCAGCACGCCCCGCTGGTGCGGCAGCTCGCCTCCCGCCTCGAGGAGCTGCGCCGCGACACCGGCGATCACTACCTCTACCAGCCGACCGTGCTCGGCCCCCAGGATCTCGGCTGTGACAACAAGTGATGCCGGCGCCGCGGCACGCATCGAGCCGCTCACCGCGCCGAGCGCGGAGTGGCTCGCGCTGCGCCGGGCGCTGTGGCCGGAGTGCCCGGACGGGGAGCACCGCGCGCAGATGGCCGCCTTCGCCGCCGCTCCCGCCCGCTACGCGCAGTTCATGGTCTACACGGCTGCGCGCACGCCGGCGGCCTTCGCCGAGGCGGCGATAGGCCACGACCCGGTGAACGGCACCTCGAGCTCTCCGGTCGCGGTCCTCGAATGGGCCCGCCGCAGCGGCTGCACCGAGCTCGCCTCGGATGCGCTGCTCGACAACGAAGTGAGCCACGCGATGCACTGGGCGCTCGGCTTCGAGGAGACCGAGCGCGTCGTGTGCTTGAGAAAGTCCCGGTCGTGATGCGCGTGCCGGCGCCCCTCGCTGCGGAGGCGAAGCAGGCACTGCCGTGGCTGCTGCTGTTGTACGCCACCGCGAGCCTGCTGCACTTTTCTCACAACGCCGAGGCCCTCGCCGCGTACCCGAACCTGCCTGCCTCGTGGACGCGAGGGGAGGTCTATGCCACCTGGTGCGCCATCACCGCGCTCGGAGCCTTTGGCTACCTCCTCTACCGCAGCGGCCGCCGCCTGGGACTTGCGCTGCTCGGTGTGTACGCCACGCTCGGGTTCGCGGGCCTGCTGCACTACACGCGCGCGCCCTTCTCCCATCACACCGCAGCCATGAATGCGACCATCTGGGCGGAAGCGATGGGAGGTGCGCTGCTGCTCGTGAGCGTGGTGCGCCTCGGATTCCGACGATCGTGACCAGCGGACACTGCGTGTTCGTCACCGGCGCGAGCGGCTACATGGCCCGGGCGCTCATTCCGGTACTCCTCGGCCGCGGCCACCGGGTGCGTGCGCTCGCGCGGCGCTCGAGCGCGCAGCGGGTGCCGGAGGGCGCCGAGGTCGTGATCGGTGATGCGCTCGATGCGGGCAGTTATGCCCAGGCCATTGCGCCTTCGGACACGCTCGTTCACCTCGTGGGCACCCCGCACCCGAGCCCCGCGAAGTTCGAAAGCTTCCGCACCGTGGACCTGCCTTCGGTGGATGCGGCGCTCGCCGCCTCACGCAGCGCCGGTGTGCGGCACTTCGTCTACGTGAGCGTCGCGCAGCCCGCGCCGGTGATGCACGCCTACATCGCCGTGCGCCAGGCCGCGGAGGCGCGGATCCGGGCCAGCGGCCTTGCGGCCACCCTCCTCCGCCCCTGGTACGTGCTCGGCCCCGGCCATCGCTGGCCCTACGTGCTGATCCCGTTCTATGCCCTCGCGGAGCTGCTGCCCTGGACGAGGGAGCCGGCGCAGCGCCTGGGCCTGGTGACTCTCGGGCAGATGATCGCAGCCCTGGTTGCAGGCATCGAGCGCGAGGGGCAGGGTGTGCGCGTGCTGAACGTTGCAGACATCCGGGCGGCCGATCCCCGCGGCCGAGTCCGGCAGGGAGGGGCATGACACTCTTCTCGCGCGTGCTGACCGACCCCTTGCAGGGCAGAACGCCGCTGCGGCGCGTGTTCTGGGTGTATGGCGTCGGGGTGTCGGTCGTGTACAGCTTCCTCGGCCTCCTGGTCGATCCGCTGAACGTCACGAGCGTGCGCGTGTATACCGTGCTGGGCGCGGCCATCGGGGTGGTGCAGTCCGTCATGCTGTGG
>CAZAXR010000014.1:0-15322 GCA_964489185.1 uncultured Steroidobacteraceae bacterium | reverse complement strand
CGAGGGCGTCCAGCAGGCGCTGCTGAAGCTCATCGAGGGCACGATCGCCTCGGTGCCGCCGCAGGGCGGACGCAAGCACCCGCAGCAGGAGTTCCTGCAGGTCGACACGAGCAACATCCTCGTCATCTGCGGCGGGGCGTTCGCGGGGCTCGAGCAGATCATCCTCAACCGCACCCAGCGCAGCGGCATCGGCTTCACCTCCGAGGTGCGCGACATCAACACCCGCCCGCACGGCAGCGACCTGTTCCACGACGTCGAGCCCGAGGATCTGATCAAGTACGGCCTGATTCCGGAGTTCGTCGGGCGGCTGCCGGTGGTGGCGACGCTCGATGAGCTCGACGAGGGGGCGCTGATCTCGATTCTCACCGAGCCGAAGAACGCCCTCACCAAGCAATACCGGCGGCTGTTCGAGATGGAGGGCGCGGAGCTCGAGTTCCGCGACGAGGCGCTGCGCGCCGTTGCGCACCGCGCCATGCAGAGGAAGACCGGCGCGCGGGGATTGCGCACCATCCTCGAGACGGTGCTGCTCGACACCATGTACGAGCTGCCGTCGATGCGCAACGTGTCGCGGATCGTGATCGACGAGGCGGTCATCGAGGGGCAGACCAAGCCCTATATCGTCTACGGCTCGGACGAGGCGCGCCTCGCGAGCGTGGATGAGCCGCGCCGCGCTTCGGGCTCGAACCACCACTGATCGCAAGCGCGCTCCGCGCCGGGCCCTTTTTGTCGCGGCCCGTGAGCTGCGTCACTCTTGAAACGCGCAGCGCTGGCCTCATTTCCCGCTACACTATTGTCAAAAGGCGCCGATAGCCGTGTGCTCGAGCACTACGGCCCGGCACAGCAATCCGCCATCGAGGGCTTGAGCGTGTCCGAACCGACCACTCCCACGACTCCGAACCCCACCGGCATCGAGAATGTGCCGGTTCTGCCGCTGCGGGACGTCGTTGTCTACCCGCACATGGTGATCCCGCTGTTCGTAGGGCGCGAGAAGTCCATCCAGGCGCTCGACGTCGCCATGCGCACCGACAAGCGCATCATGCTGGTGGCGCAGAAACAGGCCGATATCGACGATCCGAAGGGGGACGACCTCTACCGCATCGCCACCGTGGCGACGATCCTGCAGCTGCTGAAGCTCCCCGACGGCACGGTCAAGGTGCTGGTCGAAGGCGTCGACCGCGCGCGCATCGAGAAGCTCAACGCCGGCGACTACTACTCGTGCGATGCGACGCTGCTGCCCGATGACGAGGCCTACGACGAGAAAGAGATGGACGTGCTCTCACGCTCGGTCATCTCGCAGTTCGAGCAGTACGTGAAGCTGAACAAGAAGGTGCCGCCCGAGGTGCTCACCGCGCTCGCCGGCATCGAGCAGGCCGGGCGCCTCGCCGACACGGTCGCGGCGCACATGTCGCTGAAGCTCGCCGAGAAGCAGAAGGTGCTCGAGATCCTCGACGTCAGGAAGCGCCTCGAGCACATCCTGGTCGCGATCGAGAGCGAGATGGACGTGCTGCAGATCGAGAAGCGCATCCGCGGCCGCGTCAAGGCGCAGATGGAGAAGAGCCAGCGCGAGTACTACCTCAACGAGCAGATGAAGGCCATCCAGAAAGAGCTCGGCGAGATGGACGAGGGCGGCAACGAGATCTCGGAGCTCGAGCAGAAGATCGCCAAGGCCGGCATGCCCAAGGAGGCACGCGACAAGGCCGGCGGCGAGCTGAACAAGCTCAAGATGATGTCACCGATGTCCGCCGAGGCCACGGTGGTGCGCAACTACATCGACTGGCTGGTCAAGGTGCCGTGGAAGAAGCGCACCAAGATCATCAAGGACATCACGCGCGCCGAGAAGGTCCTGGACGAGGACCACTATGGCCTGGAGAAGGTCAAGGAGCGCATCGTCGAGTACCTGGCCGTGCAGCAGCGCGTCGACAAGCTCAAGGGGCCGATCCTGTGCCTCGTGGGAGCGCCGGGAGTCGGCAAGACCTCGCTCGGTCAGAGCATCGCGCGCTCGACCAACCGTAAGTTTGTGCGCATGTCCTTGGGGGGCGTGCGCGATGAGGCCGAGATCCGCGGCCACCGCCGCACCTACATTGGTTCCATGCCCGGCAAGATCGTGCAGAACATGGCCAAGGCCGGCGTGCATAACCCGCTGTTCCTGCTGGATGAGGTGGACAAGATGTCCATGGACTTCCGCGGCGACCCGTCCTCGGCGCTGCTGGAAGTGCTGGACCCGGAGCAGAACTCGACTTTCAACGATCACTACCTCGAGGTCGACCTGGATCTCTCCGAGGTGATGTTCGTGTGCACGGCGAACACCCTGAACATTCCGCCCCCGCTGCTCGATCGCATGGAAGTGATCCGCCTGGCGGGCTATACCGAAGACGAGAAGATGAACATCGCGCGCCGCTACCTGGTGCCGAAGCAGATGAAGAGCAACGGCCTCAAGCCCGACGAGCTCAGGGTGTCCGACTCGGCGCTGCTGGATATCGTGCGCTTTTACACGCGCGAGGCCGGCGTGCGTAACCTCGAGCGCGAGATCGCCAAGATCGGCCGCAAGGCTGTCAAGCAGATGCTGCTGCACAAGAAGGACCAGAAGTCGGTCGCGGTCACCCCGCGCAACCTCGACAAGTTCCTCGGCGTGCGGCGCTTCCGCTACGGCAAGGCCGAGGACATGAACCGCATCGGGCAGGTCACCGGACTTGCCTGGACCGAGGTCGGCGGCGAGCTGCTCACGATCGAGGCGGCGGTGGTGCCCGGCAAGGGCAAGCTGCAGCACACCGGCCAGCTCGGTGAGGTCATGCAGGAGTCGATCCAGGCGGCCATGACCGTGGTGCGCAGCCGCGCACAGGTGCTGGGCCTGGAGCCCGAGTTCTATCAGAAGCACGACGTGCACCTGCACATTCCCGAGGGCGCGACGCCCAAGGACGGCCCGAGCGCCGGCATCGGCATGTGCACTGCGCTGGTTTCGGCGCTCACCAAGATCCCGGTGCGCTCGGATGTCGCCATGACCGGCGAGATCACGCTGCGCGGGGAGGTGCTCCCGATCGGCGGCCTCAAGGAGAAGCTGCTGGCCGCGCACCGCGGTGGCATCAAGACCGTGCTGATCCCGGACGAGAACCAGAAGGACCTCGTGGAGATCCCGGACAACATCAAGGGCAATCTCGAGATCAAGCCGGTCAAGTGGATCGACGAAGTCCTGGCCGTCGCCCTCACTCAACAGCCCATGCCGCAGCAGGGCGCGGACGCTGCGCCCGCGGCAGTCACCGCAGGAGTGGTGACGGAAGAAGACGACAAGCGCAGCCGGCGCAACGGACGGCGCGTCAAGCAGACCCCACCCGCGCACTAATCGTGTGCGGCTTGGGGTAAGCTCCCGCCCCCGAGGACGGGTGCTTAGCTCAGCTGGTAGAGCGTCGCCCTTACAAGGCGAATGTCGGCGGTTCGATCCCGTCAGCACCCACCAACTCCTGCGCCGCCCGTGGAGCCGTAGGTGCAGCCGCGCGCCGCGGCGTACCGCATGGTTCCGGGCGTCGCCGCGCACCACCCGCCGCTCGCTCCGCACTGGGTGCGCAACGGCGCCGCGGTTTCGGTGAGCGTCAGCATCGACTTCTGCATGCGCGCCTTCGACCGGCGGGCGCGCGTCTACTAGGTGAATCATTACCTGCGCCGCCTCGGCCTCACGCCCGCCACGCCCGGCAGATCGGCGCTGCGCGATCGGCTGAAGAGCGGGGCGTTGGGACTGCTCGGCAGGCGCCGCCCGACCATGCCCGATGAGGTCATGTACTCGGGGCTCAGGCGCTTACGGGCGCTGACGGCGCCGCTATCCCGGGCGCGGCGCGCGCTGCGCGGCCGCTGAGCCCTCTCCGCCAACATCCGTCGCCAGCGGCAGACGCGCGCGCCATTCTGGCCGGCCCGCGGGCCCATTCGGTACAATCAACGGGCAGATGTCCAACAACAGCCGCGATCCGATCATCGCTTCCGCACCGCCCCTGCCCGAGCGGCCTGCCGCCCGCGCCGCTCGGTCAGCTACTCGCTGAGGCCAGGCGCCGCCATGTTGCGATTTGCCCTCGTCGGATGCGGCCGCATCGCCCTGCGTCACGCGGAACTTCTGGCCGGCGGTCGCATCGCGGGCGCCGACCTCGCCGCGGTGTGCGATCTGGTTCCCGCCAAGGCCGAGCAGCTCGGCACGCGGTTCTCGCGGCCGCACTTCACCGACATGCACGAGATGATGCGGCGCGCTTCCCCGGACGCGGTGGTGGTGCTCACCGAGAGCGGCAACCACGCCCGCGACGTGATTGCGCTCGCCCAATATCGGCGCAGCATCATCGTCGAAAAGCCGATGGCCCTGACCCTCGATGACGCCGACGCGATGATCCAGGCCTGCGACGAGGCCGGGGTGCGGCTGTTCGTGGTGAAGCAGAACCGCTTCAACGTGCCGGTGCTCAAGCTGCGCGCGGCCCTCGAGCAGGGCCGCCTCGGGCGCCTGGTGCTCGGCACGGTGCGCGTGCGCTGGTGCCGCACCCAGGAGTACTACGACCAGGACGCCTGGCGCGGCACCTGGGCGCTCGATGGCGGAGTGCTCAGCAACCAGGCGAGCCACCACGTGGACCTTCTGGAATGGATGATGGGCGACGTGGCCAGCGTATTCGCCAAGGGCGCGACGGCACTGGTGGACATCGAGGCCGAGGACACCGCGGTGGTCGTGCTGTCGTTCCGCAGCGGGGCGCTCGGGCTCATCGAGGCCACCACGGCGACGCGGCCTAGGGATCTGGAGGGGTCGCTGTCGGTGCTGGGCGAGGGCGGTGCGGTGGAGATCGGCGGCTTTGCCGTCAACGAAATGAAGGTGTGGAATTTCACGCATCCCACTCCCGAAGATGCCAGCGTCATGGAGAAGTACTCGGTGAATCCGCCCAACGTGTACGGCTTCGGACACCAGGCCTATTACGAGCATGTGGTCGACTGCATCGTGCACGACAAGCAGCAGCTGGTCGATGGACTCGAGGGCCGCAAGAGCCTGGAGCTGATCAGCGCGATCTACGAGTCGATCGAGACCGGGCGCGAGGTCGCGCTGCGCTTCAAGCCGGCGCGCTGCCGTCTCGGAGTGCACACGTGAACGACCCGCAACTCAAGCGCGCCGGCATCGTGAACGTGCAGCTGGGCCGGAACGTGACCATCGTGGAGCCGGTCAATCTCTACGGCTGCCGGCTAGAGGATGAGGTATTCGTCGGTCCGTTCGTCGAGATCCAGAAGGGCGTCATCATCGGGGCGCGCTCGCGCATCCAGTCGCATTCCTTCGTCTGCGAGCTGGTGGAGATCGGGCCGGACTGCGTGGTGGCGCACGGGGTGATGTTCATCAACGATACCTACCGCAGCGGCGCACCGGCCCGCGGCCGGCGCGAGCTGTGGCGGCCGACGCGGGTGGGCGCTCGTGTCAGCATCGGGTCCAATGCCAGCATCCTGCCGGTGACGATCTGCGATGACGTGGTGATCGGGGCGGGCGCGGTAGTCACCCGCGACATCACCCGCCCGGGCATCTATGCCGGCAATCCGGCGCGTTTCGTGCGCGCCGTGCGCGCCGGCTCGTGACGGGGCCGGGGATGAGCAGCGCAGCGCAGGTCGGCGTGCCGCTGGCCGATCTGTACGCCCAGTACCTGGATATCAGGGCCGAGGTCGACGCGGCGGTCGCCGCGGTGATCCGTGCCTCGGCATTCATCCGCGGCCCGTTCGTCGAGCAGTTCGAGCGCGAGTTCGCCGCCGCCACCGGCGCGCCGCACTGCGTCTCGTGTGCCAACGGCACCGATGCACTGTACATCGCCATGCGCGCCCTCGACCTGCAGCCGGGTGATGAAGTCATCACCACCGCGCACTCCTGGATCTCGACCTCGGAGAGCATCAGCCAGGCCGGCGGCCGGGTGGTGTTCTGCGACACCGATGCCGAGACCTATACCATCGATCCGCGGCACATCGAGGCGCGCATCACCGCGCGCACCGTGGGCATCGTTCCGGTGCACCTGTACGGGCAAGGCGCGGACATGGAGGCGATCCTGGCCATCGCCCGCCGCCGTGGACTGTGGGTGATCGAAGATTGCGCGCAGGCGCACCTGGCGCGCATCGGCCCCCGCCAGGTGGGCAGCTTCGGCGACGTCGCCACCTTCTCCTTCTACCCCGGCAAGAACCTCGGCGCCATGGGGGATGCGGGCGCACTCACCACCGCGGATGAGTCCCTGGCGCGGCGCATGGCGATGTTCGCGCGTCACGGCGGCCTGACCAAGGGCGAGCACCTGATCGAGGGCATCAACAGCCGGCTCGACGGCCTGCAGGCGGCGATCCTGTCGGTCAAGCTGAAACACCTGCCGCAGTGGACGCTGCGGCGGCAGGCGCACGCGCGTGCCTATGACGAGATGCTGAGCGCGATCGAGGGCGTCACCACCCCGCGCGTGGCGCCGGGCCGCGAGCACGTCTATCACCTCTATGTCATCCAGCATCCGCGCCGCGACGCGCTGGCGCAGCACCTCGCCGCCAACGGCATCCAGACCAGCGTGAACTATCCCTGCGCGCTGCCCTTCGTGCCGGCCTACGCACATCTCAAGGCTCTGCCGGAGCACTTCCCGAACGCGTTCCGGCACCAGTCGCGCATCCTGTCGCTGCCGATGTTTGCCGAGATGAGCGCCGAGCAGCAGCAGCGGGTCGTGGCCGCCATCGCCGCATTCCGGTGACGCGATCGCGCCACGATGCGTCTGTTCCAGAACGCGGGTCTCTACAGGTCCTACATTCCGAGACTGCGCGCGCTGTCCGCCGGGGCCTCGCGCTTCGAGGATCTGCGCCGCGTATTCCTCGACGACCGATACGGAGCGGCTCACATCTTGCAGCCGGTGCTGCAAGGACAGCCGGGCGCCTTCTTCACCAATGCCGACGATGAGGTGCTGCAGCGCGCCTGGGCCGTTGAGGCTGGGATGCCTGCCGGCAGCCGCCACGAGGAGATCCTGCGCTGCCAGATCGAAGCCCATCGCAGCGAAGTGTTCTACAACTCCGACCCCATGCGTTACGGGAGCGATTTCGTGCGCCGCCTGCCGGGCTGCGTGCGCTTGTCGATCGCCTGGCGCGCGGCGCCCTCTCCGGGGGCGGATTTCTCCGCCTATCAGCTGGTGGTGTGCAACTTTCCCGCGATTCTGCGCCAGTTCGAGGCACGCGGCTGCCGCACCGCGCAGTTCTACCCGGCGCACGATCCGGCCATGGACGCATACGCCGCCAACACTGAGCGGCCGGTGGATGTGCTGTTCGCCGGCAGCTACTCGCGCCACCATCGCCAGCGGGCGCGGCTGCTCGAGGCGGTGGCGGCGCTCGCGGATCACCGCGAGGTGGCGCTGCACCTCGATACCTCCGGTATCACGGCGCTGGCGGAGTCGCTGCCGGGGCGCCTGCTGCCGCTCGGGCGCTTCCGGCGCCCGGCCGCGATCCGCGCGCTGGCGCAGCCGCCGCTGTTCGGACGTGCGCTGTATGCCGCCCTCGCCAGCAGCAGGATCGTGCTGAACGGCGCCATCGACATGGCCGGTGCGGAGCGCGGCAACATGCGCTGTTGGGAGGCGCTCGGCTGTGGGGCGCTGATGGTTTCCGATCCGGGCTCCTATCCGCCGGGCATGACCGATGGGGTTACCATGCAGCTCTACCAGAGCCCACAGGATGCCGCGCGAATCATCGAGGCAGCTCTGCATGACGAGCCCAGGCGCCGTTCGCTGGCGGCGGCAGGCCAGCGCATGATCGCGACCGATTACTCCAAGCAGCGCCAATGGAGTGATTTCCAGCGTCTGTGCGGGGCGAGCGCATGAAGATCATCGCCGCGGCACTCAACGGCTGGCATCGCCTGCGACATCTCACTTCGCGCAGCGTGAGCATTGGCGCCGGCAGCCGCGTCTACCGCTGGCGGCTCGGCGTCGGTCGAGGCGCCACTCGGGTTACGATCGGCAGTGGCTCGATCGTCCACTGCCGTATCAGCTTCGACGGCCCCGCCGGGCGGGTGAGGATCGGCGACCGCACTTATATCGGTGCCAGTCATATCGTGTGCCATAGCGCCGTGACCATCGGTTCAGACGTGATCATCTCCTGGGGCGTGACCGTCGTGGACCACGATTCGCATGCGGTCAGCTGGGCGCTGCGCAGCTCCGACGTCGAAGACTGGCGCATGGGGCGCAAGTCCTGGGAGCACGTGCCGGTGAAGCCGGTCACCATCGGCGACAAGGTGTGGATCGGATTCGGTGCCAGCATCCTCAAGGGTGTCACGATCGGGGAGGGAGCGGTCATCGGCGCCGGCGCGGTGGTGACGCGCGCGGTGCCCGCCTACACAGTGGTAGGCGGCAACCCGGCGCGGGTGGTCCGCCAGTTGGACGATGGGGAGCGACACGCGCGTGAGCCCCACCAGTGACACAGGCAGCTGGGAGCAGGCGGTGCTGCGGCTGCGTTCCCAGCCCGACCAAAGCGGGTGCGTGCGCGACGCTTACTACGACGATCCGCTCAGCGTGGCCGCCGAGCGCTATGCGAGCAGCGCGGAATGGCAGGCGGTGCGCGCGCTGCTGCCGCCGGCAAGCGACTGCCGGGCGCTCGAAGTCGGCGCGGGGCGGGGGATCGTGAGCTACGCTCTGGCGCGCGCCGGGTTTGCCGTCACCGCACTCGAGCCCGATGCCAGTGAAATTGTGGGCGCCGGGGCCATCCGCCGTCTGGCCAGCGAGACCGGGTTGCCGATCACGATAGTGCAGGAGCACTCCGAGGCACTGCCCTTTCCCGGCGCGTACTTCGGGCTGGTGTTCGCGCGTGCGGTGCTGCACCACACCCAAAGCCTGGAGCGCACCTGCGCCGAGTGCTTCCGGGTGCTGCATCCCGGCGGGACCTTGATCGCCATTCGCGAGCACGTGATTTCGCATCCCCAGGACCTCGAGGCGTTCCTCGAGGCGCATCCCTTGCACCGACACTACGGCGGCGAGCACGCCTACCTCCTGCGCGAGTACCTGCGCGCCATACGGGGGGCGGGATTTCGCAGCGTGCGGGTGTTGCCGCCGTTCGCCAGCGCGATCAATCTGGCTCCGAGTACGCCGCAGAGTATTCTGCGGGAGCTCGCCGAGCGCGCCGCCGGGGGAAATCGCCTCATGCGGCGCGCACTCACTGGCATGTTCGCGATCCCCGGTGCCTGGAGCGTCGCGCGCACGCTGCTGCGCATGGCCGACAACCGTCCAGGTCGGCTTTACTCCTTCACCGCAGTGCGACCGTGAGCCGGTCGTCGGTGTGGATCATGCCAACGCGCGGTGTCATCGGCAGCGGTCGTGCGCTGGTGCGCCTTGCGGCCCTCGCATTCAACGGACGATCAGCGTCGAGACGGGCTGGGCGATTAGGTCCGCTGGTCCCGGGCCCGTAGCGGGCAGCTGGAGCTAGCCGAACTGCACGGCCAGCATCGATATCGAGCCGCCGTCGATTCCCCCAACGGGGAAGGTTACCGGCTCGCCAGGCTCGCTGGCCCCCAGGATGTACAGCAGCGGCAGGTAGTGCTCGGGTGTGGGTACCGAGAGCAGCGCGTCTCTGCCGAGCTCGGCGTAATCGATGAGGGATGCATGCTGAACGCTCTGCAGTTGCCGGCGCACCGTGGCCTCGAAGCGCAGTGCCCAGTCGTAGGGTTCTTGCGGGTGCCTGCCCCAGGCATAGGCCTCCAGGTTGTGCACCACGTTGCCGCTGCCGAGCAGCAGAATCCCCGCATCGCGCAGCGGCCGCAGGCGCGCGCCGAGTTCGCGGTGGAAGCGCGGCGGCTGCGTCTGGTCGATGCTCAGCTGCACGACCGGGACGTCCGCCTGCGGCAGCACGTGATGCAGCACCGACCAGGTGCCGTGATCGAGGCCCCAGGAATGATCGGCTGCCACCGGCAGCGGCGCGAGCAGCTGCTGCACGCGCCCGGCCAGTGCGGGATCGCCCGGCGCCGGATAGCGCATTGCGTACAGTGCGCGCGGAAAGCCGCCGAAATCATGGATGGTGCGCGGCGCGGCCATGGCGGTCACCGCGAGCGCCGGTACGTACCAGTGTGCCGAGATGGCGAGCACCGCGCGCGGGTGAGGAAGCCGCGCGCCGATCGCAGCCCAGGCGCGCGTCCAGTCGTTTTCCTGCAGGGCGTTCATCGGGCTGCCGTGGCCGAGAAACAGTGCCGGCAGGCGCTCGCTCATGGTCCCTGTTGACCCAGCATCTGCACGGCCGACTGGTAGAGGCGCGCGCGCAGCGCAAAGCGCTCGCTCGCGCGTGTGACGTAACGCACCACGATCTCAACACCGCCGGAGGCCGGGCGCACGGCGACCACCGGTTGGGCGGTGAAGGTACCGCCGCGCTGGCCGCGCGAGGCGCGCTGCCACTCCTGCTCGGCCTGTGCGACGCTGTCGGCGGTCGCGGCGGTGACCTCCTTCTGGATCGCTTCCGCGATCGCGTGCGCATCGCGGCCGTAGGGCACCAGCACCGACAGCTCATCCCACAGCCACTGGCCGGCGGTCGAGAAATTGAAATAGTGGCCGCCGATGGCGAAGCTGTTGGTGAAGGTCACGCGGCGGCCGGTGGGCTGGCCGGCGGCGTTCCAATTGCCGGTCTCCAGCAGCACCGTATGGAACATGTTGAGCTCGACGACCTCGCCGCTCACCCCGTTGATCTCCACCCAGTCCCCGAGCCGGATGCCGTTGCGCCCCATGAGCACGAACCAGCCGATGAAGGCGACCAGAAAGTCCTTGAGCGCCACGGTGAGTCCGGCGCCGACGATGCCGAGCATGGTGGCCGTCTGGCCGGGCAGGCCGACCAGCACCAGCAGGATGATCACGATCCCCACCAGCTGCAGCGCGACCCCCACGACGCTGCGCAGCGTTGCCAGCTGGCGGCGGTCGATGTGCGCGCGCCCCAGCAGCCGCTCGACCCAGCGGTCCGCGAACAGCAGCAGCAGCAGCGCCACCGCGATGATCGCGGTGCCCTGCAGGATGTCGTGCGCCACGGCGCGCGCCTGGCTGGAGACGACGGCCCCCCACTGACTGTAGATGTCGGCGAGGCGCCGGCGTGCGCTGATGCGCTGATCACGCAGCGTGATGCGGTGCTGGTCGGCGGCGATGCGCCGCGTCGCGTTGAGCGCGGAGTCGGGCCCCGCGGCGGGCGGCGCCGTCTGCGCGGCCGCGGCTGCCGGGGGCGCGGCGGCGGAGGCTGAGGTGCCCTTGGCCCCGGCGTTGTGCGGCAGCTGCGCCTTGCTCGCTGCGAGCTCGTCCACCAGGCGTTGACGCTCCTGGGTAAGCTGCTTGAGGCTGGCATCGACCTGCTCCTGCGCCTCGGCGAGCCAGCGCCGTTTGCGGTGCAGGGCCAGCCACTCGCGCACGTCGCCGACCATGCCTTGCAGCATGCTGAGGGCGTTGGGGGTGGCCGCGGGTGCGGCGGCGGCGGCGTTGTGCTCGGTGGCCTCGTGCTCCTGTTGCATCATCTGGATGCGCTGGTGCGCGTTGCCGCCGGCCTGCAGCAGGTCATCATTTGCCTCCTGGACCGCATCCTGCTGCAGCTCCAGCTGCGCCTGCGCCAGCTGCAGCCGATCCTCGAGCGCCGGCTTGTCCTCATCCTTCGCCTGCGCCAGCTGCGCGGTGAGGCGCTTGACGCCCTCGGTCTGCACCGCCAGCTCCTTCTGCGCATCCTGCAGGCGCTGTTCGATCTGGGCGGCCTCGGGACTGAGCGGCGGCGGATGCGCCTCGAGGCGCCGCATCGCAGCGGCGAAGGCCAGATCGAGTTCGTGGTCGGCGGTCTGCACCGCAGCCTGCGCGAGCGGCTGCTCTTCGGGCGTGGTGGCGAGGCGCGCGAGCCGCTGCGCCGTGAGGTAGGTATTCTGGTCGATGTTCGGCATCGCGCCGCCGCCGGCGGCCGCCTGAGCCGCGCGCAGCGGCGTGGCCTGCGGGTAAGTCGCCCACAGGCCATACGCGGAAAGCACCAGCAGCGCGATCAGCACGATCGCGCCGATCCTCTGCGGACGGCTCATGCGCCTATCATGCCACGGCGCGGCCCGGCCGAGCCGTGCCCTAGCGGCGCTGCGCTGCAGCGTCAGTACGCGAAGTACGGCTGCGCGTTGGTCGCGACGTCCTCGAGCCCGGTGAACACGTTGTGCCCGAAGAAGAACGCCAGGCCGAGATCGAAGCTGGTCGCATCCAGCCCCGGACCCGACAGATCAGGCAGCGCAGTGTAGGTCGGGTTGCTGCTGAACATCTGGTTGGCATCGTCGACCGTGAAGCTCGCCGCCAGATTTGTCCCGCCGCCGCCGTGCAGCGTGGCGTTCTCGTCCCTCGGCGTGCCGCCGCAGTAAAAGCCGTTGTTCGGGGCCGGGCACGCAGACAGCACGCCGTCATTGAAGAAGTTGGCGTTGGAACCGCTGTCCAGATAGGCCGTCGAGAAATTGGTCCCATTCAGCGTGGCGGTGATGTTGCCGGTCGTCGGATCGGCGGTGAGCTTGGTGCCGGTCAGGGCATTGTTGGTCTGCGTGCCGATGCCGAACACCAGCGAGCCACTGGGATTGGCCTGATTCGCTCCCGACACCGGCGGCAGCTCGACGATCACGCCATTGTTATCGGTAGTGAACTTGGTGATCGGGTTGGGCACCTGCTGAGCGAGCGAGGCCGTGGTCGTGCTGCAGGTCCCCGGGGCAGAGCAGGTGTAATAGTTGGCCGACTGGTTCCCCGGCGGACAGTTGCCACCGCTGTTGCAGTCGTTGATGAACGGCCCGACACCCAGGATGCCGTTGGCGCCGAAATCGGCGACGGTGTTCTCGGTCTTCATACCCTGGCAGGTGGCGGGCGGCGCTCCCGCGGCGGCGGCGCCGATCAGGTGCACGGTGACACCGCCGGCCTTCTCGCCCGAGATCGGCAGCTCCATGTCAGCGTTCGCCAGTGACCCCCAGCTGTCGCCGTCGGCGAATGCGAGACACTCGGCATTCGGTCCGCTGGTAAACGGGGTCAGCGAGATCTGCGTGATGACGGAGGCGATGACGCGCAGCCCGACCGATCCGGTGTCGACTTCGATGTGATCGATCAGCTGGCAGTTGGTGGTGCCGGGCTCGCAGACGTTGACGCTCACGAACGCGGTATTGACCGCGGTCTCCTGCAGTCCGGCCGGCCCCTGATCGACGACAATCTTCTCAACGTTCGGCGGCCCCGGCGGCGCGATGACCTGCCCCGGAGGAGGAGGGGGAGGGGGATTGCTGCTGCTACCGCCGCCGCCGCCGCCGCAGGCCGCGAGCACCAGGGTTGCCAGAACCAGAGCCAAGAACTTTTGCACGGGGCATCCTCCCTGAGGGCGGCGGTTACTTAATGTCATTGATGGAGAAATTCTGCGGCAGCAGCGCCGGGGCCCAGGCGCGTCCGACGAAACTGCGCAGGTGACCGCTCGATTGCACCACGACCTGCGGAGTCGCGACCGTGAGGTGATGGTGGTTGTAGTGTGGTCCGCTCGCCGCCTGCCGGGCCTGCTCGTAGTAGCTGCCGAGCATCTGCTTGAGGTCCGGCACGCCCGGGCCCCGCCAGCTCACGGCGAATATCACGCCGTTGGGCGCGAAATACTCCTGCACCACCATGCCGGAGGCGCTGCTGATCTCATGCACGGTGTAGCCGGCCTGGGAGGTGACGCGCACTTCGCCCTTGAGGCTGACGCGGTCCGCATCGACCGAGGCGACGGTGCCGCCGAGACCCGCAAAGGCGGGCGCACACAGCGCGGCACAGAGGAAGGAAACGGCGGTACGACTCAGCTTCATGAGCGATTATCCCTTGGCGAACCTGCACCCATTGTGCCTGCAGAACGGGCAGACGGGCAGCGTGTCTTAACATAGCGACGCACGGATCGCAGATGTGCTGCCCGGTGCATCTGCAGCAGGCATAGCGCGCCGCGACGCCGTTGGTTGACCCGCCCTTAGCGGGCGCGGTTCAGGGTGAGTTCAGCGGGCGTGGGAGCGCGTTCCGGGTGGGTGCGGTGCCGTTTGCAGGGCAGACTACGGCCCGCGCGGGGTGTGCGCCGGGTGCCCCCTTGGGGTATGCGGCGACCTCGGTGCAAGGGCTGCGGCGAGGCAGCCGCAAGCCCGCGGAAGGAGATCCGAAACTGCTTGTAGCCTTATTCATCAATCCGTTAGGATTCGCCCCCCAAAATCCGGAGCGGTAGTTCAGCTGGTTAGAATACCGGCCTGTCACGCCGGGGGTCGCGGGTTCGAGTCCCGTCCGCTCCGCCACTGATTTCATCCAGCCAGCCCAAACATGCTGCAGAGTATCGGAGACAGCCTCAAAGGGTACGCGGGCCATAAATGGCGCAAGTGGTTTGCGTATCTGGTGCTGGGGACGCTGTCGCTGATATTCGCTGCCTGGGGTGCCTACGGCATCGTCAACCTGAACTTCGGCGGCTCGAACTACGCCGCCGAAGCGAACGGCACCAAGATCTCCGTGGAAGATGCGCGCAACGCCTGGCTGCGCCAGCAGACGCAGTGGCAGCAGCGCCTCGGCGGAGCGGAGCTCCCCGCCAAGCTGCGCACGCGTCTGCAGGACGAGGTGCTGGAGAACATGATCCGCACCGCACTGCTCACCGAGCGCACGCAGGATCTTGGCTACCGCGTCAGCCGCCAGCAGCTGCACGAGGCGATCCAGAACGAGCCGGCATTCCAGATCGGCGGCCAGTACTCCCCGGAGGCCGCCAAGTCAGCCCTGGCGCAGGCCGGACTGTCACTCGAGAAATTCGAAGAGGAGCTGCGCGGCGACGTGCAGCGCGCACAGCTCGAGGGCGGCATTCGCGCCTCCGACTTCGTGACGCCGCAGGAGCTCAAGCGTCTCGCCGAGCTGGAGAACCAGGAGCGCGAGGTACGCTACTTCCTGCTGCCGGTCGAGCAGTTCAAGCCCGCGGCCATCGACGATACGGCGGTGCAGGCTTACTACAAGGAGCACCAGGCGCAGTACATGACCCCCGAGTCGGCGCACCTGCAGTACGCGGAGCTGCGCCTGGAGTCACTCGCGACGCAGCAGCCGGTAAGCGATGCCGACCTGCACGCGGCCTACGAGAAGAACAAGAGCCGGCTGAACGTGCCCGAGAGGCGCCATGCGCGCCACATACTCATCACCGGCAAGGATGATGCGAGTGCGCTCGCCCTTGCCCAGCAGGTGCTGGCGCAGGCCAAGGCCGGCAAGGACTTCGGCGAGCTTGCCAGGCAGTACTCGCAGGACCCTGGTTCAGCCAAGAACGGCGGTGACCTGGGCTGGTCCGAGCGCGGTGCCTTCGTGGCGCCCTTCGCGGACGCGCTGTTTGGCATGGCGGTGGGCGAGATCAAGGGCCC
>CAZAXR010000013.1:0-291196 GCA_964489185.1 uncultured Steroidobacteraceae bacterium | reverse complement strand
GGTGTCCGCGAGCAGCGTGTGCAGCAGGCGGTTGTTCAGCGCATGACCGGACTTGTGGCCCGAGAACTCCCCGATCAGGCTGTGTCCGAGCAGGTACAGGTCGCCGATGGCGTCCAGGATCTTGTGCTTGACGAACTCGTCCTCGTAGCGCAGGCCGTCCTCGTTCAGCACCCTAAAGTCATCGAGCACGATGGCGTTGTCGAGGCTGCCGCCGAGGGCGAGGTTGCGCGAGCGCAGCGTCTCCAGGTCGCGCATGAAGCCGAAGGTGCGCGCGCGGCTCACCTCCTTCAGGAAGGAGGTGGTCGAGAAGTCCATCGAGGCGCGCTGCGAGCGGCGCTTGAAGATCGGGTGGTTGAACTCGATCTCGAAGTTCACCTTGAAGCCGTCGAACGGATCGAACTGCGCCCACTTGTCACCGTCCTCGACGCGCAGGCGCTTCTTCACGCGGATGAAGCGCTTCGGCCGGCGCTGCTCCTCGATGCCCGCCGACTGCAGCAGGAACACGAAGGGACCTGCGCTGCCGTCCATGATCGGCACCTCGGGCGCGGACACCTCGACGATGGCGTTGTCGATGCCGAGGCCCGCGAACGCCGACAGCAGGTGCTCGACGGTCGAGACTCGTGACTGCCCCTTGCCGAGGGTCGTCCCCAACATGGTGTCGCCCACGTTCTCGGCGTGCGCGCGGATGTTGACCGGGTCCGCCAGGTCGGTGCGGCGAAACACGATGCCGGTGTCCGGGTCGGCCGGGCGCAGGGTCATCAGCACCTTCTTGCCGGTGTGCAGACCCACGCCCGTGGCGCGTATCGAGTTCTTAAGCGTGCGTTGTCCGACCATAGATGTTGCGTTCCCCTAACGTCCGCCACAGTAGCGCGGTTGACCGATGCGCCATAAGCGCCATTGGGGAGAGGCCCTCCTGCCTCGTTGGCCCCTCTCCAAGGCGCTTCACGTAAGGGCGCGTTACCGTATCACATCAGTCGGCCTGCCGTCGCAGGAACGCAGGGATATCCAGCAGCTCCTCCGGGTCGGCTTCGCTGCGCAGGCCGTCCCCGACCGCCCGCTGGCGCTGGACGGTGGGCTTATCGAGCGCAGCGTAGTCGCTGCTGGAGAGCTGTGGGCGGCGCACCATTCGCATCGGCGGCTCACGCGCATCGCGCGCTTCGCGATGCTCCCGCGTCTCGCGCTCGCGCCGCTCCGGCAGCTGCGCCCGTGCCGACATGGCCGGCCTTCCCAACCCGGTGGCGACCACGGTCACGCGTACCTGGTTGGACAGCTCCGGGTCGATGACCGTTCCGACCACCACCGTGGCGTCATCGGAGGCGAACTGCTTGACGATCTGACCCACCTCCTGGAACTCCCCAATTGACAGGTCCATGCCCGCGGTCACGTTCACGAGGATCCCGTGGGCACCGGCGAGGTTGATGTCTTCGAGCAACGGTGAGGACACCGCCGCCTCGGCGGCCGCGCGGGCGCGGTTCTCGCCGCTCGCAGCCCCCGAACCCATCATCGCCATGCCGGTCTCGGCCATCACCGTGCGCACGTCGGCGAAGTCGACGTTGATGAGACCGGGGCGCGTGATGAGCTCCGCGATGCCCTGCACCGCCCCCTGCAGCACCTGGTTGGCCGCCTTGAAGGCATCCAGCAGCGTGGTCTGCGGTCCCAACACCGTGAGCAGCTTCTGGTTAGGAATTGTAATGAGCGAGTCGCAGTACTTGCCCAGTTCCGCCATGCCGTGCTCGGCGACGTAGCTGCGCTTGTTGCCTTCCATCTCGAACGGCTTGGTCACGACCGCTACGGTGAGGATGCCGAGCTCCTTGGCGACCTGCGCCACTACCGGAGCGGCACCGGTGCCGGTGCCGCCGCCCATACCGGCGGTGATGAACAGCATGTCGCAACCCTCGACCAGCTCGACGATGCGATCGCGGTCCTCCATGGCCGCCTGGCGGCCGACCTCGGGGTCGGCGCCGGCGCCCAGCCCCTTGGTGATGTTGCAGCCGATCTGCAGCGCGGTCTTTACCTTGGCGTGCTTCAGCGCCTGTGAGTCGGTGTTGATGCACATGAACTCCACGCCGTCGATGCCGGCGGTGATCATGTGCGCCACGGCGTTGCCGCCGCCGCCGCCGACGCCGATCACCTTGATGACGGCGCTCTGGCTGTACGCGTCCATCAGTTCAAACATGGCTCTCGCTCCTTACGCAAAAAAAGAATTGGTTGGTTGAGTCGTTCTGTGTTCTCTGTCAGCTTCAAAAATTCCCCTGGAACCAGGAACGCATGCGGTCGAGGGTCGACTTGGCATTCCCGCCCAGGGAGCGCCCGCGACGTGCGGGCAAAGCGTTATCACGCGCGTAGAGCAGGAGGCCCACGCCCGTGGAAAAAATCGGATTGCGCACCACGTCGCTGAGCCCCTGCACGGCCTGCGGCACCCCGAGCCGCACCGGCACGTGGAACACCTCTTCGGCGAGCTCGATGGCGCCCTCCATCTTGGCGCTGCCGCCGGTGAGCACGATGCCGGCGGCGATCATTTCCTCGAATCCCGAGCGGCGCAGTTCCTCGCGCACCAGGCCGAAGAGCTCCTCGTAGCGCGGCTCGACGATCTCGGCGAGCGTCTGGCGTGCCAGGCGCCGCGCCGGACGCTCCCCGACCGAGGGCACCTCGATGCTTTCGTCGGGGTTGGCGAGCTGCGAGAGCGCGCAGGCGTAGCGGATCTTGATGTCCTCGGCGTACTGCGTCGGGGTGCGCATCGAGACCGCGATGTCGTTGGTCACCTGGTCGCCGGCGATGGGGATGACGGCGGTGTGGCGGATCGCGCCGTTGGCGAACACCGCCAGGTCGGTGGTGCCGCCGCCGATGTCGACCAGGCACACCCCGAGCTCCTTCTCGTCCTCGGTGAGGACCGCGAAGCTCGAGGCGAGCTGCTCGAGCACCACGTCATCGACCTCGAGCCCGCAGCGCTGAATGCACTTCTCGATGTTCTGCGCCGCCGAATCGGCCCCGGTCACGATGTGCACCTTGGCCTCCAGGCGCACCCCGGACATGCCGATCGGGTCGCGGATGCCTTCCTGGCCGTCGACGATGAATTCCTGCGGCAGCACGTGCAGGATCTTCTGGTCGGCAGGGATCGCGACCGCCTTGGCGGCATCGATGACGTGCTCGACGTCACCGTGACTGACCTCCTTGTCGCGCACCCCGACCACGCCGTGCGAATTCAAGCTGCGCACGTGGCTGCCGGCGATGCCGGCGAACACCGAGTGGATCTCGCACCCGGCCATGAGCTCGGCTTCCTCCACGGCGCGCTGGATGGACTGCACCGTGGACTCGATGTTGACGACCACGCCCTTCTTCAGTCCCCGCGAGGGCTGGGAGCCGATCCCGAGCAGTTCGATCGAGCCGTCGAGTCCCACCTCCCCGACCATCGAGACGACCTTGGACGTGCCGATGTCCAGTCCGACGATGAGATTTCGTTCCGCACGCTTAAGCATCGTGACCACCTTCGCGAGCCGCGGCGTGCGCAACGTTGCCGCGCCAGCCGACGGCAAAACCGTTCGTGTACCGCATGTCCACGTAAGAGATGTCCTCGCCGCGCTGCGTGACCAGCTTCAGCGCGGCGTTCATGAACTTCTCGAAGCGCTCATCGACCTGGCGCCTGCCCAGGCGCACGGTCACGCCGTTGGCGAGGTCGAACTCCCAGGCGCCGCGCGCATCGAGGCGCATGGCCGTGAGGCGCAGCCCGGCCTGCATCAGCCGACCCTCGGCGGCGAAGTAGCGCTGCGCCACCAGCCCTTCCTTGCCCGGCGGGCCCTCCAGCTGCGCCAGCTCCGGCGGCACGTGGCGCTCGTCGATGTCGAAGAGCTCGCCGCGGGTGTTGAGCAGTCCCCGCTCGCCCCAGCGCGCCGCCGCGGTCTGCTCGATGACCAGCACGTCGAGGCCGCGCGGCCAGTGCCGCTCGACGCTCACCGCTTCCACCCACGGCAGCGTGTGAATCGCGCGCCGCACCGAGGCGAGGTCCACCGACAGCAGCCCCGCCCCGTGCACCTGTGCCTTGACCACGCGCTCGACGTCCATCGGCGCGACGCGCTGGAAGCGCCCCTGGACCGCGACCGTCTCGATGGGCTGATTGAGGGCCCAGGACACCGCCGCCGCGAGCACGCCGAGGAAGGCGAGCGCGGCGGCGGTGATCCCGAGCGCCCGCCAGTTGATGCTCGGGAGCCTCGGGCGCCTGACCGAAGGCTTACGGCGATTTCTGGGGCGGCCCAGCATCAGCTCCTGCCTTGCGTGCCGGCGAGGCGGCGCGTGAAGCTGGTCTCGAGCACCCGCCACACCAGCTCCTCGAAGTCGATGCCGACCGCGCGCGCGGCCATGGGCACCAGCGAGTGGCTGGTCATGCCGGGAATGGTGTTGATCTCGAGCAGCTGCGGGCGGCCCGCCGCGTCCAGCATGAAATCCGCGCGCCCCCAGCCGGAGGCGCCGGCCGCATCGAACGCGGCGAGTGCCAGGCTGCGCAGGTGCGCCTCGGCCGGTTCGGGCAGCCCCGAGGGGCAGTAGTAGCGCGTGTCGTCGCGGAAGTACTTGGCCTCGTAATCGTAGAAGGTCTTGGGCGTCTCGATGCGGATCGAGGGCAGCGCCTCCTCCTGCAGGATCGCGACGGTGTACTCCTTGCCCGGCAGCCAGGGTTCGGCGAACACCAGCTCCTCGAGCTGTGCGGCGGCGGCGTAGGCGGCGGCGAGCTCCTCCGCCTTCTCGACCTTGGTCATGCCGACCGATGAGCCCTGGGTTGCGGGCTTGACGATCAGCGGCAGCTGCAGCCGCTCGAGCGCGAGATCGAAGTCCTCCGGGCCGCGCAGCACCACGAAGTCCGAGGTGGCGACGCCTATGGCGTGCGCGAGGCGCTTAGTGCGCAGCTTGTCCATGCCGATGGCCGAGCCCATGACCCCGCTGCCGGTGTAGGGCACGCCGAGATACTCGAGCGCCCCCTGCAGCGTGCCGTCCTCGCCCCCCGGGCCGTGCAGCGCGATCCACACCCGCGCGAAGCGCTGGGTCAGCAGTTCTGACAGCGCCTGATCGCGCGGGTCGAAGGCGTGGGCATCCACGCCGCGCCTCTTCAGGGCCTCGAGCACCGCTTGGCCGGAAAGCAGCGAGATCTCGCGCTCGCTGGAATCCCCGCCGAACAGCACCGCGACGCGGCCGAACTCGCGCGCCTGCGTGGCGCGGTGCAGGCCCTTGGGGTCGTAGGTGAGGCGCATCAGGCGGGTACTCCCAGGATGCGCACCTCGGTGCGTAGCGCCACGCCGTGCTGACGCTCGACGCTCGAGCGCACGTGCTCGATCAGGCGCTCGATGTCGGCCGCCCGCGCGTGGCCGTGATTTATGATGAAGTTGGCGTGCTTCTCCGAGACCGAGGCATCGCCGATGCGGAAACCCTTGAGGCCGGCGCTCTCGATGAGGCGCGCCGCGTGATCGCCGGGCGGATTCACGAACACCGAGCCGCAGCTCCACTCCCCGATCGGCTGCGATTCCTTGCGCCGCGCCAGCAGCACCTTGACCTCGCCAGCATGCGCGCCCGGGCGGTGCTCGAAGCTCAGGCGCGCCCCGAGGAACCATTCCTCGGGCGCCGGGGCGGTCACCTCACGGTAGGCGATGCGGTACTCGGTCGCGGCGCGCTCGCGCGTGCGTCCGCTGCGGTCGATGGTCTCGACACTGAGCACGTGGCGCCAGGTCTCCCCGCCGAAGGCACCGGCGTTCATGGCGAGCGCGCCGCCGAGGGTGCCGGGAATGCCGGCGAAGAACTCCGCGGGTCCCAGGCCCCACTGGATGCAGGAGCGGGCGATGCGGGCGCAGGCGACACCGGCCCCGGCCTGGACGGTGGTCTCAGCGAGGCGCTCGAGCGCATCGAGCGTGCCGTGGGTGCTGATGACCGCCCCGGCGATGCCGCCGTCGCGCACCAGCAGGTTGCTGCCGAGCCCGATGAAGTGGACGGGCACTGCCGGCGGCAGCGCGCGCAGGAAGGCGACGAGGTCGGCACGGTCGCGCGGATTGAAGAACACCTCCGCAGGACCGCCCACGTGCCAGGAGGTGTGGCGACTTAAGGGCTCGTTGCGCCGCACCCGCGCGGTGAACTCCGGGGCGAGGGCCAGGTTCATGGCCGGCCTCCGGTCGGCAGCAGCGCGGTGAGCGCCGCGGGCAGCGCGTGTGCGACGGCGGAGATGTTGCCGGCTCCCATGGCCACGATGACGTCGCCATCACGGATCACGTCCTTGAGCGCGTCCGCGAGCTCCTCGACCTTCTCGACGAACAGCGGCTCGAGCTGGCCGCGGCCGCGCACCGCGCGGCAGATGGCGCGCCCGTCGGCACCCGGGATCGCCGACTCGCCCGCCGCGTACACCTCGGTGACCGCGAGCGCATCGGCCCCCGAGAGCGCCTTGCCGAAGTCGTCGATGAGGTCGTGGGTGCGCGAGTAGCGGTGCGGCTGGAACGCCAGCAGGATGCGCCGCCCAGGATAGCCCTGGCGCACGGCTTCCAGCGTCGCGGTGATCTCGGTCGGGTGATGGCCGTAGTCATCGATGATGGTGACGCCGCCGGCGGCGGTGGCGACGTCGGCGATGTGCTGCAGCCGCCGGTCGACGCCCTGGAAGGTGGCAAGGCCGCGCTCGATGGCACCGTCATCGATACCGAGCTCGGTGGCGACCGCGATCGCCGCCAGCGCATTGCGCACGTTGTGCAGGCCCGGCAGGTTGAGCGTCACCGTGAGCGGTGCGGCGCCGGCGCGCGCGACGTCGAAGCGGCTCTGCAGTCCCAGCGCGCGCACGTTGGCCGCGCGCACGTCCGCGGCGACATCGAGCCCGTATGAGAGGATCGGGCGCGCCACCTCCTCGAGGATGGTGCGCAGCTGCGCATCGTCCGCGCACAGCACCGCCAGCCCGTAGAACGGCAGGTTGTGCAGGAAATCGAGGAAGCTCTGCTTGAGGAGCCCGAAGTCCCCGCCGTGGGCGGAGAGGTGGTCGTTGTCGATGTTGGTGACCACCGCGATCAGCGGCTGCAGGTGCATGAACGAGGCGTCGCTCTCGTCGGCCTCGGCCACCAGATAGCGTCCCGCGCCGAGGCGCGCATTGCTGGCCGCGCTCTTCAGGCGCCCACCGATGACGTAGGTCGGGTCCTCGCCGCCTTCAGACAGCAGGCTGGCGATCAGGCTGGTGGTGGTGGTCTTGCCGTGCGTGCCCGCGACCGCGATCGAGTAGCGGAAGCGCATGAGCTCGGCGAGCATTTCTGCGCGCGGCACCACCGGCACGCGCGCCGCGAGCGCCGCCTGTACCTCGGGGTTGTCGCGCGTCACCGCGCCCGAGACCACCACGACGTCGGCGCCGGCGATGTTGCCGGCGGCGTGACCGGCGATGATGCGAGCGCCGAGGCCCGCCAGCCACTGCGTGACGGCACTGGCACGCAGGTCCGACCCCTGCACCTTGTAGCCGAGGTTCAGGAGCACCGCGGCGATGCCCGACATGCCGCTGCCGCCGATGCCGACGAAGTGGATAGTGTTGATGCGGCGCATGCGGTCGCGCCGGTCGGGCGTGACACGCCGCTCCTCGCGGGGGCGCTCCGGCAGCGTGCGGCGCTCGCCGTTCATGCGGCGCTCCTGGCCAGCTCGAGGCAGGAAGCGGCGAGCTCGTCCGCGGCGCGCGGCTTGGCCAAGAGGCGCGCGCGCTCCGCCATGGCGAGGAGCTTCCCGCGCCCGGCACACAGGCGCTGCAGCTCAGTGGCCAGGCGCTCCGCGGTCAGCTCGCGGTCGGGGATCACGACCGCGGCACCCTCGCGCACCAGGTACTGCGCGTTGTAGGCCTGGTGGTCGTCCACCGCTTTGGGGAAGGGCACGAGGATCGCGGCGACCCCGACCGCCGCGAGCTCCGAGACGGTGAGCGCGCCGGCGCGACAGATCACCAGATCCGCCCAGCCGTACGCCTCGCTCATATCCTCGATGAAGGGGCGCACGTCCGCGCGCACCCCGGCCTGCGCATAGCTGGCGCGGCCGGCGTCGATCCAGCGCTCACCCGCCTGGTGGCGCACGTCGAAGGGCAGCCACGCGGAGAGGCGCTTCAGCGCAAAGGGCACGACCGCGTTCAGGCGCGCCGCCCCCTGGCTGCCGCCGATCACCAGGATGCGCACCGGCCCGGTGCGCCCGGAGAAGCGGGCGGCCGGCGGTGGCACGGCCGAGATGTCGGCGCGCACCGGGTTGCCGATGACGCGCGCGTGCACGTCGCTGCCGAAGCTGCCCGGGAAGGCCTCCAGCACCACGCGCGCGAGGTGCGCCAGCACGCGGTTGGTGAAACCGGCGATGGCGTTCTGCTCGTGGATGAGTAGTGGCCGGCGCGTGAGCCAGGCGGCGACCCCGCCGGGGCCGGTGACGAAGCCGCCGAGCCCCACCACCACGACCGGTCGGTGGCGCCACATGACCCGCAGCGCCTGCACGAGCGCCAGACCGAGGCGAAACGGCGCGAGCAGCCAGGTGAGTGCGCCCTTGCCGCGCAGCCCGCCGACCGACAGCCGCTCAAGCGGAATGCCCTCCGCGGGAATGACCCGCGACTCGAGCCCGCGGGCGGTGCCGAGCCAGATCACTTCGCGCGACTGCGCGCGCAGGATGCGCGCCAGCGCCAGCGCCGGAAACACGTGGCCGCCGGTACCGCCGGCCATGATGAGGATCGGGCCGCTCACGCGGCGCCCCGCACGGTGGCCGAGCCGCGCTGCTTGGCGCTCGCCTCGTGGTAGACGCGCAGCAGCAGCCCCACCCAGGCGAGCGCCACGATGAGGCTCGAGCGTCCGTAGCTCATCAGCGGCAGCGTCAGTCCCTTGGTCGGCAGCACCCCCATGTTGACGCCGATGTTGATGAAGGCCTGGATGCCGACCCACAGCCCGAAGCCTGCGGCGAGGCAGGCCGGAAACTTCAGTCCCGCCTCGGAAGCGAGGCGCGCGATGCGGAACGCGCGCCACACCAGCGCCAGGAACAGCGCCAGCGTCACCGCCACCCCGGCGAGTCCCAGCTCCTCGGCGAGCACCGCGAACAGGAAGTCGGTGTGGGCCTCGGGCAGGTAGAACAGCTTCTGCACCGAGTCACCCAGGCCCACGCCGAACCACTGGCCGCGGCCGATGGCGATCAAGGACTGCGTGAGCTGGAAGCCTGAGTTGTAGGGATCGGCCCAGGGATCGAGGAAGGTGGTGAGGCGGCGCAGGCGGTAGCTGGAGCTCACCGCCAGCACCGCAAAGCCGGTCGAGGCGATCGCCGTCATGGCGATGACGTAGCGCAGCCGCGCCCCGGCCAGGAACAGCAGCCCGAATCCGGTGGCGAACAGCACGGTCGCGGCACCGAAGTCCGGCTCGATGAGCAGCAGCACGCTCACCGCGGTCAGCAGCCCCAGCGGCTTCACGAGCCCGGCGAAGGACTCGCGCAGCTCGCGCTCGCGCCGCACCGCGTAACTGGCGATGTAGATCAGCACCAGCACGCGCGCGAGCTCCGAGACCTGGAAGTTGGCCCCGGCGAAGTGCAGCCAGCGCCGGCTGCCGTTCACCACGTGCCCGAGGCCGGGGATCAGCACCACCACCAGGAGTGCGATCGCGATCGCGAGCAGCGGCACCGCGGCACGCTCCAGCAGCTCGGTGCGGATCGAGAACATGAGCGCCGCGCAGCCGGCGCCGATGAGCGTCAGCAGCAGCTGCCGCTCGAGGTAATAGAAGGGCTGCCCGGTCTCCTCCCCGGCGATCGAAACGGAGGCCGAGGTCACCATGACGAGCCCGAGGAGCACGATGCCGAGGGTGAGCGCGATGGTGACCGCATCCAGGTGCACCCCGCCGCCGCGCGTACCCGAGCGCGCAAATCCCATGAGCGCTGCAGGAGCTGCGCTCATGCTGCGAGCTCCCGCACCGCTTCGGCGAACACCTGGCCGCGGTGCTGGTAGTCGCGGAACATGTCGAAGCTCGCGCACGCCGGCGACAGCAGCACCGTGTCGCCCGGACGCGCGGCGGCGGCGGCCGCGGCCACCGCGCCCGGGAGCGTCGTGGCGCGCGCGAGCGGGCAGACCCCGGCGAGCACGTCCTCGATCAGCGGGGCATCGCGGCCGATGAGCACCGCGTGCCGCACCTTGCCGCGAAAGGCGGCGGCGAGCGGGGCGAAGTCCTGGTTCTTGCCCTCCCCGCCCAGGATCATGACCAGCGGCCCCTCCATGCCCGCCACCGCCGCGAGCGTCGCGCCGACGTTGGTGCCCTTGGAATCGTCGATGTAGCTGACGCCGCCCACGTCCGCGATCCACTGCGAGCGGTGCGCCAGGCCCTCGAAGCTGCGCAGCTCCTCGAGCATCGCCGGCATCGGCAGCTCAAGCGCCTCGCCGAGCGCGATGGCGGCGAGCGCGTTGGCGGCGTTGTGCAGACCCTTGATGCGCATCTCGGCGAGCGCGAGCAGCGGCTCCTCGCGGCGCGTCAGCCACCAGCGGCCGTCGCGGCGCGCGATGGCGTAGTCCGCGCCGATCGCCGCGCGCAGCGAGAAGCTCAGGGTGCGCGTCGCGGCGCGCGGCATGGCCACCACCAGCGGGTCATCGAGGTTGATCACCGCCAGGTCGCAGCGCGCGAAGATGCGCGCCTTGGCGGCGGCATAGGCGGCAAGGTCCGGGTAGCGGTCGAGATGATCGGGGCTGACGTTGAGCACCGTGGCCGCGCGGCAGTGCAGCGAGGACACGGTCTCGAGCTGATAGCTGGAGAGCTCGAGCACGTACAGCTCGGTACCGGAGGCGAGCAGGTCGAGGGCCGGCTCGCCGAGGTTGCCGCCGACCCGCGCGCGCAGCCCGGCGCGCGCGGCCATGCGCCCGAGGAGGGTGGTGACGGTGCTCTTGCCGTTGGTGCCGGTGATGCCGACCACGGGCGCATCGACCGCGCGCGCGAACAGCTCGATGTCGCCCACGATCTCCAGGCCCATGCGGCGCGCCGCGGCGAAAAACGGCTCCTCCAGCGACAGCCCCGGGGAGGCGACCACGCACACCGCGCCCGCCAGCAGCGACGCATCGAGCCTGCCGAGACGCACCGGGATGCCCGGGTCGAGCGCGGTGAGGGCCGGCAGCTGCGGCGGCGCGGCACGCGTGTCGGTGACCGCCAGGCGCCAGCCGTGCACGTGCAGGTAACGTGCGCAGGAGAGCCCCGTGGTACCCAGCCCCACGATCACCGCGTACTTGTCGCGCAGCGCACTCATCGCAGCTTCAGGGTGGCGAGCCCTGCCAGCACCAGCAGCAGCGAGATGATCCAGAAGCGCACGATCACCTTCGGCTCGGCCCAGCCCTTGAGCTCGAAGTGGTGGTGGATCGGTGCCATGCGGAAGATGCGCTTGCCGGTGAGCTTGTAGGAGGCCACCTGCAGGATCACCGAGGCGGTCTCGAGCACGAACACGCCGCCCATCACCAGCACCACCAGCTCCTGGCGCACGATCACCGCCATGACGCCGATGGCCGCGCCGATGGCGAGCGCGCCGACGTCGCCCATGAACACTTGCGCGGGGTAGGAGTTGAACCACAGGAACCCGAGGCCGGCGCCTGCGAGCGAGGCGCAGAAGATCAGCAGCTCCCCCGCCCCGCGGATGTCGGGGATCTGCAGGTAGTGCGCGAACACCGAGTTGCCGCTGGCATAGGCGAAGATCCCGAGCGCGGCGCACACCAGCGCCGCCGGCATGATCGCCAGCCCGTCGAGCCCGTCGGTGAGATTCACCGCGTTGCTCATGCCGACGATCATGAGATAGGCGATCAGGATGAAGCCGAAGGCGGTGAGCGGGGCGTGGAAGCTCTTGATGAACGGCAGGAACAGCGTGGTCTCGGCCGGCTCGGCCGCGGTGTAGTAGAGAGTGGCTGCGGTCGCGAGCCCCGCCACCGACTGCCAGAAGTATTTCCAGCGCGGCACCAGTCCCTTGGGGTTCTTGACCACGAGCTTCAGGTAGTCGTCGTAGAAGCCGATGAGCCCGAACGCGAAAGTGACCCCGAGCACCAGCCACACCAGGCGGCTCGTGGGGTCCGCCCACAACAGCGTGCTCACCAGCGTCGTGATGAGAATCAGCGTGCCGCCCATGGTGGGCGTGCCGGCCTTCAGCAGGTGCGTCGGCGGCCCGTCGTCGCGCACTACCTGCCCGATCTGTCCGCGCACCAGGCGCGCAATCAGCGACGGGCCGATGATGAGCGACAGCCCGAGCGCGGAAGCCGTGGCGAGAATGGCGCGGAAGGTGAGGTAGGAGAATACGTGCAGTCCGCTCACGTGCCCGGCGAACTGCTGTGTGATCCAGTACAGCATCAGTGCCCCCCGGCGCGCGAGGAGCTGCCGCTCAGGGCATCCGCCACGCGCTCCAGGCGGTTGAAGCGCGAGCCCTTGACGAGGATGCGCACCTCGGCGCCGGCGCCGCCGAGCGCGCGGGTCAGCGCTGCGCTGAGCGTCGCGGCGTCCGGAAACCACTGCGCGCCCGCACCGAAGCTGTCCACGGCGCGCGTCATGAGGGTGCCGGTCGCGTACAGGCGCTCGATGCCGGCGGCGCGCGCGAACTCGCCGATCTCGGTGTGGGCGGCGGGGGCGAACTCGCCGAGCTCGGCCATGTCACCCAGCACCAGCCAGCGGCGCCCGCCGAGGGAAGCCAGCACCTCGATGGCGGCGTGCATGGAGCTCGGATTGGCGTTGTAGGAGTCGTCGATCAGCCAGGCGCCGCCGGCGGCGTGCTTGAACTGCAGCCGCCCGGGGACCGCGCGCATGGTGGCGAGCCCGGCGGCGATCTGCTCGAGCGTGGCGCCGCAGCTGCCGGCGGCGGCCGCCGCCGCGAGTGCATTGGCGATGTTGTGCGCGCCGCCCAGACCGAGGGTGATGGTGGCGCTGCCGGCGGGCGAGCTGAGCCGGAAGCGGGTGCTGAAGCCCTCGGGGCCGACCGAGGTGCGCACCTCCGTGGCGCTGAAGTCCGCCGCGGCGCGCACGCCGAAGCTCACCACGCGCGCCGGCGTGGAGCTGCGCCACATGGGCGCGAACTCATCGTCCGCGTTGATCACCGCGGTCGCCTCGGGGGTGAGTCCTGCGACCATCTCCCCTTCGGCGCGCGCCACCCCTTCGAGGCTCCCGAAGCCATCGAGGTGCTCCGCGCCGGCGTTGGTGATGAGACCGACCGAGGGGCGGGCGATGTCGACGAGCGCGGCGACTTCGCCGGCGCGGTTCGCGCCCATCTCCACCACCGCGAAACGGTGCGCGGGCGTGAGGCGCAGCAGCGTCAGCGGCACACCGATGTGGTTGTTGAGATTGCCGCGCGTGGCGAGGCATTCTCCCGCCTGGGAAAGGATCGCGGCGGTCATCTCCTTGGCGGTGGTCTTGCCGTTGCTGCCGGCGACGCCGACCAGCGGACCCGGGAAGGCGGCGCGCCAGGCGCGCGCCGCGCGCTCCAGCGCCGCCTGCGTGTCCTTCACCACGATCTGCGGCAGCGCCAGCGGCTGCCGCGCGGCAACCAGCGCGCCGGCGGCACCGGCGGCGGCCACCTGGGCGAGGAAGTCGTGGCCGTCGAAGTTCGGGCCGCGCAGCGCGATGAACAACTGTCCGGCGCTCAGGGTGCGCGAGTCGCTGACCACGTCCGTGAACGGGCCGTCGGCTCCGGCGAGGCGACCACCACAGGCGCGCGCGAATTCGGCGAGCGTGCGCTTCATGAGGACAGCCTCGCGAGCTCCTCGGCGACGACCGCCTGGTCACGGAACGCGCGTCGTGTGGTGCCCAGGATCTGGTAATCCTCGTGGCCCTTGCCGGCAATCAGCACCACGTCGTCCAGCCCCGAGCGCTCGAGCCCGAGCCGAATCGCGCGCCCCCGATCGTGCTCGATGAGCAGCGGGGTGCGCTGCGTGATACCGGCCACGATGTCGGCGACGATGCGCGCGGGGTCCTCGGTACGTGGGTTGTCGTCGGTCAGGATGAGGTCGTCGGCGAGCCCGGCGGCCACCTGCCCCATGAGCGGGCGCTTGCCGGCGTCGCGGTCCCCGCCGCAGCCGAATACCACCCGCAGCTGACCGCGGCAGTGCAGGCGCGCGGCGCGCAGCGCCTTGGCGAGCGCATCGGGGGTGTGGGCATAGTCGACGATGGCGAGTGGCGTGCGTCCGCGGCCGCCGAACATCTCCATGCGGCCGCTGGCGGCGCGGCAGCGCGACAGGGCGACCGCGGCATCGGCGAGCGGGATGTCCCAGGCGAGCAGCACCGCGAGCACCGTGAGCGCGTTGTCGACGTTGAACTCGCCCATGAGGCGCATCGGCAGCTCGGCGCGGCCGTAGCTCGAATCGACTTGGATGAGCAGGCCGCCGGTGTCGGGCGTCACGGCGCTGGCGCGCACGAAGCGCGCGCCGCGCGGCAGCGCCCCGAAGGCGGTGCGGGTGGTGACGCTCAGCGGTACCTGCGAGTCCGCGGCCGCGAGCGCGGCGCCGAAGGCATCGTCGAGGTTGATGATGCGGTGCGCGAGTCCGGGCCAGCCGAACAGGCGCGCCTTGGCGGCGCCGTAGGCCTCCATGGTGCCGTGATAGTCCAGATGGTCACGGGTGAGGTTGGTGAAAGCGGCGCTGTGGAAGCGCACGCCGTTGACGCGCGACTGATCGAGGGCGTGCGAGGACACCTCCATGCTGACGCACACCGCGCCCTGCCCCTTAAGCGCGGCCAGCTGGCGCTGCAGGGTGACCGCATCGGAGGTGGTGTGCGGCGTGGCTGTGAGCCGCGGCGGCACGCCGACGCCGAGGGTCCCGATGTAGCCGGCGCAGCGGCCGCAGTGCTGCAGCGCCTGCGCCAGCAGCCACGCGCAGGTGGTCTTGCCATTGGTTCCGGTGATGCCGGCCACCGTGAGCTGCTGCGAGGGAGAGCCGAAGAAGCGCTCGGCGATGACCCCTGCGCGCTCGGTGAGCCGCGGCACCGCCGCCACGAAAACTTCCGCCCCGAGCGCGGGCGCTGCGTGCGCCGGCGCATCCTCTTCATAGAACACCGCGCGCGCGCCGCGTGCGACCGCTTCGGCGGCGAACTTGAGGCCATGGTGCGTGCGCCCGCGGCAGGCGAGGAACAGTGCGCCGGGGGTGACGGCGCGGCTGTCGAGCGTCACGTCGCTCACCATCAGAGCGGTCGGCACCGCAGCCAGGCCGGCCGCGAGCTCGGCGAGCGGACGGGCGGCCTGCGGGGCGCTCATCGCAGTGCCGCCGTGCGCACGTTGCCGAGCGCCGGCCCCGCGGGCAGCTGCTCGGGGGTGTTGATGGGCTGATCGGGCGCTACGGCCAGCAGGCGCAGCGCCCCGCCGACGATGCGCGAGAACACCGGTGCGGCGACCTGACCGCCCATGTGCTGTCCGGCGCTCGGCTCGTCGATCACCACGACCGCCGCCAGGCGTGGCTCGGTGCTCGGGGCGACGCCACCGAACACCGCCATGTAGCGGTCGGTCGAGTAGCCGCCGGCGGTGGCCTTGAAGGCCGTGCCGGTCTTGCCCGAGACGCGGTAGCCGGGGATCGCGGCGAGCTTGCCGGTGCCCTCGGCGGCCACCACCGACTCCAGCATGCCGACGAGCTCGTGGCTGACGTGCTCATCGAGCGCGCGCTCGCCGAGCGGCGGCGCCTCGACGCGCAGGAACGACACCGGCCGCACGATGCCGAAGGCGCCGATGGTGGTGTAGGCATGCGCCAGCTGCAGCGGGGTGACCGAGAGCCCATAGCCATGCGACATGGTGACGATGCCGATGGGACGCCACTGCGCGTAGGCGGGCAGCAGACCGGCGGACTCGCCCGGATAGCCGCTGGTGCTGACCTGGCCGAAGCCGAGGTGCGTGAGCGTGGTCCAGATCTCCTTCGGCGGCAGCGTGAGGGCGATGTGCGCCATGCCGACGTTGGAGCTCTTGGCGAGCACGGTCGCGATGTCGATGGCGCCGAGGTTGTGCTCGTCCTCGAAGATCTTCGCCCCGACTTTGAAGTAGCCGGGCGAGGTGTCGATGATGCTACGGTTGTCGTACTTGCCGGAGGCGAGGCCGGCGGCGACGAAGAACGGCTTGATCGAGGAGCCGGGCTCGAAGATGTCGGTGGCGGCGCGGTTGCGATAGCTGGTGGGCTCGATCTGATCGCGGTCGTTGGGGTTGTAGGCTGGCTGATTGACCATGGCCAGCACTTCGCCGCTGTCCACATCGAGCACCACCACCGAGCCGGCGCGCGCACGCTGATCGCGGATCGCGGCCTTCAGCTCGCGGTAGGCGAGGTACTGGATGCGCAGGTCGATCGAAAGCACCAGATCACGTCCGGGGCGCGCCGGACGGATGCTCTCGACGTTCTGCACGATGCGCCCGTAGCGGTCCTGGATCACCCGCTTGGCGCCGTCTTCGCCGGCGAGCCAGTGATCGAAGGCGAGCTCCAGTCCCTCCTGGCCCGCGTCATCGACGTTGGTGAAGCCGAGCAGATGCCCGGTCACCTCGCCCGCCGGGTAGTAACGGCGGTACTCGCGCGAGGTGTACACCCCGGGGATGCCGAGCGCCTTGATCTGCGCGGCTTCGGCAGGCTGGCGATGCCGGGCGAGGTACAGGAACTCGCGGTCGAGGTTGCTGGTGATGCGGCGCGCCAGCTCCTGGCGATCGAGCTTCAGTGCCGCGGCGAGCCGCGGGATCTGATCGGTGGCGAGGGCCAGCTCGCTCGGGTTCACCCAGATCGAGTCGACCGGGGTGGAGACGGCGAGTGGCTCGCCATAGCGGTCGGTGATGGTGCCGCGATGGGCCGCGATCTGCAGCACCCGCGAGAAGCGCGCATCACCCTGCCGGGCGAGGAAGCCGTGATCGACCAGCTGCAGGTTGACCGCGCGCCAGAGGAGCCCGAGCGCGCACGAGGCGAGCAGCCCGAGCAGCAGTCGCCCGCGCCAGCGGAACGAAGCCGGCCCCGGATCGCGTGGGCTGCGCGGCTTCATGGCGCAATGATCTCGATCTCCTTCGGAGGCGGCATCGCCATATGGAGCTTGGCGCTCGCGACACGCTCAACGAAGGCATGGGTCGACCAGGCACTCTGCTCGAGCTGCAGCTGGCCCCATTCGATTTCCAGATTGTCGCGCCGCGCGTTGAGCGCCTCGAGCTCGATGAAGGTCTCGCGCGCGCGATGCTTGCACCAGATGGCGCCGACGGCCGAGCCGAGCACGGCCACCCACAGCAGCGGGACCGCCAGGAGCAGCGCGCGGCGGCTCACGGCAGCTTCTCCGCCACGCGTAACAGCGCGCTGCGGGCACGCGGATTGCGGGCCAGCTCCGCCTCCCCGGGGCGGCACTTGCGCCCGATGAGCTTCAGGCGCGGGCGCGCCGACTCGGGGATGACCGCCAACCCGCGCAGCGCCGGGTCGACCTGCGATTCGCGCTGCATGAAGCGCTTGACGGTGCGGTCCTCGAGCGAGTGGAAGCTGATGACCGCGAGCCGCCCGCCGGGGGCGAGCACCTCGAACGCCGCATGCAGGCCGCGCTCGAGCTGGCCGAGCTCGTCGTTGATGAACATGCGCAGCCCCTGGAAGGTGCGCGTCGCGGGGTGCTTGCCCGGCTCGCGGGTGCGCACCGCGCCGGCAACCACGGCGGCGAGCTCGGCGGTGCGCGTCAGCGGGCGCTGGCGGCGCGCCGTGACGATCGCCTGCGCCACGCGACGCGCAAAGCGCTCCTCGCCGAAGGTTGCGATCACCTGGCGTATCTCGTCGACGCGCGCGCGAGCGAGCCAGGCCGAAACCGGCTCACCGTGCGTCGGGTCCATGCGCATGTCGAGCGGGCCGTCGGCTCGGAAGCTGAAGCCGCGCCCCGCATCGTCGAGCTGCGGTGAGGACACGCCGAGGTCGAAGAGCACACCGCGGCAGGGGCGCTGGTGCGCGTGTGCCGGCACGAGCGTGGCGAGATCGGCAAACGACGCGTGCACGAGCGTAAGCCGCATTTCGTCGGCAAAGCGCTCGCGGCCGGCCGCGACGGCCTGCGGATCCCGGTCGAGTGCGAGCAGGCGGCCTTCACGATCCAGGGCCTGGAGAATGAGTGCCGAATGACCGCCGCGCCCGAACGTCGCATCGACATAGTAACCGCCCGCTTCCAGGGCCAGCCCCGCGAGCGCCTCGGCGGCGAGCACTGGTGTGTGCTCATCCACGTTTGAAGCGGTGCGCCCCCGCTCCTGTGAGTGCTCGTGCCACGGGCTTCAGCCCAATCAGTTGCCAACCCTCTACAACGACAGGGACTCGAGCTCGGACGGCAGATCGGATGCGGCTTCTTCGCTGGCGAGCCACGCGTCGCGCCGCTCCGCCCAGCGCGCCTCGTCCCACAGCTCGAAGCGATTGCCCTGACCGATCAACATTCCGTGCCGCGTGAGCTTTGCGAATTCGCGCAGCTCGGGCGGTAAGAGGACCCTGCCGTGCCCGTCGATGGGCAGATCGGTCGCATGGCCAACCATCAGCCGCTGCAGCCTGCGCGCGGTCGCGTTCAGGGTCGGCAGATTCATCAGCTTGCGTTCGATCTGTTCCCACTCGGGCAGGGGATAGATGAGAAGGCACTGGTCCTTATCGACGGTGACGACCAATTTCCCCTGGGCGAGTTCGGCGATCTGCTCCCGATAACGGGTTGGCATGACCATCCGGCCCTTGTCGTCAAGGGTGATCTTTGTTGCACCGCGGAACATGACCTGTGGGGCGATTTTTCGCCCATTTACCCCCACTTTCTCCCACTAGCCGCCACTATAGGAATCGGGGGCGAACTATGTCAATTGAAATAGTGAGAAATTCGTCGCAATCACAACGACTTATGTGGAAATGAACAGTGCGGCTCTGCGCCGCAGCATGCCCGCATGGCGATTCGTTCTTAGCAATCAGCGGCTTGCCGGTCGAACCTTATACAGTGGTTCACAAACTTGGGGCCTGTGCATCCCACTGCGGCGGCTCAGACCCCTCGGAGCGCACCCAGGCTGTGCCGGATCACGGGCGAGACGGCGTCTGGATGGCCGGCGGAGAGAGCTTCAGGGGACCCGGGAACGCCGGCGTCGGCCCCTGCCCTGTCAGGGACGGCATGATCCGAGCTCGCCGAAGGCGCTTCCAAGGCGTCCCGCCGACGCCCTCTCGCAATGATGCTGAAGTTGGGAGTTGGAAACGAGGAGAAAGTTGGAAGTCAGAAGTTTGAAGTTTGAAGTTTGAAGTTGGATGTCACAGATCGTGCAGAACGCCGCTCACGGCGACGATGCCGGCAGCACCCGCACCTCCCCGTTCTTCAGCTGCGCCCAGCCGAGCTCGCGGTGCACGTGCCGCGTCGCATCGAGGCTCAGGTGTCCGGTGAGTCCGTCGACACTGATGTTGCCGCTGACGCCTTGGCGACGCAGCGCAGCGGCGAGCCGGAAGGCGTCGAAGCCAAATGCGAACAGCCGCCCGCGATTTCTGCCGCCGCTCGGCCACGCCTCGTGTGTCACGCCGCGCACCGCATCGGCCAGATCTCCGCCCAGCATCCACGGCATGTCCGGAAAGATCAGCCCCTCGAGGTCGTCGTTGGCGTGCAGCTCCGGTTCGAAGGCGTCCGAGGTCGCGTAGGTGGGAATATCGCCGGCGAAGTGAAAGCGCAGCTGCGGCCGCAGCTGCCGCTCGACGCTCGCCTGGGCCGGAGCGAAGATGAACTCGATGTCGCCGCGGCGACGCGGCTCGAACTGCAGCTTGGTTCCGAGGATAGACTCGAGGCGCTTGTAACGGGCGGTGCTGTCGCTGATGCGCAGTACCTCGGTGATCGGCCCCGCATAGTCGGTGCGCCCGGCTTCGAACTGCGCGCTCGCGAGCAAATCGCCTCCGCCCTCCTGCAGCTGCTGCTTGAAGGCCGCGAGCACGCGCGCGCCCCAGTCGCCGGCGGGCACCAGCGCCACACCGCGCCGGTTGTGGTCCTCGAGAATGCGTCGCGCTGCGAGCCGCGCCTCGTCCTCGGGCGAGAGCGCGTACTGATAAAAGCGCGCCGGGGCCGGGTGCTCGGCGGGCAGGAAGTTCAGCGCCAGCAGCGGCGGGCGGGCGCCGGGATAATCCGCCGCCGCCGTAACCTCCTCGCGCGTCAGCGGGCCGACCACGAAATCCGCACCTTGACGCACCGCCTCCGCGAGCGCCTCGGCCACGCTCTGCGTGCCGGTGTCGTACACCAGCACGCGCGGCCGCTCCGCGGCCGGCGCCTGGTAGTAAGCGGTCAGAAAGCCATCGCGTACGTTGAGCGCCGCGGACGCTGCTCGCCCGCTGACCGGCAGCAGCAGCGCGATATTTGGTGCGCCCGCGACCGCCGGCGGCACCCCCGGTGCGGTCTGGGCCGCGCGCGCCTTGAGCTCGCGGTAGCGCGCCGCCTGCGCCGGGGCCTGCGGCTCGGGGATCGCCGCGAGCAGGCTCGCCGCCTCCTGCGGGCGGCCACGGTCGAGGGCGGCTTCGGCGCCGAGCAGGGCGCGTTCGGTGCGCTGCTCCGGCGCGAGGCTCTCGGTGAGCCCGAGCACCCGCGTCGCGTCCTCCGGGCGGTGGGCTGCAAGGTAGGCGCGCGCCGCGCGCAGCAGGAACTCGTTGCGGTCGGCACCGCTGTTCTGCGCGGCCAGCTGCTCGTAGATGCGCGCTGCCCCCAGCTGATCCCCTGAGGCCTCGAGCTCGGCCGCGCGGTCGACCGAGGGCGGCAGCCCCGCGCGTTCGGTGAGACTCGGGCAGCCGCTCAGAGAGAGCGCCATCAGCAGCGCGAGCGCGCAGCGGCTCATCCAGCGTTGCATCGGTTGAAGGGCCTCCGGTTGACGCGCAAGATCTTCGGAAGATCTGAGCCGCGGATCCACTGCGGCACGAGGGTGGGGATTATAGTGGCGGTGGGACACGGGCGGCTGCAAGTCGTGGCGACGCCGATCGGCAACCTCGCGGACCTGAGCGCGCGGGCGCGCGCCGCGCTCGAGGGCGCCGACCTGATCGCCGCCGAGGACACGCGCCACACGGGGGCGCTGCTGAAGGCCGCCGGCATCGCGCGCCCGCTGATCTCACTGCACCAGCACAACGAGGCGCGACGCGTCCCGGAGGTGCTCGCCCGGCTGGCCGCCGGCGAGACGGTGGCGCTGGTGAGCGATGCCGGCACACCGCTGCTGTCCGACCCCGGGTTCGAGTTGCTGCGCGGCGCGGTGCAGGGCGGATACGAGGTGCAGGTGGTGCCCGGGCCCTCGGCGATCACCGCTGCGCTCGCGGTCGCGGGCCTGCCGACCGACCGCTTCTGCTTCGAGGGCTTCCTGACCGCGCGCGCGCGCGAGCGGCGCACGGCGCTCGCGGCGCTCGCGCACGAGCCGCGCACGCTCGTGTTCTTCGAGGCCCCGCACCGCATCGCCGCGACGCTCGCGGACCTGGCCGCGGAGTTCGGCGCAGAGCGAGCGGCGGTGGTGGCGCGCGAGCTGACCAAGGCGCACGAGACGCTCTATCGCGGCACCCTCGGGGAACTCGCGGCGCGCGCCCGCACCGAGGAGTACTTCGCGCGCGGCGAGATCACCCTCGTGGTGCAGGGGGCGCCCGGCGCCGGCTCCGCGCACACCGACGCGGCGGAGCTGCGTCGCGTGGTCGACATTCTCGTCCGCGAGATGCCCCCGGGGCGGGCCGCGGCTCTGGCCGCGGCGCTCACCGGCGCTCCGCGCGCCGCGGCCTACGCTTTGGCCACTCGCAAGCCGGCCGGAGTGGCGGATGAGAGCTGACGAACTCGCCGGGCTGCGCGACTCGCCGACCTGGTTTCCGCTCGAGGTCCTGGAGCGCGAGGCGGTGCGCATGGTGAGGCTCGATGAAGCGGCCTACCGTGCGGCCAGCTTCCTCGATCAGCGCCTGCTGCAGGGCTCACATGAGCGCATCAGCGTCGAGCGCGCCATGCTGAGCGCCGTGGCCGCGCAGATCGCGCCGGCCGCGCATTACCTGTTTCACACCGGACACGTCGGCTCGACGCTGCTGTCGCGTCTGATCGGCGCGCACGAGGCGTTCTTTGCGCTGCGCGAGCCGGCGGTGCTGCGCGTGCTCGCCGATGCACCGCCAGCCCCGCGCGGGCGCTTCACCGCACCACCGCCCCCTCCCCTGCCGCTCGAGGTGGCTCTCGCGCTCCTCGCCCGCACCTGGCGCCCAGGTCAACGCGCCGTCATCAAGGCCACGAGCTTCGTCAGCGAGATTGCGGCCGAGATCCTCGCGGCCAGCCGCGATCCGGTGGCGATCCTCGTTTATGCGGAGCCGCTGGCCTATGTGCGCGGCATCCTCGCCGGCGCCAATTCGCGCGTCGAGGCACGCAGCCTGGCCACGACGCGCCAGCTGCGTCTGGTGCGGCGGCTGAGTCCGGACGCCTGGCGCTCCGACCCGCGCTCTGAAGGCGAGCAGGTGGCGATGAGCTGGCTGTGCGAGATGCTCACGCTGCGCCAGACTGCGCAGCAACACCGGAAGGTGCTGTGGGTCAACTTCGACAGCTTCCTGGATGCGCCGCTGGAGTGGCTGGCGGAGATCTTTCGCGCGCTCGGGGCGGAGCCCCCGCAGAGCGAGCTGGAGGCGCTCATCAGCGGGCCGATCATGCGCCAGTACTCCAAGGCGCCCGAGCACCCCTACGATGCGGCCCTGCGGCGCGAGGTGCTCGCCTCGGCGGACTGGAGTCACGGCGCGGAGATCCGGCGCGCCATGGAGTGGCTGCAGGCGGTGGCCGCCGAGCACCCGGCGCTGCGCGCGGTGTTCGAGTCCTTGGATTAGATGCGGAGCTGGCGCCGGCGCGGACGGGCTCAGCCCGACCACATGCGCTGCAGATTCGCGATCACGTGCTCGAGCTGCGTGCGGTTGTCCCAGTCCATCTTCAGCCCCTCGAGCGCGCGCACCTCGCCGAGCTTGTAGAGCAGATCGCGGTGCATCTGGTCCGGGATGCGGCTCTGGATGAAGGTGATCATCACCAGGCGCTCCCCGGCACTGACCGGGACGACCTCATGCAGCGTCGTTGAGGGATACAGCACCGCCGATCCCGGCGCCCCCTTTATGCGCACTGCCTCGCTGCCGAGATAGACGGTCAGCTCACCGCCCTGATAGGTGGCAGGGTCGGAGAGAAACACGGTGCAGGAGACATCGGAGCGCAGCGCCTGCTGGCCAATGGCCAGGAACGCCGCGTCGGTATGGGCGCCATAGGTCATGCCGGCGGCGTAGCGGCACAGCTGCGGCGGTGCGATGCGCGCCGGCTGCGCGAAGTTCATCGCCTGCTCGCTGCGCTGCAGGGCGGTGAAGGCGATCTGGGTGGCCTGCTGGGCCGCCGCATCGCTCTGATCGGCGATGACGTTGATCTTGGTGGCGTTGTGCGGATTGGTGGTGCGCCCGTCAACAAACCGCACCTGCTGCGCGAGCTTCCTGAGCGTTGCGACCTCGGCCGCGTTCAGCAGATCCGGAACCTGTAAGAACATGCCTCACCGCGTGAGGGCAAGGCGCCATCCGCCAGCCTCCGGCGAGAAGTATAGTGCAAGCGGCCGTTGCGGATCCGGCAGCGCCGCGCTAAGGGCGAGCGCCATCCGGCTGTTGAGGCTGCGCTCGACGATCCGGAACAGCACCCCGGTGACGCGCCGCGCTCGCCTATCCTTTCGCCGCGGCGTTCGTCGCCGCCGTGGGCGAGCAGATCCTGATGCGCGGGCTACAAGACGCCGCCTTTGACTTCCGGCGCGGCCTCTTTATTGTGGAGGGTGAGAGTCGGCCGGGCAGTCGCTGCCTCAGCTTCGCTGGGGTGGAGGAAAGTCCGGGCTCCGGCGGATCAGGTGCCAGGTAACGCCTGGGGGGCGCGAGCCCACGGAAAGTGCAACAGAGAGCAGACCGCCCAAGTCCTTAGGGACCGGCAAGGGTGAAACGGTGCGGTAAGAGCGCACCGCGTCGGTGGCAACACGCGACGGCACGGCAAACCCCACCTGGAGCAAGGCCAAATAGGGAAGCCGCACACGCCCTAACGGGCGTGGGCAGCGCCGATCCGCGCGCGCTTCCGGGTAGGCCGCTAGAGGTCCTCGGTGACGGGGATCCCAGAGGAATGATTGCCCTCGACAGAACCCGGCTTACAGGCCGACTCTTTTCCGATTGCGCCGCGGCCCGGAATTACTTGACGACCTTCAGCTGCGGACGGCGCGCCCCCTCCTCGCTCTGCGAGGGGCGGGGCGGCTCGGGACCCAGGTCCTGCTCGGTGAACACCATGCCCTCGTTGGTTTCCTTGGCATACACCCCGAGCACCGCGCTCACCGGAAATCGTACGTGGTAGCGCGTGCCGTCGAAGCGCGCCTCGAACTCGATCTCCTCATTGCCCATGCGCAGGCGCTGCGTGGCGCTTTCGCTCAGGTTGAGCACGATGCGGCCCTCCTTGACATAGGCGCGCGGCACCTCGGTCCCGTCGCGGTCGGCATCCACGATCACGTGCGGCGTATGCCCGCACTCGGTGATCCACTCGTGCATGGCGCGCAGCAGGTAGGGACGCTTGGGCACCGTCTTCTTCTTCATGGCTACAGCAGGCGCATCTCCTGCTCGCGCTCGGAGAGCCCCTCGCGAAACGCCGGACGCGAGAACACCAGCTGCGCATACTTCTCGATCGCCTGCGCCTGCGGCGGCAGGTCGATCTCGTAGTACGGCAGCCGCCACAGCATCGGCGCGATGGTGGCGTCGACCAGCGAAAACTCGTCCGACAGGAAGTACGGCTTCACCTTGAACAGGTCCGTGCTCTGCAGGATGGTGTCGCGCAGGATCTTCTTCAGCTTGACCGTCTGCTTCTTGTCGGGTTCCGTGTCGATCTGGCGCGCGAGGCTGTACCAGTCACGCTCGATGCGGTACAGCGCCAGGCGGAACTGCGCGCGCGTCACCGGATCGACCGGCATCAGTGGCGGGTGCGGAAAGCGCTCATCCAGATACTCGATGATGACGCGCGAGTCATAGAGCACCAGATCCCGGTCCACCAGCGTCGGAACGCTGTGGTAGGGATTGAGGTCGAGCAGGTCCTCCGGGAAGCGCCCGGGCTCGACGCTCACGATATCGATGCTGATGCCCTTTTCCGCCAGCACGATGCGCGTGCGGTGGCTCCACGGGTCATTGGGCCCAGAGAAGAGCGTCATGATGGATCGTCTGCTCGACAAGTTTCCGCTCCTGCGGACTGCTTCCGGAAACGCCGGGGCGCCCTGCGCCGCCCACGAGACGATCAGTGTACGTCCTTCCAGTACTCGCGTTTCACCAGCCACGCCAGCCAGGTGAACACCAGCAGGAACAGCACCACCCAGACCCCGAGCGCGCGGCGGGCGGTCTGCGTCGGCTCGCTGACATAATCAAGGAAATTGACCGTGTCGCGCACGAAGCGGTCGTATTCAGCACCGCTCAGCCGCCCCGGGGCGACCTGCTCGAAGTGATCGAATACCTGCTCGTGCGTCACCTGGCCGTCGGCACCCTTGGTGGCCTCGTCGCGGAATACCGCGCGCTTGAGTCCCTCGAGCTCGGAGAGCACGTGCGGCATCGACGTCGTCGGCAGGCGCAGGTTGTTGGCCCCGGTCTGGCGGCTGGGGTCCAGGTAGAAGGTCTTCAGGAACTGGTAGAGGTAATCGCGGCCGCGCGCGCGCGCCATCAGCGACAGGTCCGGGGGAGTCTTGCCGAACCAGGAGACCGCATCGTCAGGGGGCATCGAGGTGAGGATGTACTCGTTCGCCTTCTCGCCCGGGGGCACCAGGTCCTTCTCCAGCAGCTGCAGCGGGATCCCAAGATCCGCGCCCAGGCGCGACCAGCGCTCGTACTTCAGCGAATGGCACCCCAGGCAGTAGCTCGCGAAATTGCGCGCGCCGCGCTGCGCGGAGGGCAGGTCAGCGACGTCGTTGTTCGCCTTCCAGCTCTGCCAGTCGCCGCCGAACTGGGCGGCGTGCTCCTCGGCCACGCCCTTGCCGGCCGCCGCACCGCCCTCGGGCTCGGCCGCGCAGGCTGCCCCGAGGGTCGCCAGGCACAGCAGCAGGGCTGCAACGCTCACCGCCGCGCGCGCCATGTCAGTGCGCATGGTAGGTCACCCTCTCGGGCACGGGTTTCACCGGATCGATGCGCGTGTAGAAGGGCATCAGCCAGAAGAAGCCGAAGTAGATGACCGCGAAGATGCGTGCCAGCACCACGTACAGTCCTTCCGCCGGCTGCAGTCCCAGGTAGCCGAGCGCGACGAAGGCGATGACGAACAGGGTGAGCGCGCTGCGGGATATCCAGCCGCGGTAGCGCATGGACTTGACCGGCGAGCGGTCGAGCCACGGCAGGAACAGGAACGAGACCACCGCCAGCAGCATCAGCAGCGCCCCCATACGCTGGTCGGGCACCGCGCGCAGGATCGCGTAGTAGGGGGTGAAGTACCACACCGGAGCGATGTGCTCGGGCGTGGACATGGGGTTCGCGGGATCGAAGTTCGCCGACTCGAGGAACAGCCCTCCCAGGGTCGGCACGAAGAACACCACGATCGCGAACAGCACGAAGAACACGCCGATGCCGACGAAGTCCTTGACCGTGTAATAGGGATGGAACGGGATGCCGTCGAGCGGCTTGCCGTCGGCACCGAGCTTCTGCTTGATCTCGATGCCGTCGGGATTGTTGGAGCCGGTCTGCCGCAGCGCCACCAGGTGCAGCAGCACCAGCAGCAGCAGCGCGAGCGGAATCGCGGCGACGTGCAGCGAGAAGAAGCGGTTGAGGGTGGCGTCCGCGATGCCGTAGTCGCCGCGGATCCATTCGACCAGCCCCGGGCCGATGACGGGAATGGTGCCGAACAGGTTCACGATCACCTGCGCGCCCCAGAACGACATATTGCCCCAGGGCAGCACGTAGCCCATGAAGGCCTCCGCCATGAGTGCCAGGTACACGCCCATGCCAACCAGCCACAGCAGCTCGCGCGGCGCCCTGTACGAGCCGTACAGGAAAGCGCGCAACATGTGCAGGTACACGACGATGAAGAACGCCGAGGCGCCGGTGGAATGCAGGTAGCGGATCAGCCAGCCGTAGTCCACCTCGCGCATGATGAACTCGACGGAGTCGAACGAGGTCGCCTCGCCGACCTTGTAGAACATGGTGAGATAGATGCCGGTCACGAGCTGCAGCACCAGCGCCACCAGCGCAAGCGAGCCGAAGAAGTACCAGATGTTGAAGTTCTTCGGGGCGTAATAGCCGATCAGCTGGCTGGAGATGAACTCATCGACCGGCAGGCGCTTGTTGAGCCAGGCGCGAAAACCCTGCTTTGCGGGCGCCCCCGCGGGGAGCGGTAACGGGGCGCCGGTGGCGGTCTTCACGGCCATCAAGCGGCTCCTTTCTCATCCACCCCGACCAGGAGGGTGCGCGGGTTCGGATACGAGTAGGGCGGGATGCGCAGGTTCACCGAAGCCGGCGAGCCGTCGAACACGCGGCCGGCCAGATCGAAGCGCGAGCCGTGGCAGGGGCAGAAGAAGCCGCCCGGCCAGCTCGGGTACAGCTCACCCTTGTCGAAGCGCTGTTTCGGCAGGCACCCGAGGTGCGTGCAGGTGCCGATCAGCACCAGGAAGTCGGCGCTACGCGAGCGCAGCTCGTTCTTGGCATAGGGAGGCTGATCCGACTGCTCGGACTTGGGGTCCTTCAGATCCGCGTCGTGGCCTGCGACGCGGGCCGCCATGTCCGGGGTGCGGTGGACCACGAAGATCGGCGAGCGCCGCCACACGGTGATGGCCATCTGCCCGGCCTCGATCTTGGCGAGGTCGAGCTCGGTCGGCGCGCCCTGCGCGCGGGCGCGCTCGGAAGGACTCCAGGACTCGATGAAGGGCACCGCGGCAAACACCGCCCCGACCGCGCCGGTGGCGATGGTGGCCCGGGTAAGGAACTTGCGTCGGCTCAGGTCGACTTCTTGTTCCGCGACGACTGCGTGATCCGCCATCCAACCGTCTCCACTTCGTTCGCATCTCGCGCGCCGCGCGCGGCAGTGGTGCGCACGATTTCGTACCTTGCGGGGGGCGGCGCATTATACACAAACGAACACCCCCCTCGGCCGCGCCGGCGGACGGTGATGCGCGCAGCAACCCACGGAGTTCAGCAGTGCTCAGGCGCCTTGGTAGCGCATTGATCTTCGTCGCCGGCTCGGTGGCGGGCGGCCTGGCCCTCGCCTTCCTGATCGTGCTGATGCGCCCGGACCTGATCCGCAGCGAGCGCCACCCCCCGGCGGCCGCCGCCCCGGTGGTGCTGCCGCCGGCCTCGGCCCAGGCACGCGTGACCTACGCGGCCGCGGTGCAGCGCGCCGCGCCGGCGGTGGTGAACGTGTACACGGCGCGCCTGGTCACCGAGCGCATCGCGCCCTCGCTCGGGGAGCTGTTCGGCGATTACCTGCCGCGGTACCGGCAGCGCATCGAGCGCAGCCTCGGCTCCGGGGTCATCGTCGATGAGGATGGTCACATCGTCACCAACCATCATGTCATTGCCAACGCCGACTCGATCCGCGTGCAGCTCGCCGACGGCCGCGTCGCCGAGGCGCACATCGTGGGGAGTGATCCCGATACCGACATCGCGGTGCTGAAGGTCACTCTCACCCCGTTACCGGTGGCCACCTTCGGGCACTCCGATCAGCTGAAGGTGGGCGATGTGGTGCTCGCGATCGGTAACCCCATCGGGTTGTCGCAGACCGTCACGCACGGCATCGTGAGCTTCACCGGCCGCCAGCAGCTGGGCATCGCCCCGCTCGAGGACTTCATCCAGACCGATGCGCCGATCAACTTCGGCAACTCCGGCGGGGCGCTGGTCGATACCAGCGGCGAGCTGGTCGGCATCAACACCGCGATCGTCGCGAAGAACCTCGGCGTCGACGGCATCGGCTTCGCGATCCCCGTCAACATGGTGCGCGGGGTGCTGGGCGAGATCATCGCCCATGGCCGCGTGGTGCGCGGCTGGATCGGCATCGTCCCCGAGGACGTCCCGGATGAGCAGGCGCAGCAGCTCGGACTCACCCAGCCGGGGGTGGTGATCGGCAATCTGTACGTCGGCAGCCCCGCGCAGCAGGCGGGCCTGCAGCCCGGCGACCTGCTGCTCGACATCGACGGCTCCGCACCCCACAGCGCGCAGGATGCGCTCGGGCGCATCGCCGGGCACAAGCCCGGCAGCACCGTGGTGCTGCGGGGTTTGCGGGGCGGACGCGTGTTCACGGTGCGCGCCACGGTAGGCGAGCGGCCGCGCAGCAGCTGAAGCAACTGGCCATGACCACCCTCACCGCCCGCCGCTTCGACTCCCGTGCTGAACTCGAGGCGGCGCTCGCCGAGCGCCTGCGCGGCGCGCTCGCTGCCCCGGGCGCCTCGGCGGTGATGCTCTCGGGCGGCACCACCCCGCTGCCGGCGTATCGGGCGCTCGCCCTGCAGCCCCCGCGGCATGATGATCGGCTGCACCTTCTTTATAGCGACGAGCGCTACGTGCCAGCCGAATCCGAGATGAGCAACTACCATCAGATCCGACCCCTGACCGATGTACTAGCGCTGCCGCCGGAATCGCTGCTACGGGTGCGCACCGAGCTGCCGCTCGAGGAGGCGGCGGCCGACTACGAGCGCTCGCTGGTCGGGCTTCTGAGCTCGGGCGTGCACATCGGGCTGGGACTTCTCGGCCTCGGCGCCGACGGACACACCGCCTCGCTGTTCACGCCCGCGGATCTGGAGCGGGCGCGGGGTCGCTTTGCGATTCCGGTGCAGCGGCCGGATGGCATGGCCGCCGTCAGCGTCACCCCGGAGCTCCTGGCCACCGTGCGCGAGCCGCTGTTCGTGGTCGCAGGTCGCGGCAAGGAGCAGGCGATCGCGGCGCTCACGGCGCGCGACAGCGCCCTGACCGCCTGGCAGGCGGTGCAGGGCTGCACGGACGTGGAGCTGTGGGTGGCATGAGCGCGCAGATGAGCGCCACCGATGCGATCCGCGAGGCCGACCGGCTCGGGGCCGCCGGCCGCCTCTTCGATGCGATCCGGCTCTACCGGGCGGTGCTCGCGCGCGCCCCGGAACTCGCCGACGCGTGGTACAACCTCGGCGTGCTCGAGCGGCGCGCCGCACTCTACGACGCGGCACTCTCTTCTTATGCGCGGGCACTCGAGCTCAGGGTGTCCAAGCCCGAGGAGGTGCACCTCAACCGCGCGGTGATCTTCGCCGACTGCCTGCGCGATGCGGCAGCAGCCGAACGCGAGCTGCGGGCGGCGCTGGCGCTCAACCCCGCCTACCCGCCGGCGCTTTTGAACCTGGCCAACCTGCACGAGGACCTGGGCCGCCGCCAGGAGGCGGCGCAGACCTACCGGCGCGTCCTGGAGCTCGACCCGCATGCCTACGAGGCCCTGGCGCGCCTGGCGGGCGCCAGCGAGATCGCCGATCCGGGGGACCCGCTCATCGATGAGCTGCGCGCCGCGCTCGGCGGCCCCCAGGCAAGCGAGGCGGAGCGCGCGAGCCTGGGATTCGCACTGGCGCGGGCGCTTGATGCCTGCGCGCAGTACCGGGAAGCCTTCGCCGCCGCGACCGCCGCCAACCTCGCCAGCCGTGCCAGCGCGGCAGCCCCGGCGCGCTACGACCGCTCCTCCCACGAGCGCCTGATCGATGAGCTGATCCGGATCTTTCCCGCACCTGAGCGCACCGCGACGAGCGGCACGCCTGAGGCGCTGCCGCGCCCCCTCTTCATCTGCGGCATGTTCCGCTCCGGCTCCACGCTCACCGAGCGCCTCCTCGGCGGGCATGAGGGCGTCGCCACGGGCGGGGAGCTCGAGATCATCCCGCGGTTAGCCCACACGCTCTTCGCCCCGTTTCCCGCAGCCGTCGAGCGCGCCCCCGCGAGCCTTTTCGAGCAGGCCGCCGCGCAGTACCGCGCCGAGATTGCGCGGCTCTTTCCGGACGCGACCTGGGTCACCGACAAGCGCCCGGACAACTTTCTCTACCTCGGGCTCATCCGGCGCCTGTTCCCGCGCGCGCGCATCGTGCACACCACGCGCAATGCGCTCGACAACTGCCTCTCGATCTACTTCCTGCACCTGGATCAGCGCATGGCGTACGCGCTGGATCTCGCCGACATCGGGCACTACTACCGCCAGTACCGGCGCCTGATGGCGCACTGGCGCACGCTGTGCGGCGAGGACCTGATGGATTTCGATTACGATAAGTTCGTTCGCGAACCGCGCGCTGCGGCCCGGCAATTGTTCGACTTCTGCGGTCTCACCTTCGAGGACCAGTACCTTGAGCTCACCGAACGGCCGGGCGCAGTGAAGACCGCGAGCGTCTGGCAGGTGCGCCAGGGGCTCTACACCCACGCCTCCGGACGTGCGCGTCACTACGCAGCCGAACTCGAGCCGCTCGCGGCGGAGCTGGCCGGCCTGGCAGAGCCATCATGAGCATCCCGGCTGCCGACGTGACCGCCATGTTCGCCGTGCCGCTCGTGACGCTGCCGCTCCCGGGCAGCCGCGAGCTCAATCCCGCTCTGCTTTCTCTGTTCAACGGGCGAGCCACCGCGGCTCACCACGACCCGCATCTCAGGGTCGACCCGCTGTGCTTCCGCAGCCGCGAGGATCTGTTCGAGTGGCCCGGTGAAGCCCCGGCCGCGCTGCGGCGCGACCTGCTCGGTTGCGTGTGCCAGGCGGTCATGGCGGCCAACACCTTCACGGACGCCGAGTTCGATGCCTTCTCGGTCCAGGGGCGAGCCCGGTTCGTCATCGTGCGCCGCGACGGGGCCCTGCCGGCCACATCGGTCCCGCTGGCCTCCTGGTGCGCCCTCTATTGCGTCGCCGCCCCCGCGCCGAACCCCGCGCGCCCGGATAGTGGGGCGCTGCGGCTTTATGAATCCCGCATGGCGAACATGTTCTTAGACGCCTCGAACTGGCGGCTCCGGCCCCCTTTCAGCCCCGGACACCAGCTGTGGCTGCCAACTCCTGGCGCGATCGCGGTTTTTCCCGCCTCAGTCCTGCACGAAGTGGCCCTGAACCGCGGAGATGGCGACTTGGTTCTCGTCGTCGCCCGCTTCCGCTTTGCCCGCCAGGACATGGACGCGCTCCCCCCATGGTGAGCAACGCGGCCCCTCTGAGCCTCAGCGGGCAGTTCGCCGTCCCCTTTGCACAGGGGCGCCTGCCGGGCTGCGAGCCGCTGAACCGCGAGCTCGAGGCCCTGTTTCTCGAGCGCGAGAACCCGGAGCACCGCAATCCGACCCCCAGCCACCTCCCGCAGGAGGAGACCTTCGAGAGCCGCTTCAACCTGTTCCGCTGGCCCGAAGGGTGTGTGCAGGAGCTGCGCCGGTTCATGCTCCACAGCGTCGCCCAGACCGTGCTGCAGAGCTCCCAGGTCACACCTCAGCAGCTCGGCCAGCTCACCATGCACAACCACACCTGGTTCCACGTCTCCCGTTATGCCGGATCGTTCGTGGCCCACAACCACCCGCTTGCCTCCTGGTCGGCCGTGTACTGCGTGCGCGCCGGGGAGCGCGTACCCGAGCATCCCGAGAGCGGCATCCTGCGATTTTTCGATACGCGCTCGGGGGCGGATGCGTACCAGGACCCCGCCAACCGCCGACTGAAGCCGCCCTTCGCCATCCGGCCGCTCGAACTGCGGCTCGAGGAGGGGCAGATCGTGGTCTTCCCCTCCTATGTCTTCCACGAGGTCACTCCCTTCTACGGCCGCGACACCCGTATCACCGTCGCCACGAATTGCTGGTTCACCTGAGGGCCAGCTGCACCCTGGACAGAGTCCAAGATGACGTTGCTCTCACGCAACGTTCACAAACAGACGCTCTTCCGGCTGTAGAAGGCCTCGCGCGAGCGTGAGGGTGCCCTGCGCGGCGAGTTGGCAACAGCTTTGGGAGCGTGCTCTAATTCGCCCCCATGTCCGCCGGCGGCCCCGAGGGAAGGGTCTATCCGCAACAAAGCGGGGCGCACGCAGACGTTGTTGATTATCAATTCGCGAATTAAATCATTCAGAGGAACCACACAATGGCGAAAAGTCGCAGCTTGCAACAGGCGGTGCGCTTTGCGTTAGCGACGGCGACGGCCGTGGCTGGCGTACCAGCGCTCTACGCCCAGGAAGCGCCGGCCCCAGCCGCAGCAACAGCCGCCCCCGTAGAAGAGGTGGTTGTAACAGGATCGCGCCTGTCGACTCCCAACGAGTCGTCAATCAGCCCGATCACCTCGGTCTCCGCGACCGATCTGCAGGCCACCGGTTTGACGCGCGTCGAGGACGTGCTGAACAACCTGCCCATGGTGTTCGCGGGTCAGAACTCGACGGTGTCCAACGGCGCTGACGGCACGGCATCGGTGAACCTGCGCGGCCTCGGTGCCCAGCGCACCCTGGTGCTGGTCAACGGGCGGCGTCTGGGTCCCGGACAGGGCACCGGCACCAACGTCTCCGACATCAACCAGGTCCCGGCAGCCCTCGTCGAGCGGGTCGACGTGCTGACGGGCGGCGCCTCCTCGGTGTACGGCGCGGACGCGGTTGCGGGCGTCGTGAACTTCATCCTCAACACCCACTTCCAGGGTGTGAAGATCGACGCCGGCTACAACTTCTTCTCGCATGACAACAATAACGCCGCCGGGCAGTTCGTGGCCGACGCGGGCTTTGCTGTGCCCCCCGGCCATGTGAACACGGGCTACGGCAAGAACGTGTCCCTGATCATGGGCTCGAACTTCGCCGACGATAAGGGCAACGCCACGGTCTATGCGACCTGGGACCAGGTGGCCCCGGTGACGGAGGCCAGCTACGACTACAGCGCGTGCGTGTTGGATGCGCACAAGCCGAATACTTTGAAGTGCGGCGGCTCGGAGACTTCGGCCAAGAACGGCGCCGGCGGCTACTTCCTCGGTTACAACGCCACCGGGCTTGCGGGCACCACCGCCTATACAGTCGACGGCAAGACCGGCTTGTTACGGCCGTACGACTTCGTGAACGACCTCTACAACTTCGGTCCCATCAACTTCTACCAGCGCCCGAATACGCGCTGGACCGCGGGCGCCTTCCTCACGTACGACATCAACCCGCACGTCAGCACGTACATGGAGCTCATGTACATGCGCAACACGTCGGATGCGCAGATCGCGGCGAGCGGCGACTTCTTCAACTCGTCGTTCATTCCCTGCAACGACCCGCTGATGACCCCGCAGGAGAAGTCCATCCTCTGCGCCGGCACGCTGCTGCCCAATCCGTCCGGCGTCGCCACCGACCCGGCGGGCATCCAGATGTACATCGGGCGCCGCAACGTCGAGGGCGGTGGGCGTGTGCTGCATACCCAGTCCGACTCGATGCGCATGATCGCCGGTGTCAAGGGCGACTTCGCGGATGCGTGGCATTACGACGCCTACCTGCAGCGCAGCACGGTCGACAACTCCAACCAGAACCAGAACTACTTCCTGAACGATCGCATCAACAACGCGCTGAACGTGGTTCCGGGCCCCAACGGACCGACCTGCCAGTCCGTCATCAACGGCACCGACACGGCCTGCGTGCCGTGGAACATCTGGGTACCGAACGGCGTGTCGAAGGCATCCCTCACCTACCTGCAGGCCCCGCAGCTCTTCGACGCGGTCGTGGTCGAGCAGGTGGCATCGGGATCGGTCACGGGCGACCTGGGTCATTACGGCATCAAGCTGCCCACGGCCGACGACGGCCTGCAGATGAACATCGGTGCCGAGTGGCGCCAGGAAGAAGCGCAGTTCATCCCCGATCTGGTCGGTCTGGAGGGCACCCTCGCCGGCTCCGGCAGTGCGCAGGTGCCGGTCAACGGCATCTTCACGGTGAAGGAAATCTTCACCGAGCTGCGTCTGCCGCTCGCCCAGCACGTCACGGGCGCGGAGGACCTCTCGATCGAAGGCGGCTACCGCTACTCGAAGTACTCGGAGGGGTTCAACACCGACACCTACAAGATCGGTCTGGAGTGGGCACCGGTGAAGGACGTACGCTTCCGCGGCAGCTACCAGCGCGCGGTGCGTGCCCCGAACATCGCCGAGCTGTTTACCCCGACCGAAGTCGCGCTGGACGGATCGCAGGACCCGTGCGCGGGAGCTGCGCCGCTTCCCACGGCGGCCCAGTGCAAGTTCGCCGGCGTCAGTGCGGCCCAGTACGGGCACGTCGCGCCGAACGCCGCCGGCCAGTACAACGGCTTCATAGGCGGCAACCCGGATCTGAAGCCGGAGGTGTCGGACACTTACTCGTTCGGCTTCCTGCTCCAGCCGCGCATCGTTCCGAACCTGACGATCTCCGCCGATTACTTTGACATCAAGATCAAGGGCCGCATCAGCGGCATCGGTGCCGACACGATCATCAACCAGTGCATCGCGACGCACGATCCGACCTTGTGCGGCCTGATCCATCGCGATGCGGGCGGCACCCTGTGGCGCAGCCCGACCGGATTCATCGTCGATACGACCATCAACACCGGGTCGCTCGCGACCAAGGGTGTGGACGTCAAGGGCAGCTACCGTCTGGGCATGAACAATGTCGGCTCGCTGCTGTTCGGGCTCGAGGGCACCTACCTCAAGAGCCTGGAGACGCAGCCGCTGCCGAGTGGTCCGAGCTACGACTGCGTCGGGTTCTACGGCACCACCTGCGGTGCTTCGAACCCGAAGTGGCGTCACGTACTGAACACGACGTGGTCGACGCCGTGGGACGCTATGGACATCACGCTGCGGTGGCGCTACATCGGCTCGGCCGAATCCCAGCAGCTGAGCTCCAACCCGCAGCTGACCGGCAATCCGCTGCCGCTGACGGCGCACATCCCGGCGTACAACTACGTCGACCTGTCGGCGTCCTTTGCGATCACCAAGGTGGTGCGCCTGCAGCTCGGTGTGAACAACATCGCCGACAAGGATCCGCCGATCATCGACTCCGGCGGCCAAGGCTTCGGGAACAACTGTCCGACCATCACCCCGACGCAGAGCTCCTGCAACGGCAACACCTGGCCGGGAACCTACGACGCGATGGGGCGCTACCTCTTCGCCCACATCACGGCGCAGTTCTAAGCACAGGAATAGTCGACCTTACGACGGCGGGCCTTGCGGCCCGCCGTTTTTTTTGGGTCACCCGGAAGGAAACGAGCGCGCCCCGCGGTAGGGGCGGACGGCTATCGATTACTGCACGCGGCGCGCGCGGTGCGTGCGGCCGTTCGGGGTGGTCATGAGATACGACCCGAGCGCGGCACGCTGGATGGTGACGGTCCCGCCACTCGCGAGCAGCGGGTCGCCTTCGCTCAGTTCCCAGAGCTGCCCGCCCTCGAGGTGCACCAGGGGATAGCCATTGCGGCCCGCGGTCACCTCGAGGATCTTCAGCGTCTCGGATTTCGTCGTGAGGACTTCCGTCTTCGGATGCTCAGCTGAATAAAGGCCGAACGCCTCCGGCGAGGCCGGCGCCGCAGTTGCGGGCGCGGATGCCCGGGCGGTGCCCGTTGCGGCTGGCGCTTTCGGCGCCGTGGCCGGGGCCGACTTTGATGCGGCCGCGGGCGCACGGTCAGCCGCCGCGGAAGCCCCCGCCGCAGAGGCGCCGGCAGCGGCGGCAACTGGCGCCACAGCCGCTGGAGCCGGTGCAGGAGCTGCCGCGGCGGCGGGAGCGGTGGCGGCCGGCGGCGCGGCCGGAGCACGGCCCGCGAGCTTGTCGTAGCAGGCGAGGCGCGCTGATTCGGTGGCGAGCGCCGCGCAGGCCTGCAGCGCACTGGCGGACACGGCTTGCGGGGCGGGGTCGACGGCGAGCGCGGCGAGCGGGACCGCGGCCCACGGCAGGGCGGCGAGGCACCAAGTCAGCTTCATGGCGCGGTATCCGCGGCCAGGGTGCCGTAATAGGTGCCGACCACCTCGGTGGCGGCACGAACCAGCTCGCGCTCCGCTTCGCTGAGGAACGGGTTCCAGATATCGAAGATCAGCACCGCCCGTGGCGTATCCGAGCGGTTCCAGGCCTCGTGCTCGATGGTGTCATCGAAAACGAAGGCCTTGCCGGGCACCCATTCGCGCGTCTCAGCGCCGACGCGAAAGCCACAGTTCGGCGGCACGATGAGCGGCAGGTGCACGATGATGCGGGTGTTGGTCACCCCGGTGTGCGGCGGGATGTGGGTGCCGGCGTCGAGGATCGAGAAAAAGGAGGTCGGCGCGCGGCCGGCGACCTCGCACTGCGGCGCGCTCTTCAGTGCCTGCGCCGTGCGCGGACAGCGCGCCAGGTGCGCCTCCTGCGCCACGCCCTGGTTCCATAAGAAGTAGGCGCTCCAGCGGCGCGACTTGTTGAGCTCCTTCCACTGATCGAGCGGCACGCCGCTCGGATAGGCGATATACGGCTCGAGACCTTCGCGGTCGGACACTAGCACGTTGGTGAGCTCGGCACGGATGTCGTCAGTGGCCGCCTCGACCGCGTCCAGCCATGGGAAGTCAGCGCGCTCGAAGAACTCGACCGCCGGAATTTCGGGGAAGTACATGAACGTCGGCTGCGAGGCGTAGCGCGTGCGCCGGCCCGTCAGCAGCTCGATGCACTTGTCGACACGCCGCTGCGCGGCGCTGCCATAGCGCGCGCGCAGGTCGCCGAGGCGCTCCTCGATCGCCGCCGCGAGCGCGGCATCATCGGCACGCACCACCTCGCGGCCGTGCTCGAGCGCGGCGCTCATGGTTGGCGGCGCGCTGAACCCTTCCGGCAGCGTGGCGAATGCGTTGCGGTAGGCGCGCGCGGCGTTGCGTACATCGCCGCGCGCTTCGATGAGCGCGCCCTTCTGCAGGAGCGACGCCAGGTGGCGCGGCTCGACGGCGAGCGCCCGCTCGATCGCCTCGCGCTGCTCTTCCTGCAGGCCGAGCGCCTTGTAGCTCTCGGCCAGGTTCGACCACAGTGAGGGAGCGGCCGGATCGACCTGCGTGGCGCGCTCGAACAGCTCGCGCGCGCGGCCCGCCTCGCCCCGCTGCATCATGCGCAGCCCGAGCTCGTTGAGCACCGCGGGGTGATGCGGCGCGGTCTGCGCGGCGCGCGCCAGCAGCTGATCCGCTTCGCTGCTGCGCCCGGCCTCGCCGGCGGCGCGCGCGGCCTGGATCATGCGCAGGATGGCGGCGCTCTGCGCGGCCGCGGCATTGACGTTGCTCAAGAAGCTCACCTATGGTGCATTGTTTGCACCTTGATTCTAGCGCAGCGGAGAGGGCCTTGGCGGAAGCGGCGGTGGCAGTGAAGCTGATGCGCGTGGCGGCGCTCATGGACAGCGATCCGGCCGCGGCCGCGCGCGATGCGGCGCAGATCTTAAGTGAACACCCGGGCGATCCGCAGGCGGCGCTGCTGCTCGGCACCGCGCACCGCAATGCCGGGGATCTCGCTTCCGCCGCCCGCGTGTTTGCACAGCTGGTGGCCGAACAGCCCGAGGCTGCGCCTATCCAGTTCGAGTACGGGCGCGTGCTCGCCGCCCAGGGGCGTGACGAGGAGGCGTTCGCCGCCCTCACTCGCGCCGTGCAGCTGGCCCCCGGCCTGGCGCCGGCCTGGGGTGAGCTCGCCGCACTCCACGCCCGCCGCGGCGATGAGCTCGCCTGCGATCAGGCGTACGCGTATTTTGCACAGCTCGCCCCACCGGAGCAGCACCTGGCAGACGCCGTAAAGGCGCTGGCGAACGGGCGGCTCAGCGCGGCCGAGACTCTGGTGCGGCGGCGGCTGGCGCACAAACCTCAGGACGTCGCGGCGCTGCGCCTCATGGGCGGGATCGCCGCCGAGCGCGAGGACTACGTCGAGTCCGAGCGGCTGCACCGCGAGGCCCTGCGTCTCGCGCCGGGCTACGGCCGCGCGCGACTCGATCTGGTGCGCACGCTGTACCGGCGGCAGCAGCCGGACCCCATGCTGCCGCTGCTCGAGCGGCTGCTCAGGCTCGACCCGCTCAATCTCGAGTACCGCGCGCTCAAGGCGCGCGCCTTCGACCTGCTGGGCCAGAACGAGCGGGCACTCGAGATACTGCAGACTATGATCGCGGAGTTCCCCGATGACGCGCTGGCGTGGATCGACTACGGCCACTCGCTGCGCACTGCCGGGCGTCAGCAGCAGGCCGTGGCTGCCTATCGGCGCGCGGCGCAGTTGCGCCCGGCGCTCGGACAGGCGTGGTTCAGTCTTGCCAACCTCAAGACCTTTCGTTTCACGCCCGCGGAGGTCGAGACGATGCGTCAGCAGCTCACGGACGAGAGCATTCCCGACAAGGAACGGCTGCAGCTTGAGTTCGCGCTCGGCAAGGCGCTCGAGGACGAAAGCGACTTTGAAAGGGCGTTCGAGCACTACGCCCACGGCAATGCGCTGCGGAGCGCGATGGTCGCATACGACCGCGGACGCACCACGCGCCTGGTGGATCGCACGATTGCACTGTACACACGTGAGTTCCTGGCCGCGCGTGCCGACTTCGGCACCCCCGCCCCCGATCCGATTTTCATCGTCGGCCTGCCGCGCGCCGGCTCGACCCTCATCGAGCAGATCCTGGCGAGCCACTCGCAGGTGGAGGGCACGCGCGAGCTGCCGGACGTGCTGGCGTTCGCCCTCGAGCTCGGCGAGCGCGACATCCCGGGGCGCCCGCCGATGTATCCGCAGTCGATCGCGCGCCTAAGCCGCCTCGAGGTGACGGCGCTCGGCGAGCGTTATCTGGCGCAGACCCGCCCGCACCGGCTGCTGGGGCGCGCGCGCTTCATCGACAAGATGCCAAACAACTTCTTCCACATCGGCCTCATCCACCTGATGCTGCCGAATGCGCGCATCATCGACGCGCGGCGCTCACCTCTCGCCTGCTGCTTCTCCAATTTCAAGCAGCACTTCCAGTCGGGCCTGTGGTTCAGCTACGACTTGACCGACATCGGGGCCTACTACCGCGACTACGTGCGCCTCATGGCGCACTTCGACGCGGTGCTTCCCGGGCGCGTGCACCGCGTGCAGTACGAGAAGCTGGTCACGGATCTCGAGGGTGAAGTGGGGCGGCTGCTGGACTACTGCGGACTGCCGTTCGAGGAGCGCTGCCTGCGCTTCAACGAGACCGAGCGCGTGGTGCAGACCGCCAGCTCCGAGCAGGTGCGCCAGCCGCTCTACACCGAGAGCCTCGATCAGTGGCGCAACTTCGAGCCGTGGCTCGGGCCGCTGAAGGAGGCGCTCGGAGAGCTGGCGCGCTGAGCGCTAGGGGGCGGGCGCTCCCGCGGCGCCATCGAGTCCTGCCAGCGTCGCCGCCGAGGGTGGCCGTGCGGCACGCAGCCGCGCGCTCACCGCCTCGGCCTGCGTCATGACGCGCAGCACGTTGCGGCCTGCGAGCTGGGCGAGATCCGCATCGCTCCAGCCGCGACGCGCCAGCTCCTGAAGCAGCGCCGGGTACTTGTCGACCCCGTCTAGGCCGGCAGGGGTGTCGGGGATGCCGTCGAAGTCGGAGCCGAGCCCGACGTGCTCGACGCCCGCCACCTTTCTGATGTGCTCGATGTGATCGGCGACGTCACCGATGCCCACCGGCGGCATGGGATGGGCCGCATCCCACGCCTTGAGGGCCGCCGCGGCGCGCTCGGGCTGGCCGATGTACAGACCGCCGAAGGGCGGGGAGTTGTAGCGCGCCTGCTCCGCGGCGCGGTCGGCGCTCCAGCGCCGGCGCGCATCGGAAACGTAGATGGTGGCGAAGTTCACCATCACCACGCCGCCGTTCTTCGCCACCAGCTGCAGGATGTCGTCCGGCACGTCGCGCGGGTGATCCACCAGGGCGCGCGCCGAGGAGTGCGAGAAGATCACCGGCGCTTCGGTGACCGCGAGCGCATCGCGCATGGTCTTGTCCGAAACGTGCGACAGATCGATCAGCATGCCGAGGCGGTTCATCTCGCGCACCACCTCGCGTCCGAACGGCGTCAGCCCATGGTGCACGGGGTTGTCGGTCGCGGAATCCGCCCAGGCGGTGTTGGTGGCGTGCGTGAGGGTCATGTAGCGCGCGCCGTCGTCGTAGTAGGCGCGCAGTACCGCGAGCGAATCGTTGATCTGGTGCCCGCCCTCGACCCCGATCAGGCAGGCGATGCGGTGCGCCCGGTGCAGCCGCATGACGTCGGCTGCGGTGTACGCCATGCCGAAGTCCGCCGGATAGCGCGAGCACATGCCCTTGACGATGTCGATCTGCTCGAGCGTCGCTTGCACCGCCGCCGCACCCTTCATGCCGGTATCGACGAACACCGACCAGAACTGCCCCCCCACCCCGCCGCGCCGCAGGCGCGGGAGGTCGGTCATGAGCGACGGACTGTCGGCAGGCCCCGGCAGCTGCGCGGTGGAGGCAGCGAGGTCGATGCGGGTGAGATCGCTCTGGAAGCGGGTACGGATTTCCCACGGCAGATCGTTGTGCCCGTCGATGAGCGGGGTCTGCTCGAGGACGCGCGCCACGCGCGCGGCCGCATCAGCGCTGGCCGCCGACAGGGGCGCAGGCAGCAGCGCCAGGACAGTGAGCGCGGCGAAGCAGGCTGCGCTGTGCGCCTTCAGCGCCCGCAGGAGCGCGTCCAGTCCTGCGGCCGCGCGCCCGGGTTGTGCCAGCCGCACGGCCCCTTCAGCAGCTCTTCCGCCTGCGGCGGTCCCCAGCTTCCCGGCTGGTACGGCAGCGGCGGCGTGGTGGCATTCAGGACCGGATCGACGATTGCCCATGCGGCTTCGACCTCATCTTCGCGTGCAAAGTGCGAAGTATCACCGATCAGGGCTGCGCTGATGAGTATCTCGTAGGCATCCATGTTGTCGCCCTGCTGCTGGGCGACGAACAGCTCCACGTCACGCCCGGTCATGACCGGGCCGGGCTTCTTGGTGTGTGCCCCGAGTGCGATCGCCACGTCCGGACCTACCCGGAAGCGCACGTGATTCGGTTGCTCGGGCCCGAGGTCGCCGAACAGGTTGGCCGGCGGAGACCGCAGCTCCACCACCACCTCGGTGGCGGTGACCGGCAAGCGCTTGCCGGCGCGCAGATAGAACGGCACGCCCGCCCAGCGCCAGGAATCGATCGCCAGTGCCAGTGCGGCATAGGTCTCGACCCGCGAGTCGGCCGCCACGCCCGGTTCCTGGCGGTAGCCGGCGAACTGCCCGCGCGCCACCTGCTGCGGGGACACCGGCCGCACCGCCTTCAACAGCTTGACCTTCTCATCGCGCAGCGCCTCGCCCTCGGCAAACACCGGCGGCTCCATGGTGAGCAGCGCCACGATCTGCAGCAGGTGGTTCTGGATCACGTCGCGGATCGCGCCGGTCTCCTCGTAGAACTTGCCGCGGCCGGCGATGCCGATGCTCTCGGCCATGGTGACCTGGACGCTGGCGACGAAGTTGCGGTTCCACACCGGCTCGAGGAAGGAATTGGCGAAGCGGAAGAACACCAAGTTCTGCACCGCCTCCTTGCCGAGGTAGTGATCGATGCGAAAGATGCTCGACTCGGGAAAATGCGCGTGCAGGGTCTGGTTGAGGGCGCGCGCCGAGGCCAGGTCGTGGCCGAAGGGCTTCTCGACCACCACGCGTCCGCTGGCTGCGCTGCCGGTGGCGCTCAGATGCTCAACCACCACCGCGAACATGCTCGGCGGCACCGCCAGATAGAACAGCGGCCGCTGCGCATCGCCCAGCGCCTTGCGCAGCGCCTCGAATGTGGCGCGGTTGTTGTAGTCGCCGTCGACGTAGCGCAGCAGGCCGGTGAGGCGCGTGGTCACCGCCTCGTCGGCGTCCTCGACGAACGCCTTGAGGCTGTCACGCACGCGCGCCGCGAGCCACTTCACGTCGCACCCCTGGCGCGCGACGCCGATCACCGGCACGGTGAGCAATCCGCGGCGCGTGAGGTGATAGAGCGCGGGGTAGATTTTCTTGTAACACAGGTCGCCGGTCGCGCCGAACAGCACGATGGCATCGCAGTCACGACGTTCCATGCAGTCCTCCTTGGACTTAAGTCCTGCGTGCGCGGCCCCGCCGCGGCCTCACGGCTTGCCCTCGACGTGCCCGCCGAACCCGAGGCGCATGGCCGACAGCAGCTTGTTGGCGAACTCGGCGCGGCCGCGTGACTCGAAGCGCCCGTACAGCGCCGCCGACAGCACATACGCGGGCACCCCGACCTCGATCGCCGCCTGCACGGTCCAGCGTCCCTCGCCCGAATCCGCCACTCGGCCCTCGAAGGAGGCGAGCTGGCCATCCTTGGCGAGCGCCGCCGCAGTCAGGTCGAGCAGCCGCGATGCGATGATGCTGCCGTGACGCCACACCTCGGTGATGGCGCCGACATCCAGCCGGTACTGGAAGTATCGCGGGTCGGAGAGCGGGGCGGTCTCGGCGTCGGCGGCCTGCTGCGCGAGGCCGGCGTCGGCGTGCCGCAGCAGATTCAGTCCCTCCGCGTAGGCCGCCATCAGGCCGTACTCGATGCCGTTGTGCACCATCTTCACGAAGTGACCAGCGCCGGCCGGTCCGCAGTGCAGGTACCCCAGGGCCGCGGCCGCGGCGCTCGCGGCGCGGCCCGAGCCGCCCGGCATGCGTGCCCCGGGTGCCAGGGTGGCGAGCGCCGGCTCCACCAGCGCGACCGCCTCGGGCTCGCCGCCGATCATCAGGCAGTAGCCCTGCTCGAAGCCGAGCACGCCGCCGCTGGTGCCGACATCGAGATAGTGCACGCCCGCGGCCTTGAGCTGCTCGGCGCGGCGGATGTCATCGTGGTAGTGGGAGTTGCCGCCGTCGATGAGCACGTCGCCGCGCTCGAGCAGCGGGCGCAGCTGCCCGATGACCGAGTCCACGATCGCCGCGGGCACCATGATCCACACCGCCCGCGGCGCGGGCAGCTGCCGCACCAGCTCCTCGAGCGAGGCCGCACCGCGCGCACCCTGCGCCGCCACTGCCTTCACCGCCTGCGCCGAGGTGTCATAAGCGACGCACTCGTGTCCGCCCTTCTGCAGGCGCCGCACCATGTTGGCGCCCATGCGCCCAAGTCCGATCATCCCGATGCGCATTGTCGCTGCCTCCGTCCTAGTTGGGCACGCGCCGGATCTGGGCGCCGAGCTGCGCGAGCTTCTCCTCGATGGCCTCGTAGCCCCGATCAATGTGATAGATCCGCTCCACGTCGGTACGTCCCTCGGCCACCAGGCCCGCGAGCACCAGGCTCGCCGAGGCGCGCAGGTCGGTCGCCATGACCGGCGCTGCGGTGAGCTTGTCCACGCCGTGAATGATGGCGGTGTTGCCCTCGAGGCGGATTTCCGCGCCCAGGCGCCGCATCTCCAGCATGTGCATGAAGCGGTTCTCGAAGATCGTCTCGGTGATGGTGCCGACTCCCGCGGCGATGGTATTGAGCGCGGCGAACTGCGCCTGCATGTCGGTCGGGAACGCCGGGTAAGGAGCGGTGCGCACGTCGACCGCCTTGAGCGAGCGGCCGCGCATGTCCACCTCGACCCAGCTGTCGCCGACGCCGAGCTTGGCGCCGGCTTCCTCGAGCTTCGCGAGCACCGCATCCAGGTGATCCGGGCGCGTGTTCTTGATGCGCACGTGGCCGCGGCTGATCGCGCCGGCGACCAGATAGGTACCGCTCTCGATGCGATCGGGCAGCACCTCGTAGCTGGTGCCGCGCAGCTGCTTGACGCCGTGGATCACGATCTTGTCCGTGCCAGCGCCGTGGATGTTCGCGCCCATGGCGATCAGGAAGTTCGCGAGGTCCACCACCTCCGGCTCGCGCGCCGCGTTCTCGATGACGGTCTCGCCCTCGGCAAGCGTGGCCGCCATCATCAGGTTCTCGGTGCCGGTCACCGTCACGGTATCCAGCACCAGGCGCGCGCCCTTCAGGCGCGTGGCGCGCGCGCGGATGTAGCCGCCCTCGATGGTGATATCGGCGCCCATCGCCTGCAGCCCCGCGACGTGAATGTTCACCGGGCGGGCGCCGATCGCGCAGCCACCCGGCAGCGAGACGTCGGCCCGCCCGTAGCGCGCCACCAGCGGGCCGAGCACCAGGATCGAGGCGCGCATGGTCTTCACCAGCTCGTAGGGCGCGAAGCACTCACGCACCGTGGAGGAATCGACCTCGATGCGCATGCGCTCATCGATGGTGACGGTCGCCCCCATGCGTCCGAGCAGCTCCACGGTGGTGGTCACGTCCTTCAGGTGCGGCACGTTGGCCACCACCACCGGACCTTCCGCCAGCAGCGCGCCGGCGAGGATTGGCAGCGTCGCGTTCTTGGCGCCGGAGATGCGTACCTCGCCCTCGAGGGGCACCCCGCCCTGGATCTGCAGCTTATCCATGGCTCAAACCTGCCCCGACTCTTCGGGTGTCAGCGCCTCGATCGACAGCGCGTGGATCTCGCGCCCCATGAGCTCGCCGAGCGCGCGATAAACCAGCTGATGGCGCGCGAGGCTGCGCTGGCCGGCAAACTCGCGCGCCACCACGCGGGCGGCGAAGTGGGTGTTGTCCTGCGACTCGACGCGCACCTCGGCGCCGGGCAGACCTGCGCGGATCAGCCGCGCCACGTCCTCGGGGTTCATGACCCGGATATTACATGGGCGGCTTGCGCACGCGCCTATAATGCCGCCATGGAGTTGCCCACCGCCGCCGCGGCCACTGCCCAGCCCGACGATGCGTCCCTGCTCGCCTCGGCGCGCCGCGCGCTCGACATCGAGGCGCGCGCCGTCAAGGCGCTCAGCTCACGCCTGACCGGGGCGTTCGTCGCCGCCTGCCGCATCTGTCTGAACTGTCACGGTCGGGTCGTCGTCACCGGCATGGGCAAGTCCGGACACGTCGCCGGCAAGATCGCCGCCACGCTCGCCAGCACCGGCACCCCGGCCTTCTTCCTGCACCCGGCTGAAGCCGGGCACGGCGACCTCGGCATGATCACCCGCACGGACGCGGTGCTGGCGTTGTCCAATTCCGGGGAAACCCCGGAGCTGGTACTGCTGTTACCGCACCTGAAGCGCCTCGCGGTACCGCTGATGGTGATGAGCGGCCGCAGTGACTCAACGCTCGCGCGCGCCGCGAGCGTGCTGCTCGATGTCGGGGTGCCGGAGGAGGCCTGCCCGCTCAATCTCGCGCCCACCGCCAGCACCACCGCGACGCTTGCCATGGGAGATGCGCTCGCGGTCGCGGTGCTGGAGGCGCGCGGCTTCACGCGCACCGACTTCGCACGCTCGCATCCGGGCGGTGCGCTCGGGCGCAAGCTGCTGCTGCACGTGGAGGACCTGATGCGCACCGGCGATGCCGTCCCGGCAGTGGCGCCGGATGCACTGCTGAGCGCGGGCCTGCTGGAGATGTCGCGCAAGGGCCTGGGGATGACCGTGGTCGCCGAGCGCGACGGACGCATCCTGGGGGTGTTTACCGACGGCGACCTGCGACGTGCGCTCGACCGGCAGATCGACGTGCATGCGACGCGCATGAGCGAGGTCATGACGGCGCCCGGCAAGAGCATCGGGCCGCGCGAGCTGGCCGCCGAGGCGGTGCACCTGATGGAGGTGCACCGCATCACCGCGCTGCCGGTGGCGGATGCGCACGGCAAGCTGGTCGGGGCACTCAACGTGCACGATCTGATGCGCGCCGGCGTCGTGTAGGGGCACATGTCCGCCGCCATCCGCCTGCTGCTGCTCGACGCCGACGGTGTGCTCACCGACGGTCGGGTCTACATCGGCCCGCGCGGCGAGGCGTTCAAGGTGTTCGACGTGCGCGACGGCTTCGGGCTGGTGCAGCTGCAGCGCGCCGGCGTGCACGTGGCGGTGATCTCGGGGCGCCGCTCGCCGATGATGGCGGTGCGCTGCCGCGAGCTCGGTGTACGTCACCTGCATCAGGGGGTGGTGGACAAGCTCGGCGTGTTTGCACGGCTGTGCGCGCGGTTGAAGCTCACGCCCGCCGCCTGTGCCTGCGTCGGCGATGACCTGCCGGACCTGCCGCTGATGCGCGCCGCAGCGCTGTCCTTTGCGGTAGCGGACGCACACCGCGAGGTGCGCCGCGCCGCAGACATCGTCACGCGCGCGCCCGGCGGGCGCGGTGCGGTGCGCGAAGTGTGCGATCACCTCCTGGCGCTGCGCCGGCCGCGGCGCCGCGGACGCGCGCGATGACCTATCGGCTGGTTGCACTGCTGGCGGTGGCCTTACTCATCGTCGGTATCGTGGCGCTCTCGGGTACGCAGCGCGAGAGCACCCCGACCACGCCCGTAGGCCCGGCGCACGACCTGGGGTACGGGGCGCTCAAGGCGCACCTGGTGCAGACCGGCGCCGACGGCAAGCCCGTCTACACGCTGGATGCGGCGCGCATCCAGCAGCAGCCGGATCAGGGTGTGGTCAACCTCGAGCAGGTACAGTTGGGATTCAGGGATGACAGCGGCGATATGTGGACCGCGCGCGCCGCCCGCGGCGCGCTCGCCCAGAACAGCGGCATCGTGAGCCTCGAGGGCGACGTGCACGTCGACGGCGTGCTGCCCGGAAGCGAAGAGCGGGCGGAGATCTCGACCCAACACCTTGCCTTTGACACCCGGTCGCAGGTGGTCGCGACGCGCGACCCCGTGACCATCGTCATGACCGGGCGCCAACTCAACGCCGAGGGCCTGGTCGCGAGCTTGAAGGAACGTCATGTGCAGCTAGAATCGGCCGTGCATGGCTCGTTCCTTCCGTAAGCCTGTGGCGCTGCTGCTGGGCGCGCTCTGTGTCAGCGCCAGGGTCGCGGCAGCGGAAGCGCCGACCGGGCCTGCAGCGACGGCACCCACCGCCCCCGCCCCGCCGTTGGCCGCTGCGGCAGCTGCCGCGCCGCTCCCCTCCAGCCAGCTGCCGATCACTGTGGATGCGGCCTCCTCGCAGGTCGACTACAAGACCAACACGGTCGAGTTCAAGCAGGTGGTGATCTCGCAGGGCGCGACCCGGGTGCAGGCCGACCACGCCCACGCCACCGGGCTCAACTTCGCCAACAGCCGCTGGACTTTCGACGGCAACGTCAAGATCGATGCCGAACCGCGCGGCAGCCTGCGCTCCGATCAGGCGGTGGTGGAGTTCAAGGACAACCGCATCCTGCGCGCCACCATCACCGGCAAGCCGGCCGAGTTCGAGCAGCAGCGCTCGGACTCCGGTCAGCTGGCGCGCGGCCACGCCAACCAGATCGTGTATGACGTCAACGAGGGCACGGTGCGCCTCACCGAGGATGCCTGGCTCACCGACGGGCAGAACCAGATCTCCGGTCCGCTGCTGGTCTACGACGTACGCGCGCAGCGCGTGCAGGCCCAAGGAGGCACGCACATCACGATCGTGCCCGGCGCACTGCAGAATCCCAACAAGGGCGAAGCCCCCAAGACGTCGCCCGAGGGCGGCAGGCCCAAGCCTCAGCCGGAAGCGCCGCAGTGACGGTGCTGAAGGCCACGGGCCTGGCCAAGAGCTACAAGGCCCGCCAGGTGGTCAACGATCTGTCGCTCGAGCTCGCGAGTGGCGAGGTGGTGGGGCTGCTCGGGCCGAATGGCGCCGGCAAGACCACCGCTTTCTACATGATCGTGGGACTGGTGCCCTGCGATGCCGGACGCATCCACCTCGGCGAGACGGACCTCACCCTGCTGCCGATGCACCGCCGGGCGCAGCTGGGCCTCGGCTACCTGCCCCAGGAGGCCTCGGTGTTCCGCAGGCTCTCGGTCGAGGATAACGTCATGGCGATCCTCGAGACGCGCGAGGGGCTGGAGCGCGCCGCGCGCGAGGAGCGCCTCGAGGCGCTGCTCGAGGAGCTGCGCATCGGGCACGTGCGCAAGAGCCTCGGCATGGCGCTCTCCGGCGGCGAACGGCGCCGCGTGGAAATCGCGCGCGCGCTCGCGGCCGAGCCGCGCTTCATGCTGCTCGATGAGCCCTTCGCCGGCGTCGATCCGCTCTCGGTGCTGGACATCCAGCGCATCATCCGCGAGCTCACGCACCGCGGCATCGGCGTGCTCATCACTGACCATAATGTCCGCGAGACGCTCGGGGTCTGCGCGCGGGCCTACATCGTCAATCAAGGCACAGTAATCGCATCTGGGACTGCGGAGGAAGTCCTTGCCAACCCCCAAGTCCGTGAGGTGTACTTGGGCGAGTCGTTCAGGCTGTGATGTTCCGCGCGGGCGGGAAGCCGAATACATTGTTTTTCAACTAATTACGGAACAAATCTGGGAAGGCGCCCCCAGGCCTTTCGCTAAGATAGCTCATGCTGAAACCTTCTCTGCAGCTGAAGCTGGGTCAGCAACTGACCATGACCCCGCAGCTGCAACAGGCGATCCGCCTCCTGCAGCTGCCGGCGCTGGAGCTGCAGGCGCACATCCGGGAGCTGCTGGAAACGAACGTGATGCTCGAGCCCATGGAAGAGGCCGAGAGCACCGGAACCTTCGAGGCGGTGGTGACCGCCGCCGAGCAGCCCAAGCCCGCCGAGCGCGCCCCGGAGAACAACGTGGAAGTCCTCGACGAGGGCTGGGGCGAGCACCACGTGGGGCCCGCCGAGACCCCCTGGAGCGGGGACGACGACGAGCGCGCGCAGGAGTACGCCGACGAGAGCGGGCAGTCGCTGCAGGATCACCTCTTGTGGCAGCTGGAGCTCGCCAGCCTCGCGCCGCGGGAGCTGGCCATCGCGCGCGCCATCGTCGATGCGGTCAGCGACGACGGCTACGTGACCGAGTCGCTCGAGGAGATCGCGCAGACGCTCAAGCCCGAGATCGAGTGCTCGGCCGAGGAAGTGGCCCAGGTGCTGGCCGGGGTGCAGGCGCTCGACCCGCCCGGGGTCGGCGCGCGCTCGGTCGGGGAGTGCATCGAGCTGCAGCTGCGGCAGCTGGATCCGGCCACCCCCGGCTTCGACACCGCGCTGCAGATCGCACGCCACCACCTGGAGCTGGTCGCCGAGCGCGAGCTGTCGCTGCTGCGGCGCGAGCTGCGCGCCAGCGAGGAGGAGATCGCCGCGGCGCTCGCGCTGGTGCGCTCCTGCCACCCGCGCCCGGGAGCCACGGTGAGCGCCGGCAACGCCGAGTACGTGGTGCCGGACGTGTTCGTGCGCCGCACCGAGCACGGCTGGGGCGTGGAGATCAACCCCGCGACGCTGCCGCGCGTGCGCCTCAATCAGAGCTACGCCAGCCTCATCGGCCGCAACGCCAGCCACGCCACCATGCGCGCGCAGCTGCAGGAGGCGCGCTGGCTGCTGAAGAGCCTGGAGATCCGCCACGAGACGCTCATGAAGGTCGCACGCTCGATCGTCGAGCGTCAGACGGCGTTCCTCGAGCACGGCGAGGAGCACATGCGGCCGATGATCCTCAAGGACATCGCCGAGGCGGTGGCCATGCACGAGTCGACGATCTCGCGCGTCACCTCCGGCAAGTACATGCACACCCCGCGCGGCGTGTTCGAGCTGCGCTACTTCTTTTCCAGCCAGGTCGAGGGCGCCGACGGTTCCGGCACCTCCTCGACCGCGATCCGCGCCAAGATCAGGAAACTGGTCAAGGACGAGGATCCCGACGCCCCCTTGAGCGACGGGCGCATCGCGGAGCTGCTGTCCGCGGAAGGCATTCCGGTGGCGCGCCGCACGGTCGCCAAGTACCGCGAAGCCATGGGCATCGCCGCCTCGAACGAGCGCCGTCGGGCAGGATCCAAACAGATGTAAACGCGAATAAAGGAGACCGCTCATGCAGCTCAACGTCACCGGTCACCACGTCGAAGTCACCCCAGCGCTGCGCGGCTATGTCGCGAAGAAACTGGAGCGCATTGGCAGGCATTTTGACCAAGTCATCGACGTGCACTGCGTATTGACGGTGGAGAAGCTGCGACAGAAGGCCGAGGCGACCCTGCATGCGCGCGGCTGCGCCATCCACGCGGACGCCACCCAGGAGGATATGTACGCCGCCATCGATCTGCTGGCGGACAAGCTCGACCGCTGTATCAAGAAACATAAGGAAAAACGCGCCGATCATCACGCCGCGGCGGTACGCGCGCAGCGGGTCTGACGCCCGTCACGCGCCGCGCCGGCGGGACTTGCAGCGGCCGGGCCGCTGGATGACCATTGGCGCGTGCGCATTATCATCCTCAGCGGGCTGTCCGGGTCTGGCAAGAGCGTGGCGCTGCACATGCTCGAGGACCTCGGCTTCTACTGCATCGACAACATCCCGGCGGCGCTGCTGAAGCCGTTCGTCTCGTACACGGTACGCAGCCCCGAGCCCAGCTACGAGCGCACCGCGATCGGCCTGGATGCCCGCAACACCGCCGCCGAGGTCGCCAGCGTTCCGCAGCTGATCGATGAGCTGCGCCGCAGCGGCCTGCAGTGCGAAGTGCTGTTCCTGGTGGCGGCCGAGGACGAGCTGCTGCGGCGCTTCGCCGAGACGCACCGCAAGCACCCCATGGCGCGCAGCGACATCGGGCTGCGCGAGGCGATGGCGATGGAGCGGGCACTGCTCGAGCCGATCGCCTCGGTGGCGGACCTGCTGATCGACACCACGCGGCTGTCGGTGCACGCGCTGCGCGACATCATTCACAAGCGCGTCGAGCAGCGCGCCGCCGGCAAGCTGTCGATCGCCTTCGAGGCCTTCGGCTTCAAGCACGGCATCCCGGGCGATGCGGATTTCGTGTTCGACGCCCGTGCCCTGCCCAACCCCTACTGGGAGCCGGGCCTGCGCAATCTCACCGGCCGCGACCCCGAGGTGATCCGCTTCCTCGAGACGCACACCAAGGTCGCCACCTTGATCGCGGACATCGCCACCTTCGTACGCGCGCGCGTGCCGGAATACCAGGCGAGCAACCGCGGCTACCTGACCGTGGCGATCGGCTGCACCGGCGGCCAGCACCGCTCGGTGTACATCGTCGACCGCCTGGCGGAGATCTTCGCGGCCGAGTACCCGCAGGTGACGGCGCGCTACAGCGGCCTGCTCGGGGCCAAGCTGTTTCAGCCGCGGCCGCGCCCGACGCTCGCCAAGACCCGCTGAGGCAGCGCGGCGGGCCCGCACGCCTCAGGTCAGCTGCGCCACGCCCGAGGCGGTCAGCATCTGCGGCAGCTTCTCCCCGCCCATGAACGCGAGCAGCGCGCTGCGCGCTTCCATGGCGTCACGATAGCCGAGCTCGATGAGCGCGCGGGTATAGCCCGACTCGAAGGTGAGGTAGCTGGCGAGCTGATGTCCGGAGGTGTCGCGTCCGCCGATGACCCGCAGCAGCGCCCGCAGGCCGCGCGGCATCTCGCCGACGTGCCGGCCGGCGATCTCGCGCGGATCGACGCTCGGGGCGAGCATGAGGGTTTCGATGGGACGCTCAGCGCGCGTGCCGGGCGGCGCGCTGTGCACCAGCTCGTTGATGCGCTCGAGCTGCTCCAGGTCGCCGTAGATCTGGTCGGTGAACAACGTATCCAGCATATAGCCGAAGATCTCGCCCGGGGTCGGCAGACTGACATGCAGGCGGTTGACCGAAACGCCCGCCGCGCGGCGCTGCCGCACCCCGATGATCAGCAAGCGGTCGGCGCCCAGGTGGATCGCGGGGCTCAAGGGGTGCACCTGGCGCATCGCGCCGTCGCCGAAGTAGTCCTCTTCCACCCTGATCGGCGGGAACAGCAGCGGGATGGCGACGCTCGCCATCAGGTGATCGATCGTGAGCTGCGTGCGCCGGCCGATGCGCTGCACGCGCGACCACTCGCGAATCGAGTCGACCCCGTCGAAGAAGGCCACGGACTGCCCGGTGCTGTAGCTGGTGGAGCAGAGCGCGAAGGCGTGCACGTGCCCGCGCGCGATGCTGCGGCGGACGCCGGCGCAGTCCACGTGCACCCCCAGCAGCTCGCGCAGCGGGCTGTTGTCGAGCATCGATTTCGGTGGCGACAGCACCAGGCCGCCGGAGACCAGCGCCAGCACCCAGTGCGCACCGGCACGCAGCATGTGGGCGGTGTCGACGTGAAACACCTGCTCGGAGCGGAAGTTGGACCACACGCGCTCCAGGCCCGCCACCGCGCGGCGCCAGTGGTGCGCCTCTGCGGCCAGCACACTCGCCGCCACCGCTCCGGCGGAGGTGCCGACGATCACCGGGAAGGGGTTGCGCGAGCGCGGCAGCAGCTCCGCCAGTGCCAGCAGCACGCCCACCTGGTAAGCCGAGCGTGCGCCGCCGCCGGTCAGCACCAGGCCGACCATCGGGCGCGGGCCCATCCGGGATGCGGTTTCGGCGAGGCCATCCATTGGTGCGTACATTCGCCGGCTATTATGAAACCCCGGGTGGCGGCTCCTGTGTGACGGACGTCGCGCCCGCGTCGCGGTGCGTAAAACCAACAGCGCTCAGGGGGCGCCGCAGCTCGTCGATGCCGCGGTCCAGCCCGGCCATGGTCAGCGGGAACATGCGGGAGCCGATGAGCTCGCGCGTCAGGCGCACCGAGGGGGTGTGCTGCCAGCGGGCCGGATCCTGCGGGTTCAGCCACACCAGGCGGGGAAATGCCGCGCACAGGCGCTGCATCCACACCGCCCCCGCCTCCTGGTTCCAGTGCTCGATGCTGCCGCCCGGCTGCACGATCTCGTAGGGGTTCATGGTGGCATCGCCCACCACGATCACGCGGTAGTCGCGGCCGTAGGTACGCAGCACGCGCTCGGTGGGCGTGAGGCTCGCCGCGCGCCGGCTGTTGTCCTTCCACAGGCTCTCGTAGAGAAAGTTGTGGAAGTAGAAGTGCTCCAGGTGCTTGAACTCGCTGCGGGCGGCGGAGAACAGCCCCTCGCACACGCGCACGTGCTCGTCCATCGAGCCGCCCACGTCCAGGAACAGCAGTACCTTGACCGCATTGTGGCGCTCGGGAACCAGCTTCAGATCCAGCAGCCCGCCGTTGCGTGCCGTGGCATCGATGGTGCCCTCGAGATCCAGCTCCTCGGCCGCGCCCTCGCGCGCGAAGCGCCGCAGGCGCCGCAGTGCGAGCTTGAGATTGCGCGTGCCGAGCTCGACGCGGTCATCGAAATTGCGGTACTCGCGCAGCTCCCAGATCTTGGCCGCGCGCTGCTCGCCGCCCTCGTGGCCTCCGATGCGGATCCCTTCGGGGTTGAAGCCGTACGCGCCGAACGGTGAAGTGCCGCCGCTGCCCACCCACTTCGATCCCCCCTGGTGAGGCTCGTGCTGCTCACGCAGCCGCTGCCTGAGCGTCTGCAGCAGCTGCTCCAAGCCGCCGAGCGCGGCGATGCGGCGACGCTCCTCGGCGCTCAGCAGGCGCATGGCCGAACGCGCCAGCCAGTCCGCAGGCACCGTGGCGAACAGCTGCGCGAACGCCCGTTGCGCGCCCTTGAACACCTGGCCGAACACCCGGTCGAAGCGGTCGTAGTGACGCTCGTCCTTCACCAGGCAGGCGCGCGCCAGGTGGTAGAAATCCTCCACCGAGGTGCGCGCCACGCGCGCGGCGAGGGCCTCGAGCAGCGCCAGGAACTCGGTGATCGACACCGGCACCCCGGCGGCGCGCAGCTCGAAGAAGAAACGCACCAGCACGGCGGTCGCGCTCCTGCTAGCGCGCGCGCCGGTGCATGAAGACCAGCTGCTCGAACAGGTGCACGTCCTGCTCGTTCTTGAGCAGCGCCCCGTGCAGGATGGGAATGATCTGGTTCGAGTCGGCGCTGCGCAGCGCCTCGGGCGGGATGTCTTCGGCGACCAGCAGCTTGATCCAGTCGAGGAGCTCGGAGGTCGAGGGCTTCTTCTTCAGACCCGGCGTGGCGCGCACCTCGAAGAACACCGCGAGCGCCTCGGCCAGCAGCTGCTTCTTCAGCTGCGGATAGTGCACCGCCACGATGGCGCGCATGGTCGCCTCGTCCGGGAAGCGGATGTAATGGAAAAAACAGCGGCGCAGGAACGCGTCCGGCAGCTCCTTCTCGTTGTTGCTGGTGATGACGATGATGGGGCGGTGGCGGGCATGCACCAGCTCGCGCGTCTCGTAGACGTAGAACTCCATGCGATCGAGCTCACGCAACAGGTCGTTTGGGAACTCGATGTCCGCCTTGTCGATCTCGTCGATCAGCAGCACCGGCTGCAGCTGTGATTCGAACGCCTCCCACAGCCGCCCTTTGACGATGTAGTTGCGGATGTCATGCACGCGCGCCTCGCCGAGCTGCGAGTCGCGCAGCCGCGAGACCGCGTCGTACTCGTACAGGCCCTGCTGCGCCTTGCTGGTGGACTTGATGTGCCACTCGAACAGCGGCCGCTCGAGTGCGGCGGCGATCTCCTGGGCCAGCTGCGTCTTGCCGGTGCCCGGTTCGCCCTTGATCAGCAGCGGTCGTGCCAGCGTGATCGCCGCGTTGACCGCCATCATCAGATCGTCGGTGGCAACATAACGGTCGGTGCCAGTGAAGCGCGGCGTGCTCATGACAGAAGTCTAACCTCGGACGGCTGAATGCGCCCGCAACGCGGGCGGTGGCCTTGCACCGGAGGGCGCTCGCGCGCTGCCGGCACGGCGGCCTTAGTTGGGCGACAGGGTGAGAGTGTGCTGTGTTGGTCCGGGCAGGAATGGCAACGCTTCCCCGCGCGCCCACTCCATGAAGCCGGCGCGGTAATAGGGCGACAGCGGGTGACCGCTCTGCCCTCCCGGGATGTGCAGGTACCCCTGCGCCTCGTGGCCCGGGGATACCGCGAAGCGCTCGGATGCGCCGAAAGCGCCATCCTGTACGCGCGGCATGTCGTGGTCTCCCGGGAGCTCGAGCGTCGGCATATCGAGGAACGAGGCGAGCCACGGCAGCGCGCGCGACAGCGGATGGCGAACGCGCACCACGTTGTGGGCTCCCCAGGTGCACTGCGACAGCTGCGGACAGCTGCCCGCGAGCGCGCTGAGCGTGGCATCCACCTGTGCCTCGAGGAACTTTGGCCAGCTGTCGTACCGCCTGGCGAGCAGGTGCGGCGGCTGGGAGCTGAGCAGGCGCCACAGCGAAGCCTCGAACTGCTCGGGCGGCGGCAGGCCCTCCTCATCGCTGACTCCGAGGCCTGCCAGCAGCATGCTCCAGGCCGCCTGGCGCGTGGTGTCGTGGAAGGTGCGCACGATGCGGTAGCCCACCGAGTCGACGCTCGCCTCCGGCTTCCAGTTCTCGACCAGGCGGCGCAGCGCCGCGCGCTGCGGGTGGCCCTCGAGGCGGGCGCGATCGAGCACCGTCAGCAGCTGTTCGCGCCAGCGCGCCAGGAACAGGGCACGGTCATCGAGCTGGATGCGCAGCATGTCCGCGGGTGTGATCGCGCCCTTGAGGCGCAGCAGATCGTCGCGGATCTGGCCGGCGCGCGCCCCCAGGTTGTACTCGGCCCCGAGCGTCGCCACCTGGCCGCCGATCAGCTGCAGCGCGCGCTCCCCGTCGGCGACGCGCGCGTTGGCGGTCCAGATGCGCCCGAGCGGCGGATCGACGATGCGGGGATGATCGGCTGCGCCGGTCCACGGCCCGCGACCGCTGGCGCGTGTCGGGCTGATGTCCTCGGGCACACGGCCGAAGATGGTCCAGGCGATGTGGCCCTGGTCATCGCCGAGCACCGTGTTCTGATGCGGGGTGCCGATCTCGGGGGCGAGCGCCAGCGCGTCGGCGACGCTGCGCGCCTGCTCCATGTCCATCAGCTTCATGTTGGTGGCTGCCGGCAGCTGCGCCAGCCAGGAGCCGAACCAGCACACGTGCGCCGGCTCATCGACCTTCAGCAGCAGGCCCGCCGGCCCGGACTTCACCTCGAGTCTCACCGGCGCTGCGCCCTTGACGCGGATCTCCTCGCGCACCACCGTCAAGAGCGTATTGCCGTCGGGCGTGGTCAGGGCAGTGGCGCTCACCGCCCTGCACGGCACGCGCTCGATGTCGATCCAGTCGCCGTAGCTGTTGGTGAAGCCCCAGGCGAGGTGTCCATTGGAGCCGGCGACCAGCAGCGGCGTGCCGGGAAGGGTCACGCCGTTCAGGTCAAGTCCGCCGTCGGCCGCGGATGCGCCGATGCGCAGGCGCGCGTGATACCACACCGGCGGCACGCGCTGCCCGAGATGCATGTCGTTGGCGATGAGCGCCGCGCCGCTCGTGGTCAGCGCCCCAGCGACCGCCCAGCTGTTGCTGCCTGCGCCGGCCGCGGGCGCCGCTGCCGCGGTTGGGGCCGCCGGCGCGGCGGCGTCGCGGATATTGAGTACGCCGGCATCGGGTAGCGGCGGCGGAGCGGGCGGCTCGTGGATCGCCTGCGTCACCGGAGCATCCCACTCGGTGGTCGGCGGATACAGAAAGCTGAGCGCGCACTTCCAGCCCCCGGCGCACAGCGGGCCGCCGAGACGCGCGTTGATCTCGCGCCTCAGGATCTCGCGCCTCAGGCCATTCGCCTGCAGGTCCCACCACATGGCGTACTCGACCAGTACGGTGTCCTCGGCGCGCCACGGCTGCGGGGGCTGCCCCAGCACCCAGTACTCCCACGGGCGCCCGGAAAGCTGCGCCAGCCCCGCATTGACCCCGCGGGTGTAGGCCTCGAGCACCGCGCGCTGCGCCGGGGTGCCGGCGCCGAGCACTTCACGCGCGAGGGCGCGGAAGCGGAACAGCCGTGTGCTGCGATCCTGTTCGAGTGCCACCGGCCCGAACAGCTCCGACAACTCGCCGGCGGCGAGACGGCGCGACAGGTCCATCTGGAAGAAACGGTCCTGGGCATGCACGAAGCCGGTGGCGTAGGCCAGATCAGGCCGGTTGGCGGCCTCGATGGTCGGCACCCCGCGGGCATCGCGCGCGATGCGCACCGGCGCGGTCAGGCCGCTGTGCCGCAACTCGCCGTCGAGCTGGGGCAGCGAGGCGCGCAGCGCCCCGTGAACCAGCACCAGGGCCAGCACCAGGATCAGCGCCAGCGCGGCGCCGGTGTATTTAAGCCAACGCATCTGCGCTGCCGCTCAGTCGAGCGCGACTTTCAGGATCACCATCGAGTTGGTGCCGCCCTGCACACCCGACAGCTCGCCCTTGGTGAGGATCACCAGGTCGCGCTTCTTCACCAGCTGCAGCTCCAGCAGGCGCGTGAACAGCGCCCGATACAGGGTCTCGGTATCCCCCGGAGCGGTGACGTCGAAAATCACCGGATACACCCCACGGTACAGGGTCACCCGGCGCCGCGTGGCCTCGTGGCGCGTAAAGGCATACACGGGAATGTCGGAGCGGATGCGCGACATCCACAGCGGCGTGGCGCCCGATTCGTTCAGCGCCACGATGGCGCGCACCTTCATGTGGTTGGCCGTGTACATGACGGCCATAGCGATCGCCTCTTCGGTGCCGCGAAACTGGCCCTCGACCACGCGGTGCCGCGCACGGCTGTGCGTGAGCTGGTACTTCTCGGCCCCCTCGATAACCTGCGCCATCGCCTGCACCGCCTTGAGCGGATGGCGGCCGGTGGCGCTCTCGGCCGAGAGCATCACCGCATCGGTGCCGTCGATCACGGCGTTGGCCACGTCGCTGACCTCGGCGCGCGTCGGCACCGGACTCTGGATCATCGACTCCATCATCTGGGTGGCGGTGATCACCACCTTATTGCGCGTGCGCGTCTGGTGAATGATGGTCTTCTGCAGCCCGGTGAGCTCGGCGTAGCCCATTTCCACGCCCAGGTCGCCGCGCGCCACCATGATGACGTCGGAGGCGTCGATGATGCCGGTGAGGTTGTCGACCGCCTCGTGGCGCTCGATCTTGGCGACGATGCGCGCATCGCCGCCGGCGGCGCGCAGCAGGTTGCGCGCCTCGTGGATGTCGGCGGCTTCGCGCGCGAACGACACCGCAACGTAATCGATGCCTTCCTCGGCCGCGAAGCGGATGTCTTCGCGATCGCGCGCCGACAGCGCCGGAGCCGAAATCCCGCCCCCCTGGCGGTTGAGGCCTTTGCGGTCGGAGAGCTCGCCCCCCACGCGCACCCGTGTGGCGATGGTGGTGGCGGTGACGCGCTCGACGTCCAGCAGGATCTGCCCGTCGTTCAGCAGCAGCGTGTCGCCCGGGGCGACATCGCGCGGCAGATCCTTGTAGGCAACTCCCACCACCGAGGCGGTGCCCGCCTTCGGATCGAGGGCCGTGTCGAGCGTGAACGGCGCTCCTTCCGTGAGCTGCACGCGCCCGTCGCGGAAGCACTCGATGCGGATCTTGGGCCCGGACAGATCCAGCAGCACCCCGACGCAGCGATCGGCGCGGCGTGCCGCCTCGCGCACCTCGGCGAGGCGCCGCCGCCGGTCCTCGACCGTGCCGTGCGAGGCGTTGAGGCGCACCACGTCCACGCCGGCGTGCATCATCTGGGTGAGCACCTCGACACCGTCGGTCGCCGGCCCGAGGGTGGCGACGATCTTGGTGCGCCTCAACAGGTCCGCGCGCTCAGCCACGGGCGCGCTGCTCGAGGACTTCGACCGCCGGCAGTGTCTTGCCCTCTACGAACTCGAGAAACGCGCCGCCGCCGGTGGAAATGTAGGAGATGCCGTCCTCGACCCCGTATTTCTCGATTGCGGCCAGCGTGTCGCCGCCACCGGCCAGCGAGAACGCCTTGCTGCGCGCGATCGCCTGGGCGATGGCGCGCGTGCCCTCGCCGAACTGCTCGAACTCGAACACCCCCAGCGGGCCGTTCCAGATGATGGTGCCGGCCGCCTGCAGCAGCGCCGCGTAGCGGTCGGCGCTGTCGGGACCGATGTCTAGGATCATTTCGTCGGGACGCACCTCGCTCACCGGCCGCACGTCGGCGTGCGCGGTGGCGGCGAACTCGCGCCCCACCACCACGTCGGTCGGCAGCGGGATCGCGGCGCCGCGCGCGCGCGCCTTGTCCATCAGGCGTCGCGCCACGTCCAGCATCTCGGTCTCGCACAGTGACTTGCCGACCTTCACGCCGGTGGCGGCCAGAAAGGTGTTGGCGATGCCCCCGCCCACGATCAGCTGGTCGACCTTCTCCAGCAGCGACTCGAGCACCGTGAGCTTGGTGGATACCTTCGAGCCGCCCACCACCGCCACCAGCGGGCGCGCCGGCTTCTCGAGCGCGCGCTCGAGCGCTTCCAGCTCGCCCACCAGCAATGGCCCGGCGCACGCCACCCGGGCCTCGCGCGCCACGCCGTGGGTGCTGGCCTCGGCGCGGTGCGCGGTGCCGAACGCGTCCATGACGAACACCTCGCACAGCGCGGCCATGCGGCGCGCCAGCTGCGCGTCGTCCTTCTTCTCGCCCTTGTTGAAACGCACGTTCTCGCACAGCACCGCGCTGCCGGCGGCGCAGTCGACGCCATCGAGCCAGTCCTTGCGCAGCGGCACCGGCTTGCCGAGCAGCTCCGAGAGGCGCGCGGCCACCGGCGCGAGCGACAGTGCCGGGTCGGCGTGCCCCTCCTCGGGGCGGCCGAGGTGGGACACGACAAACACCTTGGCGTGCTGATCGAGCGCGTAACGGATGGTGGCGAGCGAGGCGCGGATGCGGGCATCGCTGGTGACCACGCCGTTCTGCACCGGCACGTTCAGATCCTCGCGGATCAGGACCCGCTTGTTACGCAGGTCCGTGTCGGTCATGCGCAGTACCTTCATGACGCCTGCGACCACGCGAGCGTGGTGTCGATCATACGGTTGGAGAAGCCCCACTCGTTGTCGTACCAGGCGCACACCTTGACCAGCGTCCCGTCGATCACCTTGGTGAGCGTCGCGTCGAATATCGAGGAGTGCGCGTCGTGGTTGAAGTCGATCGAGACCAGCGGCGCCTCGTTGTACGCCAGGATCCCCTTCATGGGTCCGGCCGCGGCCAGCTGCAGCGCCTTGTTGACTTCCTCCACCGAGGTGGCGCGTTTGGCGGTGAAGGTGAGGTCGACCAGCGAGACGTTGATGGTCGGCACCCGCACCGCGAAGCCATCGAGCTTGCCCTTGAGCTCCGGCATCACCAGTCCGACCGCGGCCGCCGCGCCGGTCTTGGTCGGGATCTGCGACATGGTGGCGGAGCGTGCGCGGCGCAGATCCGAGTGGTAGACGTCGGTCAACACCTGATCGTTGGTGTAGGAATGAATGGTGGTCATGATGCCGGCCAGGATCCCGACCCTGTCGTGCAACACCCTGGCCACCGGGGCGAGGCAGTTGGTGGTGCAGGAGGCGTTGGAGATCACCGTGTAGCCGCTCTTCAGCACCTGGTGGTTGACGCCGTACACGATGGTCGCATCGACGTCCTCGCCGCCCGGGGCGGAGATCACGACTCTCTTGGCGCCCCCCTTGAGGTGCGCGCCCGCCTTGGCCTTGCTGGTAAAGAGCCCGGTGCACTCGAGCACGTACTCCGCGCCCACCTCGCCCCAGGGGAGCTTGGCCGGGTCGCGCTCGGCGAACACGCGGATGCGGTCGCCGTTCACCACCATGTACTCGCCGTCGACCTTGACCTCGCCGCTGAAGCGGCCGTGCACCGTGTCGTGGCGGGTCAGGTGCGCATTCGCCTTCGGGTCGCACAGGTCGTTGAGCGCCACGATCTGCACCTGCGCGGTGCGCTTGCCCTCATAGAGGGCACGCAGCACGTTGCGTCCGATGCGCCCATAACCGTTGATGCCGACCTTGATTGCCATGCGCTCATTCCTCCAGCAGTTCGCGTATCTGTTGACCGATATTATCGGCCGTGAAGCCAAAATGTGAGAACACATCGGCGCCCTTGCCGGAGGCGCCGAACTGGTCGATGCCGAACACGTGCCCCGCGGTGCCCACGTAGCGCCACCAGGGCTGCCGCGCACCGGCCTCGACCGCGAGGCGGCGCGTCAGCGCGCGCGGCAGCACGCTCTCGCGGTAAGCCTCGTCCTGGGCGTCGAATGCCGCGGTGCAGGGCATGGAGACCAGGCGCACGCGCCGGCCGGCGCTGTTGAGCGCCTTGACCGCCTGGGTGGCGATCGCGACCTCGGAGCCGGTGGCGATCACCACCGCTTCCGGCGCCCCGGACGGCTCGACCAGGACGTAGCCGCCGCGGCGGATGCTGTCGAGCTGCGCCTCGGTGCGTGTCTGCTGCGGCAGTCCCTGGCGCGTCAGCACCAGCGCGGTCGGCCCGATGTGCTCGAGCGCCAGCTTCCACGCCACCGCGGTCTCCACCGCATCGCACGGCCGCCACAGTTTCAGGTGCGGCATGGCGCGCAGGCTCGCGAGGTGCTCGATCGGCTGGTGAGTCGGCCCGTCCTCGCCGAGCCCGATGGAGTCGTGCGAGTACACGAGCACCGTGCGCACGTTCATGAGGCAGGCGAGGCGCACGGCGTTGCGCGCGTAGTCGGAGAACACCAGGAAGGTGCCGCCGTAGGGAATGAAACCGCCGTGCAGCGTCAGGCCGTTCATGATGGCGGTCATGCCGAACTCGCGCACCCCGTAGTGCAGGTAGTCGCCGTCCTGCTGCTGTGGGGTGATGGTGCGCGCACCTTTGAAGAGCGTGCTGTTGGAGGTGGTCAGGTCCGCCGAACCGCCGAGCAGCTCCGGCAGCGCCGGCCCGATGACGTTCAGCACCGCCTGCGAGGAGGCGCGCGTGGCCTGCGCGGCCGCCTGCTTCTGTGCCACCTGCAGCGCCTGGCTCGTGAGCTCCTGCCAGTTCGCGGGCAGCTCACCGCGCATGCGCCGCTCGAAATCGCGCGCCTGCTCCGGGAAGGCGGTCGCATAGCGCGCGAACAGCTCCCGCCAGGAGGTCTCCGCCGCCGCGCCCTTGGCGCGGTGGTCCCAATCGGCACGGATCTCCTGCGGCACCACGAACGGCGGGTACTCCCAGCCGAGCGCCTGGCGCGCCGCGGCGACCTCCTCCGGGCCGAGCGCCTCACCGTGTGCCTCGGCCGTGCCCTGCTTGTGGGGCGCGCCGTAGCCGATGATGGTCTTGCAGCAGATGAGCGAGGGGCGCTCCTGCTCCGCGCGCGCGGCCTTGATGGCCGCGAGCACCGCATCGGCATCCAGCCCGTCGACTCCCGGCACCACGTGCCAGCCGTAGGCGGCGAAGCGCTTGGGAGTGTCGTCGGTGAACCAGCCGACCACCTTGCCGTCGATGGAGATGCCGTTGTCGTCGTAGAACACGATCAGTTTGCCGAGCCCCAACGTGCCAGCGAAGGAGCAGGCCTCGTGGGAGACCCCCTCCATCAGGCAGCCATCACCGCAGAAGCAGTAAGTGTAGTGATCGACGACGTTGAAGCCCGGGCGGTTGAACTCGCGCGCCAGCAGCTTCTCAGCCAGTGCCATGCCGACCGCGTTGGCGAGCCCCTGCCCGAGCGGCCCGGTGGTGGTCTCGACGCCGTGGGGCGGATCGTGCTCAGGATGGCCCGGGGTCTTGCTGCCGAGCTGGCGGAACTTCTGCAGGTCCTCGATGGTGAGCGGGTAACCGGTCAGGTGCAGCACCGAGTACAGCAGCATCGAGCCGTGGCCGTTGGAGAGTACGAAGCGATCGCGGTCGGCCCAGCGCGGATTGCCCGGGTTGTGCTTGAGGAAGTCGCCCCACAGCACCTGGGCGATATCCGCCATGCCCATGGGCATGCCGGGATGTCCCGAGTTGGCCTTCTGTACCGCGTCCATGGAGAGTGCGCGGATGGCGTTGGCTTGTTCGCGGCGTGTGCTCATGGCGGCTCTTCGCAATGCGGCTCCTGTGGCCGCGTCCGGGACTCAAGGCGGGCGCGCATTGTCCACCACTCACGGCGGATGCTCAAATCGTCGCACGCACCACTTGAGTGCTGGCCGCGGCCGGCGCAGGTGTGCGCCTCTGACACACTGCGGCGGCGAAGCCGCTTAGCGCCCACCACGCTGTGGCTGAACCGCAGCTGAAAATTCCGGGCCGCGCCACGTCCAAGCTGAGCCGCGCGCCCGCGCCTCCGCTCAAGTGACGGCAAGTTGCGACTTTTTCCTGTCGCGGCGCGAACCTGCGAGGCACCGCACAGTCTCTTGCAGACATAAGTTCGGCGCCGAGCGTGGGCCTGTTTCACATTATGCGCAGTTCGGAACGGAACCGCGTCAAGCGGCGGCCCGCGGTGCGCGGAACGCGAGGGACTTAGTTCACTGCAGCGCCCCGCAGAGCTCTGTTACGATTTCTGAAATGAGCGTGGTCCGCATTAGTCATTTCACCGATCCGCACCTCTACAGCGGCGAGCACGAATCGCTGCGCGGGGTGCCGACTCTGCCGGCGCTGACGGCAGCGCTCGCGCATGCGCGTGCGCGCGACTGGCCGCCGGATGCGGTGCTGGTGACCGGTGACCTGGTGCAGGACGACCCGGGCGGCTATGTGCATTTCCGCCGGCTGTTCGGCGCGCTGGGAATGCCGGTGCTGTGCGTGCCCGGCAATCATGACGAGCCACAGGCCATGCGCCGCGAGCTGTCAGGCGAGCCCTTCGTGCTCGACGGCTTCGTCGACCTGGGACGCTGGCGCATCGTGCTGCTCGACAGCTGCATCCCGGGATCGGCCAGCGGCGCGCTGAGTGCACCGCAGCTCGCGCAGCTGCAGAGCGCGCTCGCCACCGCCGGCACGCGCCACTGCCTGGTGTGCCTGCATCACCACCCGGTGCCCATGTCGAGCCGCTGGCTCGACCGCGTGGGGCTCACCAACGCGACCGAGTTCCTGCACACCATCGATGCGCACCGCAACGTACGTGCGGTAGTGTGGGGCCATGTGCACCAGAACTACGACGTGCTGCGCAAGGGCGTGCGGCTGCTGGCCACTCCCTCCACCTGTGCGCAGTTCCTGCCGAACTCCGATGACTTCGCGGTCGACCGCCGGCCGCCGGCCTATCGCACCTTCGAGCTGCGCGCCGACGGCTCGCTGCTGACGGAGGTCGTGTGGCTCGAACAGCATGCCGGTGGCTCCTCGCGCTCTGCCTGCTCGGCAGCCTGAGCATCCATCTCGCCTGCGCCGCCAGCCCCGTGTGGGCGGTGCGCGGCCCCCATAACACGCTCTACCTTGCCGGCTCGGTGCATCTGCTGCCGGCACAGGATGCGGCACTGCCGCCCGCCTTCGACCGCGCCTACGCCGCCTCCCCGAAGCTCGTCATGGAGCTCGATCTGGGCAAGCTCGACCCGCTCGAGGCGAGCCGCTGGATGCTGGCGCACGGCGCCCTGCCCCCCAACACCACCCTGCGCGCCGTCGTCGGCGAGCCGCTGTACAAGCGCGTGAGCGCCGCGGCGGGCGAGCTGGGGCTTCCCGGCGAGGCGCTCGACAACCAGGCGCCGTGGGTGGTCGCAATCGAGCTGGCCGACCTGCAATTCGTGCGCCTGGGACTGGATCCGCAAAAGGGAGTGGAAGAGCAGCTGGTGGCGCGCGCCGAGGCCGACGGCAAGCCAACAGCGGGGCTCGAGACGCTCGAGGAAGAGCTCGGCGGGCTGGCCGCGTTGTCACGCGAGGACCAGGTGCGGCTGCTCGATCAGAGCCTGAGCGATCTCGACGAATCGCCGCAGGAGGTGCGCGACGTGGTGAGTGCCTGGCGGCAGGGCGATGCGCAGAAACTGGCCGCGCTGCTCGCGGACGAGTACCGCACCTTCCCGGCCCTCTACCGCGAGCTCGTGACGGCGCGCAACCGGCGCTGGCTGCCCGAGATCGAGGCATTGCTCCGGGGGAATGATAACGCGCTGGTGGTGGTCGGGTCGTTGCACCTGGTCGGTGACGGCGGCCTGCTGGAGCTGTTGCGCAGGGATGGTTTTACAGCGCAGCAGTTGAACTGAAGTCAGGAGTGCGCGGTGGCGCGACGCTGATAGAACCGCCACACTGGCACCGCGAGCAGCAACGTCCAGGCAAGCACCAGCCAGCCGACGAAGCCGTCGAAGCGGCTGAGCAGAAATCCGAGCGCAGCGTCCGCGCGCGGGCGCGTTAGCTCGTGCGCCACCAGCATCACCCACACCCACCCTGCGTGCAGCCCGAGGCAGGCGGCGATGTTGCCGGTCGCCGAGCGCACCAGGGCGAGCACCACGCCCACCGCCAACAGCGCGAGGAAGGCATCGAGGATACCCGCCGGGTGCGCGAAGGCCTGCAGCGTTCCGGCTAGCAGCGCCAGCCCGCTGTAGGGGGTGACGTCCTCGGGGGCGATGCGCACCTTGCCGAAGAAGTGCGTCGCCGCGTACAGCAGCGCCGTGAGCAGCACCGCTGCGCGCATCCCGGACTCGCGCTCGATGGCCGTGTACATCGCCCCGCGCAGGAAGGTCTCCTCGATGAATGCGACGGCCAGTCCGCTCAACGCCCGGGCGAGAACCAGCTTCAGGAGTGAGGCGGCGCCGGCGGCCGCGGCCGGCGTCCACTCGAGCACGCCGAGGGCGGCCATGAGCGCGACCACCCCCAGCATGGTCACGACCCCGAGCGCGAGCCCGATACTCAGCTCGCGCATGAACGCGCGCCGCGGCAGCCCGTAACCGAGGCTTGCGCGGTCGGCGAGCCCGAGGCGGCGCGCGAGCAGCACGAACCCGACGAGGAGCGCCAGCATGCCAAGGCGCTCGCTGATGCGATGGAACGGAAAGTCAAAGTGTGGATGCAGCAGCAGCCAGGCCGGGTAGGCCAGTAACGCGACCGCCGCCAACGCGGCGGCGAACAGCAGCAAAAACTGGCCAAAGGCACGCATACGGCAGTCTCGTCCGGCTTGCCAGGCCCGCCCCGGCCCGCATAGCTTATGGCGGAGGTGTAAGAAGAGTCATGCGCCCGGCCCCGTTGCAACCGATCGTCATCTGGTTCGGCCGGGTCGGCGACATGATCCTGCTGTCAACGCTGCTCGGCATCCTGCACCGTCGTTACGGCAGCCCCTGTCAGCTCATCGGCGCCGGCTCCTGGCCGGCGGAGCTCTACGCCGTGCACGCTGACGTGGCACGCATCTCCTGCCTGCACCGCTACACCGCGTTCCCGATCGATCCGGCCTGGTGGCGCACGCTGGTGGCGCTGCGCGCCCGGCGCAATTCTCCCGTGTATGTGTGTGAATTCGACACCCCGAAGCTCGCCCGGATCCAGCGCCTGCTGGATCTGAGTGGCACCGCCGCGGCGCGCTGCCTCTATATCACCCGCGAGGCGAGCTACCACGAGCGGCACTGGATCGACCGCCTGGTGAGTTTTGGCCACCTCACGCCACCGGCCTTCAATCCGGCCGACTATCCCTGGCCGAGCCCCGCGCCGCCGTTGGCGCCGCACCTCGAGGTGTCGCCCGAGGCGCGCCGCGCCTGCGCCGGCTGGCTCGAGGCCGCGGGCCTTGGGGCGCGGCCGCTGATCCTGGTGCAGCCCGGCAACCGCCGTACCATGCGCGGGCGCCGCCTGCGCCTCGGCGAGGATGATGACAAGGCGTGGCCGCTCGAGCGCTGGGCGGCGCTGCTGCAGGGGGTTCACGAGCAGATGCCCGAGGCACGCATCATATTGTGCGGCGCGCCGCGCGAATCGCTGCTGCTCGAGTGGATCGCCCACGCCACGCGCCTGCCCGAGGTGGTCGCCGCCGAGCTGTCCCTGCCGCGGCTGCTGGCGCTGTGCGAGCGCGCGCACAGCATGATTTCGGTTGACACCGGTCCCGCGCACGCCGCGGCTGCCCTATCGCTGCCGCTCGTGGTGCTGTTCGGCGGCCATGCCCAGGCGGAATGGCTGCCGCGCAGCCCCAGCGGCTCCCCGGTCGCCGGTGTCGGGGGGCCGCCGGAATCGCGCCGCCTCGATGAGGTGCCGATGGAGCGGGTACTGGCTGCGTGGCGCGCCCTGCCCCCGCGCACCGCGCACCCGGACCCGCTCCTCAGCCCAGCAGCGCGCGCCACTGCCCCATGACGGTCGTGGCGCGAAAGCGCGCATCGGGAGCGGCGCGCGGCCGCGCCCCTGCGCGCCAGGCGCCGATGCGGGCGGCGTAGGCATCGAACAGTCCGCCGAGCGCGGCAAGCCGCGCGCTCGCCCGCCGCCAGCGCACCGGCAGCACTGCGGCGGCGGCTTCGTACAGGTGGTAGGCGCGCCTGAGCGGCAGCACCTGCTCCGGATCGGCGACGATCTCGAGAGCCGCGCCGCAGTCGTGGGTGAGCACCGGCGTGCCGAGCGCGTGCGATTCGGCGAACACCAGCCCGAAGGTCTCGGGAATCACGAAATTGGGAAAGAAGGTGCACAGCGCGCCGCGCACCTCGGCGTGTATGCGCGCCTGCGGCTGCGCGCCCAGGTACTCGACACCGGCCTGCTGCGCTGCACGGGCACGCTTGTAGCCCGGGTTGCCGACCACCAGACGCAGGTCCGGCATGCGGCGCCGCAGATGCGCGAACGCATCGAGGGTGAAGTTGAGACCTTTGTTGGGCGAGGAGAAGAACACCAGCTTGCGCTCATCCACTGCGGTGGCATCCGGAGCGAGGGCGTCGTCCACCGGGTTGTAGATTCTGACCGCGGGCACGCGCTCGCCGAGGCCGAGGCGCCTCAGCGTCGCCTCGACTCCGGCGCGCTGCCAGTCCGAGACGCACACGCAGCTGACTGCGGCCTCGCGCAGCAGCGGCGCAGTTGCGGCCAGCCAGCGCGCGCGACGCGTGCCCGGATACAGCCGATCGTGCAGCCACAAATACAGCCGTGCGTCCGGGTACAGCTCGCGTACCCGAGCGAGTGCGCGCGAGTCGCGGTTGACGATGACGCTCGTGATGCCGGCGAGGCGCTGCGGCGCGCGATAGCGGTCCCAGTCCGCGCTGCGGTTGTGCTGCATGACGTAGGCATCGAGCCCGTCCGCCACCCGCACCAGCGTCGCCTCGGTTCCACCCAGGGCCTGTGTCTGCAGCGTGCGCGTGTCATAGGGTTCACGGCACAGCGGGTCATAGAACAGGATCGAGCTCATTTCGGGGTATTCTACGGGCCTTCGTGTGGGCTCGAACGGGGTGCGCGTGGCGGACGTCAGCGGCTTGTCGGCGTGCATCATCACCTACAACGAGGCCGACCGTATCGATGCCTGCCTGCGCTCGGTGAGCTTCTGCGACGAGCTGCTGGTGGTCGACTCACACTCCACCGATGACACGCGCCAGCGCGCCGCCCGCCACGGGGCGCGCGTCATCGAGCGTGACTGGCCCGGCTACCGCTCGCAGAAGCAGTTCGCGGTCGAGGCGGCGCGGCACGACTGGGTGTTGTGTCTGGATGCCGACGAGCGCGTTACCGAGACGCTGCGCGGCGAGATCGAGGCGCTGAGGCGCTTGGGCTTCGCCGGCGCCGCCGGCTGGTCGGTGCCGCGCATCACCGAGTACTTCGGGCGCTTCCTGCGCCACGGCAATGCCTACCCCGACCGCCTGGTGCGTCTCTTCGACCGCCGCCGCGGCGGCTGGACCGGCTATGAGATCCACGAGAACACCCGCGTCAGCGGCCGCATCGGGCGGCTGCGCGGGCACCTGGAGCACTACTCCTACCGCTCCCTCAGCGATCACCAAGCGCGCATGCAGCGCTACGCGGACCTGATGGCGCAGGCGCTGTACGAGCGCGGCCGTCGCTGCAGCCTCGCCCCGGTGCTGCTGAATCCGCAGTGGCGCTTCGTGCGCGGTTACCTGCTGCGGCTCGGGTTCCTCGACGGCTGGCGCGGTCTGGTCTTCGCCCTCATCGAGTCGGGCTACGTGCGCCGCAAGTACCTCGGTCTATACCTGCGTAGCCGCGGATTGCCGGGCTGACCAGGCCGCCACCTTCATAAGGCGCGCCACGGGATCGGCCAGCTCGAGCAGCTCCTGCCGCTCGAGCGGTGCAAGCGGCAGGATCTCCGCCCAGCGGTTCCCGACCCAGCCGGCGTCCTCGTAGTGAGCCTCGACGTGCACGTAGGCGCCCCCGAGCTTCGGCAGCACCTCCCGCAGCAGCTCGGCGAGGTGGTCCAGCTCCGCCGGTAGCGCCTGCGGCGGCTCCTCCGGCAGGTACTCGATGTCGGCGAGGTTCAGTCCATCCTCCTGCTGCCAGCGGCGCTGCACGCGGAAGCGCCGCTCACCGACGCACACCACCCCGAGCAGGCCGTCCGGCAGCGTATCGAAGTCGACCAGCCGGGCGCTGGTGCCGGTGTCGGCGATGCGCGCGGCGGCACCCGCCTCGGCACCCTCGAGGATCAGCACCACGCCGAACGTGCCCGTATCCTTCAGGCAGCGGCGCACCATGTCCAGGTAGCGCGGCTCGAAGATCCGCAGGCTGAGCGGTCCGCCCGGAAACAACACCGTGTTGAGGGGAAACAGCGGCAGGCTGCTCTCAGGCATGGCTCACCCGGCGGCGGCCCCGAGCATCGCGAGCAGCTTGTCGTGCAGCCCGCCGAAACCACCATTGCTCATGATGAGCACGTGATCGCCGGCGCGCACGGCGCGCGCGAGCTCCCGGGCGAGCGCATCGACGTCCGCGCTCGCGTGCCCGCGCGCCCCGAGCGCGCCCAGCACCGTGCCGGTATCCCAGCCGAGATCGGGCGGGGTGTACAGCCACACCTCATCCGCCGCGGCGAGCGCCGGTGCCAGCGTATGGCGGTGCACCCCCATGCGCATGGTGTGCGAGCGCGGCTCGAGCACTGCGATGATGCGCGCGCCGCCGACCCGGTGCCGCAGACCGTCGAGCGTGGTGGCGATCGCGGTCGGGTGGTGCGCGAAATCGTCGTACACGCGCACCCCGCGCACCTCGCCGCGCAGCTGCATGCGGCGCGCGATGCCGGTGAAGCCGTGCAGCGCCTCGAGCGCCTGCGGCACGTCGACACCCGCGTGACGCGCGGCGGCGATCGCCGCGAGCGCGTTCTCTTTGTTATGGGCGCCGAGCAGCGGCCATTGCACGGTGCCGCGCGAGCGGCCACCCTCGTACACCTCGAAGTGCGAGTAGTCAGCCGCGCCTGGCGCCGGCTGCGCGGTCCACAGCGCCTGCGGGTGCGGGACGCGCGCGAAGCCCTCGAGCGGGGTCCAGCAGCCCATCGCCAGCGTCTCCCTGAGCAGCGCATCGGCGGCGTTCCAGATGATGCGCCCGCTGCCGGGCACGATGCGCACCAGGTGATGGAACTGGCGCTGAATGGCGCCCACGTCCGGGTAGATGTCGGCGTGGTCGTACTCGAGGTTGTTGAGAATCAGCGTGCGCGGCCGGTAGTGCACGAACTTGGCGCGCTTGTCGAAGAAGGCGGTGTCGTATTCGTCGGCCTCGATGACGAAACAGCGCCCCTCGCCCAGACGTGCGCTCAGGCCGAAGTTGGCCGGCACGCCGCCGATCAGGAACCCGGGCTTGAGCCCGGCGTGCTCGAGGATCCACGCCAGCAGCGAGGCGGTCGTGGTCTTGCCGTGCGTGCCGGCGACCGCCAGCACCCAGCGGTCCTTGAGCACCTCGCGCGACAGCCACTCAGGTCCTGACAGATAAGGCACCCGGCTCTCGAGCAGCGCCTCGATCACCGGCTGACCGCGCGTCATGACATTGCCGACGATCACCATGTCGGGGGCCGGGCTGAGCTGCGCAGCCTCGAAGCCTTCGGTGAGCGTGATGCCAAGCGCTTCGAGCTGGGTGCTCATCGGCGGGTAGACGTTGCGGTCCGAGCCGGTGACGGTGAAGCCGGCCGCGCGCGCAATCGCGGCCACCCCGCCCATGAAGGTGCCGCAGATGCCGAGAATGTGAACGTGCATGCCGTTGCTTTTCAGCTGCTGAGCGGCGGGAACAGCGCCCACAGCAACAGCTGGCCAGAGAATACCTGCAGGATCACGAGGGTGACGCTCGCCGTTCCTGACCACTCGAGTGCCGCCTTCACGACGTGGCCGTTGGCCGCGATCAGCCACACCAGCAGCAGCAGTCCGGCGGTGGCAACCGGCAGCTGCCAGCCCGAGCCCTGCTCGATGCGGCGCATCAGCCACTCCGAAGCCACCAGCAGCGGCGACATCACCGCCTGCAACCCGAACACGGCGGTGGCGGTCTGCATGGTGCGCTCGGGGCGCCCCACGAGCTTCAGCAGCACCACGTACCACAGCAGCGTGAACAGCGCGTCGACCAGCAGCGGCCCCGGCCACGCCTTCATCGGCGGCATGAGGCTGCTCACCACAACGTTGACGATCAGGTAACCGAGCATCGTCAGCACCAATAACAGCGCCGAGGCCGGCACGTCCTGCGGTCCCCGGCGCAGCAAGGCGATCTGCGTGTACAGCCGGATGAGCTCCCTCATGACTTTCGGTACCGGCGCGAGCCTCGCATAATGAGCAGGCCCGATTGTACAGATCATCGACCATCTCCGTTTGCAGCACCTCGTCACCACCACGCCAGCGCTCGCCGAGCTTGCCGCACGCCTCGCCACCGAGACGCGCATGGGCCTGGACACCGAGTTTCTTCGTGAGCGCACCTATCGCGCGCAGCTGTGCCTGTTGCAGGTGTCGGCGGCGCAGGAAGCGCACTGCGTCGATCCGCTCGCGCTCACCGACCTCGGCCCGCTGGCCGCGGTGCTCGGCGCGCCCGCGGTGCTCAAGGTGATGCACGCCGCGCGTCAGGACGTCGAGGTGCTACTGCCGGTGGTCGGCCGTACCCGGCCGGTGCTCGACACCCAGATCGCCGCCGCCCTCGCGGGCATGCCGGCGCAGGTCGGTTACGCGGAAGCGGTGCGGCGCCTGCTGGGCCAGGAACTCGCCAAGTCTCACACGCGCACCGACTGGTCGCGCCGGCCGCTCTCTACCGAGCAGATCGAATACGCACTCGATGACGTGCGCTACCTGCTGCCGCTCGCGGACGCGCTGCAGGAGCAGCTTGACCGGCTCGGGCGGCTCGCCTGGCTCGCGGAGGAACTCGCGGCGCTCGATGATACCCGCGCGCTCGCCATCGAACCTGACAACGCCTGGTTACGGCTGAAGGGTCTGCGCGGCCTGGATCCGGCGCGCGAGCGTCTGGCGCGCGCGCTCGCAGCGTGGCGCGAGCGCGCGGCGGCCGAGCACGACCGCCCGCGCGGCTGGATCCTCGATGATGCGGTGCTGCGCGACATCGTGCTGCAGGTGCCGCGTACCCTCAGCGCGCTGGCGCAGATTCCCGCGATCCCCGCCGGGCTGGTGCGGCGGCGCGGGGAGGAGCTGCTAGCCTGCGTAGCGGCCGCGCAGGTGCCGGACCCGCCACCGGCTCCCCCCGGGCGGGCGCGCCCCGATCCGGTCAAGGCGGCGCTGGTGAAGAAGCTGACACAGCTGCTGCAGGCGGTGGCGCAGGAGCTGCGGCTGGCTCCGGAAGTGCTGGCGACGCGGCGCGACCTGGAGCAGCTCGCCGAGGGGCGCCGCGATGGCGTGCTGCTGCGCGGCTGGCGCCGCGCGATCCTCGGGGAGCGACTGCTGGCGGCGCTGTGACGCCGTTCAGCGGCCCTTGCCGCGGCGCGCGCCGCGTTTCTTGGCCGCGCCGCGCTTCTTGGGCGCGCTGCGCTTCCTGCCGGCACCGCGTTTCGTGCCGCCGCGGCCGCCCGCGGCGCTGCGGGTCTTGCCGGAGGCACGCCGCGGCGCACCGTGCGCCCGGCGGCGCTGGGCAGGTTTCTTCTTGGCGGCCTTCGTACGCGCAGATTTCGCGCCGCCGGCCGCACGGTGCGCGCGGCGCAGCGCCGGTGCGTGCAGCGCCTGGGCCAGGCGCCGCGTGATCGCCTCCACATCGCCCTCGGCATCGATCACCCGCAGCAAGCCGCGGGCGCGATAGAAATCAATCAGCGGGCGCGTCTTCTCCTCATACACCCGCAGCCGCTCGGAGACGGTGGCCTCGTTGTCATCCGGGCGCTGCACCAGGCGGTGGGGGGCACCGGTCTTCGGACACTGCGCGTTCGCCCCGGTCGGCGGTGAAGTCAGCAGGTTGAACACCCGCCCGCAGTCGGCGCACGTGCGCCGACCGGAGATGCGGCGCACCAGCTCGCGCGAGTCGGCTTCCATCTGCACTACCGCATCGAGGGGCTGCCGCAGCGACTCGAGCAGCCGCTCGAGCGCGTGCGCCTGGGCGAGATTGCGCGGGAAGCCGTCCAGGATGAAGCCCTTGCGCGTATCGGGCTCGCCGAGACGCTCGCGGATCATGCCCAGCACCAGCGAATCGTCCACCAGGCGTCCGGCGTCCATGGCTTCCTTCGCCTGGCGGCCAAGCTCGCTGCCGCGCGCCACGGCGGCGCGCAGCAGGTCGCCGGTGGAGATCTGCGGAATGCCGAGCCGCTCCACGAGACGGTGGGACTGCGTGCCCTTGCCCGAGCCGGGCGCCCCCAACAGCACGATGCGCATGTTTGTTCAGAGCCGAGCGTGGCCGTGCGCGGCCACAACGGGCCGCCACGTTACCGGCGGCCCTGCGGCAGGTCAAACACGCAGCCGCCGCGGCGCGCGGCCGGTCGCACTGGCAGCGCCCGCTGCGCTATTCTTGCCCGCCCATTCTTCGCCGCTGGGCCACCCTCATGGAAAAGGCCGCTGCACGCAACGCCTTCTATGCCCAGTCGGGCGGTGTGTCCGCCGTCATCAATGCCTCCGCCTGCGGCGTCATCGAGACCGCGCAGCGCTCCAAGCGCATCGGCAAGGTGTACGCCGGGCGTCACGGCATCATCGGCGCGCTCACCGAGGACCTCATCGACGTGGGGCGCGAGAGCCCCGCCACCATCCGCGCGCTCAGGCACACGCCCGCGGGCGCCTTCGGCTCGGCGCGCTTCAAGCTCAAGGGCATCGAGCAGAACCGCACCGAGTACGAGCGGCTCATCGAGGTGTTCCGCGCGCACGACATCGGCTACTTCTTCTATAACGGCGGCAACGACTCGATGGACACCGCCCTCAAGGTGTCCCAGATCGGGGCTTCGCTCGGCTTCCCGGTCACCTGCGTCGGGGTGCCCAAGACCGTCGACAATGATCTGCCGCACACCGACTGCTGCCCGGGTTTCGGCTCGGTAGCCAAGTACGTGGCGGTGTCGACGCGCGAGGCGGCGCTCGATGTCGCCTCCATGGCGCGCACCTCGACACGGGTGTTCGTGCTGGAGGTCATGGGGCGGCATGCCGGCTGGATCGCCGCCGCCGGCGGGCTCGCCGGCCGGGGAGCCGCCGAGCCGCCGCACGTGATCCTGTTCCCCGAGGTGCCCTTCGAGCAGCAGCGCTTCCTCGAGCGCGTGCGCTCGTGCGTCACCGACTACGGCTACTGCGTGATCGTGGTTTCCGAGGGCGCAGCTTACGCGGATGGCAAGTTCCTCGCCGATGCCGGCACCCGCGATGCCTTCGGACACACGCAGCTCGGCGGTGTCGCCCCGGTGGTCGCCAACATGGTGCGCGAAGCGCACGGCTACAAATATCACTGGGCGGTCGCGGACTACCTGCAGCGCGCCGCGCGCCACATCGCCTCGCGGGTCGACGTCGAGCAGGCCTACGCGGTCGGCAAGGCGGCCGTGGAGCTGGCCGTGAAGGGAGTGAACGCGGTGATGCCGACCATCGTGCGCAAGTCCTCGCGGCCCTACCGCTGGGGCATCGGGCACGTGCCCCTGAGCGAGGTCGCCAACAAGGAGAAGAAGCTCCCGCGCGAATACATCCGCGAGGACGGATTCGGGATCACCGCCGCCTGCCGCCGCTATCTCGAGCCGCTGATCGCCGGGGAGGCCTATCCCCCTTACCGGGACGGGCTGCCGGACTATGTTCACATCAGGGGCGTGAGCGTCAGAAGGAAGCTCAAGACCGAATTCAAGCTCTGAGGGCCTGCTGCGGCGCGGCGCTTCGAGGCGCCTCCTCCCGGCCCGCGCGTGTGCCCCATACCCTGTGAGTCACCCGCGCCGGTGGCCCCGAGGCGCGGGGGGCGCCATGCTATAGTGCGCGGCCTTTTTTGGGGGAGGTTCAAAGCGATGGATGCCACCGGGTGGCTGTGGGCCGCGATCGCGGCCGGTGTGCTGGCCGTGCTGTACGGTGTGTTCTCGATGGCGAGCATTCTGCGCCTGCCGACCGGCACGGCTCGCATGCAGGAGATCGCCGCCGCCGTGCAGGCGGGCGCCAAGGCCTATCTCAACCGCCAGTACCGCACCATCCTGATCGTCGGCATCGTGCTGTTCCTGGTCATGGGCTTTTCCCCTCTCGGCTGGCCCACCGCCGGCGGCTTCGCGATCGGCGCGGTGCTCTCGGGCCTGACCGGCTACATCGGGATGAACATCTCGGTGCGCGCCAACGTGCGCACCGCGCAGGCGGCGACCTCCGGCTTGAACGCAGCCCTCCAGGTCGCATTCCGCGGCGGCGCCATCACCGGCATGCTGGTGGTGGGCCTGGGCCTGATCGGGGTGGCCGGCTACTACGCGGTGCTGCGCCAGATCCCGTCCGTCGGCCCGGAGGGCGCGCTGCACGCGCTCGTGGGACTTGCCTTCGGCGGCTCGCTGATCTCCATCTTCGCGCGGCTCGGCGGCGGTATCTTCACCAAGGGAGCGGATGTCGGGGCGGATCTGGTCGGCAAGGTCGAGGCCGGCATTCCCGAGGACGACCCGCGCAACCCCGCGGTCATCGCCGACAACGTCGGGGACAACGTGGGCGACTGCGCCGGCATGGCCGCGGATCTGTTCGAGACCTACGCGGTGACCATCGTCGCCACCATGCTGCTCGGCGGGCTGCTGTTCGGCCGCGACAGCGCCGACGGCGGGGTCGCGGCCGTGATCTACCCGCTGGCGCTGGGGGCGGCCTCGATCGTGTCCTCCATCATCGGCACCTTCTTCGTCTCCGCGCGCGCCGGCGGCAAGATCATGAACGCGCTCTACAAGGGCGTCGTGGTCTCGGGCGTGGTGTCGGCGGTGGCGTTCTGGTTCATCACCCAGAAGATCATGCCGGCCGACAAGGTGGGCGCGCTGTACGGCTGCGCGCTCATCGGCCTGGGGCTGACGGCCGCCATGATCATGATCACCGAGTATTACACCGCCACCGAGTACAGCCCGGTGCGCAAGATCGCAAGCGCCTCGCAGACCGGCCACGCCACCAACATCATTGCCGGCCTCGGCGTGTCGATGAAGGCGACCGCGCTGCCGGTGATCGCCGTGTGCTTCGCGATCTGGGGCTCCTACACGCTCGATGGCCTGTACGGCATCGCGATCGCGGCCACCGCCATGCTGTCGATGACCGGCATGATCGTGGCGCTCGATGCCTACGGCCCGATCACCGACAACGCCGGCGGCATCGCCGAGATGGCGGGGCTGCCGAAGGAAGTGCGCAACATCACCGATCCGCTCGATGCGGTCGGCAACACCACCAAGGCGGTCACCAAGGGCTACGCGATCGGCTCGGCCGGACTGGCGGCGCTGGTGCTGTTCGCCGACTACACCCACAACCTCGAGGCGGCAGGCAAGCCCGCCAACTTCGCGCTCTCCGACCCGGCGGTCATCATCGGGCTGTTCATCGGCGGCCTGGTGCCGTACCTGTTCGGCGCCATGGCGATGGAGGCAGTGGGGCGTGCCGCGGGCTCGGTGGTGAACGAGGTGCGGCGCCAGTTCCGCGAGATCAAGGGCATCATGGCCGGCACCGAGAAGCCCGACTATTCGCGCGCGGTCGACCTGCTGACGCGTGCCGCCATCCGCGAGATGATCGTGCCCTCGCTGCTGCCGATCCTGGTGCCCATCGTGCTGGTGCTGGTGGTCAACTCGCTGATGGGGGCCGGGGCGGGCGTACGCGCGCTCGGCGGCCTCTTGATCGGCACGATCGTCACCGGGCTGTTCGTCGCCATCTCCATGACCACCGGCGGCGGCGCCTGGGACAACGCCAAGAAGTACATCGAGGAAGGCCACTTCGGCGGCAAGGGCTCGGATGCGCACAAGGCCGCCGTGACCGGCGACACCGTGGGCGACCCGTACAAGGACACCGCCGGCCCTGCCATCAACCCGCTCATCAAGATCATCAACATCGTAGCGCTGCTGCTGGTCCCGCTCCTGTAAGGGCGTACGGGTCGGTGCGCGTGGGATGATCATCGCCCGCCTGCTCGCAGTGGCCGTGGCGCTCGGCGCCGCGCCGGCGGCACAAGCGGCGGACGCGCTGCCGGCAGCTTCTGAGACGGTGGTGGTAGAAAGCGGTGAGCTCAGGCTGCGCGCGCAGCTCTTTCACCCTTCCGGCCGCGGACCCTTCCCCGCCGTGCTCTTCAACCACGGCTCCGGTCACTCGGGGGGCAGCCCTGCCGGCGGCCCCGACCATCGACATCCGGAGCTGCTCGGTCCGGTGTTCGCGCGCCACGGCTACCTGTTTCTGTACCTGTACCGGCGCGGGGACGGTCTGTCCGCAGGACAGGGGATTCCGAGCGGCGACCTCATGGATCGCGCCTTCGCGGCCGGCGGTCAGGAGGCGCGCAACCAGACGCAGCTGCACCTGCTGGAAACCGATGAGCTGGACGACGCTGCGGCCGGGTTGGCCTTTCTGCGCAGCCGATCCGACGTCGACGCGCGCCGCATCGCGGTCGTGGGGCACTCGTTCGGAGGCTCGCTCACGTTGCTTCTGGCCGAGGACGATCCCGCGGTGCGTGCAGTAGTCACGTTCGCGGCGGTCGGCTACAGCTGGGAGAACTCGCCCGCACTGCAGGCGCGGCTCATGAAGGCGGTGGAGCGGATGGCCGCTGCCGCCTTATTCGTGGACGCCGCGAACGACTACTCGCTGCGGCCCACCAGGGAGCTGGGCGCGGAAATGCAGCGGCTCGGGAAGGCGCAGCGCGTCAGGATCTACCCGCCCGTGGGCCGAACGCCCGCCGACGGACATGACTTCGTCCACCTGCGGGTCGCGAGCTGGGAGCCCGAGGTGTTTGCCTTCCTCGATCAGAGGCTGAGTGAGGCGCCGCCGTGAGGGGTTGCCCGGCCTGCTACGCCGCCAGCTGCAGCGGCTGTGGCCGTCCGATCGCGTACCCCTGCAGGTAGTCGACGCCCATGCGGCGCGCGGCTTCCATCGCGGACGTGTCCTCCACCTGCTCGGCGATCACCTTGAAGTTGAGGGTGCGCGCCAGCTCGATCATGGCGGTCACCATGGCCTGGTTCACCGTATCGCGTGCCAGATTGCGCATGAACGAGCCGTCGATCTTGAGATAGTCGAGCGGCAGGGTCTTCAGGTTCGAGAACGAGCCGACACCCGAGCCGAAGTCATCGAGCGCGAACTGGCAGCCCATGCCGTGCAGCACCCCGACGAAGCGGCGCGCGTGATCGAGATTGGCGATCACGGCGTTCTCGGTGATCTCGAAGCACACCTGCGCCGGGGCGACGCCGGTGTTGTCGAGACACTCGACCACGAACTCCAGGAACTGCGCATCTCCGAGCGTCTGGCCCGAGATGTTGATGGCGACACTGCGGTCGGCCGGCACCACGAGCGCGCCGCGCCCGAGCGCCGCCAGGGTGGTCTGCACCACCCAGCGGTCGACCAGGCCCATCAGGCGGTAGCGCTCGGCGGCCCGCATGAAATCCGCCGGCGGCAGCACGTGCCCCGACTCGTCCTGCAGGCGCACCAGCACCTCCATGGCCGGGCCGCCCTCCTCCCCGTGCGCCGGCACGATCACCTGCTGATAGAGGTGGAAGCGGTTCTCCTTGAGCGCCGACTGCAGGCGCTGCAGCCACTGGATCTCGCCGGTGTGGCGGGCGAGCGCCTCATCGCGCGCCGAGTACACCGCGACGCGGCCGGAGCCCTGCTTCTTGGCGACGTAGCAGGCGGTATCGGCGGCGGCCAGCAGCTCCTCCAGCGTGCCGCTCTCGCGCGAGATCTCGACGATGCCGACCGAGACGCCGATGTTGAAGATCTTGTCGCGCCACACAAAGCGGTGATCGCCGACCGTGCGGCACACGTCGTCGGCGATCTGCCGCGCCTTCTCCAGCGGGCAGCCGATCAGCAGCATCCCGAACTCATCGCCGCCGAGGCGGCCGACGGTGTCGCTGTCGCGCACCGCATCGCGCAGCAGCGTCGCCACCTCGCGCAGCATGCTGTCGCCGGCCAGATGGCCGCTGGTGTCGTTGACCAGCTTGAAGTGGTCGAGATCCAGATAGCACAGCACGTGCTGAGCGTCACCGCGGCGGCCGCCCTCGATGGCCTCCTCGAGGCGCCGCTCGAATTCGCGCCGGTTGACCAGCCCGGTGAGCGCATCGTGGGTGGCCTGATAGGACATCTGGCGCGCCAGCCCGCGCGTCTCGGTGACGTCGTGCAGCATCGCCACCGCGCCCACCAGCTCGCGCGCGGCGTTGCGGATCGGGGAGGCGGACAGCTCGATCGAGCGCTCGCTGCCGTTGGCGCGCGACAGCAGCAGCGCCCGGCGGCTCAGGTTGACCGGCGCGCCGCTGGTAAGGGCCTGATGCACCGGATCGGACAGCAGGCGCCGGTCGGTCTCGTCCACGAGACTCACGATCTCTTCCAGGAACTTGCCGCTCGCCGCGGGCGCATCGCTGCCGGTCAGCTGCTCGGCCGCCGGGTTCATGAAGCTGATGCGCCCGTCTTTGTCGGTGGCGATGATGGCCTCGGCGAGCGAGCTGAGCGCCAGCAGCTGCGGCTCGGCGGGCGCCTCCGCCAGCGCGCGCAGGGTCTGGGTGGGGATGATCTCGACGCCGGTGATCAGCAGTGCGTGGCCCCTCTCGAAGTTCACCACGCTGGAGGAAATCTCCAGGCGGCTCACCTGGCCCTGCAGCCCGATCATATCGATCTCGTAGCGCTCGGCGGCCGCCTCCCCGGCGAGGCGCTTGCGGATGTTCTCGCTCACCAGCTCCGAGTATTCCGGCGGCACGAGATCGGCGAGGCGCCGGCCGACGAGCTCGACGCGGTCCACCCCGACGAAGCTGGCAAACTGGCGGTTGGCGTACAGAATCACCTCGCGGTGCACCAACACCGCCTCGTGGATGCGGTCACCGAGGTCGGCGAACAGCTTGGGTGATTCGAAGGCGCTGCTGTCGGCCGGTGTCGCGCGCAGTAGCAGGTGGTTGAGGGCAGTGGCGAGCGCGGCAATCTCAGGCTTGTCGCTCACGACCTCCACCCGCCCCGGCAGCCGCCCGCCGATGGCGATGCTGCGCAGCTGCTGCGAGAGATCCCGCAGGGCATGCATGTCGCGCCGCTGCAACCCATACAGGACCAGGAGCAGGGCGGCGATAAGGGCGAACAGGATGCACAGCAGCCCGAGGATGGACATCTACGTTCTTCTCAAGCCTTCCGCCTGGGTTTTCCCGCCTTGGATCCGCAGGCGCTCTGATTCGACTTGTCGCGCCCAGGTAAATCGCGGTCCTGGCAAGCATATCTCAGGCGACACCTCGCCCCGTCGGTATTTCACCATATCTCGTCGCATGCCCGCTTGGCAGCGCCCCGGAAAACCCGTAACTTCTCCGGCCTTTTCAGGCTTTGGGAATAAGTCCAATTCCGAGGGTCGGTCCGGGATGCAAGTCGACGCCCGCGAGCAGATGGTCGAGCAGCAGGTGCGTGCGTGGGACGTGCTCGATGGGCGCGTGCTCGACGTGCTGCGCCAGGTGCCACGCGAGCTGTTCGTGCCGCCAGCGCAGCGATATCGCGCCTACGCCGACGCCGAGGTGCCGCTCGCGCACGGGCAGCATATGTTGCGTCCGAGCGTCGTCGGGCGGCTGCTGCAGGCGCTGCTGCCGCAGGGCGAGGAGGCGGTGCTGGAGATCGGCTCCGGCAGCGGCTTCGTCACCGCCTGCCTGCGCGCCATGACCAGCCGCGTACGCTCGCTGGAGATTTTTCCGGACCTGGCGGACGAGGCGCGCCGCAACCTTGGGACTCTGGGCATGCGCGACGTGGAGGTAGTGGACGCAGACGCGCTGCAGGGCGAGACGGGGGCGCGCTACGCGGCTATCGCGGTCACCGCATCGCTGCCGACGTACGATACCCGCTTCGAGCGCATGTTGAGCGTCGGCGGGCGACTGTTCATCGTGGTGGGCGAAGCGCCGGCGATGGACGCGCGCCTGGTGCGCCGCACGGCGGAGGAGACCTTCTCGAGCGAGAGCCTGTTCGAGACCGTCATCGATCCTCTGGTGAACGCGGTGCGGCCGCCGGAATTCGTTTTTTGAAAGGGAGTCCCATGAATCGCGCCCCAATTCTCGCCCTGGTGCTGCTCGCGTGTGCGGGGACCGCCGAGTCCAAGGATCTGATCGGCGTGTTCGAAGATGCGCTGCATGCCGATCCGGTCATCCGCCAGGCGGACGCCACCCGCCTCGCCGCCCGCGAAGCCAAGCCCCAGGCTCTCTCGGCCCTGCTGCCGCAGCTCAACGGCTCCGCCGCGGCGACGCGCGACCACAACTCCGGCTTCCAGGACCAGATTTTCCTCGCCACGAATCCGGCCAACCCCACCGGCCCGGGCATACCGCTGGTGTTTTCGGCCCCGACCACATCCGACACCACGACCCAGCAGTGGGGCGTGAACCTGCGCCAGAACGTGTTCTCGTGGTCCAACTGGATGCTGCTCAAGGAGGCCAACCACGAGGTGGCGCAGGCGGAAGCCAACTACCAGGCGGCCGAGCAGAATCTGATCCTCCGCGTCGCGCAGGCGTACTTCAACGTACTGACGGCGATCGACGGCCTGGACGCCAACCAGGCCTCGCTCCAGGCCATCTCGCGCCAGCTCGACCAGGCCAACAAGCGCTTTGAGGTCGGCCTGATCGCCATTACCGACGTGGAGGACGCCAAGGCGGCGCACGACAGTGCCGCGGCGGCCGTCATCGCCGCCAAGCGCACGCTCGCCACCACCGAGGACCAGCTGCAGGAGATCACCGGACAGAAGTACGACCAGCTCTCCAAGCCGGGCACCGAGATGCCGCTGAAGAGCCCGGAGCCGGCCGATCAGACGCGCTGGGTCAACATCTCGCTCGAGCAGAACCTGTCGCTGGTCTCGAGCCGCCTGGCGGCCGACATCGCGCGCGAGAACGTGCGCGTCGCCTTCGGCGGTCATCTGCCGACGCTCGATGTGGTGGCCGGACGCTCCTGGACCAAGTCCAACGCTGACGAGGAGTTCGACGGCATCCCCTTCAACGACGTCCAGAGCAAGTTCAACGACCGCCAGATCGGCCTGCAGTTCACGCTGCCGATCTACTCCGGCGGCCTGACGCAATCGAAGGTGCGCCAGGCGCAGTACCAGTGGATCGCCGCCAAGGAGGGAGTGGTGCAGTCCTCGCGCGCCACCGAGCGCCAGGCGCGCGATGCCTACCTCGGGGTGATCAGCGGCATCGCGCGGGTGCAGGCACTGCGCCAGGCGCTCGAGTCCAACCAGACCGCGTTGAAGGCCACCGAGGCGGGTTACGAGGTCGGTACGCGCACCTCGGTCGACGTGCTGAACGCGCGCAAGAACCTGGTGCAGGCCCAGACTGACTACTCCGGCAGTCGCTACGACTACATCGTGAGCGTGCTGCAGCTGCGCCTCGCGGCCGGCAACCTCGACCGCAATCAGCTCACCGAGGTCAACAACTGGCTGAACGTCGCGGCGCCCACCTCCCCGGCGGTGACAACACCGGAGGCGCTGGCGCCGACCCTGCCGCCGAGCAGTCCGCCGCCGCCGCCGCCTGCGCCGCGCGGCAACGGCAAGCGCTAAGGAGCGGCGGGCTCGAGCAGCGGCTCGATCAGCGCCAGCAGCTTGGCGAGCGCGCCGCGGTTGCCGTCCACGCAGGCGCGCCCCTGCGCGCCCATGTGCGCGCGCTGCGCCGGGTCGGCGAGCAGCTCGCTGACGCGCGCCCGCAGGCTCGCGGCATCGCGCACCACTTCCGCCGCGCCGCGCGCGATCAGCAGGCGTGCGATCTCCGCGCTGTTGAAGTTGTTGGAGCCGGTCAGAATCGGCACCCCGAGGGCGGCCGGCTCGAGCAGGTTGTGGCCGCCGACCGGCACCAGGCTCCCGCCGACGAAGGCCACATCCGCCGCGGCGTAGAAATCCAGCAGCTCGCCGAGCGAGTCGAGCAGCAGGATCGCGGGCGCTGCCTCGGCGGCGGCGGCGGCCTGCGAGCGGCGCACGAAGCTCAGGCCGGTGTGCCGCAGCGCCTGCGCCACCTCCTCAAAGCGCGCCGGGTGGCGCGGCGCGAGCACCAGCAGCGCCTCGGGGTGCGTGTCACGCACGCGCCGGTGCGCCTCGACCACCGTCTGCTCCTCGCCGCCGTGCGTGCTGCCGGCCACCCACAGCGCTCGTCCGGGCGCGAACTGCGCGCGCAGCTGCGCGCCGCGCGCGGCGAGCCCCTCGGGCAGCTCGAAGTCGAACTTGATGTTGCCGGTGATGTGGGTGCTGGCCGGGTCGGCGCCGAGCGCCTGGAAGCGCTCGGCGTCCCCCGCGCCCTGCGCCGCCACCACCTGCGCCTGCGAAAGCGTGTCGCGGAACAGCGCGCCGAGGCGCCGGTAGCGACCCACCGAGCGCGCCGAGAGACGCGCGCTCGCCAGCACCAGCGGGATGCGGCGCCGCCCGCACTCGCGATACAGGTTCGGCCACAGTTCGGTCTCGAAAATGACCGCCAGCCGCGGCTGCACGCGCCGGAAGAAGCGCCGCACCGCGCCGGGCAGGTCGTACGGGACGTAGCGCACGTGCGCCACGTTGCCGAACAGGGCGCGGGCGCGCGCCGCCCCGGTGGGCGTGAAGGTGGTCACGGTGAGCGGCAGCTGCGGGTGACGCTGATAGAGCGCGCTCACGAGCGGGGCGCACGCTTGCACTTCCCCGACCGAGACCGCGTGCAGCCACACCCCCTCGGGGGGCCGGGATGCGCCGAAGCCGAAGCGCTCGGAGAAGTTGCGCCAGTAGCTGCGGTCGCGCAAGCCGCGCCACAGGAACACCACGGAGATGCAGGGCGCGGCGAGGTAGACGGCGATGAGATACAGGAAGCGCAAGAGCGGGCCGATCGCGCTACGCCGGCGTTTCGGCGGCGCCGCTCTGGCGATAGCCGTCGAGCAGCCCGTGCCAGTCGGACTCGCCGAAGCGCTCGGAGGGCAGCGCCCAGGTGACCTTCTCGAGCGAGCGGCGCAGGCGCACCAGGTTCCCGTCGCGCCACAGGCCCGGGGCGCGCAGCTGACAACGGTCGAAGTCGATGAGGTACACGTGCTCCTCGCTCAGCAGCACGTTGTGCGCGTTGAGATCCGCGTGACACACCCCGAAATTGTGGAAGCGGCGGATGCAGCGGCCGATCGAGATCCAGGTGAGCACCGAGAGCGCGCCGGTGCGCAGGCATTCGGCGAGCGACCCCACAACCGGCAGCCGCTCGGTGAGCAGGTCGCCGGTGTAGGTGGCGCCATTGTGGCGGTAGCGCGCGCCGAGCGGTGCCGGCACCGGGAGACCTGCGCGATGCAGGCTGTAGGTGAGTTGCCATTCGCTGAAGGGCCGCGTGCGGCCCTCGCCGCGCCACGGATAGCGATCGTTGGTGAGGCGCGCCAGGGCGCCGCCGCGCCGGTAGTGGCGCAGCACGTAGCGGCGCTCGCCGGAGCGGATGAAGAGCGTCGCGCCGCGCCCCTGGGCTGCGCCCTCGAGCTCGCCGCGCCCCTGCCAGTAGCGCGGCTCGAACCATTCGGCGCTCAAATTGCTCACCCGGGAGGCGTCATATAGCATGGCGCCGCCCGCGAGGGCGCCGCGTTTCACCTCGGGGCCGAGCGCCCAGCGCCCACTCACAAATCCGCCTCCATCATGTTGTCTTTCGCCGAACCGCCGCGCAGCGTCTGCATTCTCAGGCTGTCGGCGATCGGTGATACCTGCCACGTGGTGCCCATCGTGCGCACCTTACAGCACGCATGGCCGGCGGCGCAGCTGACCTGGATCATCGGCGGGACCGAAGCACGCCTCATGAGCCTCATCGAGGGCGTGGAGTTTATCATCGTAGACAAGCGCGCAACGCTCGCCGGGCTCGCGGCGTTGCGCCGCCAGCTGCGCGGGCGCCGCTTCGAGGTGCTGCTGCACATGCAGCTGGCACTGCGCGCCAGTCTGGCCGCGAGCTGCGTGCGCGCCGATGTCAGGCTCGGCTTCGACCGCGCGCGGGCGCGCGAGCTGCAGTGGCTGTTCACCAACGCGCGCATCGCGCCGCGCACCCGCGAGCACGTGCTCGACAGCCTGTTCGGTTTCCCCGCCGCACTCGGCCTCAGCGAGCGGCTGCTGCGCTGGGACCTGCCGCTGCCGCAAGCCGCGCGCGCCTACGCCGAGCGGCTGATTCCGGCTGCGCATCCGACACTCATCATCAGCCCGTGCTCGAGCCACGCGGCGCGCAACTGGCGGCCGGAGCGCTACGCGGCCGTCGCCGAGCATGCCGCCACGCGCCACGGCATGTGCGTGATCCTCGCCGGCGGCCCGAGCGAACTCGAGCGCCGCACCGGCGCGGCGATCGCCGCCGCCTGCGCCACGCCGCTTATCAACCAGATCGGCCAGGACACGCTGCCGGAGCTGCTGGCGCTGCTGGCGCGCGCCAGCGTGCTCGTGACCCCGGACTCGGGGCCGGCGCACATGGCCACCATGGTCGGCACGCCGGTGGTGGGGTTGTACGCGGCCACCAACCCGGCGCGCAGCGGGCCCTACCTGTCGGGGCGCTGGTGCGTGAATGCCTACCCCGAGGCGGCGCGCGTCTTCCGGGGGCGCGAGCCGCAGCAGCTGCCCTGGGGTCACAAGATCGAAGAGGCGGGGGTCATGGACCTGATCCGCGTCGATCAGGTCACCGCCAAGATCGACGAGTTGCTAGGATCGCGGCCATGAAGGATCTCCTGGTGCCCATCTCCCCGGGCGAGCTGCTCGACAAGATCACCATCCTGCGGATCAAGCAGGCGCGCATCCTGGATGCCGGCAAGCTCGCGAACGTGAAACTGGAGCTCGCGCTGCTCGAGGAAACCTGGCGCAGTTCCGGATGCGCCACGCATGACGTTGCGCTCGATGAGCGCGCGCTGCTCAACGTCAACGAGCGGCTGTGGGACATCGAGGACCGCATCCGCGAGAAGGAGGCCAAGCAGACCTTCGACCGCGACTTCATCGAGCTGGCGCGCGCGGTGTACATCTGCAACGACGAGCGGGCCGCCATCAAGAAGCGCATCAATGTGCAGCTCGGGTCGCGTCTGATCGAAGAGAAGTCCTACAAGCAGTATCGGTGAGCCTGCCAACGCCGGCGGCCGGACCCGTCCCGGTGCGCCTGTGCGCTGCCGGCACGTCAACCTGTCAGCGGAGCCTCATGAACATGCGTCTGCCAACCCCTGCCCTCTGCCTCCTGTGCCTCGCCGCCGCAGCGCCGCCCGCAGCACCGGCCGCTCAGGCCTCCGCCGCGGCCACCGATCAGGCGTACGCCGAGCTGGCGTGGCGCATGATCGGGCCGTTCCGCGGCGGGCGCACACGCGCGGTGGCCGGCGTCCCCGCGCAGCCGCAGGTCTTCTACGTGGGCGCGGTGAACGGCGGGGTGTGGAAGACCGAGGACGCCGGCCGCACCTGGCAACCGATCTTCGATGCGCAGCCGACACAGTCGATAGGCGCCATCGCCGTGGCGCAGTCCGACCCCAACATCCTCTACGTGGCGAGCGGCGAAGGGCTGCGACGCCCGGACCTGTCGGTCGGCGACGGCATCTACCGCTCCGATGACGGCGGCCGCACCTGGACGCATCTCGGCCTGCGCGACGGACAGCAGATCGCAGAGCTGGCCATCGATCCGAAGGATGCACGGCGGGTGTTCGCGGCGGTGCTCGGCCATCCGTATGGCCCGAACGCCGAGCGCGGCGTCTACCGCTCCCTCGATGCGGGGGTGAGCTGGCAGCGGGTGCTGGCCGGCGATGCGGACACCGGCGCCTCGGCGGTGGCGATCGACCCGTCCGACCCGCAGGTGGTGTACGCGGGATTGTGGAAGTCGCGCCTCGGCCCCTGGGAGGACAAGAACGAGTTCGAGGACGTCGGCGGGCTGTACAAGTCGAGCGACGGCGGCAATACCTGGAAGCAGCTTACCAGCGGGCTGCCGGCGAACCTCACGCAGGTCAACATTGCGATCGCGCCGAGCCAACCGAAGCGCCTGTACGCGGAGGTCGGCACCACCGAGCCGGGGGATTATTCCTCCGCCGCGGGCCTGGGCCTGTTCCGCTCCGACGATGCGGGCGAGAGCTGGAGGCGCATCACGAGCGATCCGCGGCCGGCACTGCGGATCGGCGGCGGCGACCTGCCCATCGTGCGCGTCGATCCGAGCAACCCGGACGTGGTGTACGCCACCGGCCTCGTCACCACGAAGTCCAGCGACGGCGGCAAGAGCTGGCTGTCATGGCGCGGCGCACCGGGCGGGGACGACTACCAGAACCTGTGGATCAGCCCGAGCGATCCGCGGGTGGTCGCGCTGGTCAGCGACCAGGGCGCCCTGATCACCCTGAATGGCGGGCAGAGCTGGAGCAGCTGGTTCAATCAGCCCACCGCGCAGCTCTACCACGTGAGCGTCGCACCCACCTTCCCGTACCGCGTCTGCGCCGGGCAGCAGGAGAGCGGCTCACTGTGCATCGCGAGCCGCGGCAACGACGGCTCGGTGACCGCACGCGACTGGCATCCGGTCGGCGCCATCGAGTACGGCTACGTGGCGCCCGATCCGCTCGATGCGGACGTGATCTACGGCGCCGGGCGCAACGAGGTGTCGAAGTTCCACGGCTCCACGGGCCAGGTGCAGAACGTCACCCCGATCCCGCTGCGCGGACCGGACGTGTGGGTCGACCGCACCCAGCCGTTGATGTTTTCCCCGCTGGATGCGCACCTCCTCTATTACGCCGCCAACCGGCTGTACCGCACGCGCGACGGCGGGGCGACCTGGCAGGCGATCAGCCCGGTGCTGGCCCGACCGGCGGGAGCCGTTCCCGAGAGCGTGGGAGCGCTGCGCCCGAAGGGTGCGGAGCAGCAGCGCGGGGTGATCTACGCGCTCGCGCCTTCACCCAAGAGCATCGAGCTGCTGTGGGCGGGCACTGACGATGGCCTGGTGTGGGTGACCAGCGACGGCGGCGCTCACTGGTCCGACGTCACCCCGCCCGAGCTCACCCCCTGGAGCAAGGTGACGCAGATCGAGGCGTCCCACTACGACCCGGCCGGCGCCTATGTGTCGGTGAGCCGCATGCGCATCGACGACCTGCACCCGTACATCTACCGCACCCGCGATGGCGGCAAGAGCTGGCAGTCGATCAGCGCCGGCCTGCCCGCCGACGCGCCGGTGAACGCGGTGCGCGAGGACCCCGAGCGGCGCGGGCTGCTGTTCGCGGCCACCGAGAAGGCGGTGTGGGTCTCGTACGACGATGGTGAGCACTGGCAGTCGCTGCAGCTGAACCTGCCGCACACCTCGATGCGGGATCTTTCGATCCACGACGGCGATCTGATCCTCGCCACTCACGGCCGCTCGATCTGGATCCTCGATGACATCTCGCGCCTGCGGCAGCTGCCCGCCACCCCGCTCAAGGACGCGCTGCTGTTGCGGCCGGCGGCGGCCTACCGCCTGTACCGCAGCACCTGGACCGACACCCCCATCCCGCCGGATGAGCCGCTCGGCGCCAACCCCCCCTCCGGCGCGATCCTCGAGTACTTCCTGCCGCACGATGCGCACCGGGTCACGCTCGAGATCGAGGACGGCAGCGGGCAACTGGTACGCCGCTATCGCAGCGACGACGCGCCGCAGCCGAGTGCAGAGCAGCTCGCGCGCGAGCTGATTCCGCACTACTGGCTGGCAGCGCCGCGGGTGCTGCCAGCCGCGGCGGGCGTGCATCGCTGGATCTGGGACCTGCGCTATGAGGCCCCGCTGAGCACCACGCGCGGCTACCCGATCTCCGCCGCCCCGCACGCCACGCCCGAGCAGCCGCAGGGCATGCTCGCCGTGCCGGGCAGTTACCGCGTGCGGCTGACGGTGGATGGGCGCCGCCTCGAGGCGCCGCTGACCCTCAGACCTGACCCGCGCGTGACGGCCACCCCCGAGGCGCTCGCCGAGCAGGTGCGCCTTGGCCTCACCCTCGGCGGCCTGCTCACCGACAGCTCGAAGGCGGTGCTGGCGGCGCAGTCGCAGGAGGCGCAGCTCAAGGCCCTCGCGCCGCAGGGCGCCGCCGCGGACGCGGTGCGCGCCTACCGCGCGCGGCTCGCATCGCTGTCAGGGTCCGAGGAGGAGAAGGGCGCAGCGCAGCCCGCGGAGCAGAAGCCGCAGACTCAGCCCGAGGAGCTCAAGGTGCCGCGCAGCAACCTGAAGGACGTGCAGGAGCGCATCGCGGGGCTGTACGCCGAGCTGCAGCGCGCGGATGCGGCACCCACCGCGGCGCAGCTCGAGGCGGCGCAGAGTCTGCAGCGCTCGCTCGGCCCGCTCCTGGAGCAGTGGCGCGGGCTCCAGGCGGATCTGCCGGCGCTGAACCAGCGCCTGCGCGCGGCGCAGCTCACTGCGGTGCGCGCGGATCTGGCGCCGCCGCGGGATCCGAACCTCGCCGACCAGGAGTGAGGCGGGCCGTCAGCGCCGCAGCGTGTACTCCGCGCTGCAGTACGGGCACTTGGCCCAGCCGGTCTCCTCGATCGGCAGGTACACGCGCGGATGGGAGTTCCACAGGTACATCTGCGGCATGGGGCAGCAGAGCGGCAGATCCTCGGCCGCGACCTCGTAGTGGTTCTGCGCGTTGGGCTCGATGAGCGGCTTGGCGGTGGCGGCCATGGGACAGCAGCAAGAGCTGTGAGGGCGGCGATTATACCTGCGTAACCTGGGCCTCATCGCCCATCGTGGCATCCCACACCGCCGTCACCGCCGCGCGGGCCGCGGCGAACTCGCCCGCCGGCACAATGGGTGGGACGCCCTCGAGCGAGAGATGGTGGGTGCGTGCGCGGTAGGCGCGGTAGGCGCCGGTGAGCGCATCCACGGTCGCCTGCGGCACCAGGTTCGCCGAGGCGACTGACTCGAGCTGGCGGATGGTATCGGAGTAGAGCGCCACGGGCGGGTAGTCGCGCGCCCAGCGCAGCGCCCAGTACTGCGCGAGGAACTCGATGTCCGCGATGCCACCCGGATCCTGCTTGATGTCGAAGCGCGCGGCATCGCCCTTGGAGAGCTCGCGGCGCATGCGCTCGCGCATGCTACGGACCTCCTCGCGCAGGCTCGCGCGCCGCACGTGCTGGCCGAGCACCTCCAGTCGCACCGCCTCGAAGCGCGCGCGCAGCTCGGGCGAGCCGGCTACCGCGCGCGCGTGCAGCAGCGCCTGGTGCTCCCAGGTCCACGCGTCCTGACACTGATACTCGGCGAACGCCTCGATGTTGGTGACCAGCAGGCCGCCCTTGCCGCTCGGGCGCAGCCGCACGTCCACCTCGTACAGGCGCCCGGCGGCCGAGTGCATGGTGAGCAGGTGCACGATGCGCTGCGCGAGGCGCACGAAGAACAGCTGGTTGTCGATGGGCTTGGCGGCGCCGCGGGTCTCCTGCTGCTCGCCGCAGGAGTCGTGCAGGAACACCAGGTCGAGATCGGAGGAGTAGCCGAGCTCCATGCCGCCGAGTTTGCCGTAGCCCACCGCGCAGATGCGCACCTCGCGCACGCCGGCGCCGTCGCGGCAAGCGGGGGTGCCGAACTGCGCGGTGATCTGGCGCCAGCCGAAGCGCATGGCGCTCTCGACGATGAGCTCGGCGATGTCGGTGAGACGGTCGCTCACCTGCATCAAGGGCAGCACGCCGGTGAGATCGGCGACCGCGACGCGAAACAGCGCCGCGCGCTGGAACTGGCGCAGTGCCTCGACCTGCTGCTCCGGGTCGTCCTCGCGCAGCTGCTCGAGGCGCTCATCGAGCTCGGCGGCGAAGCCGGCGCGCGTCGGGCGCTGCGTCAGCAGCCGCTCATCGATCAGCTCGTCCAGCAGCAGCGGGTAGGCGGCGATCTGCTGCGCCAGGAAATCCCCGTGCCGGCACACTTCCACCAGGCGCGCGCGCGCCGCGCCGTTCTCCTGCAGCAGCGCGAAATACGCCGAGCGTTTGCCGGTGGCCTCGATGATGGCGAGCACGCGGCGCAGCACCGGCAGCTGCTGGGCCGGAGCCGCGCGCGCCACTTCCGCCAGCAACGCCGGCAGCAGCGCCTGCAGACGCTTGCGCCCGGGCTCATCCAGGCGCCGCACCAGTGCCGAGGCGCGCAGCTCCAGCAGCAGCCGCGCCGCTTCCGCGCTATCGGCGAAGCCGGCGCCAGCGAGGGCCTCGGCGAGCGCCGCGGTCTCGGCCTGGCTGTCCCAGAAGCGCCCCAGATCGATGCGCAGCGCGCCCGGCTCGGCGCGGCTGCCGCCGAAGACCACCAGGCGGAAGTGCTCGCTGACCCGCGCGCGCTCGGCGTCGAGGCTCGCCATGAACTGTCCCCAGTCGCCTGCCCCCATCGCCAGCGCGATGCGCTCGCGCGGGAGCGCCTCGGCCGGGAGGCGATGCACCTGGCGGTCGTTGAGCATCTGCAGACGGTTCTCCAGGCGGCGCAGGTACACGTAGGCGGCGGTGAGCTCGCTCACCGCCTGCGCCGGCAACAGGCGCGCCTCGCCGATGCGTGCCAGCGCGGTGAACAGCGACGGAGTCTGCAGGCGGCGGTCGCGGCCGCCGCGCGTCAGCTGCAGCGCCTGCACGATGAATTCGATCTCGCGGATGCCGCCGGGACCGAGCTTCACGTGGTCGGCGAGCTCGCGCCGCTCGACCTCGCGCTCGATCAGCGCCTTCATCTCCCTGAGGCTCTCGAACACGCCGTAGTCCAAGTAGCGCCGGTACACGAACGGACGGATGGCGGCCGCCTCCACCTCCGCGTAGCGCGCGGCCGCCGTCACCGGGCGCGCTTTCACGTACGCGTAGCGTTCCCAGTCGCGCCCGTGACGCGGCAGATAGTCCTCGAAGGCGGCGAAGCTCGAGACCAGGGGACCGGAGTCGCCGAAGGGACGCAGCCGCAGGTCGACCCGCAGCACGAAGCCCTCCGCGGTCGCGGTCTCGAGCAGCCGCACCATGGCCTGCCCGAGGCGGGTGAAAAATTCCTCGTTGGAAATGCCGCGCACCCCGTCGGTATCGCCGTGCTCAGGGAACAGCAGCACCAGATCCACGTCCGAGGAAAAATTCAGCTCCGCGCCGCCGAGCTTGCCCATGCCGATGACGAGCAGCGGCTGCACCGCCCCCGCGCCCGAGCGCGGCTCGCCATAGCGGGCAGTCAGTGCGCGGCGCGCGTGCGCGAGCGCCGCTCCGATCGCCGCGTCCGCAAACGCCGTCAGTTCGGCGAGCGTCTCGCGCAGGTCCGCCCAGCCGGCCAGGTCGCGCCAGGCGATGCGCACGAACTCGCGCCGCCGCCAGCGGCGCAGCTGCCCCTGCACCTGTGCCTCGGGGAGCGGATCCGCAGCCTCGGCCGGGGTGGGGGCGCGGGCGCTGAAGTCGGTGCCGGTAAGGCCGCGCTCGAGATCGCCGCTCGCGAGCAGCTCGGCGAGCAGCGTCGGGTCACGCGTGAGCGCGGCGCTCAGGAAATCGCTGGCGGCGAACGCCGCTGCGAGCGAGTCACGGATGCGCGCCGGGGCGGCGGCGAGCGCGCCGCGGGCGGTGTCGTTGGCGTTGAGATCCGCGAGCGAGCGCTCAATGAGGCCGGCCAGCTCGGTGCTGACCGCGAGCCCCCGGGTCAGTTCCAGATATTGCCCCCGAGGTCATGGACGCTCGCGGTGTCCAGACGCCGGCTGAGGCCACGGAAGCGCGAGGAGGCGGTGTAGATCTGCGCACCCTCCGAGGCATCGATGCAGGCGGTGCCACCCTCGATCAGACTGTTGTCGATGTGCACGTTGGCGGCGCGCGCGGTCACACCCACACCGGTGGCGCTGATGTGGCTGTTGGTGATGTGGATCTCGCAGCCGTCCTCGGCGCTCACCGCATCGCCGTCGAACTCGAGGTTGCGGTTGTCGATGTGCAGCATCCGCGAGCCCTGGCAGACGATCGGCTCGTGGCGGCGCTCGACCGCGGCGCTGGTGATATTGGTGTCGCGTGCGCGCCCGGCGGCGGCCGAGGTAGTCGGGGCGGCGGCCTTGATGCTGTAGCCGGGTCCCTGCGACAGCACCCGTCCGCCGCTGTCCTGTCCGGTGCTGTTCTGCGGGATGAGGGAAGCCGACTGCGGCTCGGGGGCGTTCGCAGGGGCAGCCGCTTCGCCCGGACTCGCCACGGGAACGGCGGACTGCGCGCTCTGGGCCGCTGGCGCACCCGCGCTCTCCTGGGCAGCACGGGCCGCCGCAGGCGGCGCCGCGCTCTGCGCCGCCTGGGGTGCGAGGGTGCCCGCAGGCCCTGCGATCAGCTCATCCGCACGCACCATGCGCAGCTCGCCCGTGTCCTTCACACGTACGGTGAACGTGCGGCTCTGCGGGTCGGCGGCGACGATCTCGATCTGGCCGTTGCGCTCCAGCGCGGTGCGCGCCCAGCTCATCTCGTCCTGGCCCTGGCGATTGCAGGCCCCCAGCAGCAGCGCGAGCGCCGCTCCTGTCAGACACCAATAGCGCATGAAGTGCATGGCGAGCCTCCTCGGATAACTATGAACCGCCGCCGGAGACTTAGGAAGTAGCTGCACCGCGACATAACGCTCAGGAACGCGAGCGCAGGCTGCACGCCAGGCAAAAAAACAGGCCCCTTTGTGAGGGGCCTGCGAGGAATGCGCGGAATAGGGGGTCTTGTTCCGCGGCTTTCGGGGCGGCGCCCGGTGAGACCGGGCGCCAACCCTTAACTGTTATGTTAAGCCTAGCGAGTGTTGGTTGCGGAATCGATACCTCTTTAGAGAGGTTCCTACATGTCCATTCCGCCCATGCCACCCGGCGGGCCCGCATGGCCGTGCTCTTCGTCCTTCGGAGCCTCGGCCACCATCACCTCGGTCGTGAGCAACAGCCCCGCGACGGACGATGCGTTCTGCAGCGCCAGGCGCGTCACCTTGGTCGGATCCAGGATGCCCGCCTCCAGCATGTCGCCGAACTCGCCATTGGCGGCGTTGTAGCCGAAGGCGCCCTTGCCTTCCTTGACGCGGTTGAGCACCACGGCGGCGTCCTCGCCCGCGTTGTCGACGATCTGGCGCAGCGGCTCCTCGATGGAACGCGACAGGATGCGGATGCCGACGGTCTGATCCTCGTTGGCGCCCTCGAGCTTCTCGAGCGCGCGCTGCGCGCGGATGAGCGCCACACCACCGCCGGGCACCACGCCCTCTTCGACGGCTGCGCGCGTGGCGTGCAGCGCGTCCTCGACGCGTGCCTTCTTCTCCTTCATCTCGATCTCGGTGGCCGCTCCTACCTTGATCACGGCGACACCGCCGGAGAGCTTGGCGACGCGTTCCTGCAGCTTCTCCTTGTCGTAGTCGGAGGTGGCCTCCTCGGCCTGCTGGCGGATCGACTCGATGCGCGCCTTGATGTCCGAGGTCTTGCCGGCGCCGTCGATGATGGTGGTGTTCTCTTTCTCCACCACCACCTTCTTGGCCTCGCCCAGATCGTTGATGGTCGCCTTCTCGAGCGACAGGCCCACCTCGTCGGAGATGACCGTGCCGCCGGTGAGGGTGGCGATGTCCTGCAGCATGGCCTTGCGGCGGTCGCCGAAGCCGGGCGCCTTGACCGCGGCCACCTTGAGGATGCCGCGGATGTTGTTGACGACCAGCGTCGCGAGCGCCTCGCCCTCGACGTCTTCGGCGATCGCCAGCAGCGGACGGCCGGACTTGGCCACGCCCTCGAGCAGCGGCAGCAGCTCGCGGATGTTGGAGATCTTCTTGTCGACCAACAGGATCACCGGCTTCTCGAGCTCGGTGGTCTGGTTCTGCTGGTTGTTGATGAAGTACGGCGAGAGATAGCCGCGGTCGAACTGCATGCCCTCGACCACCTCGAGCTCATTCTGCAGGCCCGAGCCTTCCTCGACCGTGATCACTCCTTCCTTACCGACCTTCTCCATCGCTTCCGCGATGGTCTTGCCGATCGACTCGTCGGCGTTCGCCGAGATGGTGCCCACCTGCGCGATCGCCTTGGAGTCCTTGCAGGGCTTGGAGAGCTTCTTCAGCTCCTCCACCGCGGCGATCACCGCCTTGTCGACCCCGCGCTTGAGGTCCATCGGGTTGCGGCCCGAGGACACCGCCTTCAGGCCCTCGCGCATGATGGCCTGGGCGAGCACGGTGGCGGTGGTGGTGCCGTCGCCGGCCTCATCGGAGGTGTTGGAAGCGACTTCCTTCACCATCTGCGCGCCCATGTTCTCGAACTTGTCCTTGAGCTCGATTTCCTTCGCGACCGACACACCGTCCTTAGTGACGGTGGGGGCGCCGAAGCTCTTCTCGAGCACGGCATTGCGGCCCTTGGGGCCGAGTGTCGCCTTGACGGCGTTGGCGAGGACGTTCACGCCCCTGAACATGCGCTGGCGTGCGTCGTCGCTGAAACGGACTTCTTTGGCTGCCATTGTCGTGATCCTCGCTTACTTGCCTTCAATCACGGCCATGACGTCTTCTTCGCGCATGACCACGAGCTCTTCACCGTCGACCTTGACCTCGGTACCCGAGTACTTGCCGAACAGGATCTTGTCGCCGACCTTCACATCGAGGGGCCGCACCTGGCCGTCCTCGAGGATCTTGCCCTTGCCGACTGCGACGATCTTTCCCTGCACAGGCTTCTCGGCCGCGGTATCGGGAATGACGATGCCGCCCGGAGAGGTACGCTCCTCCTCCAGGCGCTTCACGATGACGCGGTCATGAAGCGGACGAATCTTCATGGTGAACGCTCCTTAAAAAGACGCTGTTGATGATGAATCCGGGCTCAGGAGTTATTAGCACTCCCCCCGTGCGGCTGCTAATGATAGGGGGCGAAGGTGCAAATTCAAGCCCGCCGGGAGGACTTTTTAGCCCCTGGCGTGCCTCGGGGCCCTCCAGGCCGGTCTATAGGGACACCGGCTCCCCTAGGGGGCCGGAAACGGAGCCGGGGCCAGGATGGAACCCAGGATGGAACCCCAGTTCCTGCCGTTTCTCCAAAGGCTGAGCTATAAGAGGGCCTGAATTTCCGTGCCACCTGCCATGAGTGTCCTTCTTAGACATATTGCAGCCGCGGGGCTGATCCTGCTGAGCTTCACCGCCCAGGCGCAGCCACAGACCCCCTCCCCGAAAGCCACCGGCATCGATGCGGTCCTGGGGGCGGCCAAGAAGAGCGGCGATGACTTTCTGCCCCCGGACCAGGCGTTCCGCTTCGCGGCGCTCGCGGACGGGAGCGATCGAGTGCAGCTGTCCTGGCAGATCACCGACGGCTATTACCTCTACCGCGCGCGCATCAAGGTGAAGACGCCGAGCACCGAAGCTCAGCTCGGCAGCCCGCAGTTCCCGGCCGGGATCGTGAAGACCGATGAGTACTTCGGCAAGCAGGAGATCTATCACCACCAGCTCACCGCGACGGTGCCGGTGGCGCGCAGCCGCGGCGGTGCGCTCGAGCTGCCCCTCGAAGTCACCTACCAGGGCTGCGCGGATGCCGGCCTGTGCTATCCGCCGATCACCAAGAGCGTCAGCCTCACCCTCCCCGGTGATCGGGCCGCCGCCAGCGGCGGGGCCGCCAGCTCCGCCTCTCCGCAGGCCCCGTCCGAGCAGTCGCGCTTCGTCGCCCTCATCGGCGGCAATGTGCTGCTCATGCTCGGAAGCTTCTATCTCGCCGGGGTGCTGCTCGCCTTCACCCCGTGCGTGCTGCCGATGGTGCCGATTCTCTCGGGGATCATCGCCGGCGGGGGCCGTGAGGTGACCACCGGACGCGGTTTTGCCCTCTCGCTCGCCTACGTGCTCGGCATGGCCCTCACCTATACCGCCGCAGGCGTGGCCGGTGCGGCCATGGGCAAGGAAGTGCAGGCGGTATTTCAGCAGTGGTGGGTGCTCGCGCTGTTCGCGGCGGTATTCGTGGCGATGGCGCTGTCGATGTTCGGACTGTTCACGGTGCAGATGCCAGCCTCGATCCAGAGCCGCCTCGCGGACCTCAGCAACCGTCAGTCCGCCGGTACCTTCGGCGGAGTGGCGATCATGGGCGCGCTGTCGGCCCTCATCGTGACCACCTGCGTGGGGCCGGCGCTCGTGGCAGCACTGCTGGTCATCAGCCAGACCGGGCAGATGGTGCGCGGCGGCGCGGCGTTGTTCGCCATGAGCATTGGCATGGGGACGCCGCTGCTGATCGTGGGGGCCTCGGCGGGCAAGCTGCTGCCGAAGGCCGGACCGTGGATGGACCTGGTGAAGAAGGTTTTCGGCGTCATGATGCTCGCGGTCGCGGTGTGGATGCTGGCGCGCATCCTGCCCGAGCGGGTGACGCTCGCGCTCTGGGCGATCCCGGCGCTCATGCTCGGGTGGCTGCTGATCTGGCAGGGACGTGCGGGCACGCCGTGGGCGGTCAGGGCGGCGGGCATCGCCGCCGCCCTCTACGGGGTGCTGCTCACGGCCGGGGCATCGCTCGGCGGCAGCGACCCGCTCGCTCCCATTCCGGCCTTCGCCGCCCACACCCACCCGCTGACCTTCCGCAGCATCCGCTCGGTCGCTGACCTCGATCGCGAGGTTGCCGAGGCGCGCGCCCACGGGCGCAGCGTGCTGGTGGACTTCTCGGCCGAGTGGTGCACCTCCTGCAAGGAGATGGAGCGCTATACCTTCACCGACCCGCGCGTGCAGCAGGCGCTCAGCGGCACGGTGCTGCTGCGCGCGGACGTCACCGACAACAACGCGGACGATCAGGCCTTGCTCCGGCGCTTTGGCATCTTCGGCCCTCCGACCATCGCCTTCTACGGCAGCGACGGACAGGAGCGCGCGCAGTACCGCGTGGTCGGTTACATGAAGGCGGCAGCCTTCGCCGAGCGCACCCGCAGCGCGCTCAACGCCACTTCGTGAACGGGCCGCGCGCGCGCGGCCCCGCAGCGCGGGGCATGCTGAGCGTCGCGCTGGTGCTCATCGCCAGCGGCGCCGTCGGCTTCCTGCTGCATCGACTGATCCAGCCGCGCCCCACGCTCTACCCTGCCACCTCCGCACTGCCGGCCGCCCCCGCTCCCGAGCCGCCGCCGCCCGCCCCGCCGATCCCCGAGACGGTCCCCGACCTCAGCCTCCCCAACCCTCAGGGCACCGTGCATCACCTCTCGGAGTGGCACGGCCGCCCGCTGCTCATCAACTTCTGGGCCACCTGGTGCGAGCCCTGCCGGCGCGAGATTCCGCTCCTGAAGAGCCTGCGGCATGAGCGCGCGGGCGATGGCCTGCAGGTGGTCGGGATTGCCGTGGATGAGGCGGGTGCCGTTCGCACCTACGCCGCGGGGCGGGGAATCGACTATCCTGTGCTGGTCGGTGAAGAGGGGGGACTCGCAGCCGTGGGTGCCTTCGGCATGGACACGGTGCTGCCCTTCAGTGTGTTTGCGGACCGCGAGGGCCGGGTGCTCGCCCTCAAGATCGGGGAGCTGCACCGCGACGAGGCGGAGTTCATCCTGGACCGGCTCCGGGAGGTGGATCGGGGCACCCTCACCCCAAAGGCCGCCCGCGAGGCCATCTCGGCCGGCTTGGCACATCTCGCCGCCGCCCGGGCGGGGTCTGCGGCAGCGCATTAGCCCAAGTTCGCGCCAGATCCGCGAAAATCACAACAAGTAGTATCCCAATGGCGGCGAATTAGGTTACATTCGCGCCGCTTTGCTTTCCGTGTGTTGACCAAGAAGACCCGCAGGTCATGGCCCGAGTGCTGTTACTGAACGGCCCGAATCTCAATCTCCTGGGCACCCGCGAACCGGCCGTCTACGGCACCGACACCCTCGATGCCATCGAGAAGCGTGCGGCGGCGGTGGCGAAGGAGACTGGGCACGAGCTGATCGCCTACCAGAGCAACGCCGAGCACGAGCTCATCGAGAGGATCCAGCAGGCGCGCGCGGCGGGCGTGGCCTTCCTGATCATCAACCCGGGGGCTTTGACCCATACGAGCATCGCGCTGCGCGACGCGGTGCTCGGGAGCGGCCTGCCGTTCATCGAGGTCCACCTCTCCAACACCCACGCGCGCGAGGCCTTCCGCAGGCATTCCTACTTCTCGGACATCGCGGTCGGCGTCATCACGGGTCTGGGCGCATTCGGCTACGAGGCGGCGGTGCGCGCCGCCGCGCAGCGGCTCGCCTGACGCAGCCGAACCGCGCGTTTCTTCGATTTGGGGGGCATTCCCGGCATGGACATCCGAAAAATCAAAAAACTGATCGAGCTGCTCGAGGAGTCCGGCATCGCGGAGATTGAGATCAAGGAGGGAGAGGAGGCCGTGCGCATCAGCCGCATGCCCACCGGCGCGGGGGCCACGCACGCGGGCCCGCAGCTGCTGCCGGCCGCTCCCGCGGCGGCGCCCGCGGCCGCGGCGGCCGCCGCCCCTGCAGCCGAAAGCGCACCCGCCAAGCCCAAACCCAACGAGCACGTCATCACCGCCCCGATGGTGGGCACCTTCTACGCCTCGCCCGCCCCGGGGGCGAAGCCGTTCGTCGAGATCGGCGATGAGATCAAGGTCGGACAGGTTCTGTGCATCATCGAGGCGATGAAGATGATGAACCAGATCGAAGCCGACAAGGCCGGCCGCATCGCCTCGGTGATGGCGCGCAACGGCGACCCGGTCGAGTTCGGTCAGCCGCTGTTCGTCGTCGAATAGGTGGCTATGATCGAAAAGATCGTCATCGCCAACCGCGGCGAGATCGCGTTGCGGATCCTGCGCGCCTGCCGCGAGCTCGGCATCAAGACCGTGGCGGTGCATTCCACGGCCGACTACAGCCTCAAGCACGTACTGCTCGCGGACGAATCAGTGTGCATCGGCCCGCCGCCCTCCTCGCAGAGCTACCTCAACATGCCGGCGATCATCTCGGCCGCCGAGGTGACCGACTCGGTCGCGATCCACCCCGGCTACGGCTTCCTCTCGGAGAACGCCGATTTCGCCGAGCGCGTGGAAAAGAGCGGCTTCGTGTACGTCGGCCCCAAGGCCGAGACCATCCGCCTCATGGGCGACAAGGTCTCGGCGATCAAAGTCATGAAGGGCCACGGCGTGCCCTGCGTGCCCGGCTCCGACGGTCCGCTCACCGACGATGCGGACGAGAACCTGCGTATCGCGCGCGACCTCGCCTATCCGGTGATCATCAAGGCCTCCGGCGGCGGCGGCGGACGCGGCATGCGCGTGGTGCATGCCGAGGCCTCGCTCCTGAACGCCGTCGGCATCACCCGTGCCGAGGCGCGCGCCGCCTTCGGCAACGACCAGGTGTACATGGAGAAATTCCTGGAGAAGCCGCGGCACATCGAGTTCCAGGTGCTCGCGGATCAGCACGGCAACGTGATTCACCTCGGTGAGCGCGACTGCTCGATGCAGCGCCGCCACCAGAAGGTCATCGAGGAGGCCCCGGCGCCGGGTATCACCATCCGCCAGCGGCGCTTCATGGGCGAGCGCTGCGTCGAGGCGTGCCGCGCGGTGGGCTACCGCAGCGCCGGCACCATGGAGTTCCTGTATCAGGACGGGGAGTTCTACTTCATCGAGATGAACACCCGCATCCAGGTCGAGCACCCGGTCACCGAGCTCATCACCGGCATCGACCTGGTGAAGGCGCAGCTGCTGATCGCCGGCGGGGAGCAGCTGCCCTACGGCCAGAGCGACGTGCAGATCCGCGGCCACGCCATCGAATGCCGGATCAACGCCGAGGATCCCAAGACCTTCATGCCCTCGCCCGGGCCGATCCGCCTGTGGCACGCCCCGGGCGGACCCGGCATCCGCGTCGACAGCCACGTGTACTCCGGCTACAACGTGCCGCCCTATTACGACTCGCTGATCGGCAAGCTCATCGCGCACGGTGACACGCGCGAGACCGCGATCGCGCGCATGAAGAACGCGCTGGCCGAGATGGTGATCGAGGGCATCAGGACCAACGTCGCCCTGCACCAGGAGATCTGCAATCACGCCGCCTTCCAGAAGGGCGGCACCGACATCCACTACCTGGAGCGCCGGCTCGGTCTGCGCTGAGGGGCCACAACGGGCCTTGCCGGACGACCTCCTCACCCTCACCTTCGATCTCGGCTCGCTTGACCCGCAGCGCGCCGAGGAGGCCTGCTTCGAGTGCGGCGCGAGCGCCGTGACCTTCCTCGACGCGCACCATGACCCGGTGCTCGAGCCCGCGCCCGGTGAGTTCCGGCTGTGGCGCAGCACGCGCGTGCAGTGCCTGTTGCAGGGCCGCCGCACCGCCTCCCCGACGACCCGGGCGCTGGCCGCCGCCCTGGGACTCGACCCGGCGGCCATCGCGCTGGCGCAGCTCCCCGAGCGCGCCTGGGAGCGCGAGTGGCTCAAGCACTTTCACGCGCTGCGCTTCGGCAGGCGGCTGTGGGTGTGCCCGCGGCACGAGGCGGTGAGCGAGCCCGGCGCGGCCGTCGTCATGCTCGACCCCGGCCTCGCCTTCGGCACCGGCACGCACCCGAGCACCGCGCTGTGCCTCGAATGGCTCGACGCTCATCTGGTACCCCGGGCGCGCGTCATCGACTACGGCTGCGGCTCGGGCGTGCTGGCGCTGGCCGCGGCGCGGCTCGGCGCGCAGCGCGTGCACTGCTTCGACATCGATCCGCAGGCGCTGCTGGCGACCGCCAACAACGCGCAGGCCAACGGGCTCAGCGCCCGCGTCGAGGTGCACGGCCGGGCGGATGAGCTGCCGCCGGGCACGCAGGTGCTGCTCGCCAACATCCTCGCGCAGCCGCTCATGGAGCTGGCGCCGCGCTTTGCGGCGCTGCTCGCCCCGGGGGGCGTGGCAGTGCTCGCCGGACTCATGCGCCACGAGGCCGCGGACGTGACAGCCGCTTACGGTGCGTGCTTTGATGTGGTGCCGTTCGGCGAGCGCGAGGAGTGGGCCTGTCTCGTCGCACGGTGCCACTGACCCTTCGCGCGGCATGTTTACAGTCTGTCCCAAATGCGCCCTGACGCTGGTGGTGACCGCCGCTGACCTGCGCGTTGCCCAGGGGTACGTGCGCTGCGGGCGCTGCTCGAGCGTCTTCAACGCGCTGGCGCGGCTCGCCGACGATCGCCAGGCATCCGGCCTGGGAGCGGACGCTGCCCCCGCCGCCTCGGATCTGCCGGCCGCATCCGTCGCGGAGGAGGATGCGCCGGCCGAGGAGAGCGCTCCCGAGCCGGAGCCGCAGGCACCCGAGGAACCGGCAGAGGCCGGCGCGAGCACCGATCCCGCAGCGGATGCCGCCGAAGAGGAGGCGCTTCCGGACTCCGCACTCGAGTTTGATCCGTCACGGACCGATGTCAGCTCGGTGTTCGTCGAGCAGCCGCCGGACCCGGGCTGGACGGCCGCGACCGGCTCCTTCAAGGCCATGGTCGCGGCGAATCAGGAAGCCGCCGGCGAGGAGCCTCGCGACGCGCAGGTGGAAGTGGAGATCGACGCGGACTTCCTCGCCGCGATGCTGACCGCGGAACCGCCCTCCTCTTCGCCCGCCACTGAGCCGGCGCCGGCGAGCGCGACGCCCGCGAAGCCTCCCGCGCCCTCCGCAGCGCCCCGCGCACCAGCCCCGCGGCCCGCCGCCGCGGACGCTGCCCCTGTCCGGGAGAGCGCCCGGCCGAGCCACAGCGCGCCCCACGCGCGACCGCCGTTCGAGGCGGCCGCGAAGTCCGCAGCGCTGCACGTGCCGGCCCTCCGGCCGTCACCGCCACCGCTCCCGCCGCCGAGCGATCTGCACGAGGACGAGGAGCAAGAGCAGGAAGACCAGACCACGACGCAGGCGCAGCCGCCATGGCGCTCGCGCCTGGAGCCGCTCGCCTGGCCCGCCGCCTGCGGCCTCGCACTGTTGGTGCTGTTCGCGCAGATCGTCAATCACTACCGCGACGATCTCGCCGTCAACCCGCGCTTCAGCCGCCCGCTCACGGCGCTGTACGCATCCCTCGGGGTGCACTTGGCGCCGCGCTGGGATCTGCGCGCTTACGACGTGCGCCAGCTCGGCGCCGACGTCGATCCCTCCGGGACGATCACCGTCCGGGCCAGCATCAAGAACGCAGCGCAGCAACCGCAGCCGCTGCCGCTGCTGCGGGTGACGCTGCAGGACCGCTTCGGCAACCGCATCGCCTCCAGCGACGTCGCGCCGCGCTCCTACCTGCCGCGCAGCATTCCCGCCTCCTCGTTCCTGTCCGCCGGGCAGCGCATCGATGCGCAGATGGGCTTCGTGGACCCGGGCGCCAGCGCCGTGGGCTTCGAGCTCGATGCCTGCCTGCCCGCGAGCGCCGGCGGCATTGCCTGCGCCAACGACAGCAGCACGCGCTGAGCCGGACGCGTGCGCATCGGACCCTACCTGCTGCCCTCCGCCGTGGTGCTCGCACCCATGGCCGGCGTCACCGACCGGCCGTTCCGCATCCTGTGCCGCAAGTTCGGCGCGGGGCTGGCCGCCTCCGAGATGATCAGCTCGGACACGCGGCTGTGGAACACGTCCAAATCGCGGTGGCGCATGAACCACGAGGGCGAACCCGAGCCGCGCGTGGTGCAGCTCGCGGGCGCCGACCCCGCCGCGCTCGCCGCCGCGGCACGCGCCAACGTCGAGCTCGGCGCGCAGATCATCGACCTGAACATGGGCTGTCCTGCGAAGAAAGTCTGCGGAAAGCTGTGCGGCTCGGCGCTGCTCACCGATGAGGCGCTGGTCGCGCGCATCCTGGAAACGGTCGTCAACGCGGTCGATGTCCCGGTAACTCTCAAGATCCGCACCGGCTGGGATCACGCCCACAAGAACGGCGTGAACATTGCATGCATCGCGCAGCGCTGCGGTATTGCCGCGCTTGCCGTGCACGGGCGCACGCGTGCGGATTTTTATGCAGGTGCCGCCGAATACGAGACCATTCGCGACATTAAGGCGCAGGTAAGCATTCCGGTGTTCGCGAACGGCGACATCGATACTCCGCAAAAAGCGCGCGAGGTACTTGATTTCACCGGCGCAGACGGAGTAATGATCGGGCGCGCGAGTCACGGCGCGCCATGGATCTTCCGTGCTGTCAACGCCCATCTGCGTGCGAGAAATGAGACGCCGACTCTTCTGCGCGGCGACGTGCGTGATATCATCCTCGCGCATCTCGATTCCCTGTACGTCTTCTACGGCGAGGAGACCGGAGTCCGGATCGCGCGCAAACATCTCGGCTGGTATTGCGATCAATTGCTGCAGAGCCCGGCGCAGGCACGCCGGGAGCTGATGGGGGCAGAGAGCACCGCCGCACAGTTCGCGCACGCGCTAAAGCATTTCGCAGCATGGGTGAGCGAGGCCGCGCAAGTGGCCTGACGAATGATTTTTCCCTCGGGGGGGCCTACAATGACGGCGAAGAAAAAGACGCGAGCTCGCGAAGCCACAGCCGCCAGAACGCACGGACGGGAGCTGCCGCTGCGCAATCACGCCGAGCGTGCGCTCAGCGACTACTTCACGAGCCTCAACGGTCATCGGCCCGCCCATCTCTACGACCTGGTGCTGCGCGAGGTCGAGGAGCCGCTGTTCCGCGTGGTGCTCGACTATGCGGAGGGCAACCAGAGCCGTGCCGCGGGCATTCTCGGCATCAATCGCGGCACGCTGCGCAAGAAGCTCAAGCAGTTCGGACTTGCGGGCTCGTAGGCCCGCGGTCGCTCCGCGCCGCCCGCTGCCGAAGGAAGACCGCTCATGCCGCTGCCGGTACGCCGCGCGCTGCTGTCCGTTTCCGACAAGACCGGGGTGGTTGAGCTGGCGCGCGCGCTGGCCGCGCGCCAGGTCGAAATCCTCTCCACCGGCGGCACCGCACGGCTGCTGAGCGCGCACGACGTGGCGGTGCGCGAGGTCGCCGACTACACCGGGTTCCCCGAGATCATGGACGGGCGCGTGAAGACGCTGCATCCGAAGATCCACGGCGGCCTGCTGGGCCGCAGGGGGCCGGACGATGCGGTGATGGCACAGCACGGCATCGCCCCGATCGACCTGCTGGTGGTGAACCTGTACCCGTTCGCCGCCACGGTCGCGCGCCCGGGATGCAGCTACGCCGAGGCGGTCGAGAACATCGACATCGGCGGCCCGGCGATGCTGCGCGCCGCGGCCAAGAACCACGAGTCGGTGCTGGTGGTGGTCGATCCCGGGGACTACCCGCTGCTGCTCGGGGAGCTGGCCGCGCACCAGGGCGGGAGCGAGCCCGCCACGCGCGCGCGGCTCGCCGCCAAGGCCTTCGCACACACCGCCGCCTACGACGCCATGGTCGCCGCTTACCTGCGCGCGCAGCAGGGCGCGAGCGGTGAAGCCTTCCCCGCCACGCTGCCCCTGGTGTTCGAGAAGCTGCAGGAGCTGCGCTACGGGGAGAACCCGCACCAGCAGGCGGCTTTCTACCGCGACCGCAGCGCGCGTGACCCCGGCGTGGCCGGGGCGCGCATGCTGCAGGGCAAGGACCTGTCATTCAACAACATCGCCGATGCCGACACCGCCATCGAGTGCGTGCGCCAGTTCGAAGGCTGCGCCTGCGTCATCGTCAAGCACGCCAACCCCTGCGGTGCGGCGCTGGCGAGCGCGCCGCTCGCGGCCTACGAGGCCGCCTGGCGCACCGATCCGACCTCGGCCTTCGGCGGCATCATCGCCTTCAACCGCGCGCTGGACGCGGCCACCGCGGCGGCGATCACCGAGCGCCAGTTCGTCGAGGTGCTGGCCGCGCCAGCCATCGATCCCGAGGCCGCGCGCATTCTTGCCGGCAAACCCGGTGTGCGCGTGTTGGAGCTCGGGCAGCTGCGACCCGCCGCCGGCGCGGCTCTCGAGCTCCGGAGCGTCAGCGGCGGACTGCTGGTGCAGTCGCGCGACCTTGCCGATCTGCCGGACGGGGCGCTGCGGGTGCCCACGCGCCGCCAGCCGACTGCGCAGGAGTGGGCGGACCTGCGCTTTGCGTGGAAGGTCGCAAAGTTCGTCAAGTCCAACGCCATCGTGTACGCGCGCGACGGCGCCACCATCGGCGTCGGGGCCGGGCAGATGAGCCGCATCTACTCGACGCGCATCGCCGCCATGAAGGCGAGCGACGCCAAGCTCGATGTCGCCGGCGCGGTCATGGCCTCGGACGCCTTCTTCCCGTTCCGCGACAACCTCGATGTCGCCGCCGGCTTCGGGGTGCGCGCGGTCATCCAGCCGGGCGGCAGCATCCGTGACGCCGAGGTGATCGCCGCGGCCGATGAGCACGACATGGCCATGGTGTTGACGACCATGCGCCACTTCCGCCACTGATGAAGGTCCTGATCGTCGGCGCGGGCGGACGCGAGCACGCGCTCGCCTGGAAGTGCGCCGCCGCCGCGCGCGTCACCGAGGTGCTGGTGGCTCCGGGCAACGCCGGCACCGCCACCGAGCCCAAGGTGCGCAACGTGGGCGTCGCTGCGGAGGACGTCGCGGCCCTGGTGCGCCTCGCCCAGGCAGAGCGCGTCGATCTCACGATCGTGGGTCCGGAAGCGCCCCTGGTCGCGGGCGTGGTCGATGCCTTCGCCGCCGCCTCGCTCCGGTGTTTCGGGCCGACGCGCGAGTGCGCGCAGCTGGAGGGCTCCAAGGCCTTCGCCAAGCAGTTCCTGCGCCGGCACGGCATCCCGACGGCGCGCTCCGCCACCTTCACCCGCGCCAGCTTCGATGCCGCGTGGGTGCGTGCGCAGCAGGCGCCGCTGGTGGTGAAGGCCAGCGGCCTCGCCGCCGGCAAGGGCGTCGTGATCGCCGCCTCGGTCGAGGAGGCACTCGGCGCCGCCGCGGCGATGTTCGGCGGGCAGTTCGGCGCGGCCGGAACCGAGGTAGTGATCGAGGAGTTCCTGCCGGGCGAGGAAGTAAGCTTCATCGTCATGGCCGACGGCACCCACATCCTGCCGCTCGCGACCTCGCAGGATCACAAGCGCCTCGGGGACGGTGATCAGGGTCCAAACACCGGCGGCATGGGAGCCTACTCCCCGGCGCCGCTGGTCACCTCCGGGCTGCACGCGCGCATCATGCGCGAGGTCATCGAGCCGACCGTGCGCGGGCTCGCCTCCGATGGCATGCCCTACACCGGCTTTCTCTATGCCGGACTCATGATCGCGCCCGACGGCACGCCCAACGTGCTGGAGTTCAACTGCCGCCTCGGCGATCCGGAGACCCAGCCGGTGCTCATGCGGCTCAGGTCCGATCTGACCGTGCTGTGCGAGGCGGCCCTCGCCGGGCGGCTCGACCGCGTGAGCGCGGACTGGGATGTGCGCGCCGCGCTCGGGGTGGTCATGGCGGCCGCCGGCTACCCGGAGCAGGTCCGCAAGGGTGACGCCATCGAGGGCCTGGCGCACGCCGCGCAGCTGCCGGGCAAGATCTTCCACGCCGGTACCACGCTCGCGGAGGATCGCGTGCTGGTCAGTGGCGGCCGGGTACTGTGCGCGGTGGGACTCGGTGCGGGCGTGGAGGCCGCGCAGCGCGCCGCCTACGACCTGGTAGGGGCCGTGCACTGGCCCGGCATGCAGTACCGGCGCGACATCGGCTATCGCGCGCTGGCGCGGGAGCGCGGCGCCGGTGGCTGAGTTTGATTTCCCGACCCCGCACCTCATCGAGCTCGCGGTACGGCCCGAAGACATCGACGCCTACCAGCACGTCAACAATGCCGTGTACCTCACCTGGCTCGACCGCGCCGCCTGGTCACACTCCGCCGCGCTCGGCGTACCGCTCGAGCAGTGCCTGGCGCTGCGCCGCGGCATGGCCGCGCAGCGCATCGAGATCGAGTACCTGCGGGCGGCGCTCGAGGGCGACGTGGTGCGCGCCGCCACCTGGATTGTGAGGGCCGACGGACGGCTGCGCGCGCAGCGGCGCTTCCAGGTGCAGCGCGTCGCGGACGGGCAGACGCTGGCACGCGCGCGCATCGACTACGTGTGCATCAACCTCGACTCCGGGCGCGCCGTGCGCATGCCGGAGAGCTTTGCGCGCGCCTACGTCGTTACGACCAGGCCCTGATCGGAAGGCGGCAGGCCGCGGCGCGCTCCCTGCCCGCGATGTGAGCCGTCACTCAGAAGCTGAAGCGGATGTAGGCCTCGGGGCCGGAGATGCTCATGTCGAACACGCCCGGAAAGCTGCCGCCGGTGCGCGTCAGGGAGGTGCGGATCGAGGAGTAGCCGAACCCGAGCGCCAGGTTGGGATTCCAGCGGTACTGCACGTCCTCGTGGATGTCGGTGTACCAGCCCTCGAAGCCCAGCAGGTGCGCCTTGAGGTACGCAGCATGCGCGGTCGCTGCCCAGCGGCTGGAAATCCGCCACACCAGATCCAGCGGCAGCGCCGGGAACGGCGTGGCGGCGGTCGCCTCGTTGCGCTGGTTCTGCGCCGGCACGCTGCCGGTGGCGTCCACCTGCAGGAAATACACTCCCAGCCCCGTGCCGACCTCGAAGCGGCTGTTGTGGACGAAGGAATAGGTGTAGGTGATGTTGAACTGCTGCCACTCAAGGGAGGTCTGTGCCAGCTGCCCGGCAGCGAAGGTCTCGTTGCCGAACACCACGTCCTTGGTCAGCACCTGACTGCCGGCGCGGTTGGATTCGAAGTAATCCATGCGCACCTTGTGGCGCTCGCGCAGCCGGAACATGAACTCCACCCGCCCCATCTTCTGGCGGCTCGGCAGTCCCAGATCGTGCTCGCCGTTGACCGGCGTGCCGGTGATGCCCGGCGGCGCATTGGTCGGATCGATGCGCAGGTTGGTGCGGAATTGCGGGCTGTAGTAGGTGGCGCGGGCGTAGAAATGATCCGTGATCGGGCTCGCCGGCTCGCGCTTGCGCGGCGGCAGCGGCGCTCCGGAATTCGGATCGCGCTCGGCGCGCGCCGGCACGTGCTGTATCGCCACCAACATCGCGGCGGCCGCCAGCCAGATGCGCATGCGGATCGGACTCCCTTGGCGCCCTGGGCGCGGGTGGTCGGATCTTACTGACCCGCGCGCCGGATGTGCCAGCGTCGCCCGGTAGCGACGTGACGAGGTTCGCAGCCGCGCCGGGCGGGCCGCGCTTGTCGCTGTGCCCGTGGCGGCGTAGCGTTGTTGGCAGCTGTCGCCGGGAGTCCGCGCATGACCCACCAGGGAAGCTGTCACTGCGGCCGTATCGCCTACGAGGTCGATGGGGACATCACCCAGGTCATGGAGTGCAACTGCTCGCACTGCGCGCGCAAGGGGTTCCTGCTGTGGTTCGGGCCGCGCACGGCGCTGCGCCTCAAGACCGCGGAGTCAGCGCTGAGCCAGTACACCTTCAACCGGCACGCGATCCGGCATCAATTCTGCGCGGTGTGCGGCTGCGCGCCGTTCGCCTTCGGCAAGGACCGCAGCGGCGCGGACACAGTGGGCATCAACGTGCGCTGCCTGCCGGAGTTGGACCTGCGTCAGCTCACGGTCACGCACTTCGACGGCCGCTCCATGTAGGGGTGGCGCCACCGGCGGCGTGACCACGCCGTCCGTGTCGGCCCACCTCTCTCCCGGGAGCCAGTTCGGCCCCCGCGGCGCGCGCCCTCAGCGCTTCATCGCCTCGAAGAATTCCCCGTTCGACTTGGTGTCCTTCATCTTGTCGAGCAGGAACTCGATCGCTGCCAGCTCGTCCATGGGATGCAGGAGCTTGCGCAGGATCCACATCTTGGCGAGCTCGCCCTGGTCGGTGATCAGCTCTTCCTTGCGGGTGCCGGAGCGGTTGATGTTCACCGCCGGGAACACGCGCTTCTCGGAGATGCGCCGGTCGAGGTGGATCGCGCTGTTGCCGGTGCCCTTGAATTCCTCGTAGATGACGTCGTCCAACTTCGAGCCGGTGTCGATCAGCGCGGTGGCGAGGATGGTGAGACTGCCGCCCTCCTCGATGTTGCGCGCCGCGCCGAAGAAGCGCTTGGGGCGCTGCAGCGCATTGGCGTCCACGCCGCCGGTGAGCACCTTGCCCGAAGAGGGCACCACGGTGTTGTAGGCGCGAGCCAGGCGCGTGATCGAATCGAGCAGGATCACGACGTCCTTCTTGTGCTCGACCAGGCGCTTGGCCTTCTCGATCACCATCTCGGCCACCTGCACGTGGCGGGCGGCGGGCTCGTCGAAGGTGCTCGAGACCACCTCGCCCTTCACGGTGCGCTGCATCTCGGTGACTTCCTCCGGCCGCTCGTCGATGAGCAGCACGATGAGGTAGACCTCGGGGTGGTTGGCGGTGATGGAGGTGGCGATGTTCTGCAGCAGCATCGTCTTGCCGGCCTTGGGCGGGGAGACGATCAGGCCGCGCTGGCCCTTGCCGATCGGCGCCACCAGGTCGATGGTGCGCGCGGTGAGGTCCTCGGTGGAACCGTTGCCGCGCTCGAGTTTCAGGCGCTTGGTCGGATGAAACGGCGTCAGGTTCTCGAACAGCACCTTGTTGCGCGAGCTGTCCGGGGAGTCGAAGTTGATCTCGCCCACCTTCAGCAGCGCGAAGTAGCGCTCGCCGTCCTTCGGCGGGCGGATCAGGCCGGAGATGGTGTCGCCGGTGCGCAGGTTGAAGCGCCGGATCTGGCTCGGGCTCACGTAGATGTCATCGGGACCGGCGAGGTAGGAGCCGTCCGCCGAGCGCAGGAAGCCGAAGCCGTCCTGCAGGATCTCGAGCACCCCATCGCCGTAGATGTTCTCGCCGTTGCGGGCGTGCGCCTTCAGGATCGAGAAGATGATGTCCTGCTTGCGCGAGCGGGCGAGGTTCTCGAGTCCCATGGACTCGGCCATCTTCACCAGCTCATGGATGGGCTTGGACTTGAGCTCGGTGAGATTCATCGAGCTGCGGGACTGCGTCAGTTCCGCAGGACTGATGATCTCGGAGTCGTCGGCGTCGAACGGCTCCGGCTCGTGCATCATCTCATCGGGACGGCCGCCGCCGTTGCCGCGATTGCCGTCACGGTTGCCGTGGCGCGGGCCTTTGTTGGGCCGGTTGCGGCCCTGATTGCCGAGGTAGCCTCTCACAGGTTGCTATCCAAAAAAGCCGAGAGTTGGGATTTGGACACGGAGCCGACTTTCTGCGCCTCCACCGTGCCGTTCTTGAACAGGATGAGTGTCGGAATGCCGCGGATGCCGAACTTGGGCGGGGTCTGCGGGTTCTTGTCGATGTCGATCTTCGCGACCTTGATGCGGTCCTGGTACTCGCTCGCGATCTCATCGAGGATCGGCGCGATCGCCTTGCAGGGTCCGCACCATTCGGCCCAGAAGTCCAGCAGCACGGGCTTGTCGGATTTGAGGACGTCCTGTGCGAATGTGGCGTCCGTGGTGTGCACGATGTGCGGGCTACTCACGCGGTTCAACCTCCGTCAATGCAGAGCGTGAAAATATGGTTGGACTACTAGGAAATCCGGAGCGGGGCCGGCGCGAATGCGCGCAAAGCGGTGCCCGAGGCTCCCGATAAACGGTTACACTAAAACTTCAGTGTTAAGTATGAGTCCAAAAAGGAATTAGAGTCTAAGGCAGGCGCGGGCCAAAGGCCCGCTGTCTGGACTACTTTGTAGCGCTTCCGGACCCGTTTTTCAAGTCTGCGGGGCGCTTTTTCCCATAACACCGCAGATCTATCTTGATGACCGATCCACAGATCCATCTGATGACCGATTCAAGCTCCGCTCCCGTGACTTTCGCCTCGCTCGGCCTTGCACCCCAGGTGCTCGAGGGTGTCCGCCAGGCGGGCTTTGCGACCTGCACTCCCATCCAGGCGCAGACGCTGCCGATCGCGCTCGCCGGGCGCGACGTTGCCGGCCAGGCGCAGACCGGAACCGGCAAGACGGCGGCGTTCCTGGTGGCGCTGTACCACGCACTGCTGACGCGGCCGGCAGCGGCGCAGCGCCAGAGGACCTCGGTGCGTGCGCTGATCGTCGCCCCGACCCGCGAGCTCGCGGTACAGATCCATCACGATGCGCTGATTCTCGGCGCGCACACCGGCCTCAGCCACACGGTGGTGTTCGGCGGCATCGACTACGAGAAGCAGCGCGCGCAGCTCGCCGCCGGGTGCGATGTGCTGATCGGCACCCCCGGGCGGCTGATCGATTACTTCAAGCAGCACGTCTTCGACCTCAGGCACGCGCAGGTGATAGTGCTCGATGAGGCCGACCGCATGTTCGACCTCGGTTTCATCGCCGACATCCGCTACATCCTGCGCCGCCTGCCGCATCCCACGCGGCGCCAGTCGATGCTGTTCTCCGCCACGCTCTCGCACCGGGTGCTGGAGCTCGCCTACGAGCACATGAACAACCCCGAGCTGGTGCGCATCGAGCCGGACAAGATGACGGTCGATCAGGTGCGCCAGCTCATGTACTACCCCTCGATGGAGGAGAAGGTGCCGCTGCTGATCGGGCTGCTGCACCAGAGCGAGGCGGTGCGCACCATGGTGTTCGTCAACACCAAGCGCAGCGCCGAGCGGCTCGAGGGCATCCTCAAGGCCAACGGCTTCGAGGCGCAGGCGCTCTCCGGGGACGTGCCGCAGAACAAGCGCCTGCGTTTCCTGCGCGACTTCCATGACGGCAAACTCGCGGTGCTGATCGCCACGGATGTCGCCTCGCGCGGCCTGCACATCCCCGACGTCAGCCACGTGTTCAACTTCGACCTGCCGCAGGACGCGCCCGACTATGTGCACCGCATCGGGCGCACCGCGCGCGCCGGCGCCGAGGGCGACGCCATCAGCTTCGCCTGCGAGGAATATGCGGTCTCGCTGCCGGACATCGAGAGTTATGTCGGGCACAAGATCCCCTTTGCCCCGATCGCGCCCGAGCTCCTGGCCCAGGGGGTGGTATCGCCGGCACACAGCCACCGCCCCCATCACGGCCACCGCGGCGGGGGCCGCCGTCACGGCGGCGGAGCGCCTGAGCGCCGGGCACCGCGCCACGGCCGCGCGCCGCGCAGGCACGGGCGCTGATGGCACTTGTGGCCCCGCTCGGCTAAGCTCTGGATTCTGGACGGCTGTCGCCTGCAGCCCCAGACCGTCCGCTGCCCGGCCCTGCCAGATCAGGCCCTCTGCATGGCGGAAATCGAAGACAACGTCGACCGCGAACTGTTCCGCAACATGGAGAAGCTACGCCAGTTGCGCATCGAACACCGTGACCTCGACGAGGTGATCTCGCGGCTGTCGCTCGATCTGCACGTCGACCAGCTGCAGCTGCGGCGCCTCAAGAAACGCAAGCTGCTGCTGAAGGACCAGATCGCACGGCTCGAGAGCGAGCTGATCCCGGACCTGAACGCCTGATGGATAGCGCCGACAGCGCCCTGAGAAGCGCCCTCCTCACGCTGACTTCCCCACAGGTCCTCGCCGCAGTGCTGGCGCTGCTGGCGGCGCTCATGATCGCGCTGCTGGTGGCGCGCGTGCTGCGCGCGCGGCGCCTGCGCGATCGCGCCGCGGACCTGCCGCTGCCCGCGCACTGGCTGGATCACGCCCTGGAAGGTGCGGTGCTGCTGGCGCCGATTCTGGCGGCGCTCGCCGCGCTGCTCGCCGCACACGTGGTGATCGCGGCGCTCGAGATCTCCACCGCGGTCATCGACGCCGCGCTGCGCCTGGTGGGGGTGCTGGCGGTGCTGCGCATCGGGGTGTTCGTGCTCGGGCTGCTGCTCGGCCCCGGCTCGTGGGTGCGCGTGCGCGGCATCCGCATCACGCTCATCCTGTGGGCGATCGCTGCGGTGGCGATGCTCGGCTGGCTGGACCTGATCGAGGCGAGCCTCAACCGCATCAATGTGGTGCCCGGGCGCACCCAGTTCAGCCTGTGGGCGCTGCTCAAGGGGCTCGTGGTAGTCAGCGCGTTCGTGGTGGTGGCGAGCCTGATCGCGCGCGCCCTCGAGCGGCACGTCATGCGGCTCGACCAGCTGGCGGTCTCGACGCGCGTCGGGGTATCGAAGTTCGCCAACTTCCTGCTGGTGGGCCTCGGCATCCTGCTCGGCATCAACGCCGCCGGCGTCGACGTGACGACGCTCAACGTGCTCACCGGCGCCATCGGCCTGGGGCTGGGCTTCGGCCTGCAGTCGGTGGCCAGCAACTTCGTCAGCGGCTTCGTGCTGCTGATGGACAAGTCCATCAAGCCCGGCGACGTCATCAGCTTCACCGGCCACGCCGGCGCCAGCACCGGCAACTTCGGCTGGGTGCAGGAGCTGCGCGGCCGCTACGTGGTGGTGCGCGACCGCGACGGCGTCGACACCTTGGTGCCGAACCAGAATCTCATCACCAGCCCGTTCATCAACTGGAGCTACTCCGATCAGCGGGTGCGCCTGAAACTTCCGGTGACGGTCAGCTACGAGGACGACCCGGAGCTGGCGCTGCGGCTGCTGGTGCAGGCGGCTGAAAATCATCCGCGCATCCTGCGCGATCCGCCGGCGGTGTCGCGCCTCATCAGCTTCGACGACAACGGCATCCGCCTCGAGATCCGCTTCTGGATCGCCGACCCGGTGAACGGCGTCAACAACGTGCGCTCGGACGTGAACCGCGCCATCTGGCGCATCTTCCGCGCCCACGGCGTGACCATGCCCTACCCGCAGCGGGACGTGCACATCTCGCGGCGCGCCCGGCCTCCGCTGCCGGTGCCGCTCCCGCCGCCGCCGCCGGGGCGCGACCAGTCCGCGGACTGAGCATGCCGGTCGCGGTCGCCGCCGGCCTCGAGATCCCCGACGGCGAGCTGTCGCTGTCGTTCGTGCGCGCTTCGGGCCCGGGCGGGCAGAACGTCAACAAGGTGGCGAGCGCGGTGCAGCTGCGCTTCGATCTCGCCGCCAGCGCCGTGCTTAGCCCTGAGGTCAAGGCGCGACTGCGGCACTTGAGCGGCCGGCGCCTCACCGGTGAGGGGGCGCTGCTCATCATCGCGCGCAATCACCGCACCCAGGAGGGCAACCGCCGCGAGGCGGAAGCGCGGCTCGCCGATCTGGTGCGCCGCGCCCTGGTGCCGCCCAAGCCGCGCAAGGCCACGCGCCCGCCGCGGGCCGCGCGCGAGCGCCGCCTCGAGCACAAGACCCAGCGGCAGCGCACCAAACGCCTGCGCGCCCGGCCGCGCTGGGAGGAGTGATAGGTACAAGGTCCGATGATTGCCCCTCGGTGCCGGGCGTATGCTGCCGCGCGCGTCGCACTGCGCCCAGCCAAGGCTGCGCGCGCGCCTGCGGAGGTGTCACATGGCAACAGAAGGTGTGGGTCTGAAGGCGGCGAGGCGCTTCACGCGCTGGTACATCGTGGCCGCGATCCTGTTCATCGTGTTGGGCGTGTTTGCGATCCTCGAACCGGCGCTGGCCGGGCTCGGCGTGGCGCTGCTGGTCGGATGGCTGCTGGTGTTCGGCGGCATCGCCCACTTCGTGTCCGCGTTCGAAGGCGGCGGCACCCAGCGGGTCTTCCTGCAGGTGCTGGCCGGCATCGTGTTCGTGCTCGGCGGGCTGTACCTGCTCGCGCATCCGCTGCTGGCCCTCGGCACCCTCACGCTGATGCTCGCGGGGGTGATCTTTGCGGCCGGCATATTCGAGATCATGCACTGGTACCGGCACCGCGGCGCGGAGGGCTCGGGGTGGCTGCTGTTCAACGGGGTCGTGACGCTGCTGCTGGGCGGGTTGATCCTGTTCCACTGGCCCTCGAGCTCGGTCTGGGCGATCGGCACCCTGGTGGGCGTCAACCTGCTCTTGACCGGCATCGCCCGCCTGATGTTCGGGCTGGCGGGGCGCCGGCTGCTCGGGCGCGTCGCGGCCTAGTCTGGCAACCAGGCCCGATCCGCCTTAGGCTCGCGGACTACTGCGCCGCGGCCCGCTCTCGTCGGTAAGCCGCGGACGCGAGGGGAGCCTTGCGCATGTACCCGTCCGCCCTGATGGCCTTCCTGCACCATCTCGCCGCCTTCACCGTGGTCGCGGCGCTCGCGGTGGAGGTGGCGACGTTCAAGCCGCCGCTGACGCGGGTGCAGGCGCGCCGCCTGCAGCGCACCGATACGGTGTTTGGCGCCGCGGCGACGCTGCTGCTGATCGTGGGGCTGCTGCGCGTCACGTACTTCGAGAAGGGCCCCTCCTACTACTGGCACGACCTGTGGTTCCTCATCAAGTTCGGCGCCTTCGTGCTCGCGGCGCTGATCTCGATCTACCCGACGCTCACCTTCCTGTCGTGGAACCGGGCGCTGAAGGCCGGCACTGCCCCCGAGGTGCCCGCCGAGCGCACGCGGCGCGTGCGCCTGTGCCTGATGCTCGAGCTCGCCGCGGTGGTCGTGATCCTGCTGGGCGCGGCGCTCATGGCGCGCGGTTTCGGCTACCGGGCCTGAGGCGTCTCAGGGGACGCGCGGGGCGGGGGCGCGGATCAGCCAGGCGGCCAGCGCCGGCAGCAGGATGATCGCCGCCAGCATGTTCACCAGGAACATGAAGGTGAGCATGATGCCGATGTCGGCCTGGAACTTCAGCGGCGAGAACACCCAGGTGGCCACGCCGATGGCGAGGGTGATGCCGGTGAAGATGATGCTGGCGCCGGTGACGCGCAGCGTGCGCTCGTAGGAGTCGCGCACGCTCAGCCCCTGGCGCAGAAATTCCTGCATGCGGCTGAAGAGATAGATGCCGTAGTCGACGCCGATGCCGGCCCCGAGCGCCACCATCGGCAGCGTCGACACCTTGAGCCCGATGCCGACCAGCGCCATGACCGCATACACCAGGACCGACACCAGCGCGAGCGGCACCACCACCAGCAGCGTGCCGATCAGCGAGCGGAAGGTGATGAGGCACATGATGATCACCGCCGCGAACACCCCGGCGAGGATCAGCAGCTCGCGCAACTCCACCGTCTCGTTGGTCGCGGCCATCACGCCGACGTTGCCGGCGGCGAGCCGGATGGCCGCGCCGGCGAGCGGGTTGTCGCCGCGCCAGCGCTTGACCGCGGCGACCACGCGCTCGATGGTGCCGGCCTTGTGGTCGGCGAGGAACAGCATCACCGGCACTACGTCGCAGTTCTCATTAAGCAGTCCGGTGCTGGTCTCGATGTAGCGCGTCGACTGCGTGAGCTGGGTCTGCTCGCGCGGGATGCTGCGCCACTTCAGGCTCCCCTCGTTCCAGCCGGCGATCGCCACCTTGGCGATGAACGGCAGGGTGATGACGTCCTGCACGCCCGCGACGTTGCGCATGTGCCAGGCGAATCGGTCGACCCCGCTCATCAGCGCGTGGCTGACGCACACCGGCTGCCGCGCATCCACGATCGCCGTGAGCACGTCCACCCCGATGCTGAACTTGGAGGTGATCACGTCATTGTCGCGGTTGTAGCGCGAGTCCGGCCGCAGCTCCGGCACGCCCACCTGGGTGTCCCCGATCGGGGTCTCGCGGCCCTTCCACCAGCCGAGCACGCCGAGCAGGGCCGCGAGCGCCACGATCGCGAGCGCCGGTCCGCGGCGCGTGATGCCCGAGAGGCGCTGCCACAGCCACGCGAGCTGCCGCTGCCGCCGCGCGACGCGCGCGCGGTAACCGGTATCGAAGTGCACGTACGACACCAGCACCGGCAGCAGCACCAGGTCGGTGAGGATCACGATCGCCACGCCGACGCTGGCGGTGATGGCCATCTCGCGGATCACCTGCACCGGGATCATGAGGATGGTGACGAAGCCCACCAGATCCGCCAGCAGCGCCACCACCGCCGGCGCCAGCAGCTGGCGGAACGTGCGGCGCGCGGCCTCCATGCTGCTCAGCCCCTCGAAGGCCGCATCGCTCACGGCGCTGATCTTCTGCACCCCGTGACTGACGCCGATGGCGAATATCAGGAACGGCACCAGCAGCCCGATGGGATCGATGCCGTAGCGCAGCAGCACCAGCGCCCCGAGCTGCCAGATCACCGCGATGCAGGAGCACAGCACCGGCACGCACGCCACGCGCCATGACTGGCAGTAGATGCGCACCGCGAGCAGAGTCAGAAGCAGCGTGATGACCGCGAACATCAGCACCGCGGCGGCGCCGTCGGCGATGTCGCCCACCACCTTGGCGAAGCCGATCATGCGCACGTCGATGCCGTCGCCCTCGAGCTTGGCGCGCACCTGCCGCTCGAGCTCGTGGGCGACCTTGATCGGGTCCACCGGCCGGCCCTGCGCGTCGTTATCCAGCACGATGGCGCTCACCAGCGCGCCGGAAAAATCGTTGGCCACCAGGCGGCCGATGATGCCCGCCTTGCGGATGTTGTCGCGCACCTGCGCCATGCTCGCGGCGCTGGGCGTGAAGTCCGCCGGGATCACGTTGCCCGCCTCGATGCCGTCCTCCACCACTTCCAGGTAGCGCACGTTGGGGGTGAAGATCGACTGCACGCGCGTGCGGTCGATGCCGTCCATGACGATGACCTCGTCGGTCGCCTTGCGCAGCGCGGCGAAGAACTGCGGCGTGAACATGTTGCCGTCGCGCGCGATGAGGGCCACCAGCACGCGGTTGGCGCCGCGGAACTCGGCCACCTTCGGATCGAGGTAGGTGCGCATGTACTCGTGGCGCACCGGCAGGGTCTTGTTGAAGGAGGTGTCGATGCGCAGTCCGCGCACGCCGACCGCGGCGAGCAGCAGCGTGCCGAGCGCGAAGGCCGCGAAAACGAGCGCGCGATGCCCGAAGATCAACTGCTCGAGATGCTCGACCAGCGCGGCGGCGGGTGCAGTGTCGCCGGCGTCCGTCATCTAAGGCGCCGCTCCGAGTGCGATGAGCCGCGCGCCCGCTTCCCCGACGACGGCGAGCCGGGCATCGCCGGCCGGCTGCGCGGCGGACAGGCCGCTGCGGTCGCTCTGCTGCAGCGGCGTGAAGCTGCGCCCCCCATCGCGGCTGAGGAGCACCACGCCGGCAAACCCGACGATCGCCACCGCATCGCCGCCGAGGCTTGCCCCGCCATCGAGCATCGCCACGGTGCCGGTGGGGATGCGTCGCCAGCTGGCGCCGGCATCCTCCGAGCGGTAGAGATTGCCACGCAGTCCGAAGGCCAGCACGGCATCGCCTGCGAGCGGCAGCACGTCGAAGAACGATCCTTCGTAGGGCGAGGCGAGCTCCTGCCAGTGGCCGCCGCCGTCGTCCGAGCGGTACAGGTGCCCAGCCTCGGCGGCGATGTAGAGCCGCTCGCCCGCTGCGCCCACGATGCGGTTCAGGTGATCGCCGCCGCCGGCGCCCTCGTCCGCCGCTGCCACGCCGGCACGCGGCGCAGCGTGCGGCGCCTGCGGCCGCGGCAGCGGCGTGAAGTTGCCGGCGCTGAAGCTCAGGCCGCCGTCGCCGCTCACCAGATAGGCGCGGTAGGCGCCCACTGCGATCACCCGAGCGCCGCTGCCGCACCACACATCCAGCAGTGGCCGCTCGGCCTGCGGCGCGTAGTGCGTCAGCTTCCAGCTGCGTCCGGCATCGGCCGTGACCAGCACTACCTCGTCGTGCCCGACCGCCACGCCGTGCTGTGCGTCGAGGAAGCACACGCCGGTGAGCAGCACGTCGACCGGCACCGAGTCCGCCTGCCGCCAGCTCGCGCCGTGATCGTCCGACAGCACGATGATGCCGCGGTCGCCGACCGCCACCAGGCGCTCGCCAGCCTGCGCGATCGCGATAAGCAGCGACTGGGATGCCAGGCGCGCCGGCTCAGCCGCGCGCGGCGCGGCGGCTGCCGGCGGCAATGCGAGCACGGCGGCGAGCGCCGCCAGGGCGCCCAGCGCACCGGCGCGCCGGTACGGCGTGTCCGCGGCCTCCCTGGACGGACTCACGACGACCCCGGACAGGATGCGCGCTGCGCGCGGGCCTAACGGATCCCGCGCCGCTCCAGGACGCTCGGCTGATAGTCCGAGGGGGTGCGCTTGATGGAGAAGTCGTACGACCTCGGCTCCTCGCTCTGCAGGCCGAGCGCCAGGTAGCGGCCATTGGAGAGGTCCATCACCAGCTCCAGGTCCGTCCAGAGCGAGGGCAGGTTGTAGTAGTTCATGGCGTGGCCTTCCTGCACGCGGTACAGCTGTCCGCGCGAGTCGTAGCAGTCCACCGCCAGGATCTGCCAGGAATCCTCGTCGACGTACAGGGTGCGGCGGCTGTAGATGTGGCTCATACCGGGCTTGAGGGTCGAGTCCACCACCCACACGCGGTGCAGCTCGTAGCGCGCCAGGTCCTGGTTGATGTGGTTCTTGCGCAGCAGCTGCGAGTACTTGAGCTTGCCGTCCTGCAGGCGGTAGGCGTTATAGGGGACGTAGATCTCCTTCTTGCCGACGAGTTTCCAGTCGTAGCGCTGCGGACTGCCGTTGTACATGTCGAACTGGTCGGCCGTGCGCAGGTTGTCGGCGTTGGTTCCGGGGTTGTCGAAGGCGACGTTCGGGGCGCGCCGCACGCGGCGCTGGCCGGGGTTGTAGACCCAGGCACGGCGCGCCTCGCGCGCCTGGTCGATGGTCTCCTGCACCAGCAGCACCTCACCGGCGAGGCGCGCCGGCGCGGTGGTCTCCTGAGTGAAGAACAGCAGAATGTTGTTGAGCGCCGACTCGGTCATGCCGGGCTCGTAGTACTGGAAGTAAAACTCCTCCTTGAACTCCACCAGCGTGTAGGCGCCGCTGGCGGTCATCGGCGCCTGACCCACCTGCAGGGCCGCGGCGATACTGCGGTAGCGGGTGATGTGGTTCCAGTACACCTCCAGACCGTTCTGCGGAATCGGGAACGGCGTGCCGCCGAGCGCACCGGTGAAGCCGTTGCCATCCGGCACCAGCTTCGCGGTGGTGGCGTTGCGCTTGGTGGCTTCGTACACGCGCTCCGGGGAAGCACCGCTGCGATGCGTCGGGTAGACGATCATCTTGTAGTCGGGATACGCCTTGAAGAGCGCCTTGTGCCCCTCGGTGAGCTTGGCGGCGTACTGCCCCATGTTGGCGGCAGTGATGCTGAACAGCGGCTTGTCGTTGGCGTACGGGTCGGGGTAATGATCGGGCGAGCGATAGTTGGGGACGCCGGCATCGGCTGCCGATTTCAGACCCCCGTCCCACGCCGGAATGCTGCCGTCGGCGTTGCCGGCCTTCTCGCCTCCGAGCGGGGTCAGATCCTGGCCGAGGTGCGACGCCTGCTCCGGGCTCACGGCCGCGAAGGCCAGTTGCGTGAACAGTGCGGTCGCCGCGGATAAGCGCGTCACAGTCGTCATAGCAGCTCCTCCATAGATTCGCGGCTCTAGTGCAGCCCGTCGCGCTTAGAACGAGTACTTGATGCTGGCGGCAATGAAGTCGCGGTCGTTGAGCAGGTTGTACTGGGCCGCGCCGCCGTAGTTGGTGTACGAGACGTCCAGCTCCCACTGATGGCGCGCCGTCGCCGTGAGGCCGACAGTCGTCGCCCAGCGCCCCTCGACGAACGCCCCGCCGGGACCGGGAGACACCCCGGTTACGTCCTGGCTCCAGGTGAAGTGCGGCAGCAAGTTCCAGCTGCCGATGACGTTGTCGTATTCGAGCCGCCCGGCGACCACAAAACCCCACGCCCAAGTCGAGGCAAACTGCGAGCCCGGCTCGAGGCACTGCCCGAGCGGATTCGGGAAGGTGGCCTGGCCACACTGGCCGCCGAAGGCCGGGAACTGAGGATAGCCGCCGAGGTTCGGATTGCCGCTGAGGTTCGTTCCCGGGCCGTCGAAGCGCAGACCGAAGCCCTGCGGTCCGCCGCTGAGCTTGTCCTCGAGCCCCGGCACGTAGTCGGCACCGGCTTCGAGGATCAGCACCGCCTGCGCGGCGTTGAACACATTGGCAAACACCTGCGTGGCGGTAACGTCGAAGTGCCAGGTGTCCTTGAGCTCATAGCCCTTGACCACCTGCCCGAGGCCGTACTGACCGAGCTGGTTGCAGCCGGTGATCGGGGTCGCGGAACCCTTCACGCAGTGCCCGGGCCCCGAGGCCGGCTCGCCGAGCAGCTGCGCGATGCCCGACTCGAAGGGCGTGAGCGAGGCGTAGATGAGCTCGACGTCGTCGATCTGCACCGGCACGTTGTGGCGGTAGGCGACCTCGCCCTGCAGCGCCGTGCCGCTCTTCTGCAGCTGGGTGTTGAACGACAGGCCGAGCATCTGGATGTTGCGCGGGAACTCCTCGTACAGCCCCTCGGTGCGGCTGTACTCGTTGGCGCCGAGGTTGGCGGCCTGGTTATTGACGTTGCCGCCGCTGAGCAGGGTGTTGGCGCCGATGGTGGCGTACTGCTGGGCGGTCGCGGCACTCAGGTTGCCGCCATGCGCCGCGGCCTGCTGCTGGCCGATGGCTGCACCGGTGGCGACCGCGGCTGCAAAAGGCAGCCCGGCGGCGAGCGCCTGGGCTGCGACGCCGACCGCGTTCACGGCCCCGAAGGCGTTGCCCAGACCCGCCTGCGTGCCGGTCTGCAGCGACACCACCGGCACGCGGCTGGTGTAGTTCATGAAGTACAGGCCGAGCTCGGTCCCCTGGCCGAAGTCCGGCAGATAGAGCTTGAAGCGCGCGCCGAACTGCCCGGACTCGTTCGGCTGGTGATCGGGCAGGCGCGGGATGGTCTGGAAGTCGGGGATCGTTCCGCCGCCCAGGGAGGAGAAGTTCACGCCTTGGTCGGAGATCGCGCCGAAGCCGAGGATGACCCGGTTGCCGCCCGCGCCGGCCACGTCGCTGGTGGAGAAGTAGGCGCCGTCGGGCTCGATGATGTCCTTGTGCCAGTCGAACAGGTACAGGAACTGCGAGCTGAGGTTCTTGGTCAGCTGCATGTTGAGGATGATCGACTCGTCGGGCAGCAGCGCTTGCTTGAGCTCCGCACCCGGCACCTGCAGCGCCGTCACGTCGAAGGCGGCGAACCCGTTGAGGCCGCCCGGGATGAAGGTGCTCTCGCCCCAGTTCACCACCTGGCGGCCGCCGCGGATCTCGGTCGCCATGCTGCCCAGGTCGAAGCGCAGGTAGCCGAAGGCATCCAGAAGGCGCACGTAGCTGCCGACCACGTCCTTGGCTTCGGAGCTCAGCGGCACGTGCGCGGTCGGATCATCCATCACCTTCCAGTCGTACAGCCCCGAGGCGCGCACGAACCCGCCAAACCGGTCCTTGTAGTTGAGGGCGAGCTCGGTGGTGCCGGTCGCTGCCTCACTGAAGGCGGCATACTTCGGGTAATTGAGGTCGCCATCGTCGATGTTGGGCGAGTAGCCGCAGCCGCCGTTAGCGATGGCGATGAGGCGGCAATCGAGTCCCGACACGCGCCAGCCCTGGCCGTAGCCGATGGTGGTGTCCCAGTTGACAGTCCAGTCCCCCGAGTCGCTCTTGAAGCTGACCGCGTGGGCGGCCGGCCACGCGAGGAGCCCCAGGCACGCACCGACTGCCACCGTGGCCGGGGACGGCCGGCGTCCGGATTGAACTTTGCTCATGTCTCCCCCTGCTCCCCCTGCCGCCCGCGCGACAACAGCGTCGTCGCGGGGCTGCGGGCTCATGCCCTGGGTCCGCGCTGATTAGCCAGCCTTTGCTCAAGCACCGTGTGACGCGATACGCGCCTTCTTGTTTGTTGCCGGAACACAAAAGCCCGAAGCGCGGCCAGTCTATTACTCGCCGACGCGGTGCGGCAAGCCGTTTCGACGCGCACTTCAGGCGCGTTTTACGCGCACAATGGCGGCTCGCGGGACGTTGCAGAATGTCAGTGACTCGGCGGCCGGCCGAGGACAAACTGTGCGTCCCGCGCCACACGAGGCTCGGGCGCCGCGCACCGGTAGCGGAGCGATCATGGCGCCCGCGATCAGTTGCACCATGGCTGCGTTCGCCGGCAAGAGCGTGCTCATCACCGGAGCGTCCGAGGGCATCGGCCGCGCGCTGGCGCTGGCGCTCGCCCCGGAACGACCGCACCTGGCGCTGGTGGCGCGCAGCGAGGCGCGCCTTGCCGAGGCGGCGCGCGAGTGCGCAGCGCAGGGTGCCGAGGCGCTCGCGATCGGCGCCGATGTCTCGCGGCAGGAGGATTGCACGCGCGCGGTGCAGCAGACGCTCGCACGCTTCGGCTCGCTCGACGTGCTGGTCAACAACGCCGGCATCACCATGTGGGCGCGCTTCGATGCCATCAGCGACCTCAGCGTCTTCGGGCGGCTGCTGGCGACCAACTATCTGGGCGCGGTGTACACCACCGCCGCGGCGCTGCCGTACCTCAAGAGCTCGCACGGCCTGATCGTCGCGGTGGCGAGCATCGCCGGACTCACCGGTGTACCGGAGCGCACCGGCTATGCGGCCAGCAAGCACGCCCTGGTGGGATTCTTCGAGTCGCTGCGCATCGAGCTCAAGGACAGCGGCGTCGCGGTGACCATCGTGGCGCCGGACTTCGTGGTGAGCGAGATCCACCGCCGCGCGATCGGGCCCGACGGGGCGCCGCTCGGGATCACCCCGATGCACGAGGCGCACCTCATGACGGCGCCGCAGTGCGCGCAGCTGATCGTGGCGGCAATGCGGCGGCGTGACCGGCTGCTGATCACCTCTGCCCGCGGCCGCTTCGGACGCTGGGCACGGCTGATGGCACCGGCGCTGGTGGACCGCATCGCCGCGCGCGCCATCCGCGAGCGGCGCTGAATCACTCGAAGGCGATCGCCGGCAGATCGAGCGCGATGAGGAAGTACTCGAACAGGTACTGGATGACCCGCACCTGGTTGTGCAGGCGATGATCGCTTTCCAGCAGGTGCAGCGCGGCCTTCGAGGTGTGCGCGAAGCGCACGCTGTGCTCGTACGGCACCACATCATCGCGCCAGCCGTGCACCACCGCCGCCGGGCAATCGAGCACGCCGGCGCGCAGCTCCGGCAGCCCCTCCATGTACAGCGCCGGCGCCATCAGGAACACCCCGCGCGCGTGCAGCAGCGAGGCAGAAGAGACCGCGACGTAGCCGCCGAGACTGGAGCCCACCAACACCAGATCACCCGCCAGCTCCTTGCAGAAGTCCACGAGCTTCGCCACGCGCTCGCGCGGCCCGTCGACGCCGCGGTAGTCGACCGAGTGCGCGTCGTAGCCTTCCGCGCGCGCCACCTCCGCGAGCGCGGAGATCTTGCGTCCCCAGGGACCGCTCTCCAGGCCATGGGAGAAGACCACGTGGCGGAACGCCACCGGCAGCTGTTGAGTGGAAGTCTCGCTGGGAGCCTGACTCATAGGCGCGAATAATGCAGGCAATGGAAACCCCAAGCCAAGCACAACAGCAGCTGGCCGCCGCCGCCAGCGGCGGCTGGCAGTTCTGGATCGATCGCGGCGGCACCTTCACGGACGTGATCGGCCTCTCGCCCGAGGGGGTGCTGCACGTGCGCAAGGTGCCCTCGGCCGCGCCCGGCAGTGCCGGCGGCGACCCGGGACTGGCAGCGGCGCGCGCCATCCTCGCCGGCAGCGGCAGCGCGGCGGCGGTCGCTACGGTGAAGGTCGGCACCACGGTGGCGACCAACGCGCTGCTGACCCGCAGCGGCGAGCCGGTGCTCCTGGTGACCACGGCCGGCTTCGGCGACGGCCTGCGCATCGGCTATCAGAACCGGCCCGACATCTTCGCGCGGCACATCGTGCTGCCGAAGCGCCTGTATGCGAGCGTCATCGAGGCGTGCGAGCGCATCGATGCGCACGGGGCGGTACTGACGCCGCTCGACCTGCCGCGCCTGCGCGCCGAGCTGGCGCGCGAGCGCCAGGCGGGGCGGCGCGCAGTGGCGATCGTGTTCCTGAACGGCTGGCGGCATGCGCAGCACGAGCGCGCCGCGGCGGCCGTGGCGCGCGAGCTGGGATTCGAGGAGGTCTCGGTCTCGCACGAGCTCTCGCCGCTGGTGCGCTACGTGACGCGCGGAGACACCACGGTCCTCAACGCCTATCTGGCGCTGCCGCTGGCCAGCTACATCGGAGCGCTCGAGCAGGAGCTGCAGGGGCTCGATGCGCGGGCGCGGCTCGATCTGATGCAGAGCAACGGCGGCCTGGCGGCGGCGCAGAGCTTCCACGCCATGTCCAGTGTGCTGTCGGGCCCGGCCGGCGGACTGATCGGCATGCGCTGGGTCGGGGAGCGGCTGAACTATCCGCGGCTCATCGGCTTTGACATGGGCGGCACCTCCACCGACGTCTCGCTCATCGACGGGGAGCTGCCGCAGCGTTTCGAGCACCTGATCGCCGGGGTGCGGCTCGCGCAGCCGATGCTCGACGTGCACAGCATCGCCGCGGGCGGCGGCTCGATCCTCAGCTATCGCGACGGGCGCTTCGCCGTCGGCCCGGCCTCCGCCGGCGCCGATCCCGGCCCGGTGTGCTACGGGCGCGGCGGACCGCTCACCCTCACCGACGTGCAGGTACTGCTCGGGCGGCTGCGGCCCGACACGCTGCCGGCGGTGTTCGGAGCCGATGGCCGCTCGCGCATCGACGCGCAGGCGGTGAGCGAGCGTTTCACGGCGCTGGCCGCCGAGGTCGGCGCCAGCGTCTCCCACGGCTGCTCGGTGGAAGCGGTGGCGGAGTCGTTCCTGGAGGTGGGCGTCGAGTCGATGGCCAATGCCATCCGCCAGGTGTCCACGCGCCAGGGCCGCGATGCCGGCGATTTCACGCTGTTCTGCTTCGGCGGCGCCGCCGGCCAGCACGCCTGCCGCGTGGCACGCGCCGCCGGCGTGCGGCGCATCCTGGTGCATCCGCTGGCGAGCGTGCTGTCGGCGTTCGGCATCGGCGTCGCGGACCGCCTGGCGGTGCGCCGCGCCAGCCTGCGCCGCGAGCTCGATGAGGGCGGGCTGGTCGCGGCACACAGCGCCTGCGACGGCCTCGAGGCCCTGGCGCGCGCCGAGCTCGCCGCGCACGAGCCCGGCGGGGCGGTGCGCGTGACGCGCCTGCTGGAGCTGCGCGCCGGCGACAGCGACATCACGCTCTCGGTGCCGTATGCCGCACTCGAGACGGTGCGTACGCGCTTTCACGCCGATCACCTGCGGCGCTTCGGCTTCGCGCCGCATGCGCTGCAGGTGGTGATCGAGGCGCTGCGCGTCGAGGCGCGCCTCGCCAGCATCGACCCCGCGCGCCTCAGCCTGCCCGCCGCGGCCGCCGATGCGGCGCTGCCGCAGCTGGTGCGCGCCTGGTTCGGCGCCTGGCGCGAGGTGCCGCTCGTGCCCACCGCGGCGCTCACCGCGCCGCTGGCCGGCCCGGCGCTGATGGTCGAGCCGCACAGCACGGTGGTGCTGGAAGAGGGGTGGCGCGCCAGCCGGCTCGCCGGCGGCGAGCTGCTGCTGGAGGATGGCGCGGCCGCCCAGCCGGCTGCCGCGGCCGCGGCCGACCCGGCGCGCATCGAGATCTTCAACAACCTGTTCATGCACGTGGCCGAACAGATGGGCGAGGTGCTCAAGGCGACCGCGCAGTCGGTCAACATCCGCGAGCGGCTCGACTACTCCTGCGCACTGTTCGATGCGCACGGCGGCCTGGTGGCGAACGCCCCGCACATGCCGGTGCACCTGGGCTCGATGGGCGCGAGCGTGCGCGCGGTGCTCGAGCGGCAGCGCGGGCGGCTGCGCCCCGGAGATGCCTGGCTGCTCAACAGCCCCTATCACGGCGGCACGCACCTGCCGGACATGACGGTGGTCACCCCCGTGTTCATCGGCGGCACCGCGCAGCCGGACTTCTTCGTCGCCTCGCGCGCGCATCACGCCGACATCGGCGGGGTGACCCCCGGCTCCATGCCGCCCTTCAGCCGCGGCATCGCCGAGGAGGGCATTCTGTTCGAATGCTTCCAGCTGGTGGCCGCCGGGGTGCTGCGCGAGGCGCCGCTGCGCGCCGCGCTCGGCGCCGGGCCCTGGCCGGCGCGCAACGTGGCGCAGAACGTCGCCGACCTGCGCGCGCAGCTGGCCGCCAACGCGCGCGGCATCGCCGAGATTCAGCGGGCGGTGGGCCGGCACGGACTCGGCAACGTGCACGCGTACATGCGCGCGGTGCAGGACAACGCCGCCCAGTGCGTGCGCAACGCCATCGCGCATCTCACCCCCGGCAGCTTCCGCTACGAGCTGGACGACGGCGCCAGCGTCGCGGTGCGCATCGACATCGACCGCGAGCATCGCCGGGCGCGCGTCGACTTCACCGGCACCTCCGCGCAGGGAGCGCACAATTTCAACGCGCCGCGCGCGGTGTGCATCGCCGCCACGCTGTACGTGTTCCGCACCCTCATCACCCAGCCGATCCCGCTCAACGAAGGCTGCCTCGAGCCGCTCGACATCGTGATCCCGGACGGCTCGATGCTCGACCCGCAGCCGCCGGCCGCGGTCGCCGCCGGCAACGTCGAGACCTCGCAGTGCATCGTCGATGCACTGTACGGCGCACTCGGCATCCTGGCCGCCTCGCAGGGCACCATGAACAACCTCACCTTCGGGGATGCGCAGCTGCAGTACTACGAGACCATCTGCGGCGGCGCCGGCGCCGGCCCGGATTTCGACGGCTGCGATGCCGTGCACACGCACATGACCAACTCGCGCCTCACCGACCCGGAGATACTCGAGGCGGAGTTCCCGGTGCTGGTGCGCGAGTTCTCGATCCGGCGCGGCTCGGGCGGGATCGGCCGGCATCACGGCGGGGACGGCACGGTGCGGCGACTCGAGTTCCGCAGCGCCTTCGCCGGGGCGCTGCTCGCCAATCACCGCCGCATCGCCCCCTTCGGGCTGGCCGGCGGCGAGCCCGGGGCGCGCGGTGAGGCGCACATCCGTCGCGCGGACGGCGCTCTGGAGAGGCTCGGGGCGACGGCGCGCTTTGAGGTGGCCGCGGGAGATGTGCTCACCATCCTGACACCCGGGGGCGGTGGCTTCGGCAGCGCGGACTGAAGGGCCGCATGCCGCAGCGCTGAGCTAGTGGCGCAGGATCGAAGTCTCGATCTCCCACTCGACCCGCTGCTTGCTGGTGGCCGAACGGTTCACCGACACCGGCCGCACGCGGCTCGCGCCGGCGCGGTGCGTCACGAGCCAGGTGTCGAACTCGCCGGGCTTGCTGGTTGCGAAGCCGAACAGCAGGTTGAACTTACCCTCGGCGAGGGTGCTCGGGCGGTTGACGCGCTCGTCGGCGATGACGAAGTGGCTCTCGGCGTGATCGGCGCCGGCGAACGCGCCCTGCTCGGCGAGCGTGTCCAGGAATGCCTCCACCTGCGCCTGCGCGCGCTCCCAGATCTGCGGCCCGTTGTGCTCGAGCAGCACCCAGCGCGTGCCCTGCTCGACGCTCGCCGCCACGAACAGCGCCAGGCGGCGCGCGGACAGATACTTCCAGTCGGCGGTGCCGCCCGACCCGGCCGCCAGCGTGCGCGGGCTGACGCCGGTGCGCGAGCCGCCGCGCACCGCGAGCAGCGTGTTGACTCCGGCCTGCGCCAGGCGCGCGCGCTCGGCATCGGTCACCGGTACCGCCGGCCGCAGCCCCGGGCGCAGCACCGCCTCTTCGGTCTCGGCGGCGGTCCACACCGGCCACGTCTCGTCCGAGCGCGCGATCATGCCGGCCGCGGCCCCGCACGAGCCGAAGGTCTCGACGCGCCCGCGCAGGCGGTCGAAGGCCTGGACGCGCGGGTAGTACATGACGGCGCTGTCGCTCCTGAAGGGCCAGGTGCGCAGCGCCTCGAGCGCCGCGCGCGGTGAGTTCCAGGCGAGCGGCGGGTCCACCAGCAGCAGCGCGTGCCGCTCACGGCACAGCCGCGCCGCCACCAGCAGCGTCGAGAGTCCGACGTCGCGCTCGCGCGTCAGGGGCGGGATGCACAGCAGGTTGAAGCGCGCCACGCCATCGAGGGCAAACAGGCCGGTGCCGCTGCTGGAGGAGCCGATGATGTCGTAGTCGGTGAGCGGTCCGCCGTCATCGCCGTCGGGATTGGAGAGCGTGTAGCCGACCGCCACGCCCCCGGGGCCGCCGGCGGAGCGATCGGGGCGCTGCGCGGGCACGGCGCCCAGCACCCGCACCAGGCGCGACTCGAGCAGCACGTCGCTCACCAAGCGTCCCGAGGCGGGTGCGATGGAGACGCGGCGGTAAATCTCCTGATCCTCGACCAGCTCCGAGCCGGCGGTGCGCACGCGCTGCACCACGATGTTGAAACGGTCGTGCTCGGCGGCGCCCAGGCCGTCATAGTCGACGGAGGCGCGCAGGTACTCGCGCGAGCCGGGATTGAGCGCGATGAGCCGCAGCGCGCCGTGCCCGGCCGGCAGGGTGATGGTCGGCGGACGCGCACCGTTGGTGACGCGCGCGATGCGCGCTTCGCGGCCGCCGTTCTCGAAGAACTGCTCGACCGCATAGGAAAGCGTCGAGGGCTGCCACAGCCCGCCGAAGTGCTGCTGGAACTCGGCGAAGCTTCGCACCGGCAGCGCCTGACTCACCGGACCTTTGAGAGTGCGCCCGACGAATGCTGCGATGGCGGTCGGCACGCGCTCGATAGCTTGAGGGTCGCGGCTTTGTTGTGCGAGTTCTAAGCCGGACGCGGGGCTGTCGGCCACTTATGCGCCTCTTTGCATCTGCAGGCGCGACTCTAACACACCGCCCTCCGGGCGTTGTCTGATTCTGGCGGCGTGCGCGGGACAAACTTAGATAAGTTCAACGGCGCGGCGCGCGTAGCGCAGTGCAGCGTCTACCCACTTCACCGCCCCGCGTGCTGCTGAGTTACCTCCCTTGCTCGCTGCTGCGCTGCGCTTGCTCGGCGCGTGCGTGCTCTGACTCTTCACGCTTGCGCGCAATCTCGGCGAGCATCAACGCGAGCCACTGCGACAGCGGCGCCGGCGGGCGCCCGGATGCGGGCTCCGTGTGTGGTGGTTGCTGCGGCGGTGGCGCGCCCACTGCGCGCCTCAGCTGCCGTTCTTGGGCGGGACCGGTGCGGCCTTGGCCGGGGTGGTGGCGGAGCTGGCGGCCGCGGGGCTTCCGGGCACCGCAGAGCCCGGCTCGATCTCCGAGATCATCTGCTTGAAGGTGTCCTCATCCATCGGCAGATCGGACCGGCCGTCCCAGGTAGAGCCTTCGGGCACGACGTTCTGCACGCGCGCTGCGTTGGCGAGCACCTGCTCCACGCTGGCGTCGTCGCGGGTAATGGGCACCGGGACCCCGCGCGGCTCGCGCGCCAGGCTTGCGACCAGCTCCCAGTCGATGTGTTCGCGGTGCGCCTGCAGCTCCTGCTGCAGCCGCGCGGCGAGGGACTTGGTGAGCAGCTTCTTCTGCGCCTTGGTCCAGTCGCGCGGGTCATCCTCGAGCACGTCGAAGGGCTGCATGTACAGCTGCCCGTCGCGCCAGCCGAACACGAACGGCTGGTTGACCACCCGCACCTCGGTGCCGAGCGGCACCATATTAAAGAATTGCTCGATGTCCTCGGGGTACAGGCGGATACAGCCGTGGCTTGAGCGCAGCCCCACCCCGGCCGGCTTGTTGGTGCCGTGAATCAGGTAGCTCGGCCACTGCAGGTAAAAGGCGTACTTGCCGAGCGGATTGTCCGGTCCGGGCCCGATCACCGGCTCCAGATCCTCGCCGTTCTCATGGTGCTCCTTGCGCACCGAGACCGGCACGCGCCAGGTTGGATCCTTCTGGCGCCGCACGATCTTGGTCACCCCTTCCGGGGTGCGCCATCCGACCTTGCCGATGCCGATGGGATGGGTGATCAGCACCTGCCGCTCGCCATGCCTGGGCGGCGGGTAATAGAAGATGCGCATCGCCGGGATGTTGATCACGATCCCGGTGCGCGGCGCATCCGGGAGGATGAACTGCGAAGGCACGACGATCTCGCGTCCTTCGCCGGGCAGCCACGGGTCCACCTTGGGATTGGCGCGCACGATTTCCTCGTAGCCGATGTTGAAGCGGCGCGCGATGTCGGTGAGCGTGTCGTCCTTGCCCGCCTTGACTACCTGCACCACCCCCACCACGTCCTGCCCCGGGGCGAGCTCGAAGCGCTCGTTGGCGAGCGGTGGCAGCTCGGCGGGCGGCGGCAGGGGTCCCGGCGGCGCAGGCTGGGGCGGGGCGCGGTGGAAGGCACCGAACAGCGAGCAGCCGGCGATCCCAAGGCAGAGCAGTGCCGTTGCGGCGGCATGGGTCCTGGGGTGGTTCATGCGGCTTAGATTATGACCGATGTGCTGCGACAACGGGATTGTCGGCGGGCCGCTACAGCAGCACCGGCTGATTCGGCAACTCGTTGTCGCTCTGCTTCTTGCCCGGGAAATGCCGGCCGAGCAGCGCGCCCACGCCACGGATGCCGGCAACCGACCCTTCCCCGAAACGCCCTGCCCGGTAGTGCTGTTCCATCTGGCGGCACACCGCCTGCCATTCGCTCTGCGGCACGCGCGCGGCGATGCCGCGGTCGGCGATTATCTCGACCACGTGATCGGCCATCAGCACGTAGATCAGCACGCCGTTGTTGTGCGCCGTGTCCCAGACGCCGAACTGTCCGAACAGCTGCAGCGCGCGCTGTCGCGGCGGCAGATTGCGCCACAGTTCCGGCAGGTCGAAGGCGGTCTCCACCACGAAGCGGATCTCGCCGCCGTGATGGGTCTCGCACTCCCCGATCGCCTGCTCGACCGCATCGCGCACCCGCAGGCTGAAGTGCCGGCGGGTGCTGAAGCGCGTGGTGAACACGTGACGCAACAGGCGCAGCAGGCTCATGCGCTCGCTCCTACCAGCTGCCCGAGGCGCCACCGCCTCCGAAGCCGCCGCCGCCGCCACTGAAGCCGCCGCCGCCGAAGCCCCCGCCGCGGTAGCCGCCGAGCCCGCCCCAGCCGCCGCCGTAGCCGCCCGAGCGCGGCAGGCTCGACCAGCCGCTGCCGCGCGCAATGCCCATGAGCATCGCCAGCACGAATGCGCCCACGCCCGCCAGGCCTGCGAGCAGCAGCGCATGCCCGGTGAGCCAGACGAGCACTCCGGCGCCGACGCCGGTGAAGGCCGAGCCGAGCGTGCGCCCGAAGATGCCGCGCAGCAGTACCGAGCCGATGAGGACCGCGAACAGCAGCATCGGCAGCAGGTTCGATCCGCCCCCGCGCTGGCCCGACTGCCAGTCGTGCTCGGGCGGGGGCAAGGGCTCGCCCTCGATGAGTTTCATCATCTGGTCGAGGCCGCCGTCGATGCCGGCGTAAAAGTTGCCCTGCCGGAATGCCGGCCGGATGGTCTCGTCGATGATGCGGCTGCTGAGTGCGTCGGTGAGCACCCCCTCGAGCCCGTAGCCGACCTCGATGCGCACGCGGTGATCGTTCTTGGCGACGAGCAGCAGCGCCCCGTCATCGACGCGCTTGCCGCCGGCGCTGGCGCGGCCGAGCTTCCACTGATCGACCACGCGGATCGAGTACTGCTCGATCTCCTCCGGCTTGGTGCTCGGCACGATGAGCAGCGCAAGCTGCGCGCCCTTGGCCGCCTCGAACGAGGCGAGCTTCTGCTCGAGCGCGGTCTGCTCGGCGGCGGTGAGCGTGCCGGTGAGATCGGTGACGCGCGCACTGAGCTTCGGCACCGGCTGCAGGTTCTGGGCGGCCGCCCCCTGCGCGAGCGCCGCGCAGCACGCCGCCACGCACAGCGCAAAGCCCGCCCGCAGGCGGGCGCGGCCGCTCAGGCGCCTCATTGCGTCTTGGGTTGACCTGCGGGCGCTGGCGGCGGCGCGGCTGGCGCGCCGGGGGTGCCGAAGTCGACGGTCGGGGCGGTCGCGATCTGCTGTTCGTTGGCGACGGCGAAGTTGGGCTTCACCTGGAAGCCAAACATCTTGGCCGTGAGGTTATTGGGAAACACGCGCAACGTGGTGTTGTAATCCTGCACCGTCTGGATGTAACGGTTGCGCGCCACGGTGATGCGGTTCTCCGTCCCCTCGAGCTGCGACTGCAGCTCGCGGAAGTTCTGATCCGACTTGAGGTCCGGGTAGCGCTCGACCACCACCATCAGGCGGTTCAGCGCCCCGGTAAGCTCGCCCTGTGCCGCCTGGTACTTCTGGAACAGCTCGGGGTTGTTGAGCATCTCGGGCGTGACCTGGATCGAGCCGACCCGGGAGCGAGCCTGGGTGACCCCGAGCAGCACCTGCTGCTCCTGCTGTGCATAGCCCTTGACGGTGTTCACGAGGTTCGGGATCAGATCGGCGCGCCGCTGATACTGGTTCACGACCTCGGCCCAAGCAGCCTTGACGCCCTCGTCCTGCTGCATCATGCGGTTATAGCCGCAGCCGGACAGGCTGAACGCTGCGACGGCAATCGCCGCACACACCCAAGCACGCATAGAACTTCTCCTTGTACTTCCGCCCCGCCCCATGCCGGGGGCGTGGATTGTCACATGCTCGGCAGGGGCCGTCGATTGGACCCGCGGCGGGACGAGGCGTGGTTGCGGTGCAAAAAAACCCCAGGCTTTGGGGGCCTGGGGTCGGTAAGGGCGGACCTTCGATGAAGGGAAGGAAGTCCGCCAGGGGATTCAGTGCAATCGTGCCCAGTGCAGGATCCGGATGTCGTCCGAATCCAGGTCGAAACTCTGCGCTAACAGCGCCCGCAGCTCGCGGTTCGCGCGCGTATTGCTCAGCGGCTGCCGCAGCTCCACCACCCCGCTCCACTCGCTGCTACCACCCTCAGGGCCGCGCGCCTCGCCGGGGGGCGCCTTGCCGGTGTGGGTGACGAAGTGCGTGTAGTACTTGGTAGCCACGGTGCAAAGCCTAGTAGCCTCGCCCGGCCGGCGTCCGTGAGATGTTCCACAGAACCCCGGATTTCGGTAAAACGAAGTGCGACATATTTCACGGGATTTGCAGCATGGGACGCTTCCGCCCGCGCGAGACGCCGGGCTCGAAATACATCACCCCCGCGGGCGAGCGGCGGCTGCGCGCCGAGCTCGAGCTGCTGTGGCGCGAGGAGCGCCCGCGGGTCACCCAGGCAGTGGCCGCGGCCGCCGCGCAGGGGGATCGCTCCGAGAACGCCGAGTACACCTATGGCAAGCGGCGCCTGCGCGAGATCGACCGCCGCGTGCGCTTCCTGCGCCAGCGCCTGGAGGGCATGGTGGTGGTGGAGCGGGCGCCTGCCGATGCGAGGCGCGTGTTCTTCGGGGCCTGGGTGGAGCTGGAAGCCGAGGACGGGGCGCGGGCGCGCTACCGCATCGTGGGCCCGGACGAGTTCGACATGGCGCCGGGCTACATCAGCATGGACTCGCCGCTCGGGCGGGCGCTGATGCGGCGCGCGCTCGATGAGCAAGTGAGCGTGGAAGCCCCGGGCGGCAGCCGCGCGTACGTGATCGTGGCGATCGAATACGAGCCGCCGTGAAGCGGCCCGCGCCGGCTCACCAGATCACGCGCACGTTCTTGAACTGCCAGGGATCGTTCTTGTCGATGTCCTCGGCGAACAGCCGTTCGCGCTCGTGCAGCGGAGTCCATTCGGTGTACTCCCCGACCACCGGTCCCAGGTACGGCAGGCAGATCTCGAGGTTGCGGCGGAAGTCCATCTCGTCGGGTTCGACGATCCCCTGGTTGGGATTCTCCATCGCCCACACCACCCCCGAGAGCACCGCCACGCACACCTGCAGGCTAGTGGCGTTGTTGTAGGGGGCGAGCTTGCGCGCCTCCTCGACCGAGAGCTGCGAGCCGTACCAGTAGGCGTTCTTCTTGTGTCCGGCGAGCAGTATCCCGAGCTCGTCGATGCCGCTGACGACGTCGTCCATGATGATGCGCTGGCGTTCCTGCTGCACGTAGTTGTTCCCGGCCAGCTCGCTCACCGACAGCACCGCGGCATCGCAGGGGTGATAGGCGTAGTGCACGGTGGGGCGATAGGCGATCTGCGAGCCCTCCCGCACGGTGAAGTAGTCGGCGATGGAGATCGACTCGCCGTGCGTGATGCAGAAGCCGTGGAACTGACCGGCGCGCGGGGTCCAGGTGCGCACCCGCGTCCCCGCCCCCGGCTGCGTCAGGTAGATGGCCGCCAGGCAGCCGAAGTCGTGGCGCTTGCCGTCGCGCGGGAAGTTGCGCTCGTGCGTTCCCCAGCCCATCTCCGCCGGCTGGCAGCCCTCGCTCACGAAGCCGTCGATCGACCAGGTGTTGACGAACTCACCCGGCTGCTTCGGCAGGCGCGAGATCTGCGTGTCGCGCTCGGCGATGTGGATGACCTTGATCCCGAGGCGGCGCGCGAGCTCGCCCCACTCCGCGCGCGTGGCGGGCTTGCCGGCGTCCACCTTGGTGTCGGCAGCGATGTTGAGCAGCGCCTGCTTCACGAAGTGCGATACCAGCCCGGGATTGGCGCCATGGGTGAGCACCGCGGTGGGCGAGCGGGTGTCGCCGGAGCGCAGCGCGAGCGCCTCCTCGCGCAGTGCGTAGTTGGTGCGCTTGCCGGCCGGCACGGTCGGGTCGGTATAGCCGCCCGGCCAGGGCTCGATGCAGGTATCGAGGTACATCGCGCCCTTCTCCCAGCACAGCTTGACGAGCGCGATACTCGAGACCTCCACCGAGACGTTGACCACGAAGTCGCCGCGCCCGAGCAGTGGGTTCAGTACGCGGCGGAAGTTCTCGCGCGTCAGACGTTCCTTGATGAACTTGATGCCGTACTTGGCCGCCTCTTCGCGGCCCTTGTCCTCGGCGGTCACGATGGTGATCCGCTCGGGCGCGATGCCGATGTGGCGCAGCACCAGCGGCAGGGTGCCCTGGCCGATGCTGCCGAAGCCGATGAACAGCAGCCGGCCGGGAAACTCGACGTGAACCTTGTGACTGTTGCTCATGATCTCCGACACACAGGGGCGCGGTGCAAGCGCCCGCAAGCTGTGTGCAGGGTATCAATCGGATCAGCGCGGCTCAATTGCAGGCCGCGCCGTTGTCGTTGTCCGCCATCAGCTGCCGCGCCAGTGCGGCGGATAGGTGCGCTCGTAGCCGGGCAGCGCCGCCACGCGCCCCAGCCAGCGCCCGAGCGCCGGATAGTTCACCTCCACCGGCATGAAACGCGATGACAGGGCCGCCGCCTGCGGCCGCTCCAGCGCGCGCTTCAGCAGCTGGATGCCCGGGAAGATCACCATGTCGACCGCCGAGAACGAATCGCCCACGATCCACTCGGACTTGGACAGCCGTCCCTCGATGGTGCGCGCCTCGCTCGCCGCGGCATGCATGGCGGCAGTGATCTCATCGGCGCCGAGGTCGTTCTTGCCGCTGAACACCGCGCGCGTGATGGCGTTGAGGTGCGGCTCGATGTACGCCTGGTACTCGCAGATGACGCGCATGATGGTGCCGGCCTCCTCGGGCGTGCGGCCGAAGATCGGCGGCTCGCGGTACTTCAGGTCCAGGTAATAGAGGATCGCGAGCGACTCGAAGCACACGTAGTCGCCGTCCTTCAGCACCGGTACCCGGCCGCGCGGGTTGAGCGCGAGCATCTGCGGGGACTTGTGCTCCTGCTTGGAGAACTGCAGCACGTGGCTCACGTACGGCAGGCGCTTGTACTCGAGCGCCAGCAGTACCCGCCAGGCGTAGGGACTGCCGCTGCCCCAGAAAACCTCGATTGCCATCGTGCCGTCCGCCCGGGGGTGATGCGGCGATTGTATCGACAACCACCCAGCGCCGAAAATACAAGCCATGCTCACTACGCTCATCGAGCCGGCCGAACTGGCCGCGCACCTCGGCGCGCCCGACTGGGCGATCATTGACTGCCGCTTCGACCTCGCCGACCCGAGCTGGGGCGAGCGCGTGTACCGCGCCGGGCACATCCGCGGGGCGCTGTACGCGCACCTCGATCAGGACCTGTCCGGACCGCGCAGCGCACACACCGGGCGTCACCCGCTGCCGGAACCGGCCGCGCTCAGCGCGCTCTTCAGCCGGCTCGGCATCGATCGGGCGGTGCAGGTGGTCGCCTACGACCAGGGCGCAGGCGCCTTCGCCGCACGGCTGTGGTGGCTGCTGCGCTGGCTGGGCCACCCGGGGGTGGCGGTGCTCGACGGCGGGCTCGCCGCCTGGCAGCGCGCCGGGCTGGCGCTCGAGAGCGCGGTGCAGGGGCGCGCGGCGCGGCGCTTCAGCGGCGCGCCGGCGGCGGGGATGCTCGCCAGCACGCAGCAGATCGAGGCCGCGCTCGCCGCCGGGGCGCTGCGCGCCGGTGCCACCGCGCTGGTGGACGCGCGCGCCGCCGACCGCTTCCGCGGCGAGAACGAGACGCTCGACCCGGTGGCGGGCCATATCCCCGGCGCGCGCAACCATCCGTTCGCCGCCAATCACGACGCGCAGGGGCGCTTCCTGGCGCCCGCGCAGCTGCGGAACGCGTGGCACAGGACCCTCGGCGCCACTCCGGCCGCGGCTGCGGTCGCGATGTGCGGCTCTGGCGTCACCGCCTGCCACAACCTGCTCGCACTCGAGGTTGCCGGGCTTCCCGGCGCGCGTCTGTACGCCGGTTCCTGGAGCGAATGGATCCGCGATCCGCGCCACGCGGTGGCGCGTGGCAACGAAACTGCGTGACGCGCCTCTCTTAACTGTCGCGCAATTTTGATATAAACGCGCCCCGTGGCAGCCGATCCCAAGAGCGCGGTCAACGGGACGCGCACCAAGTTCAATCCCGCGCAGCCCTGGCGGATCGAGGACTCGCTCGACCTGTACAACGTGCGCGCTTGGGGCAAGGGCTACTTCAGCATCAACTCGAGCGGCCACGTGGTGGTGCGCCCGGACACCACCGAGCGCCGCGAGATCGACCTGTACGAGGTGGTCGAGGGGCTGAAGGCGCGCGATCTGACCACCCCGGTGGTGGTGCGCTTCTCGGACATCCTCGCGCACCGCCTGAACCGCCTGCACGATGCGTTCGCGCAGGCGATCACCGAGAACGACTACAAGAACCGCTACGCCGCGGTCTACCCGATCAAGGTGAATCAGCAGCGCCTGGTGGTCGAGGAGGTATACCGCTACGGCAAGGAGTACGGTTTCGGGCTGGAGGTCGGCTCCAAGCCGGAGCTGCTGGCGGTGATGGCGATGACCGAGAACGCCCCGGAGCGCCTCATCGTCTGCAACGGCTTCAAGGACGACAGCTACATCGAGGCGGTGACGCTCGCCACCAAGCTCGGCCGCACCATCATCCCGGTGGTGGAGAACTTCGAGGAGCTGGGACTCATCATCAAGCACGCGCGCAACTACCAGGTGCGGCCGCGCATGGGCGTGCGGGTCAAGCTGTTCAGCGAGGGCTCGGGGCGCTGGAGCGCCTCCGCCGGGGAGAAGTCCAAGTTCGGTCTGTTCATCACCGAGATCCTCGAGCTGTTCAAGGTGCTCAAGTCGCACGACATGCTCGACTGCCTGCAGCTGGTGCACTGCCACCCCGGCAGCCAGCTGCAGGACATCCGCCGCATCAAGGAGGCAATCAATGAGCTGGCGCACGTGTACGCCGAGCTCAAGCTGATGGGCGCCGGGCTGCAGTACATCGACGTGGGCGGGGGCCTCGGCGTCGACTACGACGGCAGCGGCACGAACTTCGCCTCCTCGATGAACTACACGCTCAACGAGTACGCGAGCGACGTGGTGTACCGCATCGCGAGCGTCTGCAACGCGCGCGACATCCCGCACCCGATGATCGTGAGCGAATCCGGGCGCGCGGTGGCCGCCTACCACAGCGTGCTGATATTCGATGCGCTCGGCTCCTCGGCACTCGACCAGTTCCGCGTCACCGGCGATGCGGCCGAGGACTACGCGGGCGAGGAGGAGCTGCCGCAGCCGGTCCAGGACCTGTTCGAGGCCTACCGCGCGGTGAGCGAGCGGCGCCTGGTGGAGTGCTATCACGATGCGCTCACCGCGCGCGAGCAGGTGCTGCAGATGTTCAACCTCGGCCTGCTGTCGCTGGAGTTCCGCGGCCTGGCCGAGCGGCTGTACTGGGCCACCTGCGCGCGCATCCGCGACCTGTGCCGCAAGCTCGAGCGGCTGCCCGAGGAGCTCGAGGATCTCGAGTCGATCCTCTCCGACACCTACTTCTGCAACTTCTCGGTGTTCCAGTCGCTCCCGGACAGCTGGGCGATCGATCAGCTGTTCCCGATCCTGCCGATCCACCGCCTGGATGAGCGCCCGACGCGCACCGCGGTGCTCGCCGACATCACCTGCGACTCGGACGGCAAGATCGATCACTTCGTGTCGCTGCGCGACGTGAAGCGCACCCTGGAGCTGCACGAGCTGCGCGCCGAGGAGAAGTACTACCTGGCGGCGTTCCTGGTGGGTGCCTACCAGGAGACCCTCGGCGACCTGCACAACCTGTTCGGCGATACCCACGTGGTGCACGTGCGCCTGCACGATGAGGGCGGCTGGTGGATCGAGGAGATCGTCAAGGGCGACACCGCCAACAAGGTGCTCGAGTACATGGAGTACGACGTCGCCGAGCTGTACCCGGCCCTGGCGCGCGACTGTGAGCGCGCCATCCGTGACGGGCGCATGACGCTCGCCGAGAGCCAGGCGGTCAAACGCTTCTACGAAAGCGAGCTGGACGGGTACGCGTACCTGGAGCCTGCCGGGGTCTGAGCCGACGCGCCCGCCACCGCCCGGGGTCCGGGGGTCGCCAACACGCAGCCCGGCAGCCCCCAAACAGGGCAAAACACCTTGGTTTGCCTAGCGCGGAGGCCGGGAGTAGCATCCCTCCGGCGTTCGTATCCGTCATGGATGAGTGCGCTTTGTTTGAATGTGTTGACTTTGTATCCCGCCCCGCGCCCCCATCCGTGCGCGAACGCAGGTGCAGGCCGCCGGCCCAAGCGCTGCGCATTGACTGAAACTGCCGATCGTGTGCCTTGAAGCCCTGACCTGTTTAATCGTTCACGCGGTACATGCGACCGACGCCAGGCGGTCGCCGCTGTCCGCTTTCCCAAGAGAGAGCTCCGGATGACGACGATTTACGTGGGCAACCTGCCCTTCAACGCCACCGAACAGGACGTGAAGGCCCTGTTCGAGCGTCACGGTAAAGTGGAATCGGTGAAACTCATCAACGACCGCGAAACCGGCAAACCCCGCGGTTTCGGATTCGTCGACATGCCTCAGGCCGAGGCGCAGACGGCCATCCAGGCATTGAACGGCTTCCAGATGAATGGGCGGCCGCTGCGCGTCAACGAAGCACAGGAGCGCCCACAACGCCCCCGCCAGGGTGGCGGTCCGTTCCGCCGCTGAGCGTCGCCGGCGGTGGAAGAAAAAACCCCGCCCCGGTGCGGGGTTTTTTTATGACGCCCATCGAGTAATGTGCGGACGCGAGAGACCAGCGCTGCAAGGACCCCCATGTTCGCGAACCCCAGACTGGCAGCCGCCGCGGGCATCGCGCTGCTGATCGCGGCCTGCGCCACCAGCAGCTCGCGGCAGAGCACCACCGAGGACCTCCTCAATATCCTTGGCGGCCCGCAGCGCTCGGAGGCCAACCGCGCCCGCGACGTCTACCGCCACCCCAAGGACACGCTGCTGTTCTTCGGCCTGCGCCCCGAGATGAAGGTGCTCGAGGTGTGGCCGGAGCCGGGCTGGTATACGGAGATTCTGGCGCCGCTGCTGCACGACAAGGGCCAGTACTACGCGGCGGTGATCGGCGCCGAGCCCGGCAACAAGTACGTCACCGAGCGCTTGGAGGAGTTTCGCCACAAGCTCGCGGCGGCGCCGGCGGTCTATGACCGCGTCACGGTGGTCACCTTTCCCGATGACGGCGGGGACGTCGTGCCGCCGGGCACCCTCGACATGGTCGTGACGTTCCGCAACATCCACAACTGGATGTCGCGCGGCACCGCCGAGCAGGCCTTCCGCACCATGTACCGCGCGCTCAAGCCCGGCGGCGTGCTGGGCGTCACCGAGCACCGCGGCAACCCCGAGGTGCCGCAGGATCTGCGCGCCAAGAGCGGCTACGTCAACGAGGACTTCGCCATCCGCCTCATCGAGGCCCAGGGCTTCCGCCTGGTGGCGAAGTCCGAGATCAACGCCAATTCCAGGGACACCAAGGACTATGAGCAGGGGGTGTGGACGCTGCCCCCGACCTATCGCCTGGGCGAGAAGGATCACGACAAGTATGCGGCGATCGGCGAAAGCGACCGCTTCACCCTGCGCTTCTTGAAACCCGCCAGATAGCGCGGCGGGGCCGCGCTCACCACATATCGCGCAGCCGTGCGCTCACGTCGACGGTCACCGGCGCGCTCGCCTGCTTGAGCGAGTCGGCGCCGGCGAGCGTGGTGCGGTGGAAGGTGACCGGGTCGAGCGTCTTGTGGACCTTCTCGGTCATGAAGCGGCTGCGCCCGCCGTAGACGTGCCCATCACCGTGGCGGGACTGCTGGGTGAGGTGGAACTTCAGCGGCGTGACCAGTGACAGCTCGTTCTGCGCGCGCGTCAGTGCCACGTACAGCAGCCGCCGCTCCTCCTCGATGAGCTCGGGCTTGCCCGTGGCGAACTCCGACGGGAAGCTGCCGTCCACCACGTTGAGCACGTACACCGTGTCCCACTCCATGCCCTTGGCAGAGTGGATGGTCGAGAGCACCAGGAAGTCCTCATCGAGCGTTGGCCGGCCGGCAAGATCGCTGGTGGCGTTGGGCGGATCGAGGGTGAGCTCGGTGACGAAGCGCTCGCGCGAGGGGTACTGCCCGGAGAGCATCTCGAGCTGATCGAGATCGCCGAGGCGGGTGTGGAACTGCTCGTACAGGCGCTCGAAGTGCGGGCGGTACCACTCGCGCACCATGTTCACCTGGCCCTGCCACGGGCACTGCGGATCGGCGAGGGTCTGCATGAGCTCGGCGAGCCGCCGCCAGTGCACCTCGTCGGTCTGCGGCGGCGCGAAGCTCTTCAGTGCGCTGAAGGAGTGGCCGCCGGCCTGGAGGTGCTCGATCGCCGTGCGCGCGTTCACCGGCCCCATGCCCGGCAGCAGCTGCAGCGTGCGGAACGCGGCCAGGGCGTTGCGCGGGTTCTCGGCCCAGCGCAGCACCGCCAGCAGGTCCTTGATGTGTCCCGCCTCGAGAAACTTCAGGCCGCCGTACTTGACGAACGGGATCTTGCGCTTGGCGAGCTCCACTTCGAGGACGTCGCTGTGGCTGGCGCTGCGGAACAGCACCGCCTGGCGCTTGAGCGGCACGCTGGCCTCGCGCTTCTTCAGCACCTCGCTGCAGATGTACTCGGCCTGGGTCTGCAGCTCGTCCACCGTCACGAGGCGCGGCCGGGCCCCCTGGCCGCGGATCGAGAGCAGGTACTTGCGGTGCTGGCGCGGCGCCTCGGCCATGACCGCATTGGCCACATCCAGCACCTGCTGGGTGGAGCGGTAGTTCTGCGCCAGCGTCACCACTTCAGCCGGCGGGTCGAAGCGCTCCGGAAAGCCGAGGATGTTCTCCACCGCCGCCGCACGGAAGGAGTAGATGGCCTGGGCGTCGTCGCCCACTACCGCCACCCCGGCGCCGTCGGGCTTGAGGGCGTACAGGATCTCCGCCTGCAGGCGGTTGGTGTCCTGGTACTCATCGACCAGCACGTGGTCGAAGTGCGCACCGATGTGCTGCGCGAGGCGCGGCTCGCCCATCATGCCGTGCCAGTAGAGCAGCAGGTCGTCGTAGTCGAGGAGATTGGAGTGCTGCTTCTGCTCGACGTAGGCGCGGTACAGCCGCGTCAGGTCCTCTTCCCACTGCATGCACCACGGGTAGTGCTGCTCCAGCACCTCCTTCAGCGGCGAGCGGGTGTTGACGCGGTTGGAGTAGATCTGCAAGCAGGTTTCCCTGCGCGGGAAGCGCTGCTCCTTGCGCGCCAGGCCCAGCTCCTCGCGCAGGCTGTCGATGAGATCGCAGGCATCGCCGCGGTCGATGACGCTGAAGTGCGGGTCGAGCTGCACGTGCGGGGCGTAGTGCCGCAGCAGGCGGTTGCCGATCGAGTGGAAGGTGCCCGACCAGGAGAGGCGCTGGGAGATGCTGGCGCTCGCGCCGCCGAGCGCATCGTTGAGGGCCCGGCGCGTGATCTCCTGCGCGCGGCGGCGCATCTCGCTGGCCGCGCGGCGCGTGAAGGTGAGCATCAGGATGCGCGCCGGATCGACGCCGTTGATCACCAGGTGCGCCACGCGGTGCGCGAGCGTGTCGGTCTTGCCGGTGCCGGCGCCGGCCACGATCAGCAGCGGCCCGGAGCGATAGCCCTTGTCCGGCAGCGGCTCGCCGTGCGTCACCGCCTTGCGCTGCGGCGCGTTGAGCTTCTCCAGGTGCGCGCTGGTGGTCATGGCGGCTGCGACTATACCCGCCCGCGGGGCGCGCGGCGCGTGCAGCGGTTACGATGCGCGGCATGAAACCGCAATCGCAGACCGTGCACTTCACGGGACGCGTGATCCGCGTGACCACCGATGAGGTGATTCTCCCCAACGGGCACCGTGCGCGGCTGGAGGTGGTGCATCACCCCGGCGGCGCGGCCGCGGTCGCCGTGGACGCCACGCGCCGCGTGTGCCTGCTGCGCCAGTACCGCTACGTGGCGGACGGCTGGCTGTGGGAGCTGCCGGCCGGCAAGCTCGAGCCGGCCGAGCCGCCGCTCGCCACCGCGCAGCGCGAGCTGCGCGAGGAAGCGGGCGTCAGCGCACGCCAGTGGCGCAGCCTCGGCGTGTGCCTCAGTTCCCCGGGAGTGTTCACGGAAAAGCTGCATCTGTTCCTCGCGACCGACCTTCAGCCCGCCTCCCGCGCGCACGAGAAATCCGAGATCATCGAAATTCACTGGTTGCCGCTCGCAGAGGCCTGCGCATGGGCGCGCGATGGCACCATCGCAGACTGTAAAACCGCGCTCGGCCTATTGCGCGCCTGCGCAATGTTGCCCGAGGCGTGAAAGTGTTGGTCCGACGGACGGCGTCAAAACGCCGGAAATTCCGTGACGGATCTCGCGGAAATGTGACGCTGCGCACGGCTACCCTGCCGCTCGGGGAATCGGAGACTGCACGGGCAGTTAGTCATAATCTGTGGACTTCAGCAAACGAAAAACCGTTCCGAACGAAGCGACGCCGGAGACCGAGCGCCGCCGCATCGGCACCGTCGTGCACGATGACCGCGGCAACGCCTCGGTCAGCTGGCGCGATGCGCCCGCCGACTACGAGCGGCCGGTGCTGGAAGTGCTGGGAAATCCGGGACTGAGCGTCAAGCACGAAGAAAGCTACGATCCGTACGCGCGCCGCGAGACGCGCAAAGGCGGTGCCGGCAAGCGCACCGACCTGCGCAAGCTCTCGGAGTGGATCAAGCAGATGCGCGAGCTGGAAGCGCGCAAGCGCGGCGACTCCGAGAAGTGATCGGCGGCGCACCCGCGCCCTGCCGGCCAGCCTTGCGAGTCAGCCGCCGCTTTCGATGAGCGAGCGCTTGCGCGCATTACTCAGCCGGTAGAAGCGGCGCAGCTGCGCCAGCGCCTCGGCGTCGGCGCCGCCGGGTGCGCGTGCGAGCGTGCGCTCCAGACGGCGACAGAACTTCTCCGCATAGCGGCTCGCCTCCTGATACAGCCCGATGCGACCGGCCGCGAGCTTCGCGTCCACGCGCGCACGCGCGAACAGCATGCGCGGCAGCTCGTGCGGAAAGTGCCCGGGGACCTGGCGGCGCAGCAGCCAGCAGCTGGCGACGTACTTGTCGACCTCCGCCTGCATCTCCAGCTCGAGCAGCGACACCGGCTTATCGTGGGTGGCGTTCCAGGTGAGGTACAGGAAGTGGCTCACCCCCTCGAGTGCCGTCAGCCAGTCGGCCACGTTGCCCGCGTGCAGCCGCTCAAGCGGATCGGCCTGCGTCAGCCGCGCGAGCAGGGCCGGGTCCAGGTACAGCGACAGCGCCAGCTCCCCGCCGCCCTCGGCGACGATCAGCTCCTCCTCGGCGGTGCCGCCGCGCGCCGCCTGCGGCAGGCGCGCGCGGTCGGTGACCAGGAAGTCGTACACGTCGTGGGCGACGCTCACGTCGTAGATGCCGCCGATGAAGTCCTGCAGCCGCGAGAGCAGCATGCGCGCTCAGTGGGTGCGCGCGCCACCGGCGCAGGTCGGGTCGACACCCAGGCGGCGCAGCAGCCCGTAGCAGCGCGCGCTGCCGGTCTTCAGCCACAGCTCGTACAGGCGCAGGATGTCCTGGTCGCTGTGCTGGTAGGCGCCCTCGCTCACCTCGTTGAGCGCATCGACCATCGGCTGGAACTTCTGGGACAGTTCCGCGAACACCCCGGCGAGCGCCCGGCCGCGGCGGTGCAGGGTCTGCGCCAGCACGCCGTAGGCGCGCCCGCCCATGGCGATGTGGTAGTCGATGTCGATGAGTTTCGCGGCGAAGCCGCGCGCGAAGAACCCGGCGACGAACAGTGACACGTCGCCGAGGCGCTGCAGTGAGCGGTTGCGCTCGGCGGGGCTGGCCGCCTCCAGCGCCTCACACAGCATCAGCGCGAGCGGCTTGAGGCGCACGCCCTCGGGGGTGTTTTCGTAGAGCGCCTCGGAGCGGGCGAACAGCGTCAGCAGGTTCACCACGTAGTGCTCGGTGTGATCCTCCACCGCCACGCGCTGGTTGACGAGCGCCCCGTGCAGCGCGTCCTTGAAGAACTCCTGCAGGTTCACCACCGGCAGCACACGCTTTCCCACCGCGCCCATCCGCTCGTGCCTCCTCATCTATTGGAAGCCTCTGATGGGTCAAGGTTCACCCGCGGCGGCGTGCAATACCGTGATGCGGTACGCTGATTGCGGGCAGAATCCTCCTACAGCACTGGCAGCGTACCGGCCACAGTGCTAACAGCCTGGGCGGGGAAGCCGTGTTGGATTCACAACCGCGAAGTGCCGCACACGGGCTGCTGGGGCTGTCCGGCTATCACTGGCTGGTGATCGCGGCCGGCTGGGCCGGCTGGGGCTTCGACGTCTTCGATGCGCTGCTCTTCAACTTCGTCGCGCCCAACTGCCTGCCGGTACTGCTGCATCTGCCCGCGGGCTCGCCCGCCGCGCATCAGGCGGTGGCGTTCTGGACCGGCGTGATCACCTCGATGCTGCTCGTGACCTGGGCGATGGGGGGCGTGCTGTTCGGCTGGGTGGCGGACCGCATCGGACGCAAGGCGGCGCTGTTTGCGACCGTCGGCCTGTACGCTCTCGGCACCGCCAGCTGTGCGCTGGTGACGAGCCTGTGGCAGCTCATCCTGTGCCGCGCGATCGCGGGACTCGGGATCGGCGGCGAGTGGGGGATCGGCGCGACGCTGGTCGCCGAGGCGGTGCCCGAGAACCGACGCGTCGAGGCCGGTGTGCTGTTGCAGACTTCCTCGCCGCTGGGGCTGGTGCTGGCGAGTGCGGTGAACTACCAGATCGCGGGCGTGTGGTTCGCCGGCCAGCCGCAGAGCTCCTGGAGGTACGTATTCCTGGCCGGCCTGCTGCCGGTGCTGGTGGCGCTGTGCGTGCGGCTGTTCCTGCATGAGAGCGCGCCGTGGCAGGCGAGTCGTGCCCGCAGCGCGCCCTCGACCCCGCGCGAGCTGTTCAGCCCTCAGGTGCGCGCCGCCACCGTGAGTGGCTTCTTCGTGGCCACGATCGCCATCCTGACCTGGTGGGCCTGCAACGCCTTTCTGCCGCTGCTCGGCAGCACGCTCGCCCACGAACATGCGCGCGGCGCCGGACTCGCCCCCGCGGCGGCGCAGGCACTGGCCGCGGCGTGGCAGGCGCGCGCCTCCAACGCGTTCAACCTCGGCGGTCTGGTGGGTGCGCTCGCGGCGGTGCCCCTGGCGCGCGGACTCGGCCGCCGGCGCATGTTCATGGGCTACTTTCTGTTCTCGGCCGCGGCCATCCTCATCACCTTCGGAGCGGGACTGGCACCGCCTGCCCAGCTCAACCTGCTGTTCGCGGTCGGCGCCGGCGTGTACGGCGTGTTCGGCGCCTTCACCTTCTACCTGCCGGAGCTGTTCCCGCCGCGGCTGCGCGCCACCGGCTCGGGCTTCTGCTACAACGCCGGGCGGGTGCTGGCGGCCGGGGGCCCGTTCCTGATCGGCGTGCTGACCGCGACAGCCGGCGGCTCGAGCGCGGCGATCACGCATATCCTGCTGTGGGTGGCGCTGGTGCCGTTCGCAGCGACGCTGGCGGTGCCGTGGCTGGTGCTCGAGACGCGCGGGCGGGCGCTGCCCGCGGATGCCGCGTAGCCTTCAGGCTCCGAGCGCGTCGGCCAGCGCGGCGCAGTCGCTGACGATCAGGTCCGCGGGCGCAAGCGAGTGCGGCCATGGCAGCGAGCGGCGATTCATCCACGCGGTGAGGCAGCCGGCGGTGCGCGCGGCGAACACGTCGAGCAGCGCATCGTCGCCCACGTACAGCAGCTGCGCGGGCGACAGCGCGAGCTCCGCCGCGAGCCGCTCGAAGCAGCGGCGGTGCGGCTTGGCGACCCCGACCTGGCGCGCGTTCAGCGATACGGCGAACAGGTGATCGAGCCCGATGCGGCCGAGATCGGCGTTGCCGTTGCTGAGCGAGGCGAGCGGGTAGCGGCGCGCCAGCCGCTCCAGCGCGGGCGGCACGTCGGCGAACAGCTCGACCTCATTGCGCGCGGCGAGGAACACCTCGAACGCCTCGTGCGCCACTCGCTCCTCGTAGCCGTGCGCGCGCGCGTGCGCGGCGAGCGCCGCAAGGCGCAGGTAGGTGACATCGTGGGCATTGTGGGGCTCGCGCTGCGCGAGATCGGCACGCGCCCGGAGCATGTCCTGCGGGGTGAGGCTCGCGGCGATGCGCGGGCAGTGCTGTCGCAGCCAGGCGCACAGCCGCGCCTCGGCGCGCACCAGCACCGGCTCCACATCCCAGAGTGTATTATCCAGATCGAAGGCGATGGCGCGCACGTCGCTCAGCACCTTGAGAAGGTTACCACCGCATGGCAGCGCTCACTCTGGTCATCGGCAACAAGAACTATTCCTCGTGGTCGCTGCGCGCCTGGTTACTGATGAAGCACGTCGGGGCGCAATTCGAGGAACTGCTCGTGCCGCTCGACACTGACACCACCCACGAACTCCTCGACAGCTACGCACCGAGCGGACGCGTACCGGTGCTGCGCGACGGGGAGCTCACGGTGTGGGACTCGCTCGCCATCTGCGAGTACGTGGCGGAGCTCACCGGCAAGGGCTGGCCGCGCGCAGCGGCGGCACGTGCCGTGGCGCGCTCGGTGTGCGCGGAGATGCATTCCGGCTTCAGCACGCTGCGCTCCATGTGGCCGATGAACGCGCGCGCGCGCAACCGCCGTACCGCGACCACCGCGGCGCTGGAAGCGGACGTCGAGCGCATCGACGAGATCTGGAACGACTGCCGCAGCCGCTTCGGCGGCAGCGGCCCGTGGCTGTTCGGGGAATACACGGTTGCCGACGCCATGTATGCTCCAGTGGTGCTGCGCTTCAACACTTACGGCGCGCGCATCTCCCAGACCGCGCGCTGGTACATGGCGAGCGTGCTGGAAGACGGCGCGCTGCAACAGTGGCTGCAGGCCGCCAAGCACGAGCCCTGGAAGATCGCCGCCGACGAAGTCGGCTGAAAGCAAGAACCTATGGCGCTTCCCTGCCCGGCCACGCGGCCGCTGCTGTGCACGCTCGCTGCCCTGCTCGGGACGCTGGCTGCCACCGCCTGCGACGCCGACGGGCGCGCGTTCACGCCCGAGGATCTGGTGATGCTCAAGCGCGTCACCGACCCGCAGGTCTCCCCCGACGCTCACCTGCTCGCCTTCGTGGAGCGCGAGACCGACATGCAGGCCAACCGCGGGCGCACGGCGCTGTGGCTGCTGGACCTGACGCGCGAGGGTGCGACCCCGCAGCGCCTGACCGACCTCAAGGACAACGCCTCCAGTCCGCGCTGGGCCCCTGACAGCCGCACGCTGTACTTCCTGTCCGCGCACGCGGGCAGCGCGCAGGTGTGGCGCCTGACCCTCGGGTCGGGCGATGCGCGGCGCGTCACCGACTACCCGCTCGATGTCGGATCTCTCAAGGTCTCCCCGCACGGCGACGCGCTGGCGCTGTCGATGGAGGTCTTCCCCGACTGCGATACCCTCAAGTGCACCCAGGAGCGGCTCGCCGCGCGCTCGAAGGACAAGGCGAGCGGACGCAGCTACGAGCGGCTCTTCATCCGCCACTGGGACACCTGGAGCACCGGCACGCGCTCGCACCTGTTCAGCGCGCCACTGCATGCCGACGGCGCCGCCGGCGATGCGGTCGACGTGTCAAAGGGTTTTGACGCGGACATCCCGGGCAAGCCCTTCGGCGGCGACGAGGACTTCGCCTTCAGCCCCGACGGGCGCACGCTGGTGTTCTCGGCGCGCATCGCCGAGCACTCCGAACCCTGGTCGACCAACTTCGACCTCTACCAGGTACCCGCGGACGGCAGCGCCGCGCCGCTGAACCTGAGCGCCGACAATCCCGCCTGGGACGCGCAGCCGGTGTTCCTCGCCAACGGCGACCTGGCGTGGCTGGCGCAGGAGCGCCCCGGGTTCGAGTCGGACCGCTTCCACATCGTGCTGAAGAGCGCCCGCGGCGGCAGCGTGCGCGCCCTCACCGCCGGCTGGGACCGCTCGGTGGCGCGTCTCGGGGTGACGCCCGACGGACGCTGGCTGCTCGCCAGCGCCGACGACCTCGGCCAGCGCAAGTTGTTCCGCGTCGATCCGAAGACCGGGGTGCGCTTCGAGCTGGTGGCCGAGGGGGAGGTCGATGAGTTTTCCTCGACCCGCACTCACGTGCTGTACGCCCGTGCCGGGCTCGGCGGCCCGGCTGAGCTGTACCGGGTCGCGCTGCAGGGCGGGGTGCCTCAGCGCCTGACGGACGCTAACCAGGAGCTGCTGGCGGCCCGCAGCCTCAGCGGCTACGAGCAGTTCAGCTTCAAGGGCTGGAACGAGGAGACCGTGCACGGCTACGTGATGAAGCCGTACGGCTTCGATCCCGGCAAGCGCTTCCCGGTGGCGTTCGTGGTGCACGGCGGCCCGCAGTCGAGCTTCCAGAACATCTGGACCTACCGCTGGAACGCGCAGGCCTTCGCCGGCGCCGGCTACGGCGTGGTGATGATCGACTTTCACGGCTCGCCCGGCTACGGCCAGGCGTTCACCGATTCGATCAGCCGCGACTGGGGCGGCAAACCGCTGGTGGATCTGCAGAAAGGACTGGAGGCCGCGCTCGCGAAGTATCCGTGGCTCGACGGGGAGCGGGTCTGCGCGCTCGGAGCCTCCTACGGCGGCTTCATGATGAACTGGATCGAGGGTAACTGGCCGGAGCGCTTCCGCTGCATCGTGAACCACGACGGGGTGTTCGATCAGCGCATGATGTATTACTCCACCGAGGAGTTGTGGTTCCCGGAGTGGGAGTTCGGCGCACCGTACTACCAGAACCCGGACGGCTACGAGCGCGTAAACCCCGCAGACTTCGTCACCAAGTGGCGCACCCCGATGCTCGTCATCCACGGCGAGCAGGACTTCCGCATCCCTTACTCACAGGGCATCGGCGCTTTCACCGCGCTGCAGCGGCGCGGCATCGAGAGCAAGCTGCTCATATTCCCGGACGAGAACCACTGGGTGCTCAAGCCCGCCAACAGCGTACAGTGGTATCACGCCGTGCTGGGGTGGCTCGACAGCCACCTGAAGAACTGACTCCCTAAAGTCAAACACTCCATACGCAAGGCAGCCCGCCGTGTGCTGCTGTCCGCCCGCTAGCGCCGGCGCCGCGCCAGCTCCCGGGGCAGAAGTCTTCGTTGCCGCACCCTTCCAGACCAGCCCGGTGCTGAGCCCCGACGGCCACTGGCTCGCGTGGATCGAGCAGAAGGAGCAACGGGCACGGACCGTCATCTTCGACGTCGACGCGCGCAGCGGCATGCAGGATGCCAAGCGTGCTTCGCCGGTCAACGCGGCGAGTTCAGTCACGGCGCCGGTACTGCTCATCTCCGGCGGCAATCCCAACGTATCCCCCGAGCAGGCCCGCTCGATGGCGAGTGCCCTGCAGAAGGCGGGCAAGAGCGTGACCGTCGTGGATCTGGGGCAGCAGGGACTGTGGTGGCAGCAGGCGCCGGCGCGGGTAAAGGTTCTCCAGGAACTCGAGAAGTTCCTAGCGGAGCACCTGTCCCCGACGGCGGCGGGTGGCGGTTAGCGCGTCCTGCGGAACTTGTAGTCACCCACGGTAAGTGCGCCAGGGCTGAGCGTCGCCTGCGGCGGTGCCGCGGTGCCACCCGGGTCCGGGCAGACCTTCGGATCGTGAGTGGCGACGAAGCCGTCGGCGCTCTTCTTCCACAGCAGCTGGCAGGCTTCGCCCTGCACGTCTTCGATCACCACGCTGGTGAACAGGTCCGGGTTCTGCTGCCCGTCGCGCCAGCGTAGCGGCTCGGTGAATTCGAAAATGGTCTCCACGATGCCGCGCTTCTCGTCGAGCTCGAAGCCGTACATTCTCTCGCTCAGCACGCGGCGCGGGTCGTCGGCCGCGGTTTCCTCGGCGAAGAACACGTGGTGCCCGAGGCGCGGGGTGTAGACATGCTTGATGACCAACGCGACTTTCTCGTGCGCCGGGTGCACGCCGTTGCGCACATCGGCCTCCGCCTGGGCGCTGTTGTCATAGCGCCCAGGCAGCATCGCCATGAGCTGTGTCAGCTCCTCCTCGTGCACCTTGGTCTGATCGGCGCACGCGCCGAGGGCGAGCGCCGCGCCCAGGGCAGCCAGCCGCAGGAGCGTGGCGCCGCGGCGCGCTGGGTGCGGCTCACCCATAGGAGGCACGCCACTGGGCCCGGTACTTCAGGCCGAGATCCATGAGGCGCTCGATCAGCTGCTCGTAGGGCATGCCCGCGGCGTTCGCGGACTCGGCGAAATCCTCTGCCGCCTCGAGATTGGGATTAGCGTTGGCTTCCAACACGTAGACCTGCCCCTGCGCGGTGACCCGGAAATCCATGCGAGCATAACCGGACATGCCGAGCGCCCGGTAGATGCGGCGCGACAGGCGGTCGAGCGCCGCCAGCACCGGCGGCGGCAGCTCGGAGGCGGCGTGGGTGGTGATGCCGTACTTGGCCTGGTAGCGCTTGTCCCACTTCACCTTGCGCGTGGCGATGCCGGCGAGCGAGTCGGGCATGGAGCCGAACACCATCTCCCACACCGGCAGCCGCGTGAGCCGCTCGTTGCCCATCACCCCGACGTACAATTCGCGTCCCTCGATGTACTCCTCCACCAGCGCATCCGACTTCACCTGCTCGTGCACGAACTCGATGCGCTCCCTGAGTCGTGCGGCATCCTCGACCACCGAGGCCTGCGCGATGCCGAGCGAAGCATCCTCGACGGTTGACTTCACGAACAGCGGAAAGCGCAGCTTGCGCGGCACGTGGAAGCGCGCGCCGCGGCGGAACACCGCGAACTGCGGGGTGGCGATGCGGTGAAACGACAGCAGCTGCTTGCACAGCGTCTTGTCGCGCGACAACAGCAGTCCGCGCGGATTGCAGCCGGTGTACGGCTGGCGCAGCAGCTCGAGGAACGCCACCACGTGCTGGTCGTAGGTGACGATGCCGTCGAATTCCTCCAGCAGGTTGAAGACGATGTCAGGCTCCCACTCGGCGATCGCGCTGCGCAGCTCGGTGAGGCTGTCGAGCACCCCGATGCAGCGCACCTCGTGGCCGAGCTTGCGCAGGGTGCTGGTGACGTCGTACTCGGTGCGCCACTCCTCGATTTCCTTCTGGTTGTGGCCTTCCAGGGTCTCCGGCGGCACCAGGCTCGCGTGCACCACGACGAGCGTGCGCAGTCGTCTCATAACGGCAGATGCGGAGTCTCACCCTGGGAGTACAGTCCCGTAAGCCGCTCGAGCATCCAGCGCGCGTAGCGGCGCGCGTCGCGGCGGTTGCCGCGCACATACAGCCCCATGTGCTCGCAGCGCTCGATGAGCAGGCGCAGGATCTGCTCGACGCTGTAGGGCTCCACGGCGAGCGCGCGCGCCACGGCGGCGGTGAGGCCGCGTGCCGCGGCGCGCAGCAGCGTCGCCGCGCGCAGCGTGCCGCGGCGCGCGCGCTGCGGGGTAAAGGCGCGCTGCAACAGCTCGTCGGCCAGCCCGCGCCGGATCAGCCGGTTGCGGGCCAGCTTGCGCCGGTAGTGCTGCGCCAGCGTGCGCGTGTTGGAATTGAGCGGCTCGATGCGCGCGCGATTGCGCACCGGGGCGCGCCGCCCGCGCACGCTCGCCATCAGCTCATCCACCGCCTGCAGCTTGTGCAGCGCCGGCCAGCCGGCGTAGCTCTTGCGCCAGGCGGATTTCGGCGTCAGCCACACCGCGAAGGTCTCGGCGAAATCCTCGGTGGGGTGCGCCTGCGCGTACCACTCCCCGAGATGGTGCACGTAGCGGCGGCTGCCGGCACGGGCGCGGTAGCGTTCCGGATAGGGGAGCGAGGCGTGCCCGAACACCTCGCGCCAGCGCCGCCGGCGCCGCAGCCGGTAGGCGTTGTCGAGCGCGTGGCCGGCCTCGTGCCGCAGGATGCGCAGCAGCAGCCGGGTGTTGCCGCCTTCCGCCTCGCGCATGATGCGCCGCTCGAGGCGCTCCAGGCGCGGATGTGCCAGATAGAACGGTACGGCGATGCCCGGCACACCATCGGGCGAGAACCACTCCTCGGACAGCCACACGTGCGGGCGCAGCGTCAGCCCGCGGCGCTCGAGATCGGCGTACAGGCGGCGCACGTGGCGCGCGAGCGGCGAGCGTTCGATGGACAGACGCAAATCGCAGAAGCGCATCTGCAGCAGCGCCTCGTCCGTCAGGCGCGCCCAGGGAAGCGCGCTGCGCCGCGCAGCACCACGGCGGGGCGCACGGCGGCGTCCGACGGGTAAGGTTCGGCCGGCTGTCCCGGACATAGCGAGGTAAACACTGCGAGGGAAACGCCGCAGAGCTTACCCAAGCTCCGCCGCGCTGTCTTCAGCGCGCCGCACAGATTTTGCGCGGCGCGCCGGATGTCGCTCAGGTGCCGAAGTCGAGCATCGCCTGCGCCAGCAGCCGGTCGGCGCAGCTTTCGATCAATTGCTGTTTCATCAGGCTGTTGCGCCACAAAGTGGGGATGGCGCTTGCAGTGTAGTGCGCACCGGCGAGCGCCCCGCACACGGCGGCTACGACATCCGAGTTGCCGCCGACGTTGGCGGCGGCCAGTACCGCGTCGCGGAAATTCACGGTGTTGGCGAACGCCTCCAGCGCCGCGGCGAGCGCCTCGGGCGCGGTCGCTGCGGCCACCGGGGGGGCGGTGGGGGTGGGAACCGGCTGCGGCAGGATCTCCGGCACGGCCCGCGCCTGCTCCAGGATCGCTTGCTTGGCCGCGCCCGAGAGTGCCGCGTGCAGCGCCTGGGCGAGCGAGCGGCAGGCGGCGAGCACCGCCGGGGCCTGACAGGTGGTGCGGGCGGCCTCGGCGGCGTACTGCATGGCCTGGTCGGGGTGCGCAAAGCAGTACAGGGCGACGGGAGCGACGCGCGACAGAGCCTCCGGGTCCTGCGATTCCGGATCGTGGGTTCCGGAGTACGTATGCCGGCGCCATTGCGACAGCGCCAGCGCGCGGGCGGTGCCGGCGGTGATGCCGACGCACTGGCCGGTTGCGGACAGGTATCCGTGCTGCTGCCAGCGCCGGTAGCGCTGCACCTGATCGGCGGCATCGAAACCGTGCTCCAGGAGACTCTCGGCGAGGCACAGCGCCATGGCGGTGTCATCGCTCCACGCTCCGCGCGGCAGATCGAACGGTCCGCCGCCCAGAAGGTCCCCCACCGGGGTGAAGCGGCCGGGGCGGCCGAACTGCGTGGCGGCCGCGACTGCATCGCCGGTGGCGAGCCCGAGCAGCGTGCCCTGAAAGCGCGCGCGCAGGCCCCGCGCCGCCGAAAGGGTCGCCGGGTCCAGCAGCGGGTCGGGCTCCCCCGGCCGCTCGTGGGCCCAGCGGCGGACATACTCGGTCTGCGCTCCGGGCTCGGGCGTGGCGGGCCAGCTGCGCGACAGCGGGCTCTGCCGCCAGCAGCGGTTCAGCCGCACCAGCGCCTCCTCGGCGTCGCGGCACTGCTCGGCGAGCAGGCAGCCGGCGACCATCCCCGTGCGGCCGATGCCGGCGCGGCAGTGCAGATAGATGATCGAGCCGGCACTCAGGGCCCCGCGCAGGCGCTCCAGGATCTGAACCATGTGAGCCGCACTCTCCGGCAGGCCATGATCGCCAATGGGCAGGCGGAAGTAGTCGACGTTCACCGGCAGCTCGGCATCGTAGGGGGCGCGCTCGCCCGGCTCGGTCAGGTCCAGGAAGCAGCGCACGCCGGCGGCGAGCAGCCTCGCGAGGCGCGCGCGCGTGGCCTCCGGCGAGGCGCCACCGGGGTATTCCCCGGCGAGCAGCCTGCGGGGCAGGACCCAGTAGCAGTGCGGCAGCGGCAGGTGGCCAGACCCGGAGAGTTCTGGATCCATGCCTTGCTTAAGCCGGCTCGGCCACGGCCAGGGTGCGCTCGAGCGCCTGCTCGTCCCGCTCGCTCATCAGCGGAATGCGCATGCGCTCGAGAGCCGCGAAGTCGAAATGGCGCGGGTCGGCGAGATGAGCGAGCTCCACGTGGCGCAGCGCGGAGAAGATCGATTCGGTGCGCCCGGGGAACTCGCGCTCCCACTGCCTGAGCATCTTCTTGACCGCCACGCGCTGCATGTTCTCCTGCGAGCCGCACAGCTTGCAGGGAATGAGCGGGAACGCCCGGCCGCGCGCGTAGCGGGCGATGTCGCGCTCGGCGACATAGGCGAGCGGGCGGATGACGACGTGCCGCCCGTCATCCGAGAGCAGCTTCGGCGCCATGGCCTTCAGCCGCCCGCCGAAGAACAGGTTGAGGAACAAAGTCTCGACGATGTCGTCGCGATGATGGCCGAGGGCGATCTTGGTGATGCCGTTCTCGGCCGCAAACCGGTAGAGCGCACCGCGCCTGAGGCGTGAGCACAGGCCGCACAGGGTGCGCCCCTGCGGCACCACCCTCCTGACCACGCTGTAGGTGTCCTGCTCGATGATGTGGAACGGGACGCCAACGGAGGCCAGGTAGCGGGGCAGGACCTCGACCGGAAAGCCCGGCTGCTTCTGATCGAGGTTCACGGCGAGCAGCTCGAAGCTGACCGGAGCGCTGCGCTGTAGCGAGCGCAGCAGGTCGAGCAGGGTGTAGGAGTCCTTGCCGCCCGAGAGGCACACCATCACGCGATCGCCGTCGGCGATCATGCGGTAGTCGGCGATGCAGCGCCCGACCGCGCCGCGCAGCTGCGCCCCCAGGCGCTTCAGGGTGCGGGAAGGCTTCGCTGCGGTCACGGCGGCGGTTCGGTCCACGGACTTGTCGAGGCGGCCCTAGGCAGCGGCGCTGCTGGCAGTACTCTCGAGATACTTTGCCTCGACGTAGCGGATGAAGGAAGTGGCCGACAGCGGCCGGCCGGTGGCGCCCTTCAGCAGCTCCTGCACCGGCACCTTGGCGCCGAGCCCGTGCACGTGGGTGCGCAGCCAGCCGAACAGGCCCGAGAACTCACCGCACGCGAGCTGCTCATCGAGCGCCGGGAGCTCGTTGCGCAGGCTCTCGTACAGCTGCGCGGCGATGGCCGCCCCCAGGGCGTACGAGGGGAAGTAGCCGAAGGAGCCCACCGCCCAGTGAATGTCCTGCAGGCAGCCGTCGGCATCGTTGCTGGGGCGGATCCCCAGGCGCTGCTCCATGCCGGCGTTCCAGGCCTCGGCCAGGTCGCGCACCGCCAGCTCGCCCGAGAGCAGCTGCTTTTCGAGCTCGTAGCGCAGCATGATGTGCAGCGGATAGGTGAGCTCGTCCGCATCGACCCGGATCAGCCCGCGCTGCACGCGCGTCAGGTGGCTGTAGACGTTCTCGACGTCCCACTCCGACCCGCTGGTGCCGAAGTGCTTCGCAAGTAGCGGCTGCACGTAGCGCACGAACGGGCGGCTGCGGCACACCATCATCTCGAGGAGCAGCGACTGGCTCTCTTCCAGCGCCATGCCCCGGTCGCGCCCGACGGGCTGGTCGCGCCAGTCCTGCGGCAGCCCGAGGTCGTACATCGCGTGCCCGGTCTCGTGCAGCGCCCCGAGCAGCCCCGAGAACACGTCGTCGGGGTCGAAGCGGGTGGTGACGCGGATGTCGCCCGGCCCACCCTCGGTGAAGGGATGCTCGCTCTCGTCCAGCCGCCCGCGGTCGAAGGGGAACCCGACCGCCCTCATGACCTCCACCACGAGCGAGCGCTGCTTGCCGGCGGGGAATTTGCCGGTCAGGGGCAGGAGCGGGCGCCCTTCCTGGGCTGCGATCGCCTCGCGGATCAGCGAGGGGAGCCGCCGCGACATCGCCTTGAACATGGCGTCGATATCCGCCGTGGTCAGGCCCGGGCTGAACTCGTCCACGAGTGCGTCGTACGGCGGGAGGTTCAGCGCCTGCCCTAGCAGCGCAGCCTTGTCCCGCACCAGGTGGACCACTTCTTCCAGGTACGGTGCGAAGGCGTCGAACTTGCCGTGCGCCCGCGCCTCAAGCCAGCGCGACTCGGCACGCGAGGCGGCCTTGGTCAGGCGCGAGACCAGGGTGACGGGGGTGGCGATGGCGTGGTCGCGCTGCCGGCGCATCTCGCGCAGGTTGGCGATCTGCCAGTCGGCCAGGCCCTGGGTATTGGCTTGGGCCCGGTCAAGCAGACGCGTGATGCGCGGTGCGGTCAGCAGCGCGTGGTGCTCGGTCTCGAGCGCCGCCAGCTGCTCGCCCCGGACGTCCGCGCTGCCCCTCGGCATCATCACCGCGGCATCCCAGCGCAGCAGCGCGAGCGCGCCGCGAAAGGCGTGCAGACGCTTGAACTCCTGTTCGAGCTGCTTGTATGGGGAGGCCGACATGTATGGCTTCGACAACCGGAGAACGGCTCGTAAGTTTACCAGCTCCCGGAGGCCTGCTCGGCGCTTTATAATTTTTTATATCTTATAAATCATGTACTTAAGTAACATGACGACAAATTGACAATCTGCGCTCCTTGACTCGGGGCGCCGCCCGGTGGCCGGGGATTATGGCGAACGGACGCTTACGGGGAGGCGGCGAGCCGCGCCCGGTCGACGCCCGCGCCCGGCTCGCGCAGGGCCTGCCAGGCGAGCATGGCGCGCTTGCGGTCCTCGCCCCAGCGGTAGCCGCCGAGCGTGCCGTCTCCGCGCAGCACGTTGTGGCACGGGATCAGCCAGGCGACCGGGTTGGCGCCCAGAGCAGTGCCCACCGCCCGCGCGCCGCCCGCGGTCCCGGCAGCCGTTGCGAGCGCCGCGTAGGTCGTGGGCCCGCTCGCGTGGGTCTCGAGCAGTGCCTGCCAGACCTTGAGCTGAAAGTTGGTGCCCTGGACCGCAAGGCGCAGCGGTGCGCTCCCGCCCGCAGCGCTCCAGATGCGCCGCGCGAGCTCGGCTGCGGCCTCATCGTCGCGCGCCAGCTGTGCCTCAGGCCAGGAGGCGGTCAGCGCCGCAAGCGCGGCGCCCTCCTCGCCCGGCTCAACGAAGCTGAGATGCGACAGGCCCCGCGGCGTGCTCGCCAGCAGCGCCCGCCCGAAGGGCGTGTCGCTGAACCCGCAGTCGAGCTGCAGCCCGAAGCCGCGCGCCTTGATCTCCCCGGGAGTCACCCCCTCGAGCGTCACCATCAGATCGTGCAGCCGCGAAGGACCGGAGAGGCCCACGCTGTAGGAGGCTTCGAGCACCGAGGGGTTGCTCGCGAGCGCGGCGCGGGCGGCACGCGCGGTCACGAACGCCAGATACTGCCGCGGCGTCACGCCCGCCCAGCGGCGGAACAGGCGGTTGAAATGAAATTCGGACAGGCGCGCGTGCGAGGCGATCGCCGCCAAGCGTGGCTGGGAGCGGAAGTTGGCGTCGATGAAGCGGATCGCGCGCGCGATGCGTGCGAAGTCGCGGCTGTCGATGAACCTGTCCTGCATGCGGGGATGATAGCGGCGTGGCGCTCGGGCGCGACCCGAATCTTGCGCTCGGTCCTTTACGCTACACTGCGCCTCGCGCAGCGAGTCAGCGCCACAGGCAGGGGTGCTGGGGCCAGCGGGCAACGGCCACGCCCACGCCGATCGAAACAACCAGCAGTAAAGTGAGTGTCAGCCCGATCAGCAGGCGCCGCATGCTTACATCATAACCTCTGACCGCCGCCACCCAATCCGCTGCCCGTGCCAATCGCCATCTGCCTGCTCGCCTCGGAACTCGAGCCGCTGTCCAAGACCGGCGGCCTGGCGGACGTGGCCGGCGCGCTCACCAAGTACCTGCACGGCGCCGGCCACGACGTGCGCTCCTTCACCCCGCTGTATGCCTCCATCGACCGCGCGGCCTGCGACGCGCAGCCGGTCGAGGGCCTGATGCAGGTGCCGCTCGCGGTCGGATCCCACAACTACGTGTTCGCGCTGCTGCGCGGGGTGTTGCCGGGCGGCGCGCCGGTGTACCTGATCGACTGCCCGGCGCTCTACGCGCGCACCTCGATCTACACCAGCGATCCGGACGAGCACGTGCGCTTCCTCGCGCTCACGCGCGCCGCGCTCATCGCCTGCCAGCGCCTGCAGTGGGCGCCGCAGATCATTCACTGCAACGACTGGCACACGGCCTTCGCGCCGCTGTTCCTGCGCACCAGCTTCGAGGCGGAGCCGCTGTTCGCCCGCACGCGCACGCTGCTCACCATCCACAACATCGGTTACCAGGGCATCTTCGCCGCCAGCCAGGTGGCCGATCTCGGCATTCCCGGGCACGAGAAGCTGCTGCACCAGGATGACCTGCGCGCCGGGCGCATCAACGCCCTGCGGCACGGCATCCTGTATGCCGACCTCATCACCACCGTGAGCCCGACGCACGCGCGCGAGATCTGCACCGACGAGTACGGCATGGGACTGCAGGACAGCCTGCGCATGCGCGCCGCCGGCGGGGCGGTCACCGGCATCCTGAACGGCGTCGATTACGAGGAATGGGACCCGGGGCGCGACCGCTACCTGCCGGTGCACTACAACGTCGCTGACCTGCGCGGCAAGGGCGAGCTCAGGAAGGAGCTGCTGAGCGACCAGCGACTCGAGCTCGCCGCGGGCGCACCGCTCCTGGGCCTGGTGAGCCGGCTCGCGGTGCAGAAGGGGATCGAGCTCATGTTCGAGGCGCTGCCGAAGGTGCTCACCGCCCGGCCGCTGGGTTTCGTGGCGCTCGGCAACGGGGAGACGCAGTACGAGGAGTTCTTGAGCACGCTCGCGCGGCGCTTCCCGGGCCGCGTCACCTTCACCTGCGGCTACGACGAGGAGCTCGCGCACTGGATCGAGGCGGCGAGCGACATGTTCCTCATGCCCTCGCGCTACGAGCCGTGCGGGCTCAACCAGATGTACAGCCTGCGCTACGGCACGGTGCCGATCGTGCGGCGCACCGGGGGACTGGCCGACTCGGTCGAGCACTACGACCCGGCGCGCGGCACCGGCACCGGCATCGTATTCAACCACTTCAACGGCCACGCGCTCGGGTGGGCCCTGAACACCGCGCTCGACCTGTACCGCCAGCCGCGGCACTGGGCGCGGCTGATGAAGAACGGCATGCAGCGCGATTTCTCCTGGCAGCGCCAGGGGGGGCTGTACGTCGAGCGCTACCAGCGGCTCATTGGAGTTTGAAGGTGCCGCGCTGGTCGAACGGGATGGAGCGCAGCCAGCCCTCGGATAGCTCCACCTTGCCGCTGAGGCGGTAGGGGACCTCCTGGGCGAGCGCGTTCGAGCCGCGCGACAGCAGCTGCAGCAGCGTGCCCGCGAGGTTGGTGGTGACGCTCATGTCGAACTCGGCGTCGCCGAGCGTCGGCACCACGAAGCTGGCATCGGACTGCCCGATCGCCGCCTGCTGTTCCATGACCTCCATGCGGTACTCGATGCCCTTGATCGGCAGCGCGCGGTCGTTGGGGTTGTGCACGTGCAGGCGCACCTTCAGGTGCTGTTCGAAGATCGTGGCGCTGACCAGCTGCACGCTGGCCACTGACAGCTCCGGCTTCTCTAAATGCGGAGCACAGGCCGCACCGAGCCAGAGCGCCACGAGTGCTGGGGCGGCGCGCAGCAGGGCTCTCATGAGGCGGCGATGGTAGCAAAGACCCGTGCGCGGGCCGTCAGGCACGCCCGAAGGTGTGGTTGAGGTGCGCGCAGTGCTGCGCGAGCTGTGCGCTGAGGGCCTGGGGCGGCAGGCGCCATACCCAGTTGCCCGAGGAAGTGCCCGGAGTGTTGAAGCGCGCCTCGGAGCCGAGCCCGAGCAGATCCTGTACCGGAACGACCGCGAGCTGCGCCACCGAGCCGAGTGCGGCGCGGATCAGCGCCTCGGGCATCGAGCCGGGAGTGAGGCGCAGGTAGAAGTCGACGCGCGCGCGCGTCGCGCCATCGAGGCTCGTGTACCAGCCGAGCGTGGTGTCGTTGTCGTGCGTGCCGGTGTAGGCGACGCAGGCGCGCTCCACCTTGTACGGCACGTGGGGATTACCCGGGTCGCCGTCGAAGCCGAACTGCAGCACCTTCATCCCCGGCAGCGCGAAACCGTTCTTCAGCGCCAGCACCTCATCGGTGATGACCCCGAGGTCCTCCGCCACCAGGGGAAGGTCCGGGAACTCATCGCGCAGGCGCTGCAGCAGCTCCCCGCCGGGCGTGCTGAGCCAGACGCCACCGCGCGCATCGGGCGCGCCGGCCGGCACCGCCCAGTAGGCGGCGAGCGCGCGGAAGTGATCGATGCGCAGCAGGTCGAGCCGCGTCAGCTGCACGCGCACCCGCGCCAGCCACCAGGAGAAGTCCGAGCGGCGCAGCGCCGGCCAGTCGTAGACGGGATTGCCCCACAGCTGCCCGAGCTCCGAGAAGTAATCCGGCGGCACGCCGCCGACCTGCGCCGGCTCGCCGGTGGCGGTGAGCTGGAACAGCTCGCGGTGCGCCCAGGTCTCCACCGAGGAAGGACCGACGTAGAACGGCAGGTCGCCGAAGAGCCTGACGCCGCGGCTGTGCGCGTAGTCGCGCAGGGCGCGCCACTGCAGCCAGAAGGCGAACTGCTCGCGCTCGATGCGGCTCACCTCCTGCGCCAGGGCTTGGCGCGCGGCGGTGAGCGCCGCCGGCTCGCGGTCGCGCACCGCCGGCGGCCAGCGCCAGAACGGTGCGCCCGCGTGCACGCGCGTCAGCGCCTCGAACAGCGCGTAGTCCTCGAGCCACGGGCTCTCGGCGAGGAACTCCGCGCCGATCGGGGCGTTGGGATCGGGAAGCTCCGCGGGGTCGATGAGGGCGGGGCTGCCGGCGAAGTCCGAGCGCACCCAGTAAGGGGAGCCATCGGTGCCGACCGGCCCGGCCGGCAGGATCTGCCACACCGAGAACCCGGCCTGCACCATCCAGTCGACGCAGGCGCGGCCGCCGCGCCCGAGTGCGGCGTCGAGCGCCGACATGGGCAGCAGCACCCCGGCGCGGCGCCGGTCGAAGACCGGCAGTCTGACGCTGCTCACCGAGGGGACGCTCAGCCGCTGGCGCGGCGCATGACCCCACCGAGTTCGGGCGTGCCCTGGCCGGTGGAGATGGCGTGCGCCAGATCTCCCGGGGGCGGGAGATTGAGGCGGCGGTACAGCGCGAGCAGCGAGCGGCGGTAGAGACGGTCGAACTGGCTGACGGCCTCGGCGGGGTTGTAGTCACCGAACCACCAGAACCAGTCGGAGCTCTCACACAGCGCCAGTTGCCGCCCGGCCGCAGCGCGCTGCGCCGCGTCGGTCATTCCCTGCATCGCCCGATCGTAGGCCTCCTTGCCGGCGCACAAGAGATCCCAGGCGCGGTTCTTGGCCGGATCTCCTATCCAGGTTGCCAGCGTACCGTGCACCCAGCTGCCGGCGCACACCTTGGGGAGCGGGGCCGGCTGGATGCCGCGCGCCAGGCACTCCGAGAGTGTCATGAGCTCCAGCTGCGGATGGTCCGCCAGCTGAGCGTAGAGCGCGCGCAGAAAGTAGTAACCGTTGAAGGGATAGTGCTCCCAGGCGTTCTCGCCATCGAGCGCGATGAGCACGGCGTGATTGCCCGCGCCCTGGTAGCGGCGCGCCAGCTGCGCCAGCTCCTGCACCAGGTTCGCCACCGCGTCGTCGCCGTGCCAGGTCGCGTAGGTGAAGCCGATGAGATCGGACAGCGCATCGTCGCGGAAGAAGCAGCTCATGCCGGTGCCCGAGAGGCGGTAGGGGCGGTTGTAGGCCTCGAGGTCCTCGGCCGCCCCGGGATCGGTGAGCGCGAGACTGCCGCGCAGCACCGAGGTGCTGGTCGCCGCCCAGCGGAACCCGCCGGCCGCCAGCAGCTGCAGCGTCGCGGCGCTGATCGCTCCCTCCGCCGGCCAGCACCCCGCAGGGGTGGTGCCAAAGGCACGCGTGAAGACGCGGATCGCCTCCTCGACATGCCAGGTGGCGCGAACCGCCCCGCCCGGGTAGCCCGGGTGCTCGGGCAGTGTCATGTCTGGCACCGCCTCGCGCGCGCAGCGGAAGTCGAGCAGCAGCGGGATGATCGGGTGACCGTAGGGGGTCACCGACAGCTCGCAGCGCCCGCGCTCGGCGAGCGCGCGATAGCGCGGCACCACTTGGGCGACGGTCTCACCGATCAGGGCGAGCAGGTCACGCCGTTCGGACGCGCTGAAATCGCGTCCGCGCTCGGTGAGGCGCGCCACCAGCGGGTGGATGCGCCGCACCGTCTCTCCGAGCCAAGCGAGGTGATACCAGACCGCGAGATCGTGGATGAACTGATCGGAGGCGTAGGCGATGCGCTCGGGCGTGCCGAGCGTCTCGGCGATGGTGGCGAGCTCGAGGTAGGGCCCGAAGCGCTCGATCATCTGCTTGCGCTGCGCCCTGAGGCAGGCGCGCAGCAGCGCCAGGCGCTCGTTCGGATCGGCGGGCACCGGCGCCGGACCCAGGAGCGCGAGCACCGGGTCCGGCAGCTCACTACCTGAGCGCAGGTGCTCGCCGATGCGGCGCCCGAGCTCCTCGAGCTGCTCGATGAGCACGGGGGTGAAGTTCACCACCGCGCGCGCCGCGGGGTTGGCCTCAAGGTGCGCCGCCATGTCGGTGTAGTCCTTGATGGCGTGCAGGTAAGTCCACGGGAGCGCGTACTGCCCGGTGAGCGCGTCGCGGTACTGCGGCTGGTGCATGTGCCACAGCAGAATGACCGGCAGGCGGGGGGTGCTGCTCATGCCTTCAGGCGCCGCGCAGCCGCCGCAGCATGTCCGCCGTCACCAGCACCACGCCGTTCTCGGTCACGTGGAAGCGGCTGGCGTCCTCGCTGCGGTCGACGCCGATGCGCATGTCGTCCGGCACGTCGCAACCCTCGTCCACGATGGCGTGCGTGATCACGCAGCCGCGGCCGATTTCGGCGTGCGGCAGGATCACCGAGCGGTGGATGCTGGCACGCTCCTCGACGCGCACGTCGGAGAACACCAGCGACTCGCGCACCACCGCCCCGGAGATGATGCAGCCGCCGGACACCATGGAGTTGATCGCCATGCCGCGCCGGCCGTCCTCATCGAGGATGAACTTGGCCGGCGGCTGCTGCACCTGATAGGTCCAGATGGGCCAGTCCTCGTCGTAGATGTTGAGCTCGGGCCTGACATGCACCAGCTCGATGTTGGCGTCGTAGTAGGCGTCGATGGTGCCGACGTCGCGCCAGTAGCTCTGCGCGCGCGTCTTCACGTCCTGAAAGGGGTAGGCGAACACCTGGCGGTTGCCGCCGATGGCCTCCGGCAGGATGTTCTTGCCGAAGTCGTGCGCGGAGGCGTCGTTGGCGGCGTCCGCCCCCAGCATTCTCTGCAGCAGCTGCGTGTTGTACACGTAGATGCCCATGGAGGCGAGGATGGTGTCGGGGCGGCCCGGCAGCGCGTCCGGGTGCGCGGGCTTCTCGGAGAACTTGGTGACCCGGTTCCACTCGGTGGCGGTGAGCACGCCGTAGTGGCGCGACTCGGCCGCCGGCACCTCCACCACCCCGACGGTAATGTCCGCGCCCTTCTCCACGTGGTAGGCGATCATCGGGCCGTAGTCCATCTTGTAGATGTGGTCGCCGGCCAGCACCAGCACGTGCTTGGCGCGGTGCGCGAGGATCAGCTCGATGTTCTGATGCACGGCATCGGCGGTGCCGCGGTACCACATCGCGCCCAGCTGCTGCTGCGCCGGGACCACTTCGACGAACTCCCCGAACTCGCCCCGCAGGTAGCTCCAGCCGTGCTGTACGTGCTGGATGAGCGACTGCGCCTTGTACTGGGTGAGGATGGAGATCTGGCGGATGCCGGAGTTGACGCAGTTGGACAGTACGAAGTCGATGATGCGGAACTTGCCGCCGAAGGGAGTGGCGGGCTTACAGCGGTGCTCGGTGAGATCGCGCAGCCGCTCGCCGCGGCCGCCTGCCATGATGAGCGCCAGCGTCCCGCCGGTGAGGCGGCTGACGTAGCGGCCGGAGGAGGCACGGGCGGGCTGGCGCGACATGTCCGGTACTACACCCTAACGCCCCTTGCGCGCGCAACCCCGGACTGCACACCTACAGCCATTTCATCAGCCCGACCTCGTAGAGGTGCGAGAGCAGCTCGTGCCACGGGTAGATGCGGACCTCGGTGCGGAACTGGCCGCACTCCTGCGGCTCGACGTCGAGCGCGAAGACCACGGCCCCGTCCGCGTCGTGCTCGTCGGTCGCGGTGAAGGCGGCGTTCCACACGCCATCGCGCGCACCGAGTCCGTAGGAGGACAGCGGCGGAGGCGCCAGGTGCGCCTCGGGCAACAGCCGCGTGGCGACGAACTCGACGCGCACGTCCGCGGGCTGCAGTCCGTTGAGTCCCGCGGCCACGCGCAGCCGCAGCCGCTCCCCGCGCGGCAGGTCGCGGGCGCTGTCGCTGAGAAGCTTGAGGCTCACCTTGGGCCACGCCGCGCGCACCCGCTGCTTCCACTCCGCGAGCGTGCGCGCGCCGGTAAAGGCCTCGGCGGCCAGCCGGTGGTACTGCTGCGCGGCCGGCAGGTACAGTCCGCGGGTGTAGTCGAAGAGCACGCGGCCCATGTTGAAGCGCGGTATCACGGTCATCATGGCGCGCTTGCTGCGCCTCACCCAGGCGCCCGGGCAACCCGCCTCGTCGCGTGTGTAGTACAGCGGCAGCACCTCCTCTTCGAGCGTGCCGAGGAACATCTCGGACTCGATGGCATCGCGCCGCTCGGGATCCTGCACGCTCGAGGGCGGGATGCCCCAGCCGTTGTCGCCCGTCCAGCCTTCCGCCCACCAGCCATCGAGGATGCTGAGGTTCAGCCGCCCGTTGATCGCGGCCTTCATGCCGGAGGTGCCGGAAGCCTCGAGCGGTGCGATCGGGTTGTTGAGCCACACGTCGACGCCCGAGACCAGGCTGCGCGCGAGCTGCAGGTCGTAGTCCTCGACGAACACGATGCGGCCGGCGAACTCCTGGCTCATCATCAGCTGGCGCAGCTCGCGCAGCACGTGCTTGCCCGGCTCATCCGCCGGGTGCGCCTTGCCGGCGAACAGCAGCACCACCGGCCGCTCGGGGTTGTTCACCAGGCGCGCGAGGCGCGCCCGGTCGCGCAGCAACAGCGTGGCGCGCTTGTAAGTCGCGAAGCGGCGCGCGAAGCCGAGGGTGAGCACGCCCGGGCGCAGCGGGTCGAGAAAGCGCGTCACGTGGCGCAGCTGGGCGGGGCTCAGGCCCTTGCGGTCGTACTCGCGCTGCAGCCGCTCGCGCACGTTGGCAAGCATGCGGCCCTTCACGTCCTGCGAGGTCGTCCAGTAGCGCTCGTCCGGTACCCGCTCGAGCGCGCCCCAGAACTCCGGGTCGCGCAGCCGTTCGCGCCACTCGTGCCCCAGCTCGCGGTCGAAGAATTCCATCCAGCGCTGGTGCAGGAAGGTCGGCACGTGCACGCCGTTGGTCACGAAGCCGACCGGGTTGTCCTCGGGGCGCACCTCGGGCCACTGGTCCCCGCACAGCCGCGCCGACACCGCCCCGTGCATGCGGCTCACGCCGTTCACGTGGCGGGTGACGTTCAGTGCCAGGCGCGTCATGTTGAAAAGACCCGGCACGGAGGGAGCGCGCGCCAGCTCGAGGAAGCGCTCCACCGGGATGCCGAGCTCGCGGATGAAGTCGCCGAAATGCTGCACGATCAGATCGAGGTTGAAGGCGTCGTGCCCGGCGGCCACCGGTGTGTGCGTGGTGAACACGCACTCGGCCGCCACCGCCTCGAGCGCCGCGGCGAAGGTGAGGCCCTGCCTCAGGTGCTCGAGCAGCAGCTCGAGAATCAGGAACGCGGCGTGGCCCTCGTTCAGATGCCACACCGCCGGCTGCACCCCGAGCGCGCGCAGCGCACGCACCCCGCCGATGCCGAGGATCATCTCCTGGCGTACGCGCGTGGACTCGTCGCCGCCGTAGAGCCGATGGGTGATGTCGCGGTCGGACGGGGCGTTCTCCGCGCAGTTGGTGTCGAGCAGGTACACCGGCACGCGTCCGACCTGCGCCTTCCACAGCCGCGCCACCACCTCGCGCGCGGCGATGCGCAAGCTCACCTTGAGCCATTCGCCGGAGGGCAGGCGCGCCGGCTCCACCGGCAGGTCGCGCGGGTCGCGCTCGCGGTACTCCGCGTGCTGCACGCCGTCGTTGTCGACCGTCTGGGTGAAGTAGCCCTGCTCGTAGAGCAGCCCCACGGCGACGAAGCCCGCGCGCTCATCGCTCGCGGCCTTACAGTAGTCCCCGGCCAGCACGCCGAGACCGCCGGAGTAGATAGGGAAGCTCTCGTGAAAGCCGTACTCGGCGCAGAAGTACGCCACCAGCGGATCCTCCCCCCTCGGGGCCACGCGCACGTAGGCGTCGAGGGTCTCGAGGGCGGCGTGGTAGCGCCCCAGGTACTGCTCATCGCGCGCGCAGCGCTCGAGCATCTCCTGGTTGACGCAGCGGAGCATCAGGCGCGGGTTGCCGTTGGTCTGCTTCCACAGCTCCGGATTGAGGTCCTCGAACAGCGCCCGCGTCGGGCGGTGCCAGCTGAAGAACAGGTTGGCGGCGAGCTCAGGAAGGCGGGACAGGCTCCCCGGGACCACCGGGGTGATTTCGAGGAGCGAATTTCTCATCAGGGGCTTTCGAGACGGGTAGGCGGAGTCTAACAGCCCGCCTGCGCGGGCTGGCCAAGGCGACCCCGGGAAGGGGCAGAACCCGCCTGGAGCTCGCCAAGTGGTTGCCGCAGCGCCCCGCGCGTGCGGCAAGCCGTTCTGGTTTGTCGATAGTATTAGTTGACAGCTAGTATTATGAAGTTAATAGTACTAGCCTATGGACGATAGTCAGGCCCGCAAGTTCCAGAAAGACCTCAACGCGGGGCTGGTGGCGCTCGTGCTGCTGGCGGTGCTCGAGCACAGCAGCGAAGACCTCTACGGGTACGAGATCACCAAGCGCTTGCAGAAGGCCAACGAAGGCGAGGCGCTGTTCAAGGAAGGGACGATCTACCCCGTGCTGCGAAGCCTCGCGGCAGCGGGGCTGCTGACCAGCCGTGTCGTGCCCTCCTACTCCGGGCCGCCGCGGCGCTACTACCGCATCACCGAAGAAGGCCGCGCGATGCTCGCGCAGTGGAGCGCCATCTGGCGGCAGACCCGCGGCTTCGTCGATCGCTTCATCGAAGGAACAGACGTATGAAAGCTCCCCGCTCAATCGATGACTACCTCAAGCAGCTGCGGGCCGCCCTCGCTGGCGAGGATCCGGCGCTGATCCAGGACGCGCTCTACGACGCCGAGGAGTACCTGCGCGCCGAGGTCGCCGCCCACCCCGGCAAGTCGGAGGCCGACGTGCTCGAGCTCATCGCGAGCACCTACGGGGCGCCGGAGGAAGTGGCGGCCGCCTACCGCGACACCGAGGCCAAGGTGAAGGCGGCCCTGAAGACGCCCGCGCCCGCCACAGCGGGCAAGGCTTCCGCGTGGCGGCGCTTCTTCGGGGTGTTCCTCGACTTTCGCGCCTACACCTCACTCTTCTATATGTTCCTCACGCTCGCGACCGGCATCGTGTACTTCACGGTCGTGGTCACCGGGCTGTCGATGTCACTGGGATTTGCGATCCTGATCATCGGCATCCCCTTCTTCCTGGCCTTCATCGCCATCACGCGCGTCATTGCGCTCGGCGAAGGTCGGCTGCTGGAAGCGGTGACCGGCGAGCGTATGCCGCGGCGCCCGATGCATCCCGGCCCGCCCGCCGGATGGCTCACGCGCATCGGCGAGATGCTGAAGGACGTGCGCACCTGGACCACGCTCTTGTACCTGCTGCTGATGCTCCCGCTCGGCATCATCTACTTCACGGTCGCCGTATGCGTGCTGTCGATCGGCATCTCGTTCATCGCGACCCCGGTGCTGATGCTCGCCGATTTCTTCGGCTGGGCCGATATCAACCTCTCCGACCACGTGCGCCTGGGTGACTTTGCGATGGTGCACCATCAGCTGTTCGGTGGCCTGCTGCTGTTCGTCGTCGGTGTCCTGAGTCTCACGCTGCTCATGCACCTCGCGCGCGCCGTGGCGCGCGGCCACGTGCAGCTTGCGAAGGCGTTGCTCGTGACGCCCGGCGCCTGAAAAGACAGTGGTGCGGCGTGGCAGCCGGTGCGCAGGGTACACTCAAGGCATGTCGCGCCTCGGCCTACTTCCAGCCCTGACGCTCGCGCTGCTGGGCGCGGTCACCGGCGCGGGGGCGGCGCCGGCTCCCGCGGCCGCGCCGGCGGCGCACGGTTGCCTGCCGACCGGCAACGGCTACCTGCGCGCGCGCATCCGCGGGGCGATGAACCTGGATGTCGACTGGCGCAACGCGGAGATCGAGTGCGACGGCGGACCGCGCCCGGACGGCAGCGGGCTGCGCGTGAGCTTCGCCGGCCCGCCGCACGGTGATGGCCGACGGCTGCGGATCGTGTTCGGCGTCGAGGCGGTGCGCGAAGGACGCTCCGGGCGCGACCTGCCGACGAATCTCACTCTGATTTTCGAAGGGGAAGAGCGGCTGTTCGCCACGCGCGGTGACGATCACTGCACGGTGGACGAGCTGAAACAGGAGCGCGTCGGCGCGCTCGGCGGCCCGAAGCGCAGCTGGCGCATCGTCGCGCGCGGCTTCTGCATCGCCCCAGCGAGCACGCTCACCAGCGATGCACGCATCCTCGTCAGCCGCTTCGACTTTGCCGGTAACGCGGTATTCGAGGATGCGCCCCACGCCCCAGCGGCGGAGCGCCGGCTGTAGCCATGTCCGAGAGCGCAAAACTGCCCGTGGCCCTGATGCACCTGAGCGCCGCTTTGCTCGGCGTGCTGGCCGGCGCCGCACTGCGCGCCCAGGAGCCGCCGCCCGTCGACCTGGCGAGCTTCCCGCGCACCTCGCTCGAGATCACGCACCGCGAGGCCGGCCACCCCCCGCGCACCTTTCCGTTCAAGGTGTGGATCGCCGACACGCCGGAGCGGGCCTCGCAGGGACTGATGTTCGTCCGCGACCTGCCCGAGAGCATGGGCATGGTGTTCCCGCTCACGCCACCGCGGGTCGAGAACATGTGGATGAAGAACACCTACATCGAGCTCGACATGCTGTTCGTGGCCAGCGACGGGCGGGTCACCAAGATCATCGAGCGCGCGCACCCGATGTCGCTCGACCAGCTGAGCTCGGACACCAAGGTCGCGGCGGTCATCGAGCTGAAGGGCGGCGTCGCCACGAAGCTCGGCCTGCACACCGGCGACACCGCGGTGTGGAGCAAGCCCGCCTCTTAGTACCCAGCCTTCAGGCGACGGGTGTGCTCTTGTGCGCCTTGCGGTGGTGCAGGATCGGCGGCTGGATCGGCTGGCCGTAGACCTTGGGGCCGGGGTGGCCCTGGGGGGCGAACGAGCTCGCCTTGACGTGCGCGCCCTTGACCGCATTGGAGACCGGCGTATTCGGGGCGGCACAGGAGGCAGTTCCCGCACTGATGCCGGGCGCGCCGGCTGCCAGGACGATGAGCGCGGCGAGCGCCGGCGCGCACAACATGGCCTTCATGCGTGTCTCCTCTGAAGCAGCGAGGAGTGTACGCAGGATGAGCGTGCGATGAAGTGACGCCCGTCAGGGTGAAGTTATGACAAACCGCGCGGCGCGCCCGGCTACTCTTCCTCTGAGCGCGGCTTCCAGGCCTGTGCCAGCTCCTGCTGCTTGCGCGCCGGCACCGGGTCGTAGTGACTGAGTTCCATGGTATAGGCGCCCTGCCCCCCGGTGAGCGCCTTGAGGCGTGACTGGTACTCCGAGATCTCGGCCAGCGGCACGAACGCCATGACCGTGGCGCGCTGGCCCGGAAGGGTGTTGTTGCCGTTGATGCGCGCGCGCTTGGTGGCGAGGTCCCCGGTGATGTCGCCGATGGCGCTCGAGGGAGCGGTGATCTCCAGGCGCATGATCGGCTCGAGCACGATCGGGGTGGCCTTCTGCAGGGCATCGAGGAACGCCTTGCGCCCGGCGGACACGAACGCGACCTCCTTGGAGTCGACCGGGTGGTGCTTGCCGTCGTAGACCGTGACGCGCACGTCCTGGATCGGAAAGCCGGCGAGCGCCCCCTCGGTGAGCACCTGGCGCACGCCCTTCTCGACCGCCGGGAGGTACTGCCCGGGGATGGCACCACCGACCACATCGTCCACGAACTCGAAGCCGGCGCCGCGCCCGAGCGCTTCGATGCGCAGGTACACCTCGCCGAACTGCCCGGCCCCGCCGGTCTGCTTCTTGTGCCGGCAGTGCCCTTCGGCCGGGCGGGTGATGGTCTCGCGGTACGGAATGCTCGGCGGGCGGCTCTTCACATGCACGCCGTAGCGCTCGCCCATGCGCTCGAGCAGCACCCGCAGGTGAAACTCCCCCATGCCGTACAGCACCGTCTCGTTCACCGCCGCGTGATGCTCGATGCGCACGCACGGATCCTCCGCGGTGAGCTTGTGCAGGGTGTCGGCGAGGCGCTGCTCATCCCCGCGCCGCTCGGGCTCGATGGCGATACCGAGCATCGGCGGCGGGAAGGCCACCGGCTTCAGGTGGTACTGGTCCTCGTCGTGCGAGTCGTGCAGCACCGCATCCAGGTGCAGCTCGTCCACCTTCGGTATGGCGCAGATCTCCCCCGGCCCGGCCTCGGTGATCTCCTTGGTGTCCTTGCCCAAGAGGCGCAGCAGGTGCGCGATCTTGATGGGCTTGCGCGCATCGCCGACGAACAGCTGGCTTCCCTGGCGCACCGTCCCCTGGTGCACGCGCAGCACTCCGAGCTTGCCGACGTAGGGGTCGATGCTCACCTTGAAGACGTGCGCGATGACGTGCTTGGCGGGATCGGGAGTCACCGTCACGCGTTCCGCACTCTCGCCCTCGCCTTTCAGGAACGGCGGCGGGTTGCCCTCGGCGGGATTGGGCATCAGCCGCTCGATCACCTGCAGCAGCTCCGGGATGCCGGCGCCGGTCTCGGCGGAGGTGAAGCACACCGGCACCAGGTGCCCCTCGCGCAGCGCCTGCTCGAAGGGGTCGTGCAGCTGCTCGGGCGAGAGCTCCTCGCCCTGCTCCAGGTACAGCGCCATGAGCTGCTCGTCGAGCTCCACCACCTGGTCGATGATCTGGGTGTGCGCGGCCTCGACGGTCGAGAAGTCGGTGGCACGGCCGTGCGGCTGGAAGAAGCAGTCCACCACGCCATCGCCGCCGCCGGCGGGCAGGTTGAGCGGCAGGCACTCGGTGCCAAAGGCCTCGCGCAGCTGCTGCAGCACGTCGGCGCAGTGCGCATCGCGGCTGTCGATCTTGTTGACGATGATGAGCCGGCACAGCTCGCGCTCGCGCGCGAACTCCATCAGGCGCTGCGTGAGGCTGTCGACACCGTTGACAGCGCTCACCACCACGGCGACCGCCTCCACTGCCTCCAGTACCGAGAGCGACTTGCCCAGAAAGTCCGGGTAGCCGGGGGTGTCGATGATGTTGACGTGCACGCCGTCGCAGTCGAGGGTGCAGATCGCGGTATCGAGCGAGTGCTGCAGGCGCTTCTCCTGCGGATCGAAGTCCGACACCGTGGTGCCGCGCGCCAGGCTGCCGCGGGCGCGGGTGGCGCCGGCCTGCAGCAGCAGTGTCTCGAGAACGGAGGTCTTGCCCGCGCCGGCCTGGCCGACCAGCGCGATATTACGGATGCCCGAAGTCGCGTACCCCATGGCGGAATGCTCCCCGGCAAGGTTGAACCGGCGCCGCGTGAGCATCCGGTAAGCAAAAGCCTACTCCGCAAGGGGCGTCTGCGGCTACTCGCACCGGCGTACCATAGCTGCACGGACAGGCCGCGAGGCACGGAGGACCGAGCATGAGCGACCCCAAGGCCGATGAGGTACGGCGGCGGCGCCGGAGCGATCAGATCCAGCGTCAGCTCGATGAAGCGCTCGAGGCCACCTTCCCGGCGAGCGACCCGGTGTCGATCGTGACCTCACACCACGAGGAGGCCTGGGACGCAGACGCGGCCGGGCAGCGCCCGGCCCAGCCAAGCCCTAAGGCGCGGTGAGCTCGAGCGTCGAGCCCGCCTGGTTCACGGTGGTGAGCACAATCGGCCGCCGCCACACGTGGTGCACGTAGTCGAGCACCTTGCGGCTACGCTCGAGGTCCAGTCCCCGCCCGTCCACCGCGCTGTCGTGCGCGAGCTCGAGCGTGCCGTCGGTGCGCACGCGCGCGGCCGACACGATCGGCGCGCCGAAGTTGTATTTGGGCGCGAGCAGCGCCTCGTGCAGCGCGGTGAGGTCCTGCTCGAGCACCTTGATGTGGCCGTCGCTGCGCGCGCTGTAGCGGAACAGGCCGAGCTCGTCGGCGAGCTCACGCGTCAGGTGATTGCGCACGAAGGCGAAGTCATCGTCCTGCTCCATGATGGCGCGCGCCGCCGCGAGCCCGTCCTTCTCGACGATCTTCTCCCACATGACGAAGCCGAGGTGGTACGGGTTGATGCTCAGCGACACCTGCTGCTCCGCCGCCACCGGCCGCACCACGTCCGAATGGCACTTGATCGCGTCCACGTACGCCTGCTGCGGCACGAAGTCCGCCTCGCGCAGCAGGCGTGCGTGCCAGTAGGAGGCCCAGCCCTCGTTCATGATCTGGGTCGCGAACACCGGGTAGAAGTAGAACGACTCCTCGCGCACCGCCAGAAAAATGTCGCGCTCCCAGCTCTCCATCTCGGGAGCGTAGTGCGCGATGAACCACAGCAGGTCCTTCTCCGGGTGCGGGGGCACCGGCGCGCGCTTGCGCGCCTCGAACGCCGCACCGGCCGCGGCCGGCTCGAGCGCGGCGAAGCGCTTGCGGAAGCTGTCATCGACCAGCGCGCGCGGGTCCGCGGCATATTCCGGGTAGCGCGGACGGCGCAGCGGCTGGTCGACATCGATATGCTGCTCGAGCGCGAGAGCGGCATCCAGCACCAGCTCCACGCGCTGCGCGCCGTGCGTCTCGATCGCCGCCGAGATCTGGCGCGCGTGATTGGCGGCATGCTCCACGATGCGCTCGCTCACCTGTTCCTGGCAGCGCCTGAACAACAGGTTGTTGCGCGAGAAGTCCGCGTGCCCGAGCACGTGCGCGGTCACCAGGATGTTCTCCGCCAGCCCATTGCTGTCGGCGAGGTAGGCGTGCCCCGGGTTGCCGGGGAATACCACTTCGAACAGGCGCGAGTGCCCCATGTGGCGCTGGATCAGCTGGTAGATGTAGCGCACGCCGAAGGACCAGTGCGGCATGCGCACCGGCAGTCCATAGACGGCGATCTCCATCATGAAGCTGTCGGGCACCGCCTCGAAGTCGACCGGGTGGAACTTCAGGCCCTGCGCCGCCGCCAGCTCCTCGATGCGGCGCACGTACCCCTGCCAGCTCTCGCTCACGGGCTGTCCTGCGGGCGCGGCGCGGCTGCAGCCGGCGCGGCATCCGGGGCGTGGCTCTCGGCGGTGAAGAAGTGCCGCACCGCGCCCCACACATCGTCGAAGTCATTGAGCGCGTAGCTGCCGGCGGCGCAGCCGGCGGCCTGCAGCTCCGCGAACAGCTTGCCGGTCTCGGTGGCCAGCTGGCGCGACAGCCCCGAGGACACCTCGACGTAGCCGGTGAAGCAGGTGTCGGCGGCGATGGCATTGAGCGCGGTGCGCGCCTCCGCCGCATCACTCACGGAGTTGTCGCCGTCGGAGGCGTAGAAGAGGTAGATGTTGCAGCGACCCGGGTTGTAGCGCGCGTCGATGATCTCGCGCACCTTCAGCAGCCCAGTGGAGGCCACGGTGCCGCCGGTGCCGGACACCTGGAAGAAATCCGGCTCGTTGAACTCCCAGGCCTCGGTGGTATGGGCGACGAACACCGTCTCGAGCGAGCGGTACTCGCGGCGCAGTCCCTGCACCACCCAGAAGAAGAAGGTCTTGGCGAGCTTGCGATCGCGATCGGACATGCTGCCCGAGACATCCAGCATGAAGAACACCACCGCGTGCACCGCGGGCTGGCGGCGGCGCGCCAGCTGCCGGAAGCGCAGGTCCTCGTCGGTGAAGGTCGGAGTGGCCCCGGGCGCGCCGCGCCGCTTCACCAGCTCCTTGAAGGAGCGGCGCCGGTCGAGCCGCGAGCGCGCGCCGCGCCGGTCCCAGCCCTCGCGGATCCAGTCGGTCTCGTCCGAAGGTCCGGTGCGCGCCTTGAGATTCGGCAGCTGCATCTCCTCCCACAGCCAGTCGACGATGTCGTCGACTTTGAACTCGAGCAGCAGCTGCATCTCGCCCTCGTCGCGGCCGCCGGCGCCCTTCTCGCCCGGCCCCTGCTGCCGGCTGGGATCGGCGAGCACGTCGCCGGGCTTGGCCTTGCCCTGCCCGGCACCCTGCTGCTCCTCGGGACGCCGCAGGCGGAAGTGGTAGTGCTCGAGCATGCGCACCGGGACGCGCACGGTGCGCGCGCCGTCGTTAATGACGTCGCCGCCTGCGATGATGTCGGGCAGATGGGCGCGTACGGCTTCGCGGATTTTTTCATCGTGGCGCAGCCAGTCGCGCGCGCCACGCGAGAACAGCTCATACCACTTCGCCACGCCGGGCTTCGCGCCTCGCTTGCCGCCCGCTTCGTCCATGCCCTAGTCGTACTCCTTTTCGGAGCGCGGCGCTACTCCTGCGCGAGCAAGGTGGTGACGTAGCTCAAGGCTTCCTTGGCGCTGTGCTCGTCGTAGCCGTACTCGGTGACGAGCCGCTGCTGCACCACCGAGATCTTCTGGCGCGCCTCATCGTCCGGGCGCGCGGTGGAGGTGACCAGGCGCAGCACGTCGCGGCGCTCCTCGAACAGGTACTGCTCGATGGCCTCGCGCATGCGCGCGTGACTGGCGAGCTTGAACTTCTCGCCCGCCTTGAACGCCACCATGGCCTTGCGCACCACCTCCTGGCGGAACGACAGCTTGCCCGAATCCGAGACCTTGATCTTTTCCTCGACCGAGCGCAGGAAGCGCTCATCCGCGGGGCGGTTCTCGCCGGTGATCGGGTCGGTGACCTGGCGGTGATCGAGCGAGGCCTCGACTTCGTCTAGATACTTCTCGAGCAGCTGCTGCGCCTCTTCCTCGAAGGAGGCGAACATGGCGCGGTGCACGTCCTCCTTGACCCAGCGGTTGTAGAACTCCTTGCGCGCGGTCACCAGGTGATCGATCCACGCCTTCTTCTGCTTGACGTCCATGCGCGCATCGCTTTCGATGGAGTCCTTGAGCGCCAGCAGCAGCTCCATGCTGGTGAGGCTGTGGGTGTTGCCGCGGGTGATGGCATTCGAGATGGCGTTGATCACGAAGCGCGGGCTCACCCCGGTCATGCCCTCCTCGGGCGCCTCGGCGCGCAGTCGCACCGCTTCGTTCTCCGACACGCCCTCGACCGCCTCGTCGGCGTAGATGCGCAGCTTCTTGGGCACATCGAGCCCTTCGCGCTCGGGCTTGGCGAGGCGCGTGAGGATGCCGAACACGGCGGCGAGATTCAGCACGTGCGGATCGAGGTGCACGTTGCGGAACGCCGGCGCCCCGGATACCAGCTTCTGGTAGATGCGCGACTCGTCGCGGTAGGAGAGCGCATACGGGATCTTGATGATCACCATGCGATCCAGCAGCGCCTCGTTCTCCTTCTCCTGCAGGAACTTGTGGAACTCGGCGAGATTGGTGTGCGCGAGGATGGTCTCGTCGAGGTGGATCAGCGGGAAGCGCGACACCTTGACGTTCTTCTCCTGCGTCAGGGTCAGCAGCAGGTACAGGAACTCGCGCTTCACCTTCAGGATCTCGATCATCTCGAGCACGCCGCGGCTGGCGGCGTACACCGCGCCCGACCACGACCAGGCGCGCGGGTCGCCTTCGTCGCCGATCTGCGCGACCTTGGCCAGATCCACCGAGCCGACCAGGTCGGCGATGTCGGCGGTGGTCGGATCGTGCGGCGCGTAGGTGCCGATGCCGACGCGCGAGGCCTCGGCGAGGAACACGCGCTCCACCGGCACGCGCACGAAATCGCCCTCGAATTCGCGCTCCACGAAGTCGCGCGCCCATGGCGACAGCTCGCCCTGGATGTGCACGCCGTAGCGCTCGCGGAACTCCGGACGCAGGCTCGCCGGGATGAGGTTCAGCGGGTTCTCGCGCAGCGGCGAGCCGCGGATCGCGTACAGCGCTCCCTCGTCGGTGCGGCTGTACTCCTCGAGTCCGCGCTTCAGCAGGATGGCGAGCGTGGACTTGCCGCCGGAAGGCGGCCCGAGCAGCAGCAGCAGCCGTCGTCCGACGTCCGAGCCCGCCGCCGCCGCCTTGAAGTAATCGACCACGCGCGACAGCGGCTCGTCGATCCCGAACAGCTCGCGCTTGAAGAGCTCGCGCCCGCGCACGTTCTCGCTCGCATCCGGGGCGGCCGCGCGCCCGTGCCAGCGCAGCATGTCCCAGACGTACTCGTGACTGCTGCGGGCGAGAGCGTGTGGATTGCTCGGCAGGATGCTGCTCAGGAAATCACCAAACGTTCCTTCCCAGCGCTGCGCGCGGTGCAGGCGGCTGAAGGAACTCAGACTGTCGATGAAGTCGGCAGTGCTGCCGTGCGAACTCTGATCACCAGCGGGTCGCATCGTCCTTCCTCCCTTTGGGCTCGAGGGTCGTTCGGCCCTGCACCGTCCCAACTGGCGGTGCCAGCATGTTTGTTAACTTAGTCCCAACGCGCCACATATAAAGTGACGGCCTTCCGATCCTGATGCGCCTATTACGTTAAGACGGTCACAGGCGCGGATTGTTCACTCAAGGGAGGTCTGCGCGCCAGCACCTGGCGTGAAAAGTCAGCACCCGCCGACGGCATTCCGCTTAAGTGACTGATTGCTAAGCGCACGCTACCGGTGGTGCGCGCGCAGCATCGGCCGCAGCGCTCAGGCACGCGTGGGTTTCATTTCCGATTCAGCTTGACGTTACGGCTGCACGCCGCGGACACCGTCGGGGGCGCCGCGCCCGCGGCCGTGGCGCCGCACCAGAGCGCTCACGGCACGGGGCCCGACGCTGGGGTAACCAACCGGTCTGAGGTGCTGTTCAAACCGAGCAGTGCTTCAGAGTTTGACGACGCCGCGTCGCCGCCCGAAGACGTGCCCTGTCGTTATTGTGAACTGACGCACTGCGCTGCGGCAAAGGCGACATATCCTGCAACGGCGAGGTTTTCCGCGCGTTGCAGACGCTTGCAGGCCGCGGTCTGCCCCGCCCAAGGACGGCGAGCCAAGACCGTTTGACCGTGGAGACATGCGACGTGGCCAGTGCACCTACTGCATCCCGCAGCCCTGCAACTTCGGCGCCCGCTGCAGCAAGCGCCACGCCGGGCCCCCAGCCCAGCGCGGACATCACCGCGATCACGACCCATGACGATTTCCTTCTCGAGCTCGGCCAGACGCTCGGCGGCCAGGCCGGCGTGCGGCCGGTCGACTCGCTGGCGGCGGCACTCGAGAGCCTGAAGGCCGGCAGGCGCGGCCAGGTGCTGGTGATCGACGCGCGCGACGTGCCGGAGATGCGCGCCGCGGTCGACGCCGCGCACGCCGCCGCCCCGCGCGCCGTGGTGCTGGTGTTCGCCGAAGGCGCCGCGGAGAAGCAGCTCGGCAGCGCGCTCAAGGGCAGCAAGGTGTTCGCCGTGCTGCCGATGCCGATCGATGCCCGCAAGACCCAGGCGGTGCTCGAGGGCGCCATCGCGCAGGCGGTGCCGGGCAAGGCGCCCGCGCGCGCACCCCTCGCTCCTGCACCCGCCGACCTCAGCATCGGTGCCTTCCGGCCGCAGGCGGCCACGGCTGCGGCGAGCGGCGGTGCCGGCACGCCGCGCCGCATGCCCATCGCCCTGATCGCGGCGGCCGCGGCGACCGTGGCGCTCGCCGCCGGCGGCGGATACTGGTACTTCACGCACGGCCGCAGCAGCACCGCGCCCGCCCCGGCGGCGACCGCGGCTACGCCGGCCCCGGCCGTGCCGGTCCCGGCGACCCCCGACATCACCGCTGCGCCGGTGGCAAGCGCCGAGACTTCCCTCATCAAGGGCAGGGTCGATGAGCTGCTCGAGAAAGCGCGTCTTGCGATGCACGAGCGGCGCTTCACCGAGCCGGCCGGCGACAACGCACTCCTGTACTACCGCTCGGCCGCCGCCGCGGATGCCACCAACGCCGAGGCGCAGGATGGCCTGCAGCGGGTCGCCGGCGTGCTGGCCGGCCGCTTCGACGATGCCTTGAACGGCACGCGCTTCGATGAGGCGGCGCAGACGCTCGCGAACTTCAAGGCCGCGGCACCGGCGGATGCACGGGTCGCCGGCTTAGAGCAGCGCCTGTACGCGGCGCAGATTTCCAAGGCGTTCGCCGACGGCAACCCCGACCGCGCGGCCGCGCTGGTGCACCAGGCGCAGCAGTCCGGCGTGCTGAGCCCCGAGCAGATCGGCCGCTGGCGCGCCGAGGTGGCGCGCCACCAGGAAGATGCCAAGGTGCAGCGCCTGGCCGGACTGGTCGAGGACCGGATCCGCGAGGGCAAGCTGATCGAGCCGGATGACAGCGCCAAGAGCTACCTGCAGCAGCTCCGGGACGCCGCGCCCGCCAATCCCAGCACGCAGCGCGTGGCGCGCGAGGCGGGTGAGGCGTACCTGCGCAAGGCGCGCGAGGCAGCGCTCGCCAAGAACAGCGCCGACAGCGAGCGCTGGCTCGCCGAGGCGCGTGCCGCCGGCATGAAGTCGACCGACATCGCCTCCTTCCAGCGCGAGCTGGCCGGCGCGCGCGCCAAGGCGGCCCAGGCCGAGAGCGAGCGCGTGCTGCAGCAGGCGCGCGTCGCGCTGCGCGACAATCGCCTGACGGACCCCGCGCAGGACAGCGCCAACGGCTACCTGACGCAGCTGCAGAGCACCGATCCTAACAACGCCGGTCTCGCCGAAGCCGGCCGCGAGCTCGCCGGCAGGCTCCTCGAGCGCGCGCGCACGGCGCTGCTCGCGGGCAAGAGCGGCGACGCCGATCTGGCGCTCGCCAAGCACTGGGGCGCGGATCCCAGGGACCTGGCCGCCGTGCAGCAGTTGCAGGGCGCGCCCAAGGCCAAGGGCGGCGCCGGGGTCGACCCCGCGACGCTGGCGGCGAGCCTCAAGCGGCTGCGCACGCCGCCGCCGGACTACCCGCAGAACGCGATCGCGCAGCGCATCTCGGGCAGCGTCATCCTGGAGTACACGGTTGATACCCACGGCGAGACCCGCGACATACACGTGGTCGAGGCGACCCCCCCGGGCGTGTTCGACCAGGCGGCGATCAACGCAGTGCGCCACTGGCGCTACGGGCCGGCGATGGTCAACGGCAGCGCGGTCGAAGTGCCGACGGTGCGCACGCGGCTGCGTTTCGAGCTGCCTAAGTAGGACAGGAGACTCTCCACCATGACCTTCTCCGGGACAGAGCGCCGCCGCCAACTGGTCACCGCCGGCATCGGTACGGCGCTGACGCTCGTGATGGGCGCGGTGCTCATCATGGGATTCCGCCTCGCCACGCACATGCGCGCCAGCATCAACGCCCTGCAGACGGCGAGCGCGTTGCAGAACTACCCCGAAGAGATCTCGCGGCAGCTGAACACACTGCGTGAGCGGCTTGAGGTGCGCGCCTACTCCGGCCAGGCGCTCGCCGACCTGCAGGGCACCGTGACACGCTTCGACCAGGACCTGAAGCTGCTGTCGGCCACCGCCGAGCGCTCGCCGCAGCTCGGCCACGCGCTGCTGCTGTGGCACGAGTACGGACCGGTGCTCGAGCCAGTCGTGACCTTCAACGGCCAGCCGTACTTGGACTCCGACACCGCCGGCAGCTCGCTGTCGCACGAGGGCCGCGAGCACTACGCGGCGGTGAAGCGTGCGCAGCTGTTCGCGAGCGACAATGCCAAGGCGCTGCAGGAGGAGCTGGTGGCGCTGGCCGCGGCGCTGCAGCGCAATTCCTCGGACGCGGCGGCACACCTGCGCACCCTGCTGCTGGCGGGCGTGCTCGCGGCGCTGGTGCTGGCCGCGGCGGCCGGCTACTTCCAGCTGACGCGCTCGCGCCATGAGCGTGCCGCGCGCGACGCCCAGGAGCAGACGCGCGACATCCTCAAGACGGTGCGCGAGGGCTTCTTCCTGCTCGACGCCAACTACCGCATCGGCTCGGTGTGGTCGGAGGCGCTGACGCGCATGTTCAGCCGCGACGACTTCGCCGGCCTCACCTTCGAGGAGCTGCTCAAGGACCTGGTGCCGCCGGCGACGCTCGCCACCGCCACCAAGTACATCAAGCTGCTGTGGGGCGAGCGCGCCCACGAAAACCTGATGAAGAGCATCAACCCGCTCGGACAGCTCGAAGTCACCATGGACAACGGCCATGGCGGCAAGGAGACGCGCTACCTGCAGTTCGACTTCCACCGCGTCATGGGCAGCGAGGGCATCAAGCACGTGCTGTGCGCAGTCGGTGACATCACCTCCAGCGTGCTGCTGGCGCGCGAGCTGCAGGATTCGCAGGAGAACGCCAACGCGCAGCTCGACATGATGCTCGGCATGATGCACATCGACCCCCTGCAGCTGGTGTCATTCCTGGACACCGCGGAGACCGGGCTGAAGCTGGTCAACACCATCCTCAAGGAGCCGGCGCGCAACGATCAGGAGTTTCGCAAGAAGCTGTCCGGGCTGTTCCGCGAACTGCACGCCATCAAGGGCGAAGCCTCGGCGCTCAACCTCAAGAGCATCGCCAGCCGCGTGCACGCGCTCGAGGACATGGTCGGCGAATGCAAGAAGAAGAAGGAGCTGTCGGGCAACGACTTCCTGCCCATGGTGCTCAAGCTCGATGAGCTCCTGGCGCACCTGCGCAGCGTGCGCGAGATGGCCGCGCGCCTCACCGCGCTCAAGGACACCGCCCCCGGCGCCGCCGCCGCCGCCGCCGCCGCCGACCAGCGCGCCGCCCCCGCCCCCGCCAGGGAGCCGGCCGCAGCGCGCGCCCCGGCGAGCGCCGCGCCGGCCGCCCCGGAGCGCGCCCCGGCGCCGCGCGCGGTCGAGGATCTGGCGCCGGCGCTGCAGTCGATGGCGGTGCGCCTGGCGCAGGATCATGCCAAGCGTTTCAAGCTCACCCTGGCGGGCCTCGGCAACGTGCCGGCCGCCTACGCGCCGACCATCAAGGACTGCCTGATCCAGATGCTGCGCAACTCCGCGGTGCACGGCATCGAGATGCCGGAAGTGCGCCGCGCCCAGGCCAAGCAGGACACCGGCGCGGTGCAGGTGGTGTTCCACAAGGTGAGCGACGGCTACGAGCTGGTGTTCGAGGACGACGGCGCGGGCATGGCACCCGAGACGCTGAAGGCCGCTGCCGTGAAGAAGCGCCTGATCACCGAGGAGGAAGCCGCCGCCATGGACACGCGAGCCGCCATGGCGCTGATCTTCCGTCCCGGATTCTCCACGCAGCAGGACGTGTCCATGGATGCCGGACGCGGCGTGGGCATGGACGTAGTGGCGCGCTCGGTCTACGCCCTCGGCGGCAAGATCGGCGTCAGCACCCACCCGGGCAAGTTCACGCGCTTCAAGATCGTGCTGCCCGCGAGCGATGCGGTCACGGCCGTGGCCTAGGACGGGCGCCATGAGCACAGCGATGAACGGCAAGCGGCCCTACAGGCTCATGATCGTCGACGATTCGAACATCATGCGGCGGCGCATCGAGCGCTCGCAGCAGTTCGAGGAGCTGCAGCTGGTCGGCACTGCCGCCAACGGTGTGGACGCACTGGAGCTGTTCAAGAAGACCGACCCGGACGTGGTGACCATGGATCTGACCATGCCGCGCATGGACGGCATCGAGTGCATCGGCAGGCTGGTGGCGCTGAAGCCCGCGGTGCGCATCCTGGTGATCTCGGCACTCGCCGACAAGGCCACCGCAGTGGAGGCGATGGAAAAGGGCGCGAACGGCTTTCTCAACAAGCCGTTCACCGACCGGCAGCTCAACGAGGCCATCGCGGAACTGATGCGATAGGCCGCAGGTAGCAGACCATGCTGTACGAACAGGAGCTGAAGACCTTCGTCGAGGGGACGACGAACTTCTTCGAGGTGGCCGCCCAGCAGCCTGCCTCGATTGGCTCGCCGTACCTGATGGAAGGCTCCCCCTCCGTGCACGAGTACACGGGAGTCATCAACATCTCCGGCAAGCGCGAGGGCGTGGTGTACTTCACCGCCCCCAAGGCCATGCTGACAGTGCTGTTGATGAAGATGCAGGAAAACGACTTCAGTCACGAGACCATGCGCGACCTGGTCGGGGAGGTGGCCAACACCATCTCCGGCAACGCACGCCGCGACTTCGGCCGCGACTTCGTGATCTCGGTGCCGAGCGTGCTGTCGGGCGAGAAGCCCGACATCCCGCAGAAGCCCGGACTGCGCTCGTTCATCATCCCCATCAACTGGCGCAGCCACTCCGCCAAACTCGTGGTGTCGCTCACCTGAGCGACCGCTCTCGCTGCTTGCGCAGCAGTCGTGGTGCGGAAGATTCCCTGGATCACCATGACGCTCTCTCTCTCCCCAAGTGCCCTCTTCGAATCTCCGGGCATCGCCGTGAGCGGGTTGCCGGCCGCAGCCGGTGAGCAGCGCGGCGTGAGGAAACGCCTGAGCGAACTGTGACGGCTGCACTGTTGTGCCGCCACGCTTTCAAGCGTTATGGCAGCCGATGAGATCGAGCACGCTGAGGCTGATCACCTTGCGTCGCGAGCTGGCGGCGCGTTATGTCCGCATCAACCGCCTGTGGCACGCAGCCCGCAAGGCCTACCGTCGGCTGCATGCCGCCCCGGTGCAGGACCTGACCGAGCTGCGCTCGGCCGCGCAGCGGCTCGATGAGCTGGATCGCGACCGCGCGACGCTGCTCTCCGACCTCAAGGCGCTGTCGCGCTGAGCGCCAGGTGGCGCGCAGAACTCAGGGACGGCCGCCGAGCAGCCGCGCCGGCAAGAACAGCAGCGCCTTCAGCAGGGCGAGCACGCCCTCCACGGCAATCCCCACCACCCGGAAGGGCAGCAGCAGCAGCCACACAATCGGGTACAGCACCAGTGCCAGCAACGCGAGCGGCCAGCAGAACACTAGCAGCAACAGCCACAGCAGAAACCCGATCATTGACCATTCCTTCGCGGCACGCCTAGAGTCCCGCCCGGCCTATTCTAAGTCCTCAACGCCGCGCCAGGATCCACCGTTGACCGCAGGCTTCCAACCCCCGCCCGCACTGCGCCCCGGCGATCGCGTGGCGGTCATCGCCCCTGCGAGCGGCTTCGACCGTGCCTCCTTCGAGGCCGGCCTGGCCCTGATCGGCGCGCGCTACCGCGCCGAGGTGGGCCCGGGACTGTTCGAGCGGCAGCGCTATCTCGCCGGTGATGATGCGCGGCGCCTGGCTGAGCTGACCGCGGCGCTGTCCGACCCCGAGGTGCGGGCGGTGTTCTGCGCGCGCGGCGGCTACGGCGCCACGCGCCTGCTGCCGCGGCTGGCGCACGGCGCACCCCCCGGGCCTGCCAAGCCCCTCATCGGCTTCTCCGACATCACCGCACTGCACCTGTGGCTGCAGGCGCATCGCCGCGTCAGCATTCACGGACCGGTGCTCACCCAGCTGCCGCGGCTGGCGGAGGCCACCTGCCGGCGTCTGTTCGAACTGCTCGAGTCGCCCGCCCCCGCCCCCGCCCTGAGCGGCAGCGACACCTACGTCGGCGGAAGCGCCGAAGGTCCGCTGCTCGGGGGCAACCTGTCGGTGTTCTCGCGCCTCATCGGCACCTCGTTCATGCCGGAGCTCACCGGTGCGGTGCTGCTGCTCGAGGACCAGGGCGAGCGGCCCTACCGCCTCGACCGCATGTGGACGCACCTGGAACTTGCCGGAGTATTCAAGCGCGTGCGTGGCATCGTGCTCGGCACCTTCACCGGCTGCGAGGAAGCGGGCGCGGGCTACACGAGCGCGGACGTGCTGCGCGAGCTGGCGCAGGCGACGCGGCTGCCGTGCGCGGCCGGCTTCCCCATCGGGCACGGTGAGGTCAACGAGCCGCTGCCGCTCGGGGTGCGCGTACGCCTGGATGCGGACGCGGCGCGCCTCAGCTTCCTGGAGAGCGCCGCGGACTGAGCCGAGGCGCGGCGGCAGCTACAGCAGCCCGCCCTCCTCACCTAACATCGCCTTCCTCACCAGCGGGATCGGCGGCCCGCCGTAGGAGAGGAACGTGTCATGGAACTCGCGCCAGTACTGCCTGGGGTCGGCGCCCGCGCCGGCCGCCCCGGCGCGCCTCGCCACCCAGTCGCTGCGCAGCTTGCGGATCATGAGCTTGCCGAGCGTGTACTTGAGGTACTCCGGATCGTAGGTGCCGCGCGCGGCCTGCTGCCGCGCGTTGCCCGGATCCACGTAGGCCTGCTCGAGGAACATGCGGTCCGACTGTTCCACCGTCATGCCCTGGGTGTGCAGGCCGAGCGCGGACAGGTAGCGCACATCGCGCAGCAGCGCGTCGGTGAGCTGACCGACGTGCTGGCCGGGATCCCCCTCGCCGAGCCCCTCCTCCCACATCATCTCCTCGCCATAGTGGGCCCAGCCTTCCGCGTACGCGTAGCCGACCCACAGCGCGGCGATCTTCGAGGGATTGCGGTTCGAGTGCTGGAACTGCAGGAAGTGGCCCGGCCACACCTCGTGCACGCTGGTGTACAAGAGGCGCGCCCTGCCGGGGATGTAGTCGGCCCGCTCGCGCGCGGTCCAGGCGGGATCGGGCGGGGCGATGTTGTAGCTGTAGACCGGGTGCTGCTCGTAGGGACCGGGCACGTTGATGTAGGCGAAATTGGCGCGGTTGTAAGGGGGCGCCTCCACCACCTGCGGCTGCTCGTCACTGGGAACGCTGACGATGCGCTTCGCGATCACGAAGTCGCGCAGCTCCTTCAGCTGCGCGCGCGCCCCCTCCACGGCGCCGCCCTGCGGCTTATCGGCCTGCATCTTCGCGACACACGCCTTGAGCGCGCCGCCGGGCAGGTACTGGGCGCACGCCTCCTTCAGCGCCTGCGTATTGCGCTCCAGATCGGCGCGCCCCACCGCGAGCAGCTGCTCGAGCGGGACGTCGGTGCGCTCGGTCGCCTTGAGCATTTCCAGAAACAGCGGTGCGCCGAGCGCAAACTCGTGCGTCGCCCGCCGCCGCTCGCCCTCGAGCCAGTGCCTGAGCGCGTCCATGGCGGCGGCGGCCTCGCGATCGGCCGCGGCCAGCTGCTGCTGCGCCGCCGGATCATCGACCGCGGCGAACACCTTGGGGACATCGCGCCGGAAGAAGTCTGCGAAGCCGCCGAAGCCGTCGATGCCGCGCTGCACCAGGCTCACCGACAGCGGTGTGCGCAGGTTGGCGCGGATCTCGGCCGCAAGCCGGGGGATGGCGCGCGCATAGCCGATATAGCCCTGCATGCGCGTGGCGAGCGGCGCGTAGTTGCGGTTGAGGTACACATCCGGATCGAGTCGATTGAGGTACCAGGCGGGGTTGGTGAAGGGCGCACGCGCGCGCTCCAGCCAGAACAGATTCCCGTCGATCACCGCGAGCAGGTACTCGCGCTCGAAGCGCTCCTGCGTCGTCATACTCGCCCCGTCGAGCGTCTCGGCCGCGGTACGTGCCTTGTGCAGACGCGCCGCCTCGGCGGCGAGGGACGCCGCGCTCCAGTCCGCCATGCGGCCGTCGAACTCGTGACGGCCGGCCTGCACGGCGAAGAACGGGTCCGCCTTGAAGGTGTCCTCGATGAACGCGGATGCGAAATCCGGCCACGCATCGCGCAGCGCCGCCGGGGCCGGTGGTGGTGCCGAAGCAGGTGGTCCGCTGCAGGCGCCTAGGGTGACGAAGAGCGCCACCAGTGCGGGGCACCTGTATCTGCTCTGCATGAAGCCCCCCGGGGCGGATGTTCAGTCCAGGCGCCGCACCTGCAGCGCCACGAGTGCGCCGCCCGCATCGCGCTCGATGACGACCTCGATCGGCCGGCAGCAGACCTGGCAATCTTCCACGTACCCCGGCTCGTCGGCGGTCAGGTCGACCCGGGTTTCCCACCGTTCGCCGCAATACGGGCAGCGCACCGATACAAACTCCTCGGGCGCCACGCGGGCGCTGGACGCCGGCTCCCAAACCGGCTCCAGTCCGTACAGCCGGTCGATGCTGTCGTCGTCGAGGCGCGTGATCCGGCGTCGCAGGCGCTCGAGTTCGGGGGTCTTGGCACGTTTCATCGTTGCGTGGGGGCGTTACGAACTGCGATGCTGCATCGGCTCCGGCGCTGAGCGAGGATACGACAATATGTCGGGTTCCGTGGGATGGGTGCTGTGCGCGGCGGCGGCCGCCGTGCTCTACGGCTGTGCCACGCACGCTTCACCCGACGCCCCGCCGACCGTCAGCCTGGCTGGCAACTGGAAGCTCGATCACGCCGCCAGCGACGACCCCGAGAAGGTGCTGGCGAAGATGCGCGCCGAGGCCTTCCACCTGCTCGGCCAGCGCCCGCCCGAGCCGTCTCCCGGCAGGCGCGTCGCGCCCGGCGCGGACGTGCCGCCAGCGGGCCAGGAGGACTACTCGCCCGACGCACGCGGGCGTCGTCCCGATCCGCTGCGCCGCTCGCCGATGGCGCGCATCATCCTCGACAATGTGGCGCGCGGCGATTTCCTCACGATCCACCAGGGCCCCGGAGAGTTCGTGCTCGATTACGGGGGACTGCGTCGCAGCTTCACGCCCGGGCAGCGCAGCGTGGTGTCGACCGCTGACGGCGGCGTCGGCGATCAGACCTCCGGCTGGAAAGGAGCCGAATACGTCATCGAGCTCAAGGCGCAGATGGGGCCGTCGGTAACCGAGAGCTACGGCCTCTCGGGGGACCACAAGCGGCTGATCGAGAAACTGCACATCGGCTCCGCCGAGCTGCCGGCGGTTGAGCTCACGCGCGTGTACGACCCGGCCGGCGAAACCGCGCCGCATCAGCTCCCGATCAACGACTGACAGCATGCGCGCAGCACGCGCCGCCGCCGCCCCCCTGGCCATGTTCTCCGCCGTCACCCTGGCGGCCACCGCGCAGCCCTCCGCGACCGCCGCGGCGACCGCGGCTGGCGAGGCGCCCATGGAGGAAATCCTGGTCGAGGGCCGCCACCAAGGCCCGCGACTGTGGACCGTGCACAAGGGCGATCACACGCTGTGGATCCTCGGCACCATCTCACCCCTGCCGAAAAGAATGATCTGGCAGCCGGATGCGGTGCAGGAGGTGCTGCGCCAGTCGCAGGAGGTCGTTCCCGCATGGCCCACCTACGGCATCGGTGCCAACCCCATCACCGCGCTGCGCGTGTACATCGAATGGCGGCGCGTGCAGAAACCGCCCGATCACATGCCGCTCAAGCAGGCGCTGCCTGCGGGGCTGTACGCGCGCGTCATCGCGCTGCAGGCACGCTACGACCCGAACGACAAGAAGCTCGAGCAGATGCGCCCGATGCTGGCCGCGCGGCAGCTGCTGACGCGCGTGCTGGATGCCGCGGGCCTCGCCCTGCACAACGAGGTGCAGGAGACGGTACTCAGGCTGGCGCGTGCACAGGGCGTGCGCGTCCACCAGGACAAGCTGCGCATCGACGAGCCGGTCGAGGTGCTGAAGGACGTCAACGCCACGCCGCTGGCGGGCGAGGTCGCGTGCCTGGAGGCGGTCGTGACGCTGCTCGAGACCGATCTCGCTCCCATGCAGCAGCGCGCGCGCGCCTGGGCGCTCGGCGATGTCGAGACGCTGCGCGCCCTGCCGCACGCCGACAACCGCAGCGCCTGCGTGGCTGCGGTCTCCGGCTCGGAGCGCGTGCGTAAGCTCATCGCCCGCGCACAGGACGACTGGCTGATCGCGGTCGAGGACAGCCTCGCGCACAACAAGGGCACGCTGGCGGTGCAGTCGATGGACCGCCTGCTCGGTGCCAACGGCGCGCTCGCGACGCTCAGGTCCCGGGGCTACCAGGTCGAGGGGCCGTGAGCGCTCAGTGCCGCAGCGCGCACGCCCACGCCACCGCGATCGAGGCGAGCGCGGCGGTGCCGCTCGCCCACTGCGGCACGCGTGCCAGCCACCTCTGGCTGCGCGGCAGCGCCGCAGTCGCGCCCAGCAGCGCTCCCACCACGAAGCCGCCCAGGTGTGCCACGACGTCGGTGCCTTCGCCGGCCGAACCGGTCCAGCCGAGCAGGATCACTCCGGCCACCAACGGTCCCCAGCGCCGCGCCCAGCGCTGCGGCAGCTGAAAGCGCTCGCGCCACGAGTAGGCCGACATTGCCCCGAGCGCGGCGAACACGGCGGTGGAGGCGCCGACCGCGCGATGCTCCGGCGGACCGAACTGGCCCTCGAGAAGATTCGCGACCGCCGCGCCCGTCACGGTGAGCAGCCAGGCGGTGCCCGCGCCCATCTGCCGTCCCGCGAGGTAGCCGAACCACACCCCCGCCAGCAGGTTGGCCGCAAGGTGCGGGCCGTCCAGATGCAGGGTGAGCGCGGTCCACGCGCGCCACCACTCCCCGGCCTGCACGCGCGCGGCATCGAGCTCACCGAGGTCGAAGGCATCCAGCCGCACCAGTCCGCTCGACAGCGCCCACGCGACCCCGAGCAGCACCAGCACGTAGGCCGCACAGCCGAGCCAGGCATACGGGTGCACGCGCGGCGGCGGCGGCGCCGGTGGCGCGGCACGGTTCTCGGCCTCGTACTGCAGCAGGTGCTGCAGCGCGTAGCCCGCATCCTGCGCGGCCACCTGCAGCAGATACTCCCCCGCCGCGGCGCTCACGAAGCCCTCGACGCCCACCGCGGTCAGCATCAGCAGCCGCTCCTCGCAGGCGCGCCGGCGCGCGGAGCGGAACACGGTGACCAGGTTCTCCGGGAGCATGCCGCCGCGTCGTGACCCTAGGGAGTCTGCCGGCGCAGGTGCAGCGCCGCGAAGACCTCACGCGCGACATCGCCGAGCATTTCGTAGAGCGCCTGCGTGGAGCGGGCCAGCGCCGCGGCACTCGGCACGCAGCGCAGCGGGTCGAACCGCCGCGGCGCCCACGGCTCGGCCGGCGCCGGCACCACGGCCAGCCCGGCAGCCTGGAATTCCTGGGCCGCGCGCCACTCGTGTGCGGCGTCGGTCACCAGCAGGATGCGCGACACCCCCGCCGCCTTCAGTATCAGCGCCGAGAACTGCGCGTTCTGAAAGGTGTCGCGCGAGCGGTCCTCGACCCAGCGAGTATCGACATGGAAGTCGCGTGCGAGCGTGGCGCTCATGGCGCGCGTCTCGGTGGGCGTGCCGGAGACCAGCACCGGCAGCGCGGTGTGCTGCGCCACGTAGGCCGCGTAGCTGAGGCGCTCCAACAGCCCGAGGCCGGCTGCCGGCTCGCCGCCGTACTCCGGCGCGGCGACGCGCTGGTCGCCACCACCGAGCACCACGATCGCCTGCGCCTGCGGCGCGCGGCTCAGATCCAGCGCCGGGTAACGCTGCGCGTGGTGAGCGAGCGCATCCGCCACAAGCGGGGTGGCGAGCAGCCACAGCGCCACGACGTTCGCGATGATCAGCCCGAGGCCGACCCGGCGCCGCGCCGCGTTGTCGGCGGCGCCGGCCGCGAGCCAGGCGCCGAGCGCCACCAGCAGCAGCGGGCCTGCCGGGGGCAGCAGCAGCTGACGCAGCAGCATCTTGAGCGTGATGAGCATCAGGTAACGGCCATTGTAGCGATCACAGCCGGATCGCCTGCCAGGCCCGCGAACGCCAGCGCAGGAACAAGGTCGTGCCGAGCACCATCACGTAGATGAGCACCGCGATCCACCCGCCCACCGCGCCCCAGCCGGCCTGCGGCAGGAACTGCACCCAGCCCTGCCCCGGGGCGAAGGTGAGCGCGTGCGCCAGCGGCACGAACAGCAGCAGCGACACCGGCAGCACCAGCAGCGCCGGCACGCGCACATCACCCGCACCGCGCAGGCACATACTGCTGCCGAGATTGAGGCCATCGAAGAACTGGTAGCCGGCCGCGAGCCACAGCAGCTGCAGTCCGATCGCGACCGCCGCGGCGGAATCAGCATCGTGGGCGCCGGTGAAAAACGGCAGCACCCAGGAGCCGCCGAGCGCGATCAGCACCCCGATGCCGCCCATGTAGCAGGCGGCCAGCAGGATCACGCGGTTGCCGACCCGCTGCGCCCAGCCGGGTGCGCCGGCGCCGATCGACTGCCCGACGAGGGTGGTACCGGCGGAGGCGATGCCGAAGCCCGGCATGTAGGCGAGCGAAGTGAGGATTACCACGATCTGGGTGGCGGCGCCGCCGGCGGTGCCGAGGCGCGTCTGCATCACCTGGAAGATGGCAAAGCCCAGCAGGTCAGCCGCAGGCGACAGGCCCATCGGCACGCCCAGGCGCAGCTGCTCGAGCAGCCGCCGCGCATGCGGATGCCAGGTGAGGTGCGAGTGGTAGAGCTGCCGGTAGTGCGGGCCGAGAAAGATCGCGATCGCGAACAGCAGGCCCAGCAGCTGTGCCGCGTTGGTTGCCCAGGCCGAGCCGGCGATCCCCCAGCCGAGGTGGAAGATGAAGAGCTGGTTGAGGAGTGCGTTGGTTACCGTGGTGACCACGGTAATCATCAGCGTCATGCGCGGCCGGCCGATGCCGTTGAAGAAGCCGAGCATCGCCCACACCGCCGCCGCCACGGACGCCCCGCCGACGCGCGGCAACCAGAAGGCCGCGGCCAGAGCTTCCACCTCGGCGTTGAAGCCGAACGGGGCCAGGATCAGATGCCGCGCCGCGCCCACCAGCACGAACAGCGGCGCCGCGCAGGCCATGGCCCACAGCGCCGTCCACACCGCGTGGCTGGCGCGCACGTAGCAGCGGGCGCCGTAGTTCTGGGCGACCAGGGTCTGCACCGCGGTGCCGGCGCCCCCCAGCACCAGCACCACCACGATCACCAGCCACTGTACGGCCCCCACGGCCGCGAGCGCCTTGGTGGAGATGCGCCCCATGAACCACATGTCGGTGAGACTGAGAACGATCTGCACCGCGCTGTTGGCCATGAGCGGCAGGGCGAGCGCCAGCACCGCACGCTGATCGACGTGCGCGTGCCCGGCCGCATCGATGCGCTGCGCCGGCAGGCGCACGGCATCGGGCGCCTGCGCGGCGCTCGCTGTCTGCGTAAGGGAAACCATGGCAACATCCTGAGCAATCGGTCATTCTCGCACACTGCTCCGCAAGAGAGACACGCATGGCCTCACGCAGCAACAGCTCCAGCAAGGCCAAGCGCAGCGCGCCCGCGCGCCGGCGCGGACGGCTGGCGCCGGGCCGTGAAGCCCGCGGCCTGGATGTCACGCAGGTGGCGCTCGCGATCGACGCTCCGGCGGTTGCGCCACTCGCGGCGCTGGTGCGCGCCGCCGGCGGTGCACCGCTCGGGGCGTACCACGAGCCACTCGGCGGGCGCGCGCTGCTGCTGGCGAGCCTGCCGCTCGCGGCGGTGCAGCCGACGCCCTTTCAGCGCGACCTGTCGCCGACCCACGTCAAGCGCCTGGCGGCGGCCATCGATGCGACCGCGGCCTTCCTCGACCCGCTCATCGTCGTCAAGGGCGAGGACGGGCGGCTCTGGACCCCGAACGGGCGTCATCGCCTCGCCGCCGCCAAGGTGCTGGGGCTGAAGCAGATCACGGCGCTGATCTCCGGGGACGAGTCGCTCGCCTACCGCATCCTGGCCCTCAACACCGAGAAGGCTCACAACCTAAAGGACCGCAGCCTGGAAGTGATCCGCATGGCACGCAACCTCGCCAAGCAGCGCGGCCGCGAGCGCGAGGCGAGCTTCAGCGCCGAGTTCGAGTCCCCCGAGCTGCTGACGCTCGGCATCGTCTATGAGAGCGCGCCGCGCTTCGCCGCTGGCGCCTACAGCGCCTTTCTGAAAAAGGTCGACCGCTTCAGCGACCGCACCTTGAGTGCCAGCCTCGCGCAGCGCGAGGGCTATGCGGCGCGCCTGCTGGAGATCGACACGCGCGTCAAGGCTCTGATCGCGGCCCTGCAGGCGCGCGGCTTCAAGTCGCCGTATCTGCGCAACTACGTGGTCGCGCGCATCAACCCGGTGCGCTTCCACAAGGTCAAGAAAGGCGACAGCGCCCCGCCCATGCCGCTCGCGCAGGCCCTCACCCGCATGGCGGCCAACGCCCGCGGATTCAACGTAAGCTCGGTCTCGAACTCCGACCTCGCCTGGGTGGCAGTCGGGGCCGGGAGTGCCGAGTAGTCAGGGCGTAGTGCCGGGCGGCTCGGCGGGACCCTCCGGCAGGGGCGCCACATAGCCGTCGTCGGCGTAGGTCAATCCGTAACCAAACGGAAACAATGGCTCTTCACCCGTGAGCCTCCCCGGTGAGCCCGTTGGCCGCGGCGGGCGCGGCGAGCGTGGCCAGGAGAAGGGCAGCTTGCCCCTGAAGTCGTAGGGGGTGGCGTTGTCGGGGGTGCGGAACAGCACGTCGGCGATCGCACCTCCCTGGGGACCGGGAAGCCAGGCGGCGACGAAGCTGTCCGCGGCGTTGATCTCGGCGCTCAGCCACAGGGGGCGCCCGGAGAGAAACACCGCGACCACCGGCACGTCCTCGCGGTGCAGGCGGCGCAGCAGCGCCAGATCGCGCTTGTCCCCGGGGGAGTATTCGAGCGTGGGCACGTCGCCCCGGTACTCCGCGTACGGGTTCTCCCCGAACACGACGATCGCGACGTCCGGGCGCGTATGGAACTGCCCGGTGGCGCTGAGCTCGGCGTTGCCACCCGCGGCGTGTACGATGCGCGCGATGCCCGCGTAGATCGTTTCTGCGTGCAGGAAGTCCTGGTTGGGCTCGGTGCCCTGCCAGTCGATGCTCCAGCCCCCGCTCTGCTTGGCGATGTTGTCGGCGCCATCGCCCGCCACCAGTACCTGCTCGTGCGGGGACAGCGGCAGCAGGTGGCTGCGGTTCTTCAGCAGCACCAGAGACTCGCGCACCGCGCGGCGCGCCACCGCCAGGTGCTCGGCAGAGCCGAGCAACGAGTAGCGCCCGGCATAGGGCCGCAGCGCCGGACGCCGCTCGGTGTCGAGATGCGCACGAAGCTTGACGCGCAGCACGCGGCGCACGGCGTCGTCCAGCCGCGCCGCCGCGATCTCCCCGCTTTGCACCTGGGCGAGGGTATTGCTGGCGAGCTCGCGCCAGGCATCCGGTGCCATGAGTACGTCGATCCCCGCCTCAATCGCCGCGGCACAGCTCGCCGGTGTGCAGCCCGGCAGCTGCGCGTGCCCGTTCCAGTCCCCCAGCAGCAGGCCGTCGAACGCCATGCGCCCTTTCAGCACCTCGCTGAGCAGCGCCCGGTTGCCGTGCATCTTCACGCCCTGCCAGCTCGAGTAGGAGGCCATCACCGTCTGCGCCCCGGCGAGGATGGCCGCCTCGTAACCGGCCGCGTCCAGCTCGATGAGCTGCTTCTCGGGCGCGGTGTTATCCCCCTGGTCGTGGCCGTCGGTGCCGCCGTCGCCGAGGAAGTGCTTGGGTGTGGCGAGCACGTGCGCCGCGTCCAGGAACTGCGGGGTTCCCGGAGTGCCCTGCAGGCCCTCGACCATCGCCGCCGCGTACTCGCGCACCAGCTGCGGGCTCTCCGAGTAGCTCTCGTAAGTGCGTCCCCAGCGGGCGTCCCGGGCGACGGCGACCGTGGGCGCGAAGGCCCAGTCGAGGCCGGTGACGCGCACCTCGAGCGCCGTGATCTCGCCGATGCGCCGGATGAGCTGCGGGTCGCGCGCCGCGCCCAGAGCGATGTTGTGCGGGAATATGGTGGCTCCGGGGATGTTGCTGTGCCCGTGCACGGCGTCGGTCCCCCACAGCAGCGGGATGCCCGCCGACCCGGGGGCGGCCACGGACGCCTGATAGAACCGGTCGGCGAGCTTCAGCCACTCACTCGGTGCTGCCAACTTATCGCTCAAGGGCGAGGAGTTGCCGCCGTTGAGGACGGACCCGAGGGGAAAGTGCCGCACGTCATCAGGAGTGACGCTGCCGATATCGGCCTGGATGAGCTGTCCGACCTTCTGCTCGGGCGTCATGCGCTTGAGCAGAGCGTCGACACGCGCCTCGAGGTCCCGATCGCGGGCCAGCGCCGGCCGCAGTTTGGGCCAGAGCTCCGGATGCACCTGCTGCGCCGCCACCGGATCCGTCTCGGCGGCGCTGGCCCCGGCCACAAGCGTCATCATCAGAACGCAGGCCGCGCAATACGCGCCGCCGCCGGCCGGTCTCGTAATCATGGGGGCCATAGGATACACACCAGGGGTCGATGAACATGCTTGAACCAATAACCCAGACCCGTGCTCTCGAAACAGGCGGCGCCCCCACGCGGCGCCCGGGCAGTGCGCCCACGGAGCCGGACAACCTTCCCGACCTATTGCTCATCGAGCGCGCCCGCGGCGGCGATGAGCGTGCCATCGAGGCGCTGGTGCGCCGCTACAGTCGTCGCCTGTTCCGCGTCGCGCGCAGCATCCTGCCGGACGCCGAGCGGGCGGAAGCGGCGGTGCTCGAGGCCTACAGCGCCGCGTTCGGCGATCTGAATCGCTACGAGCCCACCGGCAAGTTCGCCGCGTGGCTGACACGGCTGACTTTCAACCAGGCGCGCGCGCTGCGCGTCAGCGTGCGCGGCCCTGCGGGCGCCACGGCAGCTGCGGCCGGTGCCGGCGAGGCACAGGAGCTCGAGCAGCAGATCGGCGCCCTGCCGGAGGTGTTTCGCACGGTATTCGTGCTGCGCGTGGTCGAGGGCATCAGCGGCATCGAGACCGCCGCCTCGCTGGGACTGCACGAGACCACGGTACGCACGCGGCTGTACCGCGCGCATCGCCGCTTCGGCCCGGATGCCGTGCATCGCATCCGGCTCGCCCCGGCGGTGTTCGAGCTCACCGCGGCACGTCTTGACCATCTGGTGAGCCGCGTGCTCGCGGCGCTCCGTCACGGCTCGATGCTGACGATCTCGGCCTCGCCGCCCTGATACGGCACGCGGTCTCCCACCTCGCGGCCCAGCAGTGACTGCGCCAGGGGCGACACCCAGGAGATAAGACCGTGGGCGGCATCGGCTTCGTCCTCGCCCACCAGGCGGAACTCGGCGCGCGCGCCGGCGGCGCTGTGCAGCGTCACGCGCATGCCGAAGCGAACGCGCTCGGTGGCCGCCGCGCCCTGCACCACCCGCGCGCTGGCGCGGCGTGCGCTCCAGTAACGCAGGTCGCGATCCACGCGCGCGCGCAGCGCCACATCTTCGGCCGCGCGTGCCGCCTGCCGCTCGGCAGTCAGCTCCTGGATGCGCGCCTCGATCGCCGCGAGTCCCCGCGGCGTGACCAGATTGGGATGCGGGCTGATCGCGCGCTCCGGCAGCGCCGCCGCATCGGCGTCCGATTCCTTCACGAACGCGCGGCTCATGCGGCAAGCCCCGTGAGCCGCGCGCTCTCGCGCCACAGCCGCGCGGCGTCGGCGGCGCTCTGTGCCGCCACGCTCGGACTGATGAGCCGGCGGCGCCGGTAGTAGCCGCCGGTACGTCCGGTAAGCTCGGGCGCGCTCGCCAGGTACACGCTGGTATCGGCGCCCTGACGCGGCGAGAGCAGCAACAGGGAGCCGAGGCTGCGCATTGCGAAGCGCAGCGCCGGGGAGCTGTCGTGAAACAGGTTGCTGTTGACCACGCCCGGATGCAGCGCGTTGACGGTCACGCCGCAGTCGCCGAGGCGCGCCGCGAGCTCGCGCGCGAACAGGATGTTGGCGAGCTTGGAGCGCTGATACGCGGGCCACAGGCCGGCGACGCGCTCGTTCATGAGATCGTCGAAGTCGAGCGTGGCACGGCGGTGGGCCTCGGAGGCCACGACGATCACGCGTGCCGGCGCACAGTCCCGCAGCTTGGGAAGCAGCAGATTGGTGAGCAGGAACGGGGCCAGGTGGTTGACCGCGAAGGTCAGCTCGTAGTGGTCGGCGCTCTCACCGCGCACGCGCGACATGAGTGCCGCGTTGTTGATGAGCACGTCGAGCCGCGGCAGCTGCGCGAGATCGGCCGCCAGGCGTCGCACCTGCGCGAGCTCGGCGAAGTCGGCCTGTGCGCTGTGCACGTCGCGATTGCCGGTCGCCTGGCGCACCTGCGCCGCCACCGCCTCGGCGCGCGCACGGTCGCGTCCGTGGATCACGACCGTCGCGCCGCGCGCAGCGAGCTCACCCGCGGTCGCAACCCCGATGCCGTGCGTGGCACCGGTGACAACACAGACTCTGCCATTCATACTGCCGCACATACCTCCACGAGGGGATGGTAACGTGAACGGCGTCGCGAGCGCCTTTCTGCTCACCTTCGCCGGCCTCTTCCCCATCGTCAACCCGCTCGAGTCCGCGCCGTTCTTCCTCGGCTTGACCTCGAACCTGCCCGAGAGCGAGCGGCGCGCCCTGGCGCGCAAGGTGGCGATGAACGGCTTCCTGCTGCTGCTCGGCTCGATGACGCTCGGTCCGTGGCTGCTGGAGTTCTTCGGCATCCAGCTGCCGGTGGTGCGCATCGCCGGCGGCCTGGTGGTGGTGGCGCTGGGGTGGAAGCTGCTCAGCCAGGAAGACTGGTCGGACCACGCGGCCGCGGGCCTGACGGCGGGATCGCAGCGGCCGGTCGGCAGCTTCTATCCGCTCACCATGCCGCTCACCGTCGGACCGGGGTCGATGTCGGTGGCGATCACCATCGGCAGCCGCAAGTCCAGCCAGCTCCCACCCCTGCCGGCGCTCGCCGAGCACCTTGGCGGTGCGCTGCTGGGCGTGATCGCGATCGCGCTCAGCATCTATCTCGCCTACCGTTTTGCGGCCACCATCGGGCGGCTGCTGGGGGCAAGCGGGCTGGAAGTGCTGGTGCGCCTGTCCGCGTTCATTCTCATGTGCATCGGCATCGAGATTCTCTGGAACGGCTACAGCGCGCTCACCGCGCGCCCGGGATGAGCACGCACCGGGCACCCGCTTAGGCGCCCCCGGCATCCGACGCCGGCCGGAAGCGCAGCCCGCTGCTACTGCGGTGTGCCCGACGCGGGTGTGCCCGACGCGCGATGCATCAGGCGCAGCTCGCGCAGCGGCGAGCGAATCGCGATGCCTTTGGCAGCAACCCGAGAGGGCGCGGCAATGCCGGCCGGCGGAACGGCACAGGTGCCGTTCTGCGCATAGCCCTGCGCGACGTACAGCAGGCTCTCGTTCGGATCCCCGAGCGCGTGCGTGAAGTCATCGGTCACCGGACACCCCGGGAAGCTCGCCGCCCCGGCTGCGCCGGGAGTGAAGCCGTCGGGGTAGTCGCCGAAGTTGCGGGCATTGACTTCCTGGAACTCGATGGTGAAGTAGGTCGTCCCGCAGTTGTCCTGCGGATAGAAGCCGTAGGGCTTGCCACAGGTCGTGCTGCCGATCTGGATCACCTGCACACCCACGCCCGCCAGTCCGTTCATCACCGACTCGCTCGCCGAGCAGGTGGCGCCGGTGGTGAGCACGAACACCCGCGTGAGGCCGAGGGTCGGCAAGGACTGCCCTGCGGCAACGCTGAACCCCTGAGTGGTGGTGTGGAACGGGGTCGGCGTGATCGGCTGATTGGTCACCGGATCGGTAGTGGGGTGCTTGGCGTTGAACTGCACCAGGTCGAAGGTCTCCCCGGCGGTCGGTCCCGCACCCGCGATCATGTAGGCGAGCTCACTCGCGATATCGAGGTAGCCACCGCCGTTGTAGCGGATGTCCAACACCAGGTCGGTGATGCCGGCCGCCTTCAGGGTATTGACCGCGTTCACCAGCGCCCCTTCCGCGGTTGCCAGCTGATCGGTGAACAGCATGTAGCCGATGTGCGTGCCCGCAAGTACCGACACGTCCTGTACCGGCACGTCACTGATGTTGGCGGCCGTCAGCGTGAAGGTACGTGGCGCGCCGCCGCCGGGATCCTGAACCTGGAACTGGTGCGCCTCGCCGACCGCGCTGGGGCTCAGGGCGGCGTTGAGTGCATCGACGTCCGCCTGCGTGTCGCCGTTGATCACGTCGATCCCGTCGATCGTGAGCAGGCTCGCTCCGCGTGCCAGATTTGCCGGCGCCGATGCCGCGGGCGAGCCGGGCTCGGTGTAGGCGACCACGACCAGGCGCGGGGGCGTGGGCTGCACGGCGATGAACTGCGCGCCATAGCCGACGTTGAGGCCGGACATGGACAGCGCCTCCCAGGCAGAGGTGTCGTAGGTGAAGTGAAACTTGTCCTTCGGCTGCCCCGCGGCGTCGGTCGCCGAGGTCTTGAGCAGCGGAAAGTACGCGGCGGTGGTGGTGTAGCTGGCAGGGTTCAGATCCGGCACTTCGCTGTACCAGAGGTACAGATCGTTGCTCCAGGAGCGCAGCCAGTTGTTTTCGTCGGTGGTCGTACCCTGCGCGTCCGGATAAGGCTGCTTCGTGTACGGATCAACGCCCGAGCGCGGCTGAGCACACTGGTTGGCGAAATGGGACTCGGGCTGAAACACGCCGGGTGTCCAGCCGCTCGGTGGTGGGGGTGGGGGTGGGGGCGGTGTGCTGCTGCCCCCGCCGCCGCCGCAGGCCGCGACCCCGAGAATGAGTGCGGCCGCGGCCGCGATCCATAAACGTTGCATTGCGTACTCACCCTGAGCGCCGGATTCCTGATGGGTGCAACTATAGCCAAGGCGTGGCGCCCGCGCCGCCCCGCGCTGCGGCCCCGTAAAATGTCAAATATTGTGCGGCTGCGTCCTTGCTGCGGCTGCTTCAGATTGGCGCCGCCGCGGACGGCGCAGTGCCGCTCAGCAGCTCGAGCACCGCGGCACGCGCAGCACTTGAGTGCACAGGCAGGGCGAGCACGTCGCCGGGGCGCGCCCAGTCGAGCGCCGCGCGCACCGCCTCGAGCTCACTCATGCGCACCGGCACCGACGACTCGGGCAGGCCCGCAGCGAGCAGCGCCGAGCGGATGAGGCGCGGGACCTCCCCAGGCTCGCGGCCGCGCAGGTGCGCCTCGTTCTCCTTGATGACGATGAGCGCCGGGCGAAATTCCGCAGCCACGCGCGCCAGCGCCTCGATCTCAGCATCGAGCCGGTTGCCGGCGTGCCCGAGCACCATGCCCAGCCGCCCCTTGCCGCCGCGCAGATGCTCGGCGACGTGCAGCAGTCCGCGCAGCCCTTCGGGGTTGTGCGCGTAGTCGACCAGCACCCGCACGCCGCCGCGCTCGAAGCGCATCAGGCGCCCGAGGTTATCGGTGATGCGCGCGCCGAAGCGGGCGAACACCGCCGCGATGCACGCGGGTGTGACGCCGAGAGCCGCCGCGGCCAGCGCGGCGGCGCCGAGGTTGGCGATGTTGTAGGTGGCGCTGCCCTCGGCGGTCAGCGGCATCGCCGCGACCGCACCCAGGTCATGATCCTCGCCCGCGTGATGCAGGATGAGCCGGCCCGCGCTCACGCCGCAGGTGATCCCGCCCGCGGCCCGCTGCGCCCGCAGCGGCGCCGCCTGCGCATCGAGTGCGAACCAGCCGCAGCGCAACGGACGGCCAAAGCGTGCCTCGAGCCCGGGCGCCTTGGCCACGAGCTGCGGGTCGTCCGCGTTCAGCACCAGCAGCCCCGCGAGCACAAGCACGCCCGCCACCGCGAGCTTCACGTCGGCAAGGGCGGACAGGTCGTCGATGCCGTATTCGCCGAAATGATCCGGACTCACGTTGGTGACCACCGCCACGTGCGCCTGCGAGAGCGCAATACCCCGACGCAGGATCCCACCGCGCGCCGTTTCCACGACCGCACAGTGCGCGCGCGGCTCGCGCACCACGCGCCGCGCACCCGCCGGGCCTGAGTAGTCGCCGCTCATCACGGTCTCGGCGCCGAGGAACACGCCGTCGGTGCAGCAGTAAGCTGCCGGCCAGCCGTGCGCTTCGGCACAGGCAGCGAGCAGCCGCACGGTAGTGGTCTTGCCGTTCGAGCCGGTGATGAGCGCGGTCGGAACGTCGTGCAGCTCGCCCCACGGGACAGCCGCAGGTTGCGGAAGCGCCACGAGCGCGAAGTCGCGCGCCCCCGTGCCGGCCCCGAGGGTGAGCAGCTCGTCGTCGAGCGCATGCGGCAGCGCGCGTGCGCCGGCGGCCTCGAGCAGCCGCATCAGATCCGGGCGTGCCTCGCGGCGCGCGAGCTCCTCGAAGCGCGCGAGAGCCGCGGCTTCCTCCAGCACCGGCATCAGCACCTCCTCGCCCTCGGCGGCCTCTTCCAGGGCTGCGGCACCGAGGGCCGCCTCCAGTTCGTGCCAGCGCTGCGGGTCGCGCGCCTGCAGCGTGGCACACAAGGCCCACTCGTTGACTTCGGTGGCCGTATAGAGCTGATCGCAGGGCGCGCCGATGGCGAGCGATGCGCCGCGCGCATGCACGCGCGCCACCACCGCGGGGCTGCGCCACTCAAGGTGCGCCCGGGCGCGCTCGGCACGCGTACGCCAGCCCTCAAGCAGCTGTGTGTCCACCGCGATGCCCTCGGTCTCGAGCTGGGCGCCGGTGCCGGCAAAGAACAGGTTGGCGCCGGTGAGGCGTCGCGACGCATCGAAGGGCAGCGCGGTCATGGCGCTTCTAGTCTTCGGCCTCCGGCGCGACCCGCACGCCGCGCTCGTCGCGGATCAGGCCCTCGAGGCTGAAACCCGCCGCCCTCTCGGCCGCCCCGTGCGCACCTTCGGCTGCGGACAACTCCTGCGCGAACAGCGGTTGCGCGCTCGGCGCTGGGGCGGCGGCAGGCGCGGCCGGGGCGCTCTCGGGCTTGAACTTGGTGATCTGCTTCCAGGAACGCACCAGTGCATCGGCGAAGACCAGGAGCAGATCGCCCTGCTGCCCCATGTGCAGCGCCGCGTTGATCGCCTCCTGCTCGTCGGGAATGACCGAAATGGCACTTTCGGGCACGCCGCGCGCGCGCAGCGCGGCCGCCTGGATGCGCGGCACCTCGTCGGGCTTGCGCTCGCGCAGCGCGTCATCGCGGCGGCAGATGTAGTGATCGAAGCGCCCCGCGACCGCGTTGGCAATGGCCACCAGATCCTCGTCCCGGCGGTCGCCCGGGCCGGCCAGCACCACGATGCGGCGGCCGGTGACGTCGAGGCGCTGCGCGAGGTCGGCCATGGCCGCCACCGCGTGCGCGTTGTGTCCGTAGTCGAACAGCACCTTGAAAGGGTGTTCGCTGAACACGTTCATGCGTCCCGGTGCCTGAAAGAAGGTCGAGTCGAAAGTGCGCAGAGCCTGGCGGATGGCGTCCAGCTTGATGCCGAGCGAGAACGACACGGCTGCGGCGAACATGGCGTTCTGCACGTTGTGCGTGGCGCGACCCTCGAGGGTGGCGGGGATCAGATGCGTCCAGAGCAGCGGTATGTGGCTGCCCTTGTCGTAGAGGGTGATCATCTGCCCGTTGACACCCGCTTCCAGGGCGCAGGCGCGGCCGCCGGCGCGCACGTGCTCGCGCACCAGCGTGTGCTGCGGGTTCATGGTGACGTAGCAGATGTTCTTGGCCTCGGTGTAGCCGGACATCTTCAGCACCAGTGCATCGTCCGCGTTCAGCACCGCGCAGTCGGTGGCGACCTCGATGACGATGCGCTTGACCTCGGCGAGCTGCTCGAGCGTGTCGATGCCCTTGAGCCCCAGGTGATCCGGCTGCACGTTGAGCACCGCGCCCACGTTGACTTCCTGTACGCCCATGCCGGCGCGCAGCAGCCCGCCGCGCGCGGTCTCGAGCACCGCGATGTCGATCTGGGGATCCGCGAGCACCATGCGCGCCGAGACCGGGCCGGTCATATCCCCGGCCACGGTGCGCTGACCGTCGATATACACCCCGTCGGTGGTCGTGAGCCCGGGTGTGAAGCCGGCCATCTTGGTGATGTGCGCCAGCATGCGCGCGGTCGTGGTCTTGCCGTTGGTTCCGGTGATCGCCGCGATCGGCACGCGCGAGGGAGCGCCGGGCGGAAACAGCATGTCGATCACCGGCGCGGCCACATCGCGCGGCGTGCCCTCGGAGGGCGCGACGTGCATGCGAAAGCCGGGCGCCGCGTTCACCTCGCAGATGCCGCCGCCGATGGTGCGGTAGCTCTCGGTGATGTTCTTGGACAGGAAATCCACCCCGCCGACGTCCAGGCCGATGGCGCGCACCGCGCGCTCGGCCATCTCGCGGTTGTCGGGGTGGATGACGTCGGTGACGTCGGTGGCGGTGCCACCCGTGGACAGGTTGGCCGTCGAGCGCAGGTACACCGCGTGGCCCTTGTCCGGCACGGACTCGGCCGTGAGCCCGGCACGTAGCAGCATCTTCTGCGCCTGCGCGTCGAGTTCCAGGCGTGTCAGCACCTTCTCGTGCCCCACGCCGCGGCGCGGGTCCTGGTTCACGATGTCGATGAGCTGTGCGACCGTGTGCTCGCCGTCGCCGACCACGTGACCGGGCGTGCGCCGGGTGGCGGCGACGAGCTCGCCGTTCACCACCAGCAGCCGATGGTCATCGCCCTCGAGGAAGCTCTCGACCACCACCGAGCGCGAGTGCTCGCGCGCTACCGTGTAGCCGTGCGCGACTTCCTGGTCGGTCGTGAGCCGGATGGAGATGCCGCGGCCGTGGTTGCCGTTGTAAGGCTTGGTGACCACCGGGAAGCCAATGCGGTGCGCGGCCCGCACCGCCTGCGTTTCGCTCTGCACCAGCTCCTGCTGCGGCACCGGCAACCCCAGGCCCGCGAGGATCTTGTTGGTTTCCTCCTTGTCGCTCGCCAGCTCGACCGAGATGTGCGGGGTGCGACCGGTGACGGTCGCCTGGATGCGCTGCTGGTACTTGCCGTGGCCGAGCTGCACCAGCGACTGATCGTTGAGCCGCAGCCACGGGATGCCGCGCGCTTCCGCGGCGCGCACCAGCGAATGAGTCGATGGCCCGAGCGCGCGCCGCTGCGCGAAGCGGATGAACTGGTCGCGCGCCTCGGACCATGCCCAGCCCTCCGGCACGCTGCCCATCGGGCGCAGCGACTGCGGCAGCAGTGAGCACAACAGACGCAGCCCCAGCTCACCGGCCGCGATCCCTTCATCGCGCTGCGCGTACTCGTAGACCACCGTATAGACGCCAGGCGCGCCGGCGCTGCGCGTCTTGCCGAAGGTGACCTCTTCGCCGGCGATGTTCTGCAGCTCGATGGCGACGTGCTCGAGCACGTGGCCGAACCAGGTGCCCTCGCCCTCGCGCATGCGCCGGAAGAAGCCGCCGGGCTCGCGGTAGGAGCAGCCGTGCTCGGCCAGTCCCGGCAACGCGGCCGCGAGCCCGTCGACGAAGACGGGGCCCAGACGCCCGGTGGGCCAGGCTTCGAGCTCCGCGAGGTCGAGCTCGAGGCGGATGACCGGAAAGTGCGCGTACTGTGACGGTCCGACGTAGACCGAACGATCGAGGATGCGCATGGGTGTTGCTCTGTGTAGGTCGTGTTGTTGCTGGCAACTTGCCGCGCGGGGTCGGGCTTACCGGACGCTCACTCCTTCGACCGCCTCAGTCTGGCGGCGGTTGCGACCCGGGTATGCAGGTTGAATGTGGCGCCGGCCACCAGCACGTGCACGCGCAGTCCCAGCATGCAGACCGGCTGGCCCTCCTCCACGCTGTCGATCGAGGAATAGCTCACCTCCGCTCCGTCGACGATGGTCAGCCCGCCGCTGCCCTCGACCTCGACCGTCTCATCCGGTCCGATGAAGGCCGCCGTGTCCTCATCGAGGCCGATGCCGACGGCGAACGGGTTGTAGGCGAGCGCGGTGAGCAGCCGCCCGAGCCGGTCGCGCTGACGGAAATGCTGGTCGATGATGAAGCGGTTGGTGAGCCCCAGTCCGGGCGCGAGCCGCACGCTGCCGGCTACCAGCGAGGAGCCCTCATCCCCGGCGGCGATCATGTGCTCGGAGAGAATGCTGGCGCCGGCACTGGTTCCGCCGACCGTGACGCCGCGGGCGTTGGCGGTACGGATGAGCTTCGCCACCGGAGTGCCGCCGAGCAGTGTCGTGAGGCGCAGCTGATTGCCGCCGGTGAAGAAGATGCCACTCGCCTCCTCGAGCCGGTGCAACCGCCCCTGCTCCTGGCAGTCGCGACGGGTGTCGAAGTCCATCACCGTGACACGCTGCGCGCCGATCTCGGTGAACACCTGCTCGTAGCGCGCGCCGGTCTCGTGCGCGCGGCTCGCGGTGGGGATGACGACGATGTCGGCGCCCGCTCCGCCCGAGACGCGCACGAAGCGCTCCAGGATCTGCCGGTCGTTTTCCTTGTTCTCCGCCCCGCCGATCGGGATGATCCAACCGCGTTTCTGGCCGTCGGGAACTCTGCTGGGCATCCGCTGCGGACTCCTTTACTAAAAGACCGGGCTCAAAGTTACCACGCCGCAAGGGGGTCGCGCGCGCATCCCAGGTCAGTTAGCCAACGGCGTCACCTTCTCCTCGGCACCGCCGATACCAGCGCCGCGCTGCCGGCGCGGGCGGAAGCCAGTCAGGAAGCGCACTCGGCGCCTGCCGTGAATGGCGCGCAGCCGTATGGGGCCCGGGACCCACTCGGGCGCCGCGGCGCGCCGCATGCGGTGCGTCAGCCCTCAGTGCGCGCGCGCCAGCGCCGCGTTGCTGCGCGCTAGCCCGGTGACCGCCTGGTCGTAACCAAGCGCGTCCTGCGGGGGAAGGGTGACTCTCGCTGTCTTCACCAGGCGCTCGTAGCGCGGCACGCTGGCGGCGAACCAGTCATGCGCGGCCTGCCAGTGAGCGAGCTGCGCAGCGCGATCTGAGGTCGCCCCCGCGCGCCGCGTCTCGATCAGGCCCATTCCCATCTCGCAGGTCGCCAGCAGGTACTGGATCTCCAGGGTATCGCCGTGGGCGGCAAGGGCACGCAACGCCTCGAGCGACTGCTCAAAGCTGTGGGCCGCATCGTCGGTGCGTCCCGTTGCGAACCGTGCCCGGGCGACGTGATGGGTGATGCGCGCCATGTCGAGCTGCGCCTGGAAGTTGTTCCGGTCAGCCACGGTCTTTTCTATGGCCGCGCGCGCGGCGTCATACTCCTTGAGAGCGCCCGCATAGTCGCCCTGCTCGTAAAACTCCATGCCGAGATCGGCGCGGTCGGCACCGATCGCCCGCCAGTAGCGCAGCGCGTGCTCGGGATCGGTGTCCAGCAGGTGCTGATCCAGCGCCAGCGCCTGCTGCTCGTGCGCCAGCGACTGCTCGATGGTCTCGGGCTGCACGCCCCGGCCGATGACCACGATCCCGGCGTTCGTGTGCTGGCTCGCCAGATGAAACTCGAACAGCAGGTTGTCGGGATAAGTGCGGTGTAGCTGCTCCATGAGCGCCACTGCCTTGGAGGCACTCGCGATCGCCGCCTCAGTCTGCCCCGACCACAAGAGGTGGATGGCATGATTGCCGTAGGCGCCGGCCAGCCGGTCCTGCGCCTCCGGATCGTGCGGCTGCGCTGCGGCCAGGCGCTCGAGGATGCTGATAGCCCGCTGTGACTCCGCGGCCGCGGTCGGCAGGTCGCCGCTCAGGGTGGCGAATACCCGGCTGCGTTTCATGTGGGCCATGGCGAGCCGCCGCAGCGCCTGCGCATTGGCAGGCTCGGCGGCGGTCAGCCGAGTCAGCAGCCCGATCGCTTTGTCGTAACTTGCCAGCGCCGCCTGCGGCTTGCCGGTGTTGGGATTGTTCGCCTGGCCCTGGATGTCGCCTACCTTATCGTAGGCCTCCGCCAGCTCCAGCTGCAGGCTGCGGTCGGTGCCGGCTTCCCGCGACAGTGTGTCCAGATACTCCAACGCAGTCTTCACCAGCAGCTCGCGCGCCGCCGTTGATCCGGGAAGATCGCGGATCGAGTCGTCCATCTTGAACATGAACGTGTTGGCGAGCGCGCGCACACTGGCAAAGTGGCGCTCGGCGCGCGCCCGCTGTGCGTCGGCGATGCGCGCCTCGCGGCTGCTGATGATGATGCCTGCCAGCAGCGCCAGCCCCACCAGCGCTGCCGCCGCCACCTCCACGCGGTGACGGCGCAGGAACTTCCCGGCGCGGTAGGAGAAGTGATCGCCGCGCGCCAGGACTGGCAGTCCGGCAAGATAGCGACGCAGGTCCTCATCGAGCTGTTCCACGGAGCCGTAGCGCCGCTCCGGCTCCTTGCGCAGCGCCTTCAAAGTGATGTCATCCAAGTCGCGGTCGGGCAGGCTGCGCGCGCGGTCGGTCCCGCTGTCCTGTGCCGCGGCGACACTTGGACGCAGCGGTTCCGTCTCACACACGTCCCGGATCGCGTCGCGCGTCGACTCCAGCGCCGTGCGATAGGGACTGCGTCCCGCGAGCAGGTGAAAGAGCACCACACCGAGGGAGTAGACGTCGCTTGCGGTGGTGATGCTGAGGCCGAGAACCTGCTCGGGACTGCAGAATGCCGGGGTCAGTGCGCGCAGGTTGGTACGGGTGGCATCGCTCACCGCGCCGTCAGCCGGGGTAGGCTGCAGGAGTTTCGCGATCCCGAAGTCCAACAGCTTGATCGCGCCGTCGGCGCTCACGAGGATGTTGCCGGGCTTCAGGTCGCGGTGCACGACCAGCCGCTGGTGGGCGTAGCTCACCGCGGCGCAGACCTCGCGGAACAGGCGCAGCCGCTCGGCGATGGGCAGCGCGCGCGCCGTGCAGTACGCATCGATCGGCACCCCTTCGACCAGCTCCATCACGAGATATGGCTGACCGGCAACCGTGACTCCCGCATCCAGCAGCCGCGCGATGTTGGGGTGCTCGAGGTTGGCGAGAATCTGCCGCTCGGCCCGGAAGCGCTGCAGCACGAACGCGGTGTCGTAACCACCGCGCACCAGCTTTATCGCGACCTCCTTCTCGTATTGCGCATCGGCACGGCGGGCGCGCCATACCTCGCCCATGCCGCCGCGTCCCAGACACTCCACCAGCTGGTAGGCGCCAAGCCGGCGCCCTTGCCGCGGCTCGTCGCTCGCCTCGAGCGCGCTCAGGGGCAGGTAGTCTCCGGCCGACCGGTCGAGGATGGCATCGGCGGTTGCGTGCGCGGACAGCAGCGATGCGACCTCGAGGCGCAGCTCGCCGTCGTCGCCGCACGCCTGCTCGAGGTAGGGAGTTCGCGCGGCCGGATCGAGCCCGCTCGCTTGCGCAAACACTTCCTTGACGTGCCGCCAGCGCTCGGGGGTCATCGGCGTTGCTCCGCACCCAGCTCGCGCTGCAGCCAGGCACGAGCGATGGCCCACTCGCGCTTCACCGTGGCCGCCGATACTCCCATGACCACGGCGGTGTCGGCGATGCTCAGGCCGCCGAAGAAGCGCAGCTCAACGAGTTTGCCCTGCTGCGGATCCATGGCTTCCAAGCGCCGCAGGGCGCCGTCGATCGAGGCCAGGTCGACCCTCGGGTCGTCGGTGAGCGCCAGGGCGTCGACTCCGGGGCCGACGGCGGCGCCGTCGTCCTCCGCAGCGATGTCATCGAGGCTGAGGCGCTGCGCGCCTCCGCCACGCTTTTGTGCCAGCCGCCGCCGCGCGTGATCGACGAGTATGCGCCGCATCATCTGCGAGGCGAGCCCGAAGAACTGTGCCCGGCCCTGCCAGTCGACGTGGTTCTGGTCGACCAGGCGCAGGAACGCCTCGTGCACCAGCGCCGTCCGCTGCAGCGTGTGTGCCTGACGCTCGCCGCGCAGGTGTCGCGCAGCCATGGCGCGCAGCTCCTCGTACACGAGCGGCAGAAGCGCTTCGAGCGCCCCCTGGTTGCCGCCGCTCCAATCCAGCAGCAACCGTGTGACGTCCCCGCCGGGTCTGGATTCCACGCCGGCTCAGCCTCGTAACCGCCCCGAGGGGGCGTGATGCAGCGCGGCAACTGACATGGGTGCGTTGGGTCCGTTGTCAACCAACACCTGCGCTCCACCCTATCACCTGCGGCCGGGCACCTGAAGGTGGCCGTGAATGCGGCTGCCATGTGCGTCCCTCCCATTAGCCCTGCCTAGATACGCGCAAGTCCGCGCTGCAGGCGCGCACGCGGCGCGTGAGCCTGTTTCGTGCGTTTCTGCGCGCTAACCCGTGAGCAGGCATTCGCTCACCGAGGACACATTATGAAAACTACCCTCCCCAGCCTCGCCGCACTGCTGCTGGCGGCAGCGATCGCGTTTCTCGCCTCCTTCACGCTCGAGGCGCAGGCCCCACCGGCGCCCATCACCATCGGGGTCGCGCTCCCCCACGGGCAGCTCGGTGACGGCGCAGCCAACGTCCCGGCGGCGCTGCGGCAGAGCGTCGTCGAGCAGCTGCACCGGCCGGGAGTCGAGACGGTGGCGCTGGATGCCAGCACCCCCGAGCAACTCGACGCCGAGGCGCGCTCCAAGCACTGCACGCACATCCTCTACACCAACCTCGAGCAAAAGCATGCGGGCGGCGGTCTGCTGCACAAGCTGGCCCCCATGGCCGGCATGCTGTCGATGGGGGCTATGGCCGGAGCGGCCGGGCACATGGGCGGCGGCGGCGTGATGAGTGCGGTGGCGCAGAGTGCCGCCCAGAATGCCGCGCAAAGCGCGGTCAGCAACTCGCTCGCCGCGACGCAGCAGCAGGCGATGGCACAGATGACCGGCGCACAGCAGTCCGGCATCAAGCGCGGCGACACCGTCTCACTCGAATACCGCCTGGTGCAGGTCGGGTCGACGACGCCGATCCAGTCAGCCACGCTGCAGGGCAAGGCCGACGCCGACGGCCAGGACGTGCTCACTCCGCTCATCGGTCAGCTGGCCGGGTCGGTCTCTGCGACCGGTTCCGCGGCGGCACCGGCGACCCCGCCGGCGCCGGGCGGTGCTTCGGCTACCGCTGCCGGGGCAGCCGCGACCGCGGGCGCAGCGGCTTCAGGCACGGCCGCTGCCTCCTCCGCCACGTCCCGATTCGGCGGCCTCTTTGGCCATCACCAGGCGCCACAGACCGCCGCCGCCGGCGCCCCTCCGGACTGTGCACAGATCGCGGCGGTCGCCGATGCGCACGTCAGCATGGAGGCCTGCCAGAAAATGATGGCCACGCAGAAGGCTTACGACTCCGCGCTCGCGGACCCGAAGGCCGCGCGCCCCGGGGATGAGCAGATGAGCTGCGACCAGATCATCGCCGAGATGAAGCAGCAGCAGTTCGCCACGCCCGATAAGGGGCAGCTCGCCGACGCACAGTCCGCTCTCGCCGACGAACAGGCCATGATCGCCAAGCATCAGAAAGAAGCTGCGGTACAGCAGGCCAAGGAGCAGGCGATGGTCGATGCGGCCTCCACCACCGATCGCGTGACCGAGATGGCCTCGATGGGCATGGTCCGCGGGCGCGCCCTGGAGACCACCGAAAAGACCCTCGACGCGGAGAACAAGGCCATGAACCGGCGCATGCTCGATGAGAGCAAGCCCACCGATACCCGGGCGATGAACAGCACCGCCGATTTGATGAGCGGTGCCGGGACGCAGCTCACCGCCAATCCGCGCCTGGCGCGTCTCACCCAGCTTGCCAATACCCATCACTGCCACGGCGGCTGAGGAAGAGACGCATAGCTTGACCGCAGTCACGGAGTTCCAAGGAGCACACGCCCAAGATGAGCCATGCAGCTGCGTAGCGCACTGTTGGCAGTGTTGGTGGCCGGCGCCGTGTACAACGGCTGGCAGCGCTTCGAGGCGCGGCCGGTGCATCCCGGCGACGGTGTACTCGCGCCCGACGATCCGGTGCAGACCAACACGGACCCTGGCACGCCGATCCGCCGCGGCCGCTGGACCCTCATCCCCCGCGCACACTATGCGCTGACCGCGCGCATCCTGGGCCGCGAGAACTACTACTTCGATGGCCTCGCCGCCCTGGTGCCCGAAGACCTCGCCCTCGGCTGGGGCGAGATGTCGGACAACCGCGTACTGGCCGGGTTCGACATCTCGCAGTCGGCGCGTTTCTACACCTGGCGGCCGCGCGGCGCGCTGCCCATTGCGCGCGAGGAAGTCATCACCCACAGCGCCAACACGCACGTCATCCCCGCCGATGACGAGGTGCGCGCGCAGCTGGCGCGGCTGCGGGTCGGGCAGGTGGTGCACTTCGAGGGTCTGCTGGTGGATGCGGCGCGCGACGACGGCGCGAGGGCGCGCACCTCCATGACGCGCACCGACTCCGGCGCCGGCGCCTGCGAGATCATGCTGGTGCAGAGCGTGGCGCTGGAGTGATCGTCAGCGAATCCGCAGCACCACCTTGCCGAGCACGTGACCGCCTTCGAGACGCTCCTGCGCCTTGGCGGCTTCGGCGAGCGGAAATTCCGCGGCGATCGGCACTTCCAACTTGGCCGCCACGATGGCCTGATTGAGGCGTTCGAACTCCGCCGGCCCCGCGATGGCGTTGTAGCGCACGGTATCCAGCCCCGGCCTGGCACGCGGTTCGGGGCGCACACCGTACGGGAAGGCCAGCCTTCCACCGGGGCGCAACGCGTCCACACAGCGCTCGAGCGAATCGCCGCCGGCGAGCCCCAGCACCGCGTCCACGCCGCCGGGTGCGAACGCGCGCGCGGCCGCGGCGATGTCGCCGCTGCGCCCGTCCACGGCCGCCTGCGCTCCGAGACGCTTCGCCAAGGCCAGACCGTCCTCGCCGCTGGCGGTTGCGAGCACGCGCACACCCCGCAGCCGCGCGAACTGCAGGGCGAGAGTGCCCACCCCGCCCGCGGCACCATGAATAATGAGTGTCTGGCCCGATCTGAGGTGCAGGGCGTCATCGATACCCTGGATCGCCGTCAGCGCGGTGGTCCCGATCGCACCTGCCTCGGTGAGGGTGAGGCCCTTGGGCACGGGGCCCACCAGCTTCGCGGGCACCGCGACGTATTCGGCGTAAAAGCCGCCCTGCGGGTTGTCCCAGCTATAGGAGTAGACCTGCTCGCCGACTTTGAAATCATGTACCCCGGAACCGAGCGCTGCGATTACGCCGGCCCCATCGGTACCGAGCACCAGCGGGAAGGCGGAGTTCTTGATGGCGTTGGGATGCTGCCGGATGCTCACGTCCCACGAGGCGACCCCTGCCGTGTGCACAGCGATGAGCACCTCGTCGGCGGCGGGCTTGGGGACCGGCAGCGTATGCAGCGTCAGGACCTCCGGTCCGCCACTGCGATCGATCGCCGCGGCCTGCATGCTCTGCGGCACAGCGGCGGGCGCCGCGTGAACCTGCGCGACTGCGCAGGCAACCAAGAACGTCCCCGTGAGTACTCGACCCATGACCGGTCCTTTGCGCCGCTGAAATGAGTGGGCGCGCCGTCGCCTGTGCGGCGCGCCGGGCAGCATGATACTTGGCGGCGGGCAGGCGGGGGCGGCCCGCGCCCGTGACCGGCCGCGCGTCTGGCACCGCTCGCCGCGCATGCGAACCGGCGCAGCACCAGAAACTGCTTGCGCAGCGCCACAGCGGCCACGTCTAATCGCGCGACTCTCCGGGAGTCGAAGATGAACAAAGCCCCCGCCCCCCTGCTCGCGATGCTTCTCGTGTGCGCCTGCTGGCCGGCGCGGCCGCAGGCCGCCTCCGGCGAGTCCGCCTTCCGCGAACTCTACAAGGAGCTGGTGGAGACCAACACCGGCCTGTCCGCCGGCAGCTGCACGCTCGCCGCCGAGCGCATGGCGGCGCGCCTGAAGACGGCGGGCTTTCCCGACAGCGACCTGCACCTGTTCGCTCCGCCCGCGGCTCCCAAGGAAGGCGGTCTGGTGGCGGTCTACCCGGGCCGCGAACCGCAGCTCAAGGCCATGCTGCTGCTGGCGCACCTGGACGTCGTGGAGGCGAAGCGCGAGGACTGGACACGTGATCCCTTCAAGCTGATAGAGGAAAACGGCAACTTCTACGCGCGCGGTGCGGTGGACGACAAGGCGGAGGCGGCCATCTGGGTCGATACGCTCGTGCGTTTCCGCGCCGAGAACTACCGTCCACGCCGTACCATAAAGCTCGCCCTCACTTGCGGTGAGGAGGGTGCCGTCGGGGCGGTGAACGGTGCCCAGTGGCTGACCGAAAACCGGCGCGAGCTGATCGACGCCGCATTTGCCATCAACGAGGGAGCGCGCGGCGAGCTCGACGCCGACGGCCATCGCGTGGCGCTCGAGATCCAGGCGGGTGAGAAAACGGCGCAGAATTTCCTGCTCGAGGTCACCAACTCCGGCGGACACAGCTCGCTGCCGGTGAAGGACAACGCCATCTACCACCTCGCCGCCGCACTTCTGAAGATCGAGGCCTACACATTCCCGCCGCAGTTCACCGACGGCAACCGCGGCTACTTCACCGGTATGGCGAAGATCCAGGCCGCCAAGGGCAATGCCGAGGTGGCCAACGCCATGAGCGCCCTGGTACGCGATCCGAACGACATGCGGGCGATCGCGCTGGTGTCATCGAAGGATCCCGGCTGGAATGCGACCCTGCGCACCACCTGCGTCGCGACCATGCTGGATGCCGGGCATGCACCCAACGCGCTGCCGCAGCGGGCACGGGCCAACGTCAACTGCCGCATCTTCCCCGGGGTGTCACAGGAGAGCGTGCGCGCCAAGCTCGAGGAGCTGGTGGCGGACCCCGAGGTGAAGGTGACGACGCTCGCGGCGCGCGGTCCGAGTTCCGCTCCTCCGCCCCTCACCCCGCAGATCCTGGCTCCGGTCGAGAAGCTCGCGGCCCAGCTCTGGCCCGGCGTCCCGGTGCTGCCGATCCTGCAGCCGGGCGCCACCGACGGTGAGTTCCTGAATGCCGCGGGCATCCCCACCTATGGAATCGAGCCCTTGTTCCTAGGCCCGGATTTCGGGCACATCCATGGGCTCAACGAGTACGTCGGCGTGCACTCACTGCTCGAGTGCCGCGATTTTCTCTATCGCCTCGTCAGGATCTACGCCGAGCAGAAATAGCTGCGTAGGCGGGGCGCGGCGCCGCGCACACGCAACGGTGGCATACTTGCCACGCCTTCCTCAGCGGAACGTTGAAAGCACCGGGATGAGACCTCGCAGGCGCGAATCCAACAGAGCTATCACGGGCGGACAGCCGGAGCGCTCGATCCGCTACCGCAACCTGGTCAATCCTTTCGAGCCGGTCAGGATCTTCTCCGAGGACCAGGTCGAGAACATGCACCTGGCTGCGCTCGACATCCTCGAGCGCCAGGGAATGCGGGTGCTGTCGGCGCCCGGCCGCGCCGCACTCGCCACCGCCGGCGCCACGGTGGACGAGGCCACCAGCATGGTGCGGCTGGACCGCGGCCTGGTGAACGCCGCGCTGTCGACGGTGCCGGCTGAGTGCAGCCTCATTGCCCGCAATCCGCTGCGCTCCTGCCGCGTCGGCGGCCGCCACGTGGTGTTTGCTCCGGTCGCTGGGCCGCCGAGCGTCAGCGACCTGCAGCGCGGCAAACGCACCGGCTCGATCGCTGACTTCCGCGATTTCGTGCGCCTGTCGCAGGCCTTCGACGTCATTCACGTGCTCGGCCAGATGACCGAACCGCAGGATGTGCCGGTCGCCGAGCGCCATCTCGACACCACCCTCGCGCAGCTGACCCTCGGGGACAAGGCGCCCTACTTCTACTGCCGTGGCGACGGCCAGCTCGGGGACTGCTTCGCGATGCTGCAGCTGGCGCACGGAATCGACGAGGCCACTTTCCGCGCCGCTCCGCGCTGCTACAGCATCGTCAACACCAACTCGCCGCTGCAGCTGGATCTGCCTATGACCGAGGGCATCATGACCTTCGCGACGCAGGGCCAGCTGATGATCGTCACCCCGTTCACGCTCGCCGGCGCGATGGCACCGATCACCATCCCCGGCGCGCTGACGCTCGCCCACGCCGAGGCGCTGTTCGGGATCACGCTGTCGCAGGTGGTGCGGCGCGGCGCGCCGGTCATGTACGGCAGCTTCACCTCCAACGTCGACATGAAGTCCGGCTCACCGGCTTTCGGCACTCCGGAGTACGCCAAGGCGGCCTTCGGCGCAGGTCAGCTCGCACGGCGTATCAACGTGCCGTGGCGCTGCTCGAGCGCCACCGCGTCCAATGCACCCGACGCGCAGGCCGCCTACGAGTCGCAGATGAGTCTGTGGGGGGCGCTGCTTGGCGGCTGCCATTTCATTCTGCACGCCGCCGGCTGGCTCGAAGGCGGGCTCACCGCTTCCTACGAGAAGTTCATCCTCGACGTCGAAATGCTGCAGATGTTCGCCGAGCTGTTTCAGCCCGTACCGGCGTCCGCGGAGGAACTGGGCCTGGATGCGGTGGCCGAGGTTGGCCCCGGCGGGCATTTCTTCGCGGCGGCACACACCATGCAGCGCTACCGCGACGCCTTCTACACGCCGCTGGTCTCCGACTGGCGCAACTTCGGCGCATGGTCAGAGGCCGGCGCGCGGACCGCCACCGAGCGCGCCGCTACCCTGTGGCGAGAGACGGTCGAGGCCTTCCAGCCGCCGCCCATGGACCCTGCGGTGCACGACGCACTGAACGCTTTCGTCGAGCGCCGCCGCCGCGAAGGCGGCGCCGCGCCCCTAGGGTAGACCCAGAGGAGCCGCCGTCATGAGTTTCCTGAAGGCTTCTCCGTTAGTGTTCGGCGCCGTGACCTTCATCGTGCTGTGGCTGTGCGCGAAGCTCGGGGCGCGGCTCGGCAGGCGTGCCGCGCTCGAGCATCCCGTGCGCCAGGATTTCGGCGTGTTGCTCACCGCGTCGCTGACGCTCCTGGGACTCATCACCGGCTTCACTTTTTCGATGGCGGTGAACCGCTACGACCTGCGTAAGAACTACGAGGAACAGGAGGCCAACGCCATCGGCACCGAGTACCTGCGCGTGGAGCTGCTGCCGGCCGCTGAGGCGACGCAGGCGCGCGCGCTGCTCAGGGACTACCTCGGCCAGCGGGTCCTGTTTTACACCACGAGCGACGCCGCGCGATTGCGCGACATCGATGCGCAGACCCAGAGGCTCGAAGAGCAGCTGTGGTCCGGGCTGCGCACCGCGGTAGCGGGCCAGCCGAATGCGCACACTGCTCTCATGGTCGCGGGGATGAACGACGTCTTCAACTCGCAGGGGTATACGCAGGCGGCGTGGTGGAACCGCATTCCGCGCCCGGCCTGGGCGCTTCTGGTACTGATCAGCATGCTCTGCAACCTGATGCTGGGCTACGGCACGTACACTCTCGCTTCGCGCTGGATCATGCTCGTCATCCTGCCGCTGCTCCTCTCGGTCGCCTTCTTCCTGATTGCGGACATCGACAACCCGCGCGGCGGGACCATCCGCGTCGTTCCGCAGAATCTGCTGAGCGTCGCCGAGACCATGCGCTAGTGCGGTCCGGCTTGCGCCCGCGCAACTGCGAACGTAGTGTTCGAAGCCTCTCGGCCAGCTGATCTTCTTGGCGACCATGGATACGGTGAGCGGCGGCTGCCATTGCGGAAACATTCTCATGGAGCTCACGCTGACGCGCGCGCCCGACAGCTATCGTCCGCGCGCCTGCGACTGCAGCTTCTGCCGCAAGCACGGTGCCGCCTACGTGTCGGACCCGCACGGCTCGCTGCACATCGGTGTGCGTGACGAGCACGAGGTGGCACGCTATCGTCAGGGCAGCGGACAGGCGCAGCTGCTCTTGTGCCGCAGGTGCGGCGTGCTGGTGGCGGCGGTGCTTGACCACGATGGGCGGCTGTACGCCGCGGTGAATGCGCGAGCCATTGACGCAGCGGTGCTCTTTGGCGCCGAGCAGAGCGTGTCGCCGCAGAGCCTGTCGGGAGAGGACAAAGTGAAACGCTGGCAGGGCATCTGGTTTTCCAATGTCAGTTGCAGTGCCGCTCGCGTCTGATTTGCCCGCCGAGTCCTGCGACGTGGCGGTGATCGGCGGCGGACCGGCCGGCAGTACCGCCGCGGCACTGCTGGCGCGCGGCGGCCACAGGGTGATCGCGCTCGAGAAGGCGCACCATCCGCGCTTTCACATCGGCGAATCGCTGCTGCCCATGAACCTGCCGATATTCGAGCGCCTGGGAGTGCTGGAGAAGGTGCGCGCGCTCGGGGTGTTCAAGCCGGGCGCGGATTTCGAGGCCGACAACGAGCGCGGATACAACAGCTACGCCTTCGAGCGCGCGCTCGGCGCCAGCCCGCCGCACTCCTTTCAGGTATGGCGTCAGGATTTCGATCGTATGCTGTTCGAGCACGCCCGCGAATGTGGCGCAGCGGCGCGCGAGGGCCACGAGGTCGTGGCGCTCGAGCAGCGCGGGCCGCGCGATGCGCGGCTCGAGGTCCGCACTGATCAGGGTGCCAGCTACCTCCTGCAGGCGCGCTATGTGGTGGATGCGAGCGGCCGTGACACCTTTCTGGCTGCCAGGCGGAGGCTGCGCCGCAAGAATCGCGAGCATCAGAGCGCGGCGATCTTTGGCCACTTCCAGGGCGCCGCGAGGCGCCCCGGGGCGGATGAAGGCAACATCAGCATCTACAGCTTCGAGCACGGCTGGATGTGGATGATCCCGCTGCCCGAGGGCGTCATGAGCGTCGGCGCCGTGTGCCGGCCCGACTACCTCAAGCAGCGCCGCGGCCGCACACTCGATTTCCTGTTGGCGACGCTGCAGCGCAACCGCGCGCTGTGGGCGCGCCTCGAGCACGCCGAGCTGATCGGCAACGAAGTGCGCGTCACCGGCAACTACTCATACGACTCGAGCCGGATGGGGGGCCCGGGGTGGGTAATGGTCGGCGATGCCTTCGCATTCCTCGACCCGGTATTTTCCTCCGGCGTGTACCTGGCGATGAGCGGCGCCGAGCAAGCGGTGCAGGTCGTGGACCGCGCACTGCGCGAGCCTGGCGCCGAGCGCAGCCTGCTGCGCGCGCTGGAGAGGCGCCAGCGCGCTGGCATGGCGCGCTTCTCCTTCTTTATATACCGCTTCAACGGCCCGGTGATGCAGGAGCTGTTCCGCCACCCGAGCAACCGTTGGCGGCTGGAGCAGAGCGTCATCTCGATGCTGGCCGGAGACCTGTTCGATACGCCAGAGGTATTGTGGCGGCTGAAACTCTTCAAGCTGGTGTATGCCTTCTGCGCTGTGCGCGACTGGCGACGCTGGCGCGCCGAGCACAAGTACCGCCTGGCGCAGGCGCGCACCCAGTTCACCGGGGGCAATACCCCCCTGGACAAGGACTGAGGGTCAGCGCGCGGCGAGGTCAGGTCCGCAGGTAGGAAGCCCCGTTCACGTCGACAATGGCTCCGGTCATGCTCGCGGGCGCATCGAGCGCGCACCAGGTCACGACCTGGGCGACCTCCTGCGGCTGTGCGACACGCCCCAGCGGCTGATCAGCGATCACGGCCTCGTCCTGCACCGCGCGCGCGACCCGTTCGGTCGCGACCCAGCCGGGCGCGACTACGAACACGTACACCCCTTGCGGGGCGAGCGCCTTGGCGAGGGATTGGCTGAGCGCGTTCAGGCCGGCCTTGCTGGCGGCATACGCGGGTGCGTTGGGCTCGCCGCGAAACGCACCACGCGAGGAGACACTGACGATCCGGCCGTGTCCGCGCTCGGCCATGGTGCGCGCCGCCCAGTGCGAAAGGCGCGCCGGCCCCAGCAGGTTAATCGCCAGGGTGCGCTCCCAGGCCTCGGTCCACTGCGCATAGTCGGTCGCGAGCGGCGCATGTGCCGGGAAAATGCCGGCGTTATTCACCAGCACATCGATCGGCCGCAGCGCGGAGGCCTCGCGCCACAGCCGCTCGATCGAGGTGCGGTCCGCCAGGTCGGCTTGCAGGAGGCTGTGCCCGCTGCCGGGCAGGTCGCGGCGAGCCGCCTCGGCGGCCGCGCGGTCAGACTGGTAGTGCAGCACCAGCGTGGCACCGCGTGCGGCCAACGCGGAACAGATGGCGGTGCCGATCCCGCCCGAGGCTCCGGTCACAAGTACGGTGCTCACCTGCAAGACTCCTGCGCCGCGAACATGACAGGCGCATCATCATAAGACACTTGCCCGCTCCCAACTCGCGCGGCGTCTTGACAATACTTTGCGTTGCCAGCGGGGGTACGAGCACCCGCGTGCTTGTTTCCGGGGGCCGCTTCGCTAGTATTGGCGCCCCGATTCTGGCGGGGTCTCCAAGGAACACGTTATGTGCCGATCGAGCTTCAGGTCGTGCGTCGCCGTACTCGCCGCACTTGCTGCGTGTGCGGCTCTCGCCGCCGCCCCCGACGCATCGAAGTCGTCCGAGGGCAAGAGCGCAGAGGGTGAGTCGCCGAAGCCCGAGGCTCGCAAGTTCGAGCCGTTCAGACCCGAAGCGGTCGAGAGCAGCGGCAGCGTCACCGTCGGCGGCCACGCCATCAGCTACCGGGCGGTCGCCGGCACGCTCATCGTGCACCCGAAGGGCTGGGACGATGTGCCGCGCGATCCGAACGCGGAAAAGCCCGGCGCCGCGCCAGCACCGGAGGGCGGCGAGCCTCCCAACCCCAACGCCGAAGCCTCGGTGTTCTACGTCGCCTACTTCAAGAACGGCGCCGGCGGCACGCGTCCGCTCACGTTCTTCTATAACGGCGGCCCCGGCTCGGCCACGTTGTGGCTGCACATGGGGGCGTTCGGGCCGCGGCGCGTCGTGACCTCGACCGACTCGCACACCCCGCCGGCCCCCTACGCGCTGGTCAATAATGCCTCGAGCCTTCTCGATGCGACCGACCTGGTGTTCATCGACGCCCCGGGTACGGGCTTCAGCCGCATCGCCGGCAAGGACAAGGAAAAGGCCTTCTTCGGTCTTGATCCGGACGCCTACGCGTTCTCCGAATTCATCGCGCAGTTTCTCTCCAAGTATGGCCGCTGGAACTCACCGAAGTACCTGTTCGGCGAGAGCTACGGCACGCCGCGCTCGGCGGTAGTGGTGAACGAGCTCGAGTCGGACCGCTCGATCGACCTGAACGGCGTCATCCTGCTGTCGCAGATTCTCAGCTTCGACTTGAGTCCCGACCGACCGACCGGCAACCCGGGCATCGACCTGCCCTACCAGACGGTGCTGCCTACTTACGCGGCCACCGCCTGGTATCACCATAAGCTGCCGCAGCAGTACCCGAACCTCGAAGCGCTGCTCACCGAGGTCGAGCAGTTCGCCATGGGCGACTACGCGCGCGCCCTGGCGGCGGGCTCGACGCTCAGCGCCAACGACCGCGCCGCCATCGCCGCGAAGCTGCACGAGTACACCGGGCTGCCGGTCGCGTACATCCTCAAGGCTGACCTGAGGATCGACGGCGGTGAGTTTCGCCAGAACCTGCAGGGTGACGGCGACACCACCACCGGACGGCTCGACAGCCGCTTCTCCGGACCCGATCTGGATCCGCTGGCCCAGCGCGCCGAGTACGATCCGCAGTCCGCGGCGCTCGGCTCGGCATACGTCTCGGCGTTCAATGAATACGCGCGCAAGGAGCTGCACTACGGCGAAGGCAAGATATTCAAGCCCAGCATCCGCACGTTCCGGAGCTGGAACTTCGCTCACCAGCTGCCGGGGCAGAGCGAGGGGCCGCTGTCGCCGCGCCAGGGCGTCAACGTCCTGCCGGACCTCGCCAACGCCATGAAGCTCAATCCGAACCTCAAGGTGCAGCTCAACGCGGGCTATTTCGACCTGGCGACGCCCTTCTACCAGGGGATCTACGAGATGCACCATCTGCCGATTCCGCAGAACCTGCAGAACAACATCGAGTACCGCTTCTACGAGTCGGGCCACATGGTCTATGCCAAGGAAACCTCGCTGAAGCAGCTGCACGACAACGTCGCTGACTTTATCCGCCGCACCGGCAGCACAGGCGGCTGAACAACGCACCACGCGCGCCGTGGGCCAACGCCCGGGAACATCACGCCAAGCGCGATGTTCCCGCGCCATCTTCTTGCGTTCCTTCCAACCTCCTGTACCTTGTCGCGATCGCAACGCCGGGCGCTGCGCGCATGGGACTGGAAAACGGACCGGTACCAACACCCATAGGTGAGACATGAGAAGACCCTGGCGCATAGCGGGCGTACTCGCCCTAGTACTCGCGCTCGTGCTCGGTTACGGCGGGTACCGCGTCGTCTGGGGCAAGCCCTTCACCCTCAACATGCTCGCCAACCGCCAGGCTCTCGAGTTTCTGGTGCGCAATCCCGAGATCTTCACCACGATCGGCCTGGCCGACGGCACGATGTTCGATCACCATTCGGACAAGCTGGCGCCGTATACGGTACGGGCGCGCGATGACAACTACGCACTGTTCACCGGCTTCATCAACGAGGTGCACTGGTTTGATCGTGGGCACCTCAAGCGCCAGGACCAGATTACCTACGACATCCTGATCGATCAGTACCAATCAGCGGTGGTAGTCAAGCGTTTCGACTGGCTGCCGCCCGATGGTTCTGTGTACGCGATCAGTCCCATGTTCGGCGTCGAGGCGCAACTGCCCAACTTCATGCAGACCGTGCACGTGGTGAGCAACGACAAGACCGCCCGCAACTACGTGCAGCGCCTGCAGGCCATGGGTACCAAGCTCGACGAGGCGACCGCAGAAATGCAGCGCCAGGCTCAGATGGGCGTGGTGCTGCCGGCGGCGTTATTGGAACACTCGCTGACCGTCATCCATGACACGGTCGCCGCCAAGCCGGAGGACAACGCGCTGGTCACGACGTTCGTGACCCGCATGAACAAGGTCAGCGCGCTCGACGCGGCGCGCAAACGCGATCTCGAGCGCCAGGCCGCGGCGGCACTCACGGACAGCGTCTACCCGGCGTTCGACCGCATGCGTGCCGTACTCGAGGCGCTGCGACCCGCAGCGGCCTCGCAGGGCGCCGGGGTCGGCCGCCTCCCCGACGGCGCCGCCTTCTATGCCGAGATGCTCCGCCAGGCGACCACCACCAACTACACGCCCGAGCAGGTACACGAGCTCGGCCTTTCTGAGGTGGCGCGCGTCACGCAGCAGATGGATGCGCTGCTGAAGGCACAGGGGCTCGGCGCCGGCACGGTGGGGGAGCGGATGAGCGCGCTCGGCAAGGATCCGCGCTTCCTCTATCCGAACGACGACGCCGGACGGCAGCAGGCGCTCGAACGCTACCAGCAGATCCTGGATGAGGTGAGCGCGCGCATGGGCGAGTACTTCCGCACGCTGCCCAAGCAGCGCCTCACGGTCGAGCGCGTGCCGCAGGCGCAGGAGAAGGGCCAGTCGGGCGCCTACTACCAGCAGGCAACAATGGACGGCTCGCGCCCGGGAATTTTCTTCGCCAACCTACGCGACATGAACGAGGTTCCGCAGTGGGGCATGAAGACCACCGCCTACCATGAAGGCATCCCCGGCCATCATTTCCAGATCTCCACCGCGCTCGGCCTGAAGGGCCTGCCGCTCATCCGCCAGCAGACGCTCTACACCGCGTACGCCGAGGGCTGGGGCCTGTACGCGGAGCAGCTCGCCGCCGATATCGGCATGTACAAGGATGACCCGTGGGGTGATCTCGGACGGCTGCAGCTCGAGCTGCTGCGCGCGGCGCGCCTGGTCGTGGACACCGGACTGCATGCCACGGGCTGGTCTCGCGAGCAGGCCATCGACTACATGGTGGGCGCAACCGGCATGCCCGCGGCAACGGTCACCTCGGAAGTCGAGCGCTACATGGCGTTGCCCGGCCAGGCGTGTGCTTACAAGGTCGGGGAGCTCAAGATCCTGGAGTTGCGCAGCAAGGCGCAGGCGGCCCTTGGACCCAGATTCTCCCTGAAGGACTTCCACGCCGTCGTGCTCGAGAACGGCGGCGTACCGCTCACGGTTCTCGAGCAACTGGTAAACGAGTGGATCGCGCGCGGCGGGGGCGCTGCCTGACTTCAGGCACGTGCGGCCAGCGCCTGGACGCCGCGCAATCGCGGCCGCGTGCCAGCGGCGGCCCTGCTCACGCGTCGAGCTTCGGTGCCTGGCGCGCGTTGCGCGCCCGCTCAAAGGCACGCCCGATCTGCAGCAGCCGCCCGTCGCGGAAGCGCGGCGCGACGAAGTGAATGCCGACCGGGAGACCGGCCACAAACCCCGCCGGCACCGTGAGGCTCGGATAGCCGGCCACCGCCGCGGCCGAGCACATCGGGGGCCAGCCGCCGCTGTTCTCGTAGCGGTCGCCCCACACATGGTCGATGAGCTCCGCGGGACCATTGCCTGAGGCCACCAGAGCGTCGACCCCGGACTTCGCGAACACCGCGCCCAGGCCGCTGGTGTCGGCAACCTCGAGAATGTGACGCAGCGCCTTCACGTAGGCGGGAGTGGTACGCGGTCCGCACGCCTCGGCCTGCTCGAACAAGTCCTGTCCGAAGAACGGCATCTCAGCGGCGGCGTGCTGGGTGTTGAATCGGATCAGATCCGCAAGCGTGCGCACCGGCAGCGACCCATTGAAGCGCGCCAGATACGCGTTAATCTCGGCCTTGAAATCGTACAGCAGCACCTCCAGCTCCTCATCGAGGAGCGTCGCCCACCCCGGTGGCGGCGACACATCGACGAGCCTGAAACCTGCGCCCGCGAGCAGCTTCAGCCAATCCTGCATCTGTGGCAGCACCTCCGGATGCGCCGAAGCGGGAGTTGGCAGCACCCCGAGACGCAAGCCCTGCACCGGCGCTTCGAGCGAGGCGGCGCCGTCCCAGCGCACCGCCGGTTGCGCCATCACCGCAACCAACAGCGCCGCATCGGCGACCGTACGCGTCATCGGACCGGTTGTATCCTGGCGTGCCGCAATGGGTATCACGCCCGCGGCACTTACCAGACCTGCGGTAGGCTTCAGTCCCACCAGGCAGTTGATTGATGCCGGCGCGAGGATCGAGCCGTCGGTCTCCGAGCCGATCGCGGCGGCACACAGACTGGCAGCCGCGGCAGCCGCGGGCCCGGCGCTGGAGCCGGAAGGGTTGCGGCTCGGATCGTACGGGCAACGCGTCTGCCCGCCGACCCCGCTCCAGCCACTAACCGAGCGGGTGGCTCGAAAGTTGGCCCACTCACTGAGGTTGGCCTTGCCCAGCACCACCGCACCGGCATCCCGCAGGCGCGCGGCCACCGGGGCGTCCTCGGAGTGCCTGGCGGCAGCGAGCGCCAGCGAGCCGGCGGTGGTCGGCAGCGGATCGCGCGTCTCGATATTGTCCTTGAGCAGCAGCGGAATGCCGTGCAGCGGGCCGCGCAGCTTGCCCGCGCGGCGCTCGGCATCCAGCGCGCGCGCGTCCGCCAGAGCCTGCGGGTTCACCGCCAGCACCGCACCCAGCTTCGGTCCCTGCCGGTCGTAGCGCTCGATGCGACGCAGGTAGCTGTGGGTGAGCGACTCGGCGCTGCTGCGCCCCTGTTGCTGGGCGCGGCTGAGTTCGGCGATGGACCGCTCCGCCGGATCGAAATCACCGCCGCCTGCGGCGGGCGCCGCTCCCACCCCTTCGCCGACCGTGGCGAGCGCGACGGTGCCAATGGCTTCGACGAATTCGCGGCGGTTCATGAGGCCCCCTTGCGTTGTTAGTTGGCGTGCGGCCGGGACGCGCTGCGGCTCAATGATCGGGGGAGTGAGTCTCCGCGATCAAGCTCTCGATCAGCGCCACCACTTCCGTCGGGCGCTCGACGTGCGCATTGTGCCCAGCACCGTGGATGCCGTGCACGCGCGCGGCGTGACGCTGCAGCTCTGGGATCGACACCATCGGATCGTGCTCGCCGCGCGCGAGCACCACAGGGGCCGCAGCACTGGCGATGAGCGATGCGAACGGCGCACCGGCGGCCGCGAAGGTGCGCGGGTCCTGAGCCAGGCGCCAGCCCGGTTCTTCCCTGACGATGCCACGGGCGAGAACGTCTTCTGCGGGAGCAATGTCCGCCGTGAGACCGGAGACGCGGCGGTAGCGCGCGACAGCCTCATCGGCGCCCGGGTACCAGCGCGTGGGGCGAGTCGCCAGCTCACGTGCGGTCTCCAGCTCCGCGCCGCTCCAGATAATCTTCGGCCCGATGCCCAGCACACCGCGGACCTTAACGCCGAACCAGCCGCTCGAGAGTGCGAGCCCCACGTAGGCGCCGAGCGAGTGTCCGACCACGAAGACCGGTGCGCCCTGCTGCAGCAGCGGGGCAAGGGCGGCGGCGAGGCTTCCAACACTGTAGGACGGCAGCCACCCCGAAGCGCCGTGACCGCTCAGATCCGGGGCCAGCCAGCCGAGCATGCCGCGCTGCGCCAGCGCGCGCTGCACGCCATGCCATACCGCAGCCGTTGCCCCCACGCCGTGCAGGAGAAGGACGGTGCCGCGAGCGCAACCCCCACTCTCGCACCAGATCGGCAGTGCCTCGTCGGTCGTGCGCATCGCACCCACGCAGCGTATTCGGCGCCGGCCCGATGATAGCAAGAGCGCCTCAGCCTCCCGGGACGCGAAATCTAGGGGACGCCCACAGCAAAGATGGGGGCTGGCCCCCGATGCCCGCAAACGGTCGCACCCTCAACATGCCGCCTCGTGGATTGCATCATTTCCGACACATCGAGGTATCCGTGTTCATCTTCTATCGTCCCTTCGCCGCGGTGCTGGCTGCACTCGCCACATCCGGTGTCTTCGCCATGCTCGATCTGCTGCTGCGGTATGCGGCGCGCTGATCTGCCCGCTCCGCGCGCCCGCCCGCTCCCCGCCGTGGCGCGCTGGCACGCGACCCTGCGCTATGCCTATCTCAGGCTGGCGGAGAAGCACGCCCCCGAGTACCCGAGCATTCAGTGCCGCATGCACTGGAAGGCGTGGTCACACTGCCGATGAGGCCGGCGGCCGCGGCGCCACCGCGCAACCCGCTTCTGCGCCATGACGCCGCTCTATCCACGGCAGTCCCATTACGCCGTGCCGCGAATGTCGTTAAGCTCGCGGTCCCAGCGGGGAATGCCATGCTGTTGGAGCGTGAACAGACCAGATCTCGGTTGGAGGCCGCTCTGCAGGGGGCGCGCGCCGGCACCGGACGCATCGTGTCACTGGAAGGCGAGGCGGGCATCGGCAAGACCTCCGCGGCGCTCGACTTCGCGGGCGCGCACCGCACCGATGCCCAGGTCTACGTCGGCGGCTGCGAGCAACTGAGCACCCCGGAACCGCTCGGGCCGCTGCGCGATATCGAGCGCGACAGCCGCGGCCGCTTCTCGGTCTCCGCCCACAGCCAGCTGGCGACCTTCGAGGCGCTGCTGCGTCTGCTGACCGCCGCACGCGACCCCGGGCTGCTGCTGATCGAGGACCTGCATTGGGCCGATGACCCCACTCTGGACCTGTTCCGCTATTTGGGGAGACGCATCCGGACGGCACGACTGCTGGTCATCGCGACCTTCCGCAACGATGAGGCACCTTCGCATTCGCGTCTCGCGGCGCTGTGGGCCGACATGCCGCGGGACTCTCGCGAGCGCATCGTGCTCGAGCGGCTGTCGCCTCAGGCGGTGGCCACCCTGGCCGCGAGCGGCGGCCGCACGGCCTCGGCGGAGATCTACGCCGCCACCGGCGGCAACCCCTTCCACGTCACCGAGTATCTGGCAACCGGACGCTCGACCGTGCCCCACAGCGTGCGCGATGCGACCCTGGCCCGCACCGCGCGGCTGAGCGCGCGCGCCCGACGCGCTCTGGATTGCGCCGCTCTGTTTCCGCGCCAGATCGATCAGTCGCTGCTGCGGGTGCTCGCCGAGGACAGCGAGGACGCCGGGGTCGAGGAGTGCATGCGCTCCGGCATGCTGAGCGCGCACGGAGAAGCGCTCGCGTTCCGGCACGAGCTGGCGCGGCGGGCGGTGCACGAGGCGATGTCGCCGCTGCGGCGGCGCGAACTGCACGCCGCGGCGCTCGAGCTGCTCAAGTCGCGCCCGCAGGTGCGCGCCGCGGAACTGGCCCACCACGCTCAGCAGGCCGGCGCCACCGAGGACCTGGTGCGGTTCTCACGGCGCGCTGCGGACGAGGCCGGCGCGCTTGGCGCCCACCGCGAGAGCGTCGCTCACTTGGCGCGCACGCTCGAGCAAGGCAGCTGGCTCTCCAACCTGGAACGCGCGGACGTGCTCACCCGGCAGGCCGAGGCCGGCGAGCAGTGCGGCGCGTTTTCGGAGGCCATCGGTGCCATCCAGGAGGCCATCGCCGCGCGCAAGCTCGCCGGTGACATCCCGGGGCTGGGCGATGCGCTGCGCATCTCGGCCCGCCTGCACTGGTTTTACGGCCAGTCGGAACTTGCCGAGGAGGTGGCCGCCGAGGCGCTCGAGGTGCTGCGTGATCACCCCGAGACGCATCAGTACGCCATGGCGCTGAGCGCGCAGTCGCAACTCGACATGCTCGCCGAACGCAACCAGCTGGCCATTCCGCGCGGGCTCGAGGCCATGGCGCTCGCCGAGCGCCTGGGCTGTTCGGATATCTACCTGCACGCGCTCACCAACGTCACCGCGGCGCGCTGCTCCATGAATGTCGAAACCGGCATCGGGGAACTCCTCGCCGCGATCGCCGAGGCGCGTCGCCGCGAACAGCCCGATCTGCTGCCGCGCCTGTACGGCAACCTCACCTACCAGATGGCCTGCGACCGGCGTTATGAGGGTCTGTTCGAGCACCTCGAGGATGGGATCAACGCCGCGATCGCGCGCGACAACGCGCCGCTCGAGGCGTACATGCGCGGGGCGCGCGCCCTCGCGCTGGTCGACCTCGGGCGCATCCAGGAAGCGGCCACCGAGGCGGAGTTCGTGGTCTACGGACCCTATCCCCGCGGTACCAGCCGCTTCAACGCGCGCATTGCGCTGGCGCGTGCCCGGATCCGCATGGGCGTGCCCGAGGACGGTGTGCTCGACGAAGCGCGCTCCCTGCCCACCGCGCAGCGCGACATCATGCGCAGCGCGCCGCTCGCGGTGGTCGATGCCGAGGCCCTTTGGCTGGGCCTGCCGCGCCCCGGGGCGCGTGAGCGGCTGCGTACGGCATTCGAAGCCTGCACACGCGCGACCGGCCAGACCTGGAATCTGGCTGCAACCGCCCTGTGGTTGAAACTGCTGGGTGAAACTGACGCGCTGCCTGCAGAGATCGCGAGCCGCCTGCGCCTGCCCTATCGGCTGCACATCGAGGGGAAGTGGCGCGAAGCCGCGAGCGCCTGGGCCGAGCTCGGCTGTGCGTACGAGCAGGCGATCACGTTGTCCGCGGGCGACGAGACGGCGCAGCGCGAGGCGCTCGCGCTCTTCGACAGGATCGGGGCCGTTCCTGCCGCTGCGCGTCTGCGGCGCCAGATGCGCGCCGGCGGCGCGCGTAGCGTTCCGCGCGGTCCGATCGGCAAGACACGTGCCAACCCCGCGGGGCTGACGCGCCGCCAGGCGCAGGTGTTCGCTCTGCTCATCAAGGGACTCAGCAACGGGCAGATCGCCCGTCGCCTCAGCATCTCGCCGAAGACCGCTGAGCATCACGTTTCCGCAATCATGGCGCGCATGGGCGTCACGACCCGAGGAGAAGCCGCGGAAGCGGCCCGCGCGCGCGGGCTGCTCGACACCCTCGAAACTTAGGGGTAGCCGGCGCAAAAGATGGGGGACACGCCCCCATGCGTCAGACCGACGCTGCGGCCATCCTGCCGCCTCACAAAATTCAGAGGAGGCAGTGATGTCCCGCATCGGAATATTCGTCTACGGTGTCCTATGTTACGCGCTGTTCCTGGTGGCGTTCGTCTATGCCATCGGGTTCATCGGCGGCTTTCTCACGCCTACCATGCTCGATGGGCCGCCGCAGCGTTCCCTGGGCACGGCCTTGAGTATCGACGTCGCGCTGCTCGCGGCGTTCGCGCTCCAGCACAGCATCATGGCGCGGCCGGCATTCAAGCGCTGGTGGACCGGCATCGTTCCCGAAGCGGCCGAACGCAGCACCTATGTGCTCGCAAGTACGATCGCGATCGGCGCACTATTTGCGTTCTGGGAGCCGATTGGAGGCGTGGTGTGGCAAACCGAGGGCGCGGTGCGCACCGCGGTCATCGGAGCGTACCTGTTCGGCTGGGCGTTGCTGCTCTATACGACTTTCCTCATCGACCATTTCGACCTGTTCGGCCTGAAGCAGGTGTGGCGCAAGCTCACCGGCAAGGAATACCGTTCGCCGCAGTTCTACACGCCGAGCCTCTACAAGCTCGTCCGGCATCCGCTGTATGTCGGCTGGCTGACGATCTTCTGGGCCGCGCCCACCATGACGGTCTCGCACCTGGTGTTCGCGTTGGTGACGACCGCTTACATCCTGGTCGCAATCCGACTCGAGGAGCGTGACCTGGTGGCCGCGTTCGGCGCGGACTACGTGGCCTACCGGCAGCGTACCCCGATGCTCGTGCCGCGGCTGTCGGCCTCCGGACGGGCCGAGTTGGCGGCGAAGAACCAGGCGCGGATCTGAACATGCGCCTGAATCCCGACGAGTGGCCCTTCGGCGGCGCGACGGTCACGGAACTGAAGCGGGTGCTCGCGGCCGCCGGCCACCGCCGCCTGTTCCAGCGCGCGGCCGAGCACGCGAGCGCGTTCCGGGACCGCGTCGCGGACCGCGCGCCGCGCCCGGTGATCTCGCCGGCGGAGCTGCAGGCGCGCTTTGACGGCCCGACGCCCGAAGTCGGCGAGGATCCCCTCGCCGTCATCGACGCGCTGCATTCGGCAGCGGAGCCAGGGCTGACGGCGGCCGCCGGACCGCGGTTCTTCGGCTGGGTGATCGGCGCCTCCGACCCGCTCGGCGTCGCAGCCGACATGCTCACCAGCGCCTGGGGCCAGAACGCCGGTGTCTACGCCACCGCGCCGGCCGCCGCGATGGCCGAGAAGGTGGCCGCGCGCTGGCTGCTCGATGTGCTGCGGCTGCCAGCAGAGTGCTCGGTCGGTTTCGTCACCGGCGCCACCATGGCGAGCTTCGTGTGCCTTGCGGCCGCGCGTAGTGCGGTGCTCGCACAGGTCGGCTGGGATGTCGAAGCCGACGGGCTCACCGAAGCACCCCCGGTGCGCGTATTCGTGGGAGAGGATGCGCACGTGACCATTTGGGCGGCGTTGCGTTATCTCGGCTTTGGCAGCCGCGCGACCCGGGTGCCGGCCGATGCCCTGGGCCGGATGGACGCACCGGCGCTGCGCGCCGCACTGGCGCAGGGCAACGGGCCGGCCATCGTCATCGCGCAGGCCGGCCAGATCAATACCGGCGACTTCGATCCGGTGGGCGATCTGGCCCGCATCTGCCGCAAGCACGGAGCGTGGCTGCACGTCGACGGCGCGTTCGGACTGTGGGCGCGCGCGGTACCGGAGATGGCCGAGCTGACCGCGGGGCTCGAGGAAGCGGATTCCTGGTCCGTCGACGGGCACAAGTGGCTGCAGCTGCCCTATGACAGCGGGTTTGCCATCGTCAGGGACACGCACGCGCACCGGCGCGCGATGTCGATCACCGCGAGCTATCTGCCCCCGGCCGGCGAATCGGAGTACGACCCCGGGCAATTCGTTCCCGAATTGTCCCGCCGCGCGCGGGGATTTGCGGTGTGGGCGCAGCTGCGGGGGCTGGGCCGCCATGGCATCGCCGACTTGGTGCGCCGCCACTGTGGCCTGGCGCGGCGACTCGCGCGGCGCCTCGCCGCTGAGAGCGGGGTGACGGTCCTCAACACGGTATCGCTCAATCAGGTCATGGTGACATTCGGGACCGGCACGGTCGAGGAGTGCAACCAGCTCACGCGCGCCGTCGTGGCGCAGCTGCAGGCGGATAACATCTGCCTGGCGGGCGGCGCCGATTGGCACCGGCACTTCGTGCTGCGGCTGTCGCTGATCGCCGCGCCGCTGGTCGAAGCCGACGTGGACCGTCTCGCAGCGGCCATACTGGCGGCGTGGCGCCGCGTCCAGAGCCGCGCCCGCCAGCATCAGCAGGTTCCCTCGTAACGCCCCGGCGCATCTGCTACAAGTACGGAGGTTAGCGAAAACAGTCCATCCAGCTCCCCGGGTCCAGCGTGGTAGTCAACACCCCACGCCTGTTCGGCACACTGCTGCGCCGCATGCGGATCGATGTGGTGTGCGATATCGGCTCCATGAACGGCGCCGAGGCGCTGGCGTTCCGCGACGCCGTACCCCAGGCGGACATCTACGCCCTGGAGCCCAATCCGGAGAACTTCCGGCGCATGCAGGCCGATCCCCTGTTGCAGCGGGGGCACATCCAGCTGCTGGCGGCCGCGGCCACCAACTTCGACGGCGAGACGGATTTCTTCGTCGTTGATGCAGACCCCTCCGAGCAGACCCGGCGCGGCATGAGCTCGCTCTACCGGCGCTCGGATGCATGGTCGGCCACGAGCCGTACCGTGCGGGTGAAGGCTGCGCGTCTGGATGGCTTGCTGGCGGACCGCTGCCGACCCGATGCGAGCCTGGCGCTCTGGATCGACACCGAAGGCAAGGCGTACGAGGTCATCGAGGGGTGCGCGGGGCTCGCCCGCCGGATCGCGATGCTGCATGTCGAGGTCGAAACCTCACCGTGCATCGCCGCGGAGCAGAAGCTCTACCCGCAGGTCCGGGCGCTGCTCGAGCGGGAAGGCTTCCGGGAGCTCGCGACCGACCAGCCGCGCTCCCGGCCACAATTCAATGCGCTGTACGTGCGCGCCGACCTCCGTGGCGCAACGCGCGCGCGCACCACCTTGGCGCTCGCCGGTGCGCGCCTGCGCTATCTGCTGGTGGCCTTCCTCATGAGCGTCTGCCCGGGATGCGTGCGCCGCTATCACGGCTGGCGGGTCGGCAGGAGCCGGCGCGGTCCACAGCTTCCGTGAGGCGCGATCACCGCTGCTCGGTGCTGCGCGCAGCCTGTCCCGGCCGCCGGTGATCGCGTCCGCGCCCGGGGGACGCTACAGTTGCGCAACTCAACAGCCAGAAGGAGCAGCCCGTGTCTCTCTTCCTGTCCAGCTGTCCGCTGTGGGTCACGTCCCTGTTGCTGGTTATCCTGCCCACCGTCGCGGCCTCGTGCGCTCTCATATGGATCCGCAAGCGCGTCGGCCTCGAGCATCTGAGCTCCAACAACGAGGTCGCGGGCTTCAAGTTCGCGGTGGTCGGCGTCATCTACGCCGTACTGCTCGCATTCGCGGTCATCGTGGTCTGGGAGAGATACAACGAAGCCGAGGTGACGGTCGTCCAGGAGGCGGGCGCTGCCACCACGCTCTATCGGCTGGCCGCGGGCGCCACTCCGGAAGCGCGTGCCACCCGCGACGCGCTCAGCAACTACCTGCGGCTCGCCATTGCGCGTGACTGGCCGGAGATGGCGCACGAGAAGGACAGCCCCGAGGTGAACCGCGCGCTCAACGACCTGTATGCCACAGCACTGCGCCTGGCGCAGGGAGGATCGCTGCCTGCATCGGTGCAGGTCGCGATCTTCCATGAGCTCGATACCATCACTCAGGCGCGCCGCTCGCGCATGCACCTGGCGGTCGGCATCGTGCCCGTCGTGCTGTGGCAGGCGCTGATCCTCGGCGGAGCCCTGACGGTTGGGTTCACCTTCTTCTTTGGCACCGCGAACCTCAAGGCGCAGGTGCTCATGACCTCGATCCTGTCGCTCATCGTTTTCATGGGATTGTTCGTGATTGTGTCGATCGACCATCCGTTCACCGGGCCGGTCCACATCCACAAGGATCCGCTGGAACGGGTGCTGCACGACTTCGCGGGCAGCTGAGGTCAGGGGGCCGCGGCGTGATGTCCCGATCAGGCGTCAGCGTTGCCGTTGGACGCAGGCCAAGTCCGGCCCACCTCACAGCCGCACACGGTGAGCAATGTTAGAGTCCGAGTTGTTTCAAGCCGACACAGCCTGAAAGGCGAAGGACCATGACCTTCCATCTCACTATCGGCCCGATCGTGTCACTCATCGCGGGCATGCTGATTCTGGTCATCCCGCGGCTGCTGAACTACATCGTCGCGATCTATCTGATCATCATTGGTCTGCTCGGCCTGTTCCGGTGAAGCCGCCCTAACTGCGCCTGCCGCCGACCCGCCTCTCAAAGATGTGGCGGCGATGGAAGTCCAGGTAGGCGCGCTGCTCGGGCCGGAACGCGCGCGGCGGATGGGTCCTGTCCAGTCCCCACGCCTGCGCCACAGTCGGGTTCAGGTGCCTGGAGAGAAGCAGCTGCCCGTCGTCCCCGAACGCGATATGGCCGCGACCGAAGAGGTGATCAATGTGGGGTGACAGCAGCAGCCCATTGAATCCATCGAGCTTCTCGCGATCATCCGACAGTCTCCACGGTTTGATGTGGCACGCGCGCAGGTGACGCCGATCCGGGACACCCGTCACCCGGCACAGTTTCTCGATGCGCTCCACGTTCTCGCGGAATACCCCCTGACCCGTCCTGGCGTTGATCAGTTGCCGCTTGTCGCGCGGCTCCAGATCGGTGCGTCGCCAGATGTGTTCCTCGATCGCTGCATCGCTCAGCTCGCCGTCGGTCTCGATGGCGATCTGCTCTTCGATTCTCTCCAACTGCCCGGCGAGCAGCGACTTGAGCACCGCAACCATGGCCGCAGGTACCGCGGCGAGATATACGGCAGCGTTGCGCTCGCCGCTGGCGCGCAGCGGCGAATACCGTGCCGGCAGCGCCGGTTTGAGTTGCGTCATGTGATCTTTGGGCACCAGCGGGACCGCGAGGCTCTGGAAGCGCACCGGCAGCAGCCAGCCGGCTGCGGCCTGCCCGCCCCGCGACGTTCCGGCAGAGGCGTCCGGCTGCGGCGGCGCCATCCGTACCCGATCCGCGACCACTCCGATCGCGCCGACCCTGCCCTCGGCAAAGGAAAACACCACATCGCCCGGTAGCGCCTGGACCAGATTGTCTGGCCCGGGGCGCCCCGCTCCCTTCGGCTGCGCCTTCGCCGACCACAGGTAACCGCCGTCGAGCTCCTGACGGAAACACTGCCGGTGGTTGGCCCACCAGTAACGTGGAGCCGTGTCCGCCTCGCTGGTCTTCATTCTTCTCGCATTCCGGCCTCAACCCGGGATGCTAGTGGATGGCCCGGCCCGATGCACGATGCGGCCCGGCCGCGCGTGTAAGCGAGGTGTATATGTCGCATCGAGCCTGGCGGGTAGACTCCGCCGCTGTCATGGGGCCTCAACACGCTATCTGCCGCGTCCTGCACGCATGGGTCGGCGCACTCCTCGTGACGTCGCTCACCGGCTGCGTCGGGGCCGACCTGGAAACGGTCGTCTCCTGCAACAACACCGATGGCAGCGTGCGGCGTGAAGTGCAGATCGACGCCTGCACCGCCCTCATCCGCTCGCAGAGCTTACGCGGCACCAACCTGGCGTACGCTTATGCCAGCCGCGCCACGGCCTACGAGGCGCTGGGCGGCGACGACCGTGCCCTCCAGGACTACGATCAGGCGCTGGCGCTCAAGCCCGATCTGAGCGCGGCCCTGCTCAACCGCGGCAACATCTACCGGTCCAAGGGCGATACCGCCCGCGCCATCCAAGACTACGATCGGGCGCTGGCAGCGAAGCCCGATTACGCAGCGGCATTGCTCAACCGGGGCGGCGCCTACCTCCGTCAGGGCGATTTCGAGCGGGCGATTCAGGACTACGACCAGGCCCTGAGGATCAAGCCAGATCTGGCGTTCGCCTTCCTCAACCGTGGCAGCGCCTATCTGGCAAGCGGGGCCCCCGACCGGGCTATCCAGGATTTCGATCAGGCGCTGAAGCTCAGACCTCAGATGTCCTCGGCGTTGCACGCGCGGGGTACGGCCTATGCCGCCAAGGGCGCCTACGACCGCGCAATTCAGGATTACGATCAGGCGCTCGTGGTCAAGCCGGATATCGGCACCGCCTACGTCTACACCAACGCCCTGAGTCGCCTCGTCCACGGGTACGACACCGGTACCGGGCTGGAGAGCGATCCGGCCTCGGTACTGACTGATCGCGGCGAGGCATACGGAAGCAAAGGCGCCTATGAGCGCGCCCTGCAGGATTTCGATCAGGCCATCAAGCTCAGACCGGACTACCTGCGTGCGTTCGTCGCGCGCGGTCAGACCTACGAGTCGCAGGGTCGCCACGATGCGGCGATCAAGGAGTTCGACGGGGTGCTCACTATCCGTCAGGACCTGCCGGCGGTGCTGGTGCTGCGGGGCACTTCGTACGAGCGCAGTGGCGCGTACGACCGCGCCATCGATGACTATGGCCAGGCCATCAAGCTTGCACCGCACTACGGGCGCGCACTCAATGCCCGATGCTGGGCGCGCGCCCTGGCGAACAAGGATTTGGACGCCGCGCTTGACGATTGCAACGCGGCGCTCGCGCTGCGGCCCCAGGAAGCGGAGTTCCTGGACAGCCGGGCGTTCCTGTGGCTGCGCATGCAGCGCTTCGAGGAATCCATCCGCGATGCCGACGCGGTTCTCGCCACCGATCCCAAGAAGTGGACTTCCCTTTATGTGCGCGGCGTCGCGAACAATCGCCGCGTGGCCCACGCGGGGGACGCAGACCTGGCTGCGGCGCGCGCCCTGCATCCTGAGGCGGACCAGACTTTCAGCGGTTACGGAGTGAAGCCCTAGGAGCCGCGACGGGGTGCGCGCTGCGCTCAACGCCAGGCGCCCGGTGGCCGCCCGGTCAGAAGACGAACGCTGCGGGTCATGTGGGCCTGATCGGCAAATCCGGTCTCGCTCGCGACATCGGCCAGCGACTGCTTTCCGAGCAGCACACGCTGCAGGGCACGCTGTGCGCGGATCTCGGCCCGAAAGCGCCGCGCGGAAACGCCGAAGGAGCGGGCGAAGGCGCGCGAGGCAGTCTCGGCGGCAACACCCCGCGAGCGCGCCCAAGCCTCAAGCCGGATGCAGGGATCGGCCAGGATAGCCGCGGCCATCTCGTCCACCCAGTTGCCAGGGGCGCTCGATTGCGGCGCGAGCATTTCGGTCAGGCACGCGAGGGCCTCAGGGGGATCGGTCTCTGCGATGCGCGCCACGCAATCGGGGTCGAGTACGCGCGCAAGCGGCATGGCCCAACTGAACCATCCTGGGACACGCAGGTTGAGAATCCGTGCGCCGTGCGGGCCGAACTCATTGTGGTGGGCTTCGAACGGTGCGTGAAAAGCCGCCGTTCCCGCCGTAAGCCTCAGGCGGCCGCGGTCGCCCGCCTCGGCGTAGCCGCCATCGAGAACTATCGCAACGTAGGCATGCGGGTGTCGGTGCCGCGGCAGACGCACGCCCGGGCGCCATGCCTCGCGGCTCGCTGTAGCTGTGACGCACGCCATTCTCGGACGTCCTTCGATACCCGTGGCATTGGATCGCCGTGCATGCTAATCCGTTTGCATGCACGCGGACGACCTCCTGCGGCCGCCGTGACACGGCGGGCAAAGTGCTCTGTAGGTGAACGCTGACCGTATTAAGTGCCTTCCTTCACCTGTCGCGACAACACCTTGAATTCTTAGGATGCAAGGATCGCTGCAGTGGGCTGCGGCGGATTCTTGGCTGGAGGAGGAAGTATGGCAAGCAGGAAACGTCGCCGGTCCCCACGCAGGTCTGCCGGCAGGACTGCCAGACGGGTCACCGCCTCCCGGCGCGCCGCGAAGCGACGCCCGGCACGCACGGCGCGCGGACGCGCAACCGCCAGGCGCGCCACTGCCGCGAGGCGCAGACGCGCCCGCCGCGTCAGGGTGGCCGCCAAGCGCGTGCTGAAAAGTGCAGGCCGTGTCGCAACCTCGCTCGCCAAAGCAGCGGCAGTGAGCACCGCGGTTGCCGGACGCAAAGTGGCTGCGCGCGGTGCGCGCTCGGCGGCCAAAGGCGTGCAGCAGGCCGCGCACGTGGCGGGCGACGCCACGGCTTCGGCCCTCGAATCGATAGCGAACCGCGTCGAACCGCCGCAAGGCTGAGCGCCGTTTCCGCGTGCCCGGCCGACCCTGGGTCGGTTGCCGTGGGTGTGGCGCGCGGAAGCGCCTGTCGGCATCGTATCGCAGGACAATTCGCGCCCGAGACCTCACATCTCCCCGGGCAGCTGTACTACTCTCCGCCCCGGCATCAGCAGGGCGGACCGATGACACGCCCCCGGGGAGTTGTATGCGCTGGCTTCGGATGATCGGGAGGGGCCCCCTCGGGCAGGTGGCATTTGGCCTGCTGTGGCTCACGGCGATCAACCGCCCTGCGTCCGCCCAGAACCTGGCACCCGCGGCCATTGACCACCTCGTCATGGAAGCCATGCATGCGCAGCAGGTGCCGGCGATGACGGTTGCGATCGCCAGCGCCGATCGGCTCGTCTATTCCAAGGCGTTTGGCAGCGCAGACCTTGAGAACGGCGTGGCGGCGACTACCGAGACGCTGATTCGAACCGCCTCGATCGCCAAGTCGATTACGGCCGTGGCGGCCATGACACTGGTTGAGGCGGGGAAGCTCGAGCTCGATGCGCCGGTGCAGAAGTACTGCGCGCCCTTTCCCGCCAAACAATGGCCGATCACCACCCGTGAGCTCCTGAGTCACACCTCCGGCATCCGCCACTACAACGAAGGCGAGATGGAAAATACCCGCCACTTCAGATGGATGGCGGACGGTTTCTCGCTATTCGCCACTGATCCGCTGCTGTTCCCGCCAGGCACCGCTTACCAGTACAGCACCTACGGCTATAGCGTCGTGGGGTGCGCGATCGAAGGCGCTTCAGGCACACAGTTCACGGAGTACGTCACCGAGCACGTCCTCAAGCCGGCCGCGATGACGCACACGTTCGTCGATGATGTGTTCGAGATCGTGCCGCACCGTGCACGCGGCTATCAGAAGGTTCACGGCGAAGTGAAGAATGCCGTGCTGATGGACAGCAGCTACAAGATCCCCGGCGGCGGCTACGTCACCACGGCGGAGGACCTGGCGCGTTTCGGCCAGGCACTCCTGGCGGGCAGGCTGCTGCGCCCGGCGACGCTCACCGAGATGTGGACTGCAACGAAGGTCAGCGGCGCGGACAGCTACGGGCTCGGCTTCCAGATCCGCGACGGCGGCAAGTGGCTGATGCACAGCGGCGGCCAGTCTGGCACCAGCACGCGCTTGCTCATCATTCCGCAGGCGCGCCTGTCACTTGCGATCCTGGTCAACATGGATGGGGTTCCGCTGGACGACCTGGAGCGTGCCATCGTGCAGCAGATGCAGTTGCCGGTTGCGGCGCCCGCAGGACGTTGACAGCTCCACAAGCGTCTGGCCGGCTGTCACGGGGTCCGCTCTATGAGTGCAAGATCGGAGTTTTCCTGGACGCGATCAAACACGATCTCGGATCCGTCGGCGGAGACGTCGAAGTCGCGGATCACGAAATCCCGCGGCAGCTCGGCGAGGACCCGCTCACTTCCTGTCTGCAGGTCCACCAGCCACAGGTTCTTGTGACCAATTTCGCCGCGCAGCAGCAGCAGCGCGTGCTTGTCCTTCATGAAGGCGATGCGACGCGCGCCGCGGGTGAGCATCAGCGCTGTTATCGGGTAAGGGCGGCCGTCGGAGGCCGCAGCGCGCAGCGGGAAGGTGGTGCCCACGTCCGCGCCTGAATAGACGACGAACTCGCCCCCCGGCGCCCATACCGGATCGATGGAGTACTCGGAAACCAGCTGCACCGGTGCGTCGCCGTTGACAAATACCCGCATCAAACGCGGCTCGCCATCGCGGACCGCGGCCGACACGACCGATTGCCCGTCGGGCGTCCATGCCGGACTGCCCCGCAGCAGCAACGAGTCGCTCAGTACCCGCGCATGCGAACCGTTGATGTCTACCAAGTAGAGCCGCGTCCTGCCTTCGTCTTCGACGCTGAAGGCGATGCGCCGCCCGTCCGGTGCAATGGCCGGTGCTCCCACGACGCGACTGTGCGCGCTACTCCACACCTCGCGCCTGCTCCCGTGTGTGAGTGTGAAGATGCCCTGCCGCTCACCATCGGAGGACGTGAATAGCAGGAAGTCCGGACCGAATCGGGGTCGCCCGCCGCTCGCGAAAACAGGTGTGGGTGCATTCGCGGCGCCGCCCGCAGTGATGGGCATGCGCCACAGGCTGGTGTGGGAGCGGGCAACGGTCGCAATGAGTCGCGTGCCGTCCGCGCTCGCGCCGAGCGAGGTGTAGCTCTCCAGCCCGGAACTGACGCGATGCGGGACGCGCCGCTCGACATCCAGCGCATACAGCCACGGCCCTGAGCCGTCTGCGTCGGTCGCAAGATACAGCAGCGTGCGCTGATCCAGCATGACCGGATAGGCGACGCGCGAGTTGTGGTTGGTGATCCGTTCCAGACCCTCCCCTGATGGCCGGATCCGCCACACGTCCCAGTCATCCGGGGGCACGCCGCGAACAAAGTAAACGTAGGCGTCGTCGGGAGACCATATCGGGAAATGGCAATGCACCCCCGCCGGGGCCACGTAAATTCGCCGTCCCTCGGCTGCGGCCGCTTGCGGCTCGCGCACGAACAGCGGATCACCCGGGGAAGTCGTGTGGTATACCACCCGGCGGCCATCGTGCGACCAATCGAATTCGGCGGCGCCGCGCAGGTACGGCTGCAGCGCGCCCCCGGCGATGGGCACAGCCACGATGCTCACATCGCTGGGTTGCGAACCGTCCGCCTGGCGTGTCCAGACTGAGACCAGCGATGCGTCGGGGGAAAAGCCCACCGCACGAACGGCGGGGTTGACGAGGTCATGCACGGCGCCGTGGGTCAGGTTTCGGTAAGTGCCGCTGCCGAGGACGCTTACCCAGGCATCGATCTGCCCGTCCCCCTCCGCAAGAAAGGCCACGGATTTGCCGTCGCGCGAAATCGCGGCCGCCTGCTCGGTGCCGGCGAAATCCGCCAGCCGGGTGAACTTTGCGTTGGCGAGGGGATTGCGCCAGAAGTATCCCGCGTGGGCAATGAACCACACGGCTGCGACAGCGGCCAAACCGAGCACGGCGGCGAGCGCCGGCAGCGCCAGTCGTCGCGCAGCGCCCCCCGTGGGCATGCGCCAGCGGCTGCTTGCTTCCGTGACCGGTGAGGCACCCTCCTCTGGCGGGGAGAGCAGGTTGCGGCGGCTCTCCCACCAGCTATCGAGCTCCGAGCGAAACGCAAACACCGATCCCAGCTTGTCGTGCACGTGGCGATGCACGGGCATCCCTTCGCGCCGCTCCCAGCGCTGCACCGTGCTGACATCGCGCTTGAGGTAGGAGGCAATCTTCTTCCAGGAGTTGAGCCGGTCGTCGACCCGACCCTGACCCGAAGCACCGACTGCGCTGGCCTGGGGATCTTCCACGTCCGGTTCAGCCTACGCTGTTACCGGCAGGAATTCTTGCATTCCAGCAGGGGAGCGGCAATCCGCTGCATAGCACGCGCGCCGCGGACGTAACTCGGCGCCGTGCCGTGCATCACCGGTCCGACCGGACTGCTGCAAACGACTGCACCTAGTCTGCGACGGACCGTCACGCGCATCGGGACAACGATTCGCCGCTCGCTCACGCGAGGGCAATCGTTGCCCCTGGCTCCTGCAGCTGCACAGCAGCACCTGCCTGACCGGTCAGCCGCAAGCGCACGGCCGTGTTCCCGTAGCGCCCGGCCACGCCGGCTGGGCGTGCGGAATGTCCCCCGTAAGACCCTGGACTTATTGAATCGCCGTGCGCCGGCGCTACGCTCGGGCGGTAAGCCAAGGCGATGGAGACACAGCCGTGAAGAGCTCGATCGTCGTACGGTGCGCAGCGTTCATCGGGCTTGCCCTGGGGGTCGTGCTGGCGGGGCCACTATGCGTTGCCGAGGCTCCGCCCGCGGTCGACAAGGACGGCCTGCACCTGGTCAAGCAGACCAAGCAGCGCCTCGTCTATGTGAAGCCGGGTGCGACGCTGTCCCCATACAAGCGGGTTGCGATCCTGGACTGTCTGGTCGAGTTCCAGAAGAACTGGCAGCGCGATTACAACGCCAACGCGGTGACGCTGTCTCAGCGCGTGACCGATAGCGACATAAAGCGTATGAAGGATGCGCTGGCCGCGGAGTTCAAGCGGGTATTCGCCGACGAGCTGCAGAAGGGCGGCTATCAGGTGGTCAACACGGCGGCGCCCGACGTGCTGGTGCTGCGCCCGGCGTTGATCAACGTTGCGGTCACCTCCCCGGACCTGATGACGGCTAACGTGACGCAGGTGGTGGTCGATTCCGCCGGACAGATGACGCTGTACCTGGAGCTGCTGGATTCCTCGACCAACACCCTGCTGGCGCGGGCGATGGATGCGCAGGCCGATGATCAGGCCTTCGGCCGCGTCGCCAACCGGGTGACCAATTCTGCTGCGGCCGAAGAGATCCTCAGGAGGTGGGCGCAGGACGTGCGCAAGCACCTGGATGCGGCGCGCGGCAAGGACACCGGCTAGTTCTTGAGCTTGTAGCCGGTCTTGAAGATCCAGCTTACGGCGATCACGCACAGCGCCAGGAAGCCCAGCGTAGCGGCGGTACTGGTCACCACGTCGACGTCCGCAGCACCGAAGAAGCTCCAGCGGCAGCCGCTGATCAGGTACACCACGGGATTGAAGAGCGTGATCTTCTGCCACAACGGCGGCAGCATGCTGATGGAATAGAACGCCCCGCCGAGAAAGGTGAGCGGGGTGAGAATCATGAGCGGCACCACCTGCAGCTGCTCGAAACTATCCGCCCATACACCGATGACGAAGCCGAACAAACTGAAGGTAACGGCTGTCAGTACCAGAAAGACCGCCATCCACACCGGGTGCGCGATACCGTAAGGCACGAACACGCGTGCCGTCACGAGGATCAGGATCCCCAGCATCACCGACTTGGTCGCGGCCGCACCGACATAGCCGATCAACACCTCGACGTATGAAACCGGCGCCGACAGCAGCTCGAAGATCGTGCCCGACCATTTCGGCAGATAGATGCCGAATGAAGCGTTCGAAACGCTTTCGTTAAGGATCGAGAGCATGATCAGGCCGGGAACGATGAAGGCGCCGTAACTGACCCCGTCGATGGCGCCCATGCGGCCACCGATGGCGGAGCCGAACACCACGAAGTACAGCGACGTTGACAGCACGGGCGAGGCGATGCTCTGCATCAGCGTGCGGAAGGTGCGCGCCATCTCGAACCGGTAGATGGCCTGAATGGCGTGCCAGTTCATGCGCGCGTGCTCACCAGGCCAACGAAAATGTCCTCCAGCGAGCTCTCGCTGGAGTGCAGGTCCTTGACGTCGATCTTCAACTCACTCAGGCGCTTGAGTAGCGTCGGAATGCCGCTCTCCCTGCTGTTGGCATCATAGGTGAATACCAGCGCATGGCCGTTGTCGGACAACTCCAGCCGGTACGGCGCGAGTTCCGTCGGGAGCCCGTGCAGGGGGTGCTGCAGCTGCAGTGTCAGCTGCTTCTTGCCCAGCTTGCGCATCAGCAGGGTCTTGTCTTCCACCACGATCAGCGCGCCCTTGTTGATGACACCGATCCGGTCGGCCATCTCCTCGGCTTCTTCGATGTAGTGTGTCGTCAGGATGATGGTGACGCCGCTGTCGCGCAGCCTGCGCACCAGTTGCCACATGTCGCGGCGCAGCTCGACGTCCACGCCTGCAGTCGGTTCATCCAGGAACAGGATAGTTGGCTCGTGTGCCAGCGCTTTGGCGATCAGTACGCGGCGCTTCATGCCTCCCGAGAGAGTCATGATCTTGGCGTCCTTGCGGTCCCACAGCGACAGATCGCGGAGAACCCGCTCGCAATGGACCGGATCGGCCGCTTTGCCGAACAGCCCGCGACTGAAGCTCACCGTCGCCCACACGCTCTCGAAGGCGTCGGTGTGCAGTTCCTGCGGAACCAGGCCGATCCTGCTGCGCGCGGCGCGGTAATCGCGCACCGTATCGTGGCCGTCGGCGATGACCGTGCCCTCGCTCGCGGTGACGATGCCGCAGACGATGTTGATCAGGGTCGTCTTGCCCGCGCCGTTCGGCCCCAGTAAGGCAAAGATCTCCCCGCGATGAATCGTCAGATCGATACCCTTGAGCGCCACCAGGCCGCTCGCGTAGGTCTTGCACACGCCGCTTACGGTGACGATCGGCGCGGGCGTCGGCAGCGGCGTCGCGGTCACCAGGGATTGCACGGCAGAGCGTTGCGGAGGGGGCGTGTCCATCGGGTTTATCCTAGCGGCTCGGGCGGTGCAAGGCAGCTGCTATGTACGCCGGTCGAACTCGTCGATGCTCTTCGGCCAGTCCTGCTTCAGCAGTCGTGACAGCGCACGATCAGCGAGCAGGCGGCCGCCGGTCTGGCAACGAGCGCAGTAGTTGGTCTCGTTGTCGGCGTAGCGGATGCGCTGCACGGGCGCGCCGCACACCGGGCAAGGCCGCCGATAGCGCCCGTGCACAGCCATGTCGGCGCGAAACGCGGTCACCTCTTCCGGGAAACGCCCCGCCGCGCGCTGCCGCAAACGTGCGGTCCACAGCTGCAGCTCGGCGCGGGTCGCCTCGTACAGACGTGCGAGCGCGGCATCCTCGATGCGGCCCGTGAGCATGACCGGCGAGAGCCGCGCGGCGTGCAGGATCTCATCCGAGTAGGCATTGCCAATGCCGCTGAACAGCCTCGGATCGGTGAGCGCCCTCTTCAAGGTATGGTTCTCGCTGCGCAGGCGCGCGGCGAACTGCCCCAGGGTCGCCTGCTGCACCTCCAGACCTCCCGGGTCCTGTTGCCGCAGCGCCTGCTCGCCGGCGACGATGTGCAGTGAGGCGCGGCGCTTGCTGCCCGCCTCCGTAAGGGTAAGCGTGCCACTGCTGAACTCCAGGCGCGCTAGCGCGGCACGCCGGCTGCGCGCGGCGCCGCGCTCGAACCAATGCAGACGCCCCGCGATCATGAGATGCAATACCAGCCACAGCTCGCCCTCGAGCCCGATGGCGATCCGCTTGCCGACGCGGCGCAGCTCGCGCACGCGCCGGCCCTGCACCGATTCGACCGGGGGTGACACGGTGCGCAGCAGGAACGGTGCGCGGATCACCACCTGCTCGAGGCGCGCGCCGACGATCCGCTCGTTCAGCGCCTCCAGGTAGACGGTGATATCGGGAAGCTCGGGCATTAGGCACAGGGCGGCAGGACGGAACGGCTGACTTCGCCGCGACGCGGCGGATGCTACGATAACCGCAAACGGACGGGGAAAGCTCGATGTGCGGGAAAACTTACCACTGCTGGGCCATGGCGATGCTGTTGACCAGCAGTCTTGCCACTGCCGCCACCGTGCCGGATCCGGCAGCCGTCGCCGCCTCCGCGCAGCGCACCGCGGTCCTCAACGAGATTGCGGACCTGGGATTCAACCACAGCGTGATCCCGGAGACGGTGGAGTACCTGTCCGACCAGATCGGGGGTCGGATGACGAACTCTCCGGCGATGCGCCGCGCGGAACACTGGACGTCGCAGCGCCTGACCGCCTGGGGACTCAAGAATGTCAGAACCGAGGGCTTCGACTTCGGCCGCGGCTGGTGGATCGAGGCGGCGCACATCCGCATGGTGGCGCCGCGCCCGCTCGAGCTCAAGGGAATTCCAGTGGCCTGGACGCCGCCGACAGCCGGCGTCGTGAGCGGCTCGATCATCGTGGCGCCGATGGCAAGCGAGAAGGACTTCGCGGACTTTAAGGGCAAGCTGGCCGGCAAGATCGTGCTCGCCACCTGGCCTGCACCGGAAAAGGACAACACTGACGGCGTATTTCAGCGCCTCACCGACATCGAGATCGCCAGGCTCGACAAGTTCGAGCAGCCGGTGCTGGATCCGGAGGCGCGTCGCAAACGCATCGAGCGCTTTCGCTACCGCACGCAGCTCGACGAGTTCCTTGCCCAGCAGGGGGCGCTGGCGCTGGTCACCATGTCGCGCAGTGAAGGACGCCTGGTGCACGGCGAAGGCTATGACTACCGCGTCGGGCATACCGCCAAACTGCCGGCGGTGGAACTGGCCGCCGAGGACTACCGGAAGCTGGCGCGCCTGGCGAAGGTCGGGGAGGTCACGCTGGAAATCGAAAACCGCGTGCACTTCGAGGACGCGGACCACAACGCTTACAACGTGCTCGCCGAGATACCCGGCAATGACCCAACGGCCGGCTATGTGATGGCCGGCGCGCACCTTGACAGCTGGGTGGCTGGAGACGGCGCGGCCGACAACGGCGCGGGCAGCGTCATGGTCATGGAGGCTGCGCGCATCCTCGCCAGCATCGGTAGCAGGCCACGGCGCACCATCCGCTTCGCGCTGTGGGCGGGCGAGGAGCAGGGGCTGCTGGGATCGGCGGCTTACGCCGAGAGGCATCTGGCGCTCAGACCTCCGATCACCGATCCGGCGCTGAAGGATCTGCCGCCCTACTTCACCCAGGACACGTTCCCGGTGAAGACGCTGCCGGGATTCAGCGAGCTCGATGCTTATTTCAACGTCGACAACGGCTCGGGGAAGATCCGCGGCATCTACACCGAGGGCAATCTCAGCGTCGTGCCAACGTTCCGCGAGTGGCTCGCGCCTTTTGCCAGCATGGGCGCCAACGCCGTGGTCGCCGAGCCGACCGGCTCCACCGACCATGTCTTCCTCAGCCGCCTCGGGCTGCCGGCCTTTCAGTTCATCCAGGATCCGCTGGATTACGAGAGCCGCGTGCATCACACCGACCTCGATACCTACGATCACCTGCGGATCGAGGACATGAAGCAGGGCGCGGTGGTGCTGGCCTCGGTCCTGGCCGCGGCCGCGGATGCCGCCAGGCCACTGCCGCGCAAGCCAGTGCCCACGGAACCGAAGGTGACGGACCCGTTCGCGTACCCGGACCCCTCCAAGAAATGAGCGCCAAGCGCGTCAACCGCGCGGGACTCGGCCTGGGCGCTCTGCTGGCGCTCGGCTGCACGGTCGCGCCACTGTGGGCGGGCGATGCAGCCTCTTCAGTCCCGGTGAAGATCGCGGTGTTCGAATTCGAGCTGGTGGATGCGAGTCCCTCTGCTGCGCTGCTCGGCAAGAGCACGACCGATGCGGCGAGCATGCAGAAGGTGAGCAGTGCAGCACGGCAGGAGCTGACAAAGTCCGGCCGCTACAGTGTCATCGATGCGAGCCACGACAGCCCGAAGCCAACTGACCCACCGTTACACGACTGCAACGGCTGCGAGGCGGGCATTGCGCTACGGCTCGGAGCAGAGCAGTCGCTGCTGGGCATCGTGAAGGCAGCGACCCAGACCGACTATTACGTCGTGATCCAGATTCGAGATGCTCACACCGGCAAGCTCGTCGACGAGCAGGGCGCGAATTTTGCCGGCAGCGAGGAAGGCTGGCCCAGCGGCGTGCGCATGCTGATCAAGCACCAGGTGCTGGTGCCTCACGATTAGTTGCGTTGCCCGCCCCGGAGCCAATTGCGATGCAGCACGCCCCGCGGACTCTACCCAGATTACGGGCTCGACACCCCCAGGATGGAGCACCCGTACCCAACCCTGGCAGCTTGCCCGATACTCTGCGGATGGATCTCCTGGAACGCCGCGCACAGCTGGAGGAACTCGCGCAACATCTGCGCGAGGCCGCGAGCCGTGCCGGCAAGATCGCTTTTGTAAGCGGCGAGGCGGGCGCGGGCAAGAGTGCCCTGGTTGAGCTGTTTGCGCAGCAGGCCCCGCGCGGCACGCGCGTTCTGTGGGGTCACTGCGACGCGCTGCAGACCTCGCGCGTGCTCGGCCCCGTCAACGAGGTCGCCGCGGGACTGCTGCCAGCGGGAGCGTTGCGCTCAGCCGCGCTGTCGCGCGAGCAGCTGTTCTCCCGGCTGCTCGAGAGTCTGACCACACCCCACCCGGTCAGCGTCGTCGTGCTCGAGGATGTGCACTGGGCGGACGAGGCCACGCTCGACTTCGTGGGGTTTCTGGGGCGGCGCATCCAGCGCACGCGTTGCCTGCTGATCGTGACGCACCGCGACGACGAGCTCGCGCCCAGCCATCCGCTGCGCGCGGTACTCGGCGAGCTCACCGGGCAGCACGCCGTGCGCCTGCGCATTCCGGCGCTGTCGCTGAGCGCAGTTGGGCGGCTCGCCCGCGGCACCCGGCACGATGCGCGCCATATCTACCAGGTGACCGCCGGCAACGCGTTCTTCGTGCGCGAGCTGTTGTCCGCTCCCAAGGATACGGTGCCGGAGACGGTACGCGATGCCGTGGTGGGACGCCTGGCACAGTGCTCGACTGCGGCACGCGAGCTCGCGGAGCTCGTATCGCTGCTGCCGGGCAGGACTCCCTACCGGCTGGCGCGCGAGCTGCTCGGCGATGTAGGCGCCGCGGCGGACGAGGCCGTCACGCGCGGGCTGCTGCGCCACTACGACGAAGCGCTGGCGTTCCGCCACGAGTTGGGGCGGCTCGCCGTCGAGGACAGCATCCTGCCTGCGCGCGCCCGGGCGCTGCACCACCGCATCCTCGAGGCCTTGGTCGAGCACGACGCCGATCTGTCGCAGCTCGTGCACCACGCTTCGCACGCCCAGGACCAGCAGGCTCTGTTGCGCTACGCCCCGCAGGCGGCCGAGCGCGCCAGCAGTGCCGGTGCGCACCGGGAAGCGGTCGCGCACCTCACGACCGCGTTGCGTCACGCCGCAACGCTCGAGCGCGCCGAGCGCGCGCACCTGCATGAGTTGCATGCCGCCGGCTGCAACCTGACCAATCAGGTGTCAGAGTCGATCGCCTCGGCCGAACGCGCGCTGGCGCTGTGGCGTGAGCTCGGCGACTCCGCGGCGCAGGCTCGCGTGCACCTGCTGCTCGCGCAGCAATACTGGAAGGCAGGGCAGAAACACTCTGTCGACAGGCAGGTTAACGCTGCGATTGCACTCCTGGACACGCTGCCCGACGGGCCGGAACTGGCGATGGCCTACAGCAGCCGGGCGCGCTACGCCATGAACTGCGGCGACCTCGCCGAGGCGCTCGAGTACGGCGGGCACGCGCTCGAGCTCGCCGAGCGACTCAACGATCACAGCGTGCGAGCGCACGCGCTAACCAACATCGGCGCCGCACTGCTGAGCGCGGGGGACAGTTCCGGACTTGCGAAACTCGAGCAGGGCCTGGCCGTCGCGCTCGAGCACCGCCTGCCGGAGCACGCCGGGCGTGCCTATGCCAACCTGGTATCTGCTGCCGTATCGCAGTGTCTGCCTGCGCTCGCCGAGCGCTACCTGGCCGAGAGCCTGGAATACTGCGAGACACACGAAGTGCAGGACTGCCTTTCCTACATCCGTGCCTACGGCGCCTACCTGGCGCTCCACGCCGGGCGCTGGGAAGAGGCGGCGAGGAGCGCGACCGACCTCATCGAGTACCACTCGCTCGCGACCGCGCAGCGCATTCCGGCGCTCACGGTGCTCGCGCTGGTGCGTGCGCGGCGCGGCGACCCGGGCGCGGACCCGCTGCTGGAGGAGGCGATGCGCCTGGCGCTGCCGACGATCGAGATCCAGCGCATCGGGCCGGTTGCAGCGGCGCGCGCCGAACTCGCCTTCTACCGCGCGGACCTGAGCCGCGGCGCACAGGAAGCGGCGGTGGGACTGCAGGCGCTGCGCGGCGCGCCGGATGCATGGATCTGCGGAGAGCTGGCCTACTGGGGTCGGCGAGCCGATCCCGGCTTCGAGCTGCCGGCAGGCATCGCGCGACCCTACGCGCTTATGTTGTCGGGCGACTGGCAGCATGCTGCCGACGCCTGGAAGCAGCTCGGCATGCCCTACGAACGCGCGCTGGCGCTCACTGCCGGGCCGGAGCCGGCGCTGCGCGAAGCGCTGTCGATTCTTGAGCCGCTGGGCGCCGGTCCGCTGGCGGCGATCGTACGGCAGCGCCTGCGCGAGCTCGGGGTGCATGGGATCCCGCGCGGCCCGCGCGCATCGACGCGCGGCAATCCTGCCGGCCTCACCTCACGCGAGGTGCAGGTGCTGAAGCTCTTGGTGCAGGGGCACACCAACACGGAGCTTGCTCACCGGCTGCACGTGGCCACCAAGACCGCCGAGCATCACGTGTCCTCGATCCTCGGGAAGCTCGAGGTGCGCTCGCGCACTGAAGCAGTGGCGGCGGCACTGGGACTCGGGATCGTCAAGGCAGAGTAGCGCCGCCGCCGAGGGAACGGCGGATGTCTCCGTCCCCTCGGGGCTGCCGTCACAGCTGGCGCCCGGCCAAGGTCGTCCGGGCCAGATGGTAGCTCCTGAGCAGCGGCGCATTCACCTCGTCAACTGCACGCGCGATCGCAATCTCGGTGCAGCGGTGCGCGAACAAACGCTGCCGCAGGTTGCTGGCGTCGTCCGGCTCACATACTTCCTTAGCCGCGTCCTTGATGCGGCCATAGAGCGCGCCTGCTCCCTCGGTATTGGTGAGATCAAGGTCCCCGAAGCGCACGATGCGCTGCGGTGCCTCATTGTTCGCGGCGGCGGCGACAGCGCTAAGCGAGCCCAGGAACGCGGCGAGGATGACGAAACGGATGGCAGATTTCATGAGCATTCTCCTAAGGTCAGTTGCGACACTCAATGCGGCGGCGAGGGACGCGAATCGCGAACCCTTCCGAACGGTTGCTACGGTATGCCGCACGCTGCTTGCGCAAAGCGGAGAACTCACCCATTTTTCAGCTTTTCATACCCCCAGATCAGCCGGCCCCTGCCCGCACGCTCTGGCATAGGGGGTTGGCCGGTGCTCTGACGCGGTTGAGTGGGCCGGCGCCCCGTTCCCGGCTTGCCTCACGGCGCAGCGCGGCGACAGGCGCCGCGCCGGTGAACTAAGCTAAAACACGATGATGGAAGTGCCGCGCGCTGAGTTCGCTGCTCCCTGGAGTCGTTCCCTGCGGCTGACCACCGCAGTAACCGTCTCCGTGCTGCTTCTGGTGCTGCTGATCGGGCTTTTCACCGGGCCGCGACAGCTTCTCATCTGGCGGCTAGCGATGGTGGGGATGCCGCTCGCGGTATTGCTGGGCGCGCTGCCCTTCATGGTGCGCGGCTACGTGCTGACGGACCAGCACATCCGGGTGCGGCGGCTGGGTTGGAGCACGACTCTGCCGCTAGCGGGACTCACAAGAGTCACCGGCGAGCCAGACGGCCTGCGCGGCACGGCGCGCCTGTTCGGAAACGGCGGGCTGTTCGTGATCAGCGGCTGGTTCTGGAATCGCAGATTGGGCCGCTTCCGCGCCTATGCCACCGACCCGGACCGCGTGGTGATGCTGTGCTACGCGGATGGCAGGAGGATTGTCGTGACGCCCGATGATGTGCAGCATTTCATAGTGCGCGCGAGGACGCTGGCACGAATCGTGACTGACTCCGCATGGTAGGCCTGAGACCTTGGACTCGCTGAGCGTGCCCGTGGCGGATGCTCAACGTCCGCCCGAACCCGCCATGGTCCGGATCACGACTCCGTTATGCATCACGAAGCCGACACCCTTCAGTGCGTTGACGTCGGCGAGCGGGTCGTTCGCAATGGCAATCAGATCGGCATACGCGCCGGGGGCGATGACTCCCAGACGCGAGCGCTCGCCGAGAAGGTCAGCGGCGCGCGAGGTGGCGGACTGAATCGCCTGCATCGGCGTCATGCCGAACTCCACCATGCGGGCAAATTCCTGGGCAATGGGCTCGGACCAGGGGAAACCCCCGACGTCGGTCCCGAAGGCGATCTTGACTCCCGCGCGCAGCGCTTTCCGAAACGAGACCTCGTGGACCGCAACGCGTTTGCGGTCGCGCATTCCCGTAGGCGTATCGGCGGGGTCCTGGTCGTAGTAGTAGACCGACAGCGTGGGGACATACCACGTGCCCTGACGGATCATCTGCGCGATCTGCGCATCGGTAAGTCCCAAGCCGTGCTCTATGGAGTCGCAGCCCCCGTCCAGTGCCCGCTGCAAGCCGATGCCGTTGTAGGCGTGGCAGGCGACCTTCCTGCGCCAGCCGTGCGCCTCATCGACGATGGCCCTGAGTTCCTCGACCGTCAGCGTGGGTTGCGAGACCAACTCGCCCTGCTCGTCCACCCAGGAGCGGTGCGTCATGTACACCTTGATCCAGTCGGCGCCGTGATCCAGTTGCTCGCGCGCGGCCTTGCGCGCCTCGACCGGTCCGTCGATGAGCTGGGCACCCTTGGGCACTACGATCTCGGATGCATAGCCTTCGAGGGGGTAGCCGCCGGTCGTTGAGATCGAGCGCGTGGCCACGAACATGCGCGGTCCGGGAATATAGCCCTCGTTGATCGCCTGCTTGATGCCCACGTCGCCGTACCCCGCACCCTCGGTCTCCACGTCGCGGATGGTGGTAAATCCCTGCTCCAGCGCGCGGCGTGCGGCCACCACCGCGCGCGCTGCGCGGTAGGACAGCGGGAACTTGAGCAGCTGCACGTCGTAGCCGCCGGCTGCCGGCACTTCTCCCTGCAGGAAGATATGCGTGTGGCAATCGATCAGCCCGGGCAGGAGCGTCGCGGTGCCGAGATCGATGAGCTCGGCCCCCGAGGGGACGGAACGCGTGCCGGCCGCGTAGACGTCGGTGATATGGTCGCCGCGGATAACCACCTCCTGCGCCTTAAGTGGCTGGGCGCTGGTGCCGTCGATGAGCGCGCGGGCGCGCAGCACCACGAGATGTGCGGGGACACTGGTAGCGGGCGCGGTAATTTCCTGGGCGTAGCACAAGCGCCCCAGGCCCAGCGCGACCATCGCGAGACAGATGGCGGGACGCATGAATGACCCCCTATGAAAGCCATGACGTCGGAAGTCAGGCCCGTGCCGCCGGCGGCAGAGCCTGTCAGGTACGGACCGCACTGCTGTCAGGTACGGACTGCACTGACAGCATAAGCGGCTGGGTCGACTGCGGCTACGTGGAGGACTCACTCCGCAGCGTGCGCGGAGGCCGCGGCGAGCATGCCGGTCGGCACCCGAGACCCGCTCCTCACCAGGCTGGGCCAGCGGCGGACAGCTTGCTTTGCTGGGGGATGGACGTGCGCCAGCTGGCCGGATCAGCGCCCATCTTCTCGCCCATGTCGGCCAGTGCGTTCATGGATTCAGCGACGAAGCTGCCCGGTTTCGGGGGAACCCAGCCGTCCGGCACCGCGACCATGCGCACCTCGATATCGGCGTGATACTTCAGGCGGGCGAGGTCCGCCTGCAGCAACAGGAGGCGCATGCAGTTGATGGTGGCGGAGCGCGATGAGGCGGTCATGCTCGCCGACAGCACCGACACCATTTTGTGTGGCACCACCGCCGGCGGCCAACGCACCTCGTTATTGAGGATGATCCAGTAACGAATCTTGGGAAGGGGGATAGCCGGGTATCGGGCGACCCAGTTCACCACGAACGTCTCGTCATCGGGGCGGGCCTGGGGGCCGCCGATGAGGATGTTGCCCGTCAGGCTCCCGTCCACGAACAGCACACCGTCAATCTCACGCGGCGGGAATGCCCCCGGTATGGCGGCGCTGCCGAGCAGAACGTGGTCGAGGTGCTCTGTGCTTCCCGTCTTGAGCGCCTGGCGGGCTTCCTCTACGACATTCCAGACATGCATCTCCTGCGTGTCGATATTGGTCAGGTTGACCGCGAGCACGCGTCCCTCGTCACCGGCGGCGGTTATGCGCTGGAGCCGGTCCACGTCGAGAGCCGCGCGGAGCTGCCGCTCGAGTCCGGGCACCTCGGCGTAGGAGCTCGCGCCGCTGATCAACGCGTACCAGCTGCGCGGCTTGACGAGGTCTTCCACGGGGTGGCGGTACATGTCGACGATCGTGTCGATCGAGGCCTGATCGCCAAGAAACGCAAACGGCGCGATCAGCGCTCCGGTGCTTACGCCGGTCACGACGTCAAACTCAGGCAGCGCCATGGGACCGGCCGGAACGCGCCGCCAGCCCTTCAGAAAGGCCGAGCCGAAGGCTCCCCAGTCGCCGCCTCCGGAGATGATGAGAACGTTCGCCACGGGGGGCGCCGGCGCGCGTCCGGCGGCAAACTCGTCGTACTCACGCTTGATTCTCACCAGCATCTGCTCGGTGACCGCACGCTGCTGTTGGGCCGCCCGCAAGTCGGAGGCGTCGCGTGCGGCCACCAGCTCGGCGCTGGAGCGATCCGGGCGTACCGGTGCTCCACTGCTGCATCCCAGCATGGCTGCGGCGCAGAGCCCGACGAAGCACAGCAGGAAACTGAAACGACCGCACTCCGCAAGCTGTGCGTGTTGGGGTCGCGGCGGTCGGTCAGCGCTCATGACTTGCGATAACTAAGCGCAACCGCACCAGGCGGACCATTGGACAAAGGGCCTATTGGGATCGTCGGCTTAGCCGCCAGCCGGTTGCGGACGGACCGCTTTCCAGAAAGCGACCTCGGGCAGGGAGCTATCACTCTATACTGCCGCCCGCCGCGAGCTGTGCGGGGGAGACACAGATGCGTTTGCCACGAATGCTGCGGGGATTTCCCCTCGCCCTTGGCGTAGCCGCCGCCTGCGCGCAATCCACGACCGGGGCGTCGTCAGATGCCCTGAGTCTCGCCGACCCGGTCTTCCAGGAGTTCGCGCTCGATGCGCACCTTCCCGGCCTGGTGTGGGGCGTGGTCGTGGACGGCCGCCTCGTTCACGTCGGCACCTTCGGTGTCCAGGATCTCGAGTCGCGCCGCGCCGTAGCACCCGACACCTTGTTCCGCATCGCCTCCATGACCAAGGCCTTCACGGCATTGACGCTGCTGAAGTTCCGGGACGAGGGGAAAGTTCGCCTCGATGACCTCGCCGAGCAGTACGTGCCGCAGCTGCGCACCTGGCACTATCCGACCGACGACTCGCCGCGAATCCGCGTGCGCGACCTCCTGAATCATGCGGCGGGCTTCGTGACCGACGACCCGTGGGGAGACCGCCAGACACCACTCCCCGAGGCGGACTTCACCCGCCTGCTGCAGGAGGGCGTGCCCTTCACGCGGGCGCCCGAGAGCGGCTACGAATACTCGAATCTCGGCTTCGCGATAGTCGGCCGGATTATCGCGAACGTATCTGGGCATCCGTACCCCGACACCATCACCGCGACGCTGCTACGACCCCTCGGCATGACTTCCTCAGGATTCGTCGCAGACGCCGCGCCGCACGAGCGGCGCGCCCTCGGCTACCGCTGGGAAAATGATGCCTGGCTGCTCGAACCAACCCTCGGACCGGGCGCCTTCGGGGCGATGGGCGGTCTGCAGACGAGCGCCAATGACTATGCGAGGTGGGTCGTGTTCCTGCTGTCCGCCTGGCCAGCGCGCGACGGCGTCGATTCGGGCATCGTGAAGCGGGCGACGGTGCGCGAGCTCGCGCAAGGTTCGAACTTCCCGACCGTCCGGCAGCGACCGGGGCGCCCTGCGAACGCCTGCCGGCAGGCGGCCACGTACGGCATGGGAATGCGCGTCGCGATCGACTGCGACCTGGGCTTCACGCTCAGCCATGCCGGGGGCTATCCGGGTTACGGGTCGTTTGTGCTGTTGCTGCCCGAGCGTTCCGCCGCGCTGTTCGCTTTTGCCAATCGCACCTATGCACCCATGGCAACCGCCGTATGGGATGCGGCGCTCGCGCTGCAAAGGGCCGGGGTGCTGCCGGCGGAGCGCGCCACACCGCTCAGCGCAGCGCTCGCCGACGCCTACCAGAGCACCGGTAGTATCTACCGGGCCGGCGACGTTCTCACCGCGGGCGACAAGCTGGCCATGAACTTCCTGCTGGATCGGAGTGCCGAGAACTGGGCCCGTGAGCTCGCGCGCCTCAAGGCGCAGGTCGGTGAGTGCGAGGTCGCCGCGCCGATGCGAGCCACGGGCGCTCTCACGGGTGAATTCACCTGGCGCTGCGATCACGGCCGCGTGAGTGGATCGATCGAGCTGGCGCCGACGCGACCGCCGCGCATCCAACAGCTGCTGCTGCAGGCGATCGCGCCCTGATGGGGCGGCAGGTTCCTTGCTGCGACGTATTCACGTGTGGGACCATCGCGCGAAATCATCAGCACGCGGACTTTCCATGCTGATCCGACTCGTGGCCGCGCTGGCTGCCGCACTCGCACTGCCGGTGGCGCTCGCAGAAGAGGCTCCGATCGGGCCGCTGCGGCCGGACCAGGAGGCGTTCCGCGCCTTATATAAGGAGTTGGTGGAGACCAATACCACCCTCTCGAGCGGCAGCTGCACGCTGGCCGCCGAACACATTGCCGCACACCTAAGATCGGCAGGATTTGCCGAGCAGGACATCACGCTGTTCTCGGTGCCCGAGCATCCGAAGGAAGGCGGTGTGGTCGCGGTCCTCGCCGGAACCTCCAGGACCGCGAAGCCGATGCTGCTGCTCGGCCACTTGGACGTAGTCGAAGCGCGGCGCGAGGACTGGACGCGCGACCCGTTTACGCTGATCGAGGAAAACGCGTACTTCTACGGCCGCGGCACGGCCGACATGAAGGGCCTGGATGCCACCTGGATCGACGCGCTGATGCGCTTCAAGCGCCACGGCTATCACCCGAAGCGCACCATCAAGATGGCCCTGACCTGTGGCGAGGAGACCACGTACGCCTTCAATGGCGCCGAGTGGCTTGCCAAGAACCGTCCGGCGCTCATCGCCGCGGCCTTTGCCCTGAACGAGGGTGGTGGCGGACGCACCGACGGCCACGGCAAACTGCTGGTGGAATCCATGCAGGTCGGCGAGAAGGCGGCACAGAATTACCGGCTCGAGACCGTCAACTCCGGCGGCCACAGCTCGATCCCGATTCGCGACAACGCGATCTACGAACTCGCCGATGCCCTGGTCAAGGTGCGCGACTACGAATTCCCGGTGAAGTTCACCGACACCACGCGCACCTTCTTTGCCAAAGCCGGGGCCGCACGCGATGACGAGCTCGGGCGCGCCATGATGGCACTCGCCCGCAACCCTGACGATCACGCGGCCGAAGCCATCGTCTCGAAGGATCGCAGCTACCACAGCATGTTGCGCACCACCTGCGTCGCGACCCTGCTGGATGGCGGACATGCCAACAACGCACTGCCGCAGCGTGCTACCGCCAACGTGAACTGCCGCATCTTCCCCGGCGAGACGGTGGACGGAACTCAGGCCGCTCTGGTGGCTGCGATCGGCGATCCGCGTCTCACGGTAACTCCGGTGGCGCCGGTGCGGCCGGTCGCGCTGCCGCCCCCGCTCGATCCCAAGATCATGGCTCCGGCTGAGAAGCTGGTCGCCAGGTACTTTCCCGGCGTGCCGCTGGTTCCCACGATGTCGACCGGTGCCACCGACGGCATCTATCTGGAGGCCATCGGCATCCCCGTCTATGGGGTGCCTGGCGCGTGGGGCGATCCAGACGGCAATGGCGCGCACGGACTCAACGAGCGCCGCGCTGTCCGCGCCGTATTCGTGGGACGGGACTTCCTCACCGAGCTGATCAAGGCCTACGCGGACGCAGGCTAGGCGGCACGAGCACGGGCGTCTGCCGCAGCCTTCGCTGCACACTCTCCCAAGCAGCGGAGCATCGATAGCTGGGTGGCCACGGCGCAGTGCTGTCCTCCCCCGCGACGCACCTAGGGCTTGTCTAAGGATCACCTCCGCTTCGCCGCGCTGCGTCGACCCAGCGCCAGCAAGGCAATGCAGATCGCTGCCCAGACTCCTAGCGCTGCAAGCAGGCAGTACAGCGACATCATCAACTGCTCCTGGTTCTTCTGTACCAGGTAGGCGCGGTTCGCCACGATTTCCAGGTAGGTGTGCCGGGAGCACCCGACAAAGCTTACGGACAGCATTCCCGCCAATGCCGGCAACAGGAGCCCGAGGCGGAAGCAGCTCCTCAGGAATTCGGCGAAGCCGCGCCTCGCCAAGCGGCCGGTCAGGCGCGTGAAGCTCGCGCGCAGCACGACATGGCACGCCTGAGCGACCGTGGCCACGATTGTCAGGACCAGGAAATAGGAAACCGCAACATAGGTATCGTTAGTCACGGCGGCGCAGGATCGCGACCAGAACCGTCATCAGCACCAGAAACACGAGCAGTATCAGGGACAGCGTGGACAACGTGCCCGAAAGCACCGCGGCGACTTTCCACACGTACTCCATGAACCTGGCATCCGACTTCAGATCGAAGGAGCCGCCCAGCGCCCCAGCGGCGGCACTCAGCAGCAGGCACAGACACAGCACCCGTAAATAGAACGTGGTACCCGCGGGTACCTTTACGATCTCATCCAGCAGTGCAGTCGCGCTACGGCGGAGCATGAGTTGGAGAGCGAGCGCCACGCCGAAGCAGGCTGACAGGGAAACCACCAACGCAACGAGATTGGCAGCCATGACCTATCGGCGCGTTGTGCAGCTGCAAGCGTGTTGGCCGCGCGCCAACCCTGTGCTTCTTGCCAGGAGTGCAAACTTCGGCCGCTGGGGTCTTGTGCGGGTCATCTTGACACCGTAATCGACTGCGGATTGGCGCCCGCCGCGAAAGGACTGCCAGGGACTGGCGTCAGCGCGCCCGTATTCTGGTCGATCGCAAAGGCCGAGATGTTGTTGGCGGGCGGATCCCCGTTCGCGACATAAACGAACTTGCCGCTCGGATCGACCGCGATCGCGGTCGACAGGGTCGCGGTGGCAAACGGGCTGCCAGGGACGGGTGTGAGTCCACCGGTAGCCGCATCAATGACGAACGCGGAGACAGTGTTGCCACCCGGAGTGCCGAAGGCATTGCCGTTCGCGACGTACAGAAACGTACCGCTCGGGTCGCTGGCCGCTGCGGTCGGGTTCAGGCCTGCCGCGAAGGGACTGCCGGCCATAGTCGAGAGCGCACCCGTGGTGGCGTCGATCTTGAAGCCTGAGACGTCGTTGGATACGTTGTTCGCGACGTACGCGTACCTGCCGCTCGGATCGACGCTGATCCCGAAGGAGCCCGCGCCAGCCTTGAACGGACTGCCGGTCACTGGCGTCAGTGCACCGGTGGTCGTATCGATGGTGTAAGCGGACACGTCCCCCTCGTTGTTGGCGGTATAGGCAAACCGGCCGCCTGCGTCGACCGCGATCGAGAAGGGGAAGGAACCGCTGGGAAACGGACTGCCGGAGACAGGCGCGATGACAACTCCCTCCGTCGTATCGAGCGTGTAGGCCGAGACGCTCATGGAGTTGACGTTGGCGGTGTAGGCGAACTTGCCGTTCGGGTGGATCAGCAAGGACACGCCTCCAGCATCGGCCGCAAAGGGGCTGCCGGCGACGGCAGTCAGCGCACCGCTGCCCGAGTCGATCGAGTACACGTCGATGCCCGGCGCGGCAATCCCAAGCGCGCCGGTCTCGTTGTCGAGCACGTACAGGAATCGTCCCGTCGGCTCGGCTGCCACGTAAGAGGCCCTCAGGGAGCTTGTGTACGGGCTCCCGGCAACCGCCTTGAGCGCCCCGCTAGTAGCATCGAGCGCGTACGCCGAGATCGAATAGTCGCCCAGGTTAGCGGTGTATACGTAGCGGCCCACGTTGACGCAGACCACCGCTACCGTGGTCACCTCGGCAGCCCCGACTGTGCCGCGCGCAGTCCCGTTCGTCAGGGTGCAGTTCTGTATCGGGTTACTGGGTTGCGTCAGCACGCTCACACGGTACGTCGCGCCGACAGCCAATGCGGTCGCGAAGCTGAAGTGTCCATTGGCCGACACCGCGAGGTCGTCACCCCCGTTGTTGCTCAGTACCAAACCGGAACCGCTCAGCCCGGTTACGCTTCCACCCACGAGATACATGTTGGTCTTGCAATCGACGGCAACGTTGGTCACATCCGCGGCGCCCACGGTGCCACTCGCGTTGGTCACGGTGCAGGTCTGACTTGGACCGCTCGGCTGCGTCTGAACATTCACCGCATACGCCGCCCCGGCCGCAAGCCGCGTCGGGAAGCTGAACGGCCCGCTGGCCGATATAACGAGGCCGTCGGTGCCGTTGTCGGCCAGCACCAGTCCCGTCCCACTGAGCCCGGTTACGGTGCCCCCGACGGAGTAGCCGGCGGGTCCACCCCCCGTGGATCCCCGGCATGCGGTAAGTCCGACAAGCAGACCCGCAAGCATCAATCTCGCGATGGTGGCAGTTGATTCAGTGCGCATGTAAATTGCCCCGTGACCGGCTGATAGGTTCACGCTGCCAATTCAACATGCATTCGGGTGCTGCGCGTTTACAGACCGCTTACACCTGGACACCCCGCCCACCCCGATCCAGCCGACGCCCACCGGGGGGACCGTCTCGCGAGAAACTGCAGTGCCGGACTGGTCCGATGGTTGACGCAGTGCCGCGGAGGGAGTGGCGCTCGGGACCTATTCCGGAGGATCTTGCGTGCCGATCGCCGCTAAGCCGTGCCGAGCCCGGGCTTTGTTGCATTGCTCATCCCCAGGCTGAGTCTCGCGGCACGGAGAGGGCCGTGCGGCGTAGACGCTGCAGGTCACCTGTTTCCCGACTTCACCGTGCAGCGCATGGCAGCGAGGCGTCGGTTGATTGGTGCCGTTCATGCACGCGAGGTGCGTGCTCACCCGTTCCATGCTCGAGTCCGATAGCCCCAGCTGCGTTGCTTCCGCCCAGTAGAAAGAGACACGAAAAAACGCGCAGCAGGCGCCGCATTGCTGACAGATGTTTGGCGGCAAGGCGTCCATTCCGGTGCGCGGCATCGCCGGATTGTACTCCTCAGCAGGTGCACCCCACTCCGTCAGCCGGGACTGTCCCGATGCGGCTCGCGTCGTAGGGCGAGTAGATGCTCGGCCAGCTCTTGCGGATGCGACAGGGCAACCAAGTGACCGCCGGGAAGCACTTCGACGTCCCTCTTCAGGCGCTCCCAAGCGACGCGTCGTTGAAACGACAGCGGGAAAAATCGGTCACCGGCCGATGCGATGACGTGGATGGGCACGCGCGGCCAGCCCGTAAAATCGCACGCTTGTTTGAAGATCGTGTCCGCCTGCTCACGCGGCGGTGCCGCGTCGCGCAGCACCGCCTCCGGGACGTCGTGCAAAAAGTACGTCTGCGGATCGAATTCGCCGGTGTAGCCGCCGGCTTCCGCCGCCGCGACACGCGCGGTTGCTGCTCCGGTGTTCTCCCACCAGTCCCCAGCGGTCTCGCCCGGACTCGGAACCATGGCATTGACGAAAATGAGCATGCCGACGGGCACGCGGGTGCAAACGAGTGGAGCGCTGAATCCGCCTAGCGATTGGGCGACCAGCAGTACATTCGACCGCCGCCCGATCGCATCGACGACGATATCGGCGTACTGCTCAAGTCCTGCGCCGACGTCATCGCCCGGCAGATCAACGGCAATCGCCTCGGCGTGCGCCTGCTCAAGCAGCGGTATGAGCCGGTGCCAGTACCACGCCATGCCACCCGCACCCGGGATCAGAATGAACGAAGGTTTTGGCTGCGCGTCCCTGGTGGCGGGCATCGCCAGATAGGAGCACGTCCCGGCGGTGTCCACAACTGCAGGAGGCCTCTGGCGCGGCGGCAGGGCTATGAGAGCTGCGCCCGAGGAGAAGCGGAGCAGCCTGTACCGGGCATCGGCCGTTAGCGCGTGCCGCTCGTGGCACGCTTGCGCACAGCGATGCGGCGAGCGTGGAATCGCTGCGCTTTCACACGGTTGCCGCAGATCTTCATATTGCACCAACGGCGCGTATGGTTCTTGCTGCTGTCGAGAAAGAGCCAGCGACAGGTTTCCGCTCCGCACGCACGCACTTGCTCCACGGCAGCCGAGAGCATGAGCTCGGACGCCGCTTGCGCAAGCATCCACAGTGGCAGGTCCGCCCGCTTGCCCTCGCCGCTCCATTGCCACGACAGGCATGCGCCGCCGCGGGCAGCCTGCGAGGTCTGCCAGCGCAGCTGCCGTTGCTGATGCGCCTCGTGGAAGTGCCGCTCGAGGACCCGCACGTCTTGCGATGAGGGAGTGCGCCCCTCGAGGTGGCCATAAAGCGTCGCCGCGAGTGCCTCGCGCAGCTGTCGGGCGGAACGCAGCGTTTGCGCGCCGGCAGCCGGGTTGACACACCCCGCCAACCGCCTCACCTGAGCTGCATCCAGCAGCTGCGTCTGCTGCGCGAATCTCAAGAGATCGCCGTACTCGTTGAGACGCTCGACCGGCCCATTCACCTGAAAACGCTGGTCCAGCGTATTGATGAAGTCGAGCACGGGATGTCCGCCGCTCAAGTCAAACTCAGCTGACACAGCTCTCGCTCGCAGTATTTGTTAATAACCAGCAAATATGATTTTGCAGGTTACCACAAACCCGCGACCCCTGTACACTAACCCCCTATGGATATTTCAACGGTTATGGCGGCTCCTGGGGCTGAGGTCCGCTGGCACGATGCCAAGGTCGTGCTGGCCTTTGCGGCGATCTATCTGCTGTGGGGTGCGACGTTCCTCGCGATCCGTACCGCGGTGCTCGAAGTACCCCCGTTCTTCGTGAGCGGTCTGCGCTTCCTGCTGGCCGGCGGCGTGCTGTACCTATTCATGCGTCTGCGTGGCGAAGCCAGTCCGACCCTCGCGCAGTGGCGCAGTATCGCGGTCATCGCCCTGTGCATGTTCGTTGTGACCTACGGGGCGCTGTTCTGGGCGGAGCAGTACGTACCCTCCGGAGTCGCCTCGGTGATCGAAGCGACGCTGCCAATCACCACCATGGCGATTGAAGTGTTCGTCTTCCGCCGCCAGACCCTCCACTGGCGTATGGCAGTCGCCGTGATACTTGGCTTTGCGAGCGTCGCCTGGCTTCTGCTCCGCGGCGATCAGTCGTTTCCCGGGCTACCTTGTCTTGTCATCCTCGGCGGGGGTGTGGCTTGGTCGCTGGGTGCGGTGCTGACGCGGCATATGCCGGCTCCGCGCTCGGTGCCGCTTGCGGCCGGTGCACAGATGATGCTCGGCGGAGCGGTGCTGCTGGTCGTCTCCTGGGCCAGCGGCGAGCTGCATACTCATCCTCACGTCACGCTGCGGGCGGGCTTGGCGCTGCTCTACCTGATCGTAGCCGGCTCCCTTCTGGGGTTCACCGCATACCTCTGGCTCCTCGCGCGCATGCCAGCGACGCGGGTCGCCAGCCACGCCTATGTGAATCCGCTGGTCGCGCTGGCGCTCGGTTATTTCGTAGCCGGCGAGTTGGTCACGCCCTCCATGGTCCTGGCCGCGGTGCTGGTGATCGCGAGCGTCTTTCTCATTCTCACGAGCCCAAACGATCGTGAGCGTCGTATTGCATGATACAAAGGAAACCAGTCATGACAGTGTTGAGAGAGTGGCGCGCAGAGATTCGCCGCGAGTTGCGCGATGAGTACGTGCGCTATGTGACGCAGACCGGGCTGCAAGCCTACTCACAAACGCCGGGAAATCTGGGGGCCAGCATCGCGGTGAGGGACCTGGATGCCGAACGATCGGAGATCGTCGTGTTGAGCTGGTGGAGCGATGCAGACGCTATCCGTGCGTTCGCCGGGACAGATATTGAACGGGCACGCTATTTCCCGGAGGACGATCGCTATCTGTTGACGCGACCGGATCGCGTTCAGCATTACGCCGCCAGCTTTGCGGACCTCACCGAACTGACGCACACAGAAGGCACCGTAGAGCGGGAACGGTGGTTTTCACGGCCGGCCTGATCAGGGCGATTTTCGCCTCCCACCTCGCCTCGCCGATGGCTGGCCGCGCCCGTTTCCGCTGGGCTGCACATTCGCAGCCACAGGACCCTGACGTCGAGCGAGCTTGGCCGCTCGCCTTCTGGGCGGATCTGGAAGCTCGGCGACGGTCGGCCGCGGGGGCCGCTAGAAGCGCCAGCCGACCAGGATCGGCACGTATTCGAAGTTCTGCTGGAACTGAATCTGGTTGAAGCGCGCTTCGATAAAGAGCTGTGAGCCTCCGCGCAGGCGCATTCCCACTCCGAGTCCCGCGTTCCAGCCGAACTTTGTGGTCTCGTGCGCATCGACCACGAAGGCGCCAGTGCCTAGGTAGCAGTAGTACCACCAGGGATTACACACGTACCCGTAGCCATACTCGGTGAGTGAGACGCGCGTGTAGTAGGCACCCCCGCCGGCAATTGCGTAGCCGTAGACGGCGGGAGAAAACGGAAAGCGCAACTCGATATTGCCGGTCAATGTCCACAGATCTGCCCAGCCGCCCGTAATCTGCAACCCGCTCGCTGCCGAGCCCTGACTCTGCAGATACTTGGTGGCATTATTGTACGCGTAGTCCAGATCGATGCGGAACGCGACCGGCGAATCAGGCTGATGAAAAGTGACGCCGCCGCCGAAGTTCCAGCCTGTCTGCAGTATCTTCTCGGTGTCGCCCACGGGTTGGTTCAATCCACCCATGATGTGCCAGCGAACGGTGGCTGTGTCGGGGTTGTAGTAGTACTGCGCGTAGCTTGCCGGCGCAACGATCGTAAGCGCGATGTAAGCGATGAGTTTGCTGCGAAATGACATGGTGAGGCTCCGTGTCCTGAGTGCCACAGGTACTGTCAGCCGGATCAAGCAGACCTTAATCACCGTCCGCGCAAGCGTCGATGACCCGCTTGTAACCAACCGTGTATCGGCCGCAACCTCAAGTGCCGCGTCCTCCTTCGACGCAGGTGACTCCGCTGGCAATTTGTGCCAGCTCGGGTCGCAATTGGATGGGCCTTAGGTCCCATGGATCTTGGCGATAAGCAGCGACATGCTGAGTGGCCCGTCTGGCTGCGCCACCGTAAGGAGTAGATCCGGGCAGCGGGCGATCTCGCACTCTGTAGAGCCCGCAGCGGGGGATGAGCCGTACAACTCGTTGGGGTCACACCCTAACGGCTTCGCTGAAGTTGCAGTTGTGCGCCCCAAATACGCTCCCCACCAGCAACTCGCTGTAAGTGAGCTGTAAGAGTATCGCCCTCCGAGTCTATAACATGCATGGTATGGCGTGATCGTCGGCGCGAGCATCTTCCCCGCCTGATGCAGGCGTTGCCGTATCCACCACAGACGAGTCCGCGGAGGTCGTAGGTGACGAAGAACTCCTCGCATGCGGTCTTGCTCATCGCCGCTGCCGGCGTGGCTTCCTGCGGCGGAGGAAGTTCGCACACAAACCCCATTCAAGGAGCATCGCCCGGGGGTATCTGGCGCGGAACCGATTCGATGAGTGGGCTCGCCGTAATTGGCCTGGTTGATGAGACGGGAGACGTCGATTTCATCCGGGCTGACAATGCACAATTTATCGGCCAGGTATCGACTTCAGACAACGCAATTTATGCGAGCGGCGGAGCCTACCCGCAATACGACACCACCTTCGCGGACGGCTCCACGCATGGCACTTGGTCGCTAAATGGCACGCTTCAAGAACGCCAATCCATCAGCGCCAGCACTCAGCTGACAACAGATACCGGTACCGTGACGTCTGGCACGATGGATCTCACCTTCGACACACTTTATGACCAGCCATCTTCAACTGCGGCGGTTGCCGGCATGTATCTGGATTCACAAGCCGAGGGCTTCCCTATATTCATCGATACGGACGGATCCATTCAGCAATCCGAGCTGATCTGCCAAAACGGCGGCCACATCTCCCTCATAGATTCGAGCTACAACCTCTACCGCATACAGCTGACCAGCAGATGCGACAACGGATCAAACTCCAGTGTCAGCGGCCTCGCGACCCTGGATAACAGCGCAAGCCCTGTACATCTGCTAATCGGCTCATCCGGTGGTGGAGCCGCGGGAGTTTCCACCTGGATACGTCAATGACCTCGCTGCGCTTAAGAGCTGAGATCGGAATCCGCTGTCGACCCGGCACAGCCTTACAACGAAACCGCGATCCGTCGGCGAAGCACCACTTGAGCGCTGTGAGAGCCTCGCGCCCGACCTATCCGTCGCTACCGCAAAGCGGGAGTGGCCCGTCGCGCGCGCCTGGTGACGCAGAGCTAACGGTCTGCGACAGCAGGCAGCGGGCAAGCCGCCAGGCGTGTTTGCACGGACTGCGGGTTGCCGCTCGGGAACTGATCAGGGCTGTATAACGCGGGTTCCGCAACGTTACTCCACGTATTCGCACTGTCTGAGTAGTAAGCACACGCGCGGGCTCGGTACTGCGAGTGCTGGGACGCATCCGTGAGCTCCGCTGCCTGTGCTGACAACAAATCGCCCATGCCCGCTTGCGCGTCCGCCAATGCATACAACGCTGGTACGTCTCCGCGCACCACCGCCTGCTGCACGTCGATCGATGCAAGCGCTTTATCGTAGGCCGCGCGGGCCGCCGCAAAATCGCGAAGTTTGAGCTGCGCATCACCGATCATTGCCTGATCGGCCGCCAGTCCGCTGCGCGCGTCTGCGTACAGCGGCTCAGCCTGCAGTCCGGCGATCGACTCATGCAGTGCCTGCAGGGCTTGCGCATAGTGACCGGAGCGATAGTGAACCTGCGCAAGCCACGCCTGCAGCAGCCCGATGCCAGGTCCGCTGTCATCCTCAAGATGTCGTGCGTATTGATCCACAACCGGCCGAAAGTCCGGGGGCATCGTCGCGGCGCGCCCGCTCACTGCCAGCATTCGCCCGCGCTCAAACGACAACGAAATGACGTCCCAGGTCAACATGGAGTTTCCGGGATCGAGCCGCAGCAGCCGTGCGGACGTGGCGCCGGCGTCGCCGAAGTTCGCCTCGGCATCCGTGATGTGACCGCGCAGCATGTTCACCCGACCCAGGAGCATCTGGGCGTGGGCGGCGTTGCGCGTCAGCTCGAGTGCGTCGCTGTGCTGGCGCAGAACCGCGTACTGCCGGACACCCTCCTGCAAGGCGCTTTCGGCTTCCTTGAGGAACCCGCCTCGACTGAGCTGATCTCCCAGATGCACCGTCAGCCGCGCGACGCTCTCAGCATGCGCCGCCAGGTTGGGCTTCTGCTGTTGCAGAGCCCGCGCGATCGTCAATGCTTTCCGTACCGATGCCACCGCCAGCAGGCGATCACCGCGCAGGTCCTGCGCATAACCGAGCAGGTCGTACGCGCGGCAGCGTTCGAGTTCGATCTTGTCGTTGCCCGGGTGCATGCTCGAGAGCTGATCGGTGATCTCCACTGCCCGCTCGACCTCCGGCCAACCCTTTTCGTAGTAAACATCCGAACTGCCCATGAGGCGGTGGCTCATGGCGAGGTTCAGTCCGTCGTCCACACTGCCCGGATTGGCGCGGTAGACCGCCTCGAACAATGCGATAGCCTTGTGCAGGCTGACATCGGCCGCACTGATCTCCCCTACGTTGGACTCGGTAGTGTTGCCCTGGACTGCGGCGAGCTTCTGGTAACCCCAGGCGAGTTCGCGTTGCAGATTGCTGTCACCGGCAGCGTCCTGCGACAGCTTGTCCAGATATATGACCGCACGGTCCAAGAGGAGCTTACGGGCGGCCGTGTTGCCGGGTGTATCGGCCATGGCGTTATTGACATCGAAGATCAGTGCGTTGGCGAGCTTGCGGACGTCATCGAATCGCGCATCGGCTCGCTGGCGCGCCGCCCGCGCGACATGTGCCTGATAGGTGGTTGCTATCAGACCGGCCGCAAGCGCGCTCACAGTGACCGCGGCTGCAGCGACCGCGATCTTGTTGCGCCCCACGAACTTGCCGGCGCGGTAGCGCCACGAGCCGCGATGCGCGGCCACCGCGGTACCCTGCAAGTGTCGGTCGATGTCTTCGCCCAACTGTTGTACGGACGCATAGCGACGTTGCGGCTCGCTGCGCAGCGCCATCATCACAATGGCGTCCACGTCGCCCGCGAGCTGGCGGCGCAGGCGGTTCGGGGTCGTCCCCCTGAGAGCACTGACCTGCTCTAGACTCCTCTGCTGCAGTCCGGCACTCGGCCTGCGCGGATCAGCTCCTGTGGCAGACGCTGAAGCAGTTGGCATGCCGGTCCGGCCGCGAAATGGCGAGTGCCCAGTCAGTATTTCGTAGAGCACCACCCCCAATGAGTAGACATCACTTGCGGTCGTGAGCGGCTCGCCGCGCAGCTGCTCGGGACTCGCATAGGCAGGAGTCAGGGGGGTCAACAAGGTGCTGTCGGCAGCGGCGCCTTGAGCCTTTAGTAGCTTCGCCACTCCGAAGTCCAGGAGTTTTGGAATACCGTCCCGCGCGACCAAGATATTGCTGGTCTTGAGGTCGCGGTGGATGACCAATCTTTGGTGCGCGAACTGCACTGCTTCGCAGACCCGCCGAAACAAGGACAGCCGGTCGCGCACGGACAGGCGCTGCCGGTCGCAGTACGCATCGATCGGCTCGCCTTCGACCAGTTCCATCACCAAATACGGCAGACCGTCGTCGGTCGCACCGCCGTCGAGCAGCCGCGCAATGTTCGGATGGTCAAGGTCCGCGAGTATCTGGCGTTCTGCGCGGAAGCGGTCGAGAACATACCGAGTGTCGTAACCGGCTCTGACCAACTTGATAGCGACTTCCTTCTGGTAGTGCGCATCGGCCCGGCGGGCCCGATAGACTTCGCCCATACCGCCGCGGCCAAGCAGATCGACCACCACGTAAGACCCGATCCGGCGACCGATCCAGCGTTTGTCAGCCTGAGTGAATGATCCGGGCGATAGATAGTCGGCCGCCACGCCATCCAGTACCGCATTGGGTCGCACGTGAGCTGACAGAAGCGATGAGACCTCACGTCCGAGATCGGGGTCCTCGATCCTGAGCTGCTCAAGCCAGGCCGCGCGCTGGTCCGGGTCTAGCTCGGTGGCCTCGAGGAATTTTTCTTTTATGCGCCGCCAGCGATCGGCGTTGCCGTCCATACGGCAATTATGTGCTCAGCCGATGACGGGCAAGAAGGCCGGTATCGACCGGCTGCATCCCTTCCGGGGTGGTCCATCACCGTTGCTTGAGGGGTGGGCTAGTGCTCATTCCGACCCGGCGAAACACCTCCGGGACGACGCTCAACGCAATGTAACGTCATCCAAAACAAGCATTTACAGCACTGCGCGGTCGAAGCGCTGTGATCAGATCGCTATAACAGTCCGTCCAGATGATCGAGATCGTTGATAACGCGCCAATGCCCGCCTCCCTGCTCCACCCGCGCGCGCCACTCCTCCAGGCGGCTAAGGTATTGCCGGGGGTCGAAATTGTCGGTGCGCAGCTTCGTGACGTTGAGTGCAACGACTTCAAAGCCCCTGAAGTCGAGGGGGATGTCGCGTACGTATCCTTTGGCGAGCTCCTCCTTCATGTCGGACAGGATCAGAATCTCCTTTCGGGCCGTATGCTTCTCGTTCAGAAACTCGATCGCCTGCAGCAGTCCGCCGGTGATGTCGGTGTACGGTGCAGACGCCGACTGGTCCATGAACTTTTCCAGGTGGCTTGCAAACGCGCGTTTCTGCTGATTCGCGGCACTGGGGCGATCGTCGAAGGTCGCCTTGGCGATGATGTCCCGCTCCGTAAAGCTGCCCGCATCGATACGCGCGACCGCGATCGAATCCTCGGACTGCAGCCGCGAGAGCGCATACAAGGTAATCTGCTCCGCCTTCCGCACCTGCCTGTTGTAGGAGCCGGAAGTATCGATCAGCAGATACACACCGGTATTGCGCGGTGCGTGCGGCGCGCAGGCCACGAGCGCGAACGCTACGCCGGACAACAGCAGCCGTGGCTTCATGTGTGCGCCTCCTTCCACGAACGGCCCTTGACGGAGCCTTCGCGGCTCGCTGCCGCGCGCATGCGCGCTTCGATCCACAACGGCACGAACAGCGGCAAGTCATAAACGCGCCGCGCGAAGATGCCGAGGTGGCGGCTGGCATTACCGAGCAGGCGCAGGATCAACGCCAGCGCCTGCAGCACGGCGATCCCCGCCAGGCCGACGACTGTTCGCAACGAGTGCACGAACGTCTCGAGCGGGATTGCTACGAACACGAGTGCGAAGGGCAGAACGAAACCCATGCCCATCTGCGCGGCGGTCGTGATCCACAAGTGCGCATTGACCATCGATCCTGAGTCTTCGCCGCGCAGCAGCGCGTTGGTGGCCATCTCGTCAAGCAGCAGCACTTCGCGCATGTAGGCGAGTCCCGCTTCAATGCTGGCCATGAGGAGCAAGATCAGGAACGTTGTGATCATCATGCGCACCCGCATCTTGTCCGTCAGTGCGCCGATTACCGGAAAGAGTCGGGTGATGCGCAGAGATTCCATGAGAAACAGTCCCATGGAGATCTCGACCATGATGATCACCAGCGCCGCTATGTCAGCGGTGCGGTAGGCGCCGATGTAGTTTGTGCCGCCGACCATCTCTGCCATGGGACGCGCGATCAACGTGAAGTTGACTGCCGTGCCGGCAGTAGCGACTGCTAGCACCAGGGCCGAAATGAAGAAGTACACGATCGAGGAGGAGGAAAGCACGGACACGGCCCGATCCTCGCCGCGGACGATCGCTTCATATTCCTCCATGTGACGGTCGATGGCTTGGGAGCGGTCAATGACACTCTCCACGCTCTTGTTCACCCGCCCAAGCGTCTCCTGGATCAAGCGCCAGTCCGGCATCATTCGGCGCAGCAGGGCGTGCCGTTCTGAACTCGCCTTGCGGTAGTCGCCCATGGCCTCGCCGTGAGCCTTGACCATCGACTTGTGAATATCGGCGAGAATGTCCGCTCCGGCGTTGCGAGCGTCGAGGTCCGCGACCACTTTGACCGCCTCGGCCCATCCCGGCGCCTCTGGCGGAACCTCCACGGCCTTCTGCTGATCCTCCTCGATCCGTTGGATCGCCTCGCTCAGTCTGCGGTGCATAACCGGGTACCCGGCCAAGTCCTTGCGTACCGTGTCGCCCACGCGTACGAATTCGCGTTCGACGATGCGCTCCTTAGCTTCGCGCCCGGCCGCCAGCAGCACCTCCCGATTGCGCGCGCCCAGGCGCTCTTGGGCGTGAATCACGGAACACGCTGCGACGCGTAGGCCTCGCGCGAGCGCGCTGGCTGCGACTTGAATTGCCTGGTGCGCGGTGTCTCTTGCAAAGTACAAGGCGGCCACGAGCAGGACCAGCAGGAGTCCCGCCGACACGGCCGGCCACGGGGTGAACGTCAACAGGCTTGTCATAGACATCTCATTGCTCACGTGGCAGTTGTGGAGTTCGGGTCAGGCGGTCGTTCGGGCTATGACGCTGCAAGGCTAGTCATCGAAGACGCCGGGGCGAGAGATCACGGGGAAACGAAAGGACAGCGCTCAGATCAGGGCGCATCTAGGTCGGCGCGCCGGCAGTCTCTCGGCGGTGAGTGGATCCACCATCGCGTTGTGGTGTTCCATGCTGGCAACCCCGCTGTCATAGGCGACCCCTTAGACCGGTGGCTTTGCGACCCTTTCTTTCGAAAGGTGTGCCTCTTGCAGATGTGCGATTAGCCTGAGGTAGCCAACAGCCGGTGTCAACGCACCGCAGCGTCGCGCTTTGGCGTCATTGTTATGTAACGCGCCCCGTCTCCCTCGGAAAATCGCCGTCAGTTGTGTGCGAGTCGGATGCTGCATGCGTTCCACCCGCTCGCACGCTCGTGGGGACAACATAATGCGTAATGCGCGAGTTTGACTTCAAGGGCGGCCGGCGTGCACCCTCGCCACATCGCTGCTGCACTCATGCGTTGGCTCACAGCTCGCATCAAGGGCTGTTTCAGCACCCACCATGCTCACATCGCTGCTCCTGGAAGCGCGCGTACGGCCGGTAGTGTGGCGGCGCAGGCTCGTCGACTACTGGCGCTTCGCTGAGAAGGACGGCCTGGTATTCCTCGGGATGCTCGGAGCGCTGCTAATCGCTGTGTTCAGCACCATTACCTTTGCGTACCTGTATGGAGCACGCACCGAGCCGGCCCGCATTGAAGCCGCCCAGCAAGAGGAAACACATGAGCGCCGCCGGGAAAGTGACTTGCAGTGCCTTGCCGAGAATGTCTATTTCGAAGCACGTGGCGAGCCGCTTGTTGGCCAGTACGCGGTTGCGGAAGTCACCTTGAACCGGACGCATGCCCGGAACTTTCCGCACACTATCTGCCAGGTAGTACACGAGAGTCGCTGGGATCCCGGCCGCCGGCGCTACATCGCGGACTTCTCGTGGACAGAGCGTGGGGCGCTATCTCCCGAGGATGGTCCCGCCTGGAAGCAGGCGATGGCGGTGGCAAGCGCGGCCTATGACGACCTGCACGAGCCGGTGGTGCCCGGTGCATTGTTCTATCACGCAACTAACGTCCAGCCAGGATGGTCAAGAGCCAGGAAGGCCATTGCAACGATTGGCAATCACGTTTTCTACCGATGAACGCATGGCGGTCAGGTGGTGAGCCCGACACGGCGTCGGTACCGCCCGCCGCTGCGTACTCGGCCTGTGAAAGCCCGCGCCCCTCTTGCCTTTCAGCGGGTTAAGAGCACCGGTGCGCGCAACTCAACGAAACAGCGGCGGCAGCTGCAGTGGCGTAAGCTGCCCCAAGGTGATCGGAGTCTCTTGCGATGGCATGGAGGATAGTCTCGCCGCTGCGAAGCCGCCCCCTGCAGCGCGGCGCGGCAGGTGCACTGTGTGCGCTCCTGCTCTTGTTCGGCACCACCTGGCCGCTCTTTGCCGCCGACGAGAAGCCTTTAACTGCGATCTTGCTCGTTGCCCAGTCCGATCTCGCCGATTCCAATTTCGCAGACTCGGTAGTGCTGGTGATGAACAACCTCGGTCCCGCCCCAATAGGCATCATCATCAACAGGCCTACGCAGATTCCGGTCTCACACCTGTTTCCGGACCTAAAGCGCCTGGCGCAGGTGCGCGACAAGGTGTATTTCGGCGGCCCCGTCGAATTCGGGTCCGTGTGGTTCCTATTTCGCACCACCGCCCCGCACAAGCATGCGATCAAGGCCTGTGAGGACGTCTACATAAGCGCCGACCACGAACTGTTGCTCCAGCTGCTCGGCCGCGACAAGCCTATGGACGGGCTACGCATCTTTGTCGGGCACGCGGGGTGGGCGCCGGGTCAGCTTGAGGCGGAGATCGCAACCGGGGCGTGGACGCTCGAGCACGCCAACTCGGTCGCAATCTTCAGCGGCAAGTCGGAGCACGTCTGGCCCACACCGCGGGGGCCGAAGCGCAGCACCTGACCACTGCTGGCTGCGCAAACACTCTACTATCGAGTCTTCTGGGCTGCCACGACCTTGCTGGGAACGGGTATGAAGCTGGTGCGCTGGCTACGGCCGTGGCCGGTCTTATTGCTGCTGCTGAGCAGGCCCGCGTGGGCGGCGCTCGACCCTGATTGGACGACCCCTGTTGCGCCGTTTCGTATCGTCGGCAATCTCTACTATGTCGGCAGCAAGGAATTGGCCTCCTACCTGATCGTTACCCCCCATGGCAACATACTGATCAATTCTAACCTCGAGGTCTCCGTCCCTCAGATCCGACAGAGCATCGGGCAGCTTGGTTACCGGTTCAGTGACGTCCGTATCCTGTTGATCAGCCATGCGCACTTTGACCATGCCGCCGGCAGCGCGCAGGTGAAGCGCGAGACTGGCGCCCAGTACATGGTGATGGATGGCGACGTTTCGGTGGTTGAGTCTGGCGGGGAGACAGACTTTCAATACCCCGAGAGCCGGTACCCCGCGGCTAGAGTCGATCGGGTTCTCCACGACGGCGATGAAGTGCGACTCGGCGGAAGCATGGTGGTTGCGCACAAGACTCCCGGGCACACCCGTGGCTGCACCACCTGGACGTCGCGCGTGCCCGATGGCGGACGGCCCCTGAACGTCGTCATCGTGGGTTGTTGGAATGTGAACCCAGGGTATCGGCTGATCGATCGGCAGGGTGCGGCCGCCTCTTATCCGGGGATCGCGACGGATTTCAAACACACGTTCGCCGTGCTGAAGCAGCTGCCGTGCGACGTGTTCCTCGGAGCACATGCTTCCTACTTCGACATGCTCGGCAAGCTCCAACGGCTCACACCGGCAAATGCGGTCACGGTCTGGATCGACCCGCAGGGCTATCAGGCCCGGGTGAGGGAGCGCGAGAGCGCCTTCAGGAGTGAGCTGCAGAGGCAGAGCCCATAGGCGCTTTGTCGCGACCGTCGCAGTCTTGACCTTCGCTTTGGACGACCCGCCACCGGTCCTATCAGCCTACGGGGACTGAAGGCGTCTCGCTCGCATCAGCCCAAGGTCCAATAGCTCCCCGCGGCGGACGCAAATCATCCTTGCGGGTGGATCGCGACCCACAGGGCAGCGCCGCGGCCGGGGAACAAGCTCGCCGTACGCGCGGCCGACAGATGGCTGCCCGCGCCGTAGACAGGACGCGGGCCGGCCGTCCCGCAGCGTTTTTTCTCAGCAAATGGACGGCGGCTTGTGCAGACACGTGTTTTTGACCTGATTGTTTACAACCGACGGATCTGGAGGAGAACCAAATGCGGAGCAGATTGATTATCGGCGGATTCGTGGCAACGGCCCTGCTGCTCGCCGCCTCGACCGCGGGCGCGCAGGCGGCTACCGCCGCCAAGCCCGCCAAAGGCAGCCTCGACCAAGAGATCAAGCTCCTGCGCCAGGACGTGCGGGCGGAAAAGTCACGGATCATGCTGAATGGCCTGGAGCTCAACGCCGATCAGACGGCGAAGTTCCTGCCGATCTATAAGGAATTCGACCGGGACCTCGCGAAGCTCAACGATCTGCGCGAGGCAAACATCCGTGACTATGCCAAGAGCTACAACACGATGTCCGACAACAAAGCGGACCAGCTCGTCAACCAGGCGATTTCGTATTACAAGAAGCGCACCGACCTGCTGGCCACCTACTACGACAAAGTCCGGGCGGCCCTCGGCACCGGAATAGCCGCTCGCTTCGTCCAGATCGAAGCGATGCTCAACAACATCATCGACCTGCAGATTCAATCCAGCTTGCCGCTCATTGAGACGCCGAGCTCGGGATGAGGCCCGCAGGGATCGCCGGCTGGCGAGCGACGACGCCTGTATCTAAGGCCGCCGCGCAAGCGTCCTGCAGGGGGGCTGCAGATCCCTGCGCCCCCTTCCTACCAACGCCAGGCCGTCAAGCAAGATCGCCGGGGAGGATGTCCGACCGCGGGCCTACGGCGTCCGGATCTCCCGCGTCCTCCACTTCACGGCGTAAGTACCCAAGTACGCGCTCACCGCTTCGTCGAGGGTGTCAAAAAAGGCGTGCTCGAAGCGGGGAAATATTCCGAAGCGCCTGAGTTTATCCTTCACCGGATCCTTCATCTCCGCAAAGCACAACTGGATGTTGGACGCTCGCAAGGCATCATCAAGCTCACAGAGAGCATCTGCGGCAGTCACGTCCACGCTCGTAACCGGTTCGGCTGCCACGACCAACCTATTTACCGGCCCGGGGGCGGCAGCAATAGCTTCGCGCGCGCGACTGCTGAACAACTCTGCGTTTGCAAAGAACAGCGGCGCATCCCAGCGCAACATGACCAGCCCGGGCAGCACGCGCGCCTGAGGATAGCGGGAGATGTCGTGATAGCCGCGGATATTGTCGACCTGTCCAAGCACGGCAGAGTGGGGTCGCCAGCCGTCCCATAGGAATTCGATCACTGCGATAACGATCGCGAGGGTGATGCCAGGAATGGCGCCGAGGATCGCGACGCCGGCGAAACAGGTCATCGACAGCCAGAACTCCCAGCGCTGTATGCGGTAGATGCGTCGCAGGTCCGATACTTCGAACAAACCGATCGCCGCCGAGATCACGACCGCGGCCAACGCCGTGTGCGGCAGATAGCGGAGTAAATCGGGCGCGATCAGGAGCAACAGTGCGATCGCGACTGCCCCGGTCACCGAGGTTAACTGCGTTCTAGCACCCGCGGCCTCCGCCACGGGCGTCCGCGACGAGCTGCTGCTGATGGGAAATCCCTGGAAGAAGCCGGCCGCTAGATTGGCGACGCCCAACGCCACCATCTCCTGATTCGGATCCACCGGGGTGCGCAGCCGCGCCGCATAGGTGCGCGATAGCACGCTGGTGTCGGCAAACGACACCAGTGCCACGGCGACGGCGCCGGTGATTAGCGGCACGAAATCGTCGAGGTGAATGAAAGGCAAGGTTGGTTTCGGCAACCCCTGTGGCATCGTACCGAGAACTGCCACTCCCGCGCGCGCGGCTAGATCCAGAACACCGACGAGCACGGTGGCAGCAACCACGGCAAGCAGGATGCCGGGCATGCGGAGGCGGCGCTTTAGTAGTAGAATCAGCACCAGCGTCCCCGCTCCAATCGCAAACGCCACGACGTTCGTGCGCCCGGCCAGCACCTGCTGGACGATCGCCCACATTTGGCGCAGCGGCCCTTTCGCATCAATTGAAAGGCCGAGTAACTTGGGAATCTGGCTGAGGAGCACGGTCAACGCGATACCGTTCATATAGCCATAGCGGATCGGCTTGGAGAGCAGATCCGTTATGAATCCGAGGCGCGCAAGGCCGGCCGCCACACACAGGATGCCGGAGCCAACCGCCATCATGCCGGCGATGGCGACCGCGCGCGTTGCCTCTCCCGCCGAAAGCGGGAGCACGAGGGCGAGAATCAAGGGAGCGAGTGACGAATCCGGGCCCAAGACCAGGATTCTGCTTGGCCCGAACACCGCATAGGCGAGCAGCGGCACTACGGTGGCGTACAGTCCGCATATGGCCGGCACCCCGGAGGCCGTCGCGTATGCAATCCCCACCGGTATGAGCATCGACGTCAGGACCAGACCCGCGGCAATGTCGTGCCGGAGCCACGACGGCTGGTAGTGCCGCAGAACTTCAAGCCCGGGTAGCCAGCGCAGCCATCCAGCTTGACCCGACGTCACGGCCTGCGAGGTGAGACCGACTTCTCCGGGCATGTTTGGCTCGGCCTGGCGCAGTGCCTGCCGTCAATAGACCTTGGGGACGTGCTTGTAAGAGCGATTACGCGGCTCTACATAGCCCTTCGCCTTCTGCCGGTCGGGAAGTTTGATCTTCTCGCGTTTGATCTTCTTGTAGGGGATCAGGCTCAGCAGATGCGCGATGCAATTGAGTCGAGCCCGGCGCTTGTCGTCGCCATCGACGACATACCACGGCGCCATCGGCGTGTCGGTCATCATCAGCATGTCGTCCCGAGCGCGCGAAAAATCGTACCAACGACGATGCGACTCCAGATCCATCGGGCTCAGTTTCCACAGCTTCCGCCCGTCAGTGATCCGAGACTTGAAGCGCCGGGTTTGCTCGTCCTGGCTGACCTCGAACCAGAACTTGATGAGGATGATCCCGGATTCGACGACGACCCGCTCCCAAAGCGGGCACAATACGAGAAACCGCTTGACTTCGCGCTCTGAGCAGAAACCCATGACGCGCTCGACTCCTGCGCGGTTGTACCAACTGCGGTCGAAGATCACGACTTCGCCCCCCGCAGGAAAGTTCCTCAAGTAGCGTTGCAAGTACAGCTGCGATTTCTCGCGCTCGGTGGGGGCTGGCAGCGCCACGACCCGAAATACCCTAGGACTGACCCGCTCGGTGATGCGCTTGATTACTCCTCCCTTGCCTGCCGCATCGCGCCCCTCGAAAACGATCACGACCTTCAGCTGTTCCTTTTGCACCCAGTATTGCAGCGCCACGAGCTCCGCCTGCAGCTTCTCCAGCTCGTTTTCGAAGTCCTTGCGGGCAAGCTTCTCGGACTTTGCGGCCTTGCTGGCACGCTTGCCGGTGCTCTCCCCCCGGGAGTCGGATTCCTTCTCTTTACTACCTGCGCTCATTTTAGCGACCTCATCTTCTTCGCCACCTGCGGTTCGGACTCTCAGTGCGTAGCAGTCCACTCAGCATCAGTTAGCTTCCAGCCGCCACCTAGGGCCTTGTAGAGATTGACGACCGCCACCAGCTGATCGCGCTGCGTCTGCGCCAGCGCATCTTGCGATGGGAACAGCAGCTGTTCGGACTCCAGCACCTCGAAATAGGTCGCCCGGCCGGCGTCGTAGCGCTGCAGCGCGAGATCAACGGCCTCTCTCAGGGACTGGACCTGCCGCTGCAGGGCATCACGCTGCGTGAGCAGCGTTTGCTGGGCTATGAGCGCATCCGAGGTCTCCTGAAATGCGACCGTCACTGCCTTCTTGTAGTGAGCGATGCTTTCGTCCCAGAACGCCTGCTGCGCGTGATAGGCCGCCTGCAAACGACCCCCCTGAAAGATCGGGCCGGTGAGGTTCGCGCCGATATTCCAGATGTTGAAGCTGCTCTTGAACAGGTCTCCCGGGTCCGTCGCTTGCCAACCGAACAGAGCGCCCAGCCCGATGCGCGGAAAGTAATTCGCCACAGCGACGCCGATCTCGGCATTCGCGCCGACCATGACCTGCTCGGCCTGCAGGATGTCGGGCCGCCGCTCCAGCAGGTCGGTCGTCAGGCCAACCGGAGTGGCCGGCGTTGTTTGCTCAGTCAATGCTGTGCCGCGAGCGATCGGGCGCGGATAGGCCCCTAGCAGGACACACAGTGCGTTCTCCTGCTGCGTGATTGCGCGCTTCAGTCCCGCCATGGTGGCGGAGCTCGACTCGTAGTTCGCCTGGGCACGAACGACCGCGAGCTTGGCGTCCCGGCCTGCCTGAAACCGCTGCGTAAAGAGATCCAGGGTTCTCTTATAAGTGTCGGCACTCTCCTGGGCGATAGCCAATTCGCGATCGAGTTCGATCAACAGAAAGTATCCGGAGGCAATGTCACTCACGAGCGTGAGCATGACGGCGCGGCGCACGTCCTCCTCAGCCAAGAGATTGGCGCGTGCGGCTTCCGCCGAGCGGCGTATGCGTCCCCAGATGTCGAGCTCCCATGCAGCGCTCGCAGCCAGCCCGAAAGTGTTGTAGGTGAGATTCTGTGATTGCACCACCGGGACGAATGACTTTTGTCGCGCGGCAAACCCCTGATAGTCCAGCTGCGGGTACAGTTCTGAGCGTACGATGCCCAGCTGTGCACTAGCTTCCTCGATGCGCGCCACGGTCACCTTGAGGTCATAGCTGTTCGCGAGCCCTTCGCTGACCAGTCCCTGCAAAGCCTGGTCGTTGAAGACCTGCCACCACGGAAGATCGGCGAGCGAGCTGGCCTCGGAAGGACCAACCTGCGAGCGGAATTCGTTGGCCGGGGTCACCTCTGGGCGCCGGTAGTCGGGCCCCACCGCACAACCGGTGAGTGCCGCGGTCAACAGCACCACGGCCACCCATGCCGGAGTCCTCGAGCTCGTCGCAATACACGTGTCCACTGGCAACACCTTCTATTGAACCGCCGCAAGCATCTTGCGGAACCGCGAGAGCGTGTACACCGTGTACACACAGCCGATGACGAACATCTTGGTAAGGTCGGGCCACACCATGCTGAAGTCGGCATTCCGGAACAGCACCGCCTGGGAGAAGCTGACGAAGTGCGTTGACGGAACCACCTGCATGATCCGCTGCAGGGCCAGCGGCATGCTCTCCAGCGGCGTCTGTCCCCCGGACAGCAGACTCATTACGATGAAGACCGGAAAGGCCAGCAGCCCAAACTGCGGCATGGAACGCACGAGCGTCGCCAGCATGATGCCGAGCGCCGTGACGGAGAAGAGATAGACAACAAGTCCGAGCACGAACAACGGGACCGAGCCGGACGCCACGGGAACGCCGATGGCGCCCTTGACCACGAGATACAGCGAGGCCATTACCGCGATGATGACTACCAGCCCGTTCGCCCAGATCTTGGCGAACATCAGCTCCGAGGGGCGCAGCGGCATCACCAGCAGGTGCTCGAGGGTACCGTGCTCGCGCTCGCGCAACACCGCAGCGCCACAGAGAAAGATTGCCAGCACCGAGATATTGTTGATGATCTGGTTCACGGCCACGAACCAGCCCTGCTGCATGTTCGGGTTGAAGCGGGCGCGTGTATTGAGCGTGACCAGGTCCCGGTTCTGCGGATTGCCGGCGCCGGCCCAGAACGGCTGCACCTCGCTGGTCATGATCTTGCGGATGTACTCTGGTCCTCGCCCGGCCTGACTCATCGCGGTCGCGTCGGCGATGATTTCGACCGTGGGCTTAGCGCCCCTTTGCAAGTCCTGCTGGAACCTGGAAGGTATGTCGATGACGAAGGTGTATCTTCCGGCGTTCATCGCGCGGTTGATCTCGCTGAAGGCCAAGCGGGCTGCAGGCAGAAACAGAGGCGGCAGCAGCGCGTCGCGTATCCGGCGCGACACCTCAGAGTCGTCCTCATCGACTACGGCAACCGAGGCGTTGACGACGTCCATCACGGCGCTCTTGGCAGGCGTGTATACGGAGAAGGTGAAGCAGTAGGCGATGAGGAACAGCAGCACCGGGTCCCGTGCCAGGCTCAGCAGCTCCTTAATGCCCAGCTGTCCGATGTGCTTGAGGTTCTTCATTCCTAGTCCTCCTGCTTCTTCAGCAGGAGTACGGATACGGAGAAGTAAATGAGTGCGATCACCGCCAGTGCGACGACGTCTCGGTAGAGCGAGGCCATGCCGAGCGCCTTGGTGAAAGTGCCGACACTCACAGCCTGAAAATAAGTACTGGGGAAAATCTTGGCGGCAGCCCAGGCACCGCCGGTCAGCGAAGACGTCGGTACGAACATGCCGGAAAACTGCACCGCCGGCAGTATGGCGATGATGGCAGCCGCGAAAATGGCAGCCGTCTGCGTGCCGGCGAACACCGACAGCAGCAGACCGAAACCGGTACTCGCCAGCACGTAGAGCACCCCGCCGACGATGAGCGTCAGCCAGCTGCCCTTGACCGGTACCTGAAACAGCAGCACCGCAAGAGCCACCAGGGTCACGAACTGAATCAGCGCCACGGTCACATAGGGCAACTGTTTGCCAAAGAGAAACTCCGTGCGGGTCGCCGGGGCAGCGTAGAAGTTGGCGATCGAGCCCAGTTCCTTCTCGCGCACCACGCTGAGCGCCGTTAGCATGCTCGGGATCAGCATGAGCAGCAGCATGATGTCGCCCGGCACCATGGCGTAGATGCTCTTGAAGTCCTGATTGAACAGAGCGCGCGTTTCCAGCTGCATCGGAGTGGCGGCCGGCGGCAGTCCTTTTTGATCGCGCAGTCGTGCCTGGTACTGACCGTGGACACCCTCGATGTAGCTGCGGGCAGTCTCGGCACGAAATGGTATGGCCGCATCGATGATCGCATTCACCTCGGGCTGCCGACCGCGCGCCACATCCCGCTGATATCCGGAGGGAATGTCGAGCGCGAAGCGCAGCTCGCCGTTGCGCAGGCGGCGGTTCAGCTCCTGGTAGTTGAACAGCGGCTGCTTTTCGGTGAAGTAGTAGGAGCCGCGGAAGCTGTCGGCATAATCGCGGCTCGCCGAGGTGCCGTCACCATCGAGCACGGCAAACGGCAAATGATCCACATCGAGCGAGATTCCCCAGCCAAATACCGCCATCAGCAGCAGCGGACCTGCCACGGCGAACGCGAGGCGGACGCGGTCGTGCAGCAACTCGACCGCCTCGCGGCGCGCAAAGGCCCAGACGCGTCCGAAACTGAAGCGGCGACTGGCCGCTTCGCCGTGCGTCGTGACGGGGCCTGCGGCTGCGGCGCCTGCAGGTGCGGTATTGCTGGCTGCAGGCGTCGCGCCTGCACCACTCTCCGCGGCCTTTGCTTTGGCGGCCTCCTCCAGATAGCCAATGAAGGCCGCCTCGAGGTTCTTCGCCTTGCGCTCGGCGACCAGCTGTGCCGGCGGACCCTGCGCGAGCACTTTGCCGGCATGCATCATTGACATGCGATCGCAGCGCTCCGCTTCGTTCATGAAGTGGGTGGAGAGAAAGATGGTGACGCCGTTCTCCCGCGACAGCCGGATGAGCAGCTCCCAGAAGCCATCCCGGGCGACTGGATCAACCCCCGAGGTCGGCTCGTCCAGGATCAGCATCTCCGGCTCGTGAATGACCGCGACAGCAAGTGACAACCGCTGCCGGATCCCGAGCGGCAGGCTCTCGGTGAGTGCGTCCGCGACCTGTTCGAGGCCGAAACTGGTGAGCAGCTCCGCCACGCGTTTCGCACCCTTGTCCGAAGGAAGATCGAACAGCTTGGCATGCAAGACCAAGTTCTGCCGCACGGTGAGCTCGGTATAGAGCGAGAACGCCTGGGTCATGAACCCCACGCGCCGGCGTGCTTCCACGTCGCCGCCCTTGACCGGCTTGCCGAACAGCAGCGCCGTCCCTTCGGTCGGCGGCAGCAGTCCGGTCAGCATCTTCATCGTGGTCGTCTTGCCGCAACCATTGGAGCCGAGAAACCCGAAGATCTCGCCGCGCTCGATGCGGAAGTTGACGTGGTCGACTGCGGTAAAGTTGCCGAAGCGCTGCGTCAGTCCCTGGGCCTCGATGGCCGGTGGGCCGCCGCTTGACCGGTAGGGCGAAATCTGCGGTTCCTTGTGCCCGCGCCGGGCCTCCTCCGGGAGCAGCTTGATGAACGCCCTCTCGAGAGTCGTCTCCTGGGTGCGGCGGCGTAGCTCGTCCGGGGTTCCGGTGGCAAGCACCTTGCCGGCGTTCATCGCTACCAGCCAGTCAAAGCCCTCCGCTTCATCCATGTACGCGGTTGCCACCAAGACGCTCATGGTCGGGCGTCGCTCGCGAATTCGTGCGATGAGCTCCCAGAATTGTCGCCGCGCGAGCGGATCGACCCCGGTGGTGGGCTCATCGAGGATCAGCAGGTCCGGGTCGTGGATGAGCGAGCAGCACAAACCCAGTTTCTGCTTCATGCCCCCGGACAGCTTGCCGGCGGGCCGCTCGCGGAACTGAGACAGATCGGTGCTAGCGAACAGGTCGGTGATGCGCCACTCGCGCTCTTCGCGCGACTGACCGAACAGGCGACCGAAGAAATCCGCGTTTTCGAAGATCGAGAGAGTCGGATAGAGATTCTTGCCCAGGCCCTGCGGCAGGTAGGCCACCCGCGAGGACACGGAGTTGCGGAAGCGGGCGTCGTCGATGTTGCCCCCGAGAACCTGAGCGCGTCCGCTCTGCAGACGCCGCACGCCGGCAACGATTCCCAGCAGCGTCGACTTGCCTACGCCGTCGGGCCCGATGAGGCCGATCATCTTTTGAGCGGGTATCTGCAGGCTGATCGCATCGAGCGCTACGGCCTTGCCATAGCGCTGGCTGACTTTCTCCAGCTGTGCCACCGCAGCCTGCACGCTACTGTCCATACGCTTCAGCCCGTTACCACCCGATGGTTAGTGCGAGCCGGTGGCGCCCCACGGGAGCTCGGTGATCGGCCTCTGCTGCAGCATCTGCGGCCACTCGACATTGGGATCCAGGCGGACGTAGCCCATCCCAGGCAGACCCGCCTTCACATACGGCTCGAACTCGCGCAGCTTCTCCTTGTCGAGCTGCAGCTTCACCTTGAATGTCAGATTGTGGCGCTCCTCCGCGGTCTCCACGGTCTTGGGCGTGAACTGTGCGTTCGGAGACACGTACGAGACCACGGCGCGGATTGGGTACTTCGGAGCCGCATCAAGGATGATGCGAGCCTCGGAGCCCAGAGCGACCTTGCCGGCATCCGCGCTCGGCAGGAAGACGTACATGTAAACGTCGCTGAGGTCGAGAAGCGAGAGTACCTTCCCCCCGGCCGCCACGACCTCGCCGGGCTCCGCCATGCGGCTCTGCACGCGCGCCCGCACGGGCGCCTTGAGCGTGTTGTCATTGAGCTCGGCCTGCACCCTTTCAGATTCGGCCGTCGCCCCATCAATCGCGGACTGCGCGCGCGTCACCTGCGCTGCGTACCCGGCGAGGTTCGCCTCCGCGACGCTTACCTTCGCCAGGTCAGAGTCCCGCTCCTCCGCACTCACCGCCCCAGTTTTCACCAGCTCGTTGGCGCGTTTGTACTGCTTGTTCGCTAGGTCCAGCTGGGCGCGCGTGGACCGCACCTGCGCACCTGCAGTGCGCAGATTATTTTGCGCCTCGACGATTTGGGCTCGCGCCGCGCGCAGTTGCGCCTCTAAGGGCTCGGTATCAATGGTCGCAACCACCTGGCCGGCATCCACCGTGTCGCCCTCGTGGGGGATGACCGTCTTCAGGCGGCCGGCGTACTTCGCCGCGACATCAACAGGTTGGGCCTCCAGTCTGCCGTTGCCCGCGCTAAAGCCCGGCGGAAGTTTGGGCTTGGAAAGTATCCACCAAGCCACCCCGATCCCGACGGCCGCCAGGACCACCACGGATATTACGATCAGTCTCTTCTTCGACATTGGGGACACCCTCGGTCGCCGTTCGCGGTACCGACCCACCCACCTTAAGCTAGCGGTAGCCCGACAGGTGCGGTACTGCCCTGAAGGGCATAAGCAGCGAAGCGGTCGCCCCTTGGACGTAGCGCGCTGCTTTCTTGCGCTGCTTACCGCACCCTTGCCAGAAACCTGCACACCTTCTCGGAACTGGAGCTGTGACGACCCACCCCCATTTCGCCGAGTGATTATGTGTTAGCCAAGGGATCCGTCGGCATTAGTACTAGCACCTACCAACCAACACCCGGGACGGGGCGACTTGCAGCAGTGTCGCGGCATGGGATCGTCGGTGGACGAGCGAGTGCGGGCGGTTTGTTGGCCCGCGCAAGTCCCCTTTTTCAGGCCCTGTTGGAGCCGGAGCCGAAGCGCCGCTATATAGTGCTTCCGAACGAAGAGGGAGCCGACCTCACCGTCCGCAGTTTGTGCAGCTCAACGACAGCCTTGCACCTTTGAGCCGACACGCTCGTCGAGATGCCCGATAAGCGACCCCCGACCCATTGACGCGACTGAGCGCGACTTTCAGCAACGCCGAGCGGCGCGGCAATCTGCCATCCTTGCGGCACCCGACGCCGCGGAGGGCACGCAGCCGAGCGTACGGAGCGGCGCCTTCGAAAGCTTATCCGGTTCGAGCGCAAACAGAACCGTCGACAAGGAGGCTACGTGGCAGCCCTTACACGCAGACGCTTTTTGGCCCAGACCGCACCGTGGAGCGTCGCCGCGATCTTCGGCGCCGCGAGCGCAATACGGGCAACACCACTGCGCGGCCTCGTGGGGCTACAGCTCTATGCCGTCAAGGACGCGTTGCAAGCGGATCCGCCCGCGACGCTCCGCACCATCAAGAAGATCGGCTTTGGTGAAGTCGAGACCGCGGGATTCGCCGGACTGTCGGCGCAGCAATTTCGCCGGCTGCTGGATGATGCCGACCTGCGGTGCCCGAGCGCGCACCTACAGTTGGACATCAGCAACCTTGGCATCAGCAACCTTGGTGATTCTTTCGAGCAGGCTCACGCGCTCGGCGCGCGATTCGCGGCCAGCGGGAGTCTGCGTGCCATAGTGTTGTCCGCCGGACATGCGGGTACCCAGCCCTCTGCGGCCTCGCCGCCGGCTGGTATGAGCGTGGACGAGGCCAAGCGTACCGCGGAGCTCGCCAATCACATCGGGGAACAGGCGCGGCGTGCCGGACTACAGTACGCGTATCACAATCACGACTTCGAGTTTGCTGATCAGGGCGGCGGCGCGATCGGCTACGACTTGCTCCTCAAGGAGACAGATCCAGAGCTAGTGAAGTTTGAGATCGACTGCGGCTGGATGGTCGTGGGTGGCCGAGATCCGCGCGCATACTTCGAGCGCTATCCGGGCCGCTTTCCCATGATCCACGTCAAGGATTTTCTGCCAACCGCGACTCCCGACCGCGCCTCCACCACGCCCCGGAACCATCCAGGCGCGGAGCTTGGGCACGGCATGATCGATTACGGACCGATCTTTGCAACTGCAGAGAAAGCGGGATTGCAACACTACTTTGCCGAGCAGGAAGGACCCTTCACGCGCATGAGCGAACTCGAAGCCGCACGCCAGGCATACCTGTATCTGCGCGCGCTGAGCTGAGGGCTCTCAAAGGCGCGGTACTTCATCTCCGACGACTGGAACCGGCGGCAACGAGACTGCTGTATGCTCCACCGTCGTCGCGCCATAAACCAAACATAGGGGTGTCATGAGACTCTTCCTAACGACGTTGTTCACGCTTCTGGGCGTTACCGCCTTCAGTCGTGCGCAGCCTGCCGAATCCCCGCCGCCGAAAGCAGTGCTGGTGACAGGTGCCAGCACCGGGATCGGACATAAGATCACAGAGCGCCTTGCAGCTGACGGATACTTTGTGTACGCCACAGCGCGCAAGCCCGAGGACTTGAAGCGCCTGGGCGCCATGAAGAACGTGCAAGCCGTGCCGCTCGATGTGACTCGCCCCGAAGATATCGCTGCCGCAGTGGAAACGATCAGCAACGCCGGTCGCGGCCTGTATGGATTGGTAAACAACGCAGGAATCGCCACCGCGGGAACAATTGCCGACATGAAGTTCGAAGAGTACCAGCTGGTGATGGATGTTAACGCCGCTGGACCGGTCAGAATGATCAAGGCGTTCGAGCCGATGCTCATCGAGCAGAAGGGACGCATCGTTAACATCGGCTCGATATCCGGCATATTGGCGCGCCAAAACCTGGCGGCTTACGCGATGAGCAAGCACGCCATCGAGGCACTGACCGATTCCCTAGCCGATCAGCTGAGTGCGCTCGGGGTTCGGGTCAGCGTTGTTGAACCCGGAAACTACAACTCCGACATCGGAAAGAATGCGTTGGCCCGGATGGGCGCGGACTCATCAGCGGCGCGTTCGCCGGGCTATGTGGTGCGCGGGGATCGATCAAACTTCAAGGAACCCGACGAAGTGGCAGCCGCGGTTGAACAGGCACTGTTTGAGCGTGATCCGAAGCGCCGCTACATGGTGGTTCCGAATCAGGACGAAGCGGAGATCACCATCCGCAAGCAGATCGAGCAGCTCGTGCAGCTCAACGAGGCGCAGCCTTATGCTTATGACCGCCCGGCACTTGTCAAGATGCTGGATGAGGCGCTCGCCAAAGCCCGACCCCAAACCCACTGAGGCAGATTGAGCACGGCGCAACCGCGCCATTGCCGCGTCAATACACACATCGGCACCAGCCGTCGCACTTGAGTTTTTGGTTGGAACGACGGTTTCCGAACGAGACGCGCCCGCCGGTGCGCGCTCCTGCGCACCGGGAAGTTGGCCGCACGCCACCGCGTCGCAGGAGGCTTACCTGCCGGGCTTCAGGAATCTCAGGGTCATGCGATCCGACTCGCCGATCGCAAGGTATTTTTCCCGATCCTTATCGCCGAGTGCCAGCGTCGGAGGCAACGTCCATACCCCTTCGGGATAGTCCTTCGTGTCCTTCGGATTGTCGTTGATCGCGGATTCCTGATCGAAGCGAAAACCGGCCGTGGCGGCCAGCTTCTTAACGTAAGCCTCATCGACGTACCCGGACTTGTGCATCTCCTCGAGGCTGCTCCCCGGCTTGCCGCGGTGCTCCACCACCCCCAGCACACCACCCGGCTTCAGCGCCTTAAAGAAGGCGTCGAACTGCTCCTGCTGGGTGCCCGCCTCAATCCAGTTGTGCACGTTGCGAAACGTCAGCACAACATCCGCGGTGCCCGGTGGACAAATCTCGGTAAGCTGCGGCGGATGCAACTCGGTGACGATCACTTTCCCGAAGCGAGCAGGATCGTCGGCGATTCGCTTGCGGAGGAAGGCCGCATTTTCCTTGGCCTCCTTGGGCGCACCGGCAACATCAGGAGCCTCGATTGCTGCGTAGTACTTGCCACGGTCGTGCAGGTAGGGGGCCAGGATCTCCATGTACCAGCCACGGCCCGGCCAGATCTCCACTACGGTCTGATTGGGTCGCACTGCGAAGAATTGCAGTGTCTGCAATGGGTGGCGATACACGTCGCGCGCGACGAATTTCGCTGTGCGAGCGGGACTTGCGATCGCTGCAGCAAGCGGGTCCGGGGCGGCTCCCACAGCAAATGCGCTGGTCGTGGCTGCAGCAGCCAATAAGAGCACCAGCGCGCCATGAACTCGCGTTGTGAATAACACCAAGCCCTCTCCTCTGTGCGTGCATGAGGTTACGCAGCCACGATACTACCGACGCTGACCAGTACCGCAACAGACAGCTGGTGCCGCTTATACTTCCCTGCGAAGCGACGGCAGACGTGAGGCGTTCTGAGGCAAGTTAGGTCTGCCGTTATAGTGGTAGGCGACGAAAGCGCCCCAACGGCGTACTTCAAGGTGTGCATCCGGCCTACTCAGTGCACGGACGGACTAAGGAGACCGTGTGGGACTTAGGTCCAATTCCAAATTCCCTCGCAGTACCTGAACCTTTGGTGTGCGGCCGTCTCGACGTCATTAGCGCCCAAGAAACCGGGCTTCGATCCACCCAACGACCGCATTGCACAACGGAAAGGTCTTCCAGATGAACGTCAACAGAATACTGACGACGCTCCTTGCAGGAGCAGCACTTACCACATCTGCATCGCTCGCCGCGCAGACACAGAATCCCCCGCCCCCGAAAGCCACGGGCCTAGTCGCAACCGCGCCGGGCAAAGCCGTTGTGGCCCACTCGACCGAAATGACGGCGACGGTAGTCGGCGTCGATCCGGGCAAACGCACCGTCTCGCTGAAGCGCGCCAATGGCAACGTGTCCACGATCGACGTGGGAGATGAGGTAAAGAACTTCGATCAGATCAAAGTCGGTGACATCGTACGGGCCAAATACACGATGGCGCTGGCACTGGAGCTAAAGAAGGGGCCAGTAACTCAGGGACCGCCGACCGAGGAGCAGGCTATCACCCCGGCGCCCGCTGCCGGCGCGAAGCCAGGCGGCGCCGTAGGTCGCAAGGTAACCGTCATCGCCGACGTCACTGCCGTCGATACGAGCAAGCACGTTGTGACTCTACGCGGGCCACGTGGTAATGAACTCGATCTCGACGTGCAGGATCCGGAGCAGCTGAAAAACATCCAGAAGGGCGATCACGTCCAGGTCACCTACGTGGAGGCGCTCGCGATCTCGGTCGCACCGGCAACGCCAGCCGCGACATCGAAGTAACTCCCGACTCGTGTTTGTGTCTCGCCGGCCTCAACGAGGGAGGGAGAGGTTCGTGTTTCGCGCTCGAGTCATCGCGTCAATTGTCGCAATCACCTGCGTCCCGCCTCATAGGTGCCCGCGCCATCGAGAACACCGCTCCTGCCTTTAGATATAAAGGCCGTCTACAGGCTGGCATGGGCGCAGACATCACGCCAGTCGATCCGAACACCGTTCGGGGCCAGGCAACGTATGATCAATCCGCGCAAGCGTAGGTCTCGTACGCTACCTGGTCGTCACATGGCCCGGTCAAGGGCCTGCGCCGAGGGATTTAAGCTCGGATCGCGCAAACCTGCGAAGGAGCTTCCAGTTCAAAGCGCCCTACGGCCAAGAGAATCCACGGTCACGGGCCAGAACGGCTGCCTGTGTGCGCGTACGCACGCCGAGTTTCTCGAAAATTCGCGTCAGGGAGTTACGCACCGTCTTCTCGCTGACGAACAATGCGGCACCGATCTCCGAGTTACTTTGCCCCGACACGACTGCGGCAAGTATCTGCCGTTCCCGCACCGATAATGTTGCCAGCAACGGATCCTCGGCCCCGGCCCCGCGCGGACGTCCCGTGAACTCGAGCACGGCGTCCTTGAAATGCGCCCATGCGGGCTCTTCGGCCAACAGAATGTGGTTGCGCGAGTCGAGCGGCACGAACTCTGCATTGGGAATCTCTGCCGCCAGCTGCTTGCCGGCTTCGAACGGCACGATCTCGTCGTGGCGCGCGTGCAAGACGAGCGTCGGTACGCGCACCTGCGCCAGCAGATTGCGTACGTTGAGGTCCCCTCGCGCTGTGAGCAGACGGGTCGCAATCTCCGGGGTGGTAGTGCGCCGGCACAGCTCGTTGAACCATGTGAACTGTTCCGGGCTCGCCCCAGGTACGAACTGCGCCGTGAATAGCTGACGAAATGCCGGGTTGTCCTTGCCCCAGCCAAGTTGCACGAGATCCACGATGGCGCGATAGCGGCGATAGCCCTCTGACTCCGGCCGCTGCGCCCACCCCTTCGAATAGCCTCCACACAGAATCAGTCGGGAGATGCGCTCCGGATGGCGGACGGCATACGTAATCGCCGCCGCAGCGCCCTGGGAGATACCAAGCAACGCAAACTGCTCACCTGGGTCACTGGCCTCGATGACCGCCTCGAGATCCTCTGCCCAGCGCGCCGGTGACAGATCCGCGACGTCCCAGTCGCTCATGCCTGAGCCGCGCTCGTCATAGCGGACGAGCCGGTAGTGTTGGCTCAGGAATTCGATCCAGTGTCGCCAGATCGGACTCTCGAGGTCATAGGTAAGATGCGAGAGCCAGTTGGCCGCCTTGACGAGCGCGGGGCCCTGGCCGATTGCCGCCCAGGCCAGCCTCACTCCGTCGCGGGTTTTGAGATAGCGGATCGACTGCGCCATTCCGCAGGCTCCTCGGGCGCTTAGTCTAGCCCCCCGTCACTTACAGCGCCCCGCTCACCGCAGATTGGGACAGATGCCCCGGCCACCGCACTCGGTGGAGCACCGCGTCGGGAAGTTTCTCCCCTATCAGGGCGACGCCGCTTTCGCCAAGGCGAATCCCAAGTCTCGGTACGTAACGGTGTGGAAACCACGCAGCGTGCGCATCCCGCCTTGACTTTCGACGTTTATTCCATAATGCTGGAACAATGGAATCAAGCACGGCTGTCGCGGCATTAGCCGCACTCGCTCAGGACAGCCGCCTGCAGGTCTATCGGCTGCTCGTTGAGGCCGGCCCGGAGGGGATATCCGCGAGCGCCATTGCCGAGAAGCTGGGCATCCCGGCAAATACTCTGTCGTTTCACTTAAAGACCCTCAATCATGCTGATCTAGTCTCAGCGCGGCAGGCGGGACGGTTCGTCTACTACTCCGCGAACTATAACCGGATGAACGCACTGCTCGGCTATTTAACTGAGAACTGCTGTGGTGGCCGCAGCTGCGCACCGGCGCCCGCCTCGCGCCGAAACAGGAGAGCCGGATGAAGCGTTTCCATGTTCATGTCAGTGTTCGCAACCTCGAGGAGTCCATCCGCTTTTATTCCCTTCTGTTTGCCGCACAGCCTTCCGTTCAGCAAGCAGACTATGCGAAGTGGATGCTCGAGGATCCACGGATCAACTTCGCTATCTCGCAGCGCAGCCAAACGCTCGGCGTCAATCATCTCGGATTGCAAGCCGAAACGGAGGACGAGTTGGAAGCGATTCACTCGAGCCTCCAGCACGCCGAAGGTTCAATTGTCGCGGAAAAGGGTGTGCACTGCTGCTATGCCAGGTCGGACAAATACTGGATTACCGACCCGCAGGGCGTTGCGTGGGAGAGTTTTCGGTCGCTCGGCAGCGTTCCGCTGTATGGGGAAGTCGAGCGTACCGCTGCACCCGCCACTTGTGGATCCGATGCCGCGACAGGTTGCTGCGCGCCGGCTGCGACGACGAATGCTTGTTGCTCGGCGTCCACATAGTGCTGCCGCACAGACTTCGCGAATGGTCCGAAAAAAACGCCCGGGCGACCGGGCGTGCGGAGGAGGACTCTATCTCGTTCTTCAGGCAAATCGTCTCTGTTTGAAGGTTACGCTGTTCTTGAAGTCGGCGACCGGCCCCACACGCCGAATGCTCGCCCAGGTTCCCTTGTAGTAGGGAACAACATTGCGGTCAGTCCACGGCGTCGTGACGTCGCCAGCGATCCCGTTGAAATACGCAAACTGCATGAAGGTCTGATTCGATTTGATCGCGGGCTCGAGGTAAGCCATGGCATAGGTCGAGCCGTAATCGTTGTAGAGCTCGACCACGTCGCCCGACGCGATG
>CAZAXR010000012.1:0-44878 GCA_964489185.1 uncultured Steroidobacteraceae bacterium | reverse complement strand
GGGGTAGTTCCTGCCGACCCGATGCCGCGGTCCGGGCCAGCATCGGATATGGGATTCCGGTGTCCGTTTGGGGTCCCCCACGGTTCATATGTCCCCGTGAGCAGCGACCTCTGCTGCCTGACGGGCTCGCCGGCCCTTTTCATGTGGCCTTGCTTTATTGATACTTAGTCGTTGAAGTCTTAATAAATAGCGTGGCCATTCAGAGTTGTTAACTCGCCGGCGCGCCCCGCCTCCCGGCGATCTCAGTACGCCGCCAAAGAGCTGAAGGAGCCCGTGGTGGCAAGGCCGCCGACGCCCAAAACCGTGGCACTGCGCATTGAGCTGCTGGAGGTGGTCCCACTTGTCTGGCGGCGGGTACTCGTCCCCGACCATTGGACGCTCGCGAGCCTGCATCATTACCTCCAGTGGGTCGTGGGCTGGACCGACTCCCACGCGCACGAGTTCGCGGTGGGTGCCGGCCTGGTGGCTCCGGATTGGTGGATACACGAGGCCGGCTTCGACGAGGATGCCAGTCGCTATCGCGACGAGCGCCGCGTCTCAGTCGCTGCCGTGGTGTCGGAACTCGGGGCGTATGGGGAATTCGAGTACCGCTACGACATGGGAGATGGCTGGCAGCATCGCATCGTCATCGAATCCGCGCAGACATCAACTGTCAGCGACCAGCGGCTACCGGTCTGTCTCGCCGGCGAGAATGCCTGCCCGCCGGAGGACATCGGCGGACCGCATGGCTACGCGCTATTCCTGGATATTCTCGGTGACCGTCAGCATGAACAGCACGCCGACATGGTGCGCTGGATCGGCGGTGTGTTCGACCCAAAGGGGTTCGACCTGAATCGGATCAACCGGGACTGGGGGGGTGCCAAGCGGCGCCGGCGCTGATTCCAGCCCGCCGCCTCGGTGACCGCCGCAGACAGCGCACCGCACAGCTCGCCCGCGATCAGTACCGCGAGCCCACCGCAGGTGCACCTCCTCCCCAAGAGGCTAGCGGTGAGTGCAACGGTCCTCCCGCGCTCTGTGTCACAGAGCAAGTAGCGAAGAGGCAAAAGCGGCCGGAGGGTTTCCCTCCGGCCGCCGCGACGCCCTACCTACTCTGCACAACGGTGATTTTCAGGCTTCCGCGCGCTCCCGCAACAGATGCGCCATCAACAGCCGTCGCGCGCGCTTGCGCTGCACGGTGCGGTGGCCGACGAGCAGCCGCATGAGCCGATGCTCCCCATCGCCTCCTTCGGCGAACTCATCCTCACCCTCGTCCTCTTCTTCTCCGGCCTCGCCTCTGTCCCGCAGCAGGTGCGCGAGCAGCATACGACGGGCCCGCCGGTGACGCAGGACGCGGCTGCCAATCAGCAGGCGCAGCAGTCGACGATCGCCGTCACCACCTTCGGATAACTCATCCTCACCCTCGTCCTCCTCCGCTTCGCCCCGCTCACGCAGCAGGTACGCAAGCAGTGTGCGGCGGACACGCCGGTGACGCAGGATGCGGCTGCCGATTAACAGGCGCAGCAGTCGACGATCGCCGTCAGCACCTTCGGCTAACTCGTCCTCGCCCTCATCCTCGTCCTCCTCCGCTTCGCCCCGCTCGCGCAGCAGGTGCGCAAGCAGCATGCGACGGACACGCCGGCGACGCAGCATGCGGCTGCCGATCAGCAGCCGCACCAGGCGGTGCCCCCTCTCGGAGTCGTCCTCGCCCGATGCCTCGTCGCCCTCGTCGTCCTCGTCCTCCTCCATTTCGCCCCGCTCGCGCAGCAGATGTGCCAGCAGCAGGTTGCGCAGCCGCCGCCGGCGCAGCAGACGGCTACCGATCAGCAGGCGCACGAGGCGCCGATCCTTCTCGGAGTCCTCCTCGTCCGAGGCCTCCTCGCCCTCCTCATCTTCCTCTTCCGCTTCTCCGCGCTCACGGAGCAGGTGCGCGAGCAGCAGGTTGCGCAGTCGCCGCCCGCGCAGCAGACGGCTGCCGATCAGCAGGCGCACGAAGCGCCGATCCTCCTCTCCGCCCTCTCCTTCCTCGCCCTCAACGTCCTCGTCCTCTGTCTCATAGCGGTCACCGATGAGGCGCGCGAGCAGCGCGCGACTCAGGCGTCGACGGCGCTTCGCGCGGCCACCGATGGCCAGACGCGCGAGCTCCTCACTCTCGAGGGTACTGTCGCTCATAAGTCCTCCTGACGTTTCTCAGTTTGCACGGGCGGGTGCAGCGCGCTCCGAGGGCGTCCCTGTCGGAGGGCTGCTCTCGGCGGCCGCCGGTGCCTTCGTGGCGTGTTGAATCAACGTTCCCAGAATGGCCCGGCTCAGGGCCTCGCGCTGCATCAGGCGCCTGGCCGCGCTGTGCTTGATCAAGGGTGTCAGCAGCAGGTGGCGCAGTTCCGCCTCCTCCGCGGATTCGTCAACCTTGTCCTGCCCTTCACCGCTTCCCAAGACGCAGGCAATCCCCGCCTCGAATGCCCGCTCGACAAATTCCTCCAGGCCACCCTCGGTGCCTTCACGCAGGCTCGCCTTTTCCTCCTCGGAAAGCTCGTGGCGGGCGCCGCTGGCGTCCAGGGTTTCAAGCTTCACGATCTGCGCGGTGTTCGCGTCTATGGTGAAAGCGAAGAGCTTCATGGCAGACGGCGCAATCTCGGTCATCTTTTCGGTCATCTTTTCCTCCTTCTGCGTGCTCTTCTTTCCGACTGGAACTTTCCCCACGTGAACCTTGTGCTTCAGAGAACTGTTTTGACGAGGCCCCACGGCTGTACTCATTTCAAGCTCCTTCCGAAATCGGTGCTGATCCCTTCGGTGTTATCGATCGACTTGCCCCTCTGGGTGACGCGGGGGTGCGGCTCGCGTCGCGCCACTCATGTGTGATGTGCTGACGTTCAGTGAGTTCCCTGGAGAGTGCCGAGCATAGCGACGGCGCATGAATGCGCGTTGACAGTGAAAATACCACTGCCGGCGTGGCTGCCCGTTCCGGGTGCGGCGGCATCCTCACATCCTGATGAAGACTCGCCGGGTCTACTGCGCGGACCGCAGCGGGCGACACTCCACTGCGACAGGTCCCGGTCTGCTCCAAAAAACCATTATGGCACCACGCGCGCACCATGCGCGCGCAACGATGTCTGTCTTTTTACTGATGCATCGCGCAATGACTTTCGTTCGCGAGCAGCGTCGTCGTGTGTGCGTGCGCGCGCTCGAGGTTTCGCTTGTGCTCGGTTGCGCTCGTGTTGCGTAGCCGTCATTGAGCGCTTCGAGCACTCAGCGGCCATCGGCCCATCTGGTGAGCAGCGCAGCAGCGCGGTACGCCACAACGCCCGTTCTGCATTTTGCTACGCACGCGAAAGTGGCCGCAGCGCATCAACTGCGCCGTGACCCGTGCTCGCGCATGAGCTCTGGCCACGCCGGCTCGCGCGGCAGAAACTCGCTCGTCAGAGGCCTCAGATCGAGGAGCGGTGTACCGTCGATCGTCCAGATCCGCGATCAGCCGTTGCGTCCCGGCCACGCGCACGATCCGGCACATGTGGTGCCGCGCAGGCTTGGCTGGTTTCGGGCGGCGCTCGGCAAGGACGCCGACGGACGGCCACAATCGATTGTTGCGTAGATGCCGGACCTTCGTGGCGTCGACCCGATGGAAGACGCCACGCTCCACGAATCCATTGGATGAACGTCCGCAGCATTCCAGTTCCGTCGCGCTGCGGCTCTAGATTGACTTCGGGAACGGCGTGTTCGATCGAGGCTCGGAGCGTGAAGAGCAAGTAGCCACGTTCGGCGCATTGCGCTTCCAGGCGTTGGCCGCAAATCGCAACGACTGCGCCGGATCGGTTGAATCCACTGCCGCGGCCCAGGCAAGCCCCGGTGAGAGACTATTCCGCGTTCTGCACCTGCTCGCGCATCTGCTCGATGATGACCTTCATGTCGACCGCGCTGCGCGTGGTCTCGAAGTCCTGTGACTTGGACGACAGCGTGTTGGCCTCGCGGTTGAGCTCCTGCATGAGGAAATCGAGGCGCCGGCCGGCCGGCTCGCTGCCACCGATCACGCGCCGCACCTCCGCGATGTGACCGCTGAGCCGCTCGAGCTCCTCGTCGACGTCTAGCCGCTGCAGCAGCAGCGCCAGCTCCTGCTCAAGCCGCTCCGGATCGACGCTGGTGGTGAGCTCGGCCACGCGCGTCTCGAGACGCGCACGCACGTGCGCCTGCATCTCCGGCAGCCGCGCACGCACGTCCGCCACCAGCGCCTCGAGCGCGGTGCAGCGCTGCTCGAGCAGCTCGCGCAGCCGCGCGCCCTCACGGGCGCGCGCCGCCACCAGATCCTCGAGCGTCGACTCGAATACCGCATACGCGACCGCCAGCAGCTCCCCGCCGCTGCCGTCCTCGCGTAGCACGCCCGGCCAGCGCAGCACGTCGAGCGCGTTCACGGGGGAGGGCTCGGGAAGCACCGCCCGCGTCACCACGTGCACCGCGCGCAGCAGCCGCTCGAGCGCCTCGCCGTCTATCTCCAGGGCTCCGCCCGCGCCCTGGGAGCGGCGGTAGCTGAGGGTGCAGTCGATCTTGCCGCGGCGCACTTGCCGCGCCAGACGCGTGCGCAGCTCCCCCTCCGCGCCCCGCAGCTCGTCGGGCAGGCGGAAGCCCGCTTCCAGAAACCGGTGATTGACGCTGCGCAGCTCGCACACCAGCGTGCCCCACGACCCGGTGGACTCACGGCGCGCGAAGCCGGTCATGCTCGCGATCATGCTGGCGCTCGTCACAGGTGATATAAAGCGCTGGCTCAGTCTAACAGACGCACGGTTTTATTCTTGCGGGTCGAATACGCCGATATCAGCCTCCTCGGGGGCCGCGAGGAGAACCAGGACCGGGTTAGCGCCGCGGTCGCCGAGCAGGCGGCGCTGCTGGTTGTGGTCGACGGCATGGGCGGGCACGCCGACGGCGCGCGCGCCGCGCAGGTCACGCAGCAGGTGATCGTGGAAGCCTTCTGGCACTCGCCGCAACCGCTGTTCGATCCGCTCGGCTTCCTGCACCTCACCCTCGGGCGCGCGCACGACGAGGTCGTGAAGCTCGGCGCCAAACTGCCGCTCGAGCAGCGTCCGCGCGCCACCTGCGCGGTGTGCCTGGTGCAGCAGAACGCCAGCTGGTGGGCGCACGTCGGCGACAGCCGCCTGTACCACGTGCGCGGCGGTGCGCTGGTGACGCGCAGCCGCGACCACAGCCACGTGGAGCTGCTGCTGCGCGAGGGCCTGATCAGCGCCGAGCAGGCCCACAATCATCCGATGCGCAACTTCGTCGAATGTTGCCTGGGCGGCGATCCGATCCTGCCGGACATGTCGCTGTCGCGCCGCCGGCCGCTCGAGCCCAACGACGTGCTGCTGGTGTGCACCGACGGCCTGTGGGGTGCGGTCACCGACGCCGAGATCGTCGCCGAGCTCGGCACCGGGGGGGCACTGCGCGAGAAGCTGCTGTCGCTCGGCGAGCGCGCCGTGAAGCGCTCCGGCAGCGGCAGCGACAACACCTCGGCGGCCGCGCTGCGCTGGCTGGGCTAGAGGCGTGGCCCGACCCTCCGGACGCGCCCCCGACGAGCTGCGCGCCGTGCGCTTCACGCGGCGGCGCACCAAGCACGCCGAAGGCTCGGTGCTAATCGAGTTCGGCGACACCCAGGTGCTGTGCACCGCGAGCGTCGAGGAGAGCGTGCCGCAGTTCCTGCGCGGCAAGGCCCAGGGCTGGATCACCGCCGAGTACGGCATGCTGCCGCGCGCCACCCATACGCGCACCGCGCGCGAGGCGGCGCGCGGCAAGCAGTCGGGCCGCACGCAGGAGATCCAGCGCCTCATCGGCCGCTCGCTGCGCGCGGTCGCGGACCTGAAGGCGCTCGGCGAGCGCACCATCACCCTCGACTGCGACGTGCTGCAGGCCGACGGTGGCACGCGCACCGCCTCCATCACCGGGGCATACGTGGCGCTCGTCGAGGCCTGCGAGCGGCTGGTCGCGCGCCGGCTCATCGCCGCAAGCCCGCTGCACGGCCAGGTGGCCGCGGTGTCGGTCGGCATCGTCGGCGGGGTGCCGGTGCTCGATCTGGACTACGCGGAGGATTCCCAGGCCGAGACCGACATGAACGTGGTCATGAATAACGGCGGCGCGTTCGTCGAGATCCAGGGCACCGCCGAGGGGCACGCCTTCCGCCGCCACGAGCTCGACGCGCTGCTGAATCTCGCCGCGCACGGCATCGGCGAGCTGTTCGCGCTGCAGGCCCAGGCGCTCAGCGCCCCGTGACCCGCGCGGTCCTCGCCAGCGGCAACCCCGGCAAGCTGCGCGAGTTCGCAGCACTGCTCGCGCCGTTCGCGCTCGAGCTGGTCGCGCAGGGCGCCTGCGGCATCGAGCCGGCCGAGGAGACCGGCACGACCTTCGTCGAGAACGCGCTACTGAAGGCGCGCCACGCGGCGCGCCATGCGCATCTGCCGGCGCTCGCGGATGACTCTGGGCTCGAGGTGGATGCGCTCGGCGGCCGCCCGGGAGTGTGGTCGGCGCGCTTCGCCGGGCCCGGCGCGAGCGACGAGGACAACCTGCGCCAGCTGCTCACCGAGCTCGCAGGTGTGCCCGACGGCTACCGGCAGGCCCGCTACCAGTGCGTCATCGTGTGGGTGCGCAGCGTCGGGGACCAGGCACCGCTCATCGCCCATGGCACCTGGGAGGGGCATATCGTGCACAGCCCGCGCGGCACGGGGGGTTTCGGCTACGACCCGGTGTTCGTGCCCGAGGGCGAGCGGCGCAGCGCCGCGGAGTTGCCCGCGGCGCAGAAGAACGCCGTCAGCCACCGCGGGAAGGCGCTCGCTTCCCTCGTCGCGATGCTCAGGGACGCGGGCTATATTGCCGCCCCATGAAGCGCGGCAACCTGTTCGTCATCTCCGCGCCCTCCGGGGCGGGCAAGACGACCCTGGTCAAGGCGCTGCTCGCAAGCGAGCCCAACCTGCGCCTGTCGATCTCGCACACCACGCGCACCCGCCGCCCGAACGAGCAGCGGGGGCGCGAGTACCACTTCCTGCCGCTCGAGGAGTTCCAGCAGCTCGCCGCGCGCGGCGAATTCCTCGAGCACGCGCGGGTGTTCGACAACTATTACGGCACCTCGGGCGCCTTCGTCGAGGAGCAGCTGGCAGATGGTCACGATGTGCTGCTGGAGATCGACTGGCAGGGCGCGCAGCAGGTGCGGCGGGCGATGCCGCGCTGCGTGAGCGTCTTCATCCTGCCGCCCTCGCGCCGGGCGCTGGCCGAGCGCCTGGCGCGGCGCGCCACCGACACCCCCGAGGTCATCGCGCGGCGCCTCGCCGATGCCGCCTCCGACATGTCCCACTACCGCGAGTTCGACTACGTGGTCGTCAACGACGACTTCGATAAGGCGGTGGCGGAGCTGAAGCGCATCATCGCCGGGCAGGGAGCGGACCTTGAGAGCACCCGCCCCCAGCTCGCGCCGCTCGTGAGGGAACTGCTCGCCGCGTCCTGAAGGCGCTACGGCGCATCGGCCCACTACTCCGGCTCCCGCCGGCCGAAAGTTATAATCCTCCTTGCCAGGCTGCGGCATCCCACGGGGAGTGTCGGTTGCTGGCTGCACAGCCAACGGAGTTGGGAAAACTGGGCGCAAACCACATGATTCTGGTGACCGGAGGGGCCGGTTTCATCGGCTCGAACATCATCGCGGCCCTGTGCGAGCGCGGGGAACGCGTGGTGGTGTGCGACCGGCTGCGCCAGGGGGACAAGTGGCGCAACCTGGCGCGCGCCTCGCTGTACGAGCTGATCGCACCGGAATCCCTGCCGGAGTGGCTCGCCGCGCCTGCCAACCGCCCCGACACCCTTATCCACATGGGGGCAATCTCGTCGACCACCGTCACCGATGCCGACCTGATCGTCGCGGTGAACTTTCGCCTGTCACAGACGCTGTGGCGCGCCTGTGCGGCGCAGGGCACGCGCTTCATCTACGCCTCCTCGGCGGCCACCTATGGCGATGGCGCGCAGGGGTTCGACGACGATCCGGCGACGGAAGCGCTGGCGCGGCTGCGGCCGCTGAACCCCTACGGCTGGAGCAAGCAGCTGTTCGACCGCTGGGTTGCGCAGCGAGTCAGCGACAGCGGGCCACGGCCGCCGGGGTGGGTGGGACTGAAGTTCTTCAATGTCTACGGCCCCAACGAGTATCACAAGGGCGCGATGCAGAGCGTCATCGCGCAGAAGTACCCGCTGGCTGCCGCCTGCGAGCCGGTGACACTGTTTCGCTCCTATCGGCCCGAGGTGCCCGACGGCGGCCAGAAGCGCGATTTCATTTACGTGCGCGACTGTGTCGAGGTGATGCTGTGGCTGCTCGAGCACCCCGAGGTGAGTGGTCTGTTCAACCTGGGCAGCGGACAGGCGCGCAGCTTCGCGGAGCTGGCCCAGGCGTTGTACGCTGCGCTCGGGCACCCGGCGCGCCTCCAGTACGTGGACATGCCGCCCGCGCTGCGGGTGCGCTACCAGTACTTCACCGAGGCGCGCATGGAGCGCCTGCGCCGGGCGGGATACACCCGGCCATTCACGTCCCTGGAGGATGGGGTGCGTGACTATGTGCAGCGTTATCTTTCACAAGCCGATCCGTACCGCTGACGTGATGGGAATGGACTTGGGCTACCGACATGTGATCCTCGACCGCGACGGCGTGCTGAACCGCGAGGACGAAGGCGGCGGCTACGTGTGCGAGCCGTCGCAGTTTCACTGGCTGCCGGGTGCGCTCGAGGGGCTCGCGATCCTGAGAAGCGCCCGCCTGTACGTCTCGGTCGTGACCAACCAATCGGGCATCGGCCGCGGTCGCATGAGCCTGGGACAGCTCGAGGCGGTACATGAGCGCATGCAGGCGGAGGCCGCAGCCAGCGGGGGCGCGCTCGATGCCGTGCTCTTCTGTCCGCACGCGCCCGAGGAGCACTGCCTGTGCCGCAAGCCCGCCCCGGGCCTGATCCAGGCGGCGGTTGCGCGTTCCGGCATTGCCGCGCCCGAGTGTCTGGTGGTCGGCGATGACCGGCGCGACTTGGAAGCCGCGCGACGCGCCGGCGTGGCGGCGGCGCTGGTGCGCACCGGCAAGGGCCGGCAGACCGAGGAGCTGGTAGCCGGTGGATCCATAGCAGCCTACGACGACCTGCCGCAGCTGGCGCACGCCGTCGTGGCCGCTCGCCGCGGCAGGAGCGCGTCATGAGCATTCGCGAGTCGTTGGCCGAACACAACGCGGTCGCTGCGCTCGCAGCGCAGGAGCTGGCGCCGGTGCTGGGGCGCATGGTCGGCGCGCTCTACGACTGCCTGCACGGTGGTCACAAGATCCTCGCCTGCGGCAATGGCGGCAGCGCCGCGCAGGCGCAGCACCTGGTGGCCGAGCTCGTGGGTCGCTTCGGTGTCGAGCGGCCGCCGCTGCCGGCGATCGCACTCAGTGCCGACAGCGCGACCCTCACCGCGCTCGGCAATGACTACGGATACGAGCGCGTCTTCAGCCGTCAGGTGCAGGCGCTAGCGCGTCCCGGCGATCTGCTGTTCGCCATCAGCACCAGCGGCAACTCGGCGAACGTGGTGCGGGCCGCCGAGACGGCGCGCGCCCTGGGCTGCACCGTACTCGCCCTCACCGGTATGCGCGGCGGCGATCTGGCGCGGCACGCGGATCTGCTGCTGACCGCGCCCTCGAACGTGGCAGCGCGCATTCAGGAAGTGCACGTGCTGAGCGTGCACGCGCTCGTCGCCGCGCTCGACGAGCTGATCGGCCGGCATGGACTGCCATGAGCCGCGCTGAGCCACAAACCGGCGCGCTGCTTGCGCTCATTGAGCGCTTCGCGGGCCTCAGGGTCTGGGTGCTGGGCGACCTGATGCTCGATCAATACGTCGTAGGTGCGGTGGAGCGCATCTCCCCCGAAGCGCCGGTGCCGGTGGTGCGCGCGCAGGGCGCTGAGCAGCGGCCCGGCGGCGCAGCCAACGTCGCGCGGCAGCTCGCGGCGCTGGGTGCGCGGGTCCGTCTCGCCGGCATCGTCGGCGCGGACGAGGCAGGCGAGCAGCTGCTCGGGTTGTGCCGCGCCGCCCATATCGATACCGCTGCGGTCGAGAGGGTCGCGGGGCGGCAGACGACGCGCAAGCTGCGCGTGCTGGGTCACGACCAGCAGCTGCTGCGCATCGACTGGGAAGACGTCGAGGCCTGCACCCCGCAGCTGAGCGAGCGGCTGGTGAGGCAGCTGCTCGCGGGCGAGCCTCCCGACGCCATCATCCTCAGCGACTACGCCAAGGGGGTCGTGACCCCGGAGGCGATCGCCGCGATCGCGCGTGCACGGGGCACGGCGCCCGTCGTAGTGGATCCGAAGCATCGCGATTTCACGCGCTACCGCGGTGCAGCCACGCTCACGCCCAACCTGCACGAACTGGCGGCGGCCGCAGGGTGCACCCTGGACGCGGCCGATAACGCCGCGATTGCCGCGGCGGCGCGCGCGGTGCTGAAGAGCGCGGGCCTGCCCTCGATGGTGGTGACCCTCGGCAATCGCGGCATGCTGGTAGTGCCGGCACACGGAGCGGAGGTCGCCGTGCCCGCCCAGCGGCACGAGGTCTACGACGTCACCGGCGCCGGCGATACCGCCATCGCGGTCCTGGCACTGGGACTTGCGGCACACGCGCCACTGTTGCAGGCCGCGCAGCTCGCCAACGCGGCAGCGGGCGTCGCGGTGTGCCAGGTGGGAACTGCGGCGGTCTCCGCGGCCGGCATCCGCGATGCGGCCGCGGCACGGCCCACGGGCAAGCTCCTGTCGCGTCACGAGCTTGCCGAGCGCTGCGCGCTGTGGCGTGCGGCGGGCAAGCGCATCGTGCTGACCAACGGCTGTTTCGATTTGCTGCACGCCGGGCATCTGGCCCTGCTGCATCACGCGGCGGGGCTTGGCGAGGTACTGGTGCTTGCGATCAACAGCGACTCCTCGGTGCGGCGCCTCAAGGGCGCGCAGCGGCCGCTCGTGCCCGAGAGCGAGCGGGCCGCACTGCTCGCCGCGCTCACCTGCGTCGATGCCGTGACGATTTTCGAGGAGGACACGCCGCTGGAGGTGGTGCAGGCGGTCAGGCCGCACGTGCTGGTCAAGGGCGGGGACTATCGGCCCGAGGATGTCATCGGGCGCGAGCTCGTCGAGGCGGCCGGGGGCCGTGTCGAGATCGTGCCCCTCACCCCCGACAGGTCGACCAGCTCGCTCCTCGAGCGCATTCACCGCTCCGGTATCACGCCGCGGGCCGCGGCGCATCGCAAAGCGCGATGACAGAGCTGCACGACCGCTCGATACCCGCGCCCGCCGGGAGCGTGGAGTGGCCGCTGCGCGGCGAGGCGCGCGCGCTGCGCGATGCGCGCGCGCTCGCGGGGCAGCCGCCGCGCCCGCTGCGGCCCGTGGTGTTCTATTTCTGCCGCATGGGAGACATGGTGATGCTGACGGTGCTGCTGCGCCGGCTGCACCGCCGCTACCGGCTGCCGAGCTACGTGGTCGGCGCCGGCTCGTGGAACGACAGCGTGTTCAAGGGCAACCCGGACGTCGCCAGGGCCTGGTCCCTCGGACGTCATGTGCCGTTCCTGTTCAGCGGCGCCTGGCTGGAGCTGCGGCGCGCCCTGCGCGACAGCGCCCCCGGGCCCGTCTATGTCTGCGAGGAGCACTACCGTCAGCTGCCGAGAATCAGGCGCATGCTTGCGCTCGCGGGCGTCGATCCGTCCCGGTGTGTATTCATGGGCGACGAGGCGCGGCGCGCTCCCGAGCACCTGATCGACAGGCTGAATCGTCTGGCGAGCCGCACCCCGGCAGCGCTGCGCGCGAGCGACTACCCGGAAGCGGGGGGGCAGCACGCGGAGGGTCCGCGCTTGTATGTCTCCGATGAGGAGCAGGTGCGGTGCGAGGCATGGCTCAGGTCCCGCGGCTGGAGCGGCCGCGAGCTGATCCTGCTGCAGCCGGGCAATCATCGCAGCATGAGCCGGCGACGCGGGCGCTGGCGCCGCACCGGCGCGGACGACAAAGCGTGGCCGCTCGAGCGCTGGGTCGCGCTCCTCGAGAAGCTGCAGGCGCACCGGCCCGAGGCGCTCCTCGTGCTGCGCGGCTCGGTCGAGGAAGTGCCCATGCTCGAGGCGATCCGCGCGGCCGCGGGTCTGAAGCGCGTCGTGGTGGCAGGTGAGCACCTGCGCGAGTTCTTCGCGCTCTGCGCTCGTGGGCACAGCATGATCTCGGTCGACACCGGACCTGCGCATGCGGCCGCTGCGCTCGGCCTGCCATTGGTGGTGCTGTTCGGCGCACCGTTAGCGCGGCACTGGGGGCCACGCAGCCCCTCCGGCTCGCCGGTGATCGGGGTCGGCGGGCAGGGATCCTGGACGCGCGTTGACCAGATCCCGGTCGAGGCGGTGTTCGAGGCGTGGTGCGCGCTCATGCGCCCGCCAGAGCACGCGCCTGCCTCCGCTCCCGCCCCCCCCGCGAGCCCGGCGGGCGCGGCACCCCCCGCCGGCCACGAAGCTGTCCGCTAGGCCGCTTTTCGCTTATCATTCAAAGCCCCACGCACCCGTTTGCGGTGCGTCTCAACCTTGAAGCGAATCATGGCCCGAATCACCGTAGAAGACTGTCTGCAGAACGTCGACAACCTGTTCCAGCTGGTGCTGCTGGCGGCGCAGCGCGCCCGCCGCCTCGCCAACGGCGCGGAAGCGACGCTGCCGCTCGAGAACGACAAGCCCACCGTGCTGGCGCTGCGCGAGATCGCGGCCGGCAACGTGACCGCGGAGATGCTGCGCGAGCCGGAGCCTGCTCCGGAGGTTCCGCTGCCGGATGCGGACAACCAGTCCAGCTTCCGCGCGCCGCAGTTCGGCCTCGGAGACTGACCTCCTAGGCGCACCCGGTGGACTACGCGTCTTCGCTCCTGGGACTGCTGCCCGGCGGAAGACGCACACCGGGGCTGAAGGAGCTGCTCGCCTCCGTCGGCGGCTACCTGCCGAGCGAGCAGGTGAGCCGCATCAAGGAGGCGGCCGAGTTCGGCACCTCGGCGCACCACGGCCAGAAGCGCCTCTCCGGCGAGCCGTTCATCGCCCACCCGGTGGCCGCCGCCGCCATCCTCGCGGACCTGCGCCTGGATGCCGACACCATCGTGGCGGCGATCCTGCACGACGTCATCGAGGACACCCCCACCCCTAAGGACCAGCTCGCCACGCGCTTTGGCGCAGACGTCGCCGAGATCGTCGACGGCGTCACCAAGCTCGACCAGATCAAGTTCAAGAGCCGCGAGGAGGCGCAGGCGGAATCGTTCCGCAAGATGCTGCTGGCGATGGTGCGCGACCTGCGCGTCATCCTGGTGAAGCTCGCCGACCGCACCCACAACATGCGCACCATCGAGGCCATGGCGCCCGCGCGCCGCCGCGCCATCGCGCGCGAGACGCTCGACATCTACGCGCCGATCGCCGAGCGGCTGGGTCTGTACGCGCTCAAGCTGGAGCTGGAGGACCTGGGCTTCAAGGCGCTCTACCCGCGCCGCTACCAGGTGCTGGAGCGGGCGCTGAAGCGCGCGCGCGGCAACCAGAAGGAGTTCCTCAAAAAGATCGAGCAGCAGCTGAACGCGGCGCTGCTCAAGGCCGGCATCCAGGCGCAGGTCATCACGCGCGAGAAGCACCTGTACAGCATCTACCGCAAGATGCGCCGCAAGCGCACCACCTTGAGCGAGATCGTCGACGTGTACGGCATCCGCGTGGTGGTCGACACCCCCGACACCTGCTACCGCGCGCTCGGGGTGGTGCATTCGGTGTTCAAGCCCATGCCCGGGCGCTTCAAGGACTACATCGCCATCCCGCGCGTCAACGGCTACCAGTCGCTGCACACCACGCTCTTCGGCCCGAACGGCGTGCCGATCGAGGCACAACTGCGCACCGGCGACATGCACCGCGTCGCCGAGGCCGGCATCGCCGCGCACTGGAAGTACAAGACCGGCAGCGATGCGGGCTCCACCCAGCAGGAGCGCACGCGCGAGTGGCTCTCCAACCTGGTATCGCTGCAGGAAGCGGGCTCGTCCGAGGAATTCCTCGAGAGCGTCAAGGTCGACCTGTTCCCCGACAAGGTGTACGTGTTCACCCCCAAGGGCCAGATCCTGCGCCTGCCCTCGGGCGCCACCGTGGTGGACTTCGCCTACACCGTGCACACCGACATCGGCAACCGCTGCGTGGCCGCCAAGGTCGACCGGCGCCTGACGCCGCTGCGCACCGTGCTGCGCAACGGCCAGACGGTCGAGATCATCACCGCCAAGGGCGCCACCCCCAACCCCTCGTGGGTCAACTTCGTGGTGACCGCCAAGGCGCGCAGCGCCATCCGCCACTACCTGAAGGGGCTGCGGCGCACCGAGGCCATCGCGCTCGGCTCCAAGCTGCTGCAGCAGGCGCTCGGGGAGTTCTCGCTCACCCTCGAGGACGTGCGCCCCGACGTGCAGCGCGCCGCGCTCGGCGAGCTCGGCATGAAGGATCTGGACGAGCTGTACGAGAAGATCGGGCTCGGCGAGCGGCTCGCCCCGTTGGTGGCGCGGCGCCTGCTGCCGACCGCGGCGGCGGCGAGCGGCGGGGCACAGCTCGCCCCGCTCGCCATCGCCGGCACCGAGGGCCTGCTGGTCACCTACGCGCGCTGCTGCTTCCCGATCCCGTACGACCCGATCTTCGCCTTCCTGTCCGCGGGGCGCGGCGTGGTCATCCACCGCGAGAACTGCGTCAACGTCGAGGACTACCGCAAGCACCCCGAGAACTGGCTGCCGGTGAGCTGGCAGACCGCCCCCGACCGGCTGTTCTCCTCCGAGATCCGCGTGTACGTGGTGAACCGCACCGGGGTGCTGGCGGCGGTGGCCGCGGCCATCGCCAGCACCGAGACCAACATCGACCACGTCTCGATCGACGAGCAGGACGCGGACACCGCAGTGCTGACCTTCGAGCTGCGGGTGCGCGACCGCCGGCACCTCGCGCGCCTGGTGCGCGTCATCCGCCGTATGGTGGACGTCACGCGCGTGGTGCGCACCATCGCCGCACATGCGCGCGATGCGGCGCGCGCCGGCGATGCCGACCAGGACACCGACACGGATGCCGATGCCGACGCCGACAGCGACGAGAGCGGATAATGCGTTCCACAAGGAGTCCCTCATGAGCGGCCAGATCATCCACACCGAGCGCGCCCCGCAGGCGATCGGCACCTACTCCCAGGCCGTGCGCGCCGGGGACACCGTGTATCTGTCGGGCCAGGTGCCGCTCGATCCGGCCACGATGCAGCTGGTGGCCGGCGACATCGAGGCGCAGGCGCGGCGCGTGTTCGAGAACCTGAAGGCGGTGGCGGAAGCCGCCGGCGGCTCGCTCGCGCAGGCGGTGAAGTTCACGATCTTCCTCACCGATCTTGCGAACTTCGCCAAGATCAACGAGGTCATGGCGCAGTACTGCCAGAAGCCCTACCCCGCGCGCTCCACCATCGGCGTGGCGCAGCTGCCGCGCGGGGCGCAGGTCGAGATCGAGTGCGTCCTGCATCTCGGCTGACAGCCGGCGCCGCCGGCACTGCCGCCCCCGCGGCGGGCTTGCGCCCGGTGACCACGCTGCGCGGGGTGGGGGCGGCGCTCGCCGCGCGCCTCAAGCGCCTGGACGTGGCGCAGGTGTCGGACCTGCTGTTCGTGCTGCCGCTGCGCTACGAGGACCGTACCCGCGTGGTGCCGCTCGGCACCCTCACCCCCGGCACGCGCGCCGCGGTCGAAGGCGAGGTGCAGCTCACCGAGGTCGCCTGGCGCGGCCGCCGCCAGCTGCTCACGCGCATCTCCGACGGCTCCGGCATGCTGACGCTGCGATTCTTCTATTTCTCCGCGAGCCAGCAGGCAAATCTCGCGCGCGGCACGCGCCTGCGCGCCTTCGGGGAGGTGCGCCGCGGGCCGCTCGGGCTCGAGATGGTGCACCCGGAGTACCGGCGCCTCACCGCCGGGGCAGAGCCGCTCGAGCAGACGCTCACGCCGGTGTACCCCTCTACCGAAGGGGTGCCGCAGGGGCGGCTGCGCGCGCTGATCCGCGAGGCGCTGCGCGAGCTCGAGCGTTCGGGGCTGCCCGAGCTGATACCGCCCGCGGCGCTGCCGCCGCATCTGCCGCCGCTGCGTCAGGCGCTCGCCTACCTGCACGCGCCGCCGCGCGAAGCGCGCCTCGAGCAGCTCGCCGGCGGGCGTCATCCGGCCCAGCGCCGGCTAGCTTTCGAGGAGCTGCTGGCGCACCAGCTGACGCTGCGGCTGCGCAAGCGCGCCCTCAAGACCGACCCGGCCCCGCCGCTGCCCGACCCGCCGGGACTCGAGCGGCGCTTCCTTGACAACCTGCCGTTCGCGCTCACCCGCGCCCAGGTGCGGGCGCTCGCCGAGGTCGACGCCGATCTCGCCGGTGCCGTGCCGATGGTGCGCCTGCTGCAGGGCGATGTCGGCTGCGGCAAGACTGTCGTGGCCGCCGCGGCAGCGGCGCGCGCGGCCGGGAGCGGTGCGCAGGCGGCGCTCATGGCTCCGACCGAGCTGCTGGCCGAGCAGCACTGGCGCGCGCTCGATCAGTGGTTCCGGCCGCTCGGGCAGACGGTAGCGCGGCTCTCGGGCGGACAGCCCTCGCGCACCCGCAGGAGCGCGCTCGCCGCGATTGCCGCCGGCGAGGTGCGCGTGGTGGTGGGTACGCACGCGCTGTTCCAGGAGGGCATCGAGTTCGCGCACCTGGCGCTGGTCATCGTCGACGAGCAGCACCGCTTCGGCGTACAGCAGCGCCTGAAGCTCGCCGAGAAGGGACAGCGTGCCGGCGGCCTGCCGCACCAGCTCATCATGACCGCGACCCCGATTCCGCGCACGCTCGCCATGACCGCCTATGCCGACCTCGACATCTCGGTGATCGATGAGCTGCCGCCCGGGCGCACGCCGGTGCACACCGTGGTGCTGAGCGAGGAGCGCCGCCCCGAGGTGGTGGCGCGCATCGTGGAGGCCTGCCGCGCCGGGCGGCAGGTGTACTGGGTGTGCCCGCTCATCGACGAGTCGGACGAGCTGCGCGCCCAGGCCGCCGAGGAGACCGCCGCGCTGCTCGCGCAGGCGCTGCCGGGGGTACGGGTGGGACTGGTGCACGGGCGCATGCCCGCGGCGGCGAAGGATCAGGCGATGCTCGCCTTCAAGGCGGGCAAGATCCAGCTGCTGGTTGCCACCACCGTGATCGAGGTGGGGGTGGACGTGCCGAATGCGACGCTCATGGTCATCGAGAATGCCGAGCGCATGGGCCTTGCGCAGCTGCACCAGCTGCGCGGCCGCGTCGGCCGCGGCGCGGAGGCGAGCAGCTGCGTGCTCATGTACCGCGCGCCGCTCTCGGCGCTGGCGCGCGAGCGGCTCAAGGTGATCCGCGAAAGCTGCGACGGGTTCGCGATCGCGCGGCGCGATCTGGAGCTGCGCGGACCGGGGGAGCTGCTCGGCACGCGCCAGACCGGGCTTGCGCAGCTCAAAGTCGCCGACCTGATGCGCGACGCGGACCTGCTGCCGCGCGTGCAGGCCGCCGCCGAGATGCTGCTGGTCTCACAGCCGGAAGTGGTCGCCGCGCTCGCCGGGCGCTGGATCGGCGCGGGCGAGCGCTACGGGCGCGTGGGATGAATGAAGCCATGAGCACCCGCGCGGTAACGAGCGGCGCGCCAGTGCCGCCCGAGTCCAGACGGCTGCTCGCAGCGCTTCTGTGCGCTGTCGGCGTCATCGCGGTCTGGTACCTGTGGCGCTTCGTGGCGCCCTACGCCTCGGTCGATCCGGCCTATTACGATTACTTCTGGCCCTGGCGCTATGCGCTCTGGGCGCACCTCACCGGCGGCCTTGCCGCACTGTTGGTAGGGCCGGTGCAGCTGTGGCTCGGCCTGACGCGTCGACGTCTGCGGCTGCACCGCGCGCTCGGCCGCACCTACCTCGGGGCCATGATCCTGAGTCTGTCGGGAGCCTCGTACCTGATCGCCAAGGAGCTGCCGGGCGATTGGGTATTTGCGGGCGGGCTGCTGGGGCTGGCGCTGGCCTGGACCGTGACCACCGGCATGGGGTACCTGGCCATCCGCCACCGGCGCATCGAGCAGCACCAGGAATGGATGATCCGCAGTTACGTAGTGGCCTCGGCCTTCGTCATCTTTCGCGTGCTGGTGGATGTGCTGCATGCCTCTGGCATTCGTAGTCCGAAGGGCGTGCAGACCGGCGAAGAGCTGAAACTGGCCGCGTGGTTCTGCTGGTCCATTCCGCTGCTGGTGACGGAACTGTGCATTCAATGGCGGCATCTGCGCTCGGCCAGCCCCGCGGGCGTTGCGCATCAGTTCGCTCGCGTGGACAGCGAGTAAGGCTGCTCAGCGCCGGCACCGGGCCAGTCGTGGTTGGGCCGTGCGACCATCGCAAAGCGCAGCTCGCCGCCGGCCATGATCTCCTCGTGGCGGATGAACACGCGCCCAAGCGGCTTGCCGTTGAGCGTCACGTCCTGGATGTAGGGGTGCGCGTCGTCCACCGCCGGCGCACTGACGATGAAGCGCCGCCCGTTCGGCAGGCTGAGCACCGCGCGCTTCACGAACGGGCGGCCGATGATGTACTGGTTGCTGCCCGGTGCGAGCGGATAGAAGCCGAGCGCGGTGAACAGGTACCAGGCCGACATCTGGCCGAGATCGTCGTTGCCCGCGAGCCCGTCGGGGCGCGGCGCGTACTGGCTGTCCATGATCTTCTGCAGCCGTGCCTGGGTGCGCCAGGGCTGTCCGGCGGCCGCGTACAGGTAGGCGATGTGGTGGCTCGGCTCGTTGCCGTGCGCGTACCAGCCGATCAGCCCGGTGATGTCCTCCATGTGCGCGAACACCTTGGGATCGATCCTGGCGTCGAACACCTCATCGATGCGCGCGAGCAGCTTGTCGGCCCCGCCGTAGGCGCGCGCGAAGCCCGCCACGTCCTGCGGCACGTACCAGGAGTACTGCCAGGCGTTGCCCTCGGTGTAATCGGAGCCGTAACCGCTGACGCGCGGGTCGAACGGCTCGCGGAACGCGCCGTCGCGCTGGCGCGCGCGCATGAAGCCGGTTCCGGGATCGAAGGCGTTGCGCCAGTTGCCGGCGCGCCGATAGAAGCGCGCCGCGATGTCGGCCTTGCCGAGCCCCTCGGCCATGCGCGCGATGGTCCAGTCATCGAAGGCGTACTCGAGTGTCTTGGAGGCCGCCTCGCCCTCCTCATCGATCGGCACCCAGCCGAGCTGCAGGTAGCCTGACAGCCCGCCGTAAGCTCCGTAGCTGGCGGTCGCCACCATGGCATCGAGCGCCGCCGGCGCGTCGTAGCCGCGGATGCCCTTCATCCACGCATCCGCGATCACCGCCACCGCGTGGTAACCGATCATGCACCAGGTCTCCTGGCCCTGGAACGCCCACACCGGCAGCATGCCGTAGGGACTGGCGCGCTGCGCGGCGAGCAGCGAGTTGACGATGTCGTCGGTGCGTTGCGGGCTCTGCAGCAGGGTGAGCAGCGGATGCAGTGCGCGGTACGTGTCCCACAGCGAGAAGGTCGAGTAGTTGGTGAAGCCTTCCGCGCGGTGCACCGCGTTGTCCGGGCCGCGGTAGCGGCCGTCGCGGTCCATGAACAGGCTCGGCGCCTGGTAGGCGTGATAGAGCGCGGTGTAGAAGCTGCGCGTGAGGGCCGGCGGCGCTTCGATCTCAACCGCACCGAGCGCCTGCGACCACTGGGCGCGCGCCGCACGGCGCACGCCCTCGAAGTCGAAACCCGGCACCTCGGCGAGATTCGCGATGGCGTTCTCCTCGCTCACCGGGGAGATCGCGACCTTCACCACCAGTTCCACGCCCGGCGCGGCGGCGAAGTCGAACACGCCGACCAGGGCGCGCCCCTCGATCTGCGCCCGTGCGCGCGGGTCCTTGTCGGCCGGCGGCGGGAAGCCCTGGTAGAGCAAGTTCTCCTCGCGGTCGTGCAGCTCATGCCCGCTCACCGGCTGCGAGAACTGCAGCGCGAAGTACAGCTGCCGTCCCGGCGCCCAGCCGCGCGTCTCGCGGAAGCCGGTGAGCGTGCCGTCCGCGCGCAGCCGCAGCCGCGACCACAGCACCTTGCCCGGGTAGTCGTACAGGCTGGTGCGCAGGTCGATCAGCACGTGCGCCGGCTGGCCGGCGGGGAAGTGGTAGCGGTGCACTCCGACGCGCGCGCTCGCGGTGAGCTCGGCGCGGATCCCGTAATCATCGAGGGTCACCGCGTAGTACCCCGGCTGCGCAATCTCCCCGTGGTGGCTGAAGCGCGAGGTGTAGCCGCTGCCGGGCCTGTCGAGCTCGCCGCGCTCGAGACGCACCGCTCCGGCGATCGGCATCAACAGCACGTCGCCCAGGTCCGAGTGCCCGGTGCCGGAGAAGTGCGTGTGCGAGAAACCGACGATGGTGTGGTCTTCGTAGCGGTAGCCCGCAGCCCAGCCGTAAGCCTTCTCGCGCGGCAGGATCTGCGTGTCGGGCGAGAGCTGGATCATGCCGAAGGGCACGACCGCGCCGGGGAACATGTGGCCGGCGCCCGCGGTGCCGATGAACGGATCCGCTGCCGCATAGGCCGCAGCGCCCGAAGCCTGGTGGGGCGGTGCGCCGAGCGCGAGCGCCGGCAGCGTGAGCAGGGCGAGCAGAAGCGGCGCGCGCGGGCGCTTCCCGTTCATGGCGACCTCTTGTTCGGGTCGTGGTTGACGACGAGCCATTGTGCCGCAGCGGCCCGCGGATCTATCAGCGGATTGGTGCTGCGCCCATCGGCCTGGGCGCGGCCTCTCAGGAGCGGTTGAGCGTGATCACGACCGAGTAGGTGACGCCGCCGGCCGTACCGGTGACACCGGCGATGGCCTGCTGCGGACTCCCCGTGGTGTCGAGCGCCGCCAGTCCGCTGAACTGCACGCCGTTGAGCACCGCGGCCTGCCCGGTGCAGTTCGCATAGTCGAACTGCACTCGATAGGCATTATAGGTCGCGTCGATGATGCTGATCATGCCGTTGCCGAGGCAGCCCGTGGCCGGGTCCTGCCAGGTGATGGCGCCGTCGCCGTTGATCGAGATCACATCGCCGCTGGAAGGATCGGTGTAGTTGCCGCTGATGGTGGCGAGCGAAGAGGGAGTGTTGTAAAGCGAGTTGAAGCTCAAGGACAGCGCGCCGCCCTGGCTGCTCCCGGCGGCCGTCATGAACTGAATGGTGCCCGAGATCGACACGCGCTCGGTGACGGTGCCGCTGAGTGTGCCGGTGCCGTGCGTCGAGCCGTCCGGGAAGGCGCTGCCGAGCGGCGTGTAGCCGTCGTAGCTCGCCGTCACAGAGTTGCCGCTGACGCTGGCGTTGCCCACGTACTGCGCGCCATCGCTGCGGATGAAATGGAACTCGCCCGCTTCATCGACCAGTCCCACGATCTCGAGCCCCGAAACCGGGTCGGTGCCGGCCCAGATCCCGCCGACCGAGGCGTTGGTCGTCGAGCCGCCGCCTCCCGAGCTCCCGCCACCGCACGCGCACAGTAAGCACAGTGACATGGCCAGCGCGACGCGCGTGAATGTTCGCAAGGCACTCTCCTCCATCTGCTGCGGCGGCCGGGGATGTTCACCGGCGCGGCGCATCCTCCGTGAGCCAGGCGCGCCTCACAACGACGTGGCCTGCAATCCGCCAATCGCGTCACACGCAACGCGGCGTGCAGCACAGCTGTGGTAACGTTAAATGCGATGGCCGCTGCTGCTCCCGGACTCCCCGCGACTCCCCGTACGCCAGACGCCCCGCTGTCCTACCGCCTCGGCCGGCGTCTCACCGAGTACACGCGCCTGGCGCGCTTCGATAAGCCCGTGGGCACCTGGCTCCTGCTGTGGCCGGCGCTGTGGGCACTGTGGATCGCGGGCGCCGGGCGGCCGACGCCGCGGGTACTGATCGTGTTCGTGCTGGGGGTGGTGGTGATGCGCGCCGCCGGCTGCGTCATCAACGACTTCGCCGACCGCGACATCGACCCGCACGTGCGCCGCACGCGCGACCGGCCGCTGGCCGCGCGCCGCGTCTCGCCGGTGGAGGCGCTGGTGCTGTTCGCGCTGCTGATCGCGGCTGCGCTGTACCTGGTGACGCGCCTGAACCCGCTCACCATCAGGCTCGCGATGCTCGGCGCCGCCCTGACCGTGTCGTACCCGTTCGTCAAGCGCTTCTTCCCGCTGCCGCAGCTGTATCTCGGGTTGTCGTTCGGCGGCTGGAGCGTGCTGATGGCGTACGCCGCGCAGACCGGGGTGCTGCCGCGCGTGGCGTGGGTGCTGTACATCGCCGCGGTCATCTGGGCGGTGATCTACGACACCATCTACGCCATGGTCGACCGCGAGGACGACCTCAAGATCGGGGTGAAGTCCTCCGCCATCCTGTTCGCCGACATGGACCGCTTCCTGATCGGGGTGATGCAGGCGATGATGCTGTACGCGCTGGTGCTGGTCGGGCAGAGCATGGAGTTCGGGCGCCCCTACCAGGCCGGCGTGGCCGCCGCCGCGGTGTTGTTCCTGTGGCAGCAGTGGCTCATCCGCCGGCGTGAGCCGGCCGGCTGCCTGCGCGCCTTCCTCAACAACCAGTATGTCGGGCTGGTGGTGTTCGTCGGCATCCTGCTGCAGTACGTGTATTCGCCCTGACGGCGGCGCTGCGGCGCACCACCCGCCGCCGCGGTGCGCGGCGTGCGGGCCGCGCGTAAGCTCGCCGTGCGAATCGCCATGAGCACCCACAAGAGTCAACCCTTCCCGCAGCGGCTGAAGTGCGCGCTCGCGGGGGTCGGTCACGCGCTGCGCCACGAGCTGAGCTTCCGCATCCAGTGCGGCACGCTGGCCGCGGCACTCGCGGCGCTGCTGCTGCTGCGCCCGGGGGCGCTGTGGTGGGCGCTGGTGGGGCTCGCCGGGAGCGCGGTGCTCGCCGCCGAGCTGCTGAACACCGCCATCGAGCATCTCGCCGACGCCCTGCATCCCCAGGACAGCCCCGCGATCCGCCTCGTCAAGGACTGCGCCGCGGGCGCCGTGCTGGTGGCCGCGCTCGGTGCGCTCGCGGTGGCCGTGGCGCTCGCGCTGCACCTCCTGGCGCGCTGAGCCCCTGCACAGATATTGACCAATTGTCGACTTTTGCGCCTGTCGCGCGTTGACATGGCCGGCAGCCCTCGGGCAAGGTCCGGGACGCCGCCGGCGGGCGGCGCGGGAGGAGCGGCGCGATGCGCGCATTGAGTGGCGAGGTGAGCGATGCGGGCGGCGCGGCGGAGCGCCACGACTGGTCGCTGGCGGAAGTCGAGGCCCTGTACGCGCTGCCGTTCATAGACCTGCTGCTGCGGGCGCAGCGTGTGCACCGCGGGCACCACCCTCCCAACACCGTGCAGATGAGCACGCTCCTGTCCATCAAGACCGGCGCCTGCCCCGAGGACTGCGCCTACTGCCCGCAGAGCGTGCGCTACGACACCGGCGTAGCGCGCGAGGCGCTCATGGAGGTGGCCGCGGTGCGCGAGTGCGCCGCGCGCGCCAAGGCCGCCGGCGCCACGCGCTTCTGCATGGGCGCGGCCTACCGCGCGCCGAAGGCCAAAGATCTGGCCGTGATCGCCGCCATGATCGGCGAGCTGCGCTCGCTCGGGCTCGAGAGCTGCGCGACGCTCGGCATGCTGAGCCGCGCGCAGGCGTGCGAGCTCAAGGCCGCCGGCCTCGACTACTACAACCACAACCTCGACACCTCGAGCGAGTACTACACCGAGATCATCACCACCCGCAGCTACCAGGACCGCCTGGACACGCTCGCGGCGGTGCGTGAGGCGGGCCTCAAGGTGTGCTGCGGCGGCATCATCGGCATGGGCGAGTCGCCCAGCGACCGCGCGCGGCTGCTGCTCACGCTTGCCAACCTCGCCGCGCACCCCGAGAGCGTGCCCATCAACCGCCTGGTGCGGGTGCGCGGCACCCCGCTCGAGCACGCCGCCGAGGTGGATCCGTTCGATTTCGTGCGCACCATCGCGGTGGCGCGCATCCTGATGCCGCGCGCCCAGGTGCGCCTGTCCGCCGGGCGCGAGGACATGAGCGATGAGCTGCAGGCACTGTGCTTCCTGGCCGGCGCCAACTCCATCTTCTACGGCGAGAAGCTGCTCACCACCGGCAACCCCGACGTGGCGCGCGACCGGCAGCTGTTCGAGCGCCTGGGACTGACGGCCGAGCGCCATGAAGCGCACGCTGGCGGGGCTTGAAGCGGCGCTGGCGCAGCTCGCGGCCACACAGCTGACCCGCGCGCGCCTCACCCTGGATGCGCCCGCACCGCAGGCGGGGCGCCGCGTCCTGAGCGCCGACGGTCGCCAGCTGCTCGACTTCAGCAGCAACGACTACCTCGGGCTCACGCGCGAACCGGCCGTCGCCGAGGCGATGCGCGCCTGCGCGGCGCGCAGCGGCGCCGGCAGCGGCGCTGCACACCTGGTAAGCGGGCACGGCGCCGAGCACGCGCGCCTCGAGGAAGAGCTCGCCGCCTACACGCACCGCGAGCGGGCGCTCCTGTTCTCCACCGGCTTCATGGCCAATCTCGCCGTCATGAGCGCGCTCGCCTCGCGCCGCGAGCGCATCGTGCTCGACCGCCTCTGCCACGCCTCGCTCATCGACGGGGCGCGCCTGTCCGGCGCGGCGTTGCGCCGCTATGCCCACGCGGACGCGGCCGCCTGCGCGCGCCTGCTGGAAGCGGATCCGCGTCATACTTCGCTCCTAGCCACCGACGGGGTGTTCAGCATGGACGGAGATCTCGCGCCGCTCCCGGAGCTGGCGCGCGCCGCGCGCGCCTGCGAGGCGTGGCTGGTGGTCGATGATGCCCACGGCCTCGGAGTAGTGGGGGCGACGGGGCGCGGCGTGCTCGAGCACTTCGGCCTGGGCGTGGAGCAGGTGCCGGTGCTGGTCGGCACCCTCGGCAAGGCCTTCGGCTGCTTTGGCGCGTTCGTCGCAGGTTCCGCAACACTCATCGAGTACCTGATGCAGAAGGCGCGCACTTATATCTACACCACCGCGCTGCCGCAGCCAGTGGCCGCCGCGGCGCGGGCCGCCCTCGTCCTGGCGCAGCAGCAGGGCTGGCGGCGCGAGCGGGTGCTGGCCCTCACCGCGCGCTTCCGCCGCGCCGCACGGGCGTGCGGGGTCGCCCTCATGCCCTCGGCGACGCCCATCCAGCCGCTGCTGCTGGGGAGCGCAGCGCGCGCGCTCGAGGCGCAGCGCGCGCTGGCGCGCGCCGGATTCTGGGTCGTGGCCATCCGCCCGCCGACGGTGCCGCAGGGCGCATCGAGGCTGCGCATCACCCTGTCCGCGGCGCACACCGAGAGCGAGATCGATGCGCTCGCGCAGCAGCTCGGGCGGGTATGCGCGAGCGAGCGGGGCGGCCCTTGAGCGCCCTGCACTGTGAGGTGCGCGGACGCGGGCGCGATCTGGTGCTGCTGCACGGCTGGAGCACCAACCTCAGGGTGTGGGACGCTCTCACCGAGCTCCTGGCGCGGCGCTTTCGCGTGATCGCGGTCGATCTGCCCGGGCACGGCGCGAGTGACTGGGACACGCGCGCGGTGACGCCCGCGGCGCAGGCGTGGCGGGTACACGAGACGCTCGCCCCGCTCACCGAGCGCTATGCCCTGCTCGGCTGGTCGCTCGGGGGACAGTTCGCGCTCGATCTCGCCGCCGCCATGCCCGCCGCCATCACCCGCCTGGCGCTCATCTCGACCACCCCGAAATTCCTCGCCGCGGGCGGCTGGCGCTGCGGCAGCGCGCCGGCGCTGCTCACGCGCCTGGCGCGCGCGGTGCAGGCGGATGCCGGCCGAGCGGTCGATGAGTTCCTGAAGCTGTGCGCGCGCGGGCTGGCACCGCGCACCGCCGGCCGCGTGCTCGCGGCCCTGCGCGGCGCACTCCACTCCCACGGCGCCGCCTGCCCGCAGGCGCTGGCGAGTGGCCTCGAGCGGCTCGCGCACGGGGACCTGCGCGCCGCGCTGCCGCTGGTGCGCGTGCCCTCGCTCGTGGTCGCGGGGCAGCACGACCGCATCATCCGCGCGAGGGCCTCGCGGACCCTCGCAGCCGCGCTGCCGGAGGGGCGCTACGTGCAGATCGCCGGCGCCACCCACGCGCCCTTCCTGTCGCATGCGCGGCAGTTCGCGGACCTGCTGAGCGAGTTCCTGCGTGGCTGAGCCGGACGTATTCCGCTTGGACCGCGCGCGGCTGCGCGCCGCGTTCGAGCGCGCGAGCGCGAGCTACGAGTCCGCGGCCGGCCTGCAGGTGCGGGTGGCCACCGAGCTGCTGGAGCGGGTGGAGGCGTTCGGCTTCACCCCGGGCGTGGTGCTCGATCTGGGGTGCGGAACGGGATGGGTGACCCGCGAGCTCAAGCGCCGCTACCCGCGCTCGCTGGTGGTCGCGCTCGACATTGCCCCAGGGATGTTGCGCGAGGCCCGACGCCACCAGCTGCTATGGCGGCGCTTCGCGCGGGTGTGTGCGGATGCGCTGCGCCTGCCGCTCAGGGATGCCAGCGTCGACCTGCTGTTCTCGAGCCTGCTGCTACAGTGGTGCGAGCCGCTCGGCGCCGCCCTCGCCGAGATGCGGCGCGTGCTCGCCCCGAACGGCTTCCTCGCCTTCAGCACCTTCGGGCCCGACACGCTGCACGAGCTGCGCGCGGCCTGGGCACAGGCGGACGGCTACAATCACGTCAACCGCTTCCACGACGTGCACGAGGTGGGGGATGCACTGATGCGCGCCGGACTCACCGAGCCGGTGCTGGACGTGGACCGCATCGAGCGCGGCTATCCGGACGCGCTCACTCTCATGCGCGACCTGAAGGCGATCGGGGCGCACAACGCGACCGCCGGGCGACCGCGCGCGCTCGCCGGGCGCGCGCGCCTCAAGCGCATGAGCGAGGCCTACGAGGGCCTGCGCCAGGACGGGCAGCTTCCCGCCACCTACGAGGTGATCTACGGGGCGAGCTGGGGCAGCGCCGGGCGCCGCGCGGCGCCGGTCGAGGGGGGTATCGTGCACATCGCCCCGGGCTCCATTCGACGGGGCGGCCACCCATGAGCCGCGGCATCTTCATCACCGGCACCGACACGGACGTGGGCAAGACCGTGGTCGCGTGCGCCCTGGTGCGCGGGCTGTGCGCCCTCGGCGTGCGGGTGGCCGTCATGAAGCCGGTGGCCTCGGGAGCGGTCCGCACCCCGGAAGGACTGCGTAATGCCGATGCCCTGGACCTGATCGCTGCGGCGCGCAGCGAGGCTTCCTATGCGCTCGTCAATCCATACTGCTTCGAGCCAGCGGTTTCGCCGCACATCGCTGCAAAAGAGGCCGGAGTCGATGTAGATACCATCATGATCAGGCACAATTACGACCTGCTGGCGCAAGGGGCGGACTGGGTGGTCGTGGAGGGGGCGGGGGGCTGGTTCGCCCCCATCAACGAGCGGCAGACCATGGCCGACCTCGCCTGGGCGCTCTCGGTCCCCGCGCTCATGGTGGTGGGCCTGAAGCTCGGCTGCCTGAACCATGCGCAGCTCACCCGCATCGGCATCGAATCGCACGGCGTGAGCTTCGCCGGCTGGGTGGCCTGCGGGGTGGACCCGGAGATGGTGCGGGCGCCGGAGAACGTCGCCGCGCTCGAGCGGCTGCTCGGCGAGCCGCCGCTCGCGCTCATCGGGTACGCCCCCGAGAGCGTGCCGCAGCTGGTGCTCGAGCCGCTCGCCGCGCAGCTCGTGCAGCGGCCCATAAGGTTCTGAAACGGCTTGAAATATGGCCTTCGCGAGCTACCATCGGCTCGCAAGTGGACACACCGCCCTCGTGCATCGAGATCTGCCCCAACTGCTCGCTCAGCGTGCGCGGGGCGCGGCTGTTCTTCGCGAGCGTGTGTCTGGCACCGTGCGCCATCGCGCTGTTCCTCACGCTGCGGGGTTTCTGGCCGGTGCTGCCCTTTGCGGGCCTCGAGATCGCCGGTCTCGGCTGGGCGCTGCACAGCTCGCTCCAGCGCCGCTTCCACCGTCAGACCATCACGGTCACCGACGAGGACGTCAGCATCGAGTCGTGCGTGCGCAGCCGCTGCGCGCAGGTCGTGTTCCCGCGGCATTGGGCGCAGGTTAAACTGCGCCGCCCCGCCGTACGCTTGCACCCGAGCCGGCTGACGATCGAGTCTCATGGCCGGCAGTGCGAGGTGGGCAGCTTCCTTACGGAAGAGGAGCGGCGCGGACTGGCGCTGCGGTTGCAGCGCCTCATTGGCCGCGTCAACGAGTCGCCCGCCAGGCCCTGAGCGCCGCCGGGGGCCTGGCGCGGGCGTGGTTGGCTTGCTTTCGATAACGCGCGATCCGCGAAGCGGGGCAGCGCTGTAAGGCACGGGAATAATGATCCGCACAAAGCTCACCGCACTCGCCCTGGCCGCCGCTTCCGCCGCCCCCGCGCATGCGGTCTCGGGCTGGGGGGAGCTCAACCTGCCGCAGGGCGTGACCGACATCAGCCGCAAGATCTACGACCTGCACATGCTGATCTTCTGGGTGTGCGTGGCCATCGGCATCGTGGTGTTCGGCGCGATGATCTGGTCGATCGCTACCTACCGTAAGTCCAAGGGAGCGGTTCCCGATACCACCATGGTCCACAACACCAAGGTGGAAGTGGTGTGGACCATCATCCCGGTGCTGATCCTGATCGCCATGGCGGTGCCGGCGGCGCGCACCCTGGTGGAGATCGAGGACACCAGCAAGAGCGAGCTCACCATCAAGGTGACCGGCTTCCAGTGGGGCTGGAACTACGACTACCTCGACGACGGGGTGTCCTTCTATTCGCACCTGGACCGCGCCAGCAACGAGGCGCGCGAGCTCGACTCCGGCATCGACCCGAACAGCGTGCCGTTCTACCTCCTGAACGTCGATCACCCGCTGGTGGTGCCGAACGGCATCAAGGTGCGGCTGCTCATCACCGGCGCGGACGTCATCCACTCCTGGTGGGTGAAGGACCTCGGGGTGAAGAAGGACGCCATCCCCGGCTTCGTCAACGAAGCGTGGTTCAAGGTCGACGGCAACTGGACCGGGCTGCTGCGCGGCAACTGCGCCGAGCTGTGTGGCCGCGACCACGGCTTCATGCCGATCGTCGTCGACGTGCGCTCCAAGGAGGACTTCGCGACCTGGCTCAAAGAGAAGGCCGCGGAGCAGAAGCAGGCGGCCGCCCCGGCTGCCGCCCCCGCGCCCGCCAGCGGCGCACCCTGATTCACTGCCCATCCACGTAAATTCAGAGAAACGCCATGGCTGAGCCCCTCGCCCACGACCTAGCGCACGACGACCACGATCACAAGCCGCACGGCTGGCGCCGCTGGGTGTTCTCGACCAATCACAAGGACATCGGCACGATGTACCTGGTGTTCGCCTGCACGATGTTCTTCATCGGCGGGGCGGCGGCGATGCTCATCCGGCTGGAGCTGTTCAAGCCCGGGATGCAGTTCTTCGATCCGCAGTTCTTCAACTCCCTCACCACCATGCACGCGCTCATCATGATCTTCGGCGCGATCATGCCGGCGTGGACCGGGCTGGCGAACTGGATGATCCCGATGCAGGTGGGCGCCCCGGACATGGCGCTGCCGCGCCTCAACAACTTCAGCTTCTGGATCCTGCCGTTCGCGTTCACGCTGCTGTTGTCCTCGTTCTTCGTGCCCGGCGGAGCACCGGCCGGCGGCTGGACCATGTACCCGCCGCTGACGCTGCAGACCGGCGCCTCGTTCCCAATGCTGATCTTCTCGATCCACATGATGGGCGCCTCCTCGATCCTCGGCGCCATCAACATCGTCGTCACCATCATGAACATGCGCGCACCGGGTATCACGCTGCTGCGCATGCCGCTGTTCGTGTGGACCTGGCTGATCACCGCCTACCTGCTGATCGCAGTGATGCCGGTGCTCGCCGGGGCGGTGACCATGATGCTCACCGACCACTTCTTCGGCACCACCTTCTTCACCGCCGCCGGCGGCGGCGACCCGGTGATGTTCCAGCACATCTTCTGGTTCTTCGGGCACCCGGAGGTATACATCCTCATCCTGCCGGCCTTCGGCATCGTCTCCGAGGTCATCCCGACCTTCTCGCGCAAGAAGCTGTTCGGCTACGAGACCATGGTGTACGCGGTGGCTTCGATCGCGTTCCTGTCGTTCATCGTGTGGGCGCACCACATGTTCACGGTCGGCATGCCGCTCGCCGCGCAGCTGTTCTTCATGCTCTCCACCATGCTGATCGCCGTGCCCACGGGCGTGAAGGTGTTCAACTGGACCGCCACCATGTGGAAGGGCTCGCTGTCCTTCGAGCCGCCGATGCTGTTCGCGCTGGCGTTCCTGTTCCTGTTCACCATCGGCGGCTTCTCGGGCCTGATGCTCGCCATCGTGCCGGCCGACTACCAGTACCAGGACACCTACTTCGTGGTGGCGCACTTCCACTACGTGCTGGTGCCGGGGTCGATCTTCGGCATCATGGCGGGCGTCTACTACTGGCTGCCGAAGTGGACCGGCAACATGTACGACCTGAAGCTCGCCACCTGGCACTTCTGGCTGTCGACCATCTTCGTGAACGTGCTGTTCTTCCCGCAACACTTCCTCGGGCTCGCCGGCATGCCGCGCCGCATCCCGGACTACGCGGTGCAGTTCACCGACTGGAACATGGTGTCCTCGATCGGCGGCTTCGGCTTCGGGCTTTCGCAGCTCCTGTTCCCGTACATCATCTGGAAGTGCGTGCGCGGCGGTGCACGCGTCGGCAACCGCGCCTGGGAGGGTGCGCACGGCCTCGAGTGGGAGCTGCCGTCGCCGCCGCCGTTCCACTCCTGGACCGAGCCGCCCTCGGATGCGGTCATCGCGCGCGGCGCGGAGCACTGATGGGCGCACCGGTCACCGCCGTGGATCAGGCCGTGCGCCGGCGCCGCGTGCGCCGCAGCGCCTGGCTGTGGGCGCTGGTGGCCGGCGGCTTCTATCTCGCCTTCGTGGCGCTGACCCTGTTGCGCGGCTGGAAATGAACGAGCGGCGGCGCGCCAACCTGTCGATGACCTGGAAGCTGCTGGCGATCGCCGCCGGCAGCTTCGGGTTCGGGTTCGCGCTGGTGCCGCTCTACAACGTGCTGTGCGCGGTGACCGGCTACGGCGACCAGGCGAAGCTGCTGCAGAAGGTGAGCGCCATCGAGCACCCGGACCCCTCGCGCACCGTGACGGTGGAGTTCCTGGCGGACGTCGCCAGCGCCGGCGGCTGGGAGTTCCGCCCCCTCAAGCGCACCGTGCAGGTGCACCCCGGCCAGCTGTACACGGCCAAGTTCTACGCCAAGAACCTCACCGGGCGCGACACCGTGGCACAGGCGGTCCCCAACATCGCCCCCTCCGAGGTCGCCGCGTACTTCCACAAGACCGAGTGCTTCTGCTTCTCGCCGCAGCGCTTCAAGCTCGACGAGGGGCGCGAGATGCCGGTGCGCTTCATCATTGACCCGGCGCTGCCGCGGCACATCGACATGATCACCCTCGCCTACACCTTCTACGACGAATCCTCGCGCGTCACGCGACGCTAGAAAGCTCACCGACATGGCCAACGCACACGACGCCCACGCACCCGCAGGCAACCAGTACTACATCCCGCACCACAGCCCGTGGCCGATCCTGGGCTCGGTGGCGCTGTTCACCATCATGCTGGGAGCGATCTGCTACCTGAACGACGTGACCGGACCCCTGATCCTCGTGCCCGGCGCGCTGCTGCTCGCCATCATGTTCTTCTGCTGGTTCTCCACCGTCATCGACGAGAACCAGCACGGCATCTTCAACATGCAGGTCGACAAGAGCTTCCGCATGGGAATGATGTGGTTCATCTTCTCCGAGGTGATGTTCTTCGCGGCGTTCTTCGGGGCGCTGTTCTATGCGCGTGTGCTGGCGGTGCCGTGGCTCGGCGGCCAGGGCGTCAAGGTGTTCACCAACTTCGTGCTGTGGCCGAACTTCGAGGGGGTCTGGCCCACCAACGGCCCGGGCCACGTCGGCGGCCACCCCGACGGCACCTTCAGCCCCATGGCGCCGGCGCCGATTCCGGCCATGAACACCGCCATCCTGCTCACCAGCGGCTTCACCGTCACCATGGCGCACCACGCGCTGCGCGCCGGCAACCGCACCGCGCTCAAGATCTGGCTGGCGCTGACCTTCCTGCTGGGCTTCACCTTCGTGGGCATGCAGGCGCACGAGTACGGCGAGGCCTACCGCGAGATGGGGCTGCGCCTCTCGACCGGCATCTACGGCTCGACCTTCTTCATGCTCACCGGCTTCCACGGCCTGCACGTGACGGTCGGCGCGATCATGCTGACCGTGATCTGGCTGCGGGTGCTGCGCGGGCACTTCACGCCCACCCGCCATTTCGCGTTCGAGGCGGTCGCCTGGTACTGGCACTTCGTCGACGTGGTGTGGCTCGGGCTGTTCATCTTCGTCTACTGGCTGTAAGGGGCAGGGCCGCCGCCAAGCCCGGCGGCGCGCCGCTTCAGGGCGCGTTGCCCTGCAGCGGATGGGGCGTGATCACGCCGAAGTGCCAGGCGAGCATCAGCAGCACGAACAGCGCCAGCGACAGCGCGATGCGCACCGTGAGTGCGCGCGCCAGCTTGGCCGAATGCTCCGGGGTGCCGCGCGAGAGGTGGAACAGCGCAGAGCCGAGGCTGCCGACGATCACCAGCAGGCACAGCAAGGTCAGAAGCCACACCAGATGTTCCATAGCGGCAGGTGCAGTGTATCGCGTCGGCGGCCTCAGGCGATGTGCCGGCTGCGCCGCGAGTGTGGCGCCTTCACCCCAACACTCGCCGCCACGATTGCGGCGCTCATCGCCGCGGCACTGTGCGTGCGCCTGGGTCTGTGGCAGTGGCAGCGCGGCAGCGCCGCACAGGCGCAGTGGACGCGCTTCGCGCGCGGCACCGACACGCTGCAGGACCTCGGGCAGGGCGGCGTCAGCGCCAGCCCGCTGTGGCAGCGCGTCTCGGTGCGCGGCGAGCTCGACGGCGCGCACCAGTTCCTGCTCGACAACCGCTCTTTCCACGGCCGCCCGGGCTACGAGGTACTGACACCGCTGCGGCGCGCGGGGAATCCGCCGCTGCTCATCGACCGCGGCTGGGTGCCCTTCACTGGCACACGCGCGCTGCTGCCTGACGTCAGCCTGAGTGCGCCGCCGCCGGTGACGCTCAGCGGGCGGCTCGCCAACCTGCCGAGTCCGGGGCTCGCGAGCGGGCGCGCCGCCCCCGATCCGCACGCCCCCTGGCCGCGGCTCGCGAGCTTCCCCACCATGGAGCAGCTCACGCAGGCGTTCGGCGCACCGCTCGCACCGCGCATCCTGCTGCTCGACCCGCAGGCTCCCTTCGGCTACGCGCGCGAATGGCAGCCGCCGGGGATGTCGCCGCTGCGGCACTTCGCCTACGCCATCCAGTGGTGGTGCTTCGCCGCCCTCGCGCTCATCCTCTGGGCAGTCATGGGCGCGCGCCGCGGCCGGGCGCGACGCGCGTGAGCGCCCCGGGCACTGCGGGCCTGCGCGCGCGCAACCTGCGTACCCTCGGGGTGCTGGCGGCGCTGTTCCTGCTGCCACTGGTGCTGGCGTTCTTCACCTACTACGGCACGGCGTGGCGCCCGGCCGGGCACGTCAATCACGGGACGCTCATCAGCCCGCCCCACCGGCTGCCGCAGGCGCGCCTGCCGCGCGTCAGGCTCGAGGGGCAGGGCGCACCCGCGGACGACCCCGCGCCGGTGACACCGTTTCGCGGCAAGTGGTCGCTGGTGTACGTGGGCGCAGGGAACTGCGATACCGCGTGTCGCGGCGCGCTCTACCTGATGCGCCAGACGCGCCTGGCGCTCAACAACGACATGACGCGGGTGGAGCGCGTGTTTTTGGTGAGCGGCGGCGGCTGCGCCGGCGAGTTCCTGGCACGCGAACACCCTGGACTTCTGGTCCTCGACGCGCAGGGCGCGGCGGGCGCGGCGCTGCTCGGTGAGTTCCCCGAGCGCGAGCGCGCCTACACGCTTTACATCGTCGACCCGCTCGGCAACCTCATGATGAGCTACGATGCGCGCCAGGATCCTCACGGCCTGCTGGAAGACCTGAAGAAGCTCCTCAGGCTGTCACACATCGGCTGAAATCAGAGCCCGAACATGCCGGTCGCCCGCTGGATGCGCCGCCTCGCCATTCTCGGCGTGCTGCTGTGCTTTGTGGTGGTGGTGCTGGGCGCCTACGTGCGCCTCACCGCCGCCGGCCTCGGCTGTCCGGACTGGCCCGGCTGCTACGGGCACCTCACCCCTCCCGGCGCCGAGCAGAGCGCGAGCGCCGAGGCGGCCTGGCCGAGCCGCCCGCTGGTGCCCGGCAAGGCATGGCGCGAGATGGTGCACCGCTATGCCGCCAGCGCGCTCGGCCTGACGATCGTCGTGATCGCCGCGCTCGCCATCAGCGCCCGCCGCCTGCGCCTGGTCAGTGCCCCGTTCGCTCTCGCGCTGCTCGCCACGGTCATCGTGCAGGGGATCCTCGGCATGCTGACCGTCACCTGGCAGCTCAAGCCCCTCATCGTGACGCTGCACCTGCTGTTCGGCATGACGACCCTCGCGCTGCTGTGGTGGCTGGTGCTCTCGCTCCCCCTGAGCTCCTGGGACGCGACCGGCGTGCGCAGTCCCGGCGCCATCGGCGGTGGCGGCGCCTCGCCGCTGTCGACCGCCACCGGCCTCACGCGCCTGGCGCTGCTGGCACTGGCGGTGCAGATCGCGCTCGGCGGCTGGACCAGCAGCAACTACGCGGCGATCGCCTGCGCGGATTTTCCGACCTGTCAGGGGCTGTGGTGGCCGCACGCCGATTTCCGCGACGCGTTCGTGCTGTGGCACGGACTCAACGTCGACTACGAAGGCGGGGTGCTCGCCAGCTCCGCGCGCGTGGCGATCCATCTCGCGCACCGTCTCGGCGCGCTGATCGCAAGCCTCGCGCTCTGCGGCGCCGCGCTCTACGTGCTGCGCCAGCGCGGGCTCACCGGGCTGCGCGGGCGTGCCTGGGCGGTGCTCGCGGCACTCGCCCTGCAGCTCACCATCGGCATCTCGATGGTGGTCAAGGGCTTCCCCCTGTGGCTCGCGACTCTGCACACCGCCGGCGCCGCCCTGCTGCTGCTGGCGACGCTGGCGCTGCTGCGCACGCTGACCGCGCGATGAGCCTGCGCGGTCACTGCGCGGCGGTACTCCTGGCGCTCGGCTTCAGCACCGCCGTTCAGGCTCACGTGTGCACGGCGGTGGCCGATGCGCTGACCGGCAGGGTGCTCAAGCAGGAGGGCGCGTGCCGGGAGCGCGTCACTCCCGCCTCGACTTTCAAGATCGCACTCGCGCTCATGGGCTACGACTCGGGCTACCTGACGGACGAGCGCCTGCCGGCGCTGCCGTTCAAGGAAGGCTATGCGGACTGGATCCCCTCGTGGCGTGCCACCACCGACCCGACCAGCTGGATCAGTAACTCCGTGGTCTGGTACTCGCAGCTCATGACCGAGTGGCTGGGCGCGGAGCGCCTGCATCACTACGTGAGCGCTTTCTCCTACGGCAACCAGGACCTCTCGGGCGACCACGGCCAGCACAACGGCCTCACCCGTGCCTGGCTCACCTCATCGCTGCAGATCTCGCCGCTCGAAGAGCTCGAGTTCCTGCACCGTCTGGTCACGCGCAAGCTGGCGGTGAGCGCGCGCGCCTACGACATGACCGGCCGCATCACCCTGGTCGGCACGGTGCAGGGCTGGGAAGTGCACGGCAAGAGCGGCAACGGCTTCAGGCAGGGCGCCGACGGTACCCCGGACCGCACCCGCCAGGTCGGCTGGTTCGTGGGCTGGGCCTCCAAGGGAACGCACGTCATCGCGTTCGCGCGCTGCCTGCAGGATGAGACGCAGGAGAGTGAGAGCGCTGCGAAGCGCGCGCGCGCGAGCCTTATGCAGGATCTGCCGGGGATCCTCGCAGCCGTAGCACCCCGGTAAGGCTGCAGCGGAACAGCAGCAGCCCCACGGCGAGCGCGAGCAGCAGGTAGCCGACAGAAGCGCTCGGTCAGAAGGTACTCGTACGCCGGCGGCAGGCGCGGCGAGAACCCCGTACGTGAGGCTCCGAGGCATGAGAATGCAGGCGGTCACCGCGAGCGGCCGTAGATCACCGCAAGTCCGGTGCCGGCGTGCGCGAATTCTCGCACCCAGCCCATCATCGCGGCGGTGGGCAGGTTCGGCAGCAGCGGCGAGGGGCGGCCCAGCACCAGCACGTACAGCACCGCGAGGGTGAGGCCCAGCACGCTGTGGAATCCGCGCATCGTGCCGGGAAAATACGGCGCCGCCGCAGCGCGCGGCAATGCCGTGAGGGGCGCGGCGTGATCTGCTAACCTGCGCATCCTCCTGATGATTCTTGCAACCCCGTGGCGACGACATCGGACTATGCACCGGCGGTGCCTGCGCTCTGGCGCCGTTACCTGGAGCTGACGAAACCCAAGGTCGTCGCGCTCATCACCTTCACGGCCGTCGTCGGCACACTGCTCGCGAGCCCGGGCGTGCCGCCGTTCGCGGCGCTGGTGTGGGGCAATCTCGGCATCGCGCTCGCCGCCGCCTGCGCCGCCACCATCAACCACGTGCTCGACCGGCGCATCGACGAGCAGATGGCGCGCACGCGCGCGCGGCCGCTGCCGAGCGGTGCGCTCACCGAGCGCGAGGCGCTCGCCTTCGCCGCGGCGCTGGGGTTCGCCGCCATGGCGCTGCTCGCGTTCCTGGTGAACCTGCTGACTGCGCTGCTCACCTTCTGCTCGCTCATCGGCTACGCGGTGGTCTACACCGTGTGGCTGAAGCGCGCCACGCCGCAGAACATCGTGATCGGCGGGGCGGCCGGGGCGGCACCGCCGGTGCTGGGGTGGGCAGCGGTGACCAACAGCGTGGACCCGAACGCGCTGCTGCTGTTCCTCATCATCTTCGTATGGACCCCGCCGCACTTCTGGGCGCTGGCGATCGCGCGCCGCGACGAGTACGCGCGCGCCGGCATCCCCATGTTGCCGGTGACCCACGGCGTCGATTACACGCGCCTGCAGGTGCTGTTCTACACGGTGCTGCTGGTGGTGGTGACGCTCATGCCATACATCACCGGCATGAGCGGACTCATTTATCTGGCCGCGGCGCTGGTACTGAACGCCGGCTTCCTGTACTACGCGCTGGCGCTGAAGATCACCGCGCGCGAGGAGCTGCCGATGCGCGTGTTCCGCTTCTCAGTGACCTATCTCATGTGGCTGTTCGCAGCGCTGCTGGTCGATCACTACGTACCAATGCTGCGCCCCGCGCCGTAGCCGCGCGGCAGCCTCAGGCTTACGGCAGGTCGAACAGCAGCACCTCGGCACCGGCGCCGTCTGCGAGCGTGAGGCGCGCAGCTCCTTTGGTGTAGGCGCCGTCGCCGGCCTCGAGGCGCGCACCGTCCACGCTCAGCGCGCCGCGCGCCACCTGCAGCCAGGCGCGCCGGCCCGCCGGCAGCTGGAATTCGGCGCGCTCCGCCTGATCGAAGAGACCTGCGTACACGCGCGCCCCCTGGTGGATGGTGACGGAGCCGTCACCGCCGTCGGGCGAGGCGATGAGCCGCAAGCGGCCGCGCTTGTCGGCGGCGGTGAAGTGCTTCTGCTCGTAGCCGGGGGCGAGCCGCAGCGCCTGCGGCTGAATCCAGATCTGCAGCAGGTGCACCGCGTGGTCTGCGGACGCATTGAACTCGCTGTGCGTCACGCCGGTGCCGGCACTCATGCGCTGCACGTCGCCGACGCGAATCACCGAGCCGTTGCCCATCGAGTCCTGGTGCTCGAGCTCGCCCTCGAGGATGTAGGTGATGATCTCCATGTCGCGGTGGCCGTGCTTGCCGAAGCCGCGCCCGGGCGCGACGCGGTCGTCGTTGATGACCCGCAGCGGCCCGTACTCCACCCACTGCGGGTCGTAGTAGTCGGCGAACGAGAAGGTGTGGAAGGTCTTGAGCCAGCCGTGGTCGAAGTAACCGCGGTCGGCGCTGCGGCGGACGTTGAGCATGTCAGGCTCCGCGCTTGAGCATCATCTGCCAGGAATAGACGATCTTGTCCTTGAGCAGCATCATCCCGGCGGTGCGGTAGTGGTCGGCGTCGATCTGCCCGAGATGTTCCGCGCCGTAGTAGCCGGAGGCGTCGCAGCCGTACACCGACAGGATCGAGGGGCCGATGGCGGCGAAGCGCCCCTGGAGCTTGCCGAACATGGCGCTCTCGAAGGTCCACTTCATGCCGGAGTGCTCGGGAGCGGGCGGCTCGATGAGATAGGCGTGCACGAACTCCGCCGGCGGCGCCCCGAGCACCCGCAACGTACCCGACAGCAGCCAGCAGTCGTGCCGGTGCGCGATCTCGGTGCGGCCGACCGCCTCCAGCGCCTCGCCGTCGGCGCGCCACACCGTGCCGGTCGCGTTCCACACCGCAGGCTCGAACAGAAACGTATGCGTCATGGGAGCATTATGGCGCGCGCCGCCGCTTCGCGGTACGTTGCAGGGGAGCGACAGGAGGGTAGAGCGCTTATGCTGACGGAACGCATCTGGTCGGGTAACTCGCTGCGCAATTTCCACTACCTGATCGCCTGCGCCGAGACCGGCGAGGCGCTCGCCGTCGACCCGCTCGAGTGGCGGCTGTGCCTTGCGGCGGCGCGGCAGCGCGGCTGGGAAATCACCCAGATCCTCAACACCCACGAGCACGGCGATCACACCGGCGGCAACGCCGGGCTCAAGGCCGCGACGAAGGCCACGGTCGCCGCGCACGCCGGTGCCGCGGCGCGCATCGGCGGCGTCGACCGCGGCCTCAGCAAGGGCGATGTCATCCGGGTCGGCCGCACCGTCGAGCTCGAATGCCTCGATACCCCGGGGCACACCATGACGCACGTGTGCCTGCTGTCGCGCACCGCGGAGCCAGCGCTCTTCTGCGGCGATACGCTGTTCAACGCCGGCGCCGGCAACTGCTACAACGGCGGCGCGCCCGAGGCGCTCTACGACACCTTCGTCACGCAGCTCGCGCGCCTTCCGGACACCACCCGTGTCTACCCCGGTCACGAGTACCTGGCGCGCAATCTCGAATTCACCCTCGACCGTGAGCCGGACAACGGCGACGCCGCACGGCTGCTCGGCGAGGCGCGCCAGCACCAGCCCGCCGCGGCGCGCGTCACCACGCTCGGTGAGGAGAAGCGCATCAACACCTTCTTCCGGCTGCAGAATCCGGCCGTGATCGCCGGCCTGCGCGAGAAGTTTCCGGATCTGCCGGAGCAGCCGGACGCGAAGACCGTGTTCGTGAAGCTGCGCGAGCTGCGTAACCGCTGGTGAGTCACTTCAGGTACTGCGCCATCCAAGCCAGGTAGCGCGTCCAGCGATCGACCAGGAAACTCGGGCGAGTGAAGGTGTGATACTCGCCCGGATAGACGATGAGCTGCGTGGGCACCCCGAGGCTGCGCAGCGCCTGGTACATCTGCTCGCCGCCCGCGATCGGCACGTCAAAGTCCTTGTCGCCGCCCATGTAGAGCGTCGGCGTGTGGATGCGGTCGGCGTGATAGAAAGGATAGGAGAGCTTCAGCCACAGCTCGGTGCTGCGCCACGGCGGTCCGATCTCGTAGTCGTCCTCGACGATGTATTCATCGCTGCCGTAGAGACCCACATGATCCCCGCTGCCCGCGCCGGCGATGGCCGCCTTGAAGCGCCCGTCGCTGGCGGTCACGTAGTTGGTCAGCAGGCCGCCGTAGCTCCAGCCGCCGATACCGAGTCGCGCGGGGTCAGCGATGCCTGCGCTGACCGCCCAATCGACGCCGGCGAGGAGGTCCTCGACTTCCTTGTGTCCCCAGTCGGCCACGATGGCGCGCGCGAACTGCGCGCCCCGGCCGGTGCTGCCGCGATAGTTGATGGCGAGCACCACGTAGCCGTGGCTTGCGAACAGCTGCCGCTCGAGAGGGGGCCCATAGCCTTCGAGCTCAAGCGAGTGATCGTCCTGGCCCTGCGGGCCGCCGTGGATCCACACCAGGGTGGGATAGCGCCGGCCACTGTCGTAGCCGGGCGGCTTCACGATCTGCCCGTGAATCTCCGTGCCGTCGCTGCTGCGGAAGGCGATGTCCTCGACCCTGCCCGTAGCGAGCTCCGTGAACAGCGCCTGATTGTGCGCGCTCAGGGGCCGCAGTTGCCCGTGCTCGAGCGCATATACCTCCTTCGGCGAGTTGGCGCTCGAAGCCAGCAGCGCCGTGCGGCCCGCGGCGGCGGCGATCTGGTGCACGACTGTGTTGCCGGTCGCAACCGGCGCGATCTCTCCGCTGGCAAGGCTGACCCGCGCGAGATACTGCCGGTCATCGTCCTCGACTGCGAACAGGATGGCGCGCCCGCCGTCGCTGAAGCGCGGCGAGTAGACGCCGCGGTCGAGGCGCGCGGAGAGTGAGCGAATGCGTCCGGATTTCACCTCCACGAGCGCCAGCTTGTCGTCGATGTAAGCGTTGTACTTGAGCTCATCCCCCTGCAGGAAGCCGAGCGCTGCGCCCTCCGGGCTCCACGCCAGCCACTGGTTGTTGGGTGACCAGGTCGACAGCACCAGTCGCGGCTGCGCGCCCGGCTGCGCCGCGAGGACGTAGATGTCATCGCGCCCCGCGTGCTCGCGCGCCGCCCCGTTGCCGATGAAGGCGATCTGCCGGCTGTCGGGTGAGAACACCGGATGCGAGTCGGCGCGCTCCGGATCGGCAGCGAGCGCCCCGCACGCGCCGCTCGCGACATCCAGCAGGTACAGGTGGGTGCGCGACTCGGCAGTCAGGTACCCCTCCTGGTCCTGCTTGAAGTGATAAGCGTCGATGACCTGCGGCCTGGGCCGCTTGTCACGCTCGGCCGCCCGCATCACCAGCGCCACGCGGCGGCCATCGCCCGACCAGGCATAGTCGGTGATCTCGTCGCTCACGTGAGTCAGCTGCCGCGGCTCGCCGCCGCGCCGGTCGAGCACCCACAGCTGCGCGCGCTCGTCGGTACCGTGCGCCGAGAGGAAGCTGACGGAGCGGCCGTCGGGGGTGAAGCGCGGCGCGCTCGCGCTGTCAGCGTGGGTCAGCTGCATGCTCTGCCTGCCGTCCCAGTCCGCCGTCCACACCGCGCCGCGGCTCTCATCCGAGTCCTTGTCGTAGCTCGTCACGAGGTAGGCGACCGCGCGCCCGTCGGGCGCGATCACCAGATCCGACACGGCTGCGAAGCGGTACCAGTCCTGCGGCTCGAGCGGGCGCGCGGCGTGCGCGGCGTGCGGCGCGAGGGCCGTCGCGAGGGCAATGAGAGTCTGCAGCAGGCGTGTCACGCGCACGGTTCAGTGTGTAGTCGCGCCGCAAGGGGCGCGGGCGCGCGAGTGTAGCCTGAACCCCCGCGCTCAAGGCAAACTCACGACACTGCCTGAGCCATGAACGCGCCCCTGAAACCATCCTTCGCCGCCAGCCTGCACCAGGCCCACGCCGCTTTGCGGGCCGGCCAGGCGGCGCGCGCCGAGGGCTGGCTGCGCGCGCTCGAGGCGCACAGCCCGGGGGACGTGAATTGCCTCGCGCTGCTCGGCGCGGCGCTTCTCGATCAGGACCGGATCGAGGAGAGCGTCGCGCTGCTCGAACGCGCGCTCGCCGCCGCCCCCGATTTCGCCGCGGCGCGCGTCGACCTGGCGCGCGCCTACCGGCGCGCCGTCCGTCCCGAGGCGGCGCGGACCGAGGTGCGGCGCGTGCTCGAGAAGTCACCGCGCCATCATCGCGCCTGGCTCGCCTACGGCGATGCGCTCGTCGACCTCGGACAGTATGAGGACGCACGCATCGCCTTCGAGCGTGCGCGGCTCACCGAGCCCGAGCGGCAGCGGGTCGAGGAGGCGACCGCAGCGCTGGTGGCGGACGACCGCAAGCGCGCCGAGGAGCTGTTCCGCGGAATCCTGCAGCGGGATGCGAGCCATGTGGCGGCGCTGTGCGGGCTGGCGGCTCTGTCACTCGCGGCCGACGTCCCGCAGGATGCCGAGCGGCTGCTGCGCCATGCGCTCAAGCAGTCCGCACACGTGCCGCTCGCCTACCGCGGGCTCGGACCGGCGCTGCTGGCCCTCGGCCGCGTCGAGGAAGCGCACGCGGCCGCGCGCCACCTGCTCAAGATCGAGCCGCAGAACCCGCAGACCTGGGTCACCCTCGCTTCCGTCTCGGTGCGCTTCATGCGCCACGAAGAGGCGCTCGAGGCCTACCAGCAGGCGGCGCGGTTCAGGCCCGAGGAACTGCGGATCATCATGTCCATCGGGCACGTGCAGCGCACGCTCGGTCGGCGCGCCGACAGCGAGGCGTCCTACAAGGCGGTGCTCGCCGCAGAGCCGGCCAACGCGGAGGCCTACTGGAGCCTCGCGGACCTGAAGAACTATGCCTTCAGCGATACCGAGCTCGAGGCCATGCAGGGTCAGCTGGCGCAGGGCGTGGGCGAGCGAGCGGGCGGGGCGCAGCTGTACTTCGCTCTCGGCAAGGCGCTCGAGCAGCGCCGGCGCTACGCTGAAGCCTTCGCCGCCTACGCGCGGGGCAATGCCACGCGACGTCGCGAGGCGCCCTTCGACATCGGAAGCTTCGAGCAGCGCAGCGCGCGCATCCGCGCCTTCTTCAGCGCCGAGTTCTTCGCCGCACACTCAGGCGGCGGCGACCCGAGCCGCGCGCCGATATTCATCGTCGGCCTGCCGCGCTCGGGCTCGACGCTGGTGGAGCAGATCCTCGCCAGCCACTCGCAGGTGGACGGCACCATGGAACTGCCGAACGTCCTCAACTTCGTGCGCGAGATCGAGGACAGCGCCGAAAAACGCGACGGTTACCCCGAACAGGTAGGCGCCCTCACGGCCACGCAGCTGGCCGCACTCGGCAGCCGCTACCTCGCCGAGACGCTGCCGCTGCGGCGCGGGCGCGAGCGCTTCACCGACAAGCTGCCCAACAATTTCAGTCACGTCGGGCTCATCCACGCGATCCTGCCGCACGCGACCATCATCGACGTGCGCCGTCATCCCATGGATGCGTGCTTCAGCACCTTCAAGCAGCACTTCGCCTCCGGCCAGACCTTCAGCTACGACCTCGAGGACCTGGGGCGCTACTACCGCGCCTATTTGGCACTCATGGACCACTGGGATCGCGTCCTGCCGGGCAAGGTGCTGCACGTACAGTACGAAGAGCTGGTGCGCGATCCGGAGGCGAACATCCGCCGCCTGCTCGAGCACTGCGGACTTAAGTTCGAGCCGGGTTGCCTAAGCTTTCACGAGACGCAGCGCGCAGTGCGCACCCCGAGCGCCGAGCAGGTGCGCCAGCCGATCTACACCAGCGGTGTGGGCTACTGGCGCAATTTTTCCCAGGAGCTTGAACCGCTGCGACATGCGCTCGGGGATTGCCTCGAGCGCTTCGCATGAAGCCCGGGGTCCGCTATTGAACGGTCGTTGACTAAAGACGACCGCTCACGGGATGATTTCGGCAGCGCGCCGCGGGCGGCGCGCGGCGGCGTTTACAGTTACGAACAAGCTGACGGGGAGGTCGCCGATGCCTTCAAGCCCGAATCCTGTGGCGCAGTGCGCCGGCGAAGCGGCGGTCAGGCTGCCGCGCCGTGCGATCAGCTTAGCGGTGGCCGCAGCGCTGGCCAGCACCGCCGCGCCGCGCGCGGTGGCGCTCGATGCGGCGGCGCCCGCTGAGGCCACCAGCAGCGGTGCACTCCAAGAAGTCGTGGTCACCGCGCGCAAGCGCGAGGAGAACCTACAGACCGTCCCGATCAGTGTCGACGTCTTCACGCAGAAGGAGGTGCAGAACCTCGGCATCACGCAGTTCGACGACTATGCCACCAAGGTGCCGTCGATCTCCTTCATCAGCATCGGCCCTGGCACGCAGACGTTCTTCATGCGTGGCGTCTCCGATGGCTCGAACCCGAACTACGCCAACAGCTCCGCCACCGGATTCTTCCTCGACGACAATTCGCTCAGCTGGTACGGCGTGCAGCCCGACCTGCACCTGTACGACATCGAGCGCATCGAGGTCCTGAACGGCCCGCAGGGCACGACTTTCGGCGCCGGCTCAATGGCCGGAGCGGTGCGCTACATCACCAATAAGCCCGACGTCAACAGCTTCAGCGCCGGCATCGACCTCGACGGCGGAAAGATCGAGGACGGCCGCACCAACCAGACTTACGAGGGATTCTTCAACCTCCCCCTGATCAGCGGCACGCTCGCGCTGCGCCTGTCGGCATTCAGCGCCTCGCATGGCGGCTTCATCGACAACAAGCTGGTAACGCGGACCTGGAAGAACGGCACGGTCTCGGACAACTCGCCGTGGGCGCGCGACGACTTCAACCGCGAGCACCAGGAAGGTGCGCGCGTCGGGCTCAAGTGGCAGATAAGCCAGGACTGGAACGCGCTGCTCACCTACGACTTTCAGCGCCAGCACTCATTCGGTGCGTGGGATGAGGATCCGAACCTCCCGCCGCGCACCGTCGAGCGCTTCGGTCCCGAGGAGCTCAGCTACGAGGCCAGGCTCGGGGAGTTCCGGGTTGACGGGGACATCGGCATCGCCGACCTGGTGTTCGCGAGCACCTACTGGTCGCTCCCCACCCGGCGCTGGGACGAATACTCGCAATACATGGAGAACTTCGCCCCGTCCTACACACCGTTCTTTCACAACGGCGCTCCGCCCGGGTCCCAGGAGGGATTCGCCTGCCTGAGCGATCCGGCCTACGGCGGTACGCCCTTCACCGGCTGCAACGTGCCGCTCCAGTACTACGAATACCATACCAACCCGGAACGCTGGGCGAACGAGTTGCGCCTCTCCTCCAAGCCGGGCGGCCGATTCCACTGGCTCGCGGGCCTGTACTGGGAGAAGACCACCGACAAGAACTACGGGAGTCCCTATTACATGCCGGGACTGCAGCCCAACGGTGCCGCGTTCCAGTACGAGCTCTACTACTACCACCAGACGGCCTCATCGCTG
>CAZAXR010000011.1:0-10425 GCA_964489185.1 uncultured Steroidobacteraceae bacterium | reverse complement strand
ACGCGGGCGCGCGGCAGGACATGTTTGCGACCCGGGTCGAGAGCTACGCCCGCGAAGCGCGGCTCGGTGCCGCCGCGCCCGAGGCAGCCGATGCCGGCGATCACTATCAGACGACGCACCCGCTGTACCGCGCGATCAGCGAGCTCGCACACCTGCGCCTGGCCCATGCGGCGCTGCTCTGCGGCCGGCAGCAGACGCGCGCGGCCGCCGACCAGCCGGGCCTCCTCGCGGTATCGCGCTTCGACCCGGCCGATGGCCACGAGATCGTGCTTGCCTTCAACACCTCGCTGCAGGCGATCGACACGGTGATCCGCGTGGACGCGCGCTCCGCCCGTTTCCGCTCTCTGCATGGGGAGTGCGCCGCGCACCGCGCGGCTCCGGGCAGCTACCGGGTACACGTCCCCGAGCTCGGGTACCTCGTCTGCGAAGCGGATGCCGGCCCTTGAGCACCGGGCACGCGAGGCTTGCCGATCCGGCGGTGGCTCCGTGGTGGCACGGAGCGGTGATCTACCACATCTATCCGCGCAGCTTCGCCGACTCGAACGGCGACGGCATCGGAGACCTGTCCGGAATCGCCACGCACCTTCACTACGTTGCCTCGCTCGGCGTCGACGCCATCTGGCTCTCGCCCTTCTTCCCGTCGCCGATGAAGGACTTCGGCTACGACATCAGCGACTACTGCGACGTCGATCCGATCTTCGGCACAGTCGCGGACTTCGACCGGCTGCTCTCGAGGGCGCACGCGCTCGGCCTGCGTGTGGTCATCGACCAGGTGCTGTCGCACACCTCGGACCAGCACCCCTGGTTCCGGCAGAGCCGCATGAGCCGCGACAACCCGCGCAGCGACTGGTACGTGTGGGCCGACGCCCGCGCCGACGGTACCCCTCCGAACAACTGGCAGTCGCAGTTCGGCGGCTCGGCGTGGACGTGGGACGCCCACCGCCGCCAGTACTTCATGCACAACTTCCTGCGCGAACAGCCCGACCTGAACGTGCACAACCCCGCAGTGCAGGACGCGCTGTTCCAGTGCATGCGGTTCTGGCTGGACCGCGGTGTCGACGGCTTTCGCCTCGACGCCATCAACCACGCCATGCACGACCGGCAGCTGCGCGACAATCCGCCGGCGGCGCCGGGCGTGCGGCCTCCGCGGCGCTCCTCGGACTTCCAGCAGGCCCTGCACAACCGCTCGCAGCCGGAAATGATCCCGTTCCTCGAGCGCATCCGCGCGCTGACCGAAGAGTATGGGGGGCGGTTCACCGTGGCCGAGATCGGCGGTGAAGGTTCCGAATCGGACATGCCTGCCTACACGCAGGGGACGCGGCGCCTGCACACCGCGTATGGCTTCAATTTCCTGTACGCCGACCGCTTGAGTCCGGCGCTGGTGCGGCGAGCCATGGATGCCTGGCCGCACACGCCGGGCAGCGGCTGGCCGAGCTGGGCGTTCTCCAACCATGACGCGCCGCGCGCCGTATCGCGGTGGGCCGCGCCCGAGGAGCGCGCCGCCTGCGCGCGCTTTGCGATGCTGCTGCTGCTGACGCTGCGGGGCAACGTTTTCCTCTACCAGGGCGAGGAACTGGGATTACCGCAGGCGCAGCTCGCCTTCGAGGATCTGCGCGACCCGGAGGCGGTGGCGAACTGGCCACTGACACTTGGGCGCGACGGGGCACGGACGCCGATGCCCTGGATCGCCGCATCGCCGCAGGCCGGCTTCACGACCGGCAAGCCCTGGCTGCCACTCGGCAGCGGCCACGCAAAGCTGGCCGTGGATGCGCAGCAGCTCGACGCGCACTCGACTCTCAACCTCACGCGCCACTTGCTCGGCTTCCGCCGCCAGCACGCCGCATTGCGCACGGGCACGTTGCGTTTCCTCGATGCGCCCGAGCCCCTCCTCGCCTTCGAGCGCGGCACGGGCGGCGAGCGGTTGCTGTGCCTGTTCAATTTCGGCGCGGCGGCCCAGCCGGTGCCCGCCGACCTGGCCCGCTCGTGGCGCGTGCTCGAGCAGGTCGGCGAAGCCACGCTCGAGGCCATGCCGCGCTGGTCGGGCCTGATCGCGGCACCCGTGGTCTGAGCGACCCGCGCCTCGCGCCGCTCAGCGCTCCCCTTTGCAGCGCTCGCCGCTCGAGCGCGCCGCGATACGCTCGACGAGCAACAGCGCCGGCACCCAGTAGGGAAACAGCCCGTAGAGAGTGTCGCTCACCGAGTGCGAATGCCGGTCGACCGCGACGAAGGTGATCCAGCCGAAGGCCGCAGCCCCGAGCCAGATCAGATACCCGGGCCACGCGACCGGGCGGTAGCCCCATCCCCAGGGCTCGAACCACGGCTGCCTCATGAGCTCTCTCCTCGCTAGTGATGACGCACGAACACCGCGGTGGTGCGCGCCGGCACGGTGAAGGTACCCGAGGCGGCGCTCGAGGTGAAATTCCAGCCCGTCAACAGAGTGGAGTCGGAACCGGCCTGCTGCACCGGGTGCAGCGACACCTGGCCGCTGCCTGTGCCCTTCGCCACCCCGGCGAAGGATGGCAGCGAGAAGGATTGCGCGCTGGCACTCGCGTTGTAGAGCACCACCACGCTGTCGTAGCCGGAGCCGGTCGTGCCGACACACCCCACGCCGAGGATCTGCTCGACGATCAGGCCGTGCACCTGCCGGCCCTGGTCGGGGAAGCTGACGCAGTTATCGATATCGGCGGCGCTGCCGAGGCGGAACAGGTCGGTCGCGCGGCGTACGCCCAGGAATTCCTGGAAGCGCGCCGCGACCGCCGCGATGGTTGCGGCATCGGGTACCGGCTTCGAGTTGAGCAGCGGCCCGAGGGTCGCGGCGTTGGCCGCGTTGTTGCCGGTGTTCTGCGGCGGCAGGCCCACGCTCCAGTTGTTGGCCGAGCCGTCCCAGTAGATGCGGTTGAAATAGTCGCCGGAGTCGAAGCTGTTGCTGTCGCCGGATTTCGAGCGCAGCAGGTCATCCGCGCCGTGGACGAAGGCCACACCCTCGGCGAGCAGCACCAGCGACAGCCCCACCACCTGGGCGCGGCCGGTGTCGGCGACGCTGACGCCGGCCGGGTGCTTGTACTCACTGATGTCGAACAGCGTCTCGTTGTCGTGGCACGCAACGTACGCGATGTTCTCCTGCGGCTGCTGCGTGTAGCCGGTGGGGCTGCCGTTGTAGTCCACCTGCGCGCCGGTGACGCCGGCGCGCAGCGGGAAGCTGGCGAGATTGCCCGCCAGCCCGACGCTGATGCGGTTCTGCAGGGCGAACAGCGCATCGCCCGAGCCGCCGCTGCAGTCCGCGCTATCGCTCGAGTTGAGGTCGTAACACAGGCCGTTGATGAACCCCTGATGAGCGGTCAGAGCCGCACCGCTGTCGAACGGGCTGCCACCGCGCACCGCGTCGCGCAGCCGGTCGTTGAAAGTGCCGATGCCGGTACCGCCCATGTTCGCCTGCATCGCGGGCGTGATCACCGCCGACACGGCACTGTTGGGTGTCCAACCCTCGCCATAGAAATAGGTGTAGCCGCGTCCATCCTTCGCCGCTACCGCGTTGACCGCGCCGAGCGCCTGCACCATGGCGGCCTTCGGGATCATGCTCATGATGTCGAAGCGGAAGCCGTCGACCTTGTACTGGTCCGCCCAGCGCACCAGGGTGTCGATCATCAGCTTCGCCATCATCGCGCGCTCGGTCGCGGTGTCGGCGCAGCACGAGAAGCTCTCGACCGCACCGTTGCCGTCCAGCCGCTGGTAGTAACCCGGGACCACCTGATCGAGAACGGAGTGCGGACTCTCACCGCTGGCGCTGGTGTGGTTGTAGACCACGTCGAGCACCAGGCGCAGCCCGGTGGCGTGCAGTGCCTGCACCATCTGCCGGAACTCGAGCACGTGCGTGAGTCCGTCGGCGGGATCCGAGGCGTAGCTCGCCTGCGGCGCGCCGTAGTGAAACGGATCGTAGCCCCAGTTGTAGCAGTCGCTCCCCTGAGCGGCGATCACGGCGAGCTCGGCCGCCGTGCCGTTGCCGGTGGTCGCCGGAATGCTCGGGTTCGCGCAGCTGAGCGCATCGACCGAGGCGAAGTCGGTCGCCGGCAGCAGGTGCACGTGCGTGAGACCGGCGCCGGCCAGCGCCGCCAGGTGCTTCATGCCGTTGCTGGCGAGGTCGGTGAAGGCCAGAAACTTGCCCTGGTGCGCCGCCGGCACGGTCGGGTCGTTGACCGAGAAGTCGCGCACGTGCAGCTCATACACGACGCTGTCGGTGGGAGTCGCACTGGTGGGCGGCAGTGCCCCCGGCCAGCCCGCGGGCGTCGCCGCGGCATCCGCGAGGTTGACGACCATGGCGCGCGTGCTGTCGCCGTTGAGCGTGACCGCGTATGGATCGCTCACGATATGGGTCACCACCGCGCCATTGCCGAGGCTGGAGGGCGCCGCGCGGCTGAAGACACGCACCGAGTAGGTGTAGTACGCGACGTTGGTCCAGGATGAATCCGCGGCGGTGTAGCTCCACACGCCGCTCGCGGGGTCCTCCGCCATGCTCGCCGTCACCGGGCTCTGCGCCGCGGCGTTGGCGTAGACGTTGAGCGTCACAGCGCTCGCGGTCGGCGCCCAGAGGCGAAAGGTCGGTGCATCGGTGACCGGATCGAAAGCCACACCGAGGGCGACGCCCGTCGCGCTCGCACCGTACAGACTGTCCAGCACGGGGCCGAGCTGCAGCTGCGTGCCGTTGGTGGGCGTGGACCCGGAGTACTGCACGACAGCCAGCTGATCGCGCAGCAGCACGCCGGCCTGCGCCGCGGTCCCCGCCGGCACTGCGAGCGCGACCGCCCCGGCGTACTGCGGCCAGGCGGCCTGCTGGGCGGCGCTCAGCGTACCGGTGGCGAGCGCCACACCGCCTGGATTGTCGGTGCCGCTGAGGTCGCTGGTGCCCGCGGCCAGGGAGCCGCTCGAGGAGTAATAGAGCTTGTAACTGTGTGCGGCGTCGGCCGCGGGCCACACGATGGTGCCGGCATCGAGCCACACCGCCTGGGCATGGCTCAGGTCGATGGTATTGCCACCGCCGCTCCCGCCGCCGGCGCCGGGCGCGCCGCCGCCGACGCATGCCGAGAGCAGCAGCGCCGTCAGGCTCGCCGGGACCGGGGGTCGAGCTCCGCTCATGAGTGCCGATTATCGGCGCATGCCGTGCGCCACACGATGCCGAATACGTATGCGCGCGCCGGCGAGCCCGGGTCGCCGCCCGGGTCCCGTTGCGCCTATACTCGGCGGCAGGGGGACGAGTGAGCGACGACAAGGCTCAGGGGCGCGCGCCGGCCAAGGCCACGTCATTTGATATTGCGTACCGGGCCGGCGTGTCTCAGCCGACCGTGTCGCGCGCACTGCGCGGCAGCCCGCGGGTCAGCGAGGAAACCCGCAAGCGGGTGCTCGCCGTCGCGCAGCAACTCAACTACAAGGTCGACAAGAACGCCTCCAACCTGCGCTTTCAGCGCTCGAACACGCTGGCGTTGCTGATCTTCGAGGACCCCACCTCGGACGATTCCGCGATCAACCCATTCTTCGTCTCGATGCTGGGCTCGATCACGCGCGCTTGCGCGCAGCGCGGCTACGACCTGCTGGTCTCGTTCCAGCAGCAATCGGGCGACTGGCACGAAGAATACGAGGATACCCACAAGGCCGACGGCCTGATCCTGCTCGGCTATGGGGACTACCTCTCGTACCGCGCTCGGCTCGAGCGGCTCACCGGCCAGGGAACCCACTTCGTGCGCTGGGGTGCGGTGCAGGCGGGGCAGCCGGGCCTGTCCATCGGCTCGGACAATGCCCAGGGCGGGTACGAAGCCGCGCGTCATCTCATCGCCCTCGGTCGCCGCCGCCTGGCCTTCATCGGCGGAGCCTCGCGGGGCTGCCCGGAGTTTCTCGACCGCTATCGCGGGTTCGTGCGCGCACTGCAGGGTGCGCACCTCACGGCGACTCCCGAGCTGCAGGCGGATGCGATCACGACCGAGGAAGCAGGCTACGCGGCCACGGTCGAGCTGCTCGGGCGCGGCGTCGCCTTCGACGCGGTGGTGGGTGCGAGCGATCTGATCGCGCTCGGCGCGATGCATGCCCTGCAGGACTACGGCATCGAAGTGCCGGCGCGAGTGGCCGTCGTCGGCTTCGACGACATTCCGGCGGCGGGACTCGCGAATCCGCCGCTTACGACGATTGCACAGAACACCCGCCTCGCGGGCGAGGTGCTGGTGGACACTCTGCTGCGCCAGATCCGCGCCGAGCCCGCCGAGGGCCAGATGCTGCCGACGCGCCTCGTGGTACGCCGCTCGTGCGGAGCCAGCCCCTCGGCAACCCCGCGTCGCCCCACGTCCGCCGCGGCTGCGCTGAAGTAACGGCTCAGCTGTGGCTGACCGTGGCGCCTGAAGTTCAGGGCGACTGCGGCTGCGGAACCCGCAGAGCCAACAGCCCCGCGACGATGAAGCTCACACCTCCGAGTGCCAGCGCATAGATCGGTGCGCCGCCGAACAGGACACGCAGCAGAAAGCCGAGCGCGCCCGCCGCCACCATCTGCGGAATCACGATGAAGATATTGAAGACGCCCATGTACAGGCCCATCTTCTGCGCCGGCACACTGTCAGAGAGCAGCGCATACGGCAGCGAAAGTACCGACGCCCACGCGAAGCCCATGCCCAGCATGCTCAGCAGCAGCCAGTCCGGGTCACGGATGACGAGGAACGACAGCAGCGCCGCACCTCCCAGCCAGACGTTCACGAGGTGCGTCAGCCGCAGCCCGAGCCGGCGCACCATGCGCGGAATGACGGCCGCAGCCAGCGCCGCAAAGCCGTTGTACGCCGCGAACAGCACTCCGACCCAGTTGGCACCGTGATTGAACGCCTCGGAGTGTGGATCGGTGGCGCCGAAGTGCACCTGTGCCACGGCAGGGGTGGTGTAGATCCACATGGAGAAAAGCGCCAGCCACGAGAAGAACTGCACCGGGGCGAGACGCCACATCGCGAGCGGCATGGCCGCGAGATCCCCCAGGATGGTGCCGAGCAACCCGGGCCGCATCCCGATCGCCGGCGAAGCGCCGGCCGGGAGCGCGTCGTCGAAACTCAGCAGCTCCTGCGGTGAATACTCGCGCGAGCGCAGTGCGGTCCACAGAACCGCCAGCAGCAGGGCCACCGCGCCGATATCGAAGGAGTAGCGGACCGAATCGGGCACCGCGCCGCTGCCGTGCACGGCGGCCACGTTGCTCACTCCGCCGCGCGACAGCAGCCACGGCAGCAGGCTCCCCACCACGGCACCCGTGCCGATGAAGAAGCTCTGCATCGAATAACCGGCGGGGCGCTGAGCAGGGCTCAGCTGGTCTCCGACAAAAGCGCGGAAGGGCTCCATGGATATGTTGATCGCGCCGTCGAGCATCCACAGGAGCGCTGCCGCGACCCACAGGGTCGGCGCGCGCGGCATCAGCACCAGCGCGGTCGCCGCCAGCACTGCGCCGGCGAGAAAGTACGGCCGGCGCCGCCCGAGCCACGTCCAGGTGCGGTCGGAGAAGTAGCCCACCAGCGGCTGCACCAGCAGTCCGCTGCACGGAGCAGCGATCCACAGCAGCGGCATCTGCTCGAATCCGGCTCCGAGGGACTGGAAGATGCGGCTGACGTTGGCGTTCTGCAGGGCGAAGGCAAACTGCAGCCCGAGGAAGCCAAAACACATGTTCCAGATCTGCCAGAAGGAGAGGACGGGTTTCGAGTGCGGCATTTGCAGGTACTATGTGCGGGAAAATCTGCGGCAAGTGAGGGCGCGGCGATTTATGCACACGCTCGGTGAGTGGTCAACGGCTTGGGCGTTAACGCAGCTGCATGGCTGGCGGCGGGCCGGCGCCTGGATCGGCGTCTGTCTCGGCGCCTGCCTGGCGGGCGCGGTGCCGGCGAGCGCCGCGCCTCCGGATCCCTGGTGGCGTAACGCCGTAATCTACGAGATCTATCCGCGCAGCTTCCAGGATTCCAGCGGCGACGGCATCGGCGACCTGAACGGCATCACGCAGCGGCTCGACTACCTCGAGTCGCTCGGTGTCGACGCCATCTGGATCGCGCCCTGCTATCCCTCGCCGCAGGTGGACTTCGGCTACGACATCTCCGACTACCAGGCGATCGATCCGGTATACGGGACGCTCGCCGATTTCGACCGCCTGCTCGCCGAGGCCGGCCGGCATCACGTTCGCGTCATCATGGACATGGTGCTCAACCACACCTCGGACCAGCACCCGTGGTTCCTCGAGGCGGCGAGCTCGCGCTCCGCGCCCAGGCATGATTTCTATGTATGGAGCGACGGCCGCACCGATGCCGCCGGCCACAGGCTGCCGCCCAACAACTGGGTGAGCCTGTTCGGCGGCTCGGCCTGGCAGTTCGTGCCGGCCGTGGGCCAGTTCTACTACCACCGGTTCTACCGCCAGCAGCCGGACCTCAACTGGCGCAACCCCAAGGTCGAGCAGGGAATGTTCGCCGCCATGCGCTTCTGGCTCGACCGCGGCGTGGCCGGCTTCCGCCTCGATGCCATCACCGCGCTGCTCGAGGACGAGCAGCTGCGCGATGAGCCGGTGCTCGGCGGTACCAATGCCCAGGGCGATCCGAACCTGAGAGAGATCTATGTCGACAACCTCCCGGGGAATCATGAGGTCATCCGCCACCTGCGCGCCATGATCGACAGCTATCCCGGCGAGCGGCTGCTGGTCGGCGAGACCTACGTGGCGCGTACGGCACAGCTCTATCCGTGGTACGGCGGCGCGCGGCACGATGAGCTGCAGCTGCCGATGGACACGCTGGTCGGGCTCGACAGGCGGCTCGATGCCGGCCGGTTCCGCCGTTTGCTGAGCGAGGCGCAGACCGAGCTGCACGGCTCGCAGCCGCTGCTGGTATTCGACAACCACGACAACATCCGCAGCTGGGACCGCTACGGCGACGGCGTCCACAACGCCGCGATCGCGCGGATCGTCGCGGCGCTGCTGCTCACCTCGCGCGACGCGGCCCTCCTCTACCAGGGCGAGGAGATCGGCCAGGTCACCGCGACTCCCACCCGCGTCGAGGACGTGCGCGACCCGATCGGGATCACCGGCTGGCCGAAGGAGAAGGGCCGCGACGGCGAGCGCACGCCGATGCAGTGGGACAGCTCCAATGCACAGGCCGGATTCAGCGCCAATCCGCATACCTGGCTGCCCGTGACGCCGAACTACCGGACCGTCAACGTGCAGACCGAGTCCGCCGATCCGGGCTCGCTCCTCAACTGGCACAAGAGCCTGATCGCGCTCCGCCGCAGCAGCGCGGCGCTGCGCGACGGACGCACCGTGATGCTGGACAGCTCCAACAGCCACGTCCTCACCTATGCGCGTGTGGCCCCCGACGGCGAGACGCTGCTCGTCTCGCTCAACATGTCGGGACAGCCGCGGACGATCTCGCTCGGGCTGGCAGCGGCCGGCGTGCACGGGACGCACCTGAAGACGCTGCTCGCCAGCCCCGAGCCCGTTGCCGCCACCGCCGCAGATCGCCCCGTGACGCTCGAGCCGTTCGCCGCCTGGATCGCGGCGGTGAACTGAATCGCGGGCGCCGCGCCTGCGGCCGCCGCACTCCCTCGCACAGCGCCGGCAAATTGCCTGTCGCGGCAGGCTGCGCGTAATTTGTGCATCGTGCGCGCGCCCCCGACATCGCCCGATTCCAGCCCCGTCACTCTTGCCGTGAAGGACGGGCTGTCCGTCTCGGGGCTGCTGCTCGTGCCGGCGAGCGCACGTGCCTGTTACGTGCTGGCGCACAGCGCCGGCGCCGGCATGGAGCACCCGTCGATGCGCGCGGTCGCCGCCGGTCTCGCCCGCCTGAGCATCGCGACGCTCCGCTATCAGTTTCCTTACATGGAGCGCGGCTCGCGACGCCCGGATCCGCCACCGCCATGCCATGCGACGGTGCGCGCCGCGGTCGCGGCGGCGGCACGCCTCGTTCCCGCACTGCCGCTGGTCGCCGGCGGGCGCTCGTTCGGCGGCCGCATGACCTCCCAGGCGCAGGCGCTCGAGCCGCTCGCGGGAGTGTGCGGCCTCGCCTTCCTCGGCTTCCCGCTGCATCCGGCCGGCGCGCCCGCCGACAGCCGCGCGCAACACCTGTCAAGGGTGACCGTTCCGATGTTGTTTCTCCAGGGGACGCGCGATGCCCTCGCCGAGCGCTCACTCCTCGAGGGGGTCGTCGCGCGCCTCGGGACGCGCGCCACCTTGAGCCTCGTGGACGGCGCGGACCATTCCTTTCACGTCCCCGCACGCAGCGGACGCACCGACGCCCAGGTACTCGAGGAGGTGTTGGGGCGGCTCGCCGCCTGGATCGATACGCTCAGGTAACATGGCCTGACCGTGCCCAAGCGCGCCCTCGAACGCTACGCCGCCAAGCGCACCTTCGCGCGCACGCCCGAGCCGCCCGCGAAGGCTGCCGGGCA
>CAZAXR010000010.1:0-97786 GCA_964489185.1 uncultured Steroidobacteraceae bacterium | reverse complement strand
TCCCAGGATCGAGCTGGTGCGGTTGAAGCCGCCCGGACGAAACCCCTGCGAGAAGGTGTAGTACGCCATCATGTCCGGCGTGATGTGCCAGGTAATGTTGCCGCGGCTGCGGAACCCGTCCTCGCTCTTCTCCAGGTTGATCGGGAAGCCGCACCCACCTCCCGAGGTACAGACGCCGTTCAGGTGATTGACCACCAGTCCGTGGTAGCTGCTCTCACTGTAGTACTCCGAGCCGTACTCGAACTCGTTGTACTTGTAGTAGCGCGTGCCAGCGGTGACGGTCAGCACCTTCGGGACGATGTCGAAATCAACCGACCCGAAGAACGCGGTCTGCTTGTAGCCGCGCTGCTCGTCCTCGCCGAAGGCAGTATTGGAGCCCAGCCGCAGGTTCGGGTCGATGGCAAAGGAGCCGGGCACCGGTCCTACCGCCGACAGGCAGTCCCGACCGCCCCGGTCCGAGATCGCCAGGCTGGTCGCGTCGCACTGCGGGATGCCGAGGTAGTTGAAGTTCATGTTGTCGTAAATGACGAACTTCTCCCAGTACGCCCCGAACAGGCCGCGCAGCCGGTAGTCCGCGTTGGTGGTGAAGCGCAGCTCGTGGCTCTGGTGAACGTTGCGCACCGTGTCGTGCCAGTCCCCGACCGGCGAATAGCACTGCAGCGGATGGCCGGCGAGACCGGGGTGCGCACCGGGGAAGTTGGTCGGGTTGAAGTAGCCGGCGCCGGTGCCGATGCACGCGTAGTAGGAGCCGACGTAGCTGCGCATGTAGTTCGAATAGTCCTGCCGGCCGTCGATGTGGCGGGTCATGTAGCTGCCGGCGTACACCATGCTCAGCGCATCGCCAAACTTGCCGTTCAGCGTCCAGGCGGTGCTCGAGTAGCGGTCCTTGGAGTAGGCGGGCGTGAAGGCCGTGATCTGGTACTTGTCCAGCGGGTTGCCGTTCACGTCGTTGGGATAGGCATAGAAGTACCCGTCCGCCTCCATGTTCTGGTAGTTCTGCTGCAACAGCAGGTCCCAGTTGTCCGACATCCTCCACAACGCCGAGAGGCGTGCGCCCTGGTAGTCGACCGGGTTGGTGTTGTTGGCCACCAGCTGCCCGTTGTTGGCGGACGGATTGCCGCCGAGGTCGTGCGGCGGCGTACCGGGGGCATAGCTGATGGTGCTGCCGAGGTTGTCGATGTAGCCGCCGCGCCGCTCGGAGAAGATCACGCCGCGCAGGGAGAAGTTGCTGGTCAGCGGGACATTGAGCACCGCATTGATCGTGGTGTTGTTGTCCCCGCCGGCGGTGACGCCGTAGCCCGCGTTCACCTCTCCCGAGACCGCGTCGAACTTGGGCTTGTTGGTGATGTAGCGGATCGCGCCCGCCTGGGCACCACCGCCGAAGAGTGTGCCCTGCGGACCTTCGAGCACCTCGACGCGCTCCATGTCGACCAGGTACACGTCGTTATTGCGCGCCGGGAACTGCATCGACTGCTCGTCGAGGTACAGCGCGACATTCGGGAACGGCGCGGTCGTCGACTGCGACTGGTTGCCCGAGCCGATACCACCCAGCCCGCGCATGTAGATGTTGCCCGTGCCCGGACCGTTGCCGCTGTAGCTGACGTTGGGTGTGTACTTCAACAGGTCATTGAAGTTCACGACATTCAGCTTGGTCAGCTGATCACCGGTGATCGCCTGCACCGTGATCGGCACGTCCTGCAGGTTCTCCGCGCGACGCTGCGCGGTCACCACCACCTCCTGCAGGCCGGCGCTTTCGGTTGCGCCAGCAGCGGCCTGGTCGGCCGGTGCAGCGGCAAAGACCAGAGTTGTGCCGGAGGCGCCCATTACGGCGGCGACGGCTGCCGAGATCTTCGGATTAGGCTTCATCATTTGCCCCCTGAGGGTATTGGTTGTGAATTCCCCACTCGAGCGCATCCCGCCCGCCCTGAGGCGGTCCCCACAGGACTTCTATACCACTGCACCGAAGCGCGCTTGAATAAACGCGTCATGACTGCATGACACAGCCGCTCCGGGCCGCCGGCACCCTGCAGGGGCGAAAGTAAACGGACCCCTGCGATCACTAGCTTTTCACACGCTCCGCAGCGCTGAAAGTCTAGAAATTGGATACCCCCATCTTAAAAAGGGATCGGGACGAGACGGACGGCGCCAGAGTGGTGCGCGCGAGCGACCGCGTGGCGCACGCCGCACCAGGAAGATGCTCGACTGCGCCGGTGTTGCGCTGAAGCGTCAATCCCGCTGATCTTTGATACGTCGTCGACATCCGACCATTTATGCCCGGCGATGATTGCAGGATCGTTGCAGACGCGCGGCTTTTTTCCGCTCAAGGCGCGCGCTTGGTAGCCTCGCGCCATGGGCGCGCCGCACGTATTGGCCATCGACCAGGGCACCACTTCCACGCGCGCCATGGTGTTCGATGAAGGGGCACGCTGCATCGCGCTCGCGCGGCGGGAGCTTCTGCAGCATTACCCCGCTTCCGGCTGGGTCGAGCACGACCCGGAGGACATCTGGCGCGACACACTCGCCTGCGTGCGCGAGGTGCTGGTGACGAGCCGCATAGGCCCGGGCAGCATCGCCGCCCTCGGCATCACCAATCAGCGCGAGACCGTGGTGATCTGGGAGCGCGCCACGGGTAGGCCCATTCACCGCGCGATCGTGTGGCAGGATCGGCGCACCGCCCGCGAATGCGCGCGGCTCGCGGCGGCGGGGGCCGAGGAGCTCGTGCGCCGCAAGACCGGACTGCTCATCGACCCGTATTTCTCGGGCACCAAGATCGCCTGGCTCCTCGACCACGTCGCAGGTGCGCGCGAACGTGCCGAGCGCGGCGAGCTCGCCTTCGGCACCATCGACACCTTCCTGCTCTGGCGCCTGACCGGCGGACGGGTGCACGCCACCGACGTCACCAACGCCTCCCGCACCCTGTTGTTCGACATTCACACCCAGGACTGGGACGCGGAGCTGCTGCGGCTGATCGGGGTGCCGCGTGCACTGCTGCCGGCGGTGCGCGACAGCAGCGAAGTGTATGGCATGAGCGAGCCGGCGCTCCTGGGCCATTCCCTCCCGATCGCCGGCATTGCGGGCGATCAGCAGGCGGCGCTCATCGGCCAGGCATGCTTCAGCCCCGGCATGGCTAAATCCACCTACGGCACCGGCTGCTTCCTGCTGCTCAACACCGGCGCCTCGGCGCTCGCTTCCGCCAACCGCCTGCTCACCACGCCCGCCTATCGCATCGGCGCGCGCACCACTTATGCCCTCGAAGGCTCGATATTCATCGCCGGAGCGGCCATCAAGTGGCTGCGCGATGGACTCAAGGTGATCAGCACGGCGGCCGAGAGCGCGGTGCTCGCCGCGCAGCTGCCCGAGGATCACGGGGTATACCTGGTGCCGGCGTTCGTCGGCCTCGGCGCCCCGCACTGGCAGCCGCAGGCGCGGGGGTTGCTGTGCGGGCTGACCCTGGATGTGTCCGCGGCGCACCTGGCGCGCGCCGCGCTCGAAGCGGTCGCCTACCAGACGCTCGATCTGACCGAGGCCATGCGCCGTGACGGGGCGCGCCGCGTGGAGGCCATCCGGGTCGATGGCGGCATGGCCGCCAACGACTGGTTCTGCCAGTTCCTGGCGGACGTACTGGAGGCACGGGTCGAGCGCCCGGCGCAGCTCGAGACCACCGCGCTCGGAGCCGCGTTCCTCGCAGGTCTCGCCACCGGGGTGTGGGCGGACCTCGCCTCGCTCGCGCATCACTGGGCAGCCGCGGCGGTGTTCTCACCACGCATGACCGCCGTGCGCCGCGAGGCGCTGCTCGCCGGATGGCGGCACGCCGTGCAGCGCACGCTGCACGCTGCGCCGGCAGGCCCCTGACGCGCGTCTCATCAGACAAAGTCAGCGACCGTCTCCCTGATCCACCCGAGCAGGTGCGGGGCGTACGCGCGGTCGACCAGCAGCAGCACTTCGCCCGCACTGCCCGGCACGCCCACGGCCAGCACCGGTACGTCCGCAAGCCGACCGGGCCGCGACTCGCCGCGCTGCGGCGGTCGGGTGCTGCCACCCAGGCGGGACAGCAGCGCCCCCACGCGCGCCCCGCCCAACCGCACCATCCGCATCCCCCCGGTCAGGTTTACGAGGTACCCGTCCGCCGGCGCTCCGAGGCGTGATTCGAGCTCGAGGAGCGCCGCCGGTGCCTGCGCGACGCACACACTCTCGCTCGGAGTGCGCCAGGCGAGAATCAGCTGACCGCTCGCCACCGCGGCGCACGTATCCGGCAGCGCCACACCGGCGGCCGCCATGAGCCGGGCGCCAAACTCGCCGGTGGGCGCGAAGTAGCGCAGCGACGCCACTGCGACGGTGTCATCCAGGCGCACCGTCAGGTCGGCAAGCCCGGTGCCGGTGATGAAGTCATCGAGCCGCGGCGCGCTAGCCATGCACGCGCTTCCCGGCCGGGTCGACGAACGGCGTCCTGACCACCTCGGCATCGAGCACCCGTCCGAGGTGGCACACCTTCACGTGCGCGCCGATTCGGGCAGAGCCCCCGTCCAGCAGCGCGAGCGCCACCGGACGCTCGAGCTCCGGGGACCAGCAAGTGGATGTCACGCGTCCCTCGCTCGCCGAGGGCGGCGGCGCCGGCGCGATCTGCGCACCCACTGGCAGCAGGCTGCGGGCATCCAGCGAATGGAGCCCCACCAGCTGCGGGCGCCGCGCATCGCGCGCCGCCTCACGCAGCAGCGAGCGGCGACCGACGAAGTTGGCGCTCTTGTGCGCCAGGCCGCGCGCAAACCCCACGTCCTGGGGAAGGGTCGTGCCGTCGGTGTCGGTGCCGATGTGCAGGTAACCCTTCTCGATCCGCAGTACCTGCATGGCCTCGATGCCGTAGAGCACGGCGCCGACCGTCTCGGCCTGCGACCACAGCCGCGCGAACAGCGCCGTGGCCTGATCGGCGGGAAGGTTCAGCTCGTAGCCGAGCTCGCCCGAGAAACTGGCCCGCAGCACCCGCAGCGGCATTCCCTCCCACACGCTCTCGCGCAGTGTCATATGCTTCATTGCAGCCGGTGCAAGCTCCGGCTGCAGCCCACAGCGCTCGAGCCACTGCCAGGCGCGCGGGCCCGCCACCGTCACGTTCGCCCAGCGCGAGGTCACCGGCGTGACCAGCACCTTGAAGTCCAGGTACTCGCACTGCAGCCACTCCTCAAAGGCGCTCGCGGTGCGCTCCGCTCCGGCGGTGGTGGTGTTGACCCAGTAGTGCGAAGGTCCGAGCCGCGCGACGATGCCATCGTCGACCAGCGTGCCGTTCTCATTCAGCAGCAGCCCGTAGCGCGCCTGGCCGACGGCCAGGTCCGACATCGTGCCCAGGTACATGAGATCGAGGAAGCGCGCGGCATCGGGCCCGAAGACCTCGAGCTTGCCGAGCGGTGAGCCGTCGAAGAGTCCGGCGCGCTGGCGCACCGCGCGCGCCTCGCGCTGCGCGGCCTGCTCGAGTGATTCACCGGGCTGCGGATAGGCCACCGGGCGGCGCCAGTCGCCGAAGGTCTCAAAGAGAGCACCGTGGGCGGCGTGCCAGCCGTGAGCCGGGACCGACTTCAGCGGCCGATACAGCGCGCCGGCGCGCCGGCCGGCGATGGCCCCCAGCGTCACGGGCACAAACGGCGGCCGAAAGCGTGTGGTGCCGACCTGCGCCGGAGCCTGCTGGCTGTACTGCGCCATGAGGACGAGTGCGTTGATGTTGCTCGTCTTGCCCTGGTCGGTGCCCATGCCAGTTGTGGTATAGCGCTTGAGGTGCTCCACCGAGCGGTAGTTCTCGCGTCCGGCGAGCTCCACGTCGGCCGCGGTGACATCGTTCTGCAGGTCGATGAACGCCTTGCCACGGACTCCGATCAGCCTGTGCGCATCCGACTGCCCTGCCCCGCCTACCGGCGCGGGCGGCGGTGCCTGTCCGCGCGCCAAGGCCTCACCGACCGCGGCGGCATGACTCACGGCCGCCTCGCGGCTCAGTACCCCAGCGCACGCCCCGACGCTGGTCAGCCCCGGGGCGGCCCCATCAGGAACGAACATGGCGCTCTCGGCCACCCAGCGCAGCTTCCCTCCGGCCTGCGAATGCAGGTGCACGGCGGGCGCGAACCCGCCGGCATTCAGAATCAGGTCGCAGTCGATGCGTTCAGCGCTGCCATGCACCGGCCCGTCGGCCGACATGCGCGCCACGGTGCAGCCGCGCACACTGCGCCGGCCTGCGACGGCGGTCAGCACCGAGCCCATCCTCACCGGCACGTCTGAGAGGTGCGCAGCCGCGCTCGAGACGCTGCGGCCGTCGACGATCGCTGCGATGTGCATTCCCGCCGCACGCAGGCGCGTCCCGACCGCATAGGCCGAGTCGCTGTGTGCGGCGATGACCGCGCGTTGTCCGCAGGCGACTCCGAATGCGAGCGCATACTTCGCCGCTGCGCCGGCGAGCATCACGCCCGGCCGGTCGTTGTCCGGGAACACCAGCGGGCGCTCCAGCGCACCGGCAGCGGCGATCACCTGCCGCGCGCGGATCCTCCACAGCCGCTCCCGCAGCACGCACGGCGGCAGGCCGGCGCGACCCTCGGGCACGAGAGTCTCCACCGCGCACACCAGGTTGTGGTCGTATACGCCGAAGGCGAGCGTACGGCTCATCATCTCGACACCGAGCTGCCGCGCGCGCCTGATGAGCGCCTCGACTTCAGCGTCGGCCTGCCACGCCAGGGCACCGCCAGGCCGCTCGCTAGCCCCAAGCAACAGAGTGCGCGCGCCGGCCTGCGCCGCCGCCACCGCCGCGGCCAGCGCTGCAATGCCGCTGCCGACGACGAGCACGTCGGTCTCCGCGGCGATCTCCTCGTAGTGATCCGGGTCGGGCGCGGTCGGCGCGCGGCCGAGGCCCGCCATGCGCCGGATCGCGGGCTCGAACCAATGCCAGTTCGGCCACATGAAGGTCTTGTAGTAGAAGCCCGCCGGCAGCAGCGCCCCGAACGCACCCGTCAGCGCCCCGAGATCCGCCCCGAGGCTCGGCCAGCAGTTGACGCTGTGCGCGCTGAGTCCCTCCTCGAGCGGCAGGAGCGTCGCGCGCACGTTGGGCGTGCGCCGCGCTCCCGTGCCCACGTCCACAATGGCGCACGGCTCCTCCACCCCGCAGGACCACACTCCGCGCGGGCGGTGCAGCTTGAAGCTGCGTCCGACGAGACGCACGCCATTGGCGAGCAGCGCCGAGGCGAGCGTATCGCCCGCAAAGCCGCGCAGCTCACGGCCGTTGAAGGTGAACGATACTTCCCGCGAGCGGTCGATCCACGCGCCCCAGGGCGTGCCAAGGCGGGCTCCCGCCACGGGCTATTCCCCGGCGAGCCGCGGCGGCGGCTCGCCCATGCGGTAGGCGCCGAGCACCTCGTGCGTCACGGTATGGCGCGCGAGGTTGAACCACTTGCCGCAGCCGTACGCGTGCCGCCAGCGCTCGAGGTGCACGCCCTTGGGATTGTCGCGGAAGAACAGATACTGGCCCCACTCCTCATCGCCGGCCGCAAGCTCCGGGCGCGCGATGTGCGTGGTCCCGCCGCAAACGAACTCGCTCTCATCGCGCGACCCGCACCATGGACACGGCAGCAGCATCATGCCTCGGCTCCTTCAGTGCGCGATGCCCGCGGCGGCGGCCTCGTCGATCAGCCGCCCGCTCACGAAGCGCTCGAGCTGGAAGGGCTGCGCCAGCTCGTGGCTGCGACCGGTGGCCAGCAGGTGCGCGAAGGTCCAGCCGCCGACCGGAATGGCCTTGAAGCCGCCGGTGCCCCAGCCGCAGTTGATGTACAGCCCCGGCACCGGAGTCGGGCCGATGATGGGGCTCGAGTCGTGCACCACGTCCACGATGCCGGCCCACTGGCGCATGAGGCGCAGACGGCTGAAGGACGGGAACATGGCGAGCGTCGCGGCGACGATGTTCTGCAGCACGCCGAAGCTGCCGCGCTGCGCGTAGGAGGGAAACAGATCCAGGCTCGCCCCGATCACCATCTCGCCCTTGTCCGACTGGCTGACGTACGCCCCGGTGCCCGGTGAGATCACGACCTTGTCCAGGCGCGGCTTCAGGGGTTCGGTCACCATCGCCTGCAACGCGTAGCTGGTGACCGGCAGCCGGAAGCCGGCGAGCTGCGCCAGCACCGAGCTGTGACCGGCGACCGCGATCCCGACGCGCTCGGCGCGGATGCGTCCGCGGCTGGTGTCCACGCCGGTGACACGCCCGTTCGCATCCTTCACGAACCCGGTCACCTCGCAGTTCTGGATGATGTCGACGCCGCGGGCGTCGGCCGCGCGCGCGTAGCCCCACGCGACCGCATCGTGACGCGCGGTGCCGGCGCGGCGCTGCATGAAGCCGCCCAGCACCGGGAAGCGCGCCTCGGGGGACATCTCGAGGGCCGGTACCAGCTCCGCCACCGCCTCGCGCGTGAGCAGCTCCGCATCGATCCCGTTCATGTGCAGGCAGTTGACCCAGCGCGACATCGACTCGAGATCGTGGCGGCTGTGCGCCAGCATCACGTGGCCGCGCTGGCTCAGCATGATGTTGAAGTTGAGCTCGCGCGCGAGGCCCTCGTACAGCTGCAGCGAGAAGTCGTAGAGCCGCGCGCTCTCGGGATAGATGTAGTTGGACCGCACCACCGTGGTGTTGCGTCCGGTGTTGCCCCCGCCGAGCCAGCCGCGCTCCAGCACCGCGACGTGCGAGATGCCGTGATTGCGCGCCAGGTAATAGGCGCTGGCGAGCCCGTGCCCGCCGCCGCCCACGATCACTACCTCGTAGGCGGGCTGGGGCGCGGGTGAGCGCCACGCGGGGGGCCAGTTGCGGTGCGCCGCGAGCGCGCCACGCAGCAGCGCGAGGGCGGAGTACTTCATCGACTGCTCAGAGCTTGGGCTGGTAGTCGGTCTGGATCTTGCGAATCTTCTCGTTGGTGCCGAAGAAGGCGTGCCGCGACATGTCGACCGTGTAGCGGCTCGCCGGCGGATGGCGGCCGAGCGCTTCGGCGAGTGCCCTGATGTGGTGCGGGCCCGCCCCACAGCACACCCCGAGGTAACGAATGCCCGAGGCGAACGCCTCCCGGCCGAACTCGGCGATTTCCGCGCGCGTGCACACGAACGGATCGAGGCCCACCGGGAAGGCGCGCGCATTGCCGCAGCACGGATCGGTCAGCGACATGAACGAGGGCTGGCCGGGCGTGGTGCGGTACGGCACCGGCAGTCCGGCGACGTGACACTTCACCGCGGCGCGGATCTCCTTGAGGATCGGCAGCATGGTCGAAGGCCCGCGGTGGCAGTTGACACCTACCACGTCGGCGCCGGCGTCCTCCAGGCGTTTGCAGGCCTCGGCCGCCGTGTGGCCGTCGCGCGTCAAGGGATCCTTGTGAATGGCGAGTGTCACCACCGCCGGCACCTTCGAGTACTTGCGGATCGCCGCCAGTGCCATGAGCGCCTCTCCGGTCCAGGCGATGGTCTCGGCGACGAAGTAGTCGACTCCTGCCTCCACCGCCCAGCCTACCTGCTCGGCGAAGATCCGCTCGGCCTCCTTGAGCGAGCTCTTGTTGGCCGGGTCGTAGATATTGGTGTTGCACAGGTCGCCGGCGAACAGCGTGCCGGTGCGGCGCGCCACCGACTTGGCAATGCGCAGTGCCGCGCGGTTCATGGGCACCAGGTCCTTCTCGCGCCCGATCACCCGCAGCTTCTCGCGGTGCACGTAGTAGGTGAGCGCCTGGGTCACGTCCGACCCGGCATGCACGAAGTCCATGTGCAGCTGCTCCACCACCTCGGGGTGCTCGAACAGCACCTCGGGCACGAACGACCCGGCCTGCAGGTACCCGCGCCGCTCGAGCTCGAACACGTAGCCCTCGGCGCAGATCACCGCCCCGTCCTTGAGCCGCTTGAGCAGATCCCGCTCCGGGTGCGCCGCCGCTGCGGCCGCACGCGGGGCCGCTGCCGCCTTCACCGCCGCGCGGGCTCGGGTCTTGGGTTTGGCTTTGGATCTGGCTTTCTTGGCGGCCATGCGGGCTCTCCGAAAGGTATGGGGTGTCCAGGGGCAGCGTGGGCGCGCTACATTCTAATCGGGGTGCTCCACTGCCCGATGCCTCTTTTAGATGGAGCTATTCAATTTCTAGACTGCGCCACCACCATGACTATGAAAGCTTACGCCCCATGAACAGCCCGGCAGGCGCGCGCGACCGCGGTGCGTGGGAACGACTGGCGGCGGCCCAGAAGCCCGAGGGACGCGCGTTCATCGCCGGCCGAGCCGTCCCGGCCCGCGACGGCCGCGTGTTCGAGGACATCAGCCCCATCGACGGCCAGGCCATCTGCGAGGTGGCGCGCTGCGGGCCGGCGGAGATCGAGGCGGCGGTCACGGCGGCCCGCGCCAGCTTCGAGAAGGGCGACTGGCGGCGTACGGAGCCGAAGGACCGCAAGCGTGTCCTGCGGCGCTTCGCGGAACTGATCCGCGCCGACGTCGATCGCCTCGCCCTGCTCGAGACCCGCGACGTCGGCAAGCCGATCGTGAATTCGGTGAGCGTGGACGTCGCCAACTGCGCCGACTGCATCGAGTACTACGCGGAGTTCGCCGACAAGCTGTACGACGAGGTGGCCCCGACCGGACCGGACGACCTGGCGCTGGTGCGCCGCGAGCCGCTCGGCGTGGTCGCGGCCATCGTGCCGTGGAACTACCCCCTCATCATCAGCTGCTGGAAGGTGGGACCGGCGCTGCTGGCCGGCAACTCCATCGTGCTGAAGCCGGCCGAGCAGTCTCCCTTGAGCGGCATCCGCCTCGGCGAGCTCGCCTGCGAGGCCGGGGTGCCGCCCGGGGTATTCAACGTGGTGCCGGGGTTCGGCGAGGAGGCGGGCAAGGCCCTCGCGCTGCATCCGGAGGTTGATCTCGTCACCTTCACCGGTTCCACCGAGGTCGGGCGGCTGATGCTGCGCTACGCCGGCGAATCGAACCTCAAGCACGTGGCGCTCGAATGCGGCGGCAAGACTCCGCAGGTGGTGTTCGCGGATGCCGACCTCGAGGCGGCCGCCTACGGCATCGCCTGGGGCATCTACTACAACAGCGGCGAGACCTGCCACGCCGGCTCGCGCCTGATCGTGCACCACGCGGCGAAGCAGCCGCTGCTGGATGCGATCCGCCGCGTCACCGCCACCATCACGCTCGGCCACCCGCTCGAGCCCGCCACCCAGATGGGCGCGCTGATCGATGAGGCCCACATGCGCCGCGTGCTCGGCTTCATCGATTCCGGTGTCAAGCAGGGGGCGCGGGTGGTACTGGGCGGCAAGCGCGCCCTCACCGAGACCGGCGGCTTCTATGTCGAGGCGACGGTGCTCGATGAGGTGCGCAACGATATGCAGGTGGCCCGCGAAGAGATTTTCGGGCCGGTGCTCTCGGTCATGACCTTCGCCGAGGAGGCCGAGGCGCTGCGCCTGGCCAACGACACTCCCTACGGGCTCGCGGCGGCCGTGTGGACCTCGGACATCAACGTGGCGCACCGGCTGTCGGCGGCACTGCGTGGCGGCACCGTCTGGGTCAACTCCTTCGACCGCTCCACCATGGCCACGCCCTTCGGCGGTTTCAAGCTCTCGGGCTCGGGACGCGATCGCTCGCCGCACGCCATCGACAAGTACTGCGACCTCAAGACCATCTGGACCGCCTATAAATGAATGCCTCGCTGTCTGCGCTACCCCCCACACCGCGGCACGGGCCGCCCGCCGCCGATGCGCTGCGCCGCCACGTGGCGGCACTGCTGTCCGGTTGCCGGCGCGGCTTTGCGCTGCCAGGACCCCTGTTCACGGACGAGACGCTCTACCAGGCGGAGCTCGAATATCTCTTCGGCCGCCATTGGCTGTTCGTCGCCTCCGAGCCCGAGATCCCCGAGGGCGGGGACTATCGCACCTATCAGATCGGCCCGTGGCCGATCTTCATCCTGCGCCGCGATGACGGCTCGATCGCTGCCTTCCACAACACCTGCCGGCACCGCGGCTCGCGCATCCTGCAGCAGGATTCCGGCATCGCCGGCGCGACGCTGCAGTGCCCCTACCACCGCTGGACGTACGACCTGGACGGCAAGGTGCTCGGCTGTGGCGCCACCGGCGAGCCGCCCGGCGCACAGCGTCCGCTCAAGCCGGTGCACGTGCGCACGCTCGCCGGGCTGCTCTTCGTGTGCCTGGCGGAGGAGCCGCCGCAGGACTTCGATGACATGGCGCGCCGCCTGGAGCCGTACCTCGCCCCGCACGGCATCGGGCGCGCCAGGATCGCCAAGCAGGTGGACATCATCGAGCACGGCAACTGGAAGTTGACCATCGAGAACAACCGCGAGTGCTTCCACTGCGCCGGTCATCCGGAGCTGTTGTGCTCTCTGTTCGACTTCTTCGGCGAGATCGACGAGGCGCGCATGTCGCCGGCCGCGCGCACCGCCCATGCCCGCTACCAGAGCGCGCGCACGGTGCAGGAAGCGATCTGGACGCGCGAGCAGCTGCCGTGGGCACTGATCGAGGAACTGCACGGACGCCCGACCGCGTTCCGCACCGAACGCCTGGTGCTCGACGGCGCGGGCGAGTCGATGACAGCGGACACGCGTGTCGCTTCGCGCCGCCTGCTGGGCCGCTTCAGCGAGCCGCGCCTCGGCACGCTGCATCTGCATACCCAGCCGAACGCCTGGTATCACTTCCTGTCCGACCACGCGCTTACGTTCGCGACCCTGCCGCTCGAGCGCGGCCGCACGCTGGTGCGCAGCACCTGGCTGGTGCACCAGGACGCCGTCGAGGGCCGTGACTACGACCTGGAGAAGCTCACCGGGGTGTGGAACGCCACCAACGCCCAGGACGCGGCTTTCGTCGCGGAGAGCCAGCGCGGCGTGACGAGCCCGGCGTACCTGCCCGGCCCGATCGCTGCCAGCGAGTACATGGTGCAGCTGTTCCACAGCTGGTACGAAGAACGGCTGCGCGCCGAACTGCAACTCTAGGCGATGGGCTCCTCAGACCACCGGCTCCGCGGCCATCTCCAGGTGCAGCGCCTGGCCTTGCCACGGGTGCCGGGCGATGACCGCCTCGTTGAGCTCCACCCCGAGCCCGGGCTCGGTCGGCGGAAGCACGTATCCGGACTCCCAGCGGATGGGCTTCATCAGCACCTCGGCGTGGAAGCCCTGCCAGCGCTCGATGCCTTCGAGGATCAGGAAGTTGGGGCTGCAGGTGGCGAGCTGGATATTGGCCGCGCCCACCACCGGACCGCAGTACAGGTGCGGGGCGAGCTGCACGTGCTGCACCTCGGCGAGCGCCGCGATCTTCTTCGCTTCCAGGATGCCGCCGACGCGCCCGAGATTCATCTGCAGGATGGCGGCGGCATTGGCGCGCAGCAGGCGCGCGAAGTCGTACTTGGTCGCCAGGCGCTCGCCGCTCGCGATCGGAATGCGCGTGGCGCGCGCCACCAAAGCCATCTCCTCAGGCGCATCCGCGGGCACCGGCTCCTCGAACCACAGCGGATCGTAGGGCTCGAGGCGGCGCGCGAGCCGGATGGCACCCGCGGCGGTCATCTGGCCGTGGGTACCGAACAGCAGGTCCGCGCCCGTGCCCACCGCCCCGCGCAGCGTACGCATGAAGCGCTCGCACAGCTCGAGCGCCGGCAGCGACAGCTGCCGGCCATCGAACGCCGAATACGGTCCCGCAGGGTCGAACTTCAGTGCCGTGAAGCCCTGCGCCAGATACTCGGCGGCGCGCTCGGCAGCCAGATCCGGGTCCTGGTAGACATCGCTCCGGTCCCCGGGGCGCGCATAGATATATGTGTAGGAACGCAGCCGCTCGTGCACCCGGCCGCCGAGCAGATTGTACACCGGCTGCCCCGCTGCCTTGCCGATGATGTCCCAGCAGGCCATCTCCAAGGCCGAGAGGACTGCGGTGAGCGTGAGGTCCGGGTGCTGCGTGTAGCCGGCCGAGTACACGCGGCGCCAGATCTTCTCGATGTGGTGCGGCTCCTCACCCTCGAGGTAGCGCGCGAACACATCCTCGAGCATGCGCGCCACGAGGCGCGGGTCGAACGGCACGCAGTACGCTTCACCGACGCCGTGCACGTTGTCGTCGGTGCTGAGCTTCACGAACACGAAGTAGCGGCCGCCGTTGCCGGGCGGCGGGTTGGCGACCACGAAGGTGCGGATGTCGCGCAGTTTCATCGCGGGCACGAATATCACAGATGATCGAGTATGACTACATCATCATCGGCGCCGGCACCGCGGGCTGCGTGTTGGCAAACCGACTGAGCGCGAGCGGCGCGCAACGCGTGCTGCTGCTGGAAGCCGGCGGCTCGGACCGCTCGCCCTGGATCCGGGTGCCGATCGGTTACGGCCGCACTTTCAACGATCCACGTTACAACTGGATGTACGAGGCGCAGCCCGATCCGGCCCTCGACAATCGCCGTGGGTTCTGGCCGCGCGGCAAGGTGCTCGGCGGCTCCGGCTCGATCAACGCCATGGTCTACGTGCGCGGGCAGCCCGGGGATTTCGATGACTGGTGCGCGGCGGGCAACCCCGGCTGGTCGTACGCGCAGGTGCTGCCCTACTTCAAGAAACTCGAGGACCACGCCTGGGGCGCCTCGGAGTATCACGGCGCCGGCGGCCCGGTATACGTAGCCGACGTCTCAGACAGCGTGCATCCGCTGTGCCGCAGGTTCCTCACTGCCTGCGCCGAGCTCGGCATCCCGCACACCCGGGACTTCAACGGCGCGCACACCGAGGGTGCGGGGCTGTGGCAGGTGACGATCAAGGACGGCCGGCGCGTGTCGTCGGCGAGCGCGTACCTGCGGCCGGCGCTGCGCCGGACGAACCTGGCGCTGCAGCTGCACGCGCACGCGACGCGCATCCTGTTCACCGGCACGCGCGCCACCGCGGTCGAATACCGGCACGCGGGCGAGCGCAAGGTGGCGCTGGCGCGCGGCGAGGTGCTGCTGGCGGCCGGCACAGTCAACTCGCCGCAGCTGCTCGAGCTGTCGGGCATCGGCGATGCGGCCCTGCTCGGCCGCTTCGGGATAGCGGTGGTCGCGGACGCAGCGGCGGTCGGGCGCGGACTGCAGGATCATCTGGGCGTCTCGTACTTCTACCGCGCCCGGGTGCGTACCCTCAACAACCAGCTCGCGCCCTGGTACGGCAAGGTGCAGGCGGCACTGCGCTATGCGCTGACCCGCCGCGGACCGCTCGCCATGAGTGTCAACCAGGCGGGCGCGTTCGTACGCACCCGACCGGAGCTCACCCGCCCCAATCTGCACATCTACTTCAATCCTGCCAGCTACAGCACGACCACCCAGGGCTCGCGGCGGCGGCTGATGAACCCTGACCCGTACCGCGGGTTTCTCCTGTCGTTCAATACCTGCCGCCCCACCAGCCGTGGCACGATTCACATCCGCTCGGCCGATCCGCTCGAGGCGCCGGCCATCACACCGAACTCGCTTTCGACGCCCGAGGACGTGCAGGACGTGTTCGACGGCGCGCGGTTGCTGCGGCGGCTCGCCGCCAGCGGCGCGCTCGCCGCGGTGATCAAGTCGGAGCGCGAGCCGGGCGAGGCGGTGCAGAGCGATCACCAGGTGCTCGCCGATTTCCGCGCGCGTGCCGGCTCGGTATTCCACGCCAGCGGCACCTGCGCCATGGGACCGGATGCGCGCACCGCCGTGGTGGATGCGCGGCTGCGGGTGCACGGTGTGAGCGCGCTGCGGGTGGTCGATGCCTCGGTGTTCCCCAACGTGACTTCCGGCAACACCAACACCCCGACCCTCATGGTGGCGGAGAAGGCCGCCGACCTGATTCTCGAAGACAGCACCGGCGCTGTGGCGTAACCTCACTCACATGCAAGGTGGACTCGCATGAGCGAGGCGCAATCGGGCGTCGTCCCCCAGGGCGCGGCCTTCGGGCTCGCGCAGGACCAGGCGGCATCCCTGGCCGAGCGCTGGTACGTGCTCATCATGATGTGCCTCGTCTACACGCTCAGCATCGCCGACCGCTACGTGGTGTCGACAGTGCTCGATCCGATCCGCCTGGAGCTGCAGCTGACCGACTCGGGTGTGGCGTGGCTCACCGGGGCGGCATTCGGGCTGTTCTACGTGATCCTGGGCTTCCCCCTCTCTTATCTGATCGACCGCAAGAGCCGCCGCAACATCGTCGCGGTCTGCTTGGTGCTGTGGTCGGTGATGACCGCCCTGTGCGGTCTGGCGCGCAACTCGCTCGAGTTCTTCCTGGCGCGCGTCGGCGTCACCGTCGGTGAGGCGGGCGGCACGCCGGGGGCGAACTCCATCCTCTCCGACTACTTCTCCGCCGCCCGGCGCCCCATGGCGCTCACGGTATTCTCGCTCGGGGCTCCATTCGGCGCCTTCGTCGGCTATACCGTCGCCGGCATCATCGCCGACCACTACGGCTGGCGCGCGGTGTTCTATGCACTGGGAATACCGGGTGTAGTGGCCGGCCTCGTGGTGTGGCTCACGGTGCGCGAACCGCGGCGCGGTTGTCTCGACAGCCCCGATGACACCGAGGACGCCAGCTTCAAAGAAACCATGGGGTTCCTGTGGCAGCAGCGCTCAGCGGTGCACGTCATGATCGCGAGTGCGGTCTGCGCGCTGTGGGGCTGGGGTCTCATGTACTGGACCCCCACGTTTCTGCAGCGCATCTACCAGATGACCCCGGGCCAAGCGGGCGATGTGACCAAGTGGATGCATCTAGCAGGCGGGTCGGTGGCGACGCTGCTCACCGGCTGGCTGATGGCCGCGCACGTGATGGTCGATTCGCGGCGCATCGTGTGGCTGCTCGGTGGCGGCATCGGCATCGCGACCGTGGCATCGGGCATTGCCTACTACACGCACGATCTGGCGCTCGCGAAGGCGATGTTCTGGATCTTCATCCCCGCGATCTACTTCTACATCGGGCCGTGCTTCGGGCTGCTCAACAACCTCGCGCAGTGCCGCATGCGCGCCATGTTCTGTGCCACGACGCTGTTCCTCGCGAATTTCGGCAACCTCGTCATCGCCCCGCCGCTCATCGGCAAGCTCAGCGACCTGTTCCTGCCTTATGCGAGCTCCAACGCCGAGTCGCTGCGGCTGGCAATGCTGTGCCTCGTGCCGACCGGCCTGTGGGCCACCGTGCACTACTTCATTTCCGCGCGGGATCTGGAGAGGGATCAGCAGCGCGCGCGCAGCTTCCCGTTCTGATGCCGCAGGCCGCAGCCGGATACGGGCCGCCGGGCTATTTGGCCGCCGCCTTCTTTTCCGACTGGTCGGTGACCAGAACCTCTGCGGTCAGCGTGACTGGGGCGACCGAGAGCTGATTCGGCACGCAGCTCGAGTGGAACTGAACGTTGCGCGTGGTAAAGAGCGGCAGGACGCTGTGTTTGATCTGCTCGACGAGTTCGCAGTGACCCGCATCCTGCAACGGATCGAGAGTACCGGAGATGCGGGAGATATCCACGGTCTCCCAGTGAGCCGCAACTGGCTTGACGTCGGCATCGGTCTGCTGGTCGGCCGGCTGCAGCACGTGGATCTTCAGGTAGACGCCGGGAAACTTGGTCGGTCGTCCGAGGTCGCTGCAGGGTGATTCGGTCAGCTGCATGTCCTTGCGCGCTCCGAGCGCCTGGAGGACGTACCGCATACGGTCGCGCAATCCGTCGCACGAATAGTGCGAGGTGAATCCCATGTAGACGAAGCGCAGCTCCTTCGGCGTCCATGCGGCGGGAACCGTTTCCTGATTGCCCTGATCTGCGGTCTCCGCCCACGCCGGCATCCACACGACCATGAGGGCAGCCGCGGCAGCGGCGAGCCGGCCGGCGCTACTCCGGCCTGACGCAACAAAGCCCATATCTGCCTCCGATGCGCCCGAAGGCGCAGTAGTTGGACCCGCGGGCTTCTCCTGCGTTCCGGGCATATTCTCCCACAGCGTGAGCGCCGGTACCGCGCGGTCATGCGCGTCTAAGCGTACCGGCGTCGACAAAGTTGACAATGAACGTGACCGGGAACGCGGATCGGCGCGCCGTTCAGGCGCGGGGGTCTGCCAGCACCTGAACCCAGTACAGCCCGTGCCGCGAGGCACGCCCGGCTGCCGAGGCAATACCCATCTCGGCGAAGCGCGGATCCATGATGTTCTCGCAATGATCGGGGCTGTTGAGCCATCCTTGCACGGCCTCCTCGACCGAGGCCGGTCCGTAGGCGATGTTCTCGCCCACGAGCTTCTCTTTATATCCCATCGCGCGGACGCGGTCGGCGGGCGTGTGCCCGGCGAGATCTTCGTGCTCGAAGTAGTTGTGCTGGGCCATGTCGGCGGCGTGGCCGAATGCCACCCCTGCAAGCGTGCCAGACAGCCGCACCGGGGGTGCCGGCGCGAACACGCGTCCACCGCAGCGCGTGCCGCGCGAGCGCGCCTCGTTGACGAGCGCGAGGGCCCGTGTGGCGAGCTGCGGCGAGGAGGCGCTGGGCTGCGGCACGGGTTGCACCGGTTGCGGTGCCCGCGGCGCCGACTCCCTGGAAGTCCACGTCCGCGTCGGTGCTGAAGCGGCCTCGGAGGCCAGCACCAGCCAGGTTTCATCGCCGCGCCGGAAGATGCCTATGTCGCGCGTGGAGCGATCGGTGACCTTGCGACATTCGCTGCGCCGCAGTACCTCCAGCACGGCAGCGTCGGATGCCCGAACGTGCACCCCGGTGGGGACCTGCCCGTAGCCGTTGCGTGCGGCGGCCGCGGCGAGCGTGCTGCCGCTGGCCCACTGCTCGGCCGCGCGATCGAGGGAGGCACGACGCTGCAACGGTCTTGCGAGCGGCACGATTCCGCCGCAGCCGCCCTGCCTCAGCACCTGAACGGCGGACAGCGCGTCCGAGTGAGCGCTCGGCACGGCCGCTGCTTCTAGCAGCAATAAGAAGAGGAGGCGCCCCAGCCTGAGGGATAGGAATGTGACCCGCACGCTGAGCGCCGACCCGTCCATGCGATGGGGAAACGCACCGTTGCAGCCCCGGATGACCCGCTACGGTGGAACGCCGTCACAGATTTCCGGACCGCGGCACCGCACGGGCTCAGGAGACTGCTGCGGGGTCCTGCGGCTCCCACAGCTCGATGGGGCTGCCCTCGGGTCATGAAGCCGCGCGAATCTGCCGTTCGGATACTGCTGCGGATCGATCTCCACCGCGATGCCCGCCTCGCGCAGCTGCGCGGTTATCGTCTCGAGACTGCGCACGCGCAGGTTGATCATCCAGCGGATGGCGCGATCTCCGAAACATGGGGTGTCGTTGGGAAGGGTGCGAATACCGTGGGCCCAGCCTGCTGGCACCACACCGGCTGTTGATAGTCGGAACGGACGGGTGTGGTGCCCAGATATTGTTCGTACCAGCGGCCGAGCGCGGCCGGGCCCCTGGCGCGCAAGAACACCCGCCGATGCCGGTCACCTTCTCCAGGCTACCTCCCGCTAAGCTGCCGCGCGCGAACGGTGTCGTAGCGCGCAGTGCCGCGCAGCCGCGACCTGTTATGGTCGCGGCTGCACGGGAAGGGTTCTGAGGGCTTGTTCCTCAGGGTCAGGGCTTAGGATCGGACTGCGCGCGGCCCAGGCTGGCCTTCGCCTTTGCGATGTCGTAGTCAGCGTCCGCCTGATCCTTGCAGGACTTCTGAGCGTCACCGCTCAGCGCCTCGCAGCGGGCCAGCGCGACCTTGTGCTCTCCCTCCGCCTGCGTCTCGGAGACCTTCTCCTCCTGCACCGCCGTCTCGTGGGCCGCATCGCGCCGTTCCTTGTTCACGTCCTTCTGCGCGTCGGCCTCCTTCTGCTCCGCGTTCTGCTCCGCCTTGGCGAGCCGCTCGGACGCCTGTTGCTCCGCAGCGTTGGTGTCCTTCGCCACCTGCGAGCGGCTCTTGGCGTGGTCACAGGCGCCGAGGGCACAGACGCCCGCGACGATGATGACGGCTTTCAAAAGTAGACTCTTCATGCCTCACCTCCCACGTCTAGACGCGACTGCGTCCCACCAGGAAGGTGACGATCGCACCGATCAGGAATACCACGAAGAGTATCTTGGCGATCCCGGCAGCACCGGCGGCGATCCCGCCGAAACCGAGCACGGCCGCGATGATCGCGATCACCAGGAACACCGCTGCATAGTGAAGCATGTGCTTGCTCCTCCTGTTTGGTCGGGATGTTCCGACCTAACTTCTGACACCTAACCCTGGCCGCGCGCGGCCGTGTGCGTACTGTCCGCTGAACTCGGTGTCATTTCGGTCGGGTGAGCAGCGCATCGGGCGTAAGCCGGGACCTACACCGTTACCGTATCGGACGCTCTCTTGGCAGCCGCGTACTGCAGCGCTGCCGTCTAAGGCGGGTGCAGCCTGCACGGCGCTGGTCGCCTTTCTGACCGCAGCTGCGTGCGCTCAGGAGGGCTTGGCGCGCGCGCGGCCCTCGTCCTCGGCAGCTTCCAGTTCTTCGGCCTCGGATTCATCGCGCGGCGCCGCTCGCTTGGCCGCGCTCGCCACGTCGGCACTGCGAACAAACCTTTCGGCCCCTGCCCGGTAGCGTCGCGCAGCGCGATAGTTGCCTTCGCCCTGCAGGCCGCCGCCGTTACCAGAGCGCGCGGGCCGCTCTGGCGGCGCGCCTCTGCCCAAGTGCTCCCTGAAGTCGGGCAGCCATTCCGCGAGCGCGCCAGTCACCCCGGAAACCGCCACGCCAATCAGCGCACTCTGCAGCGTTTCCCAAGCGTTCAGCAGGTGGCCACGGCTGGGGCGCCCATGCGCGTACACACGTGCGTACCGACGGCTGTCGCGCCCTCGCCCGATCAGGGCAGCCACCAGCAAGCCACCGCCCACGGCGACTCCTAGTCCAAGCAACGGGTGGTCGCGAAACTGCCGGCGCCAGTCGACTGAGGAGCGCACCCGCGAGCGCAGTTCCTCAATGTTGGAGCGCAGCTCTTCGCGCTCCCCTTCGATCTCGCGCTCTATTTTCTCGGTTCTCTCGCCCATCCCATGCTCTCCTTGACTTGCTCACGGGTTGCGCGTGCCGACCACTGCGCTCTGAGACGTCGCACTCCGATGCTCATTGCGATTGCGGCGATGATCGCCAGCGTCACTGCAACGCACAGTGCCGCGGCCCACGCCGGCAGCAGGAAGCGCAATGCGTACTGAATCGCGATCAGCAGGAACAGCGCACTCAGCACTGCGCCGGCAAATGCCGCCACCACCAGGACCGCCGCGGGACACGCGCGCGCCAGATCGTCCCGGACCTCGGACTGAGCCAGCCGGATCTCCGAACGCAGGATGTCCTGAATGTTGCTGAGAATCGCCACCAGCACGTCGGTAACCGAACGGCCGGTCTCCGCGCGGCGCACGTCCATCGCGGCCGCCTAGCGAGTCATCGCGCGCCCGATCAGGAACCCGAGTGCCGCGGCACCCAGCAATGCCGCTGCGGGGTTGCTGCGCACCACCTCCAGCATGTCATCGAGCATGTCCCGAACCTCATGTGCGCGGACATACTGCGCGCTGCTGCTGAGCGCGTCCGCTGCGCTGTGCGCGGCGCTTGCGACGCGATCACCGCCGGCGTGCACGGACTTGGCGGCGCTTTCGAGACCCTCCGCAGCCCTGCTGCGCGCCTGTTCCGCCTTTCTCGCGGCCTTGCGCCCGAGTTCGGACGCGGCGGCCTGCGCTTCGATGCCGGGTGAGCTCAGCGGATCATTAGGGCCAAGGGTATCGGGACTTGAAGATTCGTAGACCATGGGACTCTCCATTTGGGCTGTGTGCCATTTGTAGCACCATGAAGAGCGATGCGCAGTCAGCGCCGACTGATTTGCCGCCGCGGTGGGCGAGCATCGCCTGAAGCTGAGCCGGCGGCAGCGCCCCGCCGGCCTGCTTCTCCACAGAGCTCGGTCCTCAGAATTTCCCAGGGTTGCCCTTGTCGCCTTGGCTGCCACCGCCTTGGCTTCCGCTTCCGCCGCTCTGGCTTGCGCCACCCTGCTGGCTTCCGCCGCGGTTCTCACGGTCGCGTGTTCCGCCGCCAGGCGCCGAGCCGCCGTGACGGCGACGCTCGTCGTCCGTCATCTGAGGGTTGTGGGGGCGCTGCGGACTCTTCTTGGGCTGTTTCAGTCCACCGGGATTAGTATCTGGCACGAGCGATATAAATCACGGGAAATGTTAGCGCTCCGGTGCGCCATGTCCCTCGTGCCAGGGCCGCGTTGGCCTGTAGGAGAGCGTTGCCTGTGGCGGCGCCGGTCGGGTGCCCACGGCCACGCTCACGCTGCGACGACCTTGCGCCGGCTGCGAAACGTAATGGAGTAGCGCAGCTCCCGTGTCGGGGAAATCGCGTGCTGCCAGTTCCAGCGCACCGCGCCGCGCATGAGGTAGATGGAGCGCGGCGCCAGAACGATGCCAAACGTCGAGCGGTCGCCCTGCTTGTGCGGATAAGGGCGAAAGCGCATGCGAGCGTGCCCTTGCAATGACACGCCGATCACGATCGCGAACTCCGGAACATCGCGGTGCCAGCCGAGCTGCGTCCCCGGCGCGTATTCTGCGATCGTGGCATGGCTGAGAGCGTCGCTCGCCACCGAACTCCACTGCGCCACGCGCTCGCGCAACGGGAGCAGGAAGCCCGGGATCGGGGCAGCGGGCTCGAGTTGTGCGCGTGAAAAATCGTAGCGCCCTCCGTACGAGACAATGCGGCGGCGAGCGCTCCAGGCGTGATACTGCGCAAACTCGAACGGCAGACCCTGGAATGTGCGCAGCAGGCTGGCTTCCGCCGCCGGCCCGATGAACTCATTCTCATAGCGCCATCCCACCGGCAGCGATGCACTCGACACACCGACCTCACTTTCCACACTCCGGACTGTCTGAATGGTGCTGCGGTTTGTTGACGCGCGCCGCTCTTTTTCCGTCACTGCAGCGCCGCAGCTTGAAAATATTCTCTCGGCGCAACGGCATGGTTTGAGAGATAATCGCGGACGACGCGATGGAGGCACGGAGCGCCTATGGAACATCGATGGGGTCAGCGCTTCCGCGTAGATCAGATCGTCCGCATCACGGCGCGACGTTGGAGCGCGACGGCACACCTGCGGGACCTCAGCGCCAGCGGCGCATACCTCGAGTGCTCGTTGCCGCCGGCACGCATCATGTGGGTCACGGTGGAGTTTGGCAGCGGGCAGCGGCGCGCGCAGGTCACTGCCGAGCTGGTACGCCGCGAGCCCGACGGCTTCGCCATTGAATGGCGGGAGTTTGCCCCGCGGCCCGTGCGACAAATTCTGCTGCAGCTTTCCCCACCGCCAGAGTCTGCTACTGCACCCGCGAGCCAGATGCGATACAGCGCCTAGCGCTGCGTAGGCACGCGAGCGCTGCTACTACTTGCCGGCGCTCGCCGGAGTGAACCGCAAGTCCTGATAGTCGTAACTGAAGTCCGCGAGCGGTGACACTGCCTTCATGGTGATGACATTGACCTTGCCATCAGCATCCAGGCCGAAGGTGACGTAGGCGGGTTCGATCGACTTGTCCTGAAAGCGCGTTACGAAGGTATCGTACTGCCAGTGCGCGAGCGCCCCTGCCATGCGCGGAGTGGACTTGAAGTCGATGCTGAGCTTGCCGTCCGCGAACGCCACCTCGATGTTGCCGTACCAGGGATCGGTGAAGGTTCCGGCGTAGCGCGCGAGGGGCAGCGAGGGGCCGACCGCCGCCGGCTGCGCGCTCTCGCTCTCGAGCGCCTTGAGTGCCTCGGCAATCCGCCGCTGCTTCTCCGCGTGGTAGCGCCCCACCCAGTCGGTGTACGGCAGCCCGAGGTAGTGGTCCAGCAGCTCGTACATCAAGCCGCGGATGATCTCGCCGTCCTCGCTGTTGATCTCGATCGAGAAGCCGACGTGTTTCTCCGGCAACAGCACCACCGCAGTCAGGAAGCCGAACACCGCGCCGCCGTGCCACACGATCTTGGCGCCACGGTAGTCGGCGACATCCCACCCCAGGGCGTAAGTGTTGAACATCGGCTGGGTGGCGCGCAGGCTCTCCGGGAGCGGGCCAACGGGCTGCAGCACCACCGGCTGCCACATCTGCTGGTGCGCGCTTTCCGAGAAGAGTCGCCCGCCACGACCGGGGAGCTCACCGGCGTGCAGCTGGATCATGAGCCAGCGGCTCATGTCGTTGGCGCTCACCGCCAGGCCGCCCGCGGGCGCCGCCGTACGTCCCAGCTCGTCGTGCTCATCGAGCAGCTCCTGCTTACCGGCCCCGCGCAGACCGCCATCCATGCGGGCGTGCGGCTGGGCGCGGTTGGCGTTGGCGAAGCGCGCGTCGCCATCGGCAGTCGAGTGCAGCATGCCCGCCGGCTTCAGAACGTGGCCGGCCACGAATTGCTCCCAGCTCTCGCCCGTGACCGCCTCGATCAGCTGACCGGCCACCATGTACAGGACGTTGTCGTACGCGAAGCCGCTGCGGAAGCTGGTGGCGGGCTTCAGATACCGCAGGCGCCGCACCGACTCGGCGCGCGTGAGATTGGTGCGCGGCACGAACAACAGGTCCCCCTCGCCCAGGCCGAGCCCGCTGCGATGTACCAGCAGGTCGCGGATCGTCATCTCGCGCGTCACCCACGGGTCGTACATCTGAAAACCAGGCAGCCGGTCGATCACGCGATCGTCCCAGCCGATCTTGCCCTCATCGACCAGGATGCCCAGTGCCGCCACGGTGAAGGCCTTGCCGGTCGAGCCAGTCGGAAAGATGGTGTCCGCATCGACAGCGTCCCTCTTGCCGAGAGCTTTCTCGCCGAAACCCCGCGCGAAGGTAACCTGGTCGTTCTCGACGATCGCGATCGCCATGCCCGGAACCCCGATCTGCGTGCGGGCGAGCTCCGCGCGGCGCGCAAAGTCCTTAGGGGGCGCCGCCAGCGCGCTCGCGACGCACAGGCTGGCGAGGATCGAGAGCGTGAGCTGCTTCATGTGACTTCCTGGGGACTGACCGTGCGCCGCCGCAGGCGCGCGAGGCCGATGGTGAGCAGGGGTATCACGTAGACAATGAGGAACAGAGCCGCGAGCGCGCGGTAGCCGTTGGCGATCAGCGCCACCAGCCCGAAGCGCTCGGCGAGGAACATGCAGCCGATCAGGATCGCAAGCGCGATGCCGAGACGCGGCGCCCGTCCGAGCGGCGCAGCGTGCCGCCGCCGCCAGGCGGTGCCGATGCGCTCGTTGATGGCATGCACGGCGCCCGTGCCACTCTCGAGCAGCGCGGCGAAGATCATCAGCTGAAACAGCATCCGGAACGGCGGCAGATCGAGCCGCTGCAGCAGAAAGTCCGAGGGCAGCGTCGCGGCGCCGATCTCAGGATAGAAGGCCATCATGCACGAGAAGAACAGCAGCGCGGGCAGCATCGCGAGCGGGCCCGCGATGAGCCCGGCGATCACCGCGTCGCGGTCGCTCGTCAGGTGCCGCAGCACCGGCAAGATCACGATCGCGCCGACGATGTTGTAGCTGGCGTAGGTCAGGCCGCCCGTCACCCAGCCGTGCACCGGCGCCGCAGTGGCGAAGCCGTGCGCGACGCGGCTGCCGAAGTGCGTCAGCGCCAGCACTACGAACAGCACGTACACGCCATAGAGCAGGAAAGACACGTAGGTGAACAGCCGCTCCACCGACGGGGTGCCATAGGCAGTCACCAGCGCGATCGCCGCCATCAGCGCCAGGGTTCCGGCGATCGTCGGCAGCCCCAGGGTAGCCGCGCCGATGGCGCCGGCGGCGGCACCGAACACCGCCAGGATCAGGATCACGAACAGTACGTACGCGGCCTCGAACACGATCCACCCTGGGCCAAGAAGCGCGCGCACGAACGTCAGGTAGTCGCGTGCTCCGCTCGCGCGGGCGAACAGGAAGGTCGCGACGCAGATGCCGCTCCAGATAAGCATGGCGAGCAGCATCCCCAGGATGCCGCCCCACGGGCCGCTCGGCAGGAAGAACTCGGCGAGCTCGCGACCGGTGGCATAGCCGCCGCCGATCACCACCGCCTTGAACGCAAATCCTGGCAACAGGAAGCGCTGAAAACGCGACGACATCAGTCGCTTCCTCCCGGACAGCGCGGCGGCGCGGCGCAGGCCGGCCTCACGAGAGGCCCCTGCCCTGCCTCCCCCAGACCTGCTCCTCGCACCAGATCATGCCCTGGGAGTAGGTCACACCCGGGGTACGGTCGCGCGCCAGAAAGGTCGGACCGTCGAGGTCGACGACGTCGCACAGCTGTCCGAGGATAAAGGCCGGGGCCATGGCGAGACTGGTTCCCACCATGTTGCCCACCATGACGCCGAGGCCGAGCCGCCGTGCCTCCCGCGCCATCGCCAGCGCCTCGGTGAGCCCGCCGCACTTGTCGAGCTTGATGTTCACCATGCTGAAGCGGCCGACCAGACCGGCCAGGTCCGCAAGTCCCAGCGCGCTTTCATCCGCCACCACGGGCAGCGGGGCGACGAAGCCAGAGAGCTCGGCCTCGTGGCCGCGCGCCAGCGGCTGCTCGAGCAGCCCGACCTTCGCATCGAGCAGCCCGGCAATCAGTGTCGGCAGCGTCTCGATGCTGTAGCCCTGGTTGGCATCCACCCCGAGCCACGCATCCGGACGGGCGGCGCGCACCGAGCGCACGCGCGCCATGTCGAGCTCGATGTCGCCCGTCAACTTCAGCTTCAAGGCCTTGGCGTGCGCATAGCGCCGCGCGCCGTCGGCCATGACCGCCGGCTCCTCCGCGCCCAGGGTAAAGGTCGTGAGCAGCGGTGTGGGTTGCCCCACGCCCGCCAGCTCCCACACCGGGCGGCCGCTGCGACGCGCCTCGAGCTCCCACAGCGCGCAATCGAGCGCATTGCGGGCCCCGCCACAGGGCAGCAGCTGCTGCAGCCTCTCGCGATCGATGCCGGCTTCAATTGCACCGCGCTGCGACTCCAGCGCCGCCACCATGTGCGCGGTGTCGTCATGCAGGTAGAAGACGCCCGAGGCCTCGCCGCGGCCGCTGTGCCGGCCGTCGTCGAGCGTGACCAGCACCACCTCCTGGTGCTCGAACACGTGCCCCGCAATGCGAAACGGAGCCGAGAACTGCAGTTTCGCAGTCTCGACCGTGAGCTTCAGGCCCGGCATCAGTAGTGCGTTCCGAAGCTCAGCAGCTTGAACACCAGCGCAATCCACAGCACCGTAAAGGCCGCAACCACGAGAACGATGCTCCAGGTCTTTGCCGGCCAGCGGCGCTTGCCGCTCCAGACCGTGCGCAGGTTCCACAGCATGACCAGGAAGCCGCCGATGAACGCCAGCACGCCGAACAGCTGCGCGAGCCAGAGCAGCGGATCGAGAGCGCTGCTCAGGTTGCCGGTGTCCTTGAGAATGAGCATGAAGATCAGGGCCCACAGCCCGAGTCCCGCGAGGATCCCGATGGCAGCGATCTTGCTCCAGCGGTAGGCGCGGACCGCGGCAGGCGCGAGCACCAGCGCATGCGCGTACCGCCGCCGCAGGATCGCGCTAACCGGCCACAGCAACGCAGTGAGCAGCAGGGCCGCAAGACTCACCCCCAGCAGTGGCATGAGCCACGCGCTGTCGGCGTACCAGGGCACCCGGTCGAAGACCATGAAGGGCGACAGCAGGTCGAAGCTCCAGCGCACCGGCTTGCCATCGACTACCTTGGCCGCCAGGCGGTCGTGGCCGTCCTGATCGAACCAGACGAAGGGCGCGATCTCGATCCAGTGGCGCGGCTTGCCGTTCAGGCCCGGGAAGGGCACCACCAGCTCACCCTTCTTGTTCACGCCGAGCTTGGTCTGGCCGATGAGGCCGATACCCGCGAGGAAGTTCGTCTGTGAGCCGCGCGAGTTGGCCCAGGCCCCGCTCATGAGGCCGGCGTGCTCGGCAGAAGTCTTGGCGTCGACCGCGGCCTGCGGCTGCGGCGCCGGAAAGTAGCGATCCGCGAAGTCCTGGAACAGCGCGCCGCGCAGGCTGCCGGCCGCGCCCTCCTTACCGAGGCTGTTGAAGGACACATAGAAGCCGACGTTCTGCTTCGGGAACAGATGCAGCGAGGTGTGGAAGTAGTCCGTGTCGCCGAGGTGCGCGATGACCTCCAGACCATTGATGTTGGTTTCAAAGAAGCCGAGCTCCATGCGGTTCAGCGGCGGCAGCACAGTGAGCGGGCTGTTGTGCATCAGCTCGGCGGTCTCGGCGCGCAGGATGCGCTGGCCGTGATACTCGCCGTTCTGCAGGTGCGCGATCATGAAGTGCGCCATGTCCTCGGCGGACGCCGACAGCGAGCCGGCCGGCGCGGGCCCGACGATCTCGAAGGCGCGCGCGTCCTGGGAGGCGGCCGGGTAACCCTTGGACATGAATGGTGCGAGCGCCGCTGGCAGCGGCTGGCGGAACGTCGAATGCTTCATGTCGAGCGGCTCGAGAATGTGCCGGTCGATGTAGCCATCGAACGACTCGCCGGACACGCGCTGCACGATGTAGCCGGCGAGCGAGGCACCGTAGTTGGAATACGCCGGGGTGCTGCCCGGTGCGAATACGCGCGTCGGCACCCACTGCTTCAGCAGCGCCTCCATGCCGGGCGCCTTGGGATCCTCGGAGATGATGCCCTTGGCCTGCTCCTCGAAGCCGGCCGTGTGCTGCATCAGCTCGCGCATAGTGACCGGCTTGCCATCGCGCGCCGGGATCTTGAAGTCGATGTACTGATTCACGTCCGCGTCGAGATCGATCTTGCCCTGCTCGACCTGCTGCATGACGGCGGTCCAGGTGAGGAGCTTGGAGACCGAACCCGGACGGAACATCGTCACCTTCGGATCCGGAGGTGTGCGCTTCTCGACGTCGGCGAAGCCGAAGCCCCGCTCGGTGAGGATCTGGCCGTCCTTCACCACCGCCACGACCGCCCCGGCGATGTCGCCGGTCTTCAGCGCGTAGGGCATGTAGCCGTCGAGCCACGCATTCACGTCCGCGGCCGTGAGCGGCATGGCCTGCGGCGCCGCCGCCGGCGGCGGCGCCTCCTCGGCCGCACCCCAGCCGCTTGCCAGCAGGCAGAGCGCGCCCGCGGCGGCGATGAGCAGTCTGTCCGCGCGCAGCGCGGCCCCGTTGATCTTGTGCTTGGATGTATTCACGTTTGCTTCCCGAGTGCCTCAGGCCAGGCACGAGTCGATGAGTCGTTCGAATTCAGCCCCGCCGCGGATCGGATCGGCCGCCGGCAGCCCGAGCCAGGCGCTCTCGCGCGCGAGCAGCGCGCGCGCCGCGTCGATGTCCAGTGCCGAAGTGTTGAGGCACACCCCGCCGCAGCGAATGGCCGGATTGGTGCGGCTGCCGAGGCGCACGGTCAGATCGATGGTGTCCCGCAGGCTCGGCAGCGGAAACTCCGGGTGGCCGAGCACGCGCTCGCGGCCCGGCTCGTGGCACACGACGAACACGTCGGGCTGGCTGCCGTGCAGCAGCCCGAGCGAGACGGCCGCGTAGGCGGGGTGAAACAACGACCCCTGCCCCTCGATGACGTCCCAGTGATCGGGCGGCGCATCGGGAGTCAGGAGCTCGGCGGCCCCGGCTTCGAAATCAGACACGACCGCATCCATCGGGATGCCACCCCCGGCGATGAGAATGCCGGTCTGTCCCGTGGCGCGGAAATCAGCGTCCAGCCCGCGCGCTTTGAAGGCACGCGCGATGGCGAGCGCGCTGTATTTCTTACCGAGGGCGCAGTCGGTCCCGACCGTGAGCAGGCGCTTGCCGGCGCGCCTGTGTCCGGAGGCGATCGGGATGTTGGGAGGGGGCGTGCGCACATCGATGAGGCGGCGCCCCGAGCGCGTGGCAGCGGCCTTGAGCTGCGGCACGTCGGCCAGCTTCGAGTGCAGGCCACTGACGATGTCCAGTCCTGCCTCCAGCGCCTCTACCAGCAGCGGTATCCAGCTCTCGCCGATCACCCCTCCGGTGTTTGCGACGCCGATCACCAGGCCGCGCGCCCCCCGGGCGCGCGCTTCGCGCGGCGTGAGGCGCGGCAGCCCGGTCGTCACCGTCGCGCTATCGCACGCCCACTCCCCGAGACAGCGCTCCGGTACCCAGTCGCGCAGCCCGAACGCTGTCTTGGCGTACGCCGCCTCCGTCGTGTCGCCCAGGAACAGCAGGTACGGGTACGGCAATTCGCGGAACCTGGATGCCGGAGCCGCGGGCGCGTGGCTGGCCGCTCGCTCATCCATCGTGATGGCCTGTGTCGGTCTGCATGTTGGCCGTGGGTCGCTCAAATTCCCGTGTTAGGGGCGAAACGCCTCGGCAGAGCGTACGGCTCCTTGTCTGGGCGCCTGGCGTCTCGGGGCGCGCGACGCCGGTTCTGCCGGAGGGATATCCTGATTGAAGAATCATGTCCCGCTTAGAGAATCTATGTCAACCACAATCCGGCTCTGAAGCGGCTGGTCCGTGAGCGTTTTTCGGGACGCGGGCCGTGTGCAGCCGCAGCAGCACAGGCTCAGCATTGCCAAAATGGAGAAAATGTTGTCATATCAGAGAAAGCTTAGCGTCCTGTCCCCGAGGGAGAATACGATGCTCAGGTCCCAGCGCATTTCCTCACTCAGTCTGCTGATGCTCGCGCCCGCCTTCGCTGGCGGTGCGGCTGCGCGTGCAGACGAGGTGACTCAGAGCGAGTCCGGCGCGGGGGCGCTGCAGGAAGTCGTCGTGACGGCCCAGAAGCGCGAAGAGAAGCTGCACGACGTGCCGATGGGAGTGAGCGCGGTCGCGAGCGACGAGATCAACAAGCAGCAGCTCGTCTCCCTGGCGGACCTCGAAGCCAAAGTTCCTGGACTATCGGTCCAGCTGAGCGCGCCTGGCCTCGACAGGCTCACGATCCGTGGCGAAAACGTCGGCGGCGTCGGGTCCACCGTGACCACCTACGTTGACGAATCTCCGTTTGGCTCGAGCAACGCCCTGGCGAACGGTTCGATCCTCGCCGGTGATTTCGACACCTGGGATCTGCAGCGCGTAGAAGTGCTGCGCGGGCCGCAGGGGACCCTGTACGGGGCGGGCAGCGAAGGCGGCCTGCTCAAGTACGTGACCAACCCCCCGGATCCGACGCGGTTCGAGAGTGCTCTACAAGTCGGCGGGGAGGACGTGGCACACGGCGAAACGGTCGGATCGGCCAAGGGCATGATCAACCTGCCGATTGGGGGCAGCGCTGCCTTCCGCCTGAGCGGCTACTACGCTGGCGTGCCCGGTTACATCGACGATCCCAGTCTCGGGGAGAAGGATGTCAACCACGGCTACCGGGCCGGCCTGCGGGCATCGCTGCTGTGGCACTTGACCGATAACTTCTCGGTGCGGCTTGGTGCCCTCGGTCAGGACTTGCACACCGACGGCACGCCTTACGTCGACGTCGTCGGTGCCGCGGGCACACCGCTCACTCCGCCCGCGAACCAGCTGGAGCCGCAGGACGGCGACTACAATCAGAAGCGCTTCATCAACGAGCCGGCCACCTTCCGTTACCGGATCTACAGCGCCCAGCTGAACTGGAATCTCGGCTGGGGCAACCTGACCTCGATCACGAGCTACGGGACCACGGAACAGAACCAGTTCACCGACGCCACCTCGATCGCGGCAATACCGGGAGTGAGCTTCGGTGATATTGCCACCAGTATTGTTCCGAATCCGCCCGACGGTTCCGGCGTGGCGGAAACCTCCGATCTCAACGTCAAGAAGTGGACCGAGGAGCTTCGTCTCGCATCGGCATCTGCACAGGCGCTCGAATGGCAGCTCGGCGCGTTCTTCACGCGCGAGTCTTCCACGCTTGACCAGACGCTGCCGGTGTTCCTCATCCCGAGTCAGGCGTTCGCACCGCTGCCAGCTCCCCTCGAGACAGTCTCGCTGGATTCGCTCTACCGCGAGTGGTCCGCTTTCGGGGAGTTCACCTATCACTTCAGCCCGGCGTTCGACCTCGCGCTCGGAGGTCGCTGGTCCGAGAACAAGCAGTCTGCTAATCAGGAGATTGGCGGCCTGCTGGTCCCGCCGCAGACCACCTCCGGCGATTCCTCGGAGAACAAGTTCACCTACTCAGTCGCGCCGCGCTGGCACGTCAGCCAGGACACCATGCTGTACGCACGCGTGGCGAGCGGCTACCGGCCGGGCGGCCCGAACGCGCTCCCTCCGGGCGCTCCTGCGGGCGTGCCACACGAGTACGCCTCTGACTCGACCGTAAATTACGAGCTCGGCAGCCGCACCAACTTGCTCGATCACCGCCTGTCGATCGACGTCGCGGCGTTCCTCATTGACTGGAGCAAGATCCAGTTGCTGCAGGTCGTGGAGAATTTCGGCATCAACGCCAACGGCGGCAAGGCGCGCAGCCAGGGACTCGAGTGGACCTTCGGGCTCACGCCGGTCCAGGGTCTGAACTTCAGCCTCACCGGCGCGTACGTCGACGCCTACCTCACCGAGGACGCCCCGGCGGCCGGCGGCCACAACGGCGACCACCTCCCGTACGCCCCGAAGTGGAGCGGCTCGCTGGACGGGTCGTATACCTGGCGTGCCTTCGGTGATTTCGATGCCTTTGCCGGCGCGACCTGGAGTTACATCGGCTCCAGGGAGAACGATTTCTCCGCGACCACCGAAGTAGTCGGTGGCGCTGTCGTGACGGTACCCAATCCGCGCGCCGAGCTGGACGGTTACAACACCGTCAACCTGCGCCTGGGTCTCGATAGCCAGCGCTGGATGTTCCTGCTCTACTGCAAGAACGTGGGCGACGTGCGCGGCATCACCTCCTACAGCAGTCAGGGCGCGCCGAACTTCGGCGGCACGCTCGCTCTCGTGCAGCCCCGCACCATCGGCGCGACGGTCACCGTTCGCTTCTGACGCGCGGGGCGCGCACGCCGAGGCCCCTCGGCGTTGAAGTTCAGGCCACCTTCTCGGTCTTGCCGCTGAGGCTGATCAGCTCACCGGCAAGATTCGGCTCCTCGCTGGAGCACACTCCGAGCACGAGGGCGCTGTCGCAGTCCTTGGCGACGTACGCGTGCGCCATGGTGCTGTCGATGTAGATGCCCTGCCCGGCCTTGAGCACCACGGAGGTGTAGAACTCCAGATGCACCTCGACCTTCCCTTCCAGTACAAAGACAAATTCCTCGCCTTGATGCTTCACCGGCGCACCGAAGGCGGCGATATCGTGGGCACGGATGCGGGTCAGGATCGGCACCATGCGCTTTTCGCGCAGGTCCGCGCACAGGTACTCGTAGTCGTAGTTGGGCGTGGAGACCTGGATGGAATTACCATCGCGCGTAAGGCTGCGCCGCGCCGTGACCACTTGCGGTGAGTCGGTGGCGCGCGCTTCCGCGTGAGCCAGGAACTCGGTCATCGTGAGCCCGAGTCGGGAAGTGAACTGCTGCAGCTTGTCGTAGGTGAGGGAGAGCTTGTCCTGCTCTACCTTCGCGAGAGTGGAGAGCGGAATTCCTACCTTCTCGCTCATCTGGCGAAGGGTCCAGCCCTTCTGCCGCCGCAGCGCGCGAATCAGACTTCCGAGCGTATTGTTCTTACGGGTCATTTCCTCTCGAGTCCCCCTTGCTGATGCAAGGGTCTGCCTGCGCGTCGCCACAACTTCATCCTCCCGGTGTGAGATCTGCCGCCCTCCATTGTTCCATAGTGGCGTACCGATGTGTCTATCGCAAGAGAATAGATTCTCTTGAGAGGTTGTAGTGCACAAGCCCTCTTCTTAAAATACTCAGCCCGCCCCGCGGCCCGCGCTCGTGTTCCTCAGCGGGCAGCCGCGCCTATAGCGCAATCTCCCCGAATGAGTACACGAGGCGCCTCCCGAATTGCATGCAGCGGTCTCCCGTCGGAGGGCGGCGCCCGGTCCGGCATGTCATTAGGCTCAGAACGTACGGAGAGCCCCGCGGGAGATGAATCATGCAGTTCTTCCTCATTGATGTCGGCGCAACGCTCGCCGTGTTACTCGGCTACCGCGCATTCGTCGCATACGAGCGGCATCGCGAGCAGACGGTCACGCTCGGTCGCCGCGCCCGTTCGCGGTCACGTGCCGAGCCAGCCACAACCTCGAGCGCTCACCCCTCCCGCGGCTAACTCTTCTCTGCGGCGCCCCCAGGGAGTGCGCCTATCGCTCCTTTGCCCCGCCATGGCGCAGGCCGGTCGCCGGTTGTGGGCCGCGACTGCCCTAGGACCAGGTATGGAACTTGCTTCGGGAAGCACGGGTGAACAATGGAGTGAATCAGATGAAGAGGCCTCTGAAAGCGATCGGGGCTGTCCTCGCATGCGGGCTGCTTGCCTGTGGCGCAGCCGCTGCCGCCGACTCTCCCGCCGCGCACGCAGCGCATCTCACAGAAGCCCCGCTCGTTATGCGGCTCGGTAAGGACGAATTTCGGATTGCCTTTAGCATTGACGCGCACGGTTGTGCGGCACACGGCTGTTACGGTGTCATCCGCTACCGGGTCGCGTGGAGGACCGAGGACGGAACGGTCGTCTCCGACTTAAAGCGCGTCACCTACAGCGTGCCGCCGCACTATGTGCGCGCCATGACCGTCGACCGGCAGTACTTCGACACTGCCGAGGGCGCCCACACCACAGATCTCCTCCACGTGACGGTAGCGGGCGTCAGCTACAAGGAAGGCGCCCTGCCGCCAATCCCTGCGATCGCCGTGACCGCGGGCAAGTTCTGAGCGAGCGGCCGCGGCACGCGTCAGTGGGCCGGCCTGTCGCGCCGCGGCTGCAGCCACACGGTGTGCGCCGCGAAGTCAGTGGTGATCACGAAGTGGCGCAGGATGTCGATGCCGACGTTCAGATCCGAGGCGCTCGGCTGGGAATCGATGGCGGCCGGCACGTTCTCAAATCGTCGTCCGGCAACCTCGAGCGAGCGCAGTACGATCACCTGCCGCTCGGTCTCCCCGCCCAATCCGCCACCGCGGCTGGCGCTCACGGCATGCCCGTCGGACAACAGGTGCAGCCGCTCGACGAGTTGTTTGCCGACAAGCACCTGCGATCCGTTTCCGAGATCGAACGTCGCCCGGACCGTGCCGGCCTGCTCAACGCTCACCGGTATGGTCTCCACGCCGTGCTCCGTCGTCAGCTCGAGACGAATCCCCGCAGGATCTGCCTCTGGCGGCAGTACCGTGATGCGCCGCCCTTCCACGTCGATCTGCAGCCGCGCGGCGTCAAAGATCTCCCGACCCAGAATGACGTCAATCCTGCGCCCGAGAAGCCGCTGGCCCACGTCCTGAAGGTCCGTCACCGCGACGGTCTGGTTCTCGAGCGAGACGCCGAACACCTGCAGCCGTACGCCGTTGACCAAACCGGCATCGAACGAGCTGCCGCCCGAGCCCTGCCCGTTCACGGTCGTGGCACTGGCAAGCCCCAGGGTCTTGGCAAACTTCCGATCGATGAGGGTTGCCTCGGCGGCGGAGTCCAGCAGCGCCTCGACCGCATGACCGTTGACGCGCGCCTGGACCAGCAGCCGCGAGCCGCGGGTTAGCGAGACCTCATAGGTGCGCTGCGCGGATGAGGGGGCGGGCAGCGCCACGCTCGGCAGCAGAAGGATCAGGGCGGCAGTGAGCAAATTGCGGGCTGGGCTCATGAGCGGTTTCAGGATTTGAGGTCGATCTTCCAGGTGACCGCAACGTCCGCCCTGAGCGATGAGCGAACGCTGCAGTACTTGGTCACCGACAACTCGACCGCGCGGGCGACCTTCGGCGCGGTCGCGCCGGGTGCGTCGATGGTGAACTCCAGCACTGCGGCACACAGACGCCGTGGGCTCTCCTCGACGCGCTGGGCGCTCACGCGCACGTGTAAAGCCCGCGCCGGGGTGCGCTGCTTGTTCAGAATGGAGACGACGTCGGTGGCTGCGCAGGTGGCCACAGCTGCCAGCAGCACATCGAAAGGACTCGGCGCCGCGTTGGCATCGCCGTCAATGCGCACTGTGGGCCCGGCGGCGCGGCCGGCCTCGAACACCGAGTCGCCGAGCCACTCCACTTCGACCGGAGCATGCGGCTTTCCTATTGTGGGTCCGTTTGGCATCGAGATCCCGTTCGGTCCGCTGGCTAGGATAACCAGCGGACCGTTGCGGGAGAACTCGGCCGGCGGACGGTTCGTCGCACCCGCCGCGCGGGGCGCCGCCCGCTAGGGCGCGGCCCTGGCGAGTGCTGCTACTCCGGCAGCGTCTGTCCGCTGCCGCCCATCTCTGCAGGCATATCCTTCAGCTTCGGCTTCCCGTCCCGAATCCGCAATACGGTCTCCTGGTAGTTCACGTGCAGGCCGGCTTCGAATCGCAGGCCGGGCAGCATGGCCGCGTACACGTCCACCACCTTGAGCTGCGGGTGGTTGGTGAACAGATGGCCGCCGCACTTGGTGCACCACTTGCGATCGCTGCGGGGGGTGCGGTTGTAGGTTCCGACATCTGTCGCGCCATGGGTGATCCGCAGCGTCTCGGGATTCCAAAGGGTGAAGGCGTTGACCGGCGCCGCCGACCAGTGGCGGCAGGACTCGCAGTGGCAGTAGCCCATGGCCAGCGGGTCGCCTGACAGCTCGAACTGCACCTCGCCGCAGAAGCACTGGCCTGTGTGGAGCTCTTTGTGACTCAAACGCATCTCCTAGTAGGATGAGTGTGTCGGGAGGCGTGCACTGTAGCGATCCGCCGCGGGCACGCTAATGTCGGGCCGTCCAAGTCTCATGCTCGGGCGTCCAGGGGGAGTTGGATGGATGCGTTATCGGACGTGCTGAGGGCGGTGCGCCTCACCGGCGCCATATTCTTCGACATCCACGCCGCGGAGCCGTGGGTGGCCGAGACGCCGGCGGGCAAGGCCATCGTCGGCGCCATGCTTCCGGGTTCCGAGCATCTCATTTGCTACCACGCGATCACGCACGGCAGCTGCTGGGCATCGCTCGAGGGCGAAGAACCGATCAGGCTCGCCGCCGGCGACATCATCGTGCTGCCGCATGGGCACACGCACGTGCTGGCGAGCACTCCGGGACTGCGTCGCAGGCCCAACATGGCGCTCTACCGGACACCACGCGACGGCAAGCTGCCGGTCAGCATCTTCGTGGGCGGAGCGCAGGCGGAGACTGACACCACCCAGTTCGTGTGCGGCTTCCTCGGCTGCGATGAGCGCCCCTTCAACCCACTGCTGGCCGCGCTGCCACGCGTGTTCCAGGTTCATGCGACCCCCGGCGGTTCGCTCGACTCGTACGTGAAGTTCGCCGTGGCCGAATCGGCCGAGCGGCGGGTCGGCGGGCAGTCGGTGCTTGGCCGGCTGAGCGAGCTCATGTTCGTCGACGTCGTGCGTCAGTACCTCGAAACCCTCCCGCCGGGCCGCGTCGACTGGCTGGCGGGGCTGCGCGAGCCGTGCGTCGGCCGCGCCCTGGCGCTTCTGCATCGCAGTCCAGCGCGGCCCTGGACGCTGCAGAGCCTGGCGCGCGCTGTCGGGCTGTCCCGCTCCGCGCTGGCGGAGCGCTTCACGCGTTTCGTCGGCCAGCCTCCCATCCAGTACCTGACGCAGTGGCGTATGCAGCTCGCCAGCAACGACCTGCGCCAGCGCGGGGAAGCCATGGGGGAGATCGCCAGCCGCGTCGGCTATGAATCCGAGGCTGCTTTCAGCCGCGCGTTCAAGAAAGCTCTCGGCATCTCACCGGGCGCCTGGCGCAGGCGACATCTGGCGCCGGCCGCAGCCGAGAAACGTTGACACCGCGGAGGACGCGCTGCCCGGACCTCAGCTGCCGAGGTCTCGCAGTGCCAGAAATATCCCTGGCGAGGCGGCATCCTGGTACATCACTCCGGGCGGAGTTTTCAGAAGGTCGCCCCCGGAGTTCGACACGCCGGCGTTGGTGACGATATCCGGATGCCCGTCACCGTCGACGTCAGCAATGGCAATCGCATCAGCACCGAACGGCACCGCATAAGTCGCCACGCCGAGCAACGCTCCTCGCCGGGCACCATCTTGCAGCCAGACGGCAACGGCGCTCGAGCCCCCGGTGACAATGTCGGGATATCCGTCGCCATTCAGGTCGGTGACGACGATCTTGCTGCCTGTGCCGGCGGGCAGAGGATACGTCACGGGCACTAGGAACTGTCCAACGTGCGCCGGATCCTGCAGCAGCACGACCAGCGAGGACGAGGCGGGATCAACGATCACGACGTCACTGTGGCCATCGCCATTGAGGTCGGCACTCGCGACGCTCGCGGGAGGCACGTTCTGGCCTACCGCACTCGTCAGCACTTGGAGTGTCGAGGCTATGGCCGGCGTGCCGCCGCCGCCGGGCGCTAGGAACAGTACCTTCGTGCCCTGCAGATCGCTGACGACAATGTCCGGCATGCCATCGCCATCTATGTCCTTAACCGCGAGCGATGCCACGTAGTTCGGGTAGATGGTCGTAGGCGCTTCAAAGGTGCCTGGAGTGCTGGCGTTCTGCAGCGCCACCATCAGGGTGTCCGCGGCAATGATGAGGTCCGGCAGTCCGTCGCCATTTACGTCCGCGACGGCAACCTGGTTCGGATTCGAAACGTCGAACGCCTGCGTCGCGTGAAAGACCCCCGGCGTGGTCGCGTCGTTTATCAGGACGACCACCGAGGATGCCGGCTGCCGGGCCCCGGAGATCACCAGGTCCGGGTACTGATCGCTGTTGAGGTCAGCCGCGAGAATCGCGCTCGGGAAGTTCGCGGCGATCGGATAGTCCACTGGCGCGAGGTAATCCTTGCCGTTCCCGGCTGCGTGCAGGATCACGCGCGCCTTGTTGGTGACCGAATTTATCAACGGCAGCAGCACATCAGGGCGACCGTCGCCGTTGACGTCGGCGGCGGCCACATCGATCGAAACCTCGATGGAGGCCACGCCTGGCGACCCGCTGCCGCACGCGGTGAGCGCAGCGCTCAGCGTGATCGTTGCAGCCCATAAGCTGACTCGGAAGCTCGCGCGACGGTGCCGCCGCGAATGAATCACGGTAACCCCGCAACGATGGCCTCAACAGGCAGCCTTAGGGTAGGCGTCCATTCCCACGCGGCGGATACAATTCGATTACACCTCCGAAAGCGCCGCTCGAACCGCACCGAATGACTGGCTCGGAGGCGGTACGCCCCCCGCTGAGCAGCGACATACGGATACGTGCCCGGTGGGTCGCGTCATCAATGTAGCGCCAGCGTATCGCGTCGCCAGGCTAGGTCCTGCCAACGGCCAAAGTCCGCGAGCATCTCCGGAGCGCCGGCCTGTCTGATGAGTGCGAGGTCATCGAGCCTGAGCTCCTCAAAGCGGCGGACGAAGCGCCCGCGGTCCTTGACCTCGCGCACGATGAGCAACCGCCGGGTTCCGGGTGCAAACCCGGCAAACTCCACATAGCCTTCCTCGGGATCGTTCGCCGCGGGTGACAGCACGTCGACCGTCCACCCGTCTGTCCCGGAGTGAAACACCCATAGCTCGCGCCAGCTTTCCAGCGGCTGGACGGCCAGAACCAGTGCGTGGCCCTGCGCAAGGGACTGCGCCGACGCCAGCCACGCGACCCCGTAGGTACAGCGTCTCGCAAGCGGCGCCCCGCGCCGCCGCTCATCCTCGAGCACCAGGCAGGTCTGCCCGGGCTCACCCGGCGCGGCAGTCAGCAGCAGCGCATCCGCGCGGGCCTGCGCGGTGACGGCCGCCGCCCAGCGGATCGCGCCGACCCGCACCGTGGCATCCAGGTACTCGGAGCGGCGGTCGACGCCCAGGTCCTCCGTGTGCACCGCGAGGAGTTCCACGAGTGCCCGCTGCGCCGCCTGCGTGGCGGCCTCCCCGCGCCGCGCCGCCTGATAAGTCAGAGAGGCCCACACACCGGCGCGCCGTGCATGGAGACGGCTGCGTGTCATGGCGTTCAGGCCGTGATCGCCGACCCCCTCGAGAATCTGCCGCCGCGCCTCGTCAAGCAAGGCGCGTGGAGCCGGACCCAGAGTCGGGTCGATGCAATCCGGCCGCGTCAGGCCGAGCGCGGCCTGCGCACGCTGCTCGGGGCTCGCGCCGGGCAGCGCCAGGACCCGCCGGAACAGGACCCCGTCGTAGCACACCTGCACCTGGCCGTTGCGTTCGAAGCTCTGCATGTGGACCCCGAATTGCTCGACCACCTCGAGGTGCGCGGCCACGAGGCGCGAGCCCCTGCCGGAGGCCTGATCCGCGAGGCGCTCCGCCATACGAGCGATAGCATCGAAGGGCTCCGCGGTGAGCGCCTGCGGAGAAACGGCTTTGAGATAGGCAGCGCCATAACTGATTCCAAGGGATTCTGATCCGGGGCTCTCGCGCAGGAAGCGCAGCACGGCGAGCAACTCGGACGCGTCACCCTCTTTGAGGCCGACCGCGCGGACACTTTCACTCTTTAGATAACCCCCCCGCTCCTGGCGGTAGTCGTAGACCCTCAGGTACCCCGCGCGCTCGCCCCGCAGCTCCACCACATCCCCCTGCCAGAGCGCGGTCAGCTCGGTGGCACTCGCCCGTGGCGCGGTGCGCAGCGCGGCGTGATCCTGAACGACGATGGCGAGCGTGGCGGCCAGGCCGGGCAGCATCAGGGGCGCTCCCCCTGAGCCGCGGCGTCTGCGCCCGCCGTTGCGTGTGCACCCACGAGATTTGCGCCGATGAACTGCCCGGCGGCGGGAGTCGGGGCGATGATGACCTGCACCTTGTCGGCGAGCTTGTCGGCGAGCGTCTTCTGGATCAGCAGCGGATAGTGGGTGAGCAGGACGCCCTCGCGCTCCATCTGGCCGGCATTCACCTTGCCTACCAGATCGAGCCGGTACGCCTCCGCATCGGCGAGCTTCTGGCGCGAGTCGGCCTCGCCCCTGGCCTCGATGCGCCGCGCCTCCGCGGCCCCTTCCGCGGTGCGGATGCGCGCCAGCTTCTCCGCCTCCGCCTCGAGCTGCCGCTGCTGAATCTGCTTCTGCTTGAAGGGCAGAACGTGCTTCATGGTCTCTTCCTGCGCGCGCGCAGCGATGACCTGCTCGACGCCGGCAGCCTCGGCAGCCTTCTGGCGGCGCACCTTGTCCGCTTCGGCCTCGAGCTGCGTCTGCTTCACCCGAGCTTCCTTCAGCTCCAGCGTGTAGCGCATCTTCTCGGTCTCGAGCTCCTCAGCCAGCAGCTTCTCCATGCCGGCGCGATAGTCCTGGGGCAAATCGACCTTGCCCATGTCCACCCCGCGCAGCACCAGTCCCACCGCGGCGAGCTTCGGCGCGAGCTCGCTTGCGATCTCGTGCTGGATCTGCGAGCGCTGCTGCGAAAAAATCTCGCGCACGCTGTGCCGCGCGAGCAGCGGATACACCACCCCCTGCACCGCCGGCCGCACCAGGTCGGCATTCAGGTCGTCCGGATACTCCTTGGAGATCTGCGCAATGCGTGCGCGGTCGATCGCCCAGCGCACCGTGAAATCCACCCCGATCGACAGGCCTTCGTTGGACTGAAACGGCGCAGGTCCCGTGGCACTCGCACCTTCGGTCGGCCGGAAGATCTGGTCGCGCGTCGGGTAGTGGCGTGCCTGATGCATGACCGGCATCAGCAATACCGTGCCGGCCGTGTAGGCCTTCGCCGAGCCGTCGAAGGCGTTAGTGCGCACCAAGATCTCGCCACGGCGCACCGTGGCAAAGGGAGGATGCGTGTAGAGACCATAGGCCGCCAGGGCGAGCAGCGCCGCGGCGGCGAGGCGGGTTGGAAAGCGCGCAGCGCGGCCGAATGCACTGCGAATACGGCTCGCCAGTGCGGCGCTTACCCGGATGAGGGGGGTGATGAGTGTGCGGCGCAGGAACTCGAGCAGGGCATCGAGGCGATCAGGCATACAGACTCCCGCTGCGGTACGACAGCAGTGAGTCTTGCAGCCGCCTGTGGCAAAGCAGGGGCGCGATCGTGGCGCCAAGTGGCGCCCGCGCAGCCGTCGGGCGAGGTGCTCGCGCTGCGAATCAGGCGCGCACGAGCCGGCCCGCCGCCGTCACGTGACTCTCCAGAGGCCATGCCCGCCGCACCACTCCGTACAGGAATGCAGTCGTCAGTCCGAAGAGCAGCAGTCCGTTCAACGCCTCGATGGCCCCCATGAGCTGCCAGTGGGTCGCGAGATACACATCGGTATGGCCGTAGGACGTGATGGCGTTGAGGGAATACAGCAGCGCCAGCCTCCCATTCGGGATGGCGCCGAGAATCCAGTAGGTGAAGGCCCAGAGGCTGGCTTCAGAGGCGTGCAGCAGCGTCGCCAGAAGCGTTGCCACACCCATGACGAGCGAGAACAGCAGCGGAAGGTGCCGACGGCTGGCAGCGAGAGCGGTCACCCGGCTGACGCCGCGGCTGATGAGGCCGAGGCCCGTCGCGTGGAAGATGACCGTAAATATCACCAGCGGCAGACTCCATGCCCAGTTCACATCCCAGATCAGCGCGCTGCTCATGTGAGGTTCTCCGACACTACTTGGCGAGGAAGCCCTGCTTCTGCATTTCCTTGGCAGTCGCCTCGGCGACTTCGCTCACCAGTGCGTTCATGTCCGTCGGATTGGTGGTGCGGCTGGTGCTCGCCCACAGCAATTTGTCCCGCGTCAGGGAATACACGAGTGTCTCGACCGAAATGTCGGTGTCGGTCTGCAGGTATCCGGGCTGATAGGCCGTGCCCCAGCCATAACCCCAGTAGGGACCGAAGCCGTTGTAGTACGCCGGGGCCGTGTAGCCCGGTGTGTACGTGATGCGCTGGTCCTTGCCCACGACGCGCATGATGATGACCGCGTCTGCTCCCGCTTGCTTCAGTTGCGCGCGTGCCTGCTCGCTGGCGGTGTGACCGCCATTCGGCAGGATGGTGTATGCCGCCACGCCGCGGGCGCCGCGCCTGTTCAGGTCGGCCACCAGAATGTCTTCGGCCCTGCGGCGCAGACTCTCGTTATTCGATACGAACGCCACTGCAATGGTCTTGCCGGCAGGATTGACCGGCGCGACGTCCGGCGCCTTCCATGTCGAGGTGAATGTCGTGGTGCCGCAGGCGGCAAGGCAGAGCAGGAGCGGCGTGAACAGCGTCAGTACGCGTGTCGACATGGTTTCTCCCTTCCCTCACGTTAGCGACCTACCGGCGAACTCTACGCTGGAGCGCAGGCGGGTGATGCAGCTTACCTCAGCGCAGGCGGCCGGAGATAATTCGACGAATCGCCACGGAAAACGGCGCGACGGCCACTTTTGGGGAGCGGCCGACGTGCCGAGACTGGCGTAGCATCCGCGAGAGCGCAATGCGGCGGAGTCGTCGATGAGTGCAGCAGATGAGCCGGCGAGCTGGACGGACTTCGAGCGAGTGGGTCTGCGTGCCGGCACCATCCGACGCGTCGAGTCGTTCCCCGAAGCCCGCAAGCCCGCCTACAAACTCTGGATCGACTTCGGCACCTTCGGCACCAAGCAGTCGAGCGCCCAGCTCACCGCGCTCTACAGTCCCGAGGCTCTCCTCGGCCGTCAGGTCATCTGCGCCACCGGCCTGAGCACCAAGCGCGTGGCCGGCTTCAGGTCCGAAGTCCTGGTCACCGGGTTCGTTCGTGAGGACGGCGCCATCGTGCTGGCGGCGCTGGAGCGGCCCGTGACCGACGGCAGCGCGCTGTGCTAGCGGCGAACCACCCGCGCGGGATGCGCTGGTAATTCCGGCATCCGCGCACATGTTGCTCGCGTGCGGCGAACATGCGGCAGCTATGCGCTCCTGCGGCCAGCAATGAAGGCGGCGACGGCACCGATCAGGAAGATCACAAACAGGATCTTGGCGACGCCGACCGCCCCGGCGACAAAGCCGCCGAAACCAAACACAGCGGCGACGACCGCGATGACCAACAACAACGCAGCTATTTGCAACATGACCCAACTCCTCCGCCCAACCAACTACGGCTACTGTCAGCTCGCGCAGTTGTCGTTTCGATAGGGTGTTGCCACCCAGTCGGTGTAGGCGCGTACCTACGCTGCCCATCATGCTGGCCGTGGATCGCATTCAACGCGCCCGGCACAGGCGCCGAATGTCAGCCGTCACACACTGCCAGTCGGTTCCGGAGCACGTCCCGGTGCTCATCGCAATCGGGCACCAAGCGATCGGCCAGCCGGCGCGTCGCCAGCTTCCCAATCAGCTCCCCGCAACTCCCGCAGATCCCGCTGTCACAGGCGCTGGCTGCCGCTGCACGCGTTGATCCCGGTGAGCGGGGAACGGTCCGGACACCGCAAAGCAGTGCGCAGAGGGTTGCAGGGTCGCGAGGCTTACCAGATGATCCGCGGTCCCTGGCTTGACCGCAGGAATCCGGCATGCCCGTGCTCCATCAGATGCAGATGTCCGGCAACTGTTACAAGGTGCGGCTCGCCGCGCGCCAGCTCGGAATCCCGCTCGCACTGCAGGAGTACGGCCTGCACGACGGGGCGACGCGCAAGCCGGAGTTTCTCGACAAGAATCCGAACGGCCGCGTCCCCCTGCTCGAATTCGAGGACGGACGTACGCTCCCGGAGTCGGGCGCGATCCTGTGGTACCTCGGCGAGGGCACGCCACTTGTGCCCGACGACCGCTGGGGACGCGCCGAGGTGCTGCAGTGGATGTTCTTCGAGCAATACAGCCATGAACCGTACATCGCCGTGGCGCGCTTCTGGATCGCGTACTCGCCGAAAGAGCAGCTCGAACAGAAGCGCCATCTGGTTCCGGAGTGGCACACCAGGGGCCATGCCGCCCTCGGCGTGATGCAAACGCATCTCGCGCAGCGCGACTGGTTCGCCGCCGGTCGCTACACCATCGCGGACATCGCGCTCTACGGCTACACACATTGTGCCGCGGAGGGCGGATTCGACCTCAGCAGATATCCGGCAGTCGGGGCGTGGCTAGAACGGGTGGCCGCGCAGCCCGGACATGTGGCGCTTGCGGTGAGCTGGTGAGATCGCGACCGTGCGCGCGGCGATCCGCCGCGCATCACGCCCGATAGCGCAGCGCCTCGATCACCACGGCGAATGCCGGCAAGGCCTGACGGCGGCTGGGGTAGTAGAGGTGATAGCCGCTGAAGGGAGGACACCAGTCCTCGAGCACGCGGCGCAGCCGCCCCTTCGCCAGATGCGGCTGCACGACGTCCTCGAGCAGGTACGCCAAGCCGAATCCCGCCAGGGCCGTCTTGAGTATGTGCGCCGGCTCTGAGAAGACCAGCTTACCCTCGACACGTACTCTGACCTCCCGCGACGCCTTCTCGAACTCCCATGCGTACAAACCGCCGTAAGTCGGCAGACGCAGGTTGATGCACTGGTGGGCCAGCAAATCCTGCGGTGACTTCGGCGGCGAGCGCTTCTCGAAGTACGCGGGTGCTGCAACCACCGCCATGCGGACGTCCGGACCGACGCGCACCGCGACCATGTCCTTGGCCACCTGTTCACCCATACGCACTCCGGATCGAAACGCCCGGCGACAATATCCGTGAGGCCGTTGTCGACCGTGATCTCCACCTTGATGTCCGGGTAACGCAGCAGGACTTTCGCGAGCTGCTATTCAAGGCACCCCAACCGGCCCGCTCGAGCTGCGCTTGCGGATCGCAGAGGTCCCGGACGCCCGTATCATTGAACCGACGGACGCACTCGTCACCGTCACCCACGCCTGCATCTGCGGGAGCGACCTCTGGCCTTACAAGCTGCTCGAGCCCACGAAAGCGCGCCGCCCCATGGGCCACGAGGCAATCGGCATCGTCGAAGACGTCGGCAGCGAGGTTTGCAGCAACGCCCTGACGCGAAAGCGTAGGGCCGCGCTTCACGGAAACAGCTCCGCAGTCGCACGCGATCGCGGACTCCCGCTATGGGTATGCTGTCCTGAGACTTCCGATCCCGTTCCTACGCGTGCGGTTGAACGGATGCCGTAATTAGTAGGGACACGGTTCGTCAAGTCCGATACCGCAGGTGGGACAGTGTTTGGGCGGCCCACGGAAGGGCACAAAGAAGACGGGGTACATCGAAACCCACGGGCTTACGACAGTTAGGCACTTCGGACAGCGGGCCGTACCACACAGTATGAGTCCGACGCAGAAGGCAATCATTCCGAAAACCGGCACCAAGCGCGGGAGCACGGGCCCGGGATGGGCTGCGTCAAACTCGATGTATCTCACGCCCAATACCGTCACGAGCAGGCCGACCACACACAAGAGAACCGCCACGCGCATGCGGCGCCTGAAGCGTTGGCGGATGGTGTAAATCATGGGCGATCACAGCATAGATGAATTCACACCGTAGTGCGGCAACGAGTCCAAGCGCTCCGCACCTGCTATGGTCCGCGGCCGGAGGGCCCGCGCTGGAAGGCTGGGCGCGTCATAAGCGCAGCGAGCTCCTTGACGATCTTGGCGGCCACCACCGCCGTCATTCCGTTGAGGTCCCGGTCGGGATTGAGCTCGACAACGTCGGCGCCCACTACCTCGGCGCCTTCCAGCCGTGCCAACACATCCAGCAGCTGCCTCACACTCAAACCGCCGGGCTCGTGATGCGACACGCCGGGCGCGAAAGCCGGATCCAAGCCGTCGAGATCGACGGATATGTAGAGCGGTCCGGAAATCTGCGGTACCTGCGCGGGCGCGAAGTCCCGCATACCAACAATCTCGACGCCGAAGCGGGCAACCTGCGATCGCTGATGCGCATTCATGGTGCGGATACCCACCTGCACCAAACGCTGCGCGAGCCGCTTTTCCATGATGCGAGCAAAAGGCGAGGCATGCGAGCGGGGATTACCCTGTAACTCGTGATACAGGTCTGGATGGGCGTCGAAATGCAGGATGGATAGCTGAGGGTACCTGCTTGCGAACGCACACAGGCCGGGGAACGTGATTGAGTGATCTCCTCCCAGGAGCAGCGGTCGGTATCCGGCCTGCAGCGCGCGCGTGACGGCTGCCTGGATGAGGCCGTCGTCGGCCGGCGATTCCGTAAGTGGCAGATCGCCCGCGTCACGCAGAGTGATATCGATGTCGAGCTCGCCTCCCAGTTCAGTGGCCGGGTTGCCCATGTCCGAGCGCAGCGCGGCGCGGATGTGCGCAGGTGCCTTGGCCGGCCCGCGCAGGTAGCTGCTGTTACGGTCCGTCGGGACACCGATCAGAGAAACTGTAGTCAAGCGGGGGTGTCCTAAACCAGCAGACCGACCGGCGCTGCCGCAAGTTCTTCAAGCGAACAGCTCCAACTGCAAAGCATACTCACGTGTCACACGGATGGGGAAGCAGGACGGAAATCAGCGCCCTGTTGAGTCGATATCGGCTAGGACCGCAGCCAGTTCCCGATCCTCGCCCTGTATGTAATCCTTGTAGGCAGAACAAAGGACCCGCGAACCTGCGAGCACGGCCGCGTGCTTTCGCGCTTCGACGCGAGGCGCTTGGGAGGGGGTTGAAAGTGTCAATGAAGAGAGTCGGCGCCCACCGTTCCACAGGGCGACCCACACTGATCTCGCCCGGAGCATTCGCAGCGGGGTCAGAGCCGACAGGTACCCACACGCTAATGCCGTGGGCGCGCGCTTGAGATTCCGTCCTGATATCGACGGGCTGCGCGGCATCGCGGTCCTGCTGGTCATGGCATATCACGCCAGGCTGTCGCTGATGCCCGGCGGGTTCGTCGGCGTCGACGTCTTCCTGGTGATTTCCGGCTTCCTGTTCACGGGCATCCTCTTCGACCAGATTGACCACGGCCGTTTCTCGATGCTCACCTTCTGTGCGCGCCGGCTGCGGCGCCTCATGCCCGCTGCCGTGGTCATGGTCGCCGCCACGCTGGCGGCAGGATTCTTCATTCTCGGTCCGCTGGAGCTTCGCCGGCTCGCCGGCTCCGCCATCGCGGTGCTGGCGCTGGTTCCCAATTTCTTCTTCTGGCGCCGCCAAGGCTACTTTGAGGATCAGGTCCCCGAGCAGGCGCTACTGCACACCTGGTCGCTGGGGCTCGAGGAGCAGTTCTACCTGCTGTTTCCACTGGTACTGCTGAGCATCGCAGCGCTTTCCGCACGGCTGCGGCGCTTCGCCTTCGCAACCGCGGCCCTGGTGCTGTTCGCGTTTAACGTCTGGCTGACCGGCGCCCACCCGGGCTCGGCCTTCTATTTGCTGCCGGCACGAGCCTGGGAGTTTGTGGTCGGCGGCCTGGCGGCCCTGTCGGCGAGTGTCGCCGCGCCGCGCGCCCTTCGTTGGCTGATAAGCGCATTGGGTATCGCCGGCATCGTGCTGGCAGGCGTCATGCTCAGGCCCACGACACCGTATCCAGGCGTGGCGGCACTCGTACCCGTGCTGTCCACGGGTGCACTGATCTGGGCCAACAGCGCTGACCTCGCGGGCATCGGCAAGCTGCTCGCGGCGCGCTGGCTCACCACCGTTGGCGCACTGTCGTACTCACTGTATCTCTGGCACTGGCCGGTACTCACACTGGCGCGCGACTACACCGGAAGGGAGCTCGATGCAACCGAGACGCTGGGCGCGCTGGGCGCCGTGGCGCTGCTCTCGTACCTCTCGTGGAAGTGGGTCGAACGGCCATACCGCCTGGGGGGGGACCCTGAGGCGGCGCGCCGCCCGTTGACGGCCTTCATCGTGGTGGGCGTCGCCATCTTAGCGACAGCCGCAGTCACGGTCGCCCGCAACGGATTCCCAGAGCGCCTGTCGACGACGGCGCTGGCGTTCGATACGGCGGGAGAGGCCGAGGCGGCGGACGCAGGCCGCTGCCATCGCGCACCGCCGGATCCGGGCATCCTGTGCAGTCTCGTAATCTCCACCGGGACGCGCGCTCACCTCCTGGTCTGGGGCGATAGTCACGCCAGTGCCCTCGCGCCGGCGCTGACCGAGCTGGGCAAGCGGTACACCGTCGCGGTAACCCAGGCCAGTTACAGCAGCTGCCCGCCGCTTCTGGACGTGCACGTCGCGCACATGCCGCGGGGGCAATACTGCCGCGATTTCAACGCGAGCACGTTGCGCGCCGTGCCGGAGCTCGGGGTGACACGGGTATTGCTGGCCGCCTACTGGTCGGCCTATCTGCCACTGCGACCTGAGCCGGCTGTCGACCGCCTTGTCGACCCGTACCGCGACTCCGATGATCTCGGCGGCGGTAGCGCCGCGGACAACGTGCGGAACTTTTCCGCGGCCGTGCAGCGCACGGTTCAGGCACTGGAGCATCTCGGCGTCGAGGTATGGATCCTGCGACAGGTTCCCGATCAGCACGAATTCGTGCCGTTGGCGTTGTCGCGCGCAGCGGCCCGCGGGATCAACTACGCCGACATGGGCACGACGCTTGCGCAGTACCGCCACAACCAGGCACAGATCGATACCATCTTCAAGACGCTCGGCAACGCCGCGCACCTGCTCGATCCGGCAACCCCGCTGTGCGGAGATGGGCTGTGCCGCAGCAGCGTCGCTGGACAGTCACTGTATATTGACGCCAACCATCTCTCGGCAAGCGGGGCGCTGCGCGTGGCGCCCGCACTCGAGCCCCTCTTCCATTGAAGCCACCGTTCCACGGCTATGCCATGCGTGCACCTTCAGCGCGATGGCAATTCCCCATCGCCTCATATAGAGCCGCCCGGGGAATGCCAACACTCGAAATTCGCGCGGTCAGAATCGATCAGTGACGTCGACCCCGTAAGTGCGCGGCTCCCCGACCAGTGCGTAGTCAAAGCCCAGCGCGCCGGTGTCAAGATCTTTCTGGTTCAGCGCATAAGCGAGGTACTGCCGGTTCGCGATGTTCTTGACCCATGCTCCAATGACGTAACCGCGCTTTTCCGAGCTGATGCTCTCGAAGGCCAGCCTCGCGTTCGCGACATGCCCATTGGCCGGACCCTACCCATGTTCTGTACCGCCGCCGGTCGCGCGTACCTGTCCCGTCTACCGGCGGAGGAAGTGAACGACATCCTCGATCGGTCAGTACTGCGGTCCCTGACTCCCAATACTGTGACCGACAGGAAGCGCGTTCTCGGCCTTATCTGTAAGGCGCGCGAAACCGGCTACGCCAGCGCCAATCAGGAGTGTTACCGCGGCGACCTCACCATTGGAGCGGCCATCATGGGTGCACACGGACGTCCCGTGGCGGCGATCAATATTTCAGGTCCGACGAGTCGTTGGACTGCGGAGGATCTTGCGCAGCGGTGGGCCCCGCTGTTGATGGAGACTGCGCGGGCGGCATCCAGCGGCATGGCTGACCGGATCGCGCTGGCGCGAGCGTAGCCGCGCACCCCTGCACGGCCGCTACTGGTTCGAGTGATTTGGGAGTCTCAAACCCTCGAACCGAACCAACGACGAGGCGTGCGCGGGAGCACCGGACCTGGCTTCACCCGCGTTGCGTCCGGGCTTCCGCACCCGCATTGCGTAAAATAGCGCGGCGATCGATAAATGCAGCACAATCGGCAGGACTTAGGAAACGTGTCCACCTGCTTTGAGACTGGGATGCATATGAGCACTTGTCGCCACCCGCAGCTCCCGGTAGAAGCGATACGGGCTGATCACCCCCGTCTATGAAAGGCCTCGGGCCAAGGAGAAAAAATGATCATGAGGAAAAAAAGCGGGTTGCAGAAAGGCAAGTCTCCTTCTCAGCTGATAGACGCAAGAATCAAAGAGCTTGGCGACTGGCGCGGCAAGATGCTCAGCCGGCTCCGCAGCTTAATTAAGGAAGCCGATCCCGAAGTCGTGGAGGAGTGGAAGTGGCGAGGGGTTCCGGTGTGGTCGCACGATGGATTGATCTGCACCGGCGAGACTTACAAGAACGTCGTGAAAATGACCTTTGCCAAAGGGGCGGCTCTGAAGGATCCCTCGCGCCTCTTCAACTCTAGCCTTGAAGGGAACACAAGGCGGGCCATCGACTTTCACGAGGGAGAGGCGATGGACGAGGAGGCGTTGAAGACGCTCGTTCGCGCCGCCGTGGCCCTGAACGAGTCCAAAGCCCAAGGCTAGTCCACGGAAGCAGCGTTTCCCGTGGGATCGCGCGGAAATCGGCATGCACCGCGGTGTTTTCGTGTACCCGCCTCATCACACGCCATCGGTAAGGCGACGCATAATCACAGGGGTTCTTCATCGCCGGGCGGTCCGAAACGGACAGCGACGCAAGACCATTTGCCGTGCACCTCTCGGAACCATCGCGACGACGCCGCTTCTGCGTGCCCGGTTCCCGCGCACGCGAGCCTCCGCGCTCCTCTGCCCAATCAACGCAGGCGACGACCGAGGAAGTCCTCAGTCAGCCTCCAGGCTGTCTCCGCAGCGATCGGATCGTAGGTCTTCCCCTGGTTGAATAACGGTTGCGCAAAGGCATGTACCGCGCCGGGATAGATGTAGATCTCGGCGCCGGTACCGGCGGCGTCGGCTGCCTTTGCAAACGCCGATGAATCCTCAAGCGCTGACCCGTCCTTCGAGCCTGCAACGAGCAACACTGGCCCAGAAAGGTTGCGTAACCGATCCGTATCCTTTGTTGTGTCTCCGTACCACAGCACGGTCGCGCGAACCGCATTGTTACGCAGCGCGGCGGCAAGAGCGTGCCGCGCTCCCATGCTGAAGCCCATCACCGCTATTTTTCGGGGTCTGTCGTCGAGCGATTTGATGGCTGCGTCGATCTTCTCGCCGGCAACGCGGCCGTCCAACGCACCGAGAAGCGCGTTGGCCTGCTCGTGCGTAGTCGCGGCATGCCCGTTGTACAGATCGACGGCGACAACGTAATAGCCCTGCTGCGCCAGTCGATCCGCGGCGGCCGTATAGAACGGCGAGACGCCGAACCAGTCATGCACCAGGACGACGCACTTGTCGGACGTTTCCGGACCCGCCACATAGCCGATAAATGGCGCGGATGACGCCGTAGACAAAGTCACGGGCCTCGGTGCCGCGAACAGGGGCGATGCCGCGAGAAGCAGATGCAAGGCGCACAGCAACCGTTTCGTTCCCACGGTCATCTCCTCGAGTAATAGGCACTAAATGAATATTGCGAGTGTGTCGACTAGGTCCGGCACGCATCAGTTGGAGGTCGCGAAGAGCTTTCGCATCGCGACTCGCTGTTCTGGCGCCGGCAGCAGTCGGCGCTGGAACAGTAATTCGCGCGCCAGTTCGCTGCCGCATTGCTCAGCGGGGACGATGACGAATCCAGCTTTCTCATAGAATGGCGCGTTCCATGACAGGTGCTGGTACGTTGTGAGCCACAGTGCGCGCGCTCGCGTCCTTGCGGCCACTCGCTCCGCTGCGCTCAGCAGAGCAGTTCCGATGCCGTTGCGCATTGCGTTCATGCGGACTGACAGCTGTTCCAGGTAGGGCTCTCCGTCTAGAGCCCTCAATGCCGCAAAGCCAACAGGTTCACCGGACTGATTAGATGCGACCAGGGTCGTGCCCGATCGCAGGCATTCCAGCCAACGACTGCGCTCCGCGGCCGCGAACTCGAGGCTGTTTTGGGCGGTCAGCTCCAAGCCGGCCTGATCAAAGAGTCGCGCAGCATCCTGGTCGATATTGCACAAAGTCTCGAGCTCATCGACCTCTGCGACTCGGAAAGATTGTCCCGAGTGCCCAGCTTGCCGCTCACGGTTCTCTCTGGACTCCAAGGCCGAACCCTCTGTGTTACCGCGCGTCACGTGAGATCTACCCCTCGCGTCAAGTGGATTGTCGTACCGTGCCATCGCTCGGGGCACCCTCCTCGTTACACCCGAGTTTTGCGAGGGGGCAGGGTTGCAACAAGTTGAGGTCTGCCCCGGTCTACTGCGCGTGGCCCGAGTTGAGTACGGACGCGCCACAGGGAGGACCGCCACGCGGGGCGGCGTAACGGCTCGCTAGCGCCACACGAAGAGTGAAATGACAGACGCAAGTCCACCCGAACGCGAAAAGCACTGGGCCGAGCTGATGGATCAGTCTCTGAATGGTGACGCTGGCGCATATCAGCGGCTCCTGGTGCTGCTTACCGTGGCTGTGCGGAACGCCGTGCGCGGGCGCGTGCGGCTGGCGGGTCTTGAGGCGGAGGATGTTGTGCAGGAGGTCCTTTTGGCTCTGCACCTGAAACGAGGCACGTGGATACCGGGGACGCCGTTAGCCCCCTGGGTCGCCGCGATCGCGCGTAACAAGATTGTGGATGCCCTGCGGCGCCGCGGTCGCCGCACAGAGGTGCCGCTTGACACCGTCCTGGAGAGCCTGTGGTTTGAGGAAGCCCACAGCCAAGAACACGCACATGATCTGGAACGCGCGCTTGCGAGGCTCAATCACCGCCAGCGTGAGGTGGTGCGCGCTGTATCACTCGAAGGTCACACTGCTCAGGAAGCCGCGGCGCGCCTGCAGATGAGCGAAGGGGCGGTACGAGTTACGTTACACAGAAGCGTGAAAGCCTTAGCTGCCACGTTCAGTTGTGCTCAATGAACACTGAACTTCTTATCCAAGTCCTCGTCGCCGATGGGTCACGACCGGTTGTCCCTATCAGTCGCACCTTATGGAGGACGGTGGGTCTGGCGACCATTGTGGCAGTACTCGCTTTGTTCGTTCGCCATCCGCGGGGCGATATTGTCGAGGCGTTCTCCACCGCGCCCTTTGTATTCAAACTCGTTCTCTTGCTTGCGGTCGCCGGAACCTCGGTCGTGTCCCTGGTGGACATGGCCCGCCCCGTTCCCGCCCCTCGCAGACGTTGGTCCCTGATGCTGGCGCCACTCCTTCTGGCAGCGGGGGTAATAGTCGAGCTGGTGACGGTGCCGCCGCATGCTTGGGCATCCCATCTGATGGGCCACAATGCAGCTCACTGCCTCAGATTCATTCCCCTAATCGCACTGGCGCCGCTTGCCTGTCTTCTGTTGGCACTCCGGAGCGGGGCGCCGGAACATCCATGGCGGGCCGGAGCAGCCGCGGGACTCGTGGCCGGAGCGGTAGCCGCCAGCGTCTATGCGCTGACGTGCCCGGATGACAGCCCGTTGTTCATCGCGACGTGGTACTCAGTGGCTATTGCGGTCGTTGTGGGGGCGTCGGCCTGCATCGGCGGTCGCCTGCTGCGCTGGTGAAACCTCTGCCAGCGGCGCAGCAGCGCACTGCAGAGCCCGCAATACGCCTAGGATCGCGGTCCCGATTTCGAGATTCTGGACGAGACCGTCCTCGTTTAGCCCGGACCCAAGAATGCCGAGGGTTACGCACGCCGCTGGAACAACGCGTGCGGACATGGTGGAAAGCGTTTCCCGCAGCGCCGCCTGAGCGATGCTCGCGCGCGGCGAAGCATTGAGCAGGCCCACAGGCTTATCGATGAACGACTCATTCCCAACCATCCAGTCGAGCGCATTCTTGATAACACCCGAGACGCCATGCGCATACTCCGGGCTAGCGATCAGGATTGCATGTGACGAGACGATTCGGGAACGCAATTCGCCCACCTCCGGAGGGGCGCCCAAGGCCTCAATATCTGGATTGAACAGCGGCAATGCACCCAGTCCACGATAGAGATCGACGCTGATGTCGCTCGGCGCCAGTCGCTTCACGGCGCGTAGCAGCATGCTATTTAGAGAGCCGGCACGCAGACTGCCGGAAATTGCCAGTACTTTAACCTGACGGTTCACTTAGGTTGCCTGAGCCTCGAGGAAGTTGAGCAACGAGTGCAAGTCAGTACCTGTTCCCTGCGGCGATGAACTCAACTCCTCCGGCACACCCCCGAGTCGGTTAAGCCAATATGTGCGATAGCCGAACCACACTGCCCCTGCCACGTCCCATCCCGCGAACGCAACGAATAGCACTTCATCTCGCTCTAGGCCCAACGAGTCCAAGCCGAGCTGATAGGCCTTCCGCGCCGGCTTGTAGGACCGAATTAAGTCAGTGCTGAGGACATGGGAAAAGAGGCTGCGCAGGTTGGCCCTGGTCAGACCGGACTCAAGCGCACGTGTGGTCATGTTCGAGAGGATGCCCAGCGTGACGCCCAGTTTGCGAATCCTTGGCAATACATCATGTGTATCCGGCCACGCCTGAAGGTTGATGTACGCACTCATCAACTGCCCTCGACCCTCGCTCGTCAAGGCGACCCCGCTCTGGCGTGCCGCAAACGTCAAGCTGTCCTCCGTGGCCGCCAGGAAGTCCACATAACGGTCACCCAGTGCGCGCAGCCATTGGTATTCGAACTGCCGGGCTCGCCACGCCTGCAGCAGCATCCCAGCCTTCTCGGGGTAGAGGCGTTCGGCGACTGAGGCGGCGCCCCGCGGGTCAAAAAGCGGAAGAGCGTCGAACAGGATGGCTCTGATCGGCTTTCGCGCCTGGCCGTCAGCCTCTGCTGCTGACGCGGCCCGTGCGCCAAGGACGGCGGACATTGAGGCAGCGATGAACGCGCGTCTATCCATGCTCACGAAAATACCGCCGCCTATGCTCCGCGCAGACAACGAGGCGCTAGAGCGCGGAAGCCCATACGGCCTGCTGCAGCACTACGCGATATCCGTCAGCGTCCTGATAGCTGCGTCCGCGCGCACTCCAGTACGGATTGAAGGAGCCGACTGCCTTAAATCCAGCGGCATCCATCCTCTCACACGCGAGTCGCCACTCCTCGTGAGACCGGTAGTAAAAAACCAGGAGATCCTCGGGGGTTGGGCTCGGTGTAATCGGGTGCCGCCGACTGCGCGTGAACTCGAGGTGATAGTCTGCTTCCGGCAAACCGACCATGATCCCATCGAAATCATCATGGTCTTTGAAGCTTGATAGTACGCGCAGCGCCAAGCCTCGGCAGTACATGCCGGCCGTATGTCCAACATCGGTGACCGGCCGAGCGATTCGGAGCTGCTGTTTCATATTTGCGTTCGCACGTTGTAGGACATTCGCAAGAGCTTCATCCGGAACCATCTGCTGCAGTTACGAGTACTCCCGCTCCTCGGACACATCCCATTCGATCTAGGCTTGTTCACCGTGAATCCCCGGCGCCCGAACGCCACGCAGCCACGCCTCGATTGGAAGCGGCCCACAGCCGCCAAGCACGAGCGCCGCTAGACAGCTGAGACTCGCCCAGATCCATGCTCTCTTAATCGCATGTCCTGACTAGACCGTTACGCGCGCCCCGTCATTGCGCTTCGAAGGAGATGGGTGAGTCTCTCCCGTTATGGGTAAAGACTCACCCCATCCTCGCCACAAGCAGCGAAGCGCGGGGTCTGCGATGGTTTGAGAGCGTCGCTCCTAGGCAGCGAGCCCGTTCGTATCCCGCTCCACGGGCAAGCCCGCGTTCTGCCAGTCCTGCTTTCCGCCTGGATACACGGCGACATTGTGGTAGCCAAGTACCTCCAGACGCCGGGCAGCTGCATCTGAGTTGCGGCAGCTCGCGCTTGCGCAGTACACGACGACCTGTGCGTCTTTGTCCGGCAGCACGCTGGCAGCATGCGACTCGACCTCATCAAGGGACAGATGTAGAGCGCCTGGTAGATGCCAATCGCGGTAGTACTTCTCGGGTAACGCTTCGACAAGACGGGGCGGCTTGTGGCTCCTCAGTTTCGCAACCAGCGAATCGCGGTCAATAGTACGGACCAATGTGAGTCTCCTCTCGGGGTAGAAAACTTTCTGCAGGTGCCGTTATTTGCATTTGCAACTATATTCGAACATGATCTAATTGCAAATGCAACTACTACGACGGATAATACCGCTCCAGGACTCTCAAGGACCTGAAATCCATGGGAAAACGAGCCGTTCCTGACGCCGCAAGCCGTGTTTGGTCCATCCTTCTCGTTGCGCGGGAACGCCTGATGGACCGAGCGGAGCTCGCACTTGCCGACGCTGAGTTGCCGCCCCTTGCCTGGTACGACGTGCTCTGGGCACTGGAGCAGGCGCCGGGCGGCCGCCTACGTATGTTTGAGCTGGCTGAGAAGCTCGTCGTCGCTCGCTACAACCTGACGCGGATCGCCGGCCGGCTGGTGCAAGCAGGACTCATCGAGCGAGAGAGCTGCTCCAGCGACCGTCGCGGTGCGTTTTGCGTATTGACACCATTGGGACGCCGAATGCGCGCGCGAATGTGGCCTATCTATCGCGATGTCATCGAACGCCTCTTCGCGGCACAGGTCAAGCCGTACGAGGCTGAAGTTATTGGCGAGTCACTGAGCCGCGTGGCGCGGGCCGCCCGCGCGGAAGGTGAAGCGCAAACCGGGGCGTCGAACTAGCGTCAAACGGGCGTGGAGGTAAGACCTGTCGCGCGGCGGCGGTGACCGATCTTGGGCGATGCGCGTCCCGCAGTGCTGCCGTCTCAACCCTCCCGGCCGCTTGGCCGAGAAAGTGCTGGCACCAACTTGACCTACAAACGCTCAACTCATGCGCTTGCCGGGTGCCTTGCATCAGCGGTCAATGAAATACCGCAGCGACTGTGAGATATGAATCGGTGCTAGGCGCGTTGAACGTCGGAACGGCATTGCCGGGCGCTGTAATGCTCGAGCTTTCAAGGGTAGCGAGCTTCGTTCCCCACTCCCAGACCATGGTCCGCGGCAAGAACCCGCTTCCTGCCGCCGGACCACCGAAGCCGCTGCCGCCTGTATCGCTCATGCCGCCCGAGGTATTCATGCTCAAGGCCACGAGGAGCGCTGGAGTCTGAGCGGAGGCGACAGGGATTGCGCCCGAGGTGACGTTATTCATCCCCCGGTCCAGAGCGTCCTGAATATTCGCGCTGTGGCCGACGAGCGGCGCTCCGGTGACACCTGCAATTTCGCCGGCCAGGACGCCTTTGTAGTTATCGGAACTCCAGTGGATCGTAATCGTATCCGGAGTCGCGCTATCTCCAACGATGTTGCCAGCGTAGAAGTGCGCAACTGTCTGAGTACCCGGCTGGCCGTCATTCTTCTGGTCCAGGAGGAAATAGGTATTCCCTTGAGTGTCGCTGACTGAGATCCCATGTACCCCGCCAAAATCTGGCACCGTTACCGCAACCCAGATGGCATCGCCGGTCTTCGTCGGTGCCTGAAATTGCACGGTCGAGTCATTCTCAAAGTCGGCGTTCGTCGTCTGAAGACTCGCGAATTGCACGAGGCTGGGTGTACCGCTCTGCGGCGCATTGATAGTGAAGATTGCCTCGGCCGATGTCCCGCCCCCAGGCGCAGGGTTGCGCACCTTGATGTGGGCCGTACCGGCACCCGCCAGATCGGCGCTTGGCACCGCGACTGTCAGCTGCGCCGCGCTTGCGTAGGTCGTGGGCAGCAAAGTGTCGTTCCACAAGACCGATGAGCTTGGCAGGAACCCGCTTCCGTTGACTGTAAGCGTGAACGGCGCGTCCTCGGCATTCGCGTTGTCCGGCGCCAATGAGGTGATTTGCGGCACGGGATTTTCCGGTGTCACGCTCGCCGTGCCATGCCCGCCCCCGCAGCCGCACAGCAATGCCGCCGCGGTCGCGATGCTGCCGGCAGCGAGGAGTGTCCCGGTTTGCCCGGAAGCGCCGGCCGATTGAGCTGATCTCACTAGCGCCGCATCCTGCCGTCTTTTAATGTGTAGTCCGTTCTAAGGGCACACTCTTCCCCCCTTACACAATATCCGCGCCATATCCTCTCGAGCAAGCGCCAAGGGAATCGCGGCATCCAAGCGCGCGCAACGCCCTCCCAGTGAAGTTGGTCACAAGCTAGGCCGCAGGCAGCTGAGCAGATGCTCGAGGACGCTGATGTGATGACGCTCAAGAACCCGGACCTCCATTGCAAAGCGCTCGAGGTCGTCTACCGGCACGACTATTCCTACAGCACGAATGTCGAATCCCTGCGGGAAGCCGGCTCCGTACATGCTGCAAGGAAGCTTCCGTGATCCCCCTCCCAACTGCGTGGTAGGCGACCGCGACGGTGCGCGCCATCGGGGGAATCACCTATCCAGATGTGGTGGCTACGACTGCAGCGCGCGAGGCGTGAGTGACACCGTGGCATCTCGAGTCTTGGCACAAGGCGCAATATGAGTTCACAGATCTCAAGGCTTTCTTTCTTGTATGCCACCGGAGTCACCGCGCGCTGGCGCGCGGTCGCCGAGATCGATGCAGGTCTGGCTGGCCTCTACAAGCAACACTGGCTGGCGGACGCGCCTCGACAGCTGGCTCCGGTCGCCGCCCGTTATCGGGCGGTACGCCCCTGCGGCGCGACTGCCGCCAAGCGCACAATGTAAGCTGCAGATGCGTCGTCTTGTCGGGCTGTGCGGCGTGGTGCTGCTCGGCCTCGTGCCCGCAGGGGTCTGCGGCGTCAGGGAATCGGCGGCTGCTCAGACCGTCATCTCCCGTCTGCCTGAACCGGCCTCCCACGGCACACCACCACCTGGACGCCCCGGCAACCGGCCGATCCTTGATGCACTGTATGCGCGCCGCGGCGGGGGCACGGTTTGGAGTCGCAATCAGGTCCCGACCCCTCAAGCAAATGCCCTGCTCAGGGTGCTGCAAGGTGCAGCGGACTATGGGCTGCTGCCGGAGGACTATGGCGCCAGTAGCCTGTCGGACACTCTCGCTTCACTCCAGGCAGACTCGAGCGCGAAGTCCGAGCAATGGCTGGCGTTCGATATTGACCTGTCCAATGCGGCACTGATGTTCTTGCACGACCTGCACTTTGGTCGAGTGGATCCGCGCGCCGCTCACTTCGACATGCCGCGACGCCCGGAGCACTTCGATGATGCGCACTACCTGGAGCAGCTCGCTGAGGAGTCCGATTCCGCAGCAGTAGTTGCGCAGCTCGAACCGCACTACCTGCACTACCGACTATTGCGCAAGGCACTTGCCCGCTACCGCGAGCTCGAAGACACCATGCCGGCCGGACCGTTACCGACTCTGCCGCGATCCGTGGCTCCCGGGCGAGCCTACATCGGCAGCCCGGCTATTCGCCGACTTCTGGTTGCGCTCGGCGATCTATCGCCTGACCAGGCTGCGAATGGAAGCACAGTTCTGGATGCTCCGCTCGTCGATGGACTGAAGCGCTTTCAGTATCTGCACGGCCTGCGAGAAAGCGGAGCGCTGGATGCCGGTACGTACGCCGCCCTTAACGTGCCGCTCGCACAACGCGTTCGACAGATCGAGTTGACCCTCGAGCGCTGGCGCTGGGTGCCGCCGCTGGAACCGCCTGCATTAATTGTCAACATTCCACAGTTCCGCCTGTTCCTGATCCGCTCGACGGTGGACAGCGAGGCCGAAATGCTGCGCATGAACGTCATCGTCGGCAAGGTGTATCCGCAGCTGCATACCCCGATCTTCACCTCCGAGATGAAGGCGGTGCTGTTCAGGCCCTACTGGGACGTACCATCGAGCATTGCCCGAGCCGAGATTCTGCCGCTATTGCGCAAGAACCCGCGCTATCTGGACAGGGAGAACCTCGAGCTCGTGACCAGCAGTGCTCCCGCGATCCCGCTCGCCGTGACCCCCGAGAACCTCCAGGGTCTCGCGGCCGGCAAACTTCGCCTGCGTCAGAGGCCGGGGCCGGACAATGCCCTTGGCCTTATTAAGTTCGTGCTACCCAACGCCTACAGTGTCTACTTGCACTCCACTCCCGCGCAGCGGCTATTCGATGAACCCCGCAGGGCGTTCAGTCACGGCTGCATACGGGTGAGCGACCCTGTGGCGCTTGCTGTGGAAGTACTGCGGGACACGCCGGGGAACTGGACGGCCGAGAAGGTCCGAGCCGCCATGACGGGGAATTCGACCTTTCAGGTCGATCTGGCCCAGCCCGTCCACGTGTTGATTCTCTATGGAACCGCCGTCGCCACCGAGGACGGCGCGGTGCATTTCTTCGACGACATCTACGGGGATGACCGTATGCTCGAAACCTTGCTCGGCCTAAAGCCGGTCACTAGCGGGCTGTGACCCGGCCCTGATTCACCAAGATCGCACCGACCCCGTGTCGACGTGCACGAAATCAGAACGCTGCGATACGTGTCTCACTCTGCTGATGCAGCCAAGCGCAACCCGGTCGCCCCTGCGACGATGCCGCACTACAAGGCTGGCGGATCAATCGCGACGCCTGTCGTTCGCGTCCCGCGGTGCGGACACGCGCCCCACAGTTCCTAGGACTGACCGCCACTCAGGATTGAAACAACTACCCCCGCCAAGTGCCGGGGTTCTTGTTTCCGGCACTAGTGCGGTTTTCTTTCGGGATCCCGCAGAGCTGGACGGGCAGCGACATCAATCATTCACCCTCGATATCCCTTATTCGCTTTCTTCTCTCTTTTTGCGGCGCGCTTTTCCATCAGGCTCTTGGCGGGTTTCTTTTTGGCATCTTTCTTGGTGTCCATTGCCTTGCCCATAGCTGGCTCCTCAGATTGGAGGGAACCTCGGTATTTTGCGCCAAGGTGAGCCTATGTCCAGCACAGTGCCTCCAAGAGTCGGCGACAGCCTTCCTCAGAGCTTGCGAACGTCGCTCGCATCGAACCCGTGTAAGGCTCTCTCTCGCGCAGCGGTAAGCGCTGGCAGCCTTGGGCAGCCCGGTGTCGCACCTGCTCGAGTCCTGCGGTGACCGCGCACCGTGAAGGCCGCCCGGCTACGGACAAGTCCTGATGTCGCCCACGGGGCGCGGAAGGTAGTTTGGGCGCATGCGGCGCCGGAGGGAGGACTGGAGGCGGGTTTGGGGCAATGTGCTCTTTGGCAGCTTGATCGCGCTCGCGGCGAGGGCTGGGAGCCCGCCCCTCGGTGCCGCGGCACCAGGATCGCCGCCAGCGGCCAGCGCCAAGGCTGATCTGCGCGCGGTTCTCGAGGCGACGCCGGACTTGCAGCACGGCATGAGGGTGTTTCAGATCTGCGCCGAGTGTCACGGCGCTCAGGGCGGCGGCGACGCCAGCGGCTGGCCACCCGAGATCGCCGGCCAGCACCCCCGCGTCATCGCCAAGGAGCTTACGGACTTTCGCGCGGGGCTGCGCTGGTACGACCCGATGGAGCGCATCGCGGGACGTCACGTCTTGCACACGACTCAAGATATCGCGGACGTCGCTGCTTACGTGGGGAGTCTCCCGTCTTCGGCGGCCACGGCCCCCGGAGCGGGTCAATGGCTCGAGCGGGGCGGCCGCCTGTACGCGCGCCTCTGCCAGTGGTGCCACGGCGGTCAGGGTGAGGGGAGCGATGAGCGCTTCGTGCCGCGCGTGGCAGGTCAACAGTACGAATACCTGTTGCGGCAACTCCACGATGCGGTCGGGGGCCGGCGACCGAACATGCGCGCGCAACACCTGCGGATCCTTGAGAGCGCCGACATGGAGGATCTGGTGGGCCTCGCCGGTTATATGTCGCGGCTCGGCAGGTCGGCGGAGCAAGCGGTGCAAACGGGAGGCCATGAGGACGTCAGTACGCCGACGATGTCGGGGATCGGGATGTAGGAAGGCTCTCCACTATCCACCAACAAGGTGTCATCAGTCGGATCCGCACGAAGGTACGCTTTTTTGACGCTCGTGGCCTTCGCCGCCACAGCAAGCGCGCAGGAAGCGCTTTGTGCACTGGCGCGGGGTTGTTGCTGCCGATCCCTCGGGACCGTATGTCTACGCCGGGTCGGTCTTGGAAACTGGGGCCCGAACTGCGATCCCGACACCTCTACTAGGCGTAGTCCGAAGCAACGGCGGGTCGGGGGCGGTTTTATAGTCCCTGGCGGTAGTCAGCGGGGAGCGAGGAATCGCTAACTAGCGGGTAGGCAGCATCGTTGCGCTGTGAGCAGGCGCGACCCGCTACAAGGCTGCCGGTCAGAGACCATGTCCCAGGCGGGCGCAAGCCCGCCGGGCTTTTCTTTGCGTTTGGGGGTCACGGAGGGCGGGCGCTGCTCCTCAGCGGTACCATTCCAGGGGACCATCTCACAGCAATGAAAACGATGGCGTCGGATTCGACGGGGACGGTGCAGGAGAGCGGAGCGCTATGGCACGAGCCGAACGGCATTGTGCGCCGCGCCCGGCCATGAGCGATACGTCCCAGCCTGAGCCGGGCTCGATGCTGCCCCCAGAGCAGTCAAACCTCACGGCACGCCAATGGCTGATTTATGCCGGTCAGCGCCTGCATCCGCAGGTTCTGCTCTACGATGCAGTCTACGCCGTAAGCTGGCCGGGACTTGAGCCGCAGCGCTTCGCCGAGGCCTGGCAACGACTGACGGAGGACTGCGATGCGCTGCGCACGGTGTTTGAGGAGCGACATGGCATTCGCTGCCAGCGCGTGCTCGCGCCCCGTCGGGTCGAGATCGAACAGATCGATCTGACCGGCGCCTCCGGTCAGACCCTTGATGTCTGGATCCAGCGGCGCCTGCGCCGGCCGCTGAAGCTGGCCGAAAGTGTGGTGGACACGGCGCTCCTCCGAGTCAGCGGGCACGACTACGTCTGGTTTCTCAACATCCACCACATCATCGCCGACGCTGCAGCGGTAGAAATTCTAATCAGCAGGCTCGCCGATCTTTACGCAGGCCGACCGGAGGCGGCGCTCCCATTGCCGGCGTTCGCCGACCACGTCGCCGCTGAGCCCGCGCGCTGGAACTCGCGGCAGTTCAAGCAAGCAGCCGAGTACTGGCGGCGACGACTGCCGCGCCAGCCCAACATCCCGCTTCTCTACGGCGTCGAGGCGGCGAGCGTGCGGCAGACTCGGGTCGTGCTGAATCTCGATGCTGCCCTGAGTGCGCGGCTGACCGCGCTCGCACGTTCCCTGCATGACGAAACAGTCAGCGTGCACGCGGCGGCGGCCACCTTGTTCGCTGCGCTGCTAGCGGTGTACCTGCATCGCGTCAGCGGCGAGGCTCGGGTCGGCATCGGGGCGACCTATCACAACCGCAGGACCGAGCAGGCTCGGCGTACGGTCGGACTCTTCATAGAGATCCTGCCCCTGCTGGTCGAGATCGAGCCGCAGTCAAGTCTCGCAGACGTGGTGCGGCAGCTGCGCGGTGTGAGCGCTGAAGCCCTGCGGCACCGCGCGTACAGCGTTCCCAATCCACGGCACGCCCCGGCCTACAGCGCGCTCCTCAACTACATGCGGCCGCTGCTTGCGCCTCCCGCGGGGCTGAAGGTGCGGCGCGTTCATCCCGGTTTCGGGGCGCACGCCGTGTCCTTGAGCATCGTGCCACCGCTGGAGCAGGGGGAGTACGAACTGTGGTTCGACGTCAATGACGAAGTGGCCTCCGGCTCCGCGCAGCGTGCCGCCCCCCATTTCCTGAGCCTCCTCGAGGCGGCGGTTGCGGAGCCGCATAGGGCGGTGGCGAGTCTCCCGCTGCTGGCACCCGAGGAACTGAGCGCCCTGCGGCGCTCCCTTACCGGCCCGGTGCTGGAGATCGCCACGGCCTCGGCGGGGTGCCATGCGGCCTTTGAAGCGCGGGCCAAGCGCACCCCGGCCGCAGTGGCCGTTGCCTTCGAGGGCCGGGAAGTGAGCTACGCCGAACTCGAGCGGCGCTCGCACGCGCTGGCCGCGCGCCTGCAGGCGCTCGGCGCGCGGCGCGGTCAGTTCGTGGGCATTCACCTGGAGCGCTCCCCCGAAATGGTGATCACGGTGCTCGCCGTGCTCAAAAGCGGCGCGGCGTACCTGCCACTTGATCCGGCGTATCCGCCTGGATGGCTGCGTGCCATGCTGGACGATGCCGCACCGGTCGTGCTGGTGACCACCGCGCAGGGCTCGCAGTCGTTGCCGCTGCACGCCGCGCGACTCCTGCGGATCGATCGGGACGATGTTGATGTCGAGCGCTCACAATTGCGCGGTGACGCCGCGGTCAGCGCTCGCGACATCGCCTACCTCATGTATACCTCAGGCTCGAGCGGACCGCCGAAGGGGGTGCTGGTGACCCACGGCGGGGTGACGAACTACCTCGCCTGGCGCACGGGTTACTTCCCCCTTGCTCCCGGGGACCGCTGCCTACAGAAGGCATCGCTGAGCTTCGACGACTCGGTATGGGAGATCCTCGAGCCTCTGAGCGTCGGTGCCTGTGTAGTGCTCGCCCGGCCACGCTATGAGTACGACGGCGCGTACCTGGTGCGATTGATGGCGGCGGAGCGGATCACGGCGGCCTGCTTTGTCCCCTCCGTGCTGCGCGTTGTTGCCGAGGAGCCAGGCGCGGGCGAGTGCCGCTGGCTGCGGCGCCTGACGACCGGTGGCGAGGCGCTGTCCATCGCCCTGCAGCGCCGGGTGCGAGAGCGCTTCCCGACCGCGACGCTCTACAACGGTTATGGGACCGTCGAGACGACGATTGCCTCGACGTTCTGGAAATGCATCGACGAGCCGGGGGCCACCAGCGTGCCGATCGGCCGTCCGATCGCCAACACCGAGATCCACGTACTCGATACGGCGCTGCAGCCGCTCCCGGCCGGAGTACCCGGCGAGATCTGTATCGGCGGCGCCGGCGTGGCACAGGGGTATCTCAACCGTCGCGACCTCACAGCCGAGCGTTTCATCGTTTGCGCAGGCCGGCGCCTGTACCGGAGCGGCGATCGCGGACGCGTGCGACCCGACGGCGTGCTCGAATTCATCGGCCGCATTGATGAGCAGGTCAAGGTGCGCGGCGTGCGAGTCGAGCTCGGCAGCATCGAGGCGGCGCTGGCCGATCATCCCGCCGTGCAGGCGGCAGCGGTCGTGTCCTCGGCGGCCCGGGATGGTGAGCAGCGACTCATCGCCTGCCTGGTGCCACGTGAAGGCTGGCAGCTCAACTTAGTCGAGTTGCGCGAGTCGCTGCGCGAGCGGCTGCCACACGCGATGATTCCCGGCCGGTTCCACCAATTGACGGAGTTGCCTCTCACTCCGAGCGGCAAGCTCGACCGGCGCGCGCTGCAGGCGTCCGTTCAGGCGGAGGAGGAGCGCCGTCCCGATCCGCCGGCAAATGAGATCGAGGCGCGCCTGCTGAGGCTCTGGGAGGCGGTTCTGGAGGCTCGGCCGATCGGTACGCGCGATGACTTCTTTGACCTCGGCGGGCATTCGTTGGCGGCCGTGCGGCTTGCGCTCGCCATTGAGCAGGCCCTTGGCCGCACGCTGGCGCCGGAGCTGCTGTTTGAGGCGACCACGATCGAAGAGCTCGCACGCCGGATATCCACGGGCGAGGATGGGTACCAGGAGTCGCTCGTGGCGTTGAGCTCGGAAGGGAGCGGCGTCCCACTCTACCTCCTGCACCAGATCGACGGTGATGTCACGCGTTATCGAGAGCTTGCGCAGCTGCTCAGGGGAAGGCGGCCGATCTACGGCCTGCGGGTCGCCAGCCCAGACGCGCCTCCGGATCGCATCGAGGCCCTGGCAAGCCGCTACGTCGCGGCGGTCCGTCGCCGGCAGCCGCGCGGACCCTATGCCCTCGCCGGTCACTCCGCCGGTGGCTTCATCGCGCTGGAGATGGCGCGGCTGCTGCGAGGCGCGGGTGAGCGGGTGGCGCTCGTGGCGCTGCTCGATGTGGACGCGCGGATGAATACGCGCAGTCTGCGCGACAAGATCCGCTTCCACCTTGAGGCCCTCCGCGCTCTGCCGCAGCGGCACCGCGCACGCTATCTATGGCGGAATCTGCCGCGCTGGCTCGGGTCACTCATCCGCGGCGCGCCGGTACGGGTCGAGGGAGACCGGGGGGTTTCACTCGGCCGTGTGCGCGCGGCAATGGAGCGCGCCGTGCGTGTCTATCAACCCCGGCCGTACGCCGGCGCGGTGGTGCTGTTTCGTGCGCGGGAGCGCCGAGTCACCGGAACCTACAGTCGGACTCTCGGCTGGCGGCGCCTGGCCCGCGCCGGGGTGCGTGTGATCGACGTCCCCGGTGATCATCTGACTATGCTGCGTGCTGGGGTCGTCACGCAGCTGGCCGAGGGCATCGAGGAGTGCCTGCGGGCCGAGGACGCCGCCGAGACGAGTCGGAGCGAGTAGCGCAAGATGTCTGGCGGTCCCTTCGTGCCCGCCAGCGAACCGCTGCCGATGCCGATGAAGCAAATTCTAATTCTTGAGGTGAGCCCGAGAGGGGCATCATCGGCGAGTCGTGAAGTGACGAAGAAGCTTTCAGCTCGTGTTCGCGCTGATTTCCCGAAGTTCATGTCGTTTACCGCGATCTGGCGGATGAACGACTCCCGCATCTGGATGACAGCACCATAAGGGCAGCGCCAGCTCGCGGCGACGGTTGGCGAGCTGCAGGCGGACTCGGATCGCCCAGATCTCTGTGAGCTTAGACGGCGCTCTCTGACCTACGAGCTTTCCCTTGTTCCAGGGTTCGCGAATGGTCGTCGTGAATCCAGCGTGTTCCATGGCTGGCTCCCGTGGTAAAGGACCAACCAATCTGCGCTCCGGTGACAATGGTCGCTGCGTGACCCGTTGCGCTCCTTCGCGACGGACTGCTTTCGGGCAATCAATCACAGGCGGACCTCCGGGATTCCGCTACTCCCGCAGATTCATCTTTGCCGATTGCATCCGGGTGGTCGAGGAGCGTGCTGGCAGTCGTGGCCGCCGTGGCTGGGTGCCATCGGTGCGGTACCGCAATCCAAAGCACCGTCCTTGGCGTCTTAGGAGGTTGGACAACCCACGCAGACGTGAATATATCCCGAAGGGGGGTGCTTGATGGACGAGACGGAGGCTACGGAAGCGGGGCCGGATCCCCGGCGCGACACCCATACATCGGTAGATTGCGCGACGCCCGACTGCGTAGCCCAATCGCATGGTGAACTGGAGAAAATGAACACGACTCAAGTCCACAAGGCTCACGGGACGACACCCGCACGCGTCCCATTCCTGTCGCAATGTCCCAAGTGCAAGCACAGTCAGGCGCAGTGGTACAACCGCGGCGCTTTGCTAAGGCTGCTCAACGGCGACCACCCGGTGGAGGGGCACTGCGTGACATGCGATGAGTACTGGATAATCAGCGCCGACGAGCGCGCAGGGCTTGCCAGAGCGTTAGGATGGGCCGGGCATTTCATGGCAGAAGTTAGCCACGTTGTGGCCGCCACCGCGTTCTTCTCGACGTGCCCAAGGTGCAAGCACCCGCGGTTGCAAAGCGGATACGAACGGTTTGAACTACTTGAATCGCTCGATGCTGGTCAAGCGATCGACGCTTACTGTCCGCAGTGTGATGCGGTTTGGCCGATCAGTGCGCAGGAGCGGCTCCTAGTAGCCAGGGCGATCACCCCAGATCTACACGACCCGCCGCTCTCGTTACGGAAGCGTCTGCGGTAACCCATTGATTCAGGAGTAAGTTGAGCCTTGCCGGATCGGAGTAACGGCGCGATCATTGCGCCCGTGAACACAAATGTACGTACAGAGCAGTTAGAGCCGGCGGCGGTAACGCTTGGCGATCTCCTTTATGCGGATAAGACGAAGCCTCGCGTCACGGAAGCCGAATGGGTCGCCCTGGTCCGCGAGATGGCAGCTGGGGATCAGCTTGCGCTGCAGAACCTATACGGACGAACACATCGGATCGTATTTACTTTGATCATGCGAATCGTCAACAACCGGGAGACGGCTGAAGAGCTGACGCTGGATGTGTTTCACGATGTCTGGAGACGGGCAGGCCGATATGACGCTTCCGGTGGAACGGTGGTGGGATGGATCATGAACCAGGCGCGCTCGAGAGCCATCGATCGCGTGCGCTTCGAGCAGCGGAAGAAGCGCATCAATCCTAATCCGCAAGGTCCGGATTCGGAGAGCGAGCGCAGCTCAGAAGACACTCTCGAGAGTAAGCAACGAGAGCGCGCTCTGAGAGTTGCCGTGGTGGCTGTACTGACACCCGAGGAGCGACAGGCGGTCGAGACTGCATTTTTCCTCGAGCACACACACACGGAAGTGGCAGCCCGGCTGAACCAGCCACTTGGCACCGTGAAGACACGTATCCGGTCGGCAATGCTCAAACTGCGACACGCGTTGGCCGCGGAGGGGGAAACGTCATGAGCCCAAGCGAGGAGAAACACGGATGCGATCAGACGGAGCTCGTTGCGCTACATGCACTTCGCGCCCTTGGTCACGAGGAGTCTCGCGCCATGCGAGCACATATCGCGACCTGTTCCGAATGTCAGCAGAAGCTTGAGTCGCTGCGTCCAGTGGTGGAGTCTTTCACGTCCTGGCCGACTGATCTGTTGCGCCCGGCGGAGTCACTGTGGGATCGTCTGGCGCACCGCATCGCTGATGAAAGAGGTACCGTACCGTTACCTCACGCCACGCAAGAGCGCCTTGAACCGGAGTGGGAGGAAGCGGCGCCGGGTATCTCCTGCAAACTACTTGCTACGGACACGGAAAGACATCGCGTCAGCATGGTGGTTCGACTCGCGCCGGCAACCGACTACCCGCCGCACACCCACGCGGGCTTGGAGGAGTTGCATCTGCTCGCGGGCGAGCTCTGGATAGATGACCGAAAGCTCTACCCGGGTGACTACAATCGTTCGGAGCCGGGTACGGACGACCAACGGGTATGGAGCGAAACTGGATGTACCTGCGTCTTGATTACATCTTTCCGAGACGTGCTCCTCTGAACGCTCCTCGTTGGTTCTTCGAGAAGCCGGCTCAATGTCCCCCTTAGCGGAAATCAAAGTCGTCAGAGTAAATGACCGCTCCTGGCCGCCTGCTGCCTGATTCGCTTGTAGTGCCGGATTTGACCCTTCAGCGACGGCGAACCCGCTCCATAGCAGTCTCTCAAGACATCGAAAGCCGCCATTCACAATCGACGCTGCCCCATGGGTGTTCGCGTTAGCCCGCCACTAAGCCTGTCGTTGTTCGAGGTAGCACCGACGGCACCCGCTATTGCGGAAGTTCGCCGGCTCGCTGTGGTGGGCGCGCCGGCGACTGGCTCGTAAAGGCCTCATCTTCTGTCGATATCGTCTATCTGCAATCATTGTGCAGGATCCCCCTTGGGGGGCCGGCGATGCACGGGATGGCACTAAGTACTCGTAAATCGCCCGCAAGTCGTGATCGGTCACGTTCTGGTAGGTCGGCCACGGCATGATCTGCAGCAATCGACCGTCAAATGGCGGGGGCACGCAGTGCGAGGTGTCCGCCTGGTTGGGTGCGCGGGTGGGATGCGCGTGGTCCACACCCGTTTCTGCCGGCCGTGTCCGCTTAGGGTATCCCAATCCGTGCACCGTCGGTCTCGTCAAAGCGCTCGCGGCGACCCCAACGAGCCACACTAGGTGCGCAGCGAGAAGATTGAGAGCCGCGGGCACGCCTCGGGAGAGCGAGCCCGCTCTCCCGAGTGCGCTGCCCTCGAAGCCCTCAGGCCGGCTTGATGTTCGCGTTGAGCCGGAAGAGATTCAGCGGATCAAACTGCTTCTTCACTGCTGCCAGGCGGGTGAAATTCGCGCCGTAGTTGTTGTCCGTCCCTTTGGGGTCGGTGTCGACCAGGTTCGTGTAGTAACCCTCCGTGAATGGCGCCAGCTTGCTCCAGGCGGCGCGAATCGCCTTGCGGCCCGCTTCATCCTGCGACGGCTCCTTCCACAGTCCGAACAGCATCATGTTGGCGACGGCGTGCCGATGCGGGAAGGCCGTGGCGGTCGGCGCTACGTCGCTCACCGCGCCGTTGGCACTCTCGAAGAACATGGCACTTCCGTCGGGCCGCGGCTCGTCGGCCAGCAGCGCAATGAAGCCCGAAGAGTACTCGTGCACGAAACCACCCTTGAGGTACCAGTGCGTCGGATCCAATGGGGGTGTGTCGAACTGCGTTTGCACGGCGAGGTAGCTCTGCGGCCCGATGGTGTTCTTCACCGGCTTGCCGAAGCGTTGCAGAGGCTCAAGAATCTTAGCGCCGGCCTTGGCATCTGCGGTGTAGACGACGTAGATCTGCGCGCCGGGCTTGCCATCATCGCCCGGCGCGAGACTCAGATCGACGCTGAGCTCCCGCGGCGCGTGCGTGATGAGCTCTGCGTAGAACTCGATCGCGTCCTTGACCTGCGCGGTCGGAAAGTCGACGTGTCCCGCAAGCAGGGTGGGGTTGAGCGGATGCAAGCGATATTCAAATGAGGTCGCGACACCGAAATTGCCGCCGCCACCGCGTATTGCCCAGAACAGGTCTCGCTCCTCGCGCTCACTCACACGCCGCACCTTGCCGTCGGCGGTCACGAGCTCCACGCTGATCAGGTTGTCACAGGTGAGGCCATACCGCCGTGACAGCCAACCAAAGCCGCCGCCCAGCGTCAGCCCGGCAACGCCGGTATTGGAGATCTGCCCAAGCGTGGTCGCCAGCGCGTGCTTCTGGGCTGCTGCGTCGAGGTCCGCCCCCCAGGCGCCACCGGCCACGCGCGCGGTGCGGGTATCCGCATTCACGACCACGGAACGCATGGACGACAGATCGATGACGACTCCGCCATCGCAGGTCGAATACCCCGGAAAGCTGTGTCCGCCGCCACGCACCGCGAGCAACAGCTGGCGTTCACGCGCAAAGGTGAGCGCGCGCACGACGTCTGCAGTGTCAGCGCAGCGGGCGATCAATGCCGGGTGTCGGTCGATCATGCCGTTCCAGACCCGCCGCGCCGCCTCATACCCCTCTTCCCCGGGGGCGAGCAGCGTTCCGCTCAGGCTCGCGCGCAGGTCCCGAACCGCCGCGCGCTCAATCGTTGTTTCCGCACCGGATAGCTTGACCGCGCGCAGGTCCGCAGCCTGCGCGGACTCAGCGCCAGCCGCGGCGAGCCGGCCAACCGGCAGCAAGGAAGCCGCGCCAGCCATCACGCTCATTCCACAGAAGTCTCGTCGCCTCATTGTGTCAGCCCCCTGTGCTTGTTATGGCCGAGCCCTGATACCACCCGCACGACTACTTCGAGCAATTCGCCCGCAATTGCGGTTCCGCAGCCGACTCCTTGACGATGTTCACGCATGCGCTAAGGGTTCGCAACTTGCGCGGCTTTCTGGACCGCGATCCGTCCGCTTCCGGGCTGTGACTTCGTGTGCCCAGACGTCCGGGTTTGCCCGGGAGCGGCGGTTCCCAGCTGAATTGCCCGCGATCAATCGGCTACGGCTCAGATTGACCTGACCCGTTGCTGTCGGTCGCGAGCGTCAGCTTTCGGGCAGTGTCCTCACCCCTTCCGATTCGCCGCCGCCTCGCGCGCTTCCTTGAGTACTTCCAGTTCGGCGTGTACGTCAACCTCGACGTACTTCGCGAGCACCTCTTTGATCCCACCGTCTCTTACGAGCCCATCGCCCACTGGTCTTAGAGCTGAATTCGGCGAGCATCGCTTTCTGGATATGGGAATTCCATGTGTCGTGCGGTCGCTCTTGCGATTTCCTCGCCGAAGTAGCGCGCTACCACCTTGAGCGCCATGTCGATACCAGCTGCGATCCCGGCGGACGTAAACACACGGCCGTCTTCGACGAAATGCTTGTCGTACTCAACGGTCACCGAAGGAAGGGAATCACGCATCCAGTCGAGCGAACGCCAGTGAGTGGTTGCGTGCAAACCATCCAGAAGTCCGGCGAAGCCCAATAACATTGACCCAGTGCAAACCGCCGTTACTGTTTCCGCCTCTGCGGCGCGGTCACACAGCCAACCCAGCATAACTGGGTTCTTCAATTCCCTTCGGGTACCCCATCCGCCTGGGACCACGATTACGTCGAGGCGTGGGCAGTTGTTGAACAAGTAATGTGGCAACACTGTCATGCCGCCGGACGTAGTGACTGGGCCTGGGCGCTCTGCAACAAGGAGCACCTCAAATGGCGAGGGTTCTTCTCGTCGGCTTTCCTCGTTCAAGCGGGTGGCGGAGAACACCTCAAACGGTCCGCAAAAGTCGAGGACCTCAATGTCCTCAAACAAGACAATGCCAACCCGCTTTCTTGCCATCTGAACCTCGATGCGGCGAGTCCGACGGCTGGCCGGCTGCGAACGTCAGCCTTCGGACAGGCATCTTAACCGCCTGTGCAGCCGAATTTGGCCGCCTCCCGATGGATTGCCTGTGCTGCCGGTTTTGACCCCTGAACTGCCGGTCGCGAAAGACCGCTTTGGAGCGTGAAACTTCGTACAAGCAGGTCGCGGCGTTTCCCCTGATCAAATCGCGATCTTTGCGTATGGTCTTAGCCGTGCCTACCCGGTAACGTCCCCAGCAGGCCCGCGGCAGGACGCTATTATGAAGACATTGATTGTCTACTTTTCGCGAACGGGCCGCACGCGCCAAATCGCTCAAGCGATCGCTAGTCGGCTCAGTGCGGATATCGAGTGCGTTCCGGACGTCGGGAACCGCTCTGGAATTTGGGGATACATTCGTTCTTTACGAGAAGCTATGCAGCAGCGCGTCATCAATATTGGGGCCCCAAATAAGAATCCGTCCGACTACGATCTGATCATCCTCGGCACACCGGTGTGGGCCCATAACATGTGCTCGCCTTTGCGCAGCTACATCACGGCGCAGAAGGAACGGTTCAGAGCGATCGCAGTGCTCTGCACGCAAGGCGGATCAGGCGCAAGCAAAGTCGTCGGCGATATAGCCACGCTGTGTGGACGGACCCCAGTAGGAACTTTGGTTCTCAATGAGCGTGAGATCGAGAAGGATCAGTTCACGGCCAAACTCGACGGGTTCATCAAATCGGTCACATTGGCGCAAGCGGCCTGATCGGGAGTAGCTCCGAGCGAACGGGAAACGCGAGCGAATGAGTCCTCTTGACCCAGAGCGGACCTCCAACGTCCTCGATAACGGCCGCCTAAACTGCAGAACGCAGTCGCGCTGTCCGGGGCGGCCTGAGGACTCCTGAACCTAAGGAGCTGACGGTTCTCGCTTCGAGATGCTCGTGGTTGTCTCGGCCTGAATGCGTTCGTACACCTCTTCGCGATGCACGGCGACGTTTCGCGGCGCGGTGAAGCCGAGGCGCACTTGGCCGCCGTTCACACCGAGCACAGTGACGGTCACTTCATCGCCAATCTTGATAGTCTCTCTGAGACGTCTGGTCAGAATGAGCATGGCACATCCCCTCTGATTTGATTCCTGCAGCGTGCGTCGAGCGCCAGCGTTGTAAGCACAAGCGCCGATACCCTGTTCTCGGTGCATCGGGACATAAGGAGCATCCGAATATCGTCAGACGACTTCCCGCTCGAAACGAGAAACGGAAGTCGCGGGGCACGGGCACCCGACCTACTCAACTTGTGAGACAGATCAGACGATCGGAGGTCTAAACGGGGGGGCCGGATCAACTCCGAGGAATGACACAATCCTGGGGTTCGGAATCGTTGTGTTTCTGACGAGCAGAATTGCTGGCGCTACCGGGGTGGCTACCATTGAGGTAACGGAGGTTGCGCATGAGGCTGCGCATTGCCCGTGGGAGCAGCAGAAATCGCAGTTCATCCCTTTCGACATGCTGCTGCTGCACGGAACGAGCACCGGCAAGTAGGCGAGGATAGGCCCCTGCAAAGCAAGGGCCAGAAGCAGCAGCGCAGCAATCGTACGTGGCTTCACGGGTCTTATGCTATCAGGCGAGGGCGCTTCCCACTCGACCCTTGTTCGCTTCGCGTGAGCCGCCACTACCGATGCGACTCATGGACGTCGGCTTTGGAGAAATCTACGTCCTCGAGCTTGCCGACTGGTTGTGGCCCGCCAGCGGCCGTCTTGCAGATGCAAGGCAGGGGCAGGATTTCGTCACTACTTGCCAGCATCCCTGGGCTACGTGGCATAAGATCGTAGCGCGAGCGATATCGGCGCTCTGATGCGCCGTGTTGACCGGACGAGCGGCTAACAAGACCGACGCGGAGGTTCCCATGTCTTTTTCACGTGCTGTGAGCGGCAGTGCCGTCGAGATCTGCTCTCCCTGGCAGCAGGCGGCCGATGCGATCCACCGCGCGGAGCGGCTGATTGCCGACATCCCGGCATTCGACGGCTACGATCTCGCGCCCGAGACTGACCTGGATCTGCGAGCTGCCGCGGTGCTGATGAAGCGCGCCGCCGGGTATCTGCATACAGCCGCGGCCAGGGAGGCACCGCGCCTTGAGGCCATCGAGGCCGACTTCGAAGCGCGTGGTGTACTGCCGCCCTGGCATCGGGACACGTCGGAAGACGGCGACTGACGCCGATTCGCCTGCGCCTACTTCGAAACCGCCGGCGTCACGCAGCGAAACTGAAGCTCCATACTTCCCGGCCGCGCGAAGTGATCCGAAGGACTCGCCTTCTTGGGCTGACTTGCGCTTCCGGAGTGCCCCCGCCATCACGGCCCGATACCGAAAGCACGCATTCGCAGCTTGCCGCTTGCCTAACGGCGACTTGGACTGTGCGGCTCCTGCGTCACCCAGTCGCGGCGGTTCGCACGCGCGGTGGGAATGTTCACGTGAGAACTCCGCGCCAAAGCGGGCACGTATTGTGGATGGTTAAGTCTCTGCCCACGCTTTCTCTGAGAACTCCCTTGTAGGGGTTCTACTTGAGCGTACCTTGATGTGGCAGCCGGAACTCACAAGCGTAGGGAGCAACGGATGAACATTCCAAGCAGCGCGAAAGCGCGCGCCTTCCGCGCCCCAATGATCGTCGCCACGATTCTGCTCAGTGGTGCTGCTCAGGCGGACCCCGCAGTTGTGGGTCCGACCGACGCGGCAACCGGAATTGACAATTTGGTTGTCGACTTTCCTACTGGCGAAGGGACTTTCGACGTTACATTCCGCGCGGGGCCGTACAGCAGTGCCTTCTCAAAACCGCTAGCGTTCCTTAACGACCCTCTCGCGGCCGAATCCGCCGTGTTCGCGCTCCAATCCGCGATGAATGGTCTCGGCGTCACACAGTTGGGGCCACTGAGTCCAACCGGCGGGCAGGATGCGCTCTTCCTTCCCTTTGCCTTGGGATCCGATGGGTCCGTATTCGCCGACGCTCTTGGTAATTCAACATGCTGCGGTACCCCCGGTTGGGGTGTAACCCTCCCCGGCCCTAAGGGGAGCTCGGAGCTCGGCCCTCCCCGAGCTAATGCGAGTGATCCTCTCGGCTGCGTTGACCATGACGCGGGGGGCTGCACCGGAATTGCCGAGTACGCAGTATTTACTCGGGTCGGTACGACTGCAGTTCCCGAGCCAGGAACACTCGCTTTGTTTGGTGTCGGCCTCGCGGGCGTCTGGTTATCGCGGCGGCGACTCGCGCCGCCGATAGCGGGGTAACAAGTACTTGCGAAAGCCCTGCCTTCGAGTGGCGCTTCCATAGTCAGACACTCAGTGCGGATTCTTCGGGATGCCACGCGGTCTCGACCTCGCGACTGCGACGATCTCAGCGGCTTTCTTCCCGCATTGCGAGCAGCGCATCCTGCGCGTGAGCTCTTTAAGCGTTACCTTCCATCCAACCAGGCGCGCCAAGCCTTCGGGCTCGATCTCTCGGCAGAAGCCGCAGTCGCAGATGACGCGCACCAAGAACTGCCCGAGGCAGTCCTCCAGCTTCTTGATGTGAGTGAGCACCCGCACCCCAGAATGGTGCGAACGACGAGGAAGCGCGTCCATGCAGTGCGGGCGAGCATTCAGGACCGTACGGCACCGAAGATGTCCGCCGGGGTCCGCTTCCGGTTCTGCCATCCCCACAAATAGGCACTCAGTCTCCCCACAATTCCGTCCGAGGCCTGCCTCGCCAGACGGGTGTGCACATGGCGGCCGCTCACTACACTGCGCTGCCGAAATGACGAAGACTGCGGTGACCTATGGAATTTCTCCTGCTTGAACTTGCTGCCACACTCGCTCTGCTACTCAGTTACGTGAGCATCGTCGTTTGGGACGCTCGTTCTGAATAGCCCCGGACCCCCAATGCGCAGGCTTCACTTCCCGCTTTAGGTGCAGCTTCGCCCGGCGCGCACAGCGCTCGCATGGCATAGCGCGCGAACACCGCTTCGAAGACGCGACCTATTGAACTGTCTGCGTCGCCCACGTCCATGCGGTTATCCGCCACCCGGCTGCAGTCTTATGCAGTATCAACGTGCTCGTCGCAATCTGCCTTACACGCTTGCCCTGTTGTGTGAAAGCGAACGTGGTCGGAAGCACCACATATGCGCGGTCTCCAGAAATGATGACTTGCTGAGGTTTCCCTATCGTGCCACTCGCATCGGTTACCCCTTCCTTTCCTGCGTAAGCGTCGTTGTCCTTCTGCCATCTAGAGCAGGCGCCTGGACCGTGCCACTCAAACGGCGGAGTGTCGTCGATGACGGCCGCATCGTCTGCGCAGGTAGCAACGCTGCCTGCCTCGCTGGAAATCCACTGTTTCAAGACCGCCATGATGTCCCCCTTGTCTGAGGCTATGGACGGCAGATCGTTGGGTGGTGGCGGCACCTGGGCTATGGAAGCCGAAGCGAGCAACAGGCCTGCGAGCACAAGCGCTCTCGATAGGTTTGAGCGCATAGGAAACCTCCGGTCGTGGGGCGTCCCTGCTAACCTTTGAATGTTGTTGTGTTAGGGCGCTCGACTTTAGGGTCTCGGGCAGCTTCCCAGATTGGCTAAAAGATGTCCTGCTGCACTTGCTCCCTAACTCAGCTGAGCCTTCTTGGCTTTCCATAAGAGGGCGAGACACTGATGGGGAATTGCACCGCATTGACATCGGTGAACCAGCGGCGTAGGTGAGAGATCATCAAAGAATCTAAGCGGATGCGCTGTGGGCCTTTCTGGCAGCGACACCACGCGCAGAACTAGGGGATGCGATAACGGCGACTTCGCGCGCAGCGGCCTGCCATGCCTGCAAAGCGCGTTGTAAGCGATGTGTATATTTGCGCGGGCGTGGCGGCATGTAAGGTGCGGATGGCTCGTTGACGATCCATGCGTTGATGTAGGGAGGGCGGTAGATGAATCTCGCCTCGTACCTGAATCGAGCGGCGATATGCCTGCTAGTGTGCTGCCGCCTCGCTGCGTGCGGCGGCGGTGGCGGTGGCCCGCCACCCCCGCCACCGCCACCGTCCGCCCCGCCCGGAATTGCCGGGGAACTGGACAGCTTTGCGCCTGGCTCGAGCCCGCCCGGACTTGGTGCAAACGCGATGATTAAGATTGTCGACGGGGCGACCGGCGCGAGCATTACGAACGCGAGCGTGACGATCAATAACACGGCGCTCGCGTACAGCTCGACCACTGGGCAGTATGCAGGCGAGGTTCAAGTGACGCCGGGCGGTTCCGTGATTCTCAAGGTGTCGGTCGACGGGCAGTCCTATGGTGTTACCGGCTCGCAGTTTACGGGCTATCCCGCGATCACCGCTCCGGCACCAAACGCGATGATCGATACGGGCAGTAGCAACACAGTGTCGTGGTCTGCAGGTGCGCCCACTGCGAACGCCAGTTACGCGCTGGGGGTGCTGGACGCGTCCAGTCCGGCTCGGGGCCTGGTCTGGCCAGTTGATCACAACGCGCTGGTCGAGCCCATCACCTCGACTTCCTTCACAATCACTCCCGGAAACATCACGGCGGGTAACCGGCTGCTTCTCGCGGGCATCTTTCAGCAGTTGACTATCCCAAGTGCGGCCGCAGGGTCGTCGTTTGTCATTGCCGGGTTCTCCTACGTTCCAATCAGCGTGACGGGGATGCCGGTTACTGCGCGAATCTCTGGAACAACGAATAGGCTGAATGGCGTGGTCTGGTCCGGTTCGCAGTTCGTCGCCGTGGGCGATGGCGGCACGATACTCACGTCGAGTGACGGTGCCACTTGGAGCAGGCAGTCCTCCGGGACGACCAAAACGCTCGAAGGCATTGCGTGGTCCGGCACGCAATACGCTGTAGTGGGTGACAGCGGTACAGTTCTAACGTCGCCGGATGGAACTGCATGGACAATGCACTCGTTGAATGTGGACAACCTCTTCTACGGCATTGCCTGGTCCGGATCGGCCTTCGTTGCGGTCGGCTTCACGGGCAACATATTAACCTCCCCGGACGGTATCACCTGGACCCCGCGTGTCTCAGGGACGCAGGATGTTCTACAGGGCGTGACCTGGTCGGGCAGCCAGTTCGTTGCCGTTGGACGGGCGGGCGCGATCCTGACATCGCCCGATGGCGTCACTTGGACATCGAGAGGCAACGGGGGTGGACTGTACGGCGTCACTTGGTCCGGGACTCAGTTCGTCGCCGTCGGCTATAACGAGGTGCCTTGCTGTAGTGATGTCATATTGACTTCTCCCGACGGCACTACCTGGACGCCACAGTCCAGCAGTGCGGCCTTGCCTATGGCAGTAGTGTGGTCTGGGAGCCAGTACCTTGCAGTGGGTGGTTCAGGTGTCTTCGCCACAATTCAGAGCTCCCCGGACGGCGTCAACTGGAAGGCGGACGCGGCGGGATCGGAGTACGCAATGTTCGGGGTCGCGTGGTCGGGCAGCTCGTTTGTAGCGGTGGGAGTCAACGGCACGATCCTGACTTCGCCATGAGGGCTTCCCGGCTAACCGACAGCTGACGGAGCAGCTGCGCAAGGAGCCACGCTTCGAGGCGATCGTAGCGCACCCGCTCCAACCCCCGTCTGCACGTCTTGGTGCGAAGACGTGACTTTGAAGCCTTCACGCGCCGCAAACGCTTCGATCTCCTTGCGCTGCGCCGCCATTCCTAAGCCACTGCGACCCTGCTCCCGCGTGCTGACCCTCAAGTAACCTATCGCTGCTGCTGATGTCATCGTGGCGCTCTCCCGTAGAGCCGCTAATCCCGATGGGGCGGGTCCTCTTGGGAAATCGGGCATTTCGCTGATTTGGCTTATCCCCGGGTCATACAGTACCCATTGCCGCGGTCGCCTGCATGGACGCCCGCCGGCCGCGCTGCTTACGCTTCGTGACCATGCCGGAACCAGCCAGCGAGCGATGGCGCGACGTGTCGTCCCTGCAGTTTGAAACGTTCCTGCGCGACTATTCCCGCTCACTCGAAGCACGGCCGCCCCTGTCACGCAAAGCACGCTATCGCGAGTGGCTCGATGCGAGTCTCGGGGTGTGGCCCGGCAACGTGGTAGCCAAGACTTGGATTCGGGGGCGCTGCAGGGGCTATCAGATTCGGCAGGGGTGAGAGCGCGCTGGGGCTGCGCGAGGATCTTTTCCTTCTCGCGGTTAAATTCGTCTTGCGTCAGCGCGCCGCTGTCCAGTAGCTGCTTCAGCTTCGTCAGCTTGGAGTATTTGTCATCGCCCGGGGCGGCCGGCGTCGTCCATGCGCGCGAATGTAGGCTCGCGCATGCACGGTGGCGAGCGGAGTATCTGACCGGTTCGCGCAGAGACTCGGTAGGAGTGATGGATCACGGCGCAACCGTCGGCATGGCTCGGCAAGCTGGCATGAGGCGAAGCGAAGGCGGCGGCCTCTCACCGTCTCGAGGAATGTCGCATGTATCCGAGTATTGCTGCAGCTAGGCGACAGCTGAAGCCGTGGCAGGTAACGAGCGGTCACGCGCGTGCCTAGCGCGCGATCAGCCCCTGCTTCGACATCTGGCTCGCTACCGCATCGGCAACTTCGGTTATCAGCCCTTGAATGCCGTCTGGGTTGCTCGTCCGGCTCGTGCCTGCCCAGAGGAGCTTATCCTGGCTCAGTGAGTAGACCAGCGTTTCAACGGTCACTTCGGTGTCCGTTTGAACCGAGCCCGTGGAATAGCTTACCCCTACTCCATATGACGAGTAGTACGACCCGAACGAACCGTACGCGGTGCCCGAGAAGCCACCGGGGTCAACGATGACACGTTGGTCGTGGCCGACTACACGCATGACCACGACACCCTCGACGCCGGCTTCCTTGAACTTGGCGCGGGCGTAATTCACGTCAGGGTGACCATAGCCTATCAGCTGGTGTGCAGGGACACCGCGCGCACCCCGGATCGTGAGATCGTTAGACAGATGGACCTCCGCGTCGCGCTGCCGCTTCTGATTGCTGGAGATAACCAGCGCCGCGATTCTCTTGCCTGACGGATTGACCCGTTGCGCGTCCGGGGCCTTCCAAGTCGACGTGAAAGTAGTGCTCCCGCATGCGCTCAGGCAGAGAGCCGCACCAAAAATCAGACCGCGCAAAGTTTGCGACAAGCGTGTCTCCAGGTCGAATGGGTTGGATAGACGCACAGTAGCCTGTGTGTCCTGCAAGCTGCAAGCATTGCCGCCGCGCCTCTCATCCACGCCAACCAAGGGCTCTACTGTATCGCCGATCAAGATCAAACTTGGCGAGCTGCTCGATCTCGGTCGTAGAATGCCTGCAGTACGCGCCTGTTGCTTGTGTCGCGGTCGCCGGAACCTCGTTGCTGGCTATGCGCTCCGCTGCTACCACCCTGCTACCGGACTGCGCCGAACCGGCCAGACGCGGCCAAACAGGGCGAGGCCTGAATCCCTAAATAGACCATGACTTAGCTTGCCGCTGACACCTCGGTGTCTTCTCGGGACGGGGAAGTCCCTTACATTCGTCAGATGACTAATCGACTCACCTCTTTGGCTGTGGTCCTCGTCTGTGCGGCTCTCCCTGCGCTTGCCGCAGATACAGATTTCTGGCTGAACGTGACCCCTTACCCGGGCTGGTACGGGCCCGCGGCTCTCTCACGAGGACCTACAGAGGCAATGTTCCGTGCCGTGCATTCTCAGGAAGAATGGAATCACCTGTGGCGCAGCCTCGAGACGAACATCGCAGAGCCTCGGGAGGACGCGCCGCGGGTTGATTTCCGCAAGTTCACGATGCTCATAGCTGCCTTGGGTACTCGCCCGACAGGCGGATACACCGTGTCTATCCAGAATGCTCGGAACGAGGCCTCGGAAGTAATTGTGTCTGTGCTTGAGGTTCGTCCCTTTGGCAAGGACTGCATCGTCACGGATTCGATAACTCATCCAATCGCGATCGCTCTCATACCCAAAACAGACCGTCCGGTACGATTTGAAGTGGGGTCAGCCAACTTTGATTGCCAACCGTTCAAGACTGTTAACAGCGCTTGGCGTGTTCCTTCTCATTCCGACGTCCATCGGCCCTGGGTCTCTGTTAGAGGCCGGTGACAGGTGGTTCGGGTGGTTTGTGTTGGGCGGCGTCCTGGCAGCGTTCTTGATCGGCCGCGCGGTGATTGACTGGGTGTTCTTGAAGTGAGGGTCGGACCGCTCCCGCGTAGCGATTGCGCGCGCTCTTACTCCTTGCGGGCGTTGGCCCGGCGGCCCGGCTGAGCATTGCCACGGCTTCCACCTCACTCATAGACATACAGACATATAAGATGGTATGCTTTGACGCATGAGGACGACCGTGCGTCTGGACGAGGCCCTGCTGCAGCGTGCCCGAGAGGAGGCTGCCAAGCGTAAGACCACCCTCACCTCCCTGATCGAGCAGGGTCTCGAACTTGTGCTTCGGCGCCCGATGAAGCGCCCCACCCGTCGACTCCTCACGCTGCCGGAATGTCAGGCCGGAGGCGGAACGCTGCCGGGCGTTGATCTGGACGACAGCGCTTCCCTGCTCGATCGCATGGACGGCCAGGATTGATCCTGCCAGACGTCAACGTCCTCATCTACGCGTTTCGCAGCGACTCGGAGGATCACGACCGCTATAAAGACTGGTTGGAGTCCGTGGTTAATGGGCCTGCAGCTTATGGAGTTTCGCCGCAGGTACTGGCGAGCGTCGTGAGGGTCACCACCCATCCCAGGATCTATGCTCGCCCGAGTTCGCGGGCCGATGTGTTCGAGTTCTGCCGCGCGCTCCTCGAGCAGCCGAGCGCAACGGTCACGGCGCCCGGTAACCGCCACTGGGCTATCTTTGAAGATCTCTGCCAGAAGGCCAAAGCCGGCGGCAACCTGGTCCAGGATGCCTGGTTTGCGGCGCTTGCGATCGAATCGGGCTGTGAGTGGATCACGACCGATCGTGACTACGCCCGCTTCCCGGGTCTCACTTGGCGGAGTCCATTCTAGGGCGCGAGCCCGGCTGGGACCCCGGAGGCCAGGTCAAAGTCCACCATTCGCGATCGGACCGCCGAACCTGCCCGACGGACAAGACAAGGTCTCGCAGGCACGTCCACCCGCAGGAGGGGCACGCTGCGAGCGGGCCGGTGGTCAGCCGTCGGCGGTCGAAGTACCGTACGGCCGGACGCTGTCCGCCACAGCAGAGACGCCGGGTCGTTCGATCGCCGCCGGTCCCCCGTGCAAACGTCGCGGCGTGTCGGTCCCGCTGCATCCTACAGGTGGTCGCTGGCGCTCCGCGTGGCTTCAGCGCCCGTTATCAGATCGAGCAGTTCCGCGGTGATCTCAGCTTGCCGTGCTTGACGCGCGCCCTGGCGCAGCTCGGTGAGCTTCTTGCTCACGTTATCGTGGGCGGACTCCATGGCCGCGAACCGTGCGGCATTCTCGCTCGCGATGGATTCCACCGCCGCTTCGGTCAGGAGTGCGAACACGTACTCGCCCATGAGCCGCTCGAGCAACCGTCTGGGTGCGAGGTTGTGAAGTGGTGTCTGCCGCGGCTGCGCGGCGGTCAGAGTCTTGGTGTCCAGCGGCAGCAACAGCCGCTTGGTGATCTGAGGTGGAGTGCCCTGCCGGTAACGGCCGAACATCACGTCGATTCGGTAAATCTCACCGCTGACAATACGGGTGTAGAGCTCGCCTGCGAGACGGTTGATCGCATCCGGCGCGCCGCCCACCCGCGTCGCCAGCGCGCTTGTCCAGGCCACCTTACATCCTCGCTCAAGCGCCAGGGCAGCGCCCCGGCTTCCGAGCACGAAGAGCCGATCGATCGGCCGCAGGGTTGCTTCTGCCGCCTCGAGCAGCCTCTCGTTAAAGCCGCCGACAAAGCCGTGCTCCGCCGCGCAGAGAACCAGAGCCCTTTGCCCGCGGTCCGCGCCTCCCTCCGCCAGCGGCTCCGGCATGAGTAGAAGCGCAGCACTGATAGCCGCCGCCATCGAGTCGGCATACCGGCGAATGCCGGGCAGTGCGTGCTGCGCCTCCTGCACCCGCATGCCGGCCAGCGAGCGCATCGCGCCAACGATGTCCCGAAGCTCATCCATGCTGGCGATATGCCCCTGGATTTCTGCGAGCCGGGTCATGGCTGCGCCCCCGGCGTCGCAGGAGTCCCAACCGAGCCGCACAGCGCGACCAGCGCCGCCTTGAGACGCGCGCGCAGATCATCCGACAAGGTGCCAGCCCGGTCGTCCAGCGCCAGCACCTCCGGGCAATGCCCGGCCAAGCACGGCGCAAGGCCGGCGCGGAACGCACTGACGCGATCAAGCGGCACGGCATCGAGTACGCCATCGCTGAGAGCGCACAGCAGCGCCACGTGTTCGCCGAGGGCCAGCGGCGCGAATTGCCGCTGGCCCAGCACCGCGCGGATGCGTCGGCCATGCTCGATGATCTTGCGGGTGCTCTCATCGACCATCGTGCCGAAACGGGTGAAGACCTCGAGCTCCAGGAACTGGGCATATTCCAGACGCAGGCTTTCCGAGAGCGCCTTGAGGACCGGCGCCTGCGTCTTGCCACCGACGCGCGAGACGCTCTTGCCGACATCCACGGCCGGCTTCTGGTCTTCGTAAAAAAGCCGCGGATCGAGGTATATCTGACCATCCGTGATCGATATCAGGTTGGTAGGAATGTAGGCGCTGATGTTACCGGCCTGGGTTTCGGCGATCGGCAATGCCGTCAGCGACCCGCCGCCCCGCTCGGGCGCGAGCTTCGCCGCCCGTTCGAGCAGGCGCGAGTGGATATAGAAGATATCGCCGGGATACGCTTCGCGTCCCGGCGGCCGGCGCAGCAGCAGCGAAAGCTGTCGGTAAGCCGCCGCGTGCTTGGTGAGATCGTCGGTCACCAGAAGCACGTCGCGTCCGCTGTACATGAAATACTCGGCCATCGTGCAGGCCGAATAAGGCGTCAACCACTGAAGACCGGGCGCCTCGTTGGCCTCGCCGACCACGAAGATGCAGCGCTCCGGCGCCCCGTACCGGCGCACCGCCTCGATCACGCGAGCGACGGAGGAAGCCTTCTGGCCAATTGCGGCATAGACGCAGATCACGTCGCTCGATTTCTGGTTGATGATCGTATCGACGGCGATCGCGGTCTTGCCGGTTTCGCGGTCGCCGATGATGAGCTCGCGCTGGCCCCTGCCGAGGGGGACCATGGCATCGATAACCAGCAGTCCCGTCGCGAGCGGCTGCGTGACCAGCGCGCGCTCCACGATCGCTGGAGCAGGCTGCTCGACAGGCAGGGACTGCGTCGTGTCCAGCAGTCCCTTGCCGTCGAGCGGCGCGCCGAGCGCATCGACCACGCGACCGAGCAGCGCCTCGCCGACAGGAACGCGCGCCACCTCACCAGTCCCGCCTACGATGCTGCCGGCTGCGATCCGGCCAGTCTCGCCTAGGAGCACGCAGCCGATCGTTTCCTCGCCGAGATCGACTGCAAGGCCACGGACGCCGCCAGCGAACACGAGCAGCTCGTCAAGACGCGTCTCAGGCAACCCCCGCACGGTCGCCACGCCATCGCCGACCTGAACCACGCGACCGATCTGCTCGATGCGGGGCTTGAATTCCAGGGTGCCGAGGCGCCGGCGGCTCCGCTGCAGCCAATCCTCGAGCTCCTCAACGAGCGTCGGCATGGGCACCGAGCTCCGTGCGCGCGGCCTCGAGGGCGCTCTGCCAGGAGAAGCGCAGCACGCTCGTCGGAAAATGAAGGTCTGCGCCGCCGATCAGCGGCGGGCTCACTTCGAAGGTAATTTCGATGCCCTCACCCAGGCGGCGGCGCAGCCGCTCGCGCCAGGTCTCCGCCGCCGGCCCCGGCAAGGGCGCCGCCGTGACGATGGTCAGGGCGCTGCCATCGGCGAGCTGGCGGCGGAGTGCGTCGCGCTCCGCCGCCGCGAGCTCATCGATGTGTCGCTCGATCCGCTCGAGCCACGCTTCGGCGCGCAGCTGCATGGGGACTTCGGCCAGCAGCCGCCGGGCAAACTCGGCACCGAGGTCGAGAGCCATGCGCCGGACTTCCTCCAGCGCGCGCGCGCGTTGCGCCGCCACAGTCTTGCGGGCGCCATCGAGCAGCGCCTGCGCATCGCGCTCGGCTTGGGCGCGGCGCGATTCGCTGAGTTCCTGCGCCTGTGCCGCGGCGACTTTCAGTCCCGCCTCGCGCTCGGCGGCCATGCCAGCGCGCTCGGCCGCGGCGGCCGCAAGCTGCGCCTTCGCCTTTTGGTCCGTTGCTCTGGCGTCAGCGTACTGGCGCTCGATCTCCGCCTTGCGCGCGTCGATCATGCGCAGCACTGGCTTGTAGAGAAAGCGATGCAGCAGCCAGACCAGGATCGCGAAGTTGACGGTCTGGAGACCCAGCGTCCACCAGTCGAGGTGCATCGGTCACCGTGCAAACGGATTGGCAAACAGCAGCAGCAGCGCCACCACCAGGCAGTAGATCGCCATCGTCTCGATCATCGCGAGACCAACGAACAAAGTGCGCGAGATGGTGCCGGCTGCCTCGGGCTGGCGTGCGATGGCGTCCATCGCGGCGGCTACCGCACGGCCTTCAGCCAGCGCCGGACCGAGCGAGCCGATCGAGACGGCGATGACCGCACCGACGATTGAAATGAGCTTAGCGTCCAAGGAACCTCCTTTAGCCCTTCTCGATGCTGCCGACGGCGGCGCCGATGAAGACAGTCGCGAGTACGGAGAAGATATAGGCCTGTACGAGGCCGACCAGAATCTCGAGCAGCATGAGCGGGATCGGAACGAAAAGACCCGCGAGTGCCACGACCAGCGCGATTACGAACTCGCCGCTCATCACATTGCCGAACAGCCGGACCATCATCGAAAAGGTCCGCGTCACTTCGGAGAGCACGTTGAGCGGCAGCATGATGAGCTTGGGCTCGGCGAAGCTCGCGAGGTAGCGGCGCAATCCGCGCGCGCGGACGCCGAAATAGTGGACCGAGAAGAACACAATGAGCCCAAGCGCCGCCGGGGTCTCGATCCTGCCGGTCGGTGCCTCGACACCGGGCAGCACGCCGCTCAGGTTCGCCGCGACGAGAAAGATGAAGAGCGTCCCGAGCATGGGCAGAAATGGCCGGGCGTCCTTGCGAATGACGTCCTCGATCTGCCGGGAGATCCCGCTCACGATGACCTCGAGCGCCGCCTGCCGTCGCTCCGGCTGCACCCTGAGACGCCGCGTCACCAGCGCGCACAGGCTCGCCAGGACGATCATGATGATCCACGTCGTTACGACCGGGCGAGTGACTCCGACTGGACCAACGTGGAAGAGCACGGTACTGCTGAGGGGCGATCCTTGCATCAGCCGCTCCTATTGGCAGCGCGCACCGCGACGGTACGCGCCAGCAGGAAGCCGCACAACGCCGCGATCAGTGCCGCGGCATCCAGCTGAGCGACAGCGGCAAGGAACAGTACCGCTGCGCCGATACGCCCCAGAGTGAGACCGAGCGGGGCGAGCCAGCCGCGACCGATCGCGAAGATGACGGCGGTGCGTCGCAAGGTCGCGAAATAGGCCAGACCGAAGCCGTAGCCCGCCGCACCCATCATGATGGCAGAAACGGCAATCGGGATTGCCTGGCTCATTCCCCGTGCATCCTCTTCCAGGCCAGAGTGCAGCCGGCGGCAAGTCCCGCGACCAGCAAGCCGAGCGTCCAGAAGACTCCGGTACTGAAGTGGCGGTCGAGCCAGCGGCCGGCAAAGATGCCGACGAGGATAGGCAGCACGATGGTCCACCCGAGTGCACCAATCATCGCCAGATTCCGGCCGAGTGACCGTTCGCCCTCCTGCTGCCACAGCTCGCGGCGCTCGCGCCGGGTTCTGACAGCGTGCTGCAGGCGCTCGTGGTTCCCGGGTTCGGCGGTCATTGCTCGAGCCCATCCGCGGATATCGCGGCCCGGCCGCCGGGCAGGGGCCGCGCGCGTTCGGGCCGCAGGAAGCGGCAAATCTGCCGGATGGCGGCGAGATAGAGCCGCTGTGCATCGGTGCGCGCTGTCAGCTCCTCCTCGTTGCGGCGCTGGAACGATGCAAGCACTTCGGTTTCGAGGCGGTGCAGGTCGTCGCCGAGAACCGCCTCCCTCGTTGCAATGCTGATTTCCCTTCCGCCACGCACTTCGAGCATGCCGCCGCGGACCGCCAGATGATGCTGGGCGCCCCCGGCGTCGCGCCAGCTCACCACCGATAGGGAAAGCGCCGTCAGAAAGTCCGCATGGCCGGGCAGAATTCCGAACGCGCCGGTCTCATCCTCGGCGCGCAGGTGCCCCACGTCGTCGACGTCGGTGATGACTGCCAGCGGGGTGGTCACGAATAGCCTCATGCCCTCCCCTTCGTGGTCAAATGTTCGCGTTGCCGCGCCTCGGCGAGGCCGCCGACCATGTAGAGCGAGCTCTCGGCCCAATCATCGGCCTCGCCATCGAGTATCGCGCGACAGCCGGCGAGCGTGTCATCGAGCTCTACGGCTCGGCCTGCCTTGCCGGTGAAGGCAACCGTGACCATGAAGGGCTGGGTGAGAAAGCGCATCAGGCGCCGGGCGCGCTTTACGACCTGACGATCCGCGCTGCTCAGTTCTTCGATCCCGAGCAGCGCGATGATTTCCTGAAGATCGCGGTAGTGGGCAATCGTCTTGCGGACATCCTGTGCGATGCGGTAATGCGCCTCGCCGATGAGGCGCGGATCGAGCAGACTCGAGGTCGAGGCGAGCGGGTCCACCGCCGGGTACATGCCTTCGCTCGCCATGTCACGAGAGAGCACGATAGAAGAATCCAGGTGGCTGAAGATCTCCGCCACGGCCGGGTCGGTGAAATCGTCGGCCGGTACATAGACCGCCTGAATGGAGGTAATCGCCGCACCGGCCACCGAAGCGATCCGCTCCTCAAGCTCCGCGATCTCGCTCGCCAGCGTCGGCTGATATCCGACGCGCGACGGCAGCCGGCCGAGCAGTCCCGACACCTCAGCCCCTGCCTGCACCATCCGATAGACGTTGTCGATGAGCAGCAGGACGTTCTCCTGCGCTTCATCGCGGAAATGCTCGGCGATTGCAAGCGCGGTCAGCCCCGCACGCCAGCGCGCACCCGGCGGCTCGTTCATCTGTCCGAAAACGAGCGCCGTACGCGCCAACACGCCCGATTGCCTGAGCTCGAGCAACAGCTCGTGGCCTTCGCGCGAGCGCTCGCCGATGCCGGCAAAAACGGAGATTCCCGAATGCCGCTCGACGGTCGTGCGGATCAGCTCCATGATGAGCACCGTTTTGCCGACCCCGGCACCGCCGAACATGGCGGCTTTGCCTCCCGTGACCAGCGGAGCGAGCAGGTCAACGACCTTGATGCCCGTGTGAAAGATCTCCAGGGTTGCGCCGAGCCGGTCGAGGGCCGGCGCCGAGGCATGAATCGGCCGATACTGGACATCGGCAGGGAGTGACGGGCCGCGATCAGCCGCGTTGCCAACCGCATCCAGGAGTCGCCCGAGCACTGCGGCCCCGACCGGGACCCGGATCGAGGCACCCAAGGCGCGTGCCTGCGCGCCACGGCTCAGGCCGGCAGTGCTCTGCAGAGCCACCGCGCGCACCGTTACCGGATCGAGGTGCTGTTGAACCTCAGCTACGAGCAGATGTCCATTGCGCGCAACCTCAATCCCCTCGCCAACCCCCGGCAAGATCCCGGCCGGGAATCGCGCATCGATAACTGAGCCATGGATCGCAATGAGCTGACCGCGAGCCTCGGCATGGCTGGCACTGTGCCGCTCGGCCATCAGGCACCCGCCGGCTCCGCACCCGTTATCCAGGCCCTGGCGGCCGATAGCTCCGCCAGCCTGAAGAGGCGAACAGCACAGGGAAAGAAGGGCTTGAAAAGAGTAACGGCCGGACGCAGCCAGCCCTGGTCGCCGAGGACAGCAACACGGCTGAAGTCACGCCAATGCTTGATGCCGAACGCGCCGTCATCCCACAGGGCGCCGAGCTCGTAGCCGGCGAAGTCCTGGCCGATGATGTACAGCAGCCGGATCGGACCCTTGGCCATCATCGCTTCGGCCCTAGGGATCAGCATGTTGCGGTAGTCCTCGTGTGTAACCTTTCCGGTGGCCTCGACTCCCAGAATGTCCGGCGGCAGGTCCTGAACCAACTTCAGCATCACAAAATCCTCCTCAAGTCTTGCGAGGGCCGAACCTTCCCGGAGACTACTGTCCCTCAATCTTCGCAGGCCCATCTTCCCTCCAATCGCCGCTGTGCCGCATAAGGGTAGCTACGGATGCGGTTTCGGAGGCAGCTTCTCCCTACTTCTAGGCGCCTCTTCACCGCGCGTCTGTCCGGCAGGCCCGGCGCAAGAGGGGGCGGCAGGTTGAGCGTACTGCACGATCGCCAGCCTCCGAAATGAACCCCACTGCGGGGCGAGATTGCCGAGCCGCTTTCAGCGACTTCCCCACGTGCTCCGGGTACTTCTGCTCACCCTGCAGCGCCGCAGTGAGCTCGCGCTCGCAGAGTGGCGAGAGTTCGATTTCAAACAAAGAACTTGGACGATCCCGGACGACCATGCGAAGGCCGGCAAGGGTCATGTCGTTCCGCTATCGGATTGGGCAGCCGAGGAGCTCCAGAAGCTTAAGGTGATGGCCGGCGGCTCGCGATACGTGCTCCCGCACTCCGCCGGCTCCGGACCTGACGATCCAAGGTACATCACACGTAGCGTCACCAGATGCCTCAAGCGCTTCAAAAAGCACAGCGTCGCCGCCTTCACGCCGCACGACTTGCGCCGCACTGGGAGAACTGGTCTGGCAAAGCTCGGCGTCAAGGTCGATATCGCAGAGCGAGTCCTGAACCATGCTCGGGAGCGAATCGAAGCCACTTACGACGTACACGGGTATATCGACGAGAAGCGAGAGGCGCTCGATAAGTGGACGAAGTACCTACTCGAGCTTCGTGACGCCGAGACATCAAGGCAGGGTCGGATCCCCGACCCGCCTTTAAGTGTCTGGGGCCAAACGACTTTCGCTCAAAGCGAAACAAGACATACCCCCTTCGCGTACCCCAAAGCTACGCCCCCCCGCGTGTCCGGTGTTTGGCACCCATGAACCCTTGTGGCGACGGATGAGACGGTGGTGTCAAATCCGGATTGATATGTATCCCAGAGTTCGGCCCACTTGATTAACCAGGGCAGTTACGTCAGCTGCCCTAACTGTTCGGCGAGATGATTGCCGCTGCCCGATCCCGGCCCTGGAACGTCGTCGCCCTCCTACTGGCGTTTCTGGCCCTGTGTACGCCGCTCGGTGCGATGACGGCGAAATCCAAGCGGGTGCTTGTCTTGCATTCATTCGGGCGGGAATTCGCACCGTACGACGCGAATGTGGCCGCATTTCGCATGGAATTGGCGAAGAGTTCGAGGGAACCCGTCGCCGTGTACGACGCGTCGCTCGACGCCGGGCAGGCGTCCGGATCAGATGGCCAGAAAGCGTTCGTGGAACTTCTGCGCCAGCGGTTTGCAGATTCACCGCCGGATGTGGTGGTAACGTTTGGCCCCCCTGCTGCCGCCTTCTATACGCAGAATCGGGACCGGCTCTTCCCGGGGACGCCGATGGTCGTAGCCGGAGTGTACGAGCGGTTCGTCCCGAAATCGGCACTGCGCGCTGGCGACGCCGCCGTCGCCTCTCAGCACAGCCTGCCCGGAGTGATTGACAACATTTTGCGGGTGCTGCCGGACACGCAGACGATCGCCATAGTTCTTGGAGACAGTCCGCTGGAACGGTTCTGGCGCGGCGAAACCGGAAGGCAGTTTGCGCGATTCGCGAACCGGGTACGTTTCGAGTGGCTCAACGAACTCTCTTTGAAGCAAATGCGCGAGCGGGTTGCCGCCCTTCCCGCCCATTCCGCTGTGTTGTACACGATCCTGATTACCGATGCTGCCGGCGTGCCGCACGAACACGCGGCCGCACTGGCAAGCCTCGCGGCGGTATCGGCAGCTCCTGTCTTCAGTCTCTTCGAGAGCGAAGTTGAACGCGGCGTCGTGGGTAGCAGCGGCCCATCCCGTGAGGAACAGCGCGACGGCGCGTTGACGGCGGCCGCAGCCTTGCGCGCAGTGAGTGGCCAGGAGCCCGCGGACCCCACGATTCAGGTGGTTGACTACGACGCCTGGACTTATGACTGGCGCGAGCTTAAGCGCTGGCGTATTGACCCCGCACGCCTGCCTGCCGGAAGTGAGATTCGCTTCAGGCCGCCGTCGATTTGGGAGGAACATCGCGCCTTGTTCATTACAAGCGTAGTTGTCTTTGTGTGGCAGACAGCGTTACTGCTAGGTCTTGTGTGGCAGCGAATCGGCCGCCGACGCGCCGAGGGAGAAGCACTGGACTTGAGCGGGCGGCTGATCAGTGCGCATGAAGACGAGCGACGCCGGGTCGCGCGCGAGCTGCACGATGATATTACGCAACGACTCGCCGGATTGGCCATCGACGCAGCCAAACTTCAGGGAAGCCATCTCTCGCCATCAGAAACCGACGCTCAGCGCTCCATCCGTGGGGGACTGACGCAGCTGAGCGAAGACGTACACCGCCTTTCCTATCGACTGCATCCCTCAGTGCTCGACGATCTCGGCCTAGTCGAGGCCTTGAAAGCCGAATGTGAGCGCGTTGCGCGGTCCGAGTCCGTGCACGTGGAGGTCGAGACGGACAAACTCCCCCCGAGATTGCCGCCGGAGGTTGCGCTTTGTATCTATCGTATCGCCCAGGAAGCTTTGCGCAATATTGGCCGCCATGCGAAGGCAAACACCGTACAAGTATCGCTGGCCTTGAAAGAGAGCGGTCTGCGACTTGTCGTCCGCGACGATGGCAGCGGTTTTAATCCCAGCCTGCAAACTCGCCGGCCGAGCCTCGGTCACGCCAGCATGCGGGAGCGGATTCGTTTGTTGGGAGGTAAGCTCGACATTCAAAGCACTCCCGGGCGGGGCACGACCGTCACTGCGTGGGTGCCGATAGGGGGGGCACGTTCGTGAGCCGCGTGCGCGTCTTGCTTGCCGACGATCACAAGATGCTTGCGGAGGGGCTGAAGAGCCTGCTCGTCTGCGAATTCGATCTCATTGGCGTGGTCGAGGACGGCGGCGCGTTGCTTGACGCTGCCAGAGCGCTGCAGCCGGACGTGATCGTCGCGGACATCACGATGCCCCACATGAACGGCATCGAGGCGCTCGAGGAGCTCAAGAAATCTGATCCCAATGTGCGTGTGGTCTTTCTGACCATGCACCGCGACGTTGCGTACGCGCGGCGCGCCCTCGATGCGGGTGCGCTCGGATTCGTGCTCAAGCATTCGGCGCCGGAGGAACTCGTGCTCGCAGTTCGCGCCGCCGCGAAGGGCTGCACCTTCATTACACCTACTCTTGCTGGCGAAGTTGTCCGGGCGTTGAAGGACGACCCGTCGCAACGGGCGGACCCAATTGCATCCTTATCCCTGCGCCAGCGCGAGATTCTCCGGTTGCTGGTCGATGGGCTCACAGCCAAGGAAATCGGGTCGAGACTCAACATTTCAGCTCGGACGGTCGAAGACCATAAGTATCGGATGCTGGAGTCACTCGGGGTCAAGAGTAATGCCGAGCTGATTCACTTCGCGATCAAGCACGGCATCGACGGACCCTAAAGCAGCCGCGGCACCCCGTAAATTTCCCGTACGAATCCCGTAAATTTCCCGGTTCACGGCGGTCCCCGCCGCAGCTAGCCTTCCTCCACTGCGTTGCACGCCGCCCCGTGGACGAATTATGTGAGGCTCCTTCGGATGAATGAACGCTCCATGCTCGCAGCTACGGCGGCCTGCGTACTCATTGCGGATCGGCAGCACGGACTGTTCGGGCAAATCCGCGGCCTGCTTGAGACAACGTTCGGCCAGGTATTTCTCGTGACCGATAAATCATCACTGATCGAAGGTGCGGCAAGGCTGCGGCCTACGGTAATCGTCATGGATCTGTCATGCGCTGCCGGGAGCCTGCCGGACCTGGTGCGCGAACTGCGGGAGAACGCGCCCGCGGCGAAGCTCTTGTTGCTGAGCGTGCACGACGAACCCACGGTCATCGAGGCGGCCCTCGTCGCAGGCGCGGACGGGTTAGTTCTCAAGCGCACAATCGCTTGGGACTTGATGCCGGCGATCGACGCGCTCCTTGCAGGGCAGCGCTACTTCAACTCAAGCGCAACTCATTAAGCGGGCAACAGAATCGCCCGAGCGCAACCTCATGCGGCGGATTAAACAGTTGGACGACTCGATTCGCGCCGGGTTGGGACAGCTTTCGCTCCCGATCCAATCCATGTAAGGAGAAGCTTCCATGTATTTCACCAGCGATGCCATGCTTCCCGAGAATCAGCAGCCGCTGATCATTACGGTCGCGCCGTTCGGGCCACAATGGCTTCCGAGCGACTACCCGGAAGACATTCCCGTCACCTGGGAGCAGCAGACCCAAAAGGCGGTCGATTGCTACAACGCCGGTGCGACGGTGCTGCACCTCCATGTGAGGGATCCGAAGACCGGTCACGGTTCGAAGAATTTCAACGAATTCAACGAGCAGATTGCGCGCCTGCGAAAGGTCGTTCCGAAGATGATCATCCAGGTTGGGGGTTCGATCTCGTTCGCGCCGCCCGAGGATCCCAACGCGAAGGCGGCATGGCTCGGCTACGACACGCGGCACATGCTGACGGAGCTCGATCCGAAACCGGATCAGATCACAATCGTCGTCGGTTCCACCCAAATGAACATCCTGGACCTCACGACCCCGGACGACGTGCAGGGGACGCAGCTGGCAAATCCGGCGATGCAGGCGGCCTATCAGAACATGGTCGCCGACGCCACACCCGAATTCTACATCGAGCACCTCAAGCGCCTGCGCAAGCAGCAGATCCAACCGATGTTCGCAATGGCCCACGTCCACACCCTGGAGGCGATCGAGCACTTGATCCGCACGGGCGTATACATGGGGCCGTTGAATCACACCATGACTGCGCTCGGCGGAGGCGGAGGCTGTGGTCGCAATCCTTTCGACTTCATGGAGTGGGTGCGTCGCTCGCCCCAGGGCTCGATCGCGACGTTCGAGTCCCTGTGGCGGACGGTGACCCCGTACGCAGCGATGGCGGTTGCGCTTGGCATCCACATGCGGGTGGGCATCGAGGACAATCTCTGGCGCCGCAAGGGTGAGCGCATGACCTCCGTGCAACAGGTCGAGCAGGTCGTGCGAATCGCCAAGGAGCTTGGCCGCAAGGTCGCAACCGCGGACGAAACGCGCCAGATGTTGAAGATCGGCACCTGGTACAACAGTCCCGACGAGACACTCACCGCTCTCGGTCTGCCGCCGAACCGCAAGGACGGCCAACTCGGCTTCATCGTGAAGGAGACCGACGGACGACTGCGTCCCCCGGTCACGGGCTCCGATGGGCACCCCATCGCCGGACAGTTCGCTGCCAGGTAGCGCAGTTCGGGGAGTCGCACCATTCGACTCGTGGCCTTGCTTCCGGCCCTGAGTCACGGCGCCGTCACAAGATCCTTCGAGAGTAAGCCCGGAGAAATCGTCGATGCTCGAGTTTGTCGAAGCCGCGCGCCTGGACCAGATCCCCGCGGGAACCGGCACCACGGTCAAAGTCGCGGGCAAGGACGTAGCGATTTTCAACGTCGACGGGACGGTCTATGCGATCGGGGACACATGCCCGCACGCGGGTCAGTCGCTCGGGTCCGGCAAGCTTAACGGCAAGATTGTCACCTGCCGCGGGCACGGCCTCCGATTCGATGTGACCACGGGCGAGGTGACCACCGGGGGTTTTGGAGCTGGGTGCTATCCGGCGAAGGTGGTGGACGGAAAGATTCTGATCGCAGTCGAGTAGAAGCCGTGCTCGTGCGCGGCGTAGGACAGTTGCGTGTCGTAAAGGTGAGCAGTCATGACGACCACAGGCGACAAAGAAGAGGGTGCGACGGCCGCTGGCGCCCGCGAAACGGGTCTGTGGGAGCATGCCCTGGCGACGCTGCGGGAATGGGATGCCGGCTGGGCAGACACCTGCGCGAAAATGACAACCAACCCGTGGAGCTCGACCGTTCTGCCGCGCAAGACGGTCGAGCTGATCGGCGTTGCGCTCAACGCTGCCTGCACCAATCTCAATCCCGAGGGCACGCGCCGTCACATGCGCGCCGCGCTGCAAGCGGGCGCCAGCCGCGAAGAGATTCTGATGGTGCTGAAGATGGCCTCGCTGTTGGCGATTCATGCGTGCAGTCTCGGCGCACCCATTCTCCTCGAGGAGGCCAAGGCGGCAGGGATGCAGGCACCGCCAAAAGCGGCGGTCGCAACGCCCGCGTGCGACAAGGTGCGCGCGATTGGCCAGTGGAATGACGCGTGGAATCCTTTTGTCGAGATGATCGCGGCCACGACGTCGCTCGTCGAACCGTTGTTGTTAGTCACGGCTGTTCAGGCACCTACTTGGAGCGCAGCTGACCCATGAGCGCTCGCGACCCTCCGGGCGCCTCAACGACCCTCGCGGTCGAACGCACTTTTGTGGCGTATGAACGAACCCTGTTGGCGTGGGTCAGGACAGCGACGTCCCTGATCAGCTTCGGCTTCAGCATTCAGCAGTTCTTCCGAATCCAAAGGGCTGGACAACCGACCGGTAATCAACTCCTCGGACCGCAGGAATTTGGCCTCATGATGATGATCATCGGTCTCTTGGCTCTCGTTCTTGCAGTCCTGCAGAATCGGTCCGACCTGCAGGGGCTGCGAGCTCGATACGCTCGCGCAGACGGCCGCCCCATGATCTACCGCTCGCGCGCACTGTACATGGCGGGTTTAATTGCGCTTCTCGGAATTATCGGTCTGCTGTCGATGACCCTGAGGCAGAGATGAGCGATGCGGGCCTTCGCCGCCTTCACCGCACAGAGGGCACCGTGCGAGAGCCATTGTAAGTGGGACCTCAACCGTGGCCAATGCGTCATCAAGTGAACACACATCGATGCAACTTGCTTGCAGGGGAAGCGAGTTCAGGCGGCGCTCGACTTCATCGACTCGCTACTTGTAATTCCAGGTACTGAGTGGGCTAATCTCGGCCGCGAATGGCCGAGGCTGCGTGAGTTCGCCAGCGCTCACAACCTCTCGGGAAACGACCTGACCGACGCATGGATTACCGCTGCCGTCCGGACAATCGGGGATCTGCAATGGGCTTTCTCAGCACCTATTGGACCGACTTCGTCGGACGCTTTGACGGGCCGCTGCACTTTCGGTTATTCGTGCAGCCGCTGATGGCGATCCTATTCGCCGTACGGGATGGAAGCCGGGACGCGCGAGAAGGACGTAGCGCGTATCTCTGGACTCTTCTCACCGATCCCACCCAACGTCGCTACCTGCTCGAGAGCGGATGGAAGGGAGTCTCCAAGGTCTTTGTCCTCGCCATCGCACTCGATGTCGTCTATCAGTTCATGATGTGGCGGGGGGTGAAACCGCTGCAGGCATTGTTGACGGCCACTGTCCTAGCGGTGATTCCGTACGCACTGTTGCGCGGCCCCGTCAACCGACTCATGCGTATGAGCCAGACTTGAGGATTGGATCTGTGAGACGACCGCCCGCTTGGGAGGCTTGTGAGCGTCTGCTTCCCGGGAGTTTCGACCGGCAGCCGCGGGTCAATTTCAGCCCGTGCGGGCGATCCTCGCTTTCACATCCTGCGGCGCGGAAGCCGCAGCAACCAAGACCAAAGCGGCCCCGCAACCACTGCAATCTCTGGCTGCGCTGCGTCCTCGTTCAGCGCGCAAGATCAGGGACTTCTTCTCTTTGGGTAGGTCGTACATTGCGAGGAGGAATGAGGGCAGGATAGCGGAGTGTCCGCGTTTGCAGCAGATCGACAGTTCTGATGACCTGCCGTTCCGCTGCAAGATCGCTGCATCGTCACCGTCTTCGATCACTGCCTGTCCCTCCACGGGCGCGCCGTAAGGGCACGCGACGCTATCTGTGGCGCCGGGCCGGCACTCGCGTCACGGGAAAGAATCACCTGTCGGGCCAGGGAGAGCTTGGTCCAGGTCGGGGTGAATCACTCAGCCGACCGACCCGGAGGGCCGGGGTAGCTACGCGAGCTGCCGCGCCTGGAGCTCACGTACCGCCATACGCTGCGATCCCCGTGGCACGTCCCGATCGCCGACCAGGCCGCCGACCTCGGTATTCCGAAGCGGGAGTTTTGGCGCCAGTTGGAGATCGCGGAGACTGCGGCCGACACGGGACTGCAGCTCATGGCCGGGCGCAAACTGGTTGCGGAGCGGGAACGGCATGATCTCGCGATTGAGCGATAGGAAGATGATCGAGTTCAAAAGGCCGGCTGTCGGGTTGGCAATGTACTTGCAGGAGACAGTGCTACTCGCAATCGCTTTGTCTCCGGCGGAACGCTTCAAAACAATCTCTTTGGTATTAATGCGCAAAACGGCGGCGGGGTGTGGGCGATCGGTGTACTGATTCAGCAGAATCAGCAAGGAGTCAACCTATTCTCAGGGGGCCTCCTCGAAA
>CAZAXR010000009.1:0-34635 GCA_964489185.1 uncultured Steroidobacteraceae bacterium | reverse complement strand
AGTGAACGGATTGAAATGGTAGTTTCCAGGAAATGTATCGCCCGTGCGCGTGTCGACCATCGACGGCAATAGGCTCCCAAGCGGCAGACGATAGCGGAAGCGAACGTCACCCACGTGTTCCGTGAAGAAGCCTTCTTTTTTCGCGTCGGCGATTGGCCCGCCACTCTTGCTGTCTGCGGGGAAAACCATGATCTCAAGATTGGAGCCCAGCGCGCCCATTGCGTTGGCCATCACCGGCCTCATTATCTGTACTAGATTCCGCACGCTGCCGCTGACCGTTTGGGGATCGAGCGGCTCATAAAAATTTCCGGCGCCATCTTCAATCCTGACAATGCTTCTCAGGGTGTCCGGGGACGTGAACGAAAAGGCACCCCCGATTCCAACGTTTGTATCCACGACCGCCACGATCGTATAGGGGCGCAGAGCACCAAAGAACTCATCCTTCGCCTTGTCGGTTAGCCTGTCGTTCGATTGGAGCGACGCTCGCCAGTACTGCTCCGGCATCCACGTAACCAGCGTCATATGGTGGTCGGCAGTCTTCAGCATCTGAACGTCTTTGAGGATCGCAGTGAAGTCCGGTTCGCACTAACGGGCAGCAGTGCAAGGAGAGTCATCAACCAGATCGGTCGCATTGACATGTACTCTCGTTCCCGATCATTTGTAATGCGAAGCCCAAGCTCGAACCATATTAGCGCGGCGTATCGCGCAGATCCTCTGACTTAACAAGAACCCCGGCCGCGGGCACCGGGGGTCGCACAACCATTTCGCAACCAACCCCCTCGAACCGCCCCCAACCGAGGCCACCTGGCCGGAAGGCGACCGTCAGGAAAATCAACGCTTTCGGTTGCCGGAGGTTGCGCTCGGGAGCGGGGAGGGCGTCCTCTTAATCTCTTGGTCGTAGGTTCGATCCCTACACGGCCCACCATCTAATCAGCGAGTTGCACGCGCTTTCGTGAAACGGCCGAAGGCGTAGCAACCATTTCACAACCATCCCGCTCCTCCGCAACTAAGAACGCCGCCAGCGAGTTGCTGCGGCTCTGCTGCACCCAGTGCGCGTATACGCCCATGGTGACGAGCGGGGAGGCGTGGCCGAGTGCGCGGCTCACCTCCGATGTCCACGCTCGCCGCCAGCCACAGCGATGCGGCGCACCTTGAGCGGCTGCAGCTGATCGAAGCTTCGCTCGCCAACAACACGGACTGCCGCATCGACGTCAGTTCTGTGAGCGGCATGGCGAACAGCTTCGCGGAGAAGCGGCATCCCAGCCGAGTGAAGGTGTTCACCTTCCATTGGCGAGATGACCCACGCAAGGGTGAGGAGTGGTACGCGCGGCAGAAGGCAACGCTCGATCCGGTCACCCTAGCCGCCGAAGTGGACGAGCTGCAACGCGTGATCAGTCGGCACGCCCGGACCACCCGCGTGTTGCGGGGACAGGGGCCGCGGAAACGGCGGCATTAGAAACGAAAACCCTGCCCGAAGGCGGCGCTCCCATGCCTGCCACTCGGGCGATGCCCTAACAGCGTAGTATCGAGTTCATGGTTCCGCCGCGGTCAACACCATGGCCAAACAGACACGTCTTGACAGGATCCTGGACTGGATCAAGAACAATAAGGTCACTTCGGGAGCGATGCTTGCTGCAATTGGCATCGTGGCCACGAGCCAGTTGGTGAGTTCACTTACAAGCCTGGTGCAGAGCGGAAAGACAATTCTCTCTTCCAGAAAGGACAACGAGGCCGACCACGCCCGCCCAAACAATGATGCGGCCTCCGAGGCGACTCAGCCAACCGAGAATGCGGAGAGTGAAGAGGCCCAGCACTTCGGGAAAGTTGCGTTGCAGTTTGGACACGCGGGAATAGGTCCCGGCTTCTTTACCGACGCGCGGTTCATCGCGGTGGACCGACAAGGTCGGGTATACGTAGGTGAATACCAGAATCGCGGGCGCGTCCAACGCTTCGATTCCAATGGCCAGTTTCTGTCGCAGTGGTTTGCTGTACCCCAAACGGGCGACAAAGATTTCATAGTCCGCGCCATGGCCATTGATGAGCACGGCGTGCTCTATATGGCGCAGCCGGGCGGCTTTTTCCGCTATGAAGCGGAAACTGGAACACCTCTAGGCAAAGTTGCGGAGCCTGCTGTGCCCTTATGGTCTGCTGAATCGGTCCAGCCCAATCCCACGGGGGGAATGGTTATCTGGTGGGAGGGCGAAGAAGATGACAATTACCTAGTCTTGATCAACGCTCAAGGCGAAATCCGCCGCACAATTAAGAATCCATTAGCCTCACACCTTGTCCGCAGCGATCACATCTTCTGGCCACACGTCGCCGTCGACGGATTGGGGAATGTCTACGTCGCTGCGGATGGTACTCCGGCCGTATTCAAGTTTTCCCCGGACGGAGAATTCTTTAATCGCTTTGGAAGTGAGGGCAGAGGGCCGGGCCAATTCTATTTTGGGATCAATGGCCTCGCCGTGAACGGGAAAGGCGACGTGTATGTGGCAGACGCTGTCCGCATTCAGCGCTTCGACGGAAACGGAACCTATTTGAGTTCGATTAACCTTAAACCAAATGTGATGGGATTGGCTTTCAATGATGCGGGTGATCTATACGCAGCGGCGAGCGACCATGTAGTCAAAATAAGAATCGAGCAGTGAAGCAGGAATGACAGGTATCCCTGGGGCTGACTTACTTTGCATGCGTCAGGCTTGCGCCCCAGTAGAACGCATACGTCCCCGCTCAAACAACGAAAACTCCGGGCCGCAGGCGCCGGGGGTTGGTCAGGAGCCACGCTCAGGGGGACGCCCCCGCGCCACAACCATTTCACAACCAACCAGCTCGAACCGAGCCCAATCGAGGCCGCCCGGCCGGAAGGCGACCACCAAGAAAATCAACGCTTTCGGTTGCCGGAGGTTGGGGCTGGCAAGGGGGAGGGCGTCCTCTTGATCTCTCGGTCGTAGGTTCGATCCCTACACGGCCCACCAATCTTCTCAACATCGAAACAAGCGCTTAGCCGTTCTTAATATTGCTTTGTGGCCTCGCCCGGACCGATCATCAAGAGAGGTCGTGGAGGTAATAACATGAGCACGAACAGGCAGCAGATGAAGGAGTCCGCCACGGACACGCAGACTGTGTGCGCAGAGCGTTCAGCGGGTGCTCTGCCGTCCGATTGGGACACAACAACGCCCTGTTGCGATGCCAAACCCGACCGGCGGACCGTGCTCAGACTCATTGTCGGGTTGCCTTTGGCAACCCTCAGCATAAACCCTGGCGTGCCTGATGTAGCACAGGCAACGGCGCTCACCAAGGAGGAGCGGGACAAGCTCACACCCGATCAGGTCATCGAACGGTTGAAACAAGGCAATGAGCGCTTTCGCACCGGCAAGATGCAGGCGCACGACTACCTGGCACAAAAGCGAGCGACCGCTGGCGGTCAATATCCGGCGGCGGCGATTCTCAGTTGCATTGACTCGCGCGCTCCCGCCGAAATTATTCTCGACGTGGGCATCGGAGACACCTTCAACACACGCGTCGCGGGGAATATTGCCAACGACGATCTGATCGGGAGCCTTGAGTTCGCGTGCGCCGCGGCCGGGGCAAAAGTCGTGCTTGTGATGGGTCATACGGCTTGCGGGGCCATAAAGGGCGCCATCGACAACGTTGAGCTGGGCCATCTCACCGCACTGTTGGACAAGATCAAGCCTGCCATCCCGGCAACGACGTTTACCGGCGAGAGAACCAGCAAGAACACCGCGTTCGTCGACGCGGTTGCCGCTACAAATGCGCGCCGTACCGCAAATGAAATACGCGCGCGAAGCAGCGTGCTCGCCGGTCTGGAAAAGCAGGGAACGATCAAGATCGTCGCGTCGATGTATCACCTTGTCGGTGGACGGGTCGAGCTCCTTGGGTGACCGTTCTACACACCCGCAGCAGCCGGCGGTGAGGCACAGACGCCTGTGGCGGGGAGATAGATGAGCGTCCGAGCGAATTGTAACAACTGGCAGCCGACTGCTATCAGTGGCCGCTGCTACTAACTCGATTGCGCGCGGGTGCACCGCACGCAACGATTTGCGAGCGAGGAACCAGCGGTTTCCCGCAAGAGCGAGAGGTCAGAGCGCCTTCCGGCCTCACCCGCGCATCTTGGCGAAATAGAAGCCCGTATACGCAGGGATCGAATCTTCAGGGAAATACGGGATGTGTGCTGACAGCTCCGGCACGGCCCACTCGTCCCTCAGTTCGTACCCGAATGCCTTGAACCCGGCAATGAATTGCGCACGGTTGAACAGGTGGTATGCGCAGAACGCGGCTCCCGTGTTGTGCAGGGTTACCGCCGGGGGCAGATCCCGCAAAGGCACTTTGTTGATCAATAAGTGCGGCGGCAGACTCGGAACCGAGCTCAGCAGCTGAAAGGGCTTTTCAATCAGCTGCAGAGAGCCCGCTGCCAGCAGGATGTCTGCCCGCGGCAGCTCTTCGAGCGTGGTGGTGAAGCGCAACGCCGTGGCGGATTCCTGGCGCGCGATTCGTACTCCAAGCGCCACGGCCGCAGGCAGCTCGGCGACCAACCAGGTCATCGTGGCCGGATATTGAAGAAACGTGCGATAGCCGAAGTAGCTGATGCCCACGCCGCCACCGAGATCGAACAGCAGCCGGCACGCCGGCAGCAGCTTCTGCAGCCAAAACATGATCGGATAATCGAACGGGAAAACGCGCAGCCGCGCATCTGCCAGCCGTAGCACCGACGCCTCATTGTCGTGGCCTTCGAGTCTGCCGGCGGGAATGTCGCGGATGGCGGAGGCGAAATCCGGATAAATGCCATGGAAAATTCGCTGGTGGCCGGAGGCGATGTCGAAGCTGCGCTTGTGGCGGCGATTCAGCCAGGATTGCAGTGGGGGAATCCGGGCCGCTCTTTCGGCGAGGGAATGCCACGCCGATCCAAGGTGAAGCAGTGGCGATGGGGCGGTTGATCTCACGGCAGCACAGCCGGGCTCAGAGCAACGTTATGCTGAGCTTCCTCGCAAAGACAAGGCGTCAGTCGCATCCGCTGATCGCTGTCAGCCGCAGCCCACGTCCGGGCTTCGGGAATTCTTGTTGCGGCTGGACAATGCACTGCTGAGGCCGAGGTCCCGATGGGCCACGCGCCTGAGCGCCCCAATTCGTAAATACCGGCAAACGGAGGGTATCTTTTTGGCGACGCTGCCGAGTGCAGCGCGTTTGATATGTTCATCTGGAAGACCGCAATGCCTGGGGCGTGCGCACTTCCCGCGCCTACGCACCGACTCAGCTTGCATGTCGTTGAGCGACGACGGTGAAGGGCATTCCTGCATGAATACCGGCGGCTGCAGCCGCAGCATGGGCTGAGCGTGCCTTCCCGTAGGTCCACTCCGACGACCATTGGCAGCGTGCGGGAGATAGCTGCAGCCGTACGGATCTATCTAGCCTTCACGCTGTGCATTAGATGAGGAGCAATCTCATGAAACGATTTCCCGCAGCATTTGCTTTGACCGCACTGGCAGCCGCAACTGTCGCACTGGCGCAGCAGGCCCCGCCCCCTGCGGAGCCGCCAGCAAGCGCCGCTCCGCAGGAGCAGAGCCCGAACGCGACACCTGTGCCATCTGATCCGAACGCAGCCGCAGATCCAAACGCCAGCACGAACAGCGAAGACAGGAGGCAGGCGCTGATGAAAGACTGCGTAACGCAGGTCGCAGCTGCGAATCCCGGAGTGCCCGCGAAAGACATCAATAACTTCTGCGATAAGGAAGTGAACCAGCTTTCCCAGCCACAGCCGCAGAACTAACTGAGCTGCTCGCCACCCGCGCGGCGGACCCAATTGTGTCTCGCCGTGTCGGGTGGTGATTGCAGAGGGTCGCGTCGTGCATGGACGGCGCCGCGAGCGGCCCAAGGTTCGCGCCCATGGCAGAATTGCCCAGCAGCAATGCTCGCCCGGGCGTCAGGCGCGACGTAACCCACTCTCGATGAGCGGGCGTGCGAACCTCACGAGCGGGTGCGGATTTCTCGAACAAACGAAGCGCTTGGCACGCGTGCACCTTGGCGAGATATTCTTGGGCGCCACTGAGAGTCCGCGTTGTAATCGTGGTGCCCCTCGAAGAGCAGCACAAGACAGCCACCTCCGGGTAACGCCCTAGTCATCGGCGAGAATTCCGCGAGCAGACAGCGATTCGCGAAGCCATTGGCGCCCCAGATCCTTGCGCTGTGAGAGCCTAGCACCGGGTCTATCTCTTGGCCGAGTGCCAAGCCGTACGCCGCGCCTATAATCTCAGCCGACCTGCACCTCTAACACTACAAGATTCCGGGTACAACCCATGCTATGTTGCTCAGTGCGGCGCGCCGCTCGAGGAAACCGACACCGCTTGCTCTCGTTGCGGTAGCCGTGTGGAACCTGGCACCGCCGGCGTTGCATCTGCCACGCAGGTACCAGCAGCCGGGGCATCGGGGTCGGTTGCGCCTCTCGCCGAGCTCGCCACCGCGTGGCCGCGGTATTGGGCCAGGATGCTTGACGTCACGCTGACCTTGGTGCTCGTCCTGCTCCTCCTGGGAGTGCTCGTGCCCTCAATCTCCGACCCCGGCAGCCCGTTCGCCGGGCGGGCGGGCGATCAGCTGCTGACCATTCTCGCTCTGCCATTCGCCATGGTGGTCGACTCGGCCCTATACGCACTGTGCGGCAATACGTTGGGCAAACGGATCGCGGGAATAAACGTGCTAAGTGTTCGGGGTGAACGACTGACTTTCCGGCAACACATTGCGCGCAATTTCAGGGTGTACATCTGGGGCCTCGCGTTCGGCATCGGAATTGTAGCTCTGTTCACACTCCTTACCAGCCACCGCAGGCTCAAACGGGGAGAGCTGCTTTCGTGGGATGAGCAAACTGAGTCGCGTGTGTTTCAGGTCCGCCCCGGAGCGTGGCGGAGCTACGCGGTCGCCATCACATACATCGTGATCGGGGGCGGACTGGCGGCCTTGAGCATTCTTGTACAAGAAGCCGAGGACGATCCGGAGAAGATGCTCGCGGGCGTGGCAGCGGCAATTAACATGGGCGCGCCCAAGATGGTCGACGAGGACACACGCTTGGACAGCGTGGTGGTCGAACCCGCCCGGACGCTTCGCTATAACTTCACACTGGTGCATTACAGCCCGGAGCCACACCAGAGCGCGCGCTTTGCTGAGCTTCTCAACGGCGAACTGCGACGCAAGTTTGCGGACAGTCTGTGTACTGGACAGGATATGAAAGCGCTGCGCGATCTCGGCACCAAGCTGAAATACAGTTACTCGGACCAGAGCGGCCGGTTCATCGGCGCCACGGTCGTGGCATCCGATGAATGTGTGACGGCGAAGCCATAACTGCGTCGGCCGTGCCGGAGGCAGCCTCATGCCCGCTAGCGTCAGCGGCGGACCGCCTTGAGGATCAATGACCAGCCGAGCAACATCGACTCCCGCCAGCTCGTATATCCGCCACGAGTCAGACCATCCAACACGCGCGCGACCTTGCCGGAATTGATGATCCGCAACACGCCCTGATTCCCTTGCGGGTGCACAGATGTCAGCTCTTCGACGTCGAAGTGGGGTGCCAGCAGCCGCTGTACCTCCAGCTCATCCAGCCAGTGCCGCAGCTGTCCGGGGGCAGGCGAGCCGATCCACGAGCAGCGCTCGAGGATCGCCCGATTCTGTGTGCACAGGATGAGCATGCCGCCCGGTTTCAGCAGCCTGGCGAGCCTTGCGACGAGCGCCGCCTGGTCGACTACATGCGCCAGGAGCTCGAAGCAGGCGACGACATCGTAGTGCGCTTGGGGCAGCTCGAGGGCGAAGAAGTCACCGGCGATGAACTTGGCTTCGGGCAGGCGCTGCTGAGCCCGCGCGATCACCTCATCCGCTAGGTCGACTCCGGTCACCCGACCATATTTCATCAAGCGCCCGGACAGCCAGCCGGCCCCGCAACCCGCATCCAAGATCTCGAGGCCTGACTTTCCAGCCAGCCAGCGCTGCGCCACCGCGGCCTGCTTCTCGTTCAGCTCATCGGTCGACTCTTCGCGATGCTTCGCGTTCCAGTAGTTCCACGCCTTCCGCTGCTCTTCGAGCGGAATATCCATCGCCGATGATTTGTCCATCTGCCCCACCTTCGTTGTTATGTAATCAGCCTGTCCGGCGCGTAGTCGGTGTCGGCTGGGCGCCTGCACCCGCGGAGGGAACAGCCGCTCCCGATGCGGAACACCACAAAGTGTACAGCTATCTGAGGAATTTCTTGCCCCTGGCCGGAGCGAGCATGACCTGGCACCAGGAAGGCGCGTACAAGCCATTGAATTCAGCCGCCCCACTGATTCTCCATAATGCCGAGCTTGCCTTCGGTCGGCGAGGACACAAGCGAGGGCATTGCACTTCTGCCGCACGCCGGGGATGCCGTGTTCCGGGGTAATTGCCGGTCGTGGGCCCGTGGGCATATCAATCGGCGCAAACACAGCATCTGCGTCACCGCCGTTAGTTCGCCACGAATATCGATGCCGGAATGACGCCCTTAATCGCGAACGGACTTCCTGGCGCGAGTCTCGGTGTGCCAGTCACGGGATCAAGCGTGTAGACGCAGACCGCCGCCGCACAGATGCCAAGGGCAAAGCGGCCGCTCGGATCGATGATGAGCGCCGAGGGCCTCACGCCGGTTGGGAAGGGACTGCCCGCGAGTGCAGTCAGCGCCCCCTGGGTGGGGTCAAGACTGAAGCCACAGATTCCGCCGGCACAGCCGCCGTAGGCAAACGCGCCGGCCGGATCTGCGGCGATCGCGCTGAGGCCGGCTGCCATCACATTTGAGCCGATCGGGGTAAATGCACCATTTGTCGGATCGATGGCCAAGGCCTCCGCGCTGGCGGAGGGTGCGTCAACCGCATAGGCATAGTTTCCCTGCGGCTCGAATGCGAGCGGCAAGGTCACGCTGCTGTCGAGGGCATAGAACGTCAACGCCCCGCTTGCCTGGTCGATGACAAAGCGCGCCGTGCCACCCGGATCAAACAGGTGGATATTCGGTTGGTTGGCTGAGTAGAGAAAACGCTCCCCGGGATCAATCTGCATTCCCGCTGTCGGGTTACCTCCCGCTACCGGTACAGCCACAGCGCCCAAGGCGCCGGTCCCCGCATTGACCGAGAACGCGACGATGCTCGACACCACCGGAATCGTCGGGCAGCAGGGGCCCATTTGTACGTAGTACGCGTACAGATATTCGGTGTCCGCGACCACAACCGTGACGGCAGGAGCCGGATCGACGCACGAACCGGGGAGGGTGCAGCCCGGATTGGTAGGCACGGCCCCAACGCCAAACGGGCTGCCCGCGAGTGGCGCCAGAGACCCCGAGGCACTGTCGACCGAGAAGCCGGCGATTCCCCCGCTGGCGTCCGGCCGATATGCATACCGACCACGCGCAGCCATCGCATAGGGTGGGGCGCTGCCGAGCTGCGTCGGTCCCTGCGTCAACTCACCGCTGCGCGGGTCGATGTCAAGCGCAACGGTCGCAGGCGCGGCGGACGCTGAATCGACGTATCCCACGTAAGCGATCTTCGCAACCGGTGCGCACCTGACCGATACCGTCGTCACGTTGGCGCTTTCGACCACGCCACTGCGACCCGCATTCATGACGAGGCAATTGAGGGTCGAATCGGTCGGTTGGCTTCCGACCGTAACCGAGTAGGCGCTGCCGGCCGCCAGCGCTGTGGCGAAGGCGAACCTGCCATTGCCCGCGATGCTGAGGTCGTCGCCGCCGTTATTGCGCAGCACGAGCCCGCCACCACTCAGCCCTGAAACCACTCCGCCGATGGTGTACGTCTGGCTGCCTGAAGCACCATCACCGCCGCACGACGTAAGGACCCACGCAGCGCAGACCATCAGCCCGCGCCAGTATCCCGCCACGACCTTCGGAAAGGCTTCGTGCACGCTGCGTTTGATGTAAGTGTTGTTGTTGGTTTCTAAGCGCGGGCGGACTCTCCACCCGTCTCGGTGCCCCGCCTTCCAAGCGTATCAACTGATCTGGTGCGCGGCTACTAAGGCGCGGTCCGCTCTGCCCGCGCCAGCGCTGGTCTCGCGCGCGCCTGTCACGCTGGCTGCCGGCTCGCGGCGCAGCCTGCTGCGCCTGCTGGATGCGTGTGCGCCATTGCCGCCAGTGGTGGGCGGACCGCAGCTCGGGCGGCATACCCTCGATGAGCGCTGCCGCTTCGCGCAGCAGTGCCGCGCGCCGCGCCGGGATGCTGCGGGTGCGCCTGCCAGCACTGCCGCTGACTCCCAGCCACCCGAGACATGCCGGATCACAGCCGCAGCAGGTTGCGGTGCCTGATGTAAGTCAGTGTGAGGCCGGCGACGAAAGCGAGGCCCACGTTCCACATCGCAAACGCGGCGGTCACGAGGGTGATGAACCGCTCGCCCTTGTGCCTGCTGAAGTCGCAGGAGCCGAGCGCCAGCTGCGCACCGGTCATGAACAGAATGACGCCGAGCACGGGGCGCGCGAACAGGTCGAAAAGGCTCTGTATCGCCCCGCTGAAGAACAGCGCCAGCCCGAGCAGCACGCTTCCGAGGATCACCGGCGCCCCGCCCGTGCGCGCGCCAAACGCCACGTGCCCCGCCATCCCGCCGGCGCCGTGGCACATGGGCACTCCGCCGAACGCTGCGCCCGCAAGATTCATGAGACCGGTGGAGATCGCGACCGTGTTCTCGCTCACCGGCCGGTCGGGAAACAGCCGGTTGTTCTCCTCCTTCACGGCAATCACCGCGTTACCGAGGGTGAGCGGCAGCTGGGGCAGCGCCAGGAGCGTGGTGCCGATGAGCAGGTCGTGCCAGCTGATGCCCGAGAGCACGAAAGCCGGCAGGTGCAGGACGGGTCGTGCGGCAAGTAGCGCCCGCAGGTGCTCGGGTGACTGCGCGGCCCCGCAGACGATTCCGAAGACGAGTAGCGCGAACATCGCCGGGATGACTCTGTTGGTCAGGAGCAGCACGGTGCCCAGCAGGCCCACGGCGGCGATCACCCAACCCGAAGCCATCATCCCGACCCCCTGCAGCATGAAGTTCATGCCGAGCCCGAGCACGATGCCAATCACGACAAAGCGCGGCACCAGACGGGCCACGTACTTCGCCGCGCCGCTAACTCCAAGACCCAGCCAGATCAAACCGGTGGCGAGCCCCGCTGCGCAGACGCTCGCGGCGGTGATGGTCGCGGTCTGCGCCGCTTGCGTGGCCGCCACCGCGCCGATGGCCTTCATGGGCTGCACCGGGAAGGGGGTCCGGTAATAGATGCCGCAGATCACGAGGGCCGCGCCGAAGGTGAAGAGGATGCTGAAGGGGTCGACCCCGACCACGGCGATGTAGGCCACCACGAAAGGGATCAGGGTGCCGAGATCACCGAAGGCGCCGGCCCACTCCATCCGGTCAAAACGCAGGGCAGAGCTCATCGAGTCAAAGCGCGCGGCGCTCCCATGCGGAGTTAGCCGCGCAGCCTACTCCAACCGCCGCGAAGACTGTTGCTTTCGGTGCATACGCAGGAGCCCGGCCATCCCGGGCGGTGCGAGTGCATGGGCGGTCGCCCGCAGCGCCCCGCGCCACCATGCGCCGTGTGGCCAGGCGTAGGGGGCGCCGGCCAGCACCGCGCCAAGGGCGGCACGCCGCTCGTGGCGCTGCGCATGCGCCAGGGCAAGGTTCGCGGCGGTCCGGGCGCGCCGCTCCTGCAGCACCGCGTCCAGGTGCGGCGCGCAGCCCGAACGCCGCAGCTTTTCGAACATGCGTCCCAGCTCCCGCAGAGCCGTGACTTCATCGAAGTAGTGTTGTTCATGGCGGCGAATGAGCACCAGGGGCGTCGCTATGAAGCCGACCTCGCTGTGGCGCGCCAGCTCGATCCACAGCGCATAGTCTTCGCACACGCGCCGCTCCTCGTCGTAGCCACCGACTCGCTGCAGGAGCTCACGCCGCACCACGACGCTCGATTGCACGATGCGGGGCTCTCCCCGGAGCAGCGGCTCGAGGAATGGGCCCTCGATGGCCGGACAGGGCTTGGCGCGCGTGCCGTCGAGGGGGGCACCCGAGGCATCCACCTCGGTGAAGGCCGTGTAGCTCCAGTGCCGTGCGCTGTGCGCACGCAGCGCCGCGATCTGGGTGGCCAGCTTCTGCGGCAGCCACACGTCATCCGAGTCGAGCAGGGCGATGAACTCACCGCGGGCTGCCCGCAGTGCCGCGTTACGTGCCGTGGCAGGCTTGCCGGTGTGCGCCAGCTGCAGCACCCTGATGCGCGGCGGATCATGCACGGTGCTCAGGTAGGCGCGCGTAGCCGGACCAGAGCCGTCATCGGCGATCAGCAGCTCCCAGTCGGTAAAACTCTGTGCCACCACCGACTGGATAGCCGCGGGCAGATAGTCGAGGCGGTCGAACGTCGGCAGGATGATCGATACCACAGGAGCGGAGTCGGCGTGTTCAGCCATGGCCACTCCTGAAGCCGAATGGCGGCTGCGCTGCAGCCGCCAGCAGTTCCCGGTAAGCCGCGGCGAGTTTCCTGCCGACGGCCGCGAACGACAACTCCGCCTCGAAATGTGCGCGGCAGGCGGCCCGCAGCACCGCGCGCGGTTGCGCCGCCAGCGACACCAGGGCCGCCGCCAGCCGTTCCGAGTCGCCGCACGGCCAGAGCGCGCCCACGCGGCCGCCGGTGAGGCTGCGGAAGGACGGGATGTCGCTGACGATCGGCACGAGCCCGCAGCCGAGTGCCTCGATCAAGGAATAGCCACTGCCTTCGCGGTGACTGCCGAGCACGAACAGGTCGGCGGCGCGCATCAGCTGCTCGATGCGCTCGTGCGGGACGCGTCCCAGCAGGTGAACGCGTCCTACGAGATTAGGGTCGGCGTCGATTCTCGCCCGCACCTGCGCAAGCAGCGGCGCGGAGCCGAAGCAGCACCACAGTTGCAGCTGCGGCAGCTGCCGCACGGCGGCGCTCACCCCGGAGAGCACCGCGAGCGGATCCTTGTTGCGATCGAGGTGCCCGACCCACAGCACGCACGGGTCCCCGCCGAGGCCGGTAACCGTGCGCGCCGTGGCCTGGTCGCCCGGGCAGAAGCGGCTCGGGCACTCGGGGATTTCAAACACGCGCATACGCTCGTGCACCAGGCCGGCGCACTGAAACGGGCGCGCCTGCGCCAGTGCACAGAACGACAGCGCGGATGCTGCGGCAAACCCACGCCGCCACAGCCGCCGCCGCCACGGGCGGGGCGCACGGTCGGCGTGGTCCTGCAGGAGGATCGGCTTGCCTGGGGCGAGGGTTGCGAGTGCCAGCACATCGTGCGCAAAGCCCAGGCCGTGGACGTGCAGTACCTCCGGCGCGAGCTGCCGCAGCCGCTCGGCGAGACGCGCAGGATCCGCGCGCGCGCCGGCGCCGACGCCGAACGGGAGGAACTCGTACCTGACACCGCTCCGCGAGATGCTCTGGGTATGTGCACACGCCTGCAGGACCGACACCCGGACGCCGGCGGTCGCGGCGGCTTCGGCGACGTCGCCGAGCGAGGGCCATGCCGTGAGCAGCTGCTCCGGCTCACGGTGAGCGGGGTCGCTGAAGAAACTAATCTGCGCGACGTGCAGCAAGGCTTAAACCTGGAACAGCGTGGCCTGCATGCCCACCGAGCGGTCCTTGGAACGGAACCTGCGGCGGATGAGGAGATTGACCGGTTCCTCGTAATAGACGAAGAGCAGCACCGACAGCACCCAGGTCGCGGCGAAGGTCACCATTACCGATAGCGGCCGGTAGCCGCCGACCGCCAGTACGATCGGAATGCTGACATAGTCGATGACCAGGGTGTGCAGCAGGTAGAAGGAGTAGGAGCTGCGGCCCAGGAGTCCGGCGATGTCGGTCGACATGAGCCGCGCGAGCACCGTGTCTTCGCGCAGCAGTCCCCAGTACAGCAGCGCGATGGGCAGCGGGATCAGGAAATTGTTGATCAGCACGATGGCGTGGTAGTTGAGCGGCGGATGCCGGTACACGACCAGCATGGCGATGATGAGCAGCAGCACGCCGGCGAGACCGGCGAGCGTGCGCCAGCTTCCCGCCACACGCATGTCACCCTGCCGTTCGAGCTTCATCACCGCGAGAGCCAGGTAGACGCCGGCGAAGAACTCGACGAAGTGACCAAAGAAAGTCGTGGACATCACGAACAGCGGCGAGCCGAGGAACGAGTAGCCAAGCCTCGATATCGCGAGCGCCGCCGCGAACAGCAGCCACCCCGCTGCAAAGGGCGCCATGAAGCCGAAGCGCCGCGCCAGCAGCATGAATGCGGGGGCGAGGAAGTAGAAGCATTCCTCGACGGTGAGCGACCAGCTCGGCTGGATGATGAAGGTCGTGTCATGGAACAGCGCGTGGGTGAGCGTGTAGTTCTTGAGCAGCAGCACCGGCTGAAAATTCCCGTGCAACACCACCGCAACGGTCAGCAGCAGGAAGTAAATCGGGTAGATACGCGCGAAACGGTTGACGAAGTATTTCGCCAACCACCTCAGCCGCAGCTGTGCCTTCTCGTAGTAGATGCGCACAATGAGAAACCCGCTGAGCGCATAGAAGAAGGCCATCACGTTCAGGGTGACGTGCGCGTCCGGCCACAGCGGGAAGTGATCGAAGAACACGACGCTCGCCCCGACCGCCCTGACGCCGGTCAGGGCCGGATACTTCTCAGTGCCGAGCCCGAGCTCTATCTTCGAGAATGCGCTCATGGCGCCAGTGCGGCCGCGGGCATGCATCCGACATTCGCAGGCCTTGTAGAATTCAGGCGGGTAACAGCGCGCGAGCTTAGCATGCGGAACGCGATCATCAGCCGGGCTACCCTGGTGCTACCGGACGGTAGCCGCAGCGCGCCGCTGTATCTCGCGGCCGGCCGCATAGCAGCCGTCCGCCCCCCGGGGGAGGTGTTCGAGCTCGATCTGCCGGGGCACCTGGTTTTTCCGGGGCTCATCAACGCGCACGACCATCTGCAGCTCAATGCCATCCCGCCTCTGCCTCCTCACCCCCCGTTCCCCAACAGCTACGAGTGGATCGCAGCCTTTGGCACTCACCGCGTGGAACCGGCGGTGAGTGCGGCAACTGCGGTCGCCAGCGCAGTGCGTCATCGTCACGGGGGGCTCAAGAACCTCCTCAGTGGCGCCACGACGGTGCTCCATCATGATCCGTGGCGCCCGGACCTCGAGGACCCGGGGTTCCCCGTGCGCGTGCTGCGTAACTTCCACTGGAGTCACTCGCTCGGCATGGGAGTGAAGAGCTCGGGAACGTCCGCGCGCGCCTACGGGCCGCCCGTGGTGGAGAGCTTTGCCGCGACGCCGCCGCACGAGCCGTGGATCATCCATCTGGCGGAGGGGACCGACGAGCTGGCCGCGGCCGAGCTCGCCAGGCTCGACGCGCTCGGGTGCCTCGCGCGTAACACGGTGCTCGTGCACGCCGTGGGACTGCGCGAGGCGGACGTGGAACTGATCGTGGCGCGCGGAGCCGCCGTGATCTGGTGCCCGAGCAGCAACCTCGCTATTCTCGGACGCACGCTCGCGCCACGCAGATTGCTGGCCGCCGGGCGGCTGGCACTCGGCAGCGACTCGCGTCTTTCCGGTGCGCGCGACTTGCTGGCGGAGCTGAAGGTCGCGGCGATGCATTCGGATCTCACGCCACGCGAGCTGCTGGACCTGGCCAGCACATGCGCCGCGCGGGTGCTGCGCGCACCGACGGTCGGCAGTCTCGCGCCCGGGCAGTACGCGGATCTGCTGGTGCTGCGCGATCGCGGCGGCGATCCGTACGCGCAGCTGCTCGCCGCGAGCCGGGCGGACTTGCGCGCCGTCGTGCGCGATGGAGTACCGGCGGTCGCCGATCCGGACTTCGCGGCATGGTTTGCCGCCTGTGGCCTTGAGGTGCTGCCCGTCAAGCTCGATGGCTCCGAGAAACTGCTGGCGCGCGAGCGCCTCGGCGGCGATATGGACGCGGCGCGCATGGAGCCCGGCCTGGAATGCCCAGCATGACTGACAGTCATCAGCGCGCACCGCTTCTGGAGGTCGAAGACGCCTACGCGCGCTGGGCGGCGAGCTACCCGCCGCAGGCCCACAACCCGCTCATGCGGGCGGAGCAGCGCGCCATGCTCTCGCTTCTGCCCGGCGACTTGCACGGCCACGCAGTGCTCGATGCCGGCTGCGGCACGGGCCGCTATACGCTCGCGGCGCTGCGGCGCGGTGCGGCGCGCGTGATCGGCGTGGACCTCTCCGCGGAGATGCTCGCCCGCGCCGGCACCGAGCTTGCGCACGCCACGGGATCCGGCGCTGCCGTCACGCTGCTGCGGGCGAGCCTTGGGGCGCTGCCGTTGCGGGCGCACTGGGCCGATCTCACGATCTGCGGACTCACCCTCGGGCACCTGTCCGCGCTCGAGCCGTGTGTGGCTGAGCTCAAGCGTGTGACGCGTCCCGGCGGCCGGATCGTGTGCAGCGATTTTCACCCGCTGGCGCACGCAGGCGGGGCGCGGCGCGAGTTCAGCGCCGGCGGGCAGCGCTATGCCGTGCGCCACACGCCCCATACCGGCGAGGATTGGCGGCAGGCCTGCAAGAGGCTCGGGCTGCGCATCGTGCGGCTGCTCGAGCCGCGGCTGGAGGCGGCGGATCTGCGCGACCATCAACCTCCCGACTCCAGGGTGCTGGAAACGCCGGTGGTCATGGTGTTGGAGCTCGCGTACGCGAGCGGCTCCTGAGCGCAGGTACCACGCGATGGCTGTGCCGCTGCCCGAGGCCCTAAAGAAGAAGCTGCGACCTACCAGTCAATGGCTCGCGATCTCGCTGCCGGCCCCGCAGCAGCTCGTGGACGTGAGACTGATCGCGGCCGGGCGTGAGTTCGACGTGACCAGCAACAGCTCGGTGGCGGCGATGCGGCCGTTTGTGCTGCGGGTAGGACTGGACCCCGAGCTCGGCGCGGTGCTGCGGCAGTCGCCCGCCGCGAGGCTGCACATGGTCGACCGTGCACTGGGGCGCACGCTCGGGGTTCTCAAGCTGCGACACCTGCGGGACTGGGAGGCGGCCGATGCGCGCATGGCCCTGTTCGACATCGTCGCCGGCACGCAGTACTGCGCCCCGTGGCCGCGGCGCGCCTGGGACACGTTCATGTACCGGCGCGCGGCGCGCCGCAAGCCGCCGCAGAGCCAGCTGATGCTGCCCGCCGCCGTCGAGCAGATGATGACCTTCTACCTGTGCCCGCGACCGGTATACTTCGTGAGCGTGGACGACGGCACGCATAGCAACATTTTCCCGATGGATCTGGTGGGGCCGCTGCAGCCCGATCGCTTCACCATGGCGCTGCGCAACACCAGCCCTTCGGTCGAGACCATGAAGAGCACGCAGCGGCTCGCACTCGGGGATATTCCCGGCTCGGCCTGTGAGATGGCCTACCAGCTCGGGGCACATCACAAGAAGCTGCAGGTCGACTGGGACACTCTGCCGTTCAAGGCCTTGCGCTCGCAGCGGTTCGCGCTGCGCATCCCGGACATTGCGCTGCGCATCCGCGAGGTGGAACTCATGGACTTCCAGACGGTCGGCTCCCATACCCTGTTCATCGGCCGCATCGTCTCCGAGCAGCCGCTGCGCCCCGGCCCGCAGCTGTTCCACACCAGCGGGGTGCACCAGCGGTTGCGCACCCGGCTTGGCAGCCCGCTGCAGGAGGCCCCGCCGGCCGCGCGCGCCTGAGGGCGCTCCCGACAGAACCGGGCTGCAGCGACCGGACACTTACGTTCGAGCACGGTGCGCTGGCAGCTCGTGCGTGTATTGCGCCCCGTCGACGGCGCCATTGGAGAGCATGGGTTGCACGCTGCAGCTTCACAGGTCACCCTCGATCGCGCCGGCATGCTCGAGCGGCTGCCCTTGGTCACGCTCTACCTGAGCGAGCGCTGCAACTCGCGCTGCATCACCTGCGACTACTGGCGCCATGGCCAGGGCGACATGAGCCTCGAGGCGGTGAGTCACCTGTTGCCGAGTCTGGCGAAGCTGCAAACCGAGGTGGCGCTGATATCGGGCGGTGAGCCTCTGCTGAATCCCGAGTGGGCGGCGATCGCACAGCTGCTGCGCTCGAAAGGGCTGAAGCTCTGGCTGCTGACTTCCGGGCTGTCACTGGCGAAGCACGCGCGGCGTGCCGCGCAGCTGTTCGACACCATTACCGTATCGCTGGACGGAACCAACCGCGGCACCTACGCCGCGATCCGCGGCCTGGACGCTTTCGACAAGGTGTGTGAGGGGATCCAGGCGGTCGCCGCTGCCGGCGCCAGCGCGGGGGTGCGCGTAACGCTGCAGCGCGCGAACTACGGCGAGCTGCCGGGTTTCGTGGAGCTCGCGCGCCAGCTCGGTGCCCGCTACGTGTCGTTTCTGGCCGTTGATGTCGCCAACCACCACGCTTTCGGCCGCGAGCAGGATCCGGTACCGGACCTGGCGCTGCGGGAGGAGGATCTGCCGGTGCTGGGACACCTGCTCGATGCGCTGGAGCGCGACTACGCTGCGGACTTTCGCAGCGGCTTCATCGCCGAGAGCTCGCAGAAGCTGTGGCGCATCCACCAGTATTTCGCCGCGGTCCGCGGCCTCATGCCTTATCCGCCGGTGCGCTGCAACGCCCCGGAGTTCTCCGCCGTGGTCGGCGCGCGCGGCAACGTCAGTCCGTGCTTCTTCATCGCCGGTTCGCGGCACGCCACCGCACTGCCGGACCTCGAGGCCACCCTGAATGGTGCACCGCTGGTGGGCCTGCGCCACAGTATCCGCGCCGGCGAGCGCCCGGAGTGCGCGCGCTGCGTGTGCTCGATGTGGCGCGACCCGCAGCAGCTCTCCGCAGCGCAGCTGCTCGCGCGCAGCAAGGCGGAGGGCCTGCTGTGAGCCGCCCGCGGCACGTCCTGCTCGTCAATCCCACGATCACGGCGCGCCGCAACGCGCGCTTTCCGCTCGCGGTGCTGAGTCTCGCGGCGGCGCTGGAGGAGCGCTACACCACCACGCTGCTCGATGGCAACGTCGACCGCGAGTTCGTCGCCAGCGCCCTGCGACTGCTCGCCGAGCAGCCGGTCGACGCCCTCGGCGTGACGGTCATGGGCGGGCCGCAGCTGCGCAGCGCGATCGCGCTCTGTACTGCGGTGCGGGAGCGGTTTCCGGCGCTGCCGGTCATCTGGGGCGGGGCTTTTCCGACCAACTGCCCAGGGGCGGCCCTGCGCGTCCGGTACGTGGACTTTGCCGTCCGCGGCCAGGGCGAGGACACCCTGACACAGCTCCTCGAGCAGCTGTTCGGCGCGCGCAGCATGGATCTGGCAGCCGTTCCCGGCCTCAGCTGGCGCGACGGGCCGCGGATCGTGCACAACCCGCTGCGAGCTTTCTCGGCAGCCAGTCTGGCGCGGCGCCTGCCGTACGAGCGGCTGCGCAATCCGCAGCAGTACCTCAGCCGCACCTACCTCGGACGGCGCACCGCGGGCTATCAGGCCGCACTGGGCTGCCGCTTCCGCTGCACCTTCTGCGGCGTGGCCACGATGTTCCGCGGCAAGACGGCACTGCCGACGGCCGCGCGGCTGCAGGAAGACCTCAGCTTCCTCACCCGGCTCGGCACCGATGCGATCAACTTCTACGATCACAACTTCTTCGATCGCGAAGTGGACATGGTGCCGCTGCTCGAGATCCTGGCGAAGTTCGCGCTGCCGTGGTGGGCGTTCGCACGCTCCGATGCGCTCGCCAATCTGTCCGAGCGCTCCTGGGAGCTGGTGCGCAGGAGCCGCCTGAGCATGGCCTACATCGGCGCCGAGTCGCCGAGCGACTGGCTGCTGCACGATGTGCGCAAGGGCACAAGCTGCGATCAGACCTGGGCCGCGGTCGAGGCCTGCAACGGCCACGGGGTGACACCGGAGCTGTCGTTCATGCTGGCCCCGCCCGAGGACCCGGAAGGGGAGACCGAGAAGACCTTCGAGTTCATCCGCCTGATCAAGCGGCGCTTTCCGCAAACCGAGATCATGCTCTACATCTATTCGCCGCTGCCGCCGGCCGAGGGCGCGAGCGCCCACCCTTTGAAAGTGCGCGCCACCAACGGTCTCAACGATGCGGCCGGGCAACCGGTGGTCTTTCCCGCCACCGCCGACGAGTGGGCGCGCAGCGAATGGGTCAACTACTGGTGCCACAAGTCCGCGCCGTGGCTCTCGGGGCGCCTGCGCCGGCGCATCGCGGACTTCGAGACCGTGCTCGGCTGCCGCTTCCCGACCATCATCGACGTGCGCTCCCCCGCCTGGGGCAAGACGACGCTGCGGGCGCTGTCCTCCTGGCGTTACCGCTTTCGCCGCTACGACCGGCCGTGGGAGCTCGACCTCTCCAAGAAGCTGGTGCGGCTCCACGACCCGCGCGCCCTGAGCCTGTAGGGCCGGTCAATGCCGCGCGCCGTGACGTCGGAGCCTGCGGCCGATCCGTTCGGGGAGCGGCACCGTCCGCGCCTGCAGATGCGGGCGCACGTACTCGGCGGGGAGTTCTGCTTCCAGTGCGATCATCCGCAGCTGCTGCGCATCGCCACGGCGGCCTACGCCGCACTGCCCCCGCAGCGCATGCCACGGGCGCCGCGCTGCACCGTGCGCCTCACGCTGCTGCCGGAGCCGCAGCGCGCCGGAGGCGCGCCGCCGCCGGTCGCAGCGCTAAGCGGCGCGGGGCTGCTGTGCGGTGCCGTGGGAGGCTCGAGCTTCGTGGCGGTCTCGCCGCAGCGGCGCTCGGCACTGGTTGCGGTCGACCGGCGGCTGCTGCGATTCCCCTACCACCTGCGGTATGAGCTGCTCGAGTTCGCGGTCTACACTCTGGCCGCGCGCGCCCGGGGTCTGATGCCGCTGCACGCCGGGTGTGTCGGCGAGCGGGGCCGGGGCGCGTTGCTGATCGGCGCGAGCGGCGCCGGCAAGTCGACCGCCACCCTTCACTGTCTGCTCGCGGGCATGGACTTTATGGCCGAGGACAGCGTGATGATGAGGCCCAAGGGGCTGCTCGCAACCGGCGTGGCCAGCTTCTTGCACCTGCGCCGGCAGTCACTGCGCCACCTCGGTGCAGCGAGCCGCGCGGCGCTTCTGCGCCATGCATCGCTGATCCGCAGGCGCAGCGGCGTGGAGAAGCTCGAGATCGACCTGCGGGCTGCGCGCTACCGCCTGGCGGGCGCGCCCCTGCCGATCCGCGCAGTGGTATTTCTATCGCCGAAGCCGGCCGGTGCGCGGACGCTGCTCACGCCTCTGCGCCGGGCGGACGTGCTGCGGCGCCTGGCGGCGAGCCAGCGCTACGCCGCCCAGCGGCCCGGGTGGGCGAGCTTCGCGCAGCGGCTCTCGCGGCTGCCCGGCTACGAGCTGCGGCGGGGCGCTCACCCGGGCGCTGCGGTTCTCGCCATACGCGCAGCACTCGCTCAGGGCCAGGGTCGCCGCGCACGGGTTGCCGGTGCCGGCCCCTGAGGGGGCACCGCACGCCGCAGCGGTGCCGTGGCCGGCCTATCGGCCCGATATCGACGGACTGCGCGCCGTCGCCGTGTCGATCGTCATCGCTTATCACGCCCTCCCGCACCTGCTGCCCGGCGGATTCATCGGCGTCGATGTGTTCTTCGTCATATCCGGCTACCTGATCACGCAGCTGATCCTGAGCGCGCAGCGACAGGGCCGCTTCAGTCTGATCGGTTTCTATCAGCGGCGCGTCCGCCGCATCGTTCCGGCGCTGCTCGTGGTCATGACCGCCTGCCTCGCAGTGGGCTGGTTTGTGCTGCTGCCGGGGGAGTTTGCCTGGCTCGCGAGATCCCTCTCCTGGTGCGCGCCCTTCCTGGCCAACCGGTTCTTCGCCCGACACACGGGGTACTTCGACCCGGGCGCCGACTTCAACGTGCTGCTGCACCTGTGGTCGCTGGCGGTCGAGGAGCAGTTCTATCTGCTCTGGCCACTCTTATTGATGCTGGCGGAGCGCCGCGGCCTGACGACCCGCGTACTCGGGGTGGTGCTCGTGGCCTCGCTGGCGATCAGCATCTGGGCGGCCTGGCATGCGCCCGCGGTGTACTTCTTTCTGACCCGCGCACGGGCCTGGGAGCTTGCGCTAGGGGCGATGCTGGCGGCGCTCCCGCCCTATCTGGCGATGATGCGCGCCCGCTGGCGCGCCGTGAGTGCAGGTGCCGGGCTGGCGCTGATTGGCGCCGGCGCCGCGCTGTTCAGCACCCCCAACGCATTCCCGGGCTTCTGGGGCCTGGTTCCGGCCGGCGGCGCTGCGCTGCTGATCGGTGCGGGGCCGGATACCTGGGTGAGCCGCGTGCTGCTCAGCAATCGGCCGGTGCGCTTCATCGGCCGGATCAGCTATTCACTGTATCTATGGCACTGGCCCCTGTTCTCGTACGCCCGCATCATCACCGGCCACACCCTGCCGCCACATTCAGTGGTACTCATCATCGCCGTCGCCGTGGCGCTCTCGTGCGCCACCTACTGGCTCGTGGAAGTCCCCGTCCGCTACGGCCGCGTCGGTGGCCGCGCGGTGACCTCGCTGCTCGCAGGGCTGCTGGGCCTTAGCGCGCTCGGCGGTGCCGTCGCCGCGCAATGGATTCCGGGGCGTCTGCACGGGCCGGCGTTCGCCTCCTGGGAGGCGGCAACCAAGGACTGGTCCGAGGCAGGGGAGGCCCACGTCGACCCCGGCACTGGCTTCAGGACCGTCACGGCGCGCAGTCGCCGCGACCGCACGGCGCTCTTTATCGGCGACTCGCACCTTCAGCAGTACTGGCCGCGCGTGGTCCGGGTCGTCGAATCGCACCCGGATGCGGCACGCACCGCAGTGTTTGCCACTTACGCTGCGTGCGCACCACTTCCCGGGGTCGAGAGCACTCGACAGCCGCGTGACTGCACCGGGTTCTTCCGCTACGCGAGCGGGCTTGCCAACCGGCCGGAAGTAGACACGGTGGTGTTGGGGGGATTCTGGGAGCTGTATTTCATGAACGAATACGGGACGGGCCGGCGCCTGCCCGTGTACCTCGCCCACGACCTGACCCGCACGCCCCTGCGGCTGGATGCGGCAGACACGCAGCAGGTCCTCGAGCAGTTTGAGCACACCGTGGCGGCTCTGGTGGCGAGCGGCCGGCGCGTGTTCATCGTGTTGTCGAATCCGACCTCGCCCATGTTCGAGCCGCCGGCGATGATTCCCGCGCGCGTGCGCCTTACTCTGCAGGCTCCGTCGCTATTGGTGATTAAGGGCCGCGTGTTCGATGCGGCACCGTTCGAGTCGTTCGTCGCGCCGCTGATGGAGCGGCTGCGCCAGCTCGCCGCCCGTGCCGGCGCGCAGGTGCTCGATCCGCGCGCGACGCTATGTGCCGGCATGAACTGCGCGACGGTCGGGGCGGACGGCTTGCCGCTGTACATCGACACCAGCCACCTGCGCGCGGCCGCGGCGCGCGGGCGCGCCTCGTTTCTCGACGTCACCCTGCTGGGGCCGCCGTGAGGCGCCGTGCAGCGTCAGCGCTTTTGCATGACGATCAGGAAGTGATCGCCCAGCGAGCGCAGCAGCGGCCAGCCGCATACCCGGCGATCGAGGCGCCACAGCCGCTGGTGCATCCGCGGGTGATGCTCGCGCACCCACGTCAGATACGGCGGCGGAGCGAACACGCACAGCCCGCGGAAGTGGGTCAGCGCGAACTGCTGCCGAAACGGGCGATAGAACTCGCGCGGGGCGTAGTAGCGCGTCCAGATGGTCTCGCCGTTCATGCCTACCGGGACCGCGCCGCGGGCGTAGCGCACGCCGATGCGCGCCCAGCGCCGCCGCCGCGCGTAGTGAGCGAGCTCCCACGGGCACACGCGGCCGATCACGGTGAACACCAGTGCGCCGCCGCTCTTCAGCAGCCGGGCGCATTGCGCCGCCACCGCCGCGAGATCCGGCACGCAGTTCAGGGGGCCGAGGTTCGAGTAGGCGCCATCGTAGCTGCCGGCGGCTTCGAGCCGCTCCAGCTCGTGGGCGCCGACGGCGAGCGCCTGCACGCGAGCGCTGAGCTGTGCGTGCGCGGCACGCGCGGCGGTACGCCGCACCATCTCCGGCGACCAGTCGAGGGCAGTCACCTGGTGGCCGAGCGTGGCCATGCGCACCGCATCGAGCCCCGTACCGCACCCGAGATCGAGCAGGCGGCTGCCGGGTGCGAAAGTCATATCGAGCCAGCGCCACATCTCGGTGCGCATGTCCTGAATGAGGGCGTTGTTGCCGCGCTCGCCGTCATAGTCGGCCGCGACGCTGTCGAAGGCCCGCTGCGTGGCGCGCAGACGCGGCTGTGTGTCTTCCGGCAGGGTGTGCGGGCTTGTCATGGGCCAGCGGAGCGCTTTAACTGCGCCCATCGTATGCCGGGCGCTGGCGCACAGGTACGGGTGGCATGAGGATCGCGCTGGTGGTCCCGGGCGGCGTCGACCCGTCCGCCGAATACCGGGTGATCCCGGCGTTGCTGGCCCTCATTCGCCGCCTCGCCCGTCTCCATGACGTGCAGGTATTCGCGCTCGAGCAGCAGCCGCAGCCCGGCCGCTGGCCGCTGCTGGGCGCCGAGGTCCACAACGTGGGCGCCGGCGCGCCGCGGCGGCGCGGCGTGCAGGCGATCCGCGCCGCGCACCGCGTCCGCCCCTTCGACGTCATACACGCGATCTGGTCCGGCTCGCCCGGCCTGGTGGCGGTCGCGGCGGCGCGGCTGCTTGCGCGGCCGAGCCTGGTGCACGTCGCGGGCGGCGAACTCGTGGCGCTGCCGGCGATCGGCTATGGGGGGCGGCTGAGCTGGAAGGGGCGGCTGCGCGAGGCTGCCGTGCTGCGCGCGGCGAGCGCGGTAAGCGCGGCGAGCGGCCCCATGATCAGCGCCCTCGCCGCGCTCGGGATCGCGGCCCGGCTCGTGCCGCTGGGCGTCGACCTCGAGAGCTGGCCGCCGCGGCCGCCCGTGCCGCGCGCCGCCGGCGCGCGCGCGCGGCTGCTGCATGTGGCCAGCCTCAACCGCGTGAAGGACCAGCCCACGCTGCTGCGCGCGCTGGCGGGACTGCGCGAGTCGGGCATCGACTTCGAGTTGCACGTTGCCGGGGCCGACACCCTCGGCGGCGAGATCCAGACTCTTGCGCAGCGTCTCGGCCTCGGTGACGCGGTTACCTTTCATGGCTTTCTGCCGCAGCGCCTGCTGCGTCCGCTCGTGGCAGGCTCCGATCTGCTCATGATGTCCTCGCTGCACGAAGCCGGGCCTCTGGCGCTGCACGAGGCCGCGGCCCTCGGCGTGCCCACGGTTGGGACTGCGGTGGGGCGCATCGCCGACTGGGCGCCCGGGGCGGCGCGCGCGGTGCCCGTCGGCGATGCCGCAGCGCTGGCACGGGAGGCGGTGGCGCTGCTGCGCGACGAGCCGCTGCGGCTGCGCCTCGCGCATGCCGCCTACGGCCGCGCCATGGAAGAGAACGCTGATCGCACGGCGCACGATTTCGAGGCCCTCTATGCGCGCCTCGCCAACGGTTCGCGGGGCGCGGCTCCAGACGGCTCAGTGACCCGCCGAAACAGCAGGAACATGTAACGGCAGCGGCTGAGGGGCAGCCATGCGCCATGGCGCTGCACGCTTGCGCCGTGCCCGGAAAACACTTCCGCGAGACGGAAATGCGGCACGCACTGCGCGGCGAAATCCGCCAGGCGCCGGCGCCAGATGAGCGCGCGCGCTCCCGGCACCGCGTAGCGCCCGTCGCGCAGCAGCCGCGCGGCATTGCGCCACCACCACCGATAGCGCAGATCGCCTGCAAAGTAAGGACTCAGCACGCTCGCGAGTACTACGCCGCCCGGGCTCGCGAGGGCAGCGAACCGCGCGAAGAGCTCGGGCAGGTCATCGATGAGGTTGAGCGGCGCGAAGTTCGCGGTAATCAGCGCCACAGTCCCGTCCGGGGCCGGCGGCGCAGCGCCGAGGAAGTCACCGTACCCGACGCGCTGCAGGACGAGCGCGCCGCTGGCGAGGAATTCACGGCAGTGGTCGGCCAGGTAGTCACACATCGCAGGGTCGGTGTCGAAGGCTAACACCCTGAGTCCGCGCTCGGCATAAAAGCGCGCGTCGAGCCCGGGTCCGGAGCCGAAATCGAACACCAGGCTCCCGGGCGGTGCGAGTCGCAGCGCCAGAGCCTGGAAAGCGCTGCGGTAGCGGCGGTCGGAGGCGTTCGAGGTGATCTCCCGGACATACTGTGCCGCGCTCCCGGGCGCTGCGCTCATGGTGTGCCCGCCATGCCGACCGCGAGTGTGAAGGTCTGCAGGAAATGGAAATCCTGGCGCTGCAACGCGAACTGCGGATGTGCCGGATCGCACAGGCGCGTCAGCTCCTGGTAGTCAGCCGGCCCGAGGTAGGGACGCAGCCGTTCTCCGAAGGTACCGCGGAAGATCGCCTCGAGGAGCCACGCATGCGTCTGCGGGTCGAGCGGTGAGACGCGTTCGATCACGAAGGTCCGGACGCGCACTTCGGACAGGCCCGCCGCGCGCAGCAACCCGACCATAGCCCGTACCGCCGTGAGCCCCTCCTCGGTAATGTGGTAGCGGTCGCGGTAATAGGCGCGCACCGCCTCGTTGGTCAGGCGCTCGAGCCTGGCATCCCACGCGAAATACATATCGGGCAGGAGCGAGCTTTGACCGAGCGCGAGGCGGCCGCCGGGGCACAGCAGCGCCGCCAGCGCGCGGGTGCCGGCGAGCGGATCCGGAAGGTGATGCACCGTGTTCACCGACCACACCAGATCCCAGCTCGCGTTCGCCAGCGGCGTACGGCCGAGATCCGCCTGCAGCAGGGCCACGCCCGAGGGCAGCGCGGCGCGCGCCGCACTGAGGTGCGCCGCGGACAGGTCGATCCCGACCGCGACCCCGCCGGGTGCCGTCGCGGCACTCAGCCAGGCGAGGGTCTCGCCGGTGCCGCAGCCGGCATCGATGACGCGCATGCCGGGCACGAGCGCCAGGCTGTCGATCGCCGCGCGCAGTTCGGGTGCGGCCATGGCGTTGAACAGGCGCAGCTTCAGCGAATAGTCGCGCGCGGGCGTATCGCCGAGTCGCCCGAAGCTTGCCGCCTGCGCTGCCATGTTGAGCGCCCCCCTGTGTGCTCAGCGCGGCTGCGCGAGCGCGGCGCGCACGTGATAGAGCGGCCAGGGCCGCGGGGTGCGTGCCAGGAGAAACCGCGCCATGCGGCGCCGCTGCGAGAGACCGCTCCAGTGGGTGCCGGAGAGACTGGGCTCCGACTCCAGCAGCCGCCGCCGCTGCGCGCGCAGCTCCGCACCGGGGACGATGCGCCCGCGCATGTACCCCAGCGCCTCACCCAGGGAGCGCGTCCATTCGATGCCGGGGAAGGCCTCGACCCACAGCTTGGACATCGCGACCTCGTACAGCCCCCGCCGGGCGCAGGCGCGCTGCAGCCGCCGCGGGCAGCGCTCGCGCAGCGCGCTCATGAGCGGCGCGGGGGCGAGCGCCCCGTAGTAGCGGGTGGCGAGTGACAGCGGCGGCCACGCCCACCACGGCGCCCAGCCGGCCAGCTGCTGCCAGTCCTCGGGGGTAAGACGCCGCGCGAGCAGCGCGATGTCGTGCAGCTGAATCAGGCGCAGCGCGCGGATCGCCATGTCGGCGGCCGCGTGCAGCAGCAGGTGCGCGAGCAGCGCTGCCTGCGACGGGTAGGGATTGAGGCCGGGGGCCGCGCTGCGCGGCAGGATGAGTTCGGAGATCTCCGTCAGCTGCAGCGGCAGCGCCTCGCAGATGCGCTCGTGCAGCTCGACCTTCAGGTCATTGGCCGCGCGCTCGCCGAACCCGGCGGCGGCAGTCGCCGGCCACGCGACGAACACACGATGCTTGACGGTGCGGTGCGACTCGCGCAGCCCAAGCCCTTCCAGCAACGCGCCCGCCGCGGTGCTGTGCTCAGCGGCCACCAGCAGATCAAGATCCGCCATCGGCCGCTCGCCGGGGCTGTAAATCCCGGCGCCGCACAGCGCTGCGCCCTTCAGCGCCTGCACCGGGATCCCGGCGGCGGTAAAGCGCGCGCCGACCTCGCCCAGCAGCGCCTGAAGGCGCTGGTGCCGGTACGCGATCTGCGCCCGCTGTCCGCTGAGAAAGTCGGCCCAGCCGGGTGGCCCGCGCCAGCGCAGCGCGCTCGCGAGCACCCCCGAAACGCCGAGCATCGCCGCCACCGCGCGCGCGGTGCGCCACTGAAATTCCGACCAGTCGGGGGCGGAGTGCCGCGGTTGCGCCACTTCCGCGGCCAGCCGCTCGGTGGCGGCGCGCAGCGCCGCGTGCACCACGGACGGCGCCGGCAGCGCAGTCATACCGGGGCGCGGTAGCTGCTCTCGCGCCATTTCAGCGCCTCCCAACGCCGCGCCAGTCGTCGCTGCTCCTTGTGGTACCGGGCGCCGTGCGCCGCGGCGTCCAGCTGCCCGACCGACACCTGCTCGTGCAGCAGGTTACGGATCGCGCGGTAGAAATCCGAGCTGTACGTGCCGCGGAACATCATCGCCAGGTCGCCGCTGTCCTGCCAGTGGGTCTTGCCGGCGAGCTGCTGCTTGACCAGCTCGTAGAACTTGGTGCCCGGCAGCGGGTAGGAGACGCTCACTCCGACGTCGTCGGGGCGGGCGGCCGCCAGCAGCTCGCGCGTGGCCAGAATGTCCGCGAGCTGCTCGTCCAGATACCCGAGCTGAATGAAGAACCCCACGCGGATGCCGTGCGCCCTGAGCCGCTCGCGCGCGGTGAGGATCTGCTGCACCGTCGTGCCCTTGTTCATGGCATCCAGGATCCGCTGGCTGCCGCTTTCGGCGCCGATCCAGGCTTCCGCGCAGCCGGCCTCCTGCAGCGCCTGCGCCATCGCCTCGGTGAGCAGGTCGGCGCGCGTCTGGATGGTGAACGGCACCGCGGCGCACTCGGCGCGCACGGCGCGCGCGAAGCGCGTCACCCACGCGGGCCGGAAGCCGAAAATATCGTCCGCGAACCACACGTGGTCGGGGTTGAAGGTCCGCTTCAGATACACCAGCTCCGCGGCCACGGTCTCGGGGCTGCGCTGCGCGTACTGGTTGCCCCAGATGGGCTTGGCGCACCAGCTGCAGCGGAACGGGCAGCCGCGCGACGCGGCCATATTGAGGCTGAAGTAGCCGTGCACCCGCATCCAGCGCTCGCGGTAGCGCTCGATATCGACCAGATCCCACGCCGGGCGCTCCGGATATTCGACGAATCCTGCGCTTCCGGGCGGGCTGCGGCGCTGCAGGCGCCCGTCGGCGAGCACCGCGACCTCGCTCAGGCCCTCCACCAGCTGGGCCGGGGCGCTGCGCAGCTCGGCATCCAGGCGCGCGAGTATTACACCGAGGGCGAGCAGCCCCTCCCCGAGCAGCGCCACGTCCGCGCCGGCGCGCAGGTAGGCTTCCGGGGCATCGGTCACGTCGGAACCGGCCACGATCACGCGCGCGCCGCGCGCGCGCGCCCGCGCGATCATGTCGCAGGATGCCTCGCGCATGGCGGCGAGACACATCTTGGAGAGAAAGTTGAAGTTGTCCTCGTAAAGGACCAGCACCTGCGGCGCGCACTCCTCGAGGCGCGCGGCGAAATCGGCCATGCCGTCAGCCAGCATCGCATCGAAGAGTGCCACTTCGTGGCCGGCCTGGCGCAGCAGTGCCGCCGCGTGCAGCGTCGCGAGGGGCGGGTAAGGCTTGGCGCGATCGAGCTGCTTCGGATCGAACCTGAGAAAAAACGTGTGGCCGACGAGAATGGAAAGCATCGCAGGTGTTCTCTTCCCCCGGGCCACCCCGCCCGGCGATTCGCCCCAGTTGTTCGCGCACAAGCAGTGCCGCCACAGGTAAGTGCGTCGCGCAGCCGGAACGGTTCAGCCGCGGACTCGCCGCTTCGGAAGGAGCGAGCGGTGGTGGCCCGCGGGGCGCGGCCCATCGGCGCGCGCCATGGGCGCGGCACCGGCGGGGAGAGAATGAACAGAACATATTGATTTTATGATAATTTATGCCCGCCGCAGCGAGCGGAGAGCGCGTCGCGCCAGTGCGCGGGTGCCGCGTCGGGCGCGCCGGGGAGCGATATGGCATCGGCTATAATGCGCCGCACCCCGACGCACGGCCGAGGAGTGCGCACCCGACTCAAAGCGCGCACGGCACGGGCGAAAGTGGCGGAACTGGTAGACGCGCTGGATTTAGGATCCAGTGGGGAAACCCGTGAGAGTTCGAGTCTCTCCTTTCGCACCAGTTCTCCTTAGTTTCTGCAGGTAACGCGCTGGCTGCGGGGCTCGAGGGCCCGCAGTCGAGGTTTGAATTGATGCAAGTTTCGTTGTCTGACACCGGCGGGCTGTCGCGCCGGCTCGAGGTCGCCGTCCCCGCCACCGAGGTGGCCAAGGAGGTGCAGCAGCGCCTGAGGCAGCTGTCGCGCACCGCTCGCCTCAAGGGCTTCCGCCCCGGCAAGGCGCCCCTGGCGGTCATCACCAAGCAGTTCGGCGACCAGGTGCGCGCGGAAGTGGTCAGCGACCTGATGCGCAGCTCCTTCGCCCAGGCGGTCAGCCAGGAGAAGCTGCGTCCCGCGGCCGGTCCGCGCATCGAGCCCATCAACGTCGGGCCGGAAACCGACCTCAAGTACGCGGCCCATTTCGAGGTGCTGCCCGAGATCCAGGTCAACTCGCCGGAGAGCATCGCCATCGAACGCCCGAGTGCCGCCGTCACCGAGGCGGATGTCGAGGCCATGATCGAGAACATGCGCGCGCAGCGGCCGCGCTTCACACGCGTCGAACGCGCAGCGCACGACTCCGACCGCGTGGTGCTCGACTACCAGGCGCGCATCGGCGGCAAGCTGGTGGAGGGCGGGGACCTGAGCGATCTGCAGGTGGTGCTCGGCACCGGCCAGGCGATGCCGGAACTGGAGGCGGGCCTGCAGGGGGTGAGCGCCGGGGAGCGCAAGACCCTCAGCGTGGTGTTCCCCGCCGCTCATCCGAACCGCAAGCTCGCGGGCCAGTCCGCAGAGCTGCACCTCTCCATTAAGGCAGTCGAGGAGCAGTCCCTTCCGGAAGTGGACGAGGAATTCTGCCGCGCCTACGGTGTCGAACAGGGCGGGCTGGCCGAGATGCGGGCCGAGGTGCGCAGCAGCATGGAGCGGGAGCTGACGGAGGTGATCCGCAGTCGCCTGCGCGGACAGGTGCTCGAGGCACTCTTCAAGGCGAATCCCATCGACGTGCCGCGCTCGCTCATCGAGGAGCAGGTGCAGCAGCTGCAGATCGATACCGCGCGGCGTCTGGGAATTCGCGATGCCAGCCGCCTGCCGCCGCGCAACGTGTTCGAGGAGCCGGCGCGGCGGCGCGTCGCGCTCGGGCTGCTGGTCGCGCAGATCGTGCAGGCCCAGGAGCTGAAGGTCGATCGCGCGCGTGTGCAGGCACGACTGGCGGCGCTCGTCGAGGGCTATCCGGATCCGGAGCAGGCGCGGCGTGCTTACCTGCAGAACCAGGATGCGATGCGCCAGATCGAGTCGGCGACGCTCGAGGAGCAGGTCATCGACTGGGTGCTCGAGCGCGCGCAGGTGAGCGAGCGACCCATGACCTTCAAGGAGATCACCGGCTTCGGCCAGCAGGCTGAGGAGCACGAGCCGGTGTTCGCAGCGGACGCAGGGCAGGAACATCAGCACGATGAGGCGGGCGGCACATGAATGAACGTGGCTTGAATCTAGTTCCCATCGTCGTCGAGCAGACCGCGCGCGGCGAGCGCGCCTACGACATCTATTCGCGCCTGCTGAAGGAGCGCGTGGTATTCGTAGTCGGTCCGGTCGATGACTACATGGCGAATATCGTGGTGGCGCAGATGCTGTTCCTCGAATCCGAGAACCCGGAAAAAGACATCGCGCTGTACATCAACTCCCCCGGCGGGGTGGTGAGCTCGGGCCTGGCGATCTACGACACCATGCAGTTCATCAAGCCGGACGTGAGCACCATCTGCATCGGCCAGGCCGCCAGCATGGGCGCGGTGCTGCTCGCCGGCGGCACGCGCGGCAAGCGCTACTGCCTGCCGCATGCGCGCATGATGATCCACCAGCCCCACGGCGGCACGCAGGGGCAGGCGGTGGACATCGAGATCCAGGCGCGCGAGATCCTGGAGCTGCGCGACCGGTTGAACAAAATCCTCGCCACGCACACCGGCCAGAGCATCGAGCGCATCAAGCAGGATACCGACCGTGACCACTTCATGGACTGGACCGAGGCGGTGAAGTACGGACTGATCGACAAGGTGCTGGATAAGCGCGGCGAACTGCCGGTGTCGGCGCCCACCAAGTCGGGCTGATTGGGCTGGGCGCGCCAAGCTCGGCGGCAGCAAATGTCAAAGTAGTGAACCGCGTCATACAAGTGCCGCCGGCACAAGGACTTAGCCGTGAACCGTGCTTTGCTTCGCGCCGCCGCCGCGTGCTATAAGAAACTCACGTTCGAGCGCGGGCCCACGGCCGCGGACGTGGAGTCTATGAGGGACCTCGATGAGTGACGAATCCCGCAGCCGCCACGATGACGGCAAGCTCCTGTATTGCTCGTTCTGCGGGAAGAGTCAGCACGAGGTCCGCAAGCTGATCGCCGGCCCGTCGGTGTTCGTGTGCGACGAGTGCGTCGAGCTTTGCAACGACATTATCCGCGAGGAGCTCGAGGACCGCGCCGAGCGCGCGCGCGACAAGCTCCCCAAGCCGCACGAGATCAAGAAGGTTCTCGATGAGTACGTCATCGGCCAGGAGCGCGCCAAGAAGGTGCTCTCGGTGGCGGTGTACAACCATTACAAGCGCCTGCAGACGCGCTCCGGCAGCGTGCGTGCCAAGGAAGAAGTCGAGATCGCCAAGAGCAACATCCTGCTGATCGGCCCGACCGGCTGCGGCAAGACGCTGCTGGCGGAGACGCTGGCGCGGCTGCTCAACGTGCCGTTCACCATCGCCGACGCCACGACGCTCACCGAAGCCGGCTACGTCGGCGAGGACGTCGAGAACATCATCCAGAAGCTGCTGCAGAAGTGCGACTACGACGTCGAGAAGGCGCAGACCGGCATCGTCTACATCGATGAGATCGACAAGATCTCGCGCAAGTCCGACAACCCCTCGATCACCCGCGACGTCTCGGGCGAGGGCGTGCAGCAGGCGCTGCTGAAGCTGATCGAGGGCACCATCGCCTCGGTGCCGCCGCAGGGCGGCCGCAAGCATCCGCAGCAGGAGTTCCTGCAGGTCGACACCGGCAACATCCTGTTCATCTGCGGCGGGGCGTTCGCGGGTCTGGAGAAGATCATCCTCAATCGCACCCAGAAGTCGGGCATCGGCTTCACCTCCGAGGTGCGCGACATCAACACCCGTCCGCACGGCAGCGACTTGTTCCACGACGTCGAGCCCGAGGACCTGATCAAGTACGGACTGATCCCGGAGTTCGTCGGCCGCTTGCCGGTGGTGGCGACGCTCGATGAGCTCGATGAGGGAGCGCTGATCTCGATCCTCACCGAGCCGAAGAACGCGCTCACCAAGCAGTACCGGCGGCTCTTCGAGATGGAGGGCGCGGAGCTCGAGTTCCGCGACGAGGCGCTGCGCGCGGTCGCGCACCGCGCCATGCAGCGCAAGACCGGAGCCCGCGGCCTGCGCACCATCCTGGAAACGGTACTGCTGGACACCATGTACGAGCTGCCCTCGATGCGCAACGTTGCCAAGATTGTCATCGACGAGACCGTGATCGAGGGCCAGACCAAGCCCTACGTGGTCTACGGCTCGGACGACAGCCGCCTGGCGAGCGTCGATGAGCCACGCCGCGCCTCCGGCTCCAACCACCACTGAGCCTTGAGCGCGCGCGCCGTCGCAAGGAACGCGCGCACTTCGTGAGCTGCGTCACCCTTGAAACGCGCAGCTTGGCCCATATTTCCCGTTACACTAGCGTCACGAGCACCGGCGGCGCCGCTGACCGCCGCCGGGTAAGGCGCCATCCGTCATCGAGGGCTTGAGCGTGTCCGAAACACCCACTACTCCGCTTACCACCCTGCTGCAGAACGTGCCGGTACTGCCGCTGCGCGACGTCGTGGTCTATCCGCACATGGTGATTCCGCTGTTCGTCGGGCGCGAGAAATCGATCCAGGCGCTCGATGTGGCCATGCGCACCGACAAGCGCATCATGCTGGTGGCGCAGAAACAGGCGGACGTGGACGACCCCAAGGCCGATGACCTGTACCGCATCGCCACTGTCGCAACCATTCTGCAGCTGTTGAAGCTACCCGACGGCACCGTCAAGGTGCTGGTCGAGGGGGTCGATCGCGCCCGCATCGACAAGCTGCACGCCGGGGACTACTACTCCTCGGATGCCACGCTGCTGCCGGACGCGGAGACCTACGACGAGAAGGAGATGGACGTGCTGGCGCGCTCGGTCATCTCCCAGTTCGAGCAGTACGTGAAGCTCAACAAGAAGGTGCCGCCCGAGGTGCTGACCGCGCTCGCCGGCATCGAGCAGGCGGGGCGCATGGCCGACACCGTGGCCGCGCACATGTCGCTGAAGCTCGCCGAGAAGCAGAAGGTGCTGGAGATTCTCGACGTCAAGAAACGCCTCGAGCACATCCTGGTCGCCATCGAGAGCGAGATGGACGTGCTGCAGATCGAGAAGCGCATCCGCGGCCGCGTCAAGGCGCAGATGGAGAAGAGCCAGCGCGAGTACTACCTCAACGAGCAGATGAAGGC
>CAZAXR010000008.1:0-45333 GCA_964489185.1 uncultured Steroidobacteraceae bacterium | reverse complement strand
CTGCTGCTCATGGTGGGGGCGACCGGCTCGGGCAAGTCGACCACACTCGCGGCGATGATCAACTACCGCAACGAGAACTCCTCGGACCACATCGTCACCATCGAGGACCCGATCGAGTTCCTGCACACCAACAAGCGCTCGCTCGTCAACCAGCGCGAGGTGGGCCTCGACACCAAGAGCTACATGCGCGCGCTGCGCGGCGTGGTGCGCGCCGCGCCGGACGTGATCCTGATCGGCGAGATCCGCGACAAGGAGGGCATGGAGGCGGCCATCAACCTCTCCGGCACCGGCCACCTGGTACTCGCGACGCTGCATGCCAACAACTGTGCCGAGTCGCTCGACCGCATCATCAACATGTTCCCACGCGAGCAGCACAACCAGATCTTCCTCGACCTGTCGCAGTACCTGCGCGCCATCATGTCGCAGCGCCTGGTGATGGGTAAGGACAACCGCCGCGTGGCGGCGGTCGAGGTCATGATCAACACCCCGCACATCGCCACCCTCATCAAGAAGGGCGACGTGGTGTCGATCAAGGAAGCCATCAACTCCAGCAGCGACAAGAGCATCCAGAGCTTCGATACCTCGCTCTTCAACCTCTACAAGCAGGGGCGCGTGGCGCTGGAAGAGGCGCTCAACAACGCCGACTCGCGCGCCAACCTGGAAGCCAAGATCAACTTCGGCTAGACAACGGCCGCCGCCGCGCTGGCGCTGCAACACCGCCGCCACGCGCGCTTCACCGAAACGGCACAAGACCGCGACGCAACCGTCATGCGGGAGCGCATGCGTGGCGTGCGCCTGACGAGCCTTCACGGCTCTGTAAGCAAAGTGAATTGATCCGCTCCTAGCCTTGCGAGCGGCGCCGTGACCCGGGCGCCGCAACCGCAACCAAGGGAGCGATCACGATGGAGATGAAACTTCCGCTGCTGGCGGGACTGCTCGCGGCAGCCGCGCTCGTCAGCGCCACTGCACAGGCCAGTAATGACGGCTCGCAGCACAAGGGCGCACCAGCCGGCGCGGACAAGCCGCGCTGCCAGCTGCGCTCGCAGGACAACCGCATCCGCCACGTGGTCTACATCCAGTTCGACAACGTGCACTTCCGGCGTGATATCCCCAACGTGCCCTCCGACCTCGAGCAGATGCCCAATCTGCTGCAGTTCCTCACCGGCAACGGCACGGTGCTCACCGACCATCACACTCCGCTCATCTCGCACACCTCGGTCGACATCCTCACCGCCCTGACCGGCGTGTACGGCGACAAGATGGGCGCGCCGATCGGCAACAGCCTGCCGTTCTTCCAGAGCAACGGTAAGGCCGCCTTTCCCAGCACCTTCGAATACTGGACCGACCCGCTGGAGACCACCCCGGTGCCGATTCCGGTCATGGTCGATCAGCGCGGCAAGGTGCACCCGGCGCCCTGGGTGGCTTTCACACGCGCCGGCTGCGACGTCGGCGCCTTTTCGGTCGCCAACATCGAATTCGAGAACATTACCTCGGATGTGAACAACGTCTTCGGGGCCAACTCGCCCGAGGCCACGGAAGCCAAGAGCAACCCCACCAAAGCGAAGGCGGATTTCCTCGGCATCGCCGTGCACTGCGCGCGCAACAGTCCGCTGTGCGCCAACGGCAAGCCCGACGTGCTGAACGACGAGCCGCGCGGCTACCTGGGCTTCAACGCGCTGTTCGGCGGCGTCAACGTCGCGCCGGCGATCTCGCCCTCGGGCCCGGTGCGCGACATCGACGGCAACGTGATCCAGGACGCCGCCGGCCACCCGGGCTTCCCCAACAGCTTCGATCCGTCCGCCGCCCAGACCCTCGGCTACCTCGCCACTATGCTGGAGGCGGGCGTGGCGGTGGTCTACGGTTACATCGAGGACATGCACGACAACCACGCCGCCGGCGGTACCTTCGGGCCGGGTGAGGCCGGATACGTCGCACAGCTGGCGGCCGCCAACGAGGCGTTCGGCAAGTTCTTCGCGCGCCTGCAGCAGGACGGCATCACCCAGGAGAACACGCTGTTCGTGGTCACTGCGGATGAAAACGATCAATTCGTCGGCGGACCGCCGTCACCCGCGAACTGCGACGGCGTGCACCTGCCGTGCAGCTACGCGCTGATCGGCGAGATCGACGCCAACCTCAGCCGCCTGCTCGCCACCGAGGCCAACGACAGCACCGCGTTCCAGGTGCACTCGGACTCGGCGCCGACCTTCTACATCCAGGGCAACCCGGGCCAGACCGACCCCGTCACCCGGCAGCTGGAGCGTGATGTCGGGGCGCTGACTGCGACCAATCCCCTCACCGGCAATACCGAGAAGATCGCGCAGGCGCTCGCGGACCAGACCGAGCAGCGCTTCCTGCACATGGTGACCTCCGACCCCAACCGCACACCGAACTTCGTGATGTTCGCCAACGACGACTACTTCAACTTCGCGAGCGGCACGGCCTCGTGCGACAGCCCGCCGGCGTGCATCTCGCTCGAGGGTCGCGGCGGCTTCGCATGGAACCACGGCGACTTCCAGGAAATGATCACCAAGACCTGGCTGGGGCTGGTGGGCCCGGGCGTGCGCCGCGAGGGTCCGACCGACAGGCTCTTCAGTGACCACACCGACACGCGCCCGACCATCATGGGCCTCGTCGGCCTCCATGACGACTACCAGCACGACGGACGCGTGCTGCTCGAGGTGCTTGACGAGCACGCCCTGCCGGAGGGGGTGGAGCGGCACCGCGGGACGCTCGTGCGGCTGGGAGAAGCCTACAAGGCTATCAACGCGCCGCTGGGGGCGCTTGCGCGCAAGACCTTTCCGATCTCGACCGACGCGCTCGCGGGTGACGACGGCACCTACACACAGCTGGAGGCGCAACTTACGCGCATCACCGAAGCGCGCGACGCCATCGCGCAGCGGATGCTCGACATGCTGGAAGGGGCGGCGTTCAACGGCGAGGAGATCGACGAGCGCGAGGCACAGCGCCTGATCTTCGCAGCCGAGGCACTGACCGCTTCCGTACACTGAGTGTGGAGGAGGGGCCCGTCCGCGGTGTGCCGCGGGCGGGCCGCTTTCGGCTTCAGGCTCTGCGGGGCCCAATCCGCGCGTGGCTCACAGCCGCTTGATCATGCGCCGGCAGGGAATGACGCCGAATGCACGCTTCGCATCACCGTGCGACTGGTAGCCGCGTTCCTCATAGAAGCGCAGCGCGGTGACCGTAGAAGCGAGCTGCACCGCCTCGAGCCCGAGCGAGCGTGCCCGCTGTTCGAGTGCCGCAAGCAGCGCCGCGCTCACCCCGCGGAACCTCGCACCAGGATCGACGTAGTTGAGCAGCACCTCGCCCTCGACGTTCAGCACCGCAACCCCCGCGGGGGCCGTATCGATTTCGGCCACGAGGGTGTAGTTGCGCGCTGAGTCGACCCAGGTGGTGACGTTGGCGACCGTCTTGTTCTCGAGCCATGCCTCCACGAGCGCCGGGTCATCATGGTGATCGGCGCCGCACAGCTGCGTGATCGAGCGCCGGACCAGTTCGGTGATGGCCGGGGCGTCCGCGGCGAGCGCTTCCCGTACCGTCACGGTCATGGTTTGGCCGGCTTCCCGGCAGGCGCAGCAGGCTGTGCGACCTTCCATGCGTCGATGAGCTTCCAGATCTGCCCGTCGATCTCGCGCCAGCGGGGCAGGTTCTTCACGTGCGTGCGCCAGGCTATGCGCACGCCGCCGTAGCGCAGCGAGAAGTAGCGCGCCTGCAGCTGCGGGAAGGAGTCCGGCGGGTAGGGCGGCTGCAGGGTCGTGAGCATGATGTCTTCCCTGCGCGCCGCGTCGCGCTGGCCGTAGCAGGTGAGCCGTGCGGACGGCTCGCGCGCCTGGTAGCACCTGAGCCCGTACTGGTCCTTGTAGTCCTTGGGGTCAAGGGACTCCGCGAGCGCGCGCTTGAGCATGTTGGGTGGATACTCGCCGGCTGCATCCGGCTCGGCCTCGTGCGGGTTGCCGGCGTGCAGGTACACCACTTCGACCTTGTTCTCGTCGGCATCGTTCTTGTAGTTCTGGAGCGTGTAGCCGCCGAAGTCCGGGAGGAAGAAGTCGAAGCGCGCCTCCGACCGGTCCGACTGCGCCGAGATCAAGGCGCGCCCCGCCGTCGTATCGCCGGTGATTGCGGAGCGCTCGTATTGCAGCGGGATCTCAAGAGTCAGCTCATCGGTGATTTTGAGCGGTGGGGTTTGGCCCTTCGGCCACTCGCTGAGCGGCGGTGGCGGCGGCGCGGGGGGAGGGGCGGGTTGCTTGCGCGCGCAGCCGGCGCACAGGGCGCACGCCGCCAGCACGAACAGACCTAGGCGCTCAGAAGACCGTGTACGCATCAAACACGGGTCCATCCACGCACACGCGCTTCATCGCCGGTCCCTCCGGGGTGCGCACTGGCACCGTGCAGCCGGCGCAGCCGCCCACGGCGCACGCCATGAATTCCTCGAGCGAGACCTGGCAGGGCAGCGCGTAGTGGCGCGCGAGCTCAGCGCTCGCCTTCAGCATCGGCGTCGGTCCGCAGGAGAAGATCTCGATCTTGGCGAGCTCGGCGGGCTTCAGGGTCGCGAGCCAGGCATCGGCGAGTTCGGTCACGAGACCGGAGAAGCAGCCGGGGAAGTCCGAGCGGCTCGCAAGCCGTGTGGCGATGCCCCATTCCTCGAGCAGCGGCATGCAGGCGAGCGTGCCCGCGGGCATGCCCGGCACGATGAGCGTCGAGGGGCGCGTGCGGAACGGAAACGGCACCTCGGAGCCCATGAGCACCAGCGGCTGCCAGGGCGCCTGGGTCCGGTCGCGCAGCCGCTCGGCGAGGAACACCATGGGGGGGATCCCGACGCCGCCGCCGAGCAGCAGCGGGTGCGGGCGCTCGGGGTGAGCGGTGTACGGGCGGCCGATCGGTCCCATCACGCTCATCTCGTCGCCGGGACGGCGCGAGGCGAGGGCGTGCAGTCCCGGGCCCACTACCTTGTAGAGCAGTTCGATCCAGCCGCCCTGCGGGTCAGCCCGCATGATCGACAGCGGCCGGCGCATCGGGATGGTCGGGTCGCAGGTGAGATGCACGAAGCTGCCGGGAGCGGCGTGCGCCGCGCACTTGGGCGCGGCGAGCCGCAGCACGTACTGCTCGGCGTCGTACTTCAGCTGCGATACGACGCGCGCCTTCTCGAGGAAGATGGTGCCGCGGTTGCTCTGACTCATGCGCCGCCGCCGCGCGAGGTCAGCACTTCCGCAAGCACCGCCATGCGCACGGCGACGCCGTTGCGTACCTGGTCGCGGATGACCGACTGCGGTCCGTCGGCGACGTCGGAGGCGATCTCGATGCCGCGGTTCATGGGCTGCGGGTGCATTACGATGGCGTCGGGGCGGGCGAGCCGCAGGCGCTCGCGCGTCAGGCCCCAGGCGCCGAAGTATTGTTCCGCGTCCGGCAGGTCCGCCTGTCCCATGCGCTCGCGCTGGATGCGCAGCATCATGACCACGTCCGCCCCCTTGAGTGCGGTGTCGAGGCGGGTATGACGTGTGCAGCCGGCGAACTCGCCCGCTTCCGGCATGAGGGCGGGCGGGGCAGCGATGCGCAGGTCCGTGACCCCAAGCGTCCCGAACACGTGCCAGGCCGAGCGCGCCACGCGCGAGTGACGGATGTCGCCCACGACGGCCACCGCAAGGCCCGCGAAGCGCTGCTTGCGCTGGTACACCGTGAGCGCGTCCAGGAGTCCCTGGGTCGGATGCGAGACGTGCGCTTCGCCGGCGGACAGCACGCTGACGTGCGGGGCCAGGTGCGCGGCCACATGAGCGGGCACGCCCGCTTCCGCATCGCGGATGACGAAGGCGTCGACGTACAGCGACTGCAGCGTGTAGACCGTGTCCAGCATGCTCTCGCCCTTGACGCGCGAGGAGAGCTGCACCTCGAGGTTTACCACCTGCGCGCCGAGGCGCTTGGCGGCGAGCTCGAAGCTGACGCGCGTGCGGGTCGAGGGCTCGGTGAAGAGGTTGGCCACGGTGGCGCCGGCGAGCAGCTGGCTCATCGGCGGCTTCTCTCCGATCGGCCGCACGAAGCCCTGCGCGCGCTCCAGCAGCCGCTCGAGAAGCTCACGGGGCAGGCCCGCGAGCGTTAGCAGGTGGCGGAGCGAGCCGTCGGCGCGCAGCTGCGCAACATTCGCGTTCATGATCGGCGACTCACTTCCCCTCACCGGCAAACCAGCGCCCGAGGATCACCGCGGCGGCGGCGCTGTCGATATCCGCGCGCGCCACACGCCGCCGGCGCGCCCCGCTCGCGCGGCGCTCCTTCAGCGCTTCGCTCGCCTCGAGCGAGGAGAACCGCTCATCGACCATCTCGACGGGTAGGGCAAAGCGGCGTTGCAGCTCGGCGGCGAAGCCCCGCACGGCATCGGCCAGGGCCCCCTCGGTGCCGTCGGCATTATACGGGGCGCCGACGACGAGCAGCCCGGGAGCGAGCGCGCGCACCTCGCCTGCGATCGCTTCCCAGTCCGGCCCGTGTGCACCACAGAGGGTGGCCGGGCGCGGCGCAGCCTGCCGCGTCAGCGTATCGCCCGAGGCGATGCCAATACGTTTCAGTCCGAAGTCGAAGGCGAGGACGGTCTGCGGGCGCGTCATCCGCTTGCCGGCATGCGCTCACGCATGGCCGACTTCCGGGCTCAGGCGCTCGACGTCGATACCCAGGAGCCGCCAGGCGCCCGTCCAGCGCTCCTCGAACGGCAGCTCGAACACCACGCGCGGATCGACCGGCATCGCCGCCCAGGCGTTGTCCTTCAACTCGCGCTCGAGCTGCCCGGACTCCCAGCCCGCGTAGCCGAGCGCGATGAACGCGTCCGAAGGACCTTCGCCGCGCGCCATCGCCGCGAGCACATCGCGCGAGGTGGTCACCTGGATGCTGTCGGAGACCTTGTGGGTGTGATCCCACTGGCCCCCGGGACGATGCAGCACGAAGCCGCGATCGGTGTGCACCGGGCCGCCGCGCAGCACCGGTTGCCCGGCAATGGCGGCGCTGGTGGGCTCGAGCTTCATCTGCGACAGCACGTCCGAGAGCTTCATCGGCAGGGGCTTGTTGAGCACGATGCCGAGCGCGCCCTTGTCGGTGTGCTCGCAGATGATGGCGACCGTCTGCGCGAAGTTCGGATCCGCGAGCTGCGGCATCGCGATCAAGAGGTGATTGGTGAGGCTGCCGGGGTTGCCGTCGCCCAATACAGGGCCAGCGCCGGCGGTTTCTTCGCCAGGGAGGTCGCCGCTCGGGGAGCCATGCTTGCCGCCCATACCTGCAGTATGGGCATGCGGACGGCGACTCTCAAGGAACGGTTGACACCGTGCCGCCGTGTACGTGCCCGCCTACAAACTGCCATTCGTAGGCAAAGCGCAACACGTGGTACTGGGCGGCGAGCTCCGGCGGAAACGGATCGAACGGGCTGGCGAGTTTCAGGATGGCGAGCGCCGCCTGGTCAAGCTCCGGGTTGCCGCTCGTGCGGCGGATGACCGCCCTGTCGAGCGAGCCGTCGGAGGCGATGCCCACCTCCACCACCGGGCTGACATCGGCTCCGGCCACGCGCGCGGCGGTCGGATAGTTGAGCGTTCCGATGCGCTCGACCTTGCGACGCCAGGCGTCCAGATACGGCGCGAGCGTTGCCGCGCGGGTATCGGGCGTCACCCACAGCTCGTCGCGCTTGGGTCCCTTGAGCTGGGCAGGGCCGGCCTCGTCCTGCGGCCCCGGCTGTGCCGTCTGCGGCGCATCGATCAGCAGCGGCTGGTCGCGCGTGGCGCCGGTATTGCCGGCGTCCGCCACGTACACCACGCGCGTGCTCCACCCGGTCGTGGTCAGCACGCGCTCGTCGGGGCTTCCGGCCATGTCGCCCGTGTCCTCGAGCGAGTCACCCTTGGGCGTGCCCTGGTGCTTCAGCATCGGGACGGAGGAAGCGCGGTTGTGCGGTGCGACGGATTTCTGGGTGTTGCCCGAGCCGAGCTGGGTGCGCTGCGCCAGATAGGTCGCGGTCGGGTTCTTGTCCGACTCGGGCAGCTCGTCCGACACCAGCAGCACCTCGAGTCCCGGCGCGCTCGCCGGCGGACCCGCGGCGGCGTTGAAGGTGATGCCGAGGATGATGAGCCCGTGCAGCAGGCCGGCGAGGAACAGCATGGTCAGCAGGCGGTCCCAGACCGGGGCCTTGCCTTCCCTGAGCATGAGCGCGCGGCGTGGCACTGGTGCTCCCTCAGCCCGCGGTGGCGGCCAGCCGCCGCTCGATCGCCGCGATCACCAGATCCCCGATGCGGAGGTCGAACTGCTTGTCGAGCTCGCGGATGCCGGTGGGGCTGGTCACGTTGATCTCGGTGACGAAGCCGCCGATGACGTCGAGGCCGACGAACAGCATCCCCTTGGCCGCCAGCGCGGGCCCGATCTGCCCGGCGAGCCAGCGGTCCCGGTCGTTCAGGGGACGCCCGACGCCCTTGGCGCCCGCGGCGAGGTTGCCGCGGTGATCTTCGGCGCTGGGGATGCGTGCCAGGGCGTACGGCAGCGGCTCCCCGTCGATCAGCAGCACCCGTGAGTCGCCGCTCTTGACGATATCCGGGATGTAGCGCTGCGCGATGGCGTAGCGCTGCCCGTAGTCGCTCAGGGTCTCGAACACCACCCTCGCGTTGAGGTCGTCCCGCCCCAGCACGAAGATCGAGCGGCCGCCCATGCCGTGCAGCGGCTTCACCACGATCTTGCCGTGCTCGCGCAGGAAGGCCGCGAGCTCGCCCATGTCGCGGGTGATCAGGGTCGGGGCGCAGCACTGCGGGAACCAGGCGGTGTAGACCTTCTCGTTCATGTCGCGCAGCCCCTGGGGGCGGTTCACGACCAGCACCCCGGCGGCCTCGGCACGCTCGAGGATGTAGGTGCTGTAGATGTACTCGGTGTCGAAGGGCGGGTCCTTGCGCATCAAGAGGCAGTCGAGCCCGCCCAAGGGGGTGGGGGCCGCCGGCTCCCCGAGTGTGAACCAGTTCGCGCTATCGGCCCGCACGGTGAGCGGCCGCGAGCGCCCATAAGCCACGCCATCGCGCAGCGACAGGTCCCGCAGCTCCAGGTAGCTGAGCGCGAATCCCCGCTCCTGCGCCGCCAGCAGCATCGCTAGCGTGGAATCCTTCGCGTAGCTGATGGCAGCGATCGGGTCCATCACCACGCCCAGGCGCTTACCGCTCGTCATGGCCGCCGATTATGCACACGCCGGGCGCGAATATGTCTTACCCCTGTAGAGGCCGGAGATTGGCGCTGGCTGCGAGCTTCGAAAAACGTGACGGACATGGCATAGCAGGGGGTGTACCGATATGTTAAAACCGCGCTGCGCTTGCCCTTTGGTTGGGGAGCCCGCGAGACTAAATGGCTGGTGTGAACGGCGTGCGCCGTTGTCCGAAGTCGCTTGAGTCCCGCGAAGTATTGCAGGTCGCCGCGCGCGCTGCGCGTGGCTCAAAAGCCGTGCGGCTCAGTGGGACGCCGCGGGCCAGTATGGAAGGAGTTTCCTGATCGTGAACGGCACCACGAAGCTCCAGGGCCTCAAGGTTCTCGTCATCGACGACAGCAAGACCATCCGCCGCACCGCCGAGACGTTGCTGCAGAAGGAAGGGTGCGAGGTGTTCACGGCCATCGACGGCTTCGATGCGCTCGCCAAGATCGCCGATCACCAGCCCGACATCGTCTTCGTCGACATCATGATGCCGCGTCTGGATGGCTACCAGACCTGCTCGCTCATCAAACACAACAAGGTGTTTCGCTCCATCCCGGTCATCATGCTGTCCTCCAAGGACGGGCTGTTCGATCGGGCGCGCGGGCGCATCGTCGGCTCGGAGCACTACCTCACCAAACCGTTCACCAAGGATGAACTGCTGTCCGCGATCGAGACCCATATCGGGAGATGATGCTCATGGCGCTGATCTTGATCGTTGACGACTCACCCACCGAGCTGCACGTGATGCAGAAGGCGCTCGAGAAGCACGGCTTTAAGACCGCCGCCGCCGCCGATGGCGCCGAGGGCGTGCGCCTGGCGCGCGAGATGAGTCCCGACCTGATCTTCATGGACATCGTCATGCCGGGCATGAACGGCTATCAGGCGACGCGCGCGCTCGCCAACGATCCGCGCACGCGTACCATTCCCATCGTCATGGTCACCTCCAAGGGCCAGGAGACCGACCGCATCTGGGGACTGCGGCAGGGGGCGGTCGACTACATGGTGAAACCGGTCTCCCCCGATCAACTGGTCGCCAAGGCCCAGGCCACACTGGCCGCGTGAGCGGCGATCGCGTGCCGTGAGAGTGCGCGCAGCGAACACATGACCAACACCCAAGCGAACGAGATCCAGCTGAAAGCACTGCGGGACCGGCCGTTCGAGCTGCTCGCGGAGCTCGAGCGGCGCGGCCGTGCGGTGTCGGCGCAGCTGAACCAGGAGGCCAGCAGCGGGCGCGAGTGGGTCGGGGTGGCGCTGCGCATGGCCGGGGACTTGTACCTGGTGGCGCGCGAGGAGACGCGCGAGGTGCTGGGCGTGCCGACGAGCACCACACGCGTGCCGGGCGCCAAGGCCTGGATCCGCGGCCTCGCCAACGTGCGCGGACAGCTCCTGCCCATCATCGACCTGCGCCAGTTCCTGGGCTCGGGTGTCACCCCGATTACGCGCAACACGCGCGTGGTGGTCGTCAACCACCGCGAGATTCCTGCCGGGCTGCTCGTGGACGAGGTGCTCGGCTTCAGACGCTTTGCGGAAGGGGAGTTCTCGGGCGATGCCCCGCCGACGGTGGCGCGCTGTGAGCGCTATCTCGCCGGCGCCTTCCGCCGAGCCCATGAGCAGTGGCCGGTGCTGAGCCTGCGACAGGTGCTGGAGAGCCCGGCGTTCGCGGAGGCCGCGGCGTGATCCCACGCGCATCCGGGAGCCTCGCGCTGCTGCTGGCCGCCGCCGCACTGCTGGTGATCGGCAGCGGCGTGGCGAGTTACCTGTTCGCCCCGCACCCGGCCGCGAGCGCGCACGTCGTGCCGGTGGATGCACTGTACGGCCTGGCGGTGGATGCGCCCGGCGCGGTCGCCGGTGATGCCGCCGCACTCGGCCGCTTCCAGCAGAGTCAGAAGGCGCTCGAGGATGCCGCCTCGCGCGATGCGTCCGAGCCCTTTGCCAACGATGCGCGCTTCACGCGCCTCATGAACAACGCCGAAGCCGTGCTGAAGGCGCGTGGCCCGCTCGCCGACGCCGGGGTTGCAGCCCGCGATACCTCGATGCTGGTGCCGCGGCTGCTGGGCGAGGTGGCCGCCATGGTGCAGGCGCTGCCGGCACCGGTGCCACCGCAGATCACCGGTGCGCTCGAGCGCTTCGAGGCGCGCGCGCAGCGCCTGCAGCTGGACGTCGCGACCCTCACCCAGGGCTCAGGCGACGCCGGCCAGGTGGCGCAGCGCATCGCCGATTCCAGCGACTATCTCGGCCAGGTGATCTCCGGCCTTGCCGGCGGCTCCTCGGCGCTCGGCCTGCCGCACATCACCGCGCCCGAGGCTGCCAAGCACCTGAAGACCCTCGACTCGATCTACTCGGACCTGGCCGCGGCGGTAAAGCGCGCCGTGGCGGCCGCCCCCGCGCTGCCCGCGGCCCAGGGCGCCGCCCACGCCATCGCCGCGGACGCCCGCGACCTTGCGGCCACGGCACCGCCCCCGGCGGCTCCCGCGGCCGCCTCGTCGGCGCTGCTCACCTACCTGCCGCTGGCGCTGCTCGCGGCGGGGTTGGCGCTCCTGATCGCCGCGCTGGTGGGGGCGCTGCGCATGTCGCGCACGGTCGAGCGCCAGCGCGTCTCGGCCGAGTCGCAGCGCAAGGAGAGCGACCGCAACCAGCAGGCGATCCTGCGCCTGCTCGATGAGCTCTCGAGCCTCGCCGACGGCGACCTCACGGTGCAGGCCACCGTGACCGAGGACATCACCGGCGCGATCGCCGACTCGATCAACTACGCGGTCGATGCGCTACGCGGCCTGGTCACCACCATCAACGCCTCGGCCATCCAGCTCGACTCGGCCACGCGCCAGACGCAGGCACTGTCGCAGCACCTCGCCAAGGCCTCCGGCGCGCAGTCCAAGCAGATCGCCTCCGCCACCGAATCAGCGGCCAGCATGGCCGGCTCGGTGGAGGAGGTCTCCGGCAACGCCGAACGCGCTTCCGATGTCGCGCGCCACTCGGTGGAGGTGGCCCACAAGGGCGGCGATGCCGTGCGGCGCACCATCGACGGCATGAACGCCATCCGCGAGACCATCCAGGAGACCTCCAAGCGCATCAAGCGCCTGGGCGAGAGCAGCCAGGAGATCGGCAACATCGTCGAGCTCATCAACGATATCGCCGAGCAGACCAACATCCTGGCGCTGAACGCCTCGATCCAGTCCTCCATGGCGGGCGAGGCCGGGCGCGGCTTCGCGGTGGTGGCGGACGAGGTGCAGCGCCTCGCCGAGCGCGCCGCCAATGCCACCAAGCAGATCGAGGTGCTGGTGCGCACCATTCAGACCGATACCAACGAGGCGGTGGTGTCGATGGAGCGCAGCACCACCGACGTGGTGGGCGGGGCGCTGCTGGCGGAGAACGCCGGCGCGGCGCTGGAGGAGATCGAACAGGTCTCCAACCAGATCGCCAGCCTGGTGCAGAACATATCCGGCAGCGCGCGTCAGCAGACCCAGGCGGCGCAGACCATCGCGCGCAACATGCAGGTTCTCAAGGAGATCAGTGCCCAGACAGCCGAATCGACCCAGGCGACCTCGATCGCGATCGCGAAGCTGGCGGAGCTGTCCTCGGGACTGCGCAAGTCGGCATCCGGCTTCCGCCTGCCGGGCGGCGCCAGCGACCGTGCCGGCAGCAGCGGCTCGGTGCGGCGGCTCGAGGATGCCACGCTTAACACGGCCAAGGTGCGGCAGATCGCCTCGCTGGGTGGCTCCTAGATCTTCGGTGAGAAAATCCCTGCATGCCTGAAGTCGCTTCCCAGACATACGATCTCGTCGGTCGCGAAGTAAACGCCACGCTGGCGGAGGCGCGCGGCGCGCTCGAGAGTTACGTCGAGCAGCCCGACAGCGCGCAGCTGCTGGAGAAGTGCGCGCAGGACCTGCACCAGGTGCAGGGCGTGCTGCGGCTGCTGGAGATCTACGGCGCGGCGCTGCTCGCCGAGGAGATGGAGCACGTCGCGCAGTACCTCTTGGCGACGCACTCCGAGCGCAAGAGCCAGGCGGAGTCGCTCGATGCCTTGATGCGCGCCATGGTGCAACTGCCGAGCTACCTCGAGCGGGTGCTGGCCGGCGGACGCGACCTGGCGCTGGTGCTGCTGCCGCTGCTCAACGACCTGCGCGCGGTGCGCGGCAACGCGCTGCTGTCCGAAGGCACGCTGCTGCTTTTGAATCTCAAGTCCGACAAGCAGGCGCAGCCGCAGGCCCTCCCCGAGGGCGAGCAGCCGATGACGGTCGAGCAGTGGGCGCGCCGCCTGCGCGCCCGCTTCCAGGTCGGTCTCATCGGCTGGATCCGCGGCGAGCGCGTCGAGCAGAACCTCGAGATCCTGGGGGCGGTGGCGCAGAAGCTCGAGCAGATCGCCACCCGCCAGCCGGTGTTCCAGCTGTGGTGGGTGATCGGAGCGGTGATCGAGGCGCTGCGCCAGAACGGGCTCGAGAGCGGCCAGTCGGTGAAGCGCCTGCTCGGCCTCGGCGACCGCGAGATCCGCCGCCTGTACGAGCAGGGCGAGGCGCGTTACGCGCAGGCCCCGCCGGTGGAGCTGCTGAACAACCTGCTCTACTACGTCGGGCGCGCCGAATCCTCCGGCGGACGGGTGAACGCGGTGCGCTCCTCGTTCCGCCTCACCGAGCTGCTGCCCGTCGATGAGAGCATCGAGCAGGAGCGCGAGAACCTCTCGGCCCCGTCGGTGAAGCTCATGCAGACGGTGGCCGCGGCGATCCGCGAGGATCTCGCCAAGGTCAAAGACGTGCTGGACATCTTCGTGCGCCGCGGGGCGGGGCAGCCGCAGGAGCTCGCATCCCAGGTCGAGCTGCTGCGCAAGATCGGCGATACCCTGGGAGTGCTGGGGCTCGGGGAGCTGCGGGCCAGCGTGCAGTCCGAGACCGAGCGGCTGGGCAAGATCGTGGCCGGACAGCTCAAGGCTGACGAGGCGACGCTGGTCGAGATCGCCGCGACCCTGATCGGCGTCGAGGACAAGCTCGACGACCGCCTGGTCGGCATGATCCTGCCGAAGGAGACCGGCGAGTTCGCGCAGACCTCCGAGGACACCGAGTTCGCGCAGGTGCAGTCGGCGGTGCTGCGCGAGTGCATCGTCAACCTGGCGCGCATCAAGGAGGCCATCACCCAGAGCGTCGGCGGCACGCTCGATGCGGCCGGGCTCGACAGCTGGCAGGACCTGATGCGCGGCATCCAGGCCGGCTTGCTGCTGCTCGGCAAGGGCCGCGCCGTCGACATCATCGAGGCCATCACCAATCAGCTGAAGCGCGTCATGCAGCCGGGCGTGCACGTGCTGCCGCCGGGATTCGTGGACCGGCTCGCCGATGCCATCGTCAGCGTCGAGTACTACATGGAGACGCTGCAGGCCGGGCGCTCCGATCCCTGGTACATGCTCGACAATGCCCAGGCCTGCGTGCAGGCGCTGGAGGCGCAGCCGACGCCCGCCCCGCCCAGCGTGCCGGCGCTCGATCCTTCTTCCTACGCGCGCACCGTGCAGATTCCCAAGGCGGCACCCGCGGTCGGGCGCCCCGACGTGGCGGCGGTGGAGGCAGCCGCTCCCACGCTCGCCGCCTCGCCCGCGTCGCGCGCCCCGGCGCGCCCCGAGCACTCCGACCCGGAGCTCATGTCGCTCTTCATCGAGGAAGCCGCCGAGGAGCTCGCCAAGATCCAGCAGGGCTACCCGGTGTGGGACCAGAACCCGGGCGAGCGCGACGCACTGGTCACGGTGCGCCGCTCGTTCCATACGCTCAAGGGCAGCGGCCGCATGGTCGGCGCGCGCGACCTCGGCGAGTTCGCCTGGTCGATCGAGAACCTCGTGAACCGCCTGCTCGACAACACGCTCACCCGCTCGCCGGCGATCCTGGAGACACTGCGCGCCGCCGTGGCAGCCCTGCCCGCGCTCGTCGAGCAGCTCAAGAGCGGCGCGCCGGTGCGGGCGGATCTCGCCGCCATCTCCTCGCGCGCCCACGCACTCGCCGCCGGCCGCCAGGGAGGCGCTGCCGCCCGCCCCGAGGGCGCGGAGGAGGAAGCGCCCGAGCCGCCAGGGACGACGACCTACACGCTCTCGACCAGCACCGTGGGTCGGCTGGTCCCGGGAGCCGCAGCCGCCGCAGCCGCCGCAGCCGCTGCACCCGCGGCGCCGCAGGCACCGCGACCGGCACCGGCGGCACGTCCCGCGGCCGCCGCGGCGCCGAAGCCTTCGATTCCGGATGACACGCTGCGCGACATCTACGCGCGCGAGACCGCGGCGCACGTGGCGACCGTGCGCGCCTACCTGGCGCGCGAGGCGCGGTTGCCCGAGCCGCACGTGCTGCCCGAGGAGGTGTACCGCGCCTGCCACACGCTCTCGGGCAGCTCGAAGATGGCGCAGGCGCGCCACGGCATCCGCCTCGCCGAGCCGCTCGATCACTGGCTGCGCCGCGCCTTCAGCAGCGGGCTGGGAATCGCGACCGGCGACCTGACGCTGCTCGAGGACTGCATGGCGGCGATGGAGTCGGTGGCGACGCACCTGGACGAGCCCACCGGCTATTTCGTCAACCACTGGCAGCTGCTCGAGCGCATCGAGCGCGCCGACAAGGTGCTCGAGCAACGCATTGCCGCCGCCGCCGCGCACACCGCAGCACCGCCCGCAGCCGCTCAGCAGGCCGACGCCGCCGAGGCGGAGGCCAGCGTGCAGCCGGCGGACTTCGATCCCGAGGTGGCCGCCATATTCACCGACGAGGCCACCGAGCTCATCGATGCCTCCGAGCACGCGCTCTCGGACTGGCGCTCCGAGCCTTCCAGCGCCGACTACCGCCTGGGCCTCAAGCGCCCCCTGCATACCCTCAAGGGCGGCGCGCGCATGGCCGGCATCATGGCGATGGGCGATCTGAGCCACGAGCTCGAGTCGCTCGTGATGCTAGTCGAGACCGGCAAGGTGACCGCCGACGAACCGCTCTTCGATGCCATCCAGGCCAGCCTCGATGAGCTGGCGCGCATGCGCGAGCAGGTCGCCATGGGGCAGCGCGTGCCGCCGGCGCGCGCCATCATCCAGCGCCTGCGGGCGCTGTCGGGTGCCGCACCGCCGGCACCGGCTGCCGCGCCCGCCCCCGCTGCGGCCGCGGCTGCTCCGCCGCCGGCGCCCGCGCAGGTATTTGCGCCAGCGGCGCCGCCCGCCGCTGCCGCCGCACCCGCCCCCGCCCCGGTAACACCCGCTCCCGAGGCGAGCGAGGCCGAGCCCGAGGAGGAAGAGATCGTGCTGTCGGCTCCGGAAGGCACCGACACCGCCCTCGCCAAGCTCAACGAAGAGCTGCTGAGGGCGGGCGAGCAGCAGGCCGCGGCGGCCGCCGCGGCCGAGGAAGCCGAGCCCGCTGCCGCGCCGACAGCCGAGTCTCCGGCCGAAGCGACCTACGTCGGTGTCTCGCCGTTCGTAAGAGCGCGCGCGCCGGAGGCGCGTGCCGAGGAGGGCCCGGCGCCGCCGCTGCCGGTGCCGCCCGGGCGCGAGCCGGTCCCGACCGGCGAGCGCGTGGAGATGGCGCGCGTGGACGCGGAGCTGCTCGACCAGCTGCTCAACATCTCCGGCGAGGCGAGCATCGCGCGCGCGCGGCTCGAGCAGCAGCTCGGCTCGTTCGATTTCAACCTGGGCGAGCTGTCGCGCACGGTCACGCGCCTCAAGGAACAGCTGCGCCACATGGAGATCGAGACCGAGGCGCAGATCCTGCACAAGCACGAGGACGAGGGCGGCTCGCACCGCAGCGACTTCGACCCGCTCGAGCTCGACCGCTATTCCTCCATCCAGCAGTACTCGCGCGCGCTCGCCGAGACCGCCAACGACGTCGCCAGCATCCAGCAGCTGCTCGAGAACCTCGCCAAGGACACGCAGACGCTCCTGCAGCAGCAGGCGCGCACCATCACCGAGCTGCAGAACGGGCTGATGCGCACCCGCATGGTGCCGTTCCAGCGTCACGTGCAGCGCCTGGCGCGCATCGTGCGCCAGGCGGCCTCCGATACCGGCAAGCGCGCCGAACTCGTGGTCGAGGGCGCCTCCGGCGAGCTCGACCGCCAGGTGCTCGAGCGCATGCTGCCGCCGTTCGAGCACATGCTGCGCAACGCCGTGGTGCACGGCATCGAGAAGCCCGAGGAGCGCATCAAGCGCGGCAAACCCGACACCGGGCGCATCCTGCTCGAGCTGCACCGCGAGGGCGCCGAGGTCATGGTGCGCCTGACCGATGACGGCGGGGGCATGAACCTGAAGGCGATCCGCGAGAAGGCGCGGTCGCTCGGCATGATTGCCGCGGGCCAGACGCTCAGCGACGAGGATGCGATGCAGCTCATCCTCGAGCCCGGCTTCTCCACCGCCGGCGCCATCACCCAGCAGGCCGGCCGCGGCGTCGGCATGGACGTGGTGGCGACCGAGATCAAGCGCCTGGGCGGCGCGCTGCACATGGAGACCAAGGCCGGCGAGGGGACGGTGTTCACCATCCGCCTGCCGCTGACCCTGGCCATCAGCCACGCGCTGGTGGTGCGTACCGACGAGGAGTACTACGCGCTGCCGCTGCCGACCGTGGAGGGCGTGCTGCGCCTGTCGAAGGCCGAAGTGCTCGCGCACCTCGGGCGCGACGCGTCCGCCTTCGACTACGGCGGCCAGAAGTACCGCTTCCAGCACCTCGGCAGCTTCGTGGGCCTGCAGCCCTCGGAGCTCCCGGGCCAGGACGTGACCATCCCGGTGGTGCTGGTGCGCGCCGGCGAGCATTCCACGGGGCTGGTGGCGGAAGAGCTGGTCGGCAGCCGCGAGATCGTCGTGAAGTCGGTGGGTCCGCAGATCTCCAGCATCCGCGGCATCTCCGGCGCCACCATCCTCGGCGACGGCCGCATCGTCATCATTCTCGACATCGGCGCGCTGGTGCGCGCCGAGTGGCGCACGCGCGCGCTGGCGCCACCGCCGCCGAAGGAGAAGGGCGACCGCCGCACCTTCGCCATGGTGGTCGACGACTCCATCACCGTGCGCCGCGTGACGCAGCGCCTGCTCGAGCGCAACGGCATGCGGGTGCTGACCGCGCGCGACGGCATGGACGCGGTGGCGCTGCTGCAGGACAACATCCCCGACGTCATCCTGCTCGACATCGAGATGCCGCGCATGGACGGCTACGAGGTCGCCGCCCACGTGCGCAACGACCCGCGCCTCAAGGACGTGCCGATCATCATGGTGACCTCGCGCGTCGGCGAGAAGCACCGCGCGCGCGCCATCGAGCTGGGCGTGGATGACTACCTCGGCAAGCCCTACCAGGAGGCGCAGCTGCTCGATGCCATCGCGCCGCTGGTCGAGCGCCGCCGTGCCGCCGCGCGTCAGGCGGTCGGGAGCTGATATGGCCGAACGCGTCGCGGAGATCTACAGCCTGCTGGTGCCGCTGGTCGACGGACGGCTCATCATCCCGCGCGCCTGCGTCGCGGAGGTGGTGGGATTTCAGACCCCGTCGGAGATGACCGGCGCGCCGCCCTGGTACATCGGCACCGTGCCGTGGAACGGCAAGGCGGTGCCGCTGGTGTCCTTCGAGGGCGCCTGCGGCCAGATGATCCCGCCCGCTTCCGGGCGCACGCGCGTCGTCATCCTGCACGCCCTCGGCACGCGCGTCGAAGGCGGCAACTTCGCGCTCGTCAGCCAGGGCTTCCCGCAGCTGGTGCGCGTGAGCTCGGACGTGGTGCGGCCGGACAACTCGCGCGTGTTCCCCGAGCGCATGCCCGTCATCTGCCAGATCCGCATGGTCAACGAGACCCCGCTGGTCCCGGACCTCGAGCGCCTGGAAGAGATGATCGCGGACGAGACCAGCATCAGCTCGTAAGCCGTGGCGGCGCAAGGCACCGTGCGCGCGGCCTTGGCATTCCTGCTCCTGTACTGCTGCGGGGTCTGTGTTGCGCAGACCGTGGTGCCGCTCGAGGTCGAGGACGACAACTACCTCGCTACGCTGCGCATCGGCGAGGTGCACCTGAAGGCGGTGCTCGACACCAGCGGCCGCTACGCCATCGCCATCAGCCCCGAGGCGCTGGAGAAGCTGCAGGTGCGCTTCAGCGGCGGCACGGTAGAGCGCAGCGGCATGGGCGGGGAGAAATTCAGGGGCCGCTCGTTCGTCATCCCGTCGATGGAGCTCGGCGGCACGATCTTCCTGAGCGTGGACGGCGTCGAGCGGCGCCACTTGGGGAGCGAATCCGGCGAGCTGCCCTATGAGGCGGTGATCGGCGGCGCCTTCCTCGAGCACTACACGGTGGTGGTCGACTATCCGCAGCGGCGCTTCGAGCTCGAGCCGCCCGCGCGCGGCCCCGCCGTCTGCGGCCCCAGCACAGCGCCCATGCTGCCGACGCAGAACGGCACCATGTTCACCACCGTCCGCACCGACTCCGGGGTGATGAACCTCGGCTGGAGCACCGGCTCCACCTACTCGGTGGTGCAGAAGACCGTCACTTACCTGCGCGGCCTCACGCTCAAGGACGGCTTCTACGCCACCAAGCGTTTTGTGCTCGAGCGCGTCGATGCCGGCCCCGCGGAGATGGTGTCGATCGACGTGCCGGGCATCCCCGACCTCGACGGGCTGATCGGCTTCGACTTCTTCGAGCGTTACCGGGTGTGCTTCGACTACGCGCGCGGCACGGTGAACGTGCAGGTACCGGATCTGAAGGAGCGCGCGGTTCCCGCCCGGCACTGAGACTGCCGGACGAATTACAATTCGCCCCGACCGCTCAGCCTGACGAATGGAGCGCCCTTGCACGGTCGATTCGCGGGACGGGTCCTGCTGCTTACGGGGTGCCTCGCGCCGGTGGCGCCTGCGCTCGCCGGCGAGCTCATCATCGAGAATGTCACGCTTGTCTCGCCCGAGCGTGCGGCGCCGGTCCCCCACGCAGCTGTCGTCATCCGTGACGGCAGGATCGCCGAGGTCGGCCGCGACCTGCATGCCGCATCCGGCGCGCGCCACATCAATGGGCGCGAGCGGTTCCTGATCCCCGGGCTGATCGACTCGCACGTTCACGTCGGGCACTCGGGCGCGCTCGACGACGACGCGATCGAGGCGCACCCGGAGCTCTGGGCGGCCTATCGCGCGCAGGTGCCGCGTGCCTTCCTGGCGTTCGGGTTCACCTCCGTGGTGGATCTCGACCTCGCCGCCGCCACCAGAGCCTGGTTCGAGGGCACGCCGCTGCACCCGCGGCTCTACTCCTGCGGACCCGGCATCAAGGTCGCGGGGGGCTACATGGCGCTGCAGCTTCCGCCCCCCTCATCCCCGGCCTTTCCCAATCTCGTGTACGAGCCCGAAGAGGCCAAGCACTGGCCCGGCACGCTCAAGGCCGCCGACTACTCACCGGCGCAGGCGGTGCGGCGCGCGGCGGATGCGGGAGCGATCTGCGTCAAGGCGTTCGTCGAGCCGGGGTTCGGCATGTTCGGCTGGCCCTACCTGCACACCGCGATCCTGCGCGGCATCCAGGCGGCGGCGGCGACGCGCGGCCTGATCCTCATGGTTCATGCCAACAATCCCGACAGCTGGCGCTCCGCGCTCGCCGCGCACGCCGACATCATCGCGCATGGCCTGTGGGTCTGGCCCGGCGATCCGGGCAATGCGGTGCCGCCGCCGGCGGCCACGGCCATGATCGCCATGGCGGCGCACGACCAGGTACACGTGCAGCCCACCCTGCAGACGGTGGCCGGGGAGCGTGCGCTCATCGATCCGTCGCTCCTGGATGATCCGCGCCTGGCACGCGCACTGCCGGCGTCGGTGATCGCGTATCTGCGCTCGCCGGCGGGCGTGAAGGCGCGCGAGGCGCTGCTGGCGGACTATCGCAAGGCGGCGCCGACGCCGGGCTTCGAGCCGCTCTTGGAGGCGGGGATCGAGAGAACCCGTGCGACCTTCAGGATGATGCTGCAGCAGCACGTACCGCTCATTCTCGGCAGCGACACCCCCGGAGTCGACGGCTTCGGCAATCCGCCGGGACTCAACGGCCGGCTGGAGATGCAGGACTGGTCCGACGCCGGTGCCACGCCTGCGCAGATCCTGGCCGCCGCAACGCTCGGCAATGCGGCCGCGCTGGGACTGGCGCGCGAGCTCGGCTCCATCGAGCCGGGCAAGCGCGCCGATCTGCTGCTGCTGAGAAAGGATCCGCTGCGCGGCATCTCGGCCTACGACTCGATCGAGACCATCTTTGTGAACGGCGAGCCCATCGTGCGCGATACGCTCCGCCCGCCCAACTGAACCTAGATGTCCCCGAACTCGCGCTGCAGCAGCGTGAGCGCGGCGAGCGCCGCGGTCTCGGTGCGCAGCACCCGCGGCCCCATGCGCACCGCCTCGTAGCCCGCGGCAAGCGCCGCCTGCTGCTCTTCCTCGGTGAGCCCGCCCTCGGGGCCGATCAGCACCGTGACCGCGCCCGCGGGCTTGCCGAGCTCCGCGACGCGGCGCGCGGCGCGCGGCGAGAGCAGCAGGCGCGTGCCGGACGCGTCGCCCCGGCGCAGGAACTCCCGCAGGCCCACGGGCGCGAGCACATCCGGCAGACGGTTGCGCCCGCTCTGCTCGCAGGCCCCGATGACGATGGCGTGCCAGTGCAGGAGCTTGCGATCCGCCTGGTGCGCATCCAGCCGCACCACGCTGCGCTCGGTGAGCACCGGCACCAGACGCGCGACGCCGAGCTCGGTGGCCTTCTGCACCACCAGGTCCATGCGCTCGCCGCGCGAGACGCCCTGCACCAGGGTGATCGCCAGCGGCGACTCGCGCTCGATGGCCTGATGCTCCCCGACCGCGACCGTCACCTCCCCGCCGTGCGCCTTGTCGATGCTGGCCGCATACTCCCCGCCGCCGCCATTAAATAGAGTGAGCGGTTCGCCGACCCGCAGGCGCAGGACGCGCGTGACGTGGCTGGCGGTGTTGCCTTCGAGCTTCACGCGCGTGCCCGGCTCCAGCGGAGCATCGATGTAGACACGCGTCAGGCGCATGTCGCGAGCTCGATCCCTTCGCGGGCCACTTCCACCATGAGATCGATCTCCTCGGGTGTGATGACGTACGGCGGCATGAAGTACACGACGTCGCCGATGGGCCGCAGCAGCACGCCGCGCTCGAGGGCGTGGCGGCAGACGGTGCGGCCACGCCGCTCCTGCCAGGGATACGGCTCACGGCTTTGCCAGTCACGCACCATCTCGATCGCCACGATCATGCCGCACTGGCGCACCTCGGCCACGTGCGGGTGATCCGCGAGCGGCCGGGCGCGCGCCCCCATGTGCGCGGCGAGCGCCCGATTGCTCTCGAGGGTGCGCTGCTCGCGGAACAGCCTGAGACTCGCATTCGCGGCCGCGCAGCCGAGCGGGTTGCCGGTGAAGCTGTGCGAGTGCAGGAAGGCGTTGAGCTTCACGTACTCGTCGTAGAAGGCCGCGTAGACGGCGTCCGTGGTCAGCACGGTCGACAGCGGCAAGTAGCCGGCCGTGAGCCCTTTGGACAGGCACAGGAAGTCCGGCCGGATGGCGGCCTGCTCGCAGGCGAAGAACGTGCCGGTGCGCCCGAACCCCACGGCGATCTCGTCGGCAATCAGGTGCACGCGGTGGCGGTCGCAGGCCTCGCGCAGCAGCGTCAGATACACCGGATCGTACATGCGCATGTTGCCAGCGCACTGCACCAGCGGCTCTACGATCACCGCGCAGGTCTCGTGCGCGTGCCCCTGCAGCGCCCGTTCCATGTCGGCAAAGCGCCGTCGCGAGTACTCGGCCCAGGTCTCGCCGCGCTCGCGAGCGTAGCAGTCGGGCGAGGGCACGGTGATGACGTCCATGAGGAGCGGCCGGTAGATCTCCTTGTAGAGGTCCACGTTGCCGACCGCCAGCGCACCCAGGGTCTCGCCGTGGTAGCTGTTGGCGAGCGTGATGAAGCGTCGCCGCGAGCTCTCGCCGGCGTTGCGCCAGTAATGGAAGCTCATCTTCACTGCCACCTCGACCGCCGAGGAGCCGTTGTCGGCGTAGAAGCAGCGCGTGAGCCCTGCCGGGGCGAGGGCGGTGAGTGACTCCGACAGCTCGATTACCGGCTCATGGGTGAAGCCTGCCAGGATCACCTGCTCGAGCTTCTCGAGCTGCTCGCGCACCGCCGCGACGATTGCCGGATGCGCGTGGCCGAAGAGGTTCACCCACCAGGAGCTGATCGCATCCAGGTAGCGCTTGCCGGCATAATCCTCGAGCCACGCCCCTCTGCCCGCGCGGATCGGAATGGGCGGCAGCGCCTCGTGATCCTTCATCTGCGTGCACGGGTGCCACACGTGAGCCAGATCTCGTGCGATGAGCGAATCGTTCGCGGAAGTCATGGCATCGATTGTGGCAGAATCGCGGCGGCGCGGAGACCTCGCACCCTGCGCGCCGCACCATCACCGATGCCACCTGCAAGCACGCTGCCCGTGATCGATGCCGCGACCGGCCTGATCGCCGGCGTGCGCCAGGTGCTGTCGATGCATTGCGACGAGCGCCCTTCCGGCACGCTGCCGACGCTCCTGCTGGTGCACGGCATCAGCCTGCCGCCCAACGAGTTCGGCGGCCCGTGGATCGACCGCCTGTTCACCGGCACGCTGCCGTGGGATGCGCACCCGTACTTCAAGCAAATCGAGGGGCTGCGCGCCTCGGCGCACGCGCTCATCCGCCGCGACGGGCAGATCGTGCAGTACGTGCCGTTCCAGCTGCGCGCCTGGCACGCCGGCCAGTCCGAGTACCAAGGGCGCTCCGGCTGCAACGACTTCTCCATCGGCATCGAGCTCGAAGGGACGGACGACACCCCCTACACGGACGCCCAGTACCAGCAGCTCGCCGCGCTGGCGGCGGCGCTGCTGCAGTCCTACCCGTCGCTGTCCGCGGCGGCCATCGTTGGCCACAGCGACGTCGCACCGGGACGCAAGACCGACCCCGGGCCGTCTTTCGAGTGGACGCGGTTCCGGACGCTGCTCGGCAAATTGCCGCGCCGGGGATGAGCTTGAGCGGACGGGCGCTGCTGCAGCTCGGACGCGAGCACCGCGACAAGCGGGCTACGTGGCTTTCTTGCGCCGCTCGTGACGCCACAGCACCTCGGTGCCGCGCTCGTGGCGGGCGAGCACGCGCGCGATCACGAACAGCAGGTCGGAGAGGCGATTCAGGTACTTTCCGACCTCCGGGGCGACGCTCTCCGAGCGCGCCAGCGCCACCAGGCGCCGCTCGGCGCGCCGCGCCACCGTGCGGGCAAGATGGCAGGCGGCGGCGGCCGGACCGCCGCCCGGCAGGATGAACTCCTTGAGCGGCGGGAGCTCGTCGTTGAAGCCATCCAGCGTGCGCTCCAGGCGCGCGATCTGCTCTTCCGTGATCGCGCGGTGACCCGGGATGCACAGTTCCCCGCCCATGTCGAAAAGCTCGTGCTGCACTTCGGTGAGGCACGCGGTGACTTCCTTGGGCAGCTTCGGCACCGCGAGCAGCACGCCGAGCGCGCTGTTGAGTTCGTCCACCGTCCCGTAGGCCTCGACCCGCAGGCTGTCCTTCGGCACGCGGCTGCCATCCCCCAGGCCCGTGGTGCCGTCATCGCCGGTGCGCGTGTAGATCTTGCTCAAGCGGTTGCCCATCGCCGTATCCTAAGCGATATGGCCTCAAAAGAACTCACCGCGGCACTTGCCGCGGCGCAGGCGGCGGCGCAAGTGATCCGCACCTTCTACCGCAACAATCCCGCGGTGCGTGTGAAGGCGGATGCCTCGCCGGTCACGCAGGCCGACGTGCGCGCCGAGGAGGTGATCAGGGAGAGCCTGGCGCGCGATTTTCCCGGTTATGGGTTCTTCGGCGAGGAGACCGGGCAGCACGCGATCGATGCGGAGAGCCTGTGGCTGGTCGATCCCATCGACGGCACCAAGTCCTTCGTGCGTGAGACGCCGTTCTTCTCCACTCAGATTGCGCTCATGCGCCGCGGCGAGCTGGTGCTCGGGGTCTCGAGCGCGCCGGTCTATGACGAGCTCGCGTGGGCGGAGAAGGGCAGTGGCGCCTTTCTAAACGGGCAGCCGGTCAGGGTGAGCACGGTGCAGGATCTCGAGCACGCGTTCGTCTCGACCGGCAACCTCAAGACGCTCGCCGCGTCCGCGCGCTGGAGCCGCCTCGGGCGGCTCATCCCGCGCCTCGGTCGCATCCGCGGCTACGGCGACTTCGTGCACTATCACCTGATCGCGCGCGGCGCGCTTGATGTCGTCATCGAGAGCGACGTCAACATCCTGGATATCGCCGCCCTCACGGTGATCGTGCGCGAGGCGGGCGGCACGTTCACGGACCTGGAGAACGCCCCGGTCGGGCTTCACACTACGAGCGTGCTCGCCAGCAACGGCGCGCTGCACGCGCCGCTGCTCGCGGCCCTCACGCACTGACGAACACGCGCCGCTCGCCGTCCTGCAGCTCGATCATGGGAGCGACGTAGAGCTCCGAGAGCGCCCGCGCGGTGAGGGTGGTCGCGACCGCGCCGAGCGACCAGCGGCCGTCTCCCGGCAGCAGCAGCACGCGGTCCGCGAAACGCGCCGCCAGCGTCGGGTCGTGGAGCGTGGTGATGACCGTGCGTCCGGAATCCGCAAGCCGCCGGAACAGGCCGAGCACGGCGAGCTGATGGTGGGGATCCAGGTGATTGGTGGGCTCATCGAGCAGGAACACCTGGGGCTGCTGCGCCAAGAGCGCCGCGACCGCGACGCGGCGCTGCTCGCCGCCGGAGAGCGTGTCGGTGCGGCGCGCGGCGAAGTCCGCCATGTCCACCGCCTTGAGCGCCTCGCGCGCCAGCCGCTCGTCCTCGGCGGTCTCCCACTGCCACAGCGCCAGGTGCGGATGACGGCCGATGAGCACGGTCTCCATGGCGGTGGTGACGAACGCGTCCTCGAGGTCCTGCGGCAGCAGCCCGAGCCGCAGCGCCACCGCGCGGCGCTTGAGGCTCCCGATGGGCGCACCGCCGAGTGATATCTCGCCGGCGGCCGGGGCACGCAGGCCGGCAAGGGTGTGGAGGGTGAGGGTCTTGCCCGAGCCGTTGCGGCCCAGGATGGCGACCACTTCCCCGGGCACGAAGTCGACCGTGAGCTCGCGCACCAGCTCGCGCGCACCGGCGTGCACGCTGACCCGCGAGGCCGCGAGCCCCATGGACGCGGTGTGGTTCCGTGGCAGCGGCGTGGCCGTGTTCACCGGCTCCACCTGATCTCGCGCGCGGTGTCCGCACCGACCACCACACCTGCAAGGCTGTGGGGCATCTCCGACTCCTGCGCCGACAGCGCGCGCCGGCCGGCCATGATCTCGGCGCGCTCCTGCGGGTAGAGCGGCTCACGGTCCGGGTCGGCGAGCCCGGCGGGATTCAGCGGCTCGCCGCTGGCCAGGTCGTACTTGTCGGTCGCGCCGACGGTGTGCAGCAGCTCATGCGCGATCACGACGTTGTTGCTGCCCGCCATGGCGCGGCTCGCGAAGGCGTGGACGACGCCGAACAGTCCCTTCTGCAGGCCGTGCGAGTCGGGTACGCGCTCGAGCGTCGCGGGATCGTAGTAGAGCACGAACAGGCGGATGCGCGAGGGGGCGCGGCCCGGTACATGCGCCGCGCGCGCAGCATACAGGCGCATCTTCAGGCTCCACCAGGCGGTCGCGACGCGGCCCGCCTCACGCGGCAATGCCGGCGGCTGCTCATGGCCTTCGGGATAGAGCTCGATGTGCACCGGCTGCTCGGCGTGCACGCCGTAACGGTGACCCTCGCGCACGAAGAATTCCTCGATGCCCGCGAAGTCCTGCGCCGTGAGCGCGCCGATGTAGCGCTGCACCGCCGGCGTGCCCTCGGCGTTCAGCGGGAAGATGCCGACCCAGAGCGTATCCTGCCAGCTCTGGGTATTGACGCGGTCGAGCCAGGCGTTGAACGCCACCGCCGCGAGCACGATGAGCAACAGCCCGATGCGTATTGCTTTCCACACCCGCGGGCTCTTAAGGTTGCAGGCGCGTCGCCGACCACGCGCCCGCGGTGAAGGTGCCGTCGCGCTGCGTCAGCGTGCGCGTCCAGCGCGCGCGATCGTGGATGCGGGCCGCGCCCTCGACCCACAGCTCCACCGCCTCGGCCCATAGCCGGTAGCCGCCCCAGTGCGGCGGGCGCGGCACGGTCGCCTTCAGTGAGTCGTCCGCGCCGGGCGAGCCGGGGGTGGGGGCGCCGAAGCGCCGCGCCGCGGCCTTGACCGCTTCCAGCAGCACACCGCGCGAGGCGATCGGCTCGCTCTGCTCACTCGCCCAGGCGCTGATGCGGCTCTGCCAGGCACGCGAGGCGAAGTAGCTGTCGCTGTCCTTGGCCGGCGTCTGCGTGATCGGCCCCTCGATGCGCACCTGGCGGTGCAGCGCATCCCAGTGCATGACAGCCGCGGCGCGCGGGTTGTCCTTCAGCTGCCGCCCCTTGGCCGACAGATAGTTGGTGTAGAAAACGATGTACCCGGGCTTGGGCACGATGTCCTTGCACAGCACGACCCGGGCCGCGGGGCGCCCCTCGGGGGTGCTGGTCGCGAGCACCATGGCGTTGGGATTGGGCTGTGTGCGCGCCGCCCACGCTTGCTCGAGCCAGCTGGCGACTATGGCGAGCGGCTCGGCGGGCAACGGCTCGGGCAACACTTCGATGTGCTCGGGCATGCGGCAATGGTAGAGCGTTTCTCCGGTCACTGTCGCGGCTAGAATCAGCGCGGCTCGACTCGAGCCGGCGACGAGAAGGTGCATGAGGAAGCGCGCACGGGGTGTACCGCCGATTCTGAAGCGGGGCCTGATTGGCCTGGGAGTGCTCGTGCTCCTGGCGCTCGCGCTGTTCGGCATCGCGTGGCTCGTCAACATGCACGATGAGACCCTGAGCCCGGAGGCGCAGGCGCTGCTTGCGGCCCCGCCGAACCCGTACGCGCCGGAGGACAACGTGTACTTCGCGCTCGCGGGTCTCGATGCCCCGTCCCGGGAGTCGATGGTCGAGTCAGGCGTCGCGCGCATCGCCCACTACGACCGCGAGCTCGACGCCACGCTCGCCGACCCGACCCCCGAGAACCTCGACTCCCTGAAGTACTCCGACCCGCAGCGGCTCGAGTTTCAGGGGGAGTTCGATTTCAAGCAGCCGCTGGACTCGTACTGGGACGACATCCCGCAGCACCGCGACAACGTCGCACAGATCCTGGGCGCGAACCTCGAGCTCTATCAGCGCTACCTCGCCCTCCACGGCCGTCGCGGCTACTTCGAGACCGCGCGTCCCTCGCAGCTGGCTCCGGTGTTCTACGTGCCGAGCAACCTGCGAACGCTGTTCCTCGGCGAGGTGGTGCTGCGCCTGCGCGGCAGCGATCCGCAGCAGCGGCAGGAAGCGCTGGCGGACATCGAGGCCGACATCCGGCTGTGGCGCACGGTGCTCACCGGCACCGGCGCACTCATCTCCAAGATGCTCGCCATCGCCTACCTGCACTGGGACGAGCTGGTGCTCGCGGACATGATCGCCGACCCCGACGCACCGGTGCCGCTCGGACCGGCGGATGCGGATGCGATTGCGCCGATCTTCGCGCTCGATGAATGGGACATCTCCAAGGCGTACGCGGCGGAGTTCCGCGTGCAGGCCGCCTTTCTCAGGACCTCGCACGCCCAGTTCCGGGCCGGGTGGCTGCCACCCGGCGCGCCGCGCGGCGTGCATGGATTCCTGGACCGCCTCCTCGAGCGCACCGGCGGTCACTTCTACAAGCCCAACGCCACGCTCAATCTGTTCGCCGCGCAGGTGCAGCGCCTGACGCGCGCCGCGGCCCCCGCGGTGCCGGAGGATCCGGCCACACCCGCCGCGCCGCACCTGGGCTCGCTGCGCACCGTCTACAACCCGTTCGGCAAGGTGCTCGCGGCGGCGAGCGAGGAGGCCTACGAGCCGTATCCTGCGCGCGCCTGGGACGGGGCGGCGTTTCAGCGCCTGCTGCGCCTCGGCTACGAGATCCGCCGCCAGAAAATCGATACCGCCGCCATCCCCGCCTTCCTCAAGGCGCACGCCGAGTGGTCCACCCACCCGGCCAACGGCCGGCCGTTCCTGTGGGATGAGTCGACCGGGACCATCCGGGTTCAGACCTCGGGGCCGCTCCCCGCGGGGCGGGTGTTTGCCGTGCACGTGTGGCGGGCGCCGAGCGGCTGAGCCCCCTCGGTCCGGCGAAACCTGCGGTCTGCTTGCGCCTCCCGCCGCCCCCCGATAGAAAGGAGCGGCTGTCCCTAAGAGAGCTGCCTCCCCATGACGCGCGATGTGACGCTGGAAGAGCTGCGGGCGCGGCTGACGGACCTGGACCGTCAGCTGGTCGCCCTCGTGGCCGAACGCAAGGCCGTGAGCGAGGAGGTGGCGCGTGTCAAGCGTGCCACCGGGCACCCGACGCGCGATTACGAGCGCGAGCGCGAAGTGATCCTCGGCGTGCGCACCATGGCCGCCGAGCGCGGCCTGTCGCCCGAGCTCGCCGAGCAGCTGCTGCGGCTGCTGATCCGCTCCTCGCTCGCCACCCAGGAGCATGCAAGCGTCGTCGCTCACGGCGCCGGCAGCGGGCGACGCGCCCTGGTCATCGGCGGCGCCGGCAAGATGGGCGGCTGGTTCGTGAGTTTCCTCGCCTCGCAGGGCTTCACGGTCGAGGTGGCGGATCCGTCCCCGGCGGCCCCGGGGGTTGCGCGGGTGGATGACTGGCGCAGCACCGACCTCGGGCACGACTTCATCGTGCTCGCCACTCCGCTCGGCATCACCGATCGCATCCTCAGGGACCTGGCGCTGCGGCGCCCCGCGGGCGTCATCTTCGACGTGGGCTCGCTGAAATCGCCGCTGCGCGCCGGGCTCATGGCGCTCAAGTCCCACGGCTGCAAGGTGGCCTCCGTGCACCCGATGTTCGGGCCGGACACCGAGCTGCTCTCGGGCCGGCACGTGATCTTCGTGGACTTAGGTCACGCGGCAGCGCTCACCGCCGCGCGCGAACTGTTCGCGCACACCATGGCCGAGCAGGTGGTCATGAGCCTCGATGACCACGATCGCCTGATCGCCTACGTGCTCGGGCTCTCGCACGCGCTCAACATCGCCTTCTTCACCGCGCTCGCCGAGAGCGGCGAGGCGGCCCCGAAGCTGGCGCGCATGTCGAGCACCACCTTCGATGCGCAGCTCGAGGTCGCGAGCCGCGTCGCCCAGGACAGCCCGGAGCTGTATTATGAAATACAGAGCCTCAATGACTACGGCGCGGAGTCGCTCGAGGCCCTCTCCAAGGCCGTGGAACGGCTGCGTACGTCGGTGCTGTCGCAGGACCATGACGCATTCGTTGCTTTGATGCGCCGCGGGCGCGATTATCTTCAGGATCGGCGCAGCGTGAACGAGCGCCGCGCTTAGAGGCCAGGGACTTCCGCAGCGATGCGCCGACCGCAGCAAGAGCCGCCGGCCGATGAGGCGGCGGCCGCACATCAGGATGACTTGGAGCAGGAGAATCGCCTGCTCAAGGTCCGGCTCGCGCAGCTCACCGAGGAGGTGAGCCGCAACGACTCGCTGCTGCGAAAGACGCAGGAGCGCGAGCTGGAGCTGCTGCGCGCCCCGAACCTCAGCCTGCTGTTCGAGCGCCTGATCGTCGGCCTGCGCACCTCTTACGGCCTCGATGAGGTGGCGCTCATCCTGCACGATCCCCAGCACGAGATCCGGCACCTGCTCTCGGGCGATGCCGCCAATCCCATCGAGCCCCCGGGGGTGTGCTTCGTGGACGCGCTCGTGACGGTGGCACCGCAGCTTGCGAACCTCGACCGCCCCTGGCTCGGCCCGTACCGCAAGGCGGACCACGAGCTGCTGGTGCCGGGGCTCGCCCCGCCGGGGAGCCTGGCGCTCATTCCGCTGCGCCGCAGCGATCAGCTCGACGGGGTGCTGGTGTTCTCGAGCAGCGATCCGATCCGCTTCACCCAGGAGCTGGCGAGCGACTTCCTCGCGCACCTCGGGCTCGTGGCCGCGATCTGCGTCGAGAACGGCGTCAACCGCGCGCGGCTCTTGCGCAGCGGCTTCACCGACTTCCTCACCGGCTTTCACAACCGCCGCTACCTGCACGCGCGGCTGCGCGAGGAGCTGGCGCGCGCGCAGCGCAGCCGCAAGACCATCGTGTGCCTGATGATCGACGTCGATCACTTCAAGCGCATCAACGACCAGTACGGGCACCTCGCCGGCGATGCGGTGCTGCGCGAGGTCGCGCACCGCATCGATGCCGAGATGCGCATCAGCGACACCGGGGCACGCTTCGGCGGGGACGAGTTCGCGCTGGTGCTGTCGCCGGCCTCCGTCGAGGAAGGGGAGAAGGTGGCCGCTCGCGTGCTGCATGCGGTCCGGAATCTTCCGATTGCGATCGCCGGGGCGCCCGCGCCCGAGACCATAACGCTGTCGATCGGGGTGGCCGCGGCGCATCCCGGGCCCGGCACCCGGGATTACAAGGTGCTCGCCGAGCGGCTGATCGCGGAAGCCGATGCGGCGCTCTACCGGGCCAAGAGCGCCGGCCGCAACCGCATATGGCCACCTCCCCGTACGTGATCTGCTGGCGGGCCTAGCGCCATGTTTCTCCGACCCTGTCCGCGAACGCTGCCGGGGTGCGCATAGCAGGAAGGATGCGACCGCTCGCCGACCCAAGGATCCTGCGTCCCTCCGAGACCGCGCGGGCGCTCGAGCTCCTCGCGGACATGGATCTGCTGCGCCTGAAGAGCATCGCGCGGCTGCACGCCCGCGGACTGCCGCCGGATGTCGGCTGGCAGGACCTGTTGCAGGAGGCCATCACGCGGGTGCTGAGCGGCGCACGCCAGCCCCCGGAGAACGCGCCGCTGGTGGCGTTTCTCGCCGGGATCATGCGCAACCTCAAGTCCGAGCGCTGGCGGCGCTTCGCGCGCAAGGGCGCCCCCGGACGCGAGCCGCTGCCACTCCGCCGCCCCGCCGGCTCGCGCAGCCCCGCGGTGCGCGAGGCCGCCCCCGACCCCGAGCGCTCGCTCATGGCACAGGAGCAGCTGCACGCCATCCAGCGACTGTTCGCGGACGACAAGGTGGTGCTCGGCATCATCACCGCGCTCGGCGAAGGCCTGTCGGCGGAGGAGATCTGCCAGGGGCTGCGCCTCACCCGGACCGATTACGACTCGGCACGCAAGCGTCTGCGCCGCTGCCTGCTGCGGGAGGGGCTCACATGCGAGCCAAGATGAAGCGCCTGCCGGAGACGAGGCTCGAGCGGCTGCTCGAGGCCCTGGAGCGCGAGCTGGTCGCGGCCACGGATGCCGAGATCATCGAGGCGGCGAACGATCTGGGCATGCAGCCGCACATGAAGGGCTCGGCGGCCTTCCTCGGCCTGATCTACCCGATGCGCCCGCGCTTCGAGGATTTCTTCGTCGCCGCCGGCAAGGGCCGGATCGCGGGCCTCACCGACACCTCCGGCCGCGAGCAGCCGCGGCTGCCGGACCCCGACGACGAGGACGAGTGAACCGTTGAGTCGGCCTAACGCGCGCGCCCGCGCAGCAGCACGATGAAGAGCGGTGCGCCGACCAGGGCCATGATCGCCCCCACCGGCAGCTGGCGCGGACTGGCGATGGTGCGCGCCACGAGATCGGCGGCCGCGAGCAGCGTGCCGCCGGCGAGCGCTGCGGCGGGGGCCACGATGCGGTGATCGCTGGTGCGGAAGCTGAGGCGCACGGCGTGTGGGGTGATCAGACCCACGAACCCGACGGTGCCGGCGCTCACCACCGCGAGCGCCGTCAGCGTCGCACAGGCGACGAACAGCAGCGTCCGCCAGCCCTCGAGCGCGAGCCCTACGGTGCGGGCGCGCAGCTCGCCCGCGGCCAGCACGTTGAGCGGACGGGCGACGACGATTGCGAGCGCTACGGCCAGTGCCGCCGCTGCGGCGCTCAGCCAGGGATTCACGGCCCACTCCAGATCGCCCGCGAGCCAGAACACCATGCCGCGCACCCGCGAGGAGTCGGCGACCGCGAGCAGCACCGACACCAGCGCCCCGCAGGCGCTCGCGAGCACCACGCCGGTGAGCAGCAGGCGTGGCGTCCCGCCGCCGCGTGACAGCAGGTACACCATGCCGACGGCCCCCAGGGCGCCAAGCACCGCCGCGGACTGCACCATGACGGCGGCGACTCCCGCCATCATGGCGAGCAGTGCGCCAACGGCGGCACCGCCAGACACACCGAGCACATACGGATCGGCCAGCGGGTTGCGGAACAGTGCCTGCAGCAGCACGCCCGACAGGGCGAGCAGGCTCCCAACACCGAACGCCGCCAGCACCCGCGGCAGCCGCACCGCGAGCACCACGCTGCGGGTGGCCTCGTCGCCGCCGCCGCTGAGCGCCAGGAGCCCCCCGCGCAGGCCGATCCCCGAGCTGCCGACCAGCAGCGCGGTCAGAAACACCGCAGCGGCCATGAGCAGAAGCAGCAGCAGGCTCCGCAGGGGTACCCGTTCCGCCACCGTCGATGCCATTGCCGCCCGCTGCGTTGACTCTTTGGGCCCGCTAGCCTCTGCGAATTTGTTGGAAAACGCCACTGCAGCAGCACTGGCGCGCCGGACTCACGGCACGGGGGCGCGTGTGGCAGACTCTCTGCCGCCTACATGAGCGATGTCATCGATTCGGACGGCTTTCGCGCCAACGTCGGCATCGTCCTGATGCACGGCGCGGACGTGTTTCTCGGCCGCCGCACCGGCGGGCGCGGCTGGCAGTTCCCCCAGGGCGGGGTGCGCACCGGCGAGTCGCTCGAGCAGGCCCTGTACCGCGAGCTCGAGGAGGAGATCGGGCTCGGAAGCGACGCGGTGAATCTCGTCGGCCAGACCGAGCGCTGGCTGCGCTACCGCCTGCCGGCGCGCTACGTGCGGCGCAACCAGCTCCCGGTGTGCATCGGGCAGAAGCAGCGCTGGTTCCTGCTGCGCCTGCGCAGGGATGACGCGGCCTTCGACTTCGGCCGCACCTCCGAGCCCGAGTTCGACCAGTCGCGCTGGGTGCCGTATTGGGAGCCGGTGAGGGAAGTCATCTATTTCAAGCGCCCGGTGTATGCGCGCGCCCTCACCGAACTCGCCGCGCTCGCCTTCCCGCGCGGCAAGAGCCCGCCCTTGCCCGAGTGGTGGGAGAAGCTCACCTCCCGGCCCGGGCGCGAGACCCCGCTGACCGCGGAGTGAGCGAAGCGTTGCGACGCCTGAAAACCATGCTCGGCAAGAAGAATGGCGCACCGCGCGTGGTGCGCCAGCGGGCGCCGGCACTGCACATCGCCCTCGTTACCGCCACAGTGCTCATCGGGCTGTTCGCCTTCTACGTGGTGTACGAGCTCGGCCGCTACGACGCCGGCTACGACCGCCAGGCCGTCGCCCAGCAGCGCACCGAGCTGGAGGTGAGGATCGAGCACCTGGAGGCCGACAACCGCCAGATGCGCACCAAGCTCGCCGAGCTCGACACCATCCGCGTGGGCCGCGCGCGCGAGCAGGCGGAGGTGGCGCGCGCCATGGGCGACCTGCAGGCGCAGATCGCACGCCAGTCACAGGAGCTGGCATTCTACCGCGGCGTGGTTGCGCAGGGGGCCGCGCCCCTCGGGGTCAAGATCGATCAGCTGCACATCACCCCGGGCGTGCGCCCGGCGACCTTCATCGTGCACGTGTCCCTGGTGCGCTCGGGGCGCGCCGACACCACCGCCGCCGGCACCATCGAGCTGACCCTCGAGGGCACCACCGACGGCGCCCCGAAGTCCCTCGACCTGCCCGCGCTCACCGCCGGCAAAGTGCACGAGATGCGCTACAGCTTCCGCTACCTGCAGAGTCTCGATCAGGAGCTGATGGTGCCGCTCGCCTTCAGGCCCGATCAGCTGTCGGTGGAGGTGCAGTCGAGCCGCCACGACATTGCGCCGCTTTCGCAGACCTTCCTCTGGACCGTCGAAACCACTCCCTAGAACCCAACTGGAGCCGAACGCATGTTCACGCGCGATACCCCGCAGTCCCGCATCGATACGCTGATCGGCAAGGCCGCGCGTGTGCACGGCGACATCGACTTCCAGGGAGGGCTGCACTTGGACGGCCGCATCGTGGGCGCGGTGCGCGCGGAGGACTCCTCGACCTCGACGCTCTCGGTGAGCGAGACCGGGTCCATCGAGGGGCAGGTGCAGGTGCCGACCGTGGTGCTCAACGGCACCATCCTCGGCGATATCCATGCACGTGAGCGCATCGTGCTGGGCGCCACCGCGCGCGTGGAGGGCAATGTGCACTACGGCATCATTGAAATGACGCTCGGCGCCCAGATTAAGGGGAAACTGGTGCGGCTCGTGCCCCCGGCGGGCCCCGCCTCCGTGGGCGCCCCGCAGACCTGAGCTTTCTGGGGGTGTGACACGCGGCTTTGACCTCTCCACACCTGCCTCCTAGACTGCAACCAATGGACACCATGACGAGCGAGCCCGTGCAGGACGCCCCCGCGCTCCTCTTTACCGACGCCGCGGCCCGCAAGGTCGGGGACCTCATCCAGGGCGAAGGCAACCCCAAGCTCATGCTGCGCGTATTCGTGCAGGGCGGGGGCTGCTCGGGGCTGCAGTACGGCTTCGAATTCGACGAGGAGATCCAGGATGGCGACACCTGCATCGAGAACCTCGGCGTGAAGCTGCTCGTCGACCCCATGAGTGTGCAGTACCTCACCGGCGCCGAAATCGACTACCGCGAAGGGCTCGAGGGCGCCCAGTTCGTGATCCGCAACCCCAACGCGGCCACCACCTGTGGCTGCGGCTCGTCCTTCAGCGCCGCCTGACGCCCCTTGCGAGTCCCTCCGGTCGTCACCGCCCGACTCGCTGAAGCCAGGTCGATCGCCCGCGCCGCCGTCCGTCCGGTCCCCAACGTCCTGGCGGCCGTCGACCTCGGCTCCAACAGCTTCCACATGGTGGTGGCGCGCTACTCCCACGGCCAGCTGGTCATCATCGACCGCCTGCGCGAGATGGTGCGCCTCGCCGCCGGCGTGGCCGTGAACGGCCGCATCGACAAGGACGTGGCGGCGCGGGCACTCGGGTGCCTCGAGCGCTTCGGGCAGCGCCTGCGCGACATGCACGCCGACAGCGTGCGGGTTGTCGGCACCAACGCGCTGCGCCTGGCGCACAAGAAGCAGCACTTCCTCGAGCGCGCCCGTGAAGCCCTCGGCCATCCCATCGAGATCATCGCCGGCATGGAGGAGGCGCGCCTCATCTACTCCGGGGTCGCGCACACCATGCCGAACGAGCCCGGCACGCGCTTCGTGGTCGACATCGGCGGCGGCAGCACCGAGCTCATCATCGGCGAGAGCCTCACGCCGCTCGAGCTCGAGAGCCTGCAGATGGGCTGCGTGTCCCTGAGCGAGCGCTTCTTCCGCGACGGCAAGATGTCCGCCAAGCGCTTCGAGCGCGCCCGTCTTGCGGCGCGCCTCGAGCTCGAGCCGGTGCAGGCGGCGTTCCGCCGCCGTGGCTGGGACACCTGCGCCGGCAGCTCCGGCACGGTGCGCGCCATCGGCGAGGCGATCCAGGCGCTCGACGGGCAGTCGCTCCTCATCACGCCCGAGGGCCTGAAGCGCGCCATCGAGTACTGCATCGACGCCGGTCACGTCCGCGAGCTCAACCTGGATCCCATCACCGAGGACCGCCGCCCGGTGTTCCCCGGCGGCCTGGCGATCCTCGCGGAAATATTCGCGCAGCTGGACATCAAGGACATGCAGATCGCCGAAGGGGCGATGCGCGAGGGACTCCTGTACGACATGCTCGGCCGCTACAAGCGCGAGGACGCGCGCGAGCGCACCGTGCGCGGCATGCAGCAGCGCTACCACGTGGACATCGCCCAGACGGAGCGCGTCGAGGCGACCGTGCGGGACTTCCTGGAGCAGACCCGCGAGGCCTGGAAGCTCGAGGAGCCGCTCGCGCACCTGGCGCTGAAGTGGGCGGCGCGGCTGCACGAGATCGGGCTCGACGTGTCGCACTCGGGTTACCACCGCCACGGCGCGTACCTGCTCGAGAACGCCGACATGCCCGGGTTCCCGCGCGAGGAGCAACGGCTGCTCGCGCGCCTGGTCGGCGCGCATCGGCGCAAGCTCACCCTCGACCGCATCGAGGAGCTGGTGCCGCCCTGGGACAAGAGTGCCGTGCATCTGATCGTGCTCCTGCGCCTCGCGGTGCTCCTGCACCGCGGCCGCAGCACCCAGGCACTGCCGCCGATTCAGCTGACGGCAACCCCGAAGTCGCTGGAGCTGCGCTTCCCGGCGCGCTGGCTGAAGGAACATCCGCTCACCTTTGCGGACCTGCAGCAGGAGGTGCTGTACCTGCGCGCCAGCGGATTCAGGCTGCGCCTCTTCAGCGGCGGCCGCTGACGGCGCTCCCGGCGGCGTTCGCCTCTCCAACTGAGAAACCGTTCGCAGTCCACCCCGGTGCCGCGCGCAACACTGCGCCCGGCATCCAGGGGGTGCGGGCGATGTTTGATCTGATCTTCAACGCTCTTTCCGCGGTGAACCAGGCGGCGGCCTTGCTCGCGGCCCTCGTGTGCTGGGGTCTCGGGGGCCTTCTGGTCGGCAGCGCCGTGTACTGGCGGCTGCACGCGGTGCGCGTCCAGGGCGAGGTCATCGGCGTGCGCCGCAACGGCAACTGCTTCAACGCGGTGTACCGCTATGTGACACCGTCCGGCCAGAGACTCGAGGCGACATCGCTCGAGGGCTCGAGCACCACCAGCGGTAAGGAGACCGGCACGCAGGTGCCGCTGCTGATGATTCCGGACAAGCCGACCGAGGTCCAGGAAGCCCGCAGCCACATATTCACCCTCATCGGGGTCGTGTTGCTCGCAGTGGGCGCGGGGATTCTCTACTACACCGTGAGATCCTGGCGCGCAGGTCCCATGACCTGGATCGTCGCCGGCCTGTTCATCGCTCACCTGCTGCACGGGCTGCGCAGGATTGTCACGCCCAAGGACAAATCGCTCCGCTCCCTGAGCCTGCGCGATCTAATCTCGCGCAAGCAGGCCGCTGCGATGGATGCCTCGCCCGTGACCCGCGTGGAGGACCTGGCCGAAGACCCAGGCATCCGCGCGCACAGCGCGCAGCGCGCAACGCTGCGGCGCTTCGCGCCGTTGTTCCTGCTCGTGGGGTTGGGACTGCTCGCCCTGGGCGTGCATCAGAGCCGCACATTGCTGCGGCTCGAGTCATCCGGGATGCGCGCGCCGGGCGTGATCAGCGGTTTCAGCGCCTCGCGCAGCAGCAGCGGCATCACCTACTACCCGGTCGTCACCTACCAGGACGCCAGCGGTCGGTCGATCGTGTTCAAGGATCACACCGGCACCAATCCGCCGCTCTACCGGAGCGGCGAGGCGATCACGGTGCTGTACCTGCCGGCGGAGAGCGGCAGCGCGATCATCGACCGGGGCCTGTGGAACTGGCTGCCGTCGCTGCTGCTGTACCTGTTCGGTGCCGGGCTGATCGCTCTCAGCCTCGGGCTGCTGCGCTCGCCGCGGGCGGCAGAGCCGGTCCTCGGGACCTCGTCCTAGACCGCGGCGATCGGACCTGCAGCGTAGGTGGTGAGGAGCTCCGCCTGGGCGTTCACCGCGCGTGCGCCATCGCGCGTCACGCGCTCGTAGCGCCCGTCGGGCTTCAGCGTCCACGCCTGGCAGTTGTCGGCGAGGTACACGTCCAGGTCGCGGCGGATGCGCTCGGCGAACTCGGGCAGGCTGATCGGGAAGGCCACCTCCACGCGCCGGAAGAAGTTGCGCTCCATCCAGTCGGCGCTGGCGCAGAACAGATCCGGCTGCCCGCCATTCTCGAAGTAGAACACCCGTGAGTGCTCGAGGAAACGCCCGACGATCGAGCGCACCGTGATGTTCTCCGATACGCCCGGCACCCCCGGCCGCAGCGCGCACACCCCGCGCACGATAAGATCGATCTGTACGCCGGCGCGCGAGGCGCGGTACAGTGCCTCGATCGACTGCGCGTCCACCAGCGCATTCATCTTCGCAATCACCCGCGCCGGGCGCCCGGCACGGGCGTGCTCGGCCTCGCGCTCCAGCTTGGCGAGCACCATCTCGTGCATGCCGAAGGGGGACTGGGTAAGGCGGTTGAGCTTCGGGGTCTGGGTGAGGCTGGTGAGCTGCAGGAACAGTTCGTGCACGTCGGCGCCGATCTCGTCATCGCAGGTGAAGAGGCCGTAGTCGGTATAAGCGCGCGCCGTGCGCGGATGGTAGTTGCCGGTACCGAGATGGCAGTAGCGCTTGATGCCGCCGGCCTCGCGGCGCACCACCAGGGCGAGCTTGGCGTGCGTCTTGTAACCGACCACCCCGTACATGACGTGGGCGCCGGCCTCCTGCAGGCGGTTGGAGAGCTCGATGTTCGCCTCTTCGTCGAAGCGCGCCCGCAGCTCCACGATGACGGTCACGTCCTTGCCGGCATTCGCCGCCGCCACCAGCGCATCCACCAGCGGCGAGTCGTGGCCCGCGCGGTACAGCGTCTGCTTGATGGCGAGCACCTGCGGGTCGGCGGCCGCCTGGCGCAGGAAGTCCATGACCGGCGCGAAGCTCTCGTACGGGTGCTCGAGCAGGATGTCCCTCTGGCGGATGCAGGCGAAGAGGTCGGTCGCCCCGATGAGGCGCTTGGGCACCCCTGGTGTGAAGATCGGGTATTTCAGGTCCGGGCGCTGCACCAGGTCGTACACGGCCGAGAGGCGATTGAGGTTCACCGGGCCGGCGACCGGATAGGTGTCGAGTCCGTTGGAGGCGAACTGCGCCTGCAGGAACCTCACCATGTCCTCGGGGCAGTCATCGGAGGTCTCGAGCCGCACCGCGGCGCCGTAGCGGCGGTGCGCGAGCTCGCCCTCGAGCGCGCGCCGCAGGTCGTCGATTTCTTCCTCGTCGACGAACAGGTCGCTGTTGCGGGTCACGCGGAACTGATAGCAGCCGATCACCTTGATGCCGGTGAACAGCTTGGGCACGAAGGCCTGCACGATGGTCGAGAGCAGCACGCAGCCGCGGCTGGCACCCGCGCCCGGCAGCGGCACCACGCGCGGCAGCGAGCGCGGCGCCTGCACGATGGCGAGCTCGCTGTCGCGGTCGAACGCGTCCTTGCCCTCGAGCCGTACGATGAAGTTGAGGCTCTTGTTCTGGATGCGCGGGAAGGGGCGGGCCGGGTCGAGCCCGAGCGGGGAGAGCACCGGCTCGATCTCGCGCTCGAAGTACTGCTCGAGCCAGCTGGCCTGCTCGGCAGTCCATTCGTGCCGCTCGAGCAGCGGCACCCCCTCGTCGGCGAGTCTCGGCAGGAGCAGATCGTTCAGGCAGCGGTACTGGTCGGTGACGAGCCGCGTGGCGCGGTCATGAATGGCGTCCAGCTGCTCGGGGATGGTCATGCCGTCGGCGGCCATCTGCCCGCCGCCGAGTTCCTGCAGCTGCTTGAGACCTGCCACCCGGATCTCGAAGAACTCGTCCAGGTTGCTGCAGGAGATGCACAGGAACTTCAGCCGCTCGAGCAGCGGCACCGTCTCATCGAAAGCCTGGTCGAGCACCCGCTGGTTGAACTCCAGGAACGAGAGTTCGCGGTTGATGTAGTGCTGGGGTGCCTTGAGGTCCGGCGAATCCATCGGTGTACAAAGGCCGCACCCGGCGGCCAGGGCTCAGGGACCGGAAAGGATACCAGCCGACGCACGAAGGTACTGTGAACTTGAGGCCCCGCTTTCCCGGGGCCTGAAACCGCGGGGCTCCTAGCGCGAAACCAGCATCGAGCCCTGCCCGAGGTCGAGACTGGACAGGAGCGGGGCGGAGCGGGCCAGGAAGTCCTCGCGCCAGCGCGGATCGATGGGGGCGGCGCTCGGCAACACCACGGTCTGGGGGTTCTTGAACATCCCGTTCACGCGATATTCGTAGTGCAGGTGGGGCCCGGTGGCGAGACCGGTCATGCCCACATAGGCAATGACCGTTCCCTGGGCCACGTGGGCACCGACGCGGGTGCCGTGCGCGAAACGGGAGAGATGGCCGTAGACCGTCATGATGCTCGAGGAGTGCTCGATCTCCACGACGTTGCCGTAGCCGCCCATGACCCCGGCGTAGCGGATGCGGCCGTCACCGGCCGCCTTCACCGGGGTGCCGATGGGCGCGGCATAGTCCACGCCCTTGTGGGCGCGGATGCGGTTCAGAATGGGATGCATGCGCGCGGAGTTGAAGTGCGAGCTGACGCGCGTGAATTCCACCGGCGCGCGCAGGAAGGCCTTGTGCATGCTGCGCCCGTCGGGGGCGTAGTAGTGCGAGTTGCCCTCGGGGTCGGTGTAGCGCACCGCCCGGAACTCGCGCCCCTGGTTCGCGAACTCGGCCGCCTCGATCGCGCCGTCCTTCACGTACTGGCCGTCGCGCCAGATCTCGGAGTAGGTCACCGCGAAGGTATCGCCGGGGCGCACGTCGAGCACGAAGTCGATGTCCCAGCCGAAGATGTCCGCCAGCGCCACCGCGGTCTGATCGTGCGCTCCGGCATTCTCCACCGCCTCGAACAGCGAAGTGTCGATGCGCCCGCGCACCGTGCGCTGCTTCAGATCTAGCGCGTTCTCCAGCACGTCGGCCTTGAGCTGGTCGCCATCGCGGGAGACCTTGAGCGTCTGGCTCTCGCTGAGCCGCCGCTCGAGGCCGAAGAGCTGGCCGTCCCTGTGCTTGAAGTGCAGCAGCTCGCCGGGCCGCAGGCTGTCGAGGTTGGCGCGCACGCCCGGGAGCGAGCGCAGCGAGGCGAGATCGGAAAGACTCAGCTTCAGCCGCCGGAAGATGCGGTCGAGCGTGTCGTTTCGGGTGACGATGACGTCGATGCGGGAGAGCGCGAGCTCGGCGTCGGCCAGGGTCGGGGTGGACGCAAGCTGACGGGCAGGCGGTGCCTTGGTCTCGGGGCCTGCAGTGAACGCTGCCGGCGAACCGGCGGCCGCCACAGCCGGCGCAGCCTGTTGAGGTGCAGTCCGCTCGATCCCGCCATGCCAGAGCGACCAGCCGACGACGGCGCAGGCGCTTGCCTGGAGCCAGAAGGCGGCCGACGGCAGCCGGAGGATGCGCCTCTTACGGGGCTCTGCGTTGGGATCCATCGACTGTGCACCGAATTCGAAAGCGCGAACCGTACCGGGCCCGGTACGCGCGGTCAATGTATGTTAAGTACGCGAGCGGGGCTCAGGCTCACGTTACCTCCGCGCGTAGCTGCGCTTCAGGGACCGGCGTCACGGGTTGGCGATCCGATCTTGTGCGCCGCCCCGCGCGGTCGCCATAGGTCTTTGGGCCATCCCGGCATCCCGGCGGTTGCCGGTATTCTGCTGAGGTTTTGGCAGCCATGATCCTGCGGTTGTGAGCACGCGATGAAGGGGGGAAGGCGCGCCCGTTTCTGGTGGCTTCACCGCGGCGGCAGCGCCACGGTGACCGTGCACGTGCGCCACCTCGGGCAGCTGTTCAATTCCCTCGATCCCTCCCCCTTCTGGGACCGCGACCTCGATGGCGCCGCGGCCGCTTTTATCGAAGACGAGTTCCGCGACAAGCGCTCCGCCGCTACCTGGCACCTGCACGTGCACACGCTCGAGGGCGCGGAGCTGGCCCCCGATCTGCAGGCGGCGGTGGAGCACTACTACGAGCGGATGGGCGCATCGGCCCGCATGAAGCTGCGCGAGAACCGCCGGATAGCAGAGATGATCCTGCTGGCGGGCATCGGCATTTTTCTGGTCTGCATGATGCTGCGGCAGCTGCTGCGGGGCATGTTCGCGAGCCTGCCGCGCATGCTCGACGAAGGGCTGATCATCCTGGCGTGGATAGCGCTGTGGCGCCCGGCCGAGGCGCTGGTCTACGAATGGATCCCGCTCTATCGCACGCAGCGTCTGTATCAGCGCCTCGCCGGAATCCGGGTGACGGTGCGCACCGATGCGCCGACTGCCGTTGCCCGGCCGACGTCGCAAACGACGGGCAGCGCTGCCACGCCCGGCCACGCTAGCCGCTGACTCGGCCGCTGGCCACGCCGCCTGTGTCAACGTATGTTAGAGGCAGGCACCGCGCAGCGCCGCGCTGGCGTGCGCGTGTTCTTGCGGACAGATCTTCAGGACTTGCAGGTGAATTTCGACGATCAGATAGCAGAGCTGCACCGCGGCACGAGCGAGGTTCTCGTCGAGGCGGATCTCATCAACAAGCTGCGGCGCGGCACACCGCTCAACGTGAAGGCGGGCTTCGACCCGACCGCGCCCGACCTGCACCTCGGGCACACCGTGCTGCTGAACAAGATGCGCCAGTTCCAGCAGTTCGGCCACCAGGTGACATTCCTCATCGGGGACTTCACGGGCATGATCGGAGATCCCAGCGGCCGCAACGCGACGCGTCCGCCGCTCACACCGGAGGAGATCCAGGCGAACGCGCACACCTACGAGATGCAGGTGTTCAAGGTGCTCGATCGCGGGCGCACCAAGATCGACTTCAACTCGCGTTGGCTCGGCAAGCTCACCTCGGCCGAAATGGTGAAGCTCGCCGCGCACTACACGGTGGCGCGCATGCTGGAGCGCGATGACTTCGCCAAGCGCTACAAGTCCGGCCAGCCGATCTCGATCCACGAGTTCCTCTACCCGCTCGCGCAGGGTTACGACTCGGTGGCGATGCGCGCCGACGTGGAGCTCGGCGGCACGGATCAGAAATTCAACCTGCTCGTGGGGCGCACGCTGCAGGAGGCTTACGGCCAGGAGCCGCAGGTGGTCATGACCGTGCCGCTGCTCGAAGGACTCGACGGTGTCAACAAGATGTCGAAGTCCCTCGGTAACTACATCGGCGTCACCGAGGACCCGGACAGCATGTTCGGCAAGCTGATGTCGATCTCCGATCAGCTCATGTGGCGCTACTTCGAGCTGCTCTCGTTCCGGCCGCTCGCCGAGCTCGCCGGCCTGAAGCGCGCCGCGGCGGAAGGCCGGAACCCCCGCGACATCAAGTTCGAGCTCGCGCGCGAGATCGTCGCGCGCTTTCACGATGCGGCGGCCGCCGAACGGGCGCAGCGCAACTTCACCGCACGCGTCTCGGAGAAGGCGGTCCCGGATGACCTGCCGGTGAGGGTGGTTCCGGTGGAGCCCACCGGTCTGCGCGTGGCGAACCTTTTAAAGGAGGCGGGGCTTGCGGCCTCCACCTCGGAAGCGAACCGCAAGCTCGATGAGGGAGCGGTGCGGATCGATGGCGCGCGGGTCACGGACCGGGGTCTCACGCTCCTGCCCGGCGCCGAGCACGTGCTCCAGGTGGGATCCAAGCGCTTTGCCAAGGTGAGGCTCGAGCGGAAAGCTTGAGCTTAGCCATATTGAAATCCCCCGATTCGACCCCATAACGAGGAATGCCGGCCGTTTCGGCCGGCCCCAAGGAAGCCTAACTTACGGGAGGCCGTGCCCGGGGCAGGGCGGGCCCAGGAGGCCCTTGCGGTGCACGAGACCCCAGAAAAGAGCGCCTCAAAGCGCCATGTGACCGCGCGTTGACAAGGTCTTCGCAGGGGCTATACTGCGCGCCCCCTGCAGCCCCGGCCGCGATGCGGCGGGGGGCTGTGGGTGTGTGCGTGAAGCACTTATGTTGACGGGCGGTAGCCTCTGGCTATACTTCCCGGCCCTTTTTCCCCGAGCCCTCAGCGCTTCGGGGTGCTCTTTAAAAGTTTGGCAGGTAATTTGTGTGGGGACTCGCGTCATGAGCCTTTGGCGCAATGACCGAGTGACCAAAATGTCCAGCAGTAGTTGGAGCCATTTTGGATTTACTCTCAGTTGATGATTCTCGAAATCTTCAAGTGAAGAGTTTGATCCTGGCTCAGATTGAACGCTGGCGGCGTGCCTAACACATGCAAGTCGAGCGGTAACAGGTGTAGCAATACATGCTGACGAGCGGCGAACGGGTGAGTAATGCTTCGGAATCTACCCAATGGTGGGGAATAACCAGCCGAAAGGTTGGCTAATACCGCATAAGTCCTACGGGGGAAAGCAGGGGATCGCAAGACCTTGCGCCGATGGATGAGCCGAAGCCGGATTAGCTAGTTGGTAGGGTAACGGCCTACCAAGGCGACGATCCGTAGCTGGTCTGAGAGGACGACCAGCCACACTGGGACTGAGACACGGCCCAGACTCCTACGGGAGGCAGCAGTGGGGAATATTGGACAATGGGGGAAACCCTGATCCAGCGACGCCGCGTGTGTGAAGAAGGCCTGCGGGTTGTAAAGCACTTTTAGTGGGGATGAAAAGCTCAGGG
>CAZAXR010000007.1:0-45303 GCA_964489185.1 uncultured Steroidobacteraceae bacterium | reverse complement strand
TAGGGAAACTCTGAAGAACTGGGCATGAAGGCGGTCATCGGCAGAGATTTTGTGTCGAGAGCGGTGGACGATGATGTTTCCGTCGCCGATTCGGCGTTTGTGGTGCCGAACCGCGCGGTTTCCCAATCTTCGGTGGCACGTCTCCTACGCATGCAGCAATCGTCGCCGGACCGTGTAGAGGTTAGCCAGGGCGGCCGTGACTTCGAGGCGGTGCAGGTTCTTGGCGAGGCCGCGATAACGGACCTTCTGGAAGCCGAACACCCGCTTGATCACCCCGATGGTGTGCTCGACCTTCGCGCGCACCTGCGACTTGGTCCGGTTCTTCGCCTTCTCGAGCTCGTTGACCCACCCTCTGCCGCGGTACTTGCGGTTAGTAAAGTCCTTCGCTCGTGGCGCCCGCGCGCGAATCACCTGCGTCTGTCCCTGATAACCCTGATCCCCCCAGACGCGGGTCTCGCGCCCATGCAGCAGATACGGCAGCGCATCCACATCCGACACGTTGGCCGCCGAGACCAGGATCGTGTGGATCAGCTTGGTCTTGCTGTCCACCCCCACGTGCGCCTTCATCCCGAAGTACCACTGCTTGCCCTTCGAGGTCTGGTGCATCTCCGGATCGCGCTTGCCGTCTTTGTTCTTCGTCGAGCTCGGCGCGCCGATAATCGTCGCGTCCACAATGGTGCCGTTCGAGATCTTGATGCCGTTGCGCTGCAGGTGCTCATTCACCGCCCGCAGCAGCGTCTTACCCAGCTTGTTGCGTTCGAGAAGGTGGCGGAACTTGCAGATGGTCGTCTCGTCGGGTGCGCCTTCGGCACCCAGGTCGATGCCCACAAAGCTGCGCATCGCCACCGAGTCGTACAGCTCTTCCTCAACCGCCGGGTCCGACAGGTTAAACCACAGTTGCAAGAAGTAGATCCGCAGCATCCGCTCCAGAGGTATCGGCGGCCGACCACCTTGCTCGCTGATCTTGGGGTACACCGTCGCCACTGCCGCAGTCATCTCCGGCCAGGGAATAATCCGATCCATGTCCGCCAGGAACTGCGCTCGGCGCGTCGTCTTCCCGTACTTCTCAAACCCGGTCAGCGTCTGCTGCTTCATCGAGGCACTCGCATGAGAACAATCACTGCTGCTGATTTTACCGGTAAATCAGAGTCTCCCTAGGCACGAACTTCGACGGTTGCGGCGCGAGCACTTGGCTGCAGCGTGACCGGGCCCGGGATCGGCTGCGGCTCAGGTCGTTTCGGTAGCGCCGCGGCGCTGCACGAGCAGGTGCAGCTCCTCCGAAACCCGCTCGTCAACTTCCGCCGCGCGGTTGAGCGGCACGGGATAGCGTACCTTCGCCTCCACACCCACCTGGGAGAATTGCAGCTGCACCTGCGGCGTCATGTCTGTCGCGGCAGTTGAGAACCTGGTCTTTTTGATGCTCTCCGCCTGGCGCACGATCTCTCCACGGTAACTGTCCACTATTGGGGCCAGGGTTGCCAGCAGCCGGCCCTTCAGCGCGAGGTAGTCGCTCCCTGCTGGCACGGGCAACGTCAATTCGTGCCAAATGAAATTCACCCCCGGGATCTGTCTGAACAGGCCGCTGGAGGCCTGAAAGACGATCGAGTTCGCGAATGCGACGACCCGACCGGTCGGACCGAGCGGGCCTTGCGAGGTGAGTTCGAGGAGATGCATGCGGATCAAACCGAGGTCAATCACTTCGCCGGTTACGGCGCCGATCTGGACACGATCACCCACCCGCACTCCATATTTCCCGATGAGGACGAAGTAGCCGACCACCGACACAAGCACGCTCTGCATCGCAACGGCCAGACCCGCAGTCAGCAGGCCCGCGAAGGTGGCGAACGCGCTGAGCTGAGTTATAAAGGTGAGGCCGAGAATCAGCAGCACCAGCATCCACGTGACAATCTTGCGCAGCAGCAGCAGCTGATTCCTGCGACGCGGCTCCTGCACGTACTTGAGCACGGTGCGGCGCGCGACTTCCGAGCCGATGAATACGGTTACCAGCGCGCCCAGCAGGATGGCGAGGCGCGTTCGGAGCGAGGCGAAGACCTCGCCGTATTGACGCTCGACAGCCGCGCGCCAGTGCGCGAGGTTCTCGCGGTACTGAGTAAGCAGCACGGTCTCCTGGCTCAGGGGCAGAGCGATCGCAGAGGTCTGAGTGAAGAGCCACGCCAGCGTGTCGAACTGGTCTCGCAGACCCTTGAGCGCCGCACCGTTGGCGCGGTCGGCAGCGGCCGCAAGCTCATCGCTCCGCGCCGACAGCCTTTTCAGCTGTTCTTTCGGCGCCGTGCGGATCTTGAGGAAGGTCCCTTGGAGCGCCAGGGTTCGTTGGCCGACGGTATCAATGGTGGCCATTTTCTGTGAGAGTCTGAGCGCCGCGCGGAAGAGATCCCAGATGCCGAGCTCGCGGGGTACCGCACCGCTTACGGTGCTCACCTGCGGAGCCGTGGCCGCGGGGCTCGTGACGGGTGCGGTTCCCGCCGTTGTCGCGGCCGCCGGAGCGCTGGCCGCCGGTATCGTGGCGGCGACTGCGTCGATGCGCGCTTTCAGTGCGCTCACTCCGGCCCGCTTGGGATCGTTCTCATAGACGAACTGCGCCATGGCGTCGAAGGAATTCTTCTGCGCCTTGACCATGGCAAGCTCGCCCTGCAGTTCGGCCAGCTTCGCGGCGAGATCGGACTTCTTACTCTCGGGAGCGGTGGCGAGTGCGCCGCGGACCGAGTCCATTTCCTTCTCGAGCCCCTCGACCCGTTGTGTCGAATTCCGCTGCAGCTGGTCAAGCGCTTGAGGAGAGTGGGCGGCAGCGCCGGTCGCCTCTGCGGAGCTTGCTTCGCTGCTGAGCAATTCAGCATTCGCCCGTGCGATCTGGAAAGCCAGCCCCATCACCTTGTCGGCGATCTGCCGATTGGCATACAAGAGGAGCAGATCGCTCGGCTGCGTGGCACTCTGCTGCTGGGTGCCGAGCGTGCGATACCAGTCTACGGTCTCATCAAGGATCTGGACCAGCTGCTCGGCGGTCAGCGGGGAGACGCGCTTTTCCTGGGCAGGTGCTGTCGCCTGCGATTCCCCGGGCGCCGTGGATGTCCCGGATAGTGAGCCGAGAAGCAGCAGCAGGAGCGCTCGAAGACTAACGCGCATCGCCGATTCCTAGGTTGCCGCGCACGGCTCTGGCAGCGTCCATGTGCGGCCGGAGACCGCGGAGCCGCCGCGGTACGAGAAGAGTATGACAGTCCTGCCCCGAATGGCAGCCGGCTGACGTCAATGCAAATGTAGGCCGACTGCTCCGTTCGGGAAGCAGTCAAGCGGTAAGACATGGGGCGTGACGGAATCGAAACGTATGTCTAAGGTATTGAGCGTTCGCGTCTTCTTGCCTTTGCATTTACCGAGTCACCCAGCCTCGGCCCATTCCGAGCCGCCTCCGTTTCCTGCAATGTCGACCGCCAGCGCCGTTGCACCGGCAGCCTTAGGCGCCTGAAGCTGTGCGATGAGATCACGCGCCAACCTATTCACCGCCCATGTGTCAACCCTGTCATTGCATGCGTCATCGCACCGAGCGTTCACCGGAATCGCGAACTCTTTCAGCGCCGCCTCGCACAGCGTCGGAAAACCTTGTTGTGTAAAGACACCGATCCAAATGACACCTACACACTTTGCGCCGGAGGAAATCAAACCGATCGGAAACTCGTCTACCGGTGTTGTGATCGCCTGATAGCCGAGTGCGTGCGAGGCAAGCGGGCGCGCACGCATGCGCGAGTCGTAGCCAAGCGCCGCACAGCAGTCCTGCACCGGCCTATGCACCCGGGAGGCTCCGTTACCTCTCGGCCATTGGAACACAACATGGCCATCGCCCAACCTGCGCGCTAACCGATCAAATGCCGCCCGCGCGTCCGCGTCGTTTGTTGCGCGTGCTATTCGCTCCCGGGTCTCGGCAAACAGCTGGGGCAAGTCCGCTTCGCGGTCAAAGACAGCCTATTCCAAATTGGCGTACTTTGTCAGAAACGCGCTGCGTGCTTGATCCAAGTCTGCGATCCATGGGGCCGAGTCGAAGACTGGATCCGCCGCAGCTGGCGTAAGCGCGGCAAGGGCCAGCACAAGCACAACACCCAAGTGGCGCATTGATTGCCTCCAGTGCGCGCTCAACGAGTGCAGAGCGTGCACGGTACAGGTGCGGCGCCCTCAGGAGGAGGTACTCCGATCAAGCAGATCCGGCCGTCCTAAGGGCTGGATGGCGCGCTCAACTTTCTTACCGATCCTCTTGCTTGCGATCTCCAGATCGTACTGTGTCTGCAGGTTCTGCCAGAGCTGCGCCGTCGTTCCGAAGTAACGCGACAACCGCAGCGCCATTTCGGCCGTGATCGCCCGGCGACGCCGCACAATCTCATTGACCGTCGGAGCCGCTACACCAAGCTCCTTCGCAACCCTATATGAGCTGAGTCTGAGCGGCTGCATGAACTCATGCAGCAAAATATCTCCCGGATGCACCGGACGTAGCTTCTTCGTTGCCATGCGCAATACCCTCTTTAGGTACCTCAGTGGTAGTCAACAATCTCGACGTCGAAAGCGTCCCCGTCCTTCCACTTGAAACAGACTCGCCACTGCTTGTTGATCCGTATGCTGTGTTGGCCCTGCCGATCGCCCATCAGCCGTTCAAGCTGATTCGACGGAGGAATCATCAGGTCGCGCAGGTCAGCGGCGGCATCAAGGTATTTCAGCTTTTCACGCGCACGCTGCTGGATCTGGCGGTCAAGTCCCTTGACGAACTCGCCCCGGAATACCGCCTGCGTATCCTTGTTCCTGAAGGAACGAATCACGGGTGATGAGCATAACGCTATACGTTATTAACGTCAAACGTTAAGATATGGGGCGTGACGGAATCGAACCGTCGACCAGCGGATTAAAAGTCCGATGCTCTACCGACTGAGCTAACGCCCCACCGATGTCGAGCAGCCGGCTCGACGGTTCCGGGAACTGGCCGGCCATGCGGGGGCGGCATGATACTACAGTGGGGCTGCATCCGGGCACACCGGCGTCGCGGTCGCACAGCGCTATGTCGGCCGAGCGTTGCTCTTGCTGACGCGTTTACTTCGTGACCTTTAGGATGGTGTACCAGGCCCAGCTCCCAAGTCTGGGGAACGTGCGCAGAAGTGCGCGGTCCACGCGGTGCAATGACGCGCTCAGGCGAGGGAAGAGCCGCAACCCGCCTGGCAGGTAAGTCAGCGCGACGGCGCCGAGCGCGGTCAGATAATACTCGCGATGCTCGAACGAGCGGAACGATGATAGGAGTGAAGGAAGCCGACCCAACTCCAGAGGCTGCTCATCGGGTGTCCGGAACTGCGGTGTCATGCGGCGATACAGTTGAATGAGCGGATTCGTCGCCAGCGGCTCGGCGAAGTAGCCGACGCCCCCTGGCTTTAGCACACGGTGCAATTCCGCGAGTGCCCTTACGAGATCAAGGTGGTGGATAATGGCAAAACCCACCGCGATGTCGAAGAATTCCGGCTCGTGCGCAAGGGCTTCCGCGGGCATTACCGCGAGCGAGCAGCGGTCTAGGAGACCCTCAGCGGCAAGTGTACGTTTGGTCTTCTCGATCGCCTGGGGGGAAATATCGAAAGCGAATACCTCGGCGCCCATTCGAGCGAGATCCCTCGTGATCCACCCTTCACCGCACCCGTATTCCAGGACGCGCTTGCCCCGCAGGTCGCCCAAGCTTTCGCGCATTTGCGTGTAAACAAATTGCGTCGGAAATGCCGCGTAGTGTCGCGGAGACATTTCACCCGCGCCGTACTTGGCATCGTGAAACTGCGCTTCGCGCTTATGACGAGCTTCAAGCAACGAATCTTGGTTGCTCTCAGGGCCATTTCCGGAGATTTGCATGGACTAAATCGAGTGTACTGATACGTTGCCGGCAACGCGTACATTATGCAGCTTCCCACATACACCGCACGTGAACAACCCTGAAGTCGGTTGAGTGACCTGGATCCTTGATAGTCAGTTCCAACTGGAGCCAAGCCGTTGTGCATTGGCGTCGCTTCGGCCCTGACCCCGGTGCTGACGAGATGTGCAACTAAAAACCGTTTGGTGAATACAATAGTCCCGTCCGCATTGCGCGGCCGGAGAATGCACTGCCCGGTACCTCTCGGAGGCCGTACGGCGCCTGCACCGGGATGTCTGTAACGTTCAGGGATGCTCAGCGGCCTGAAGTTGGCATCGCGTTCTGGCACATGGCACAGCCGCCAGTGGAGCACCACGCCCAAGGGCGATGTAAAAGGCCGAATCGGAATACATATCAGCCGGTAGTCGCGAAGCGCGCGCCGCGATCCCGTGGCGACATTGCAAAGCGACGCATCTTCTAAACTTAGCTGACGATGTCGAGGTCTGATGTTCTACCGACTAAGTTAACGCCCCACCGATGTCGAGCGGCTGGCTCGACGGTTCGGGAACTGGCCGGCCATGCGGGGGCGGCATGATACTACAGCGGCACCGCGTGCCTCCGCAGCGCCGCCCGTTGCCCACCGGCAGGCGCCGCGTTGACGCCGGCGGCCCGTGCGGCCTACATTCGTTCGCTGCGGCGGGCTCCGGCGCCTCGCTCCATACCGACACAACAGCCCGTTACTGCAGATGCCCTCTGAAGCGCAAACTGTTCTCCACACTTGGAGTCGCGCCACTGAATGGAACGCCCCGACCGTGGTTGGCGGAGCGGGCGCGCGTCTGTTCACCGCGGACGGCCGGACCATTCTCGACATGAGCAGCCTATCCGAGTGCTCCAACCTCGGTCACCAGCACCCGCGGGTGATTGCGGCCATCCGCGCCCAGGCGGAGCGGCTGTGCTTCGTCACCAGCGCCTGGGGCGCCGAGCCGCGCGCACGCCTCGCGGAGCTGTTACTGGAGAAAGCCGGCTTCGAAGGCGGCCGGGTCTTCTTCACGCTCGGGGGTACGGACGCAAACGAGCACGCGGTGAAGTTCGCACGGCTGGCAGCCGGGAAGCCGCGCGGCTGGATCATCAGCCGGCAACGCTCCTATCACGGCGCCAGCTATGCTGCGATGGCGTTCTCCGGGGACGCCCGCACGGCCGGACAGGTGGACCCGGCCGAGCATCGTGTCATGCACGTGCCGCCGCCATACGCCTATCGTTGTCCGTTCCGGAGCGCGAACGACCAGGCTTGCGGGCTTGCGGCAGCTGACAGCGTTTCGGGTGAGATCGATGCGCGCGGCCCGCGCGAGGTCGCGGCAGTGCTGATGGAAGCCAACGCCGGGACCAACGGCATCGTCGCCCCCGACAGCTTCTGGCCGGCACTGCGGCATGCGACGCGCGCGCGAGACGTCTACCTGATTGCAGACGAGGTCATGAGCGGCTTTGGCCGCTGCGGCGAGTGGTTCGCCTGGCAGCGCTACGGCGCCGAGAACCGTCCGGATTTCATGACGCTCGCCAAGGGACTGACCGGCGCGCATGCCCCGCTCGGCGCAGTCGTGGTTGCCGCAGCCCCGGCGCGCGTGCTCGAGACGCAAATGCTCATGACCGGCCTCACCTACTCTGGCCATCCGCTGTCCTGCGCTGCCGGAGTTGCCGCCATCGAGAGCTATCAGGCGGAAAATCTCATCGCGCGCTCACGCGCGCTCGGTGCCGCGCTGCTCAGCAGACTGCGCGAGCTGCAGGCGCGTCACGAGCTGATAGGCGAGGTGCGCGGGGGTCACGGCCTGTTCGCGGTGGTTGAACTGGTCCGCGACCGCACCAGCCGCGAGCCACTTGCCCCCTGGCCGCAGATGCACCCTGGCTTGCGGCGGCTGCTCGTCGCGGGACTGCAGGCCGGCGTGTCCTTCGCGGCGCGCGGCAATCTGCTGCTGCTCGCCCCGCCACTCATCATCACCGAGCGCGAGCTCGCCGATGCCCTCGACCTTCTCGATCGTCTGCTCGGCGCCCTGGGACGGGAGCTGCGCACGGAGAATGCCGCATGAGCTTCAAGCTGACGTACGCGACCATGTTCGAGCCGCCCGCGGAACTGCATGCCCGCTTCGATGCCGCCGTTGAGCGCGTGCGGGCGCAGCTCGGCGGCCGCCAGGGGCTGTATCTCAATGGCGAAGATCGCGGCGCCGCGAGCTACTTTGTGAAGACCAACCCAGCCGATACCACCCAGGCACTCGGCGAGTTTCCCGCTGCGAGTGCTGCCGACGCTGACGCTGCGCTGCGGGCAGCCGCGGCAGCGTGGCCCTCGTGGCGCCGCACCCCGACCGCCGAGCGGGCGCGGCTGATGCGCCGGGTCGCCGAGCTGATCGAAGAGCGCGTCTTCGATATCGCCGCTGTCCTGACCCTGGAAGTGGGCAAGAATCGCATGGAGGCGCTCGGGGAGACCCAGGAAGCCGCGGACTTCTTCTCTCTCTATTCCCAGGACTTCGAGCAGCACGGTGGCTTTGATCGCGCCCTACCGAACGATCCGATCGCGAGCCATACCTCCCGCAACCGCAGCGTGCTCAAGCCCTATGGACCCTGGGTCGTGATTGCACCGTTCAATTTTCCGCTCGCGCTTGCCGCAGGACCCACTGCCGCGGCCCTGATCACCGGCAATACGGTGGTCGTGAAGGGCGCGAGCGCCACGCCCTGGGCGGATCGCCTGCTCGCAGATTGCATCCGCGACGCCGGTTTGCCGCCCGGCGTCTTTAACTACCTGAGCGGCCCCGGCGCAGGCGTCGGAGCCGCTCTCATCGCCCATCCACTGACCGCAGGTGTCACTTTCACCGGCTCGTACGAGGTCGGCATGGGGATCGTGCGGGCACTGCAGGCACCCCCCTTTCCGCGGCCGTGCGTCGCGGAAATGGGAGGCAAGAATGCCTGCATCGTCAGCGCCTCGGCCGATCTGGAGCGCGCCGCCGTCGGCATCATCCGCTCCGCGTACGGCATGGGCGGGCAGAAGTGTTCCGCACTGTCGCGCCTTTATGTGCATCAGCAGCTGGCCGCGCCCCTGCTAGAGAGGCTCATCTCTCAGATCGACGCCCTTCGTATCGGCGACCCCACCCGGCGCGAAAACTGGCTGGGCCCGGTTACCACCCCGGCCGCCTACGAGAATTACGCTCGCTACTGCGAGCGGCTGAAGAGCGGCGGCGCACGCATCGTGAGCGGCGCAGAGCAGTTGCACGGCGGCGGCCTCGAAAGGGGCTTCTTCGTGCGGCCAACGATCGCCGAAGCGCCGCCGGCGCACCCTCTGTGGAACGAGGAGATGTTCCTGCCCATTCTGATGGTGCACCGTGTGACATCGAACGACGAGGCGATGGCGCTCGCGAACCGCTCTCCGCTCGGACTCACCGCGGGCTTCTACGGCAGCGCGGCCGAGATCCCGTGGTTCAACGAGAACATCGAAGCCGGCGTGACCTACGCCAACCGACCTCAGGGAGCAACGACCGGAGCGTGGCCCGGCTACCAGGCCTTTGGCGGTTGGAAGGGTTCGGGCAGCACCGGCAAGGCTATCGGATCCTTCTACTACCTGCCGCAGTACATGCGCGAGCAGTCCCAGACGGTCGTCGAGTAGCCGCCCGTGGCGTTGATGAGCCTTGCGGATGCGATCGCGCGCCATGTACACGACGGACAGAGCGTGGCCCTCGAGGGATTCACGCACCTGATTCCGTTTGCCGCGGGTCACGAGATCATCAGGCAGCGCCGTCGCCGCTTGCACCTGATCCGCATGACTCCCGATCTGATTCACGATCAGATGATCGGCATGGGCTGCGCCGAGCGGCTCACGTTCTCCTGGGGCGGTAACCCGGGTGTAGGCTCTCTGTATCGCCTGCGCGACGCCATCGAGCGTGGCTGGCCGCAGCCGCTTGAGATCGCCGAGCACACCCATGCCGAGATGGCCGTGGGCTACCAGGCAGGGGCCAGCGGACTGCCGTGCGGGCTGATGCGGCATTTCGCGGACAGCGACCTCGATCGGGCGCGTGCGGGCCGCGTTGCCACCCTCGCCTGCCCCTTCACAGGAACCGCACTGCACGCGATACCGGCCATCAATCCCGACGTCACGATCCTGCATGCGCAGCGGGTCGACCGCGAAGGCAACGTGCTGTTAAGCGGGATTGTGGGCGCGGCGCGTGAAGCTGCACTCGCGGCGCGTTGCCTGCTGGTTACCGTGGAGCGCGTGGTGGAGCACCTAGATGCCCCGCCCAACGCCATCGTGCTGCCGTACTGGCTGGTCAGCGCGGTAAGTGTCGTGCCTGGCGGAGCCCACCCCTCCTACGCCGCCGGCTGCTATGAACGCGACAATCGGTTCTACGTCGAATGGGATGACATCGCCCGCCACCGCGAGCGCTTTCAGCAGTGGATGCAGGATAACGTGCTCGCCAGCAGCGACCATGCCGAGCTGCTGCGGCGCCTGCGGGTGGCCGCGTGAGCGCCCCGAGCTATACGGCAGACGAGATGATGACCGTGACGGCCGCCCGGCAGCTGCGTAACGGGGCGGTGTGCTTCGTGGGTATCGGCCTGCCGAGCGCCGCCTGCAACCTGGCGCGCCGCACGCACGCGCCCGACCTGGTGCTCATCTACGAGTCGGGCACCGTCGGGGCGCGTCCGCAGGTGCTGCCGCTGTCGATCGGGGACGGCGAACTCGCCGCCACCGCCACCTGCGTTGTGTCCTTGCCGGAAGTGTTCGCACACTATCTGCAGCGCGGACGTGTCGACGTGGGGTTCCTGGGAGCCGCGCAGATCGACCGCTACGGAAATCTCAACAGCACGGTGATCGGCGACTACTCCCACCCGGCGGTGCGCCTACCGGGTTCCGGCGGCGCCCCGGACATCGCGGCCCACGCGCGCGAAGTGCTCATTATCATGAAGCAGTCACCGCGCAGCTTCGTGCCGCGGCTGGACTTCATGACCAGCTGCGGATATCTCGGTGGCGCGGGCGAGCGCCGCCGCGCCGGGTTTCCCGGCCAGGGCCCGCGCGCGGTGATTACCGACTTCGGCATCCTACGTCCCCACCCCGACACCGAAGAGCTGCTGCTTGCGGCGCTGTACCCCGGCGTGGCCGCGGAGCAGGCGCAGGCGGCGACCGGGTGGCCGCTGCGCATCGCACCCGATCTGCACACCCTGCCCGCTCCTGAGCCAGCCGATCTTGCCGTGTTGCGCGAACTGCAGGCGGCGACGCGACGCGCCCATGATGCCGCACCGCGCATCGACCTGCCCGCGAGCCCCTAGACCTGAGGAATCATCATGCGTCCGCCTCATATCCAAACTGAACTCCCCGGCCCCAAGGCCCGCGCCCTGCTCGAGCGTGACCGCCCCGTCAGCTCGCCCTCCTACCCGCGCGACTACCCGTTCGTCATGGCGAAGGGACGCGGCGTGGAGGTCTGGGACGTCGATGGCAACCGTTTCCTGGATTTTGCCGCCGGCATCGCCGTGTGCAGTACCGGCCACGCGCACCCGCAGGTGGTGCAGGCGATCAAGAGCGCCGCCGATGACTTTCTGCATATCTCCAGCGACTACTGGCACGAGCGCATGACCCGGCTCGCCGAACGCATCAACGAGCTCAGCCCCATGGGTCAGGTCCAGGTGCTCGCCTGCCAGAGCGGCACTGAGTCGGTGGAAGGGGCACTGAAGCTCGCGCGCTTCGTGACCGGGCGACCGCGTTTCATTGGTTTTCTTGGGGGTTTCCACGGACGCTCGATGGGCTCGCTCGCCTTCACGGCCAGCAAGTACACCCAGCAGGCGGGATTCTTTCCCACCATGCCCGGGGTCACGCACGTGCCCTACCCGAACCTCTACCGCCCCCTGTTCGCCGGCACTGATCAGGGACGTGCGACGCTCGAGTACATCGAGAATGTCCTGTTCCAGTGCAACCTCCCACCCAAGGAGGTGGCGGCCGTGCTGGTCGAGCCCCTGCAGGGCGAAGGGGGCTATCTGGTGCCCCCGGATGGCTTCCTCGCCGGACTGCGCGCGCTATGTGATGCGCACGGGATCCTGCTCATATTCGATGAGGTGCAGTCCGGTATCGGACGCACCGGCAGGATGTTCGCGTCCGAGCACTGGGGCGTGAAGCCGGACATCATGACCCTCGCCAAAGGCCTGGGCTCCGGCCTGCCGATCGGGCTAGTAGTGGCGAAGAAAACTCTCATGGAACAGTGGAAGCGCGGCGCGCACGGTAACACCTTCGGCGGCAATCCCATCTGCTGTGCCGCGGCGCTGGCGACGCTGGACCTGGTGCAGCGCGAGTACGCGGCCAATGCCGCCGAGGTGGGCGGCTACTTCCTCGCCCGGCTGCGCGAGCTGCAGCAGCGCTTCGAGTGCATCGGGGATGTGCGCGGCAAGGGACTCATGATCGGCGCGGAGCTGGTCGCCGACCGCGCAAGCCGCAAGCCGGCGCCGGCCCTGTGTCAGCGCGTGCTCACGCGCGCCTTCCACAACGGTCTGCTGCTGCTGTCCTGCGGGACGAGCACGCTGCGTTTCATTCCGCCGCTCATGGTGAGCCGCGCACAGGTCGATGAGGCGCTCGCGCTCCTCGAGACCGCGCTCGCCGAGGCCACGGCGGCGCAATGAGTGCTCCGCAGAATCCTGCCTCGGCACCCGGCACACCGCGCGTGCTCGGCTTCTGGATGTGCACGGCGCTGGTGGTCGGCAACATCATCGGCGTCGGCATCTTCAGCATGCCTTCGAGCCTTGCGCCCTATGGACTAAATGCCATCACCGGCTGGCTGGTGAACGTGGTCGGCTGCACGCTCCTGGCGCTCGCCTTTTCGGGGCTTGCGCGTGCCTTTCCGCGCGATGACGGCCCGGCGGCGTATATCGCCCGCGCCTTCGGCAAGGGACCGGCGTTCATGGTGATGTGGTCCTACTGGATATCGATCTGGACCGCCAACGCGGCGATCGCCATAGGCTTCGTCGGCTATGCCGCGGTGTTCGTTCCCGCACTGACGGCGACACCCGGCATGCCGGTACTCACCGCGCTGTCCGTTATCTGGCTGTTCATTCTCGTCAATCTGATGGGTGCACGGACCGCGGGTTGGGTGCAGATGCTCACCACCCTCATCAAGCTGGTGCCACAGTTCGCGGTGATCCTGCTGGGGCTGTGGCTGCTGCTCACCCATCCGGCGCTATACCGCGCCCACGTGCCCCCGAATCCGCTCTCCTGGCATGAGGTGAGCAGCGTTTCGACGCTGGCGCTGTTTGCCATGCTGGGCATCGAATGCGCGATGGTGCCGGCGGCCCGGGTGCGCGATCCCGAGCGCAACATCCCGCGCGCCACGCTGGTCGGAACGCTGCTGACCGCGATCATCTACATCGGCATCTCGGTGGTGCCGATTTTCCTCATCCCGCAGAAGGAGCTCGCCGCCTCGAACGCACCCTACGCGGACCTATTCGCGCGTGTGCTGGGCGGGAACTATGGCGCGACGCTTGCAGCGTTCGTCATGGTCAGCGCCCTGGGCGTGCTCAATGGCTGGACGCTCATGGCCGGCGAGGTGGTGCAGTGCATGGGACGTCAGGGGAGCCTGCCCAGTGCGCTGAGTCGCGAGAACTCGCGCAGGGCGCCGGCACGTGCCCTGCTACTCACGGGCATCCTCACGAGCATTGCGCTGCTGATGAACTACACCGACTCGATCGCCAAGGCCTTCACGCTGCTCATCGTGATCGCCACCGCGGCGACCCTGCCACTGTACTTCGGCAGCGCCCTGGCACTGCTCGCGCTGCGCCGCCGCGGCCTGCTACCCGCTGCGGCAGCGCTCGGATCCGCGTGGGCAGCCGTCGGCGGGGTTATCTACTGCATCTGGGCCTCGATCGGAATCGGTGCCGAGCCGCTGGCGTGGATGCTGCTGCTGTGCGGGGCCGGCGTGCCCTTTTACTTCTGGTCGATGTACGTGCAGCGGCGCGCGCTTGCTCTCGGCAGCGCGCCGCTGTGATCGCTCAGCCTTCCCGGTAGCGGGTCGGGTCGGGGACCCCCGCCGTCGCAAAGCCCGCACGCCGCAGACGGCAGGCATCGCAGCGGCCGCAGGCGCGGCCCTGCTCGTCGGCCTGGTAGCACGAGACCGTCTGGGCATAGTCGACCCCGAGCCGCAGTCCCTCGCGAATGATCTGGGCCTTGGTGAGCGCAATGAGCGGCGCATGGATACGACACGGCCGGCCCTCGACGCCGGCCTTGGTCGCGAGCGCTGCAAGCGAAGCGAATGCCGAGATGAACTCGGGGCGGCAGTCCGGATAGCCGCTCGAGTCCAGCACGTTGACCCCCATAAAGATGTCTCCCGAACCGAGCACCTCGGCCCAGGCCAGTGCCAGCGACAGCATGATGGTGTTGCGCGCCGGCACGTACGTGACCGGAATGCCGGATGTCGGCTCCTCGGGAACCGCGACCGCAGGGTCGGTGAGCGCCGAGCCGCCGATGCCGTCGAGGTCGACGCGCATGACGCGATGCTCGCGCACCGCGCCGGCACGCGCGACCCGCCGCGCGGCGGCAAGCTCGGCCAGGTGGCGCTGTCCGTAGTCGACCGAGAGCGCGTAGCACGCAAAGCCGCGCGCGCGCGCGAGCGCCAGTGCGGTGGCCGAATCCAGGCCCCCGGACAGCAGCACTACGGCGGGCACCAGCTCCATCGCTACTTTCCCGGCACGTTGCCCCACAGGTATTTGTGCAGCTGGATCTGCAGCCGCACCGGCAGGCGGTCCTCGAGAATCCAGTCAGCGAGCTCGCGTGCGGGTAACTGCTCGTGGCTCGGGGAGAACAGCACCATGCACCCCGCCGGCAGCGCCAACTCGCGGAGCTTCGCGCGGCTCCACTCGTAGTCACGGCGGCCGCAGATGACGAACTTGACCTGGTCGTGGCGGCTGAGGCGCGCGAGCTCCTCGTAGCGGTTGCGCCGCTCCTCCCCCGAGTCCGGCGTCTTCACATCCACAACCTTTACCACCCGCGCATCGACCTCGGCCAGCGACATCGCGCCGCTGGTTTCCAGCGACACGCGCAGCTGCGCGTCGCACAGCGCGGTGAGCAGCGCGGCACAGCCTTTCTGGGCGAGCGGCTCCCCGCCCGTCACGCACACGTAACGCGTACCGAACTCGCGCACGCGTGCGAGCACCGCCTGCTGCTCCCACCACTCGCCGCCGTGGAAAGCATAGGAGGTGTCACAGTACTGACAGCGCAGCGGACAGCCGGTCAGGCGCACAAACACCGTCGGGATCCCCGCGGTGTCGGCCTCCCCCTGCAGGGAATGGAAGATTTCGGTGATCTTGAGGCGCGGCATCGCCGCTGCCCTCCGTGACCGTCCCGCCGGGACGGCGCTACTGGGACGCTTGAGCCGGCATCTTCTTCAGCCGGTCGGCCGCGAGCTTGGCGGAGTCGCTGTCCGGATACTTCTGCGTAAGCTCGGTGAGCGTCGCGCGCGCCGCCGGATACTGCTTCTGCGCTGCCTGCGTGTAGCCGAGCTTCAGCATTGCGTCGGGCGCCTTGCGCGAATCCGGCCATTTCTTCAGCACGGTGCGGAATGCGCCGGCAGCGCCCGGATAGTCGTGGGTCACGTAGTACGCCTCGCCGAGCCAGTACTGCGCGTTCTCCGCCAGCGGGCTGGTCGGATAGCTGCCAAGAAAATCCTTGAAGCCGGTGATGGCGATCGAGTAGCTGCCGGCTTTGAGCGCATCGAAAGCCTGCGCATAGACCGCCTGCTCCGTGGATGAAGGGCCCGCAGCAGCACCGGCAGCCCCTGCAGTTCCGGCGTCGGCCCCGCCGTTCGCCGCCGCGGCGGCCGCTGCGCCCGCGGCAGCCGCAACTCCCCCTGCACCGCCGCTGAGGGCCCCGAGACGCTTGTCCAAATCGTTGTACAGATCGCGCTCCTGTTTGGTCAGAGCATCATTGCTGTGCTCGAGCTCATCCAGACGCCCGCGCAGCTCACGCAGGTTGTTCTGGATCTCATCCAGCCGTTGCGAGACCTGGACCTGGTTCGCGCCGATGTGCTCCATGCGTGCCATGCGCTGCTCGAGGTCGTCCAGCTTGAGCTGCACCGGATCCTGCTCGGAAGGCGTGCTGGCGCACCCGGCGAGCAGCGTTCCGAGTAGCGCGGGCAGTAGTGACGCACGCATGGATTCCCTCCCAACCCTCACTGCTTGGGCGCGGCAGCCGCGCCCGGCGCCGGCGTCAGATAGACGATCTCAACGCGGCGGTTCTTGGCCCAGGCTGCCTCGTCGTGTCCGGGTGCCGCCGGTCGCTCTTCACCGTAGCTGACCGTTGAGATCTGTCCCTCGGAGGCGCCCTGCAGCAACAGCGCGCGGCGCACCGCCTGCGCGCGCCGCTCACCGAGTCCGATGTTGTACTCGCGCGAGCCGCGTTCGTCGGTGTGGCCCTCGAGGCGCACGCGCGCGGAGGGGTTGCGGCCGAGGTACTTGGCGTGCGCCGCGACCACGTCGGTTCCCTGCCCCTTGATCTCGCTGCTGTCGAAATCGAAATACACCAGCCGCGTTGCCAGCAGCCCCCCCTGGGGCCCGGCGGCCTCCTCGTCCCCACCCGCGCCCGCGTTGGCGTTGGGATTGTTGGCGCCAGCGCCCTGTGCGCCGGATTGCTCCGCTGAGGGTCCGGGGGCCGGCACGTATTTCGGCTTCTTGCTGGCGCAGCCGCCCACGGCGACCGCTGCCGCCAACACCAGGGCCACGATCGCTCGACGCATAGGTACTTGATCCAACATTCCACTTCCTCCGAAATGACAGTCCGGCGCAGAACCCGTCACGGGCCGAAAGGTCCCCAGGCGGGGTCCTGCACCTCACCCTCGGTCGCCCTGAGGCGCAGACCGGTCAGGCCGTCGGTCGACACCGTCGCCAGCGCGCCACTGTTGCCGTCGCGCTCCGAGTAGATAAGTGTAGCCCCATTGGGCGCAAAGCTCGGCGATTCGTCGAGGCGCCCATGTGAGAGCACGCGTACGGCTCCGCTGGCCAGATCCATGATGCCGATGCGGTAGTTGCTGCCCTCGAGAGTCACCATCGCCAGCTGCGAGCCGTCCGGGGAGACGCGCGGGCGGGCGTTGTAGGTGCCACTGAAGGTGACGCGTTTCGGCTTGGCGCCGGGCTGCATTCCGACTTGGTAGATCTGCGGCGAGCCGGCACGATCCGAGGTGAAGTACAGCGAGCGTCCGTCGGGTGCCCAGTCGGGCTCGGTGTCGATGGCCGGATCGTCGGTGAGGCGCGTCAGTCCTTGGCTCTCGAGGTCCAGAACGTAGATATCGGGATTGCCGCCGCTGCCGCCGAGAGTCAGGGCCAGTTTGTGCCCGTCCGGTGACCACTCGGGCGCCCCGTTCACCCCGGCGCGTGCCGACACCTGACGCCGCTCGCCGGTGCGCACCAGCTGCACGTACACCGCCGAGTGCTTGGTCTCAAACGATACGTAGGCGAGCCACAGTCCGTCGGGCGACCACGCCGGCGACATGAGCGGGCGCTGGGACTCTAGGATCAGGTGCTGGTTCGCGCCGTCGGCATCGGCGACGATCAGCTGGTAGCGCAGCGCGGGTGCAGTGCCCTGGACCGCGACGTACGCGATGCGGGTCGCGAACGCCCCGCGCACGCCGAGGATCTTCTGGTAGACGACGTCACTGACGCGGTGCGCGGCGTTGCGCAGCGCGCTCGGCATGCCGACGAATCGCTGGCTCGCGAGTCGCGCCCCGGTGAGCGTGTTGATGAGGTCAAAGTCGACCGCCAGCGAGCCGTTAGCGAGTGCGCTGAGGCGCCCGACCACCACGTAGTCGCTGCCGGCGCCCTTCCAGTTCGCCACCACCACCTGGTCGGCCTGTGTCGGGGTGCCGGGCTGGCGCGACCGCGGCAACCCCTTGAAGCGCCCGCTCCCCTCCAGGTCGTGCTGCACGACCTCGGCCACATCCAACCCGCCATCGGCCGGTGCCGCCGGAGTGAAGGGCACGATCGCGATCGGCACCGGGTCGCGTACCCCGGAGGTGATCTCGATCTTCAGCTCCGCGTGGGCGGCGCCTGCCGCGCACAGCGCCAGCACTAGTACCGCCAGGGCGCGCGCTAGGGGCTGCGCCCGAAAGCAATTCCCGCCTGTTGTGTTACCCATAGCCATCAGTCCGGCTTGAAGTCGATGTGCAGATCAGGATCGAAGCGCGCGCCCGCCGGTGGCGGCGGCAGGGGCGAGGCGCGGTACACGGCCGCTTCGATCGAATCGCGCACCGCCTGATCGCCGTTGCATTGTCCAAAACTCACCTTCGTCACTACCCCTCCAGGCACCTGCGTAACGTTCAACAGGCATTCTAGCCCGGGGCGCGCCGTGGGCGGGCGCAACCACGCGCGCGTGATCTTCGCCGCGATCAGTGCCTCCCAGTTGGCCACCGCTGCGCTCGAGCGCGCGGTGTCCGCGTGCTCTTCGGCCGCAAGGCTGTGCTGCAGGTCCTCGCGCGCGCTCTGATCCAGCGCCTGCTGTTGGCGCAGCTGCTCCGCTGCGGCGCGCTTCTGTGCCTCCGCCGCCGCACGTGCCTTCTTGTCCGCCGCCGCGCGCGCTTGTGCCTGGCGCTCCTCCTCCGCCTTGCGCTGCGTTTCAGCCTGGGCGGCTTCCGCGGCTGCCTTTTCCTCTGCCGCACGCCGCTGCTGCTCGGCGGCGGCTTCCGCCTGCTGGCGCTGCGCCTCGCGCTGCGCCAGCTCCTCGGGCGACGGCTGCGGCGGCCCCGTGGGCTCCTCCGGCGGCGCCGGTTCGGGCGTGGGCGCCGCTGCGGGTACCGGCGGGGCCGGCTGCGGCGGCGCACGCACGCCGCCTTTCACCGCTCGGGCATCAACCACATTCGCCTCGATGGCCAGTGTCGGATGCGGGGCCGGCGGGCTCCGGAACAACAGCCAGCCGTACACCAGAGCGGCCACCAGCAATCCGTGCAGCAGCACCGACAGCGTAATCGACACCCATCGATCACTCGCGCGCTGCATCTCTAAGGGACATCAGCTCCGGCGCTTGGCCGGCTCCGGCAGCGGGTCGGTGATGAAACCAACCTTGCTGGCGCCGGCACGCTGCAGGATGACCATGGCCTGCACCACCCGCCCGTAGGGTACGGCATTGTCGGCTTTGACCAGGACCTGCCTGTCGGGGGTGGCGCGCAATGCCGCGGTGGCGCGCGCCGCCACGGTATCCTCATCGAGCGCCGCCTGCGGATTGCTCCCGAGGTTGAGATACAAGCGCCCGGCGCGATCCACGGATAACACGAGTGGTTGGATGCGTTGGGGTTCCAGAGGTTCCGCGCCGGCCTTGGGCAGCTCGACCTTCACCCCCTGGGTGAGCAGCGGCGCGGTGATCATGAAGATGATCAACAACACCAGCATGACGTCGATGTATGGAACGACGTTGATCTCGCCCATCAGCCGCCGTCCGCGCGAGGTCTGTGCCATGGTCTAACGCCCCTGGCTCATGGCGGCGCCGGCGCCGCGCGTCGCATGCCGCTGCAGTATGGTCGAGAACTCTTCGATGAACGCATCGAAGCGCATCTCGAGGCGCGTCACCTGATCGGCGAAGCGGTTGTACGCCACTACCGCGGGGATCGCTGCGAACAGGCCGACGGCGGTCGCCACCAGCGCCTCCGAGATACCTGGCGCCACCATGGCGAGCGTCGCCTGCTGCACGTTGCCGAGCGAGGAGAAGGCACTCATGATTCCCCACACGGTGCCGAACAGCCCCACGTACGGGCTGGTGCTGCCCACCGTCGCGAGCGTCGCCAGGCTGTGCTCGAGGCGGTCGATCTCCTTCAGCTGCGCGACGCGCATGGCGCGCCGCGACCCCTCCAGCAGCTGCTCCGCGTCCGCCGCGCTCTGGCGCAGCCGCGCAAACTCCCGGAAGCCGAACTCGAAGATCCCAGCCATGCCGGTGGCGCCGCCGCCCGCCTCGATGGCGCGATACAGCTGCGCCAGATCGTCACCCGACCAGAAGCGGCTCTCGAAGCGGTCCGCTTCACGCCGTGCGCGCCCGATGACGGTGCGCTTGCTGAAAATGATCTGCCAGGAGGTGAGCGAGGCCAGCAGCAGCAGCCCGATCACGATCTGCACCGGCACGCTCGCCTGCGCGATCAGACGCAGGATGGAAAGCTGCTCACCCATGGCTCACCCCGGTTGATCCGAGCGCCTGCACCAGGAACTGCGGCAGCCGCTTGGGACGCAGCGTACGTGCATCCACGCACGCAACCCGTACGCTGGCCTCGAGCAGCAGCTCCGGTGCGCCGGCGGCGCCGCGGTAGATGCGCTGCGCAAAGCGCAGCGAGGCCGCCCCTTCGGGCTGCGGTTCGCAGGTGATCTGCAGCTCGTCATCCAGCCGCGCCGGGGCGCGATAGTCGACAGTGAGGCTCACCACGGTGAACAATATCCCCGGATCACGCGCCAACTCGAGCTGCGAGTGACCTTGCGCGCGCAGCCATTCGGTGCGCGCCCGTTCGAGGAAGCGCAAGTAGTTGGCGTAGTAGACGATCGCTCCGCCATCCGTATCTTCCCAGTAGACGCGCGCCGGCCATGCGAACCGGCTCACCGCGGATCCTCGAAAAGCGGCAGATTACCCGCGGCGCGCTCCGGAGGCTTGATGCCGAAGTGCAGGTAGGAGGCGCGCGTTACCATGCGGCCGCGCGCGGTGCGCACCAGGAAGCCCTGCTGGATGAGGAACGGCTCGGTCACGTCCTCGAGGGTGTCCCGCTCCTCCCCGAGCGCCGCGGCCAGACTGTCGATGCCTACCGGACCGCCGTCGAAGCGCTCGATGATCGCGCTCAAGAGCTTGCGATCCAGGGTGTCGAATCCCAGCACGTCCACCTCGAGCATGTTGAGCGCCGCATCCGCCACGGCGGCATTGATCCGCCCGTCGGCACGCACCTGCGCGTAGTCACGCACCCGGCGCAGCAGGCGATTGGCGATGCGCGGCGTGCCACGCGAGCGCTGAGCGATGCGTAGCGCGCCGTCCTCTTCGATGCTCACGCCCAGTATCGCGGCCGAGCGTTGCACGATGCGCTCCAGGTCCTCGACGCCGTAGAACTCAAGCCGCTGCACGATGCCAAAGCGATCGCGCAGCGGGGAGGTCAGGAGTCCGGCGCGCGTGGTGGCGCCGACCAGTGTGAAGGGCGGCAGGTTGAGCTTGATGGAGCGCGCCGCCGGCCCTTCGCCGATCATGATGTCAAGCTGATAGTCCTCCATCGCAGGGTAGAGCACTTCCTCCACTACCGGCGCCAAGCGATGGATCTCATCCACGAACAGCACGTCGCGCGCCTGCAGATTGGTGAGCAGCGCGGCGAGGTCGCCCGGGCGCTCGAGCACCGGTCCCGAAGTCTGGCGCAGGTTGACGCCGAGCTCGGTCGCGATGATGTGCGCCAGCGTGGTCTTGCCCAGACCCGGGGGACCGAAAATCAGTACGTGATCGAGTGCCTCGGCGCGCGCGCGCGCCGCGCTGATGAAGATGTCCAGCTGCGTTTTCACCGGCGCCTGGCCGACGTACTCCGCCAGCCGGCGCGGACGGATGGCGCGCTCGACCGCCTCCTCGTCCGCGTTAACCGTGCCGCTCACAATGCGTTCTGCTTCCACTGCCAGGCCGTTACTCCCGGGCCGCGCCCTGCAGGGCGCGGCGGATCAATTCCTCGGTGGAGTGTGTACCGGGACCGACCGCTTTGAGCAAGCGCGCGGCCTCCGCCGGGCGGTAACCGAGCGCCACCAGCGCCCCGTAGGCTTCGCTCTCGGGGGTGGTCCCCGCGCCCGGCCCCGGCGTGCCCGCGGGTGCCTCAGGGGTGGCCAGACGGTCGCGCATCTCCACGATCAGGCGCTCGGCGGTCTTGCGCCCTACGCCGGGCACGCGCGTCAGCGCAGCAATGTCCTCGCGCGCGACGCAGTCGGCGAACGCCGACACGCTGATACCCGAGAGCAGGGCGAGCGCGATTTTCGGACCGACTCCGGACACCTTGATGAGGCTGCGGAACAGCCGCCGCTCCTCCTCGGTGGCGAAGGCATACAGCACGTGCGCATCCTCACGCACTACCAGATGGGTGAGCAGCCGTACCTCCGCTCCCAGCGCCGGCAGGTGAAAGAATGTCGACATGGGCGCTTCCAGCTCGTAGCCGAGGCCACCGACTTCTACGGTCAGCTGCGGAGGGGACTTGGAGATAATTCTGCCGCGCAGTGAGCCGATCATCGCCGCGCCTGCCACGGGCCGCGCTCGATGCTCTGCGCCAGCGAGCCGAGCCGGCGGGCGTGCGCATGACACACGGCGACCGCCAGCGCGTCGGCCGCGTCCGCGCCCGGCCGCTCCTGCAGTGCCAGCAGCACGCGGATCATATGCGCCACCTGGAACTTCTCTGCGCCTCCCGAGCCGACCACCGCCAGCTTGATGGCGCGCGGTGCATATTCGAACACCGGTACCCCGGCGGGTACGGCGCACAGCGCCGCGCCGCGCGCCTGTCCGAGCTTGAGCGCGCTGTCGGGGTTGCGGCTCACGAACACGCGCTCGACCGCGACCTCCCCCGGCTGATGCTCGGCGAACAGCCCCTTGAGACCCTCGAAGATCAGGCGCAGCCGCACCGCGGGGGTCGCGGCGGCAACGTTCAGGCACCCGTGCGCCACGGATACCACCTTGGGACCACGACATTCGACCACCCCGAAGCCGGTGCGCCGCGAACCGGGATCGAGCCCCAGAATGCGTACGGTGACGGCCGCCGCGAAGGGCGCCGCCGCGGAAGGGTCAAATGCGCGCCAGGACCTCGTCCGATATCTCGACATTCGAATATACGTCCCGTACTTCATCCAGCCCTTCGAGGGCCTGCAGCAACCGCACCATGCGTTCGGCAGTCTCGCCCGAGAGCTCGAGCGAGCTCGCCGCACGCTGCGTGACTTCCTTGGTGGCCGGGGCGAATCCGCGGTGCGTGAGCATCGCGCATACGCTGTCGAGTTCCAGCGGGTCGGCGAGCACCTCCACCGAGCGGTCGGCGTGGGGCACGACGTCCTCGGCGCCGGCCTCAAGGGCCACCTGCATGAGCTCCTCCTCATCGGTTCCCGGTGGATAGGCCATGAGGCCCACGGTGTTGAACAGGTAAGCGACCGAGCCGTCCGCGCCGATATTGCCGCCGTGCGCGGCGAACGCATGCCGCACCTGCGCTCCCGTGCGGCCGCGGTCTCCCGTGAGACAGTCCACCAAGACCGCCGCACCGCCCGGCCCGTAGCCCTCGAAGCGCACTGCCTCGAGTCCCTGCGGTAAAGCGCGCTCGCGGCGGCGTGCCTGGGCGCTTTCGCGGCGCTGGATGTTAGCCCACCTGCTGCGACCTGCCATGCCTAATGCCGCGCCACCGCGGGTCAAGACAAAGCACGTATCATAGCCGCATTCCCTTGTGACGACACGCCCAGCGCCGGTTGCGCATCGACGACTCGTGAGACGGCTGTCGTTCGCAGCAGTGGTCGCCCCGGCTCGGCGCGTCGGTATCGCCCGCGCTGCACCGCGAGGTGCGCGCACGTGAGCTCCGCACCGCCAGATTGCGCACTCACGCTGCGGCTGCTTCAATGCTCGCACAGAGGGGGTGGGCGAGAGTCATGGATCGGCGCGGGTTTCTGGAGACGATCGCCGGTGTCTCGGCGCTGCTACCCGGGCTGTCGCTGTTCGCGGGCGCGTATCCGCAGGCGCTCGCCCAGGAAGTACATGCGCGCGCGCAGGCGGTGGGCGCCCGACGCACGCTGACTGCGGCCCAGGATGCGCTCGTCAGTCGGATCGCGGACTTGCTCCTGCCGCAGACCGACACCATCGGCGCGAGCGCGGTTGGGGTCAACCGCTTCATCGACCTTCTGCTCACCGAGTCGATGCTCGAGGCGCAGCGCGGCCGTTTCCTCGCCGGACTTGCGGCAATCGAGGCACGCAGCGCGTCTGCGTACGGGACTGCGTTCACCGCCGCGCTCCCGGAGCAGCAAGTGTCGCTGCTGCGGGCCCTGGACAGCCACCCGCCCGCTACCAATCCCACGCGTACCGAGGCCGTGGCGCGAGCGGCGCGTCCGATCACTGCCGAGGATGCCTTTGCCGTGCTCAAGGGGCTGGTGGTGCTCGCCTACTTCACCTCGGAGCCGGTGGCGAAGGGACTTATCAACGCTCCGATCATTCCCGGAAAGTATGAAGGCTGTATCCCCCTCTGACCCCGCTGCCGAGGAATTTGACGCCATCGTCGTCGGCTCGGGAATCTCCGGCGGCTGGGCCGCGAAGGAGCTGACCGAGAAGGGCCTCAGGACGCTGCTGCTCGAGGCCGGCCCTCCCATCGTGCCGGCCCGTGATTACGTCGAGCACCTGCAGGCGTACTCGCTCCCCTATCGCGGTTACGGGAATCTGCGCAAGCTGCAGCGCGAGCAGCCGATCCAGTCGCTCACCGGATCCTGCAACGAGTGGGGCTCGAAGTTCTTCGTCAACGATCACGAGAACCCGTACCACAACGACCCCGACAAGCCCTTCGCCTGGATCCGCGGCCGGCACGTCGGTGGGCGCTCGATCATGTGGGGCCGGCAGGTGTACCGCTGGAGTGACCTGGACTTCGAGGCCAACGCCAAGGAAGGCGTCGGTATCGACTGGCCGATCCGCTACGCGGACATCGCGCCCTGGTATGCATACGTTGAGAAGTTTATCGGCGTGAGCGGACAGAGCGAACAGCTCGCGCAGCTGCCGGACGGGGAATTCCTGCCGCCGATGGAGCTGAACTGCGGGGAGCGGCAGGTGCGCGAGGCCATGGCAAGGCGCTGGCGGCGCGACCGTGTGCTGACGATCGGACGCTGCGCGATCCTCACCCGCCCCCACCTTGGGCGGGCGGCATGCCACTACTGCGGTCCCTGCGAGCGCGGCTGCATCACGCACTCCTACTTCAGCAGCATCGGCTCGACCCTGCCGGCGGCCGCGTCCACCGCGCGCCTGACACTGCGGCCGAATACCGTGGTGGCGCAGGTGATGCACGACCCGCGGACCGACCGGGCCACGGGCGTGCGCGCGGTGGACGCGGACACGATGCAGACACTGGAGTTCCGCGGCCGGCTGATTTTCCTGTGCGCTTCGGCGCTTGAAAGCGCACGCATTCTGCTCAATTCCAAGACAGCACGCTTCCCGAACGGGCTCGCCAACTCAAGCGGCGAGCTCGGACGCAACCTCATGGACCACCCCTTCGGCGCGGGCGCCTCCGGCATGCTTCCCGGCATGGAAGACAACAAGACCTTCGGCAACCGGCCGAATGGCATTTACGTGCCGCGCTTCCGCAACGTCACGGACAAACACCCGCAGTTCCTGCGCGGCTACGGCTTTCAGGGCGGGGCCGACCGGCGCGACTGGCGGCGCGGGGTGACCACGCCCGGCTTCGGCGCGGAATACAAGGACTCGCTGCTGCGGGAGCTCGGTCCCTGGCGGTTCCAGATCGGCGGCTGGGGCGAATGCCTGCCGCGCCCGGACAACTACGTGGCGTTGCACCCGACGCTCAAAGACAAGTGGGGCATCCCGGCGCTGCACATCCAGTGCACCTGGGGACCGAACGAGCTGGCGATCCTGCAGGACATGCAGGAGACGGCGGTGGAAATCCTGGAAGCAGCCGGTGCCAAGGATATTCAGACCTATAACGATGAGCTGGCGCCGGGGCTGTGCATTCACGAGATGGGCACGGCGCGCATGGGACGGGACCCGAAGAGCTCGGTGCTCAATGCGTGGAATCAGGCGCACGAGGTGCCGAATCTGTTCGTGACCGACGGGGCGTGCATGACTTCCTCCGCCAATCAGAACCCCTCGATCACCTACATGGCGCTGACGGCCCGCGCCTGCAATTACGCCGTCGAGCAGCTGAAGCGGCGGGATCTGTGATGGCGCGCCGGTTATCCCGGCGGGGCTTCGTCACGGCCTCGGCAAGCTCGATGGCGGCGCTCGGCGCCGTGACCGTGCTGGCCGGCACGGGGACGGGCGCGACGCAGGCGCGCCCCGGCACAGGGCGGCTCAAGCAGTCGGTCTGTCGCTGGACGCTCCCCGGGACCTTGCCGGAGGTCTGCCGGCGCACCAAGAACCTGGGTCTCAAGGGCATCGACCTGTTGTTTCCGGACGAGTGGCAGGTGGCGCGCGCCGCCGGCCTGACGTGCTCCATGGGGTACGGGAGCCGCCGCGAACATTTCATCGAAGACGGCTTCAACGACCCCCGCCTGCATCCCATGCTGATCGAAGAACTCAACAGCGCGATCCCCCTCGCCGCCAGGGCCGGCGTGCCCAATCTGATCGCGATGTTCGGCAACCGGCGCGGGCGCAGCGATGCGGAAGGCATCGCCAACTGCGTCGCGGGACTGTCCCGCGTGGCCCCGGTGGCCGAAGCGCATGGGGTTACGGTGTGCGTGGAGCTCCTCAACAGCAAGGTGGATCACCCCGACTATCAGGGCGATCACACCGCCTTCGGCACGGCGGTGATGCAGCAGCTCGGATCACCGCGTATGAAGCTGCTCTACGACATCTATCACATGCAGATCATGGAGGGCGACGTGATCCACACCATCCGCGACCACCGACAGTGGATCGGGCACTTTCACACCGGCGGTGTACCCGGGCGGCACGAAATAGACGACTCGCAGGAGCTCAACTATCACGCCATAGCGATGGCGATCGCCGACTCGGGATTTGAAGGGTTCGTCGCTCACGAGTTCAAGGCGCAGGGCGAGCCGTACGCCGCCCTCGCGCAGGCCTGCCGGATCTGCCGCGTGTGAGGAGGTCGCCGCGCGCGGCCCGATCCGTCCGTTCACCCGTGAGCGGGCTTTGAGTCGCTGGGAGAAGCGCCCAGATGGCGCTCGAAGAACTTCACCACCACGCGGTAAACCTGCTGCGACTCCGGCAGGTCGGGATCCATGAAGAAGGCGTGCCACATGCCGTCCCAAACGTGCAGCTCCGCATCCACGCCTGCCTCGGCGAGGGCGGCCTGGGAGGCGAACAGCGAGCTCAGCGTGAAATCGCGCGATCCGGCAATCAGCAGCGTCGGCGGGAACCCCGCCAGTACCTGCGGCGAGCTGATGGGAAACACCAATGGATCGGTAGCGGCGGCCCCCCGCAGATAAGGATTGGAGTCGGTCGAGTCCTTGTCGGCGCCGGGCGATGGCTGCTCGCCAACGAGCAGCGGCGCCACATGGCTCGAGTCCCCGCCCAGCGGGGCAATGGATCCGCAGAAGGTGCCGATCGCGCCCGGCATCGGCAGCTTCTCTTTCTGGAACCAGGCGACGGACTGCGCAGTGAGGAAGCCGCCCGCTGAGCAGCCGTAGATGCCGATATCAGCCGCGCGGTGGTCTTTCAGCAGCTCGCGGTAGACGCTCGCCACGTCCTCGCTGGCTGCAGGAAAGTGCGCCTGCGGTGCGAGGCGGTACGCCACGGTGACGACGGTGATCCTGCCGACCCCGGCGATGGGGATCGATTCGGTGAGCGCGCCGTTTCCCTCTCCCCAGATGAAGCCGCCGCCATGCAGATTGATCAGCACGCGGCTGCGGTTCTTGGGCGCGACCCCGTTCTTGGGCGTGACGATGCGAGTGCGCACGCCACCGATGACACGCGGCTCGATGTTGACCGGATACAACACCTTGGCACGCGCCACAAAGGGCGCGTTCTTACGCTCATCGTGGTCGCGCAGGGCTGCGACATCAGGTGGCGCGCCCTGCGGAGCAGGATTAGTGAACGTCGCGATGAACTTGGCGCGTGACGATGCGCTCATGAACTTCGAGGCTGGTACCTCGCTCGGAGGCAGATGCGCCAGCCCCGCGGCATCGACCTGCGCCCGCGTCGCCGGCGACTGTACGGTGCCCGGCGGGGCTGCGGCCGGCACGCTGGCGGCGGCGACAACCAACAGTGGCCAGAGGATGCGCATCCCAGATGTGGCGTGCGACGGTGCTAGCCTAGCCATAGCGGTGCTCCATTGGCGCTTGACCGCTCGCATATTGCCACGCGCGGCGCCCGCCGCTGGCATGACAGCGGCGGGCGCAGGCGTTACGCTGCCTGCTGAAGCTGCTGTGCGTCTTTTTCGGCACATCTGTGAGGGGGATTTGTGAGTCTCGATGGACCCGGGTGCGCGGCCATCGCGCGTGTCCTCGCGCTGGGACTGTTGGCCTGGAGTATCGGCTGCACCTCGGGCGCGGCAGAGTCCCGCGCGCGCTGGTCCGCGCAGACCGCCGGTGAGTGGTACGGGCGCCAGCCGTGGCTGGTCGGTGCCAACTACATCCCGGCCACCGCGATCAATCCGCTGGAGATGTGGCAGGCCGATACCTTCGACCCCGCACGCATCGATACCGAGCTCGGCTGGGCCGAGGCCATCGGCATGAACACGATGCGAGTCTTCCTCCACGATCTGCTATGGCAGCAGGATGCGGCGGGTTTCCGGGAGCGTATCGACACGTTCCTGCGCATCGCCGACAAGCACCACATTAAGACCCTGCTGGTGCTGTTCGATTCGGTGTGGGATCCCGCGCCGCGTCTGGGGCCGCAACACGAGCCCGAACCCGGCGTCCACAACTCGGGCTGGGTACAGAGCCCGGGCGCGAGCGAACTAGCCGACCCCGCGCAGTATCCGAAGCTCGAAGCATACGTGCGGGGCGTCGTGGGCGCCTTTGCACACGATGCACGGGTCCTGGGCTGGGACGTGTGGAACGAGCCCACCGTAGGCTCCACCAGCAGCAGCCACTGGGCGGCGCTCGAAGCGCCCCGCAAGGAGGAGCTGATACAGCGCCTGTTGCCGCAGGTATTCGATTGGGCGCGGGCCACGGGACCGGAACAGCCGCTGACCAGCGGGGTTTGGATGGACGGCGGCCCGGATTGGGCGCAGTGGCCACGCACGGCACAGATTCAGATCGAAGAGTCGGACGTACTGTCGTTCCACTCTTATGGCGGCCCGCGAGAGGTCACGCGTCGCATCGCGGCCCTGCAGCGCTACTCCCGTCCGATCCTGTGCACGGAGTACATGGCGCGCACGGCCGGCAGCACCTTTGCGAACACGCTGCCGGTGCTCAAGCGCTACCACGTGGCGGCCTTCAACTGGGGACTGGTGGCCGGCAGGACGCAGACCATTTATCCGTGGGACTCCTGGGACCGGCCCTACGTCGGCGCCCACACCCTGACCGTGTGGTTTCACGATGTATTCCACCCCGACGGCCGCCCCTACCGGCCCAAGGAGGTGGATCTCATCCGGCAGCTGACGACTGGACGCTGAGCCTGCGGCAGGTCAGTTAAACTGACCCTCCGTCACGTACTCCGCGGCAACGCCCGCGCGCTCATGGAAACCAGCCAGCTCTGTCCCCCCGAAGTCCGCAGCGCCATCAGCGGCGCGCGCGCCGCGCTCGAGCGCGCCAGCCAGCGCGCGCCGGCCGATCTCACCTTCGCCGCCGAGGCGGCCGAGATCATGGGCGGGCTCACCGAGAGCGCCGAGCTGGCGCACGCGGTGCTCGCGCGGCCGGTGCTCGCGCGCGCCGGGGTGAGCGCCGCAGAGGCGGTCGGCATCGTCGGCCAGGGCGCCACCGATATCGCCGTCGCGCTGCAACGGCTTGGCAGCCTCGGCCTGCCGCGCGACTGGTCGCCGGCGCAGGGTCTGGATACGCGCCAGACCGAAACGCTGCGCAAGATGCTGCTCGCGGTGGTGAGCGATCCGCGTCTGGTGCTGGCGCGCATCGCCGAGGAGCTGGTGGCTCTGCGTCACGCGCGCGCGCTGCCGGGACCGGAGCGCGAGCGACGGGCGCTCGAGGCACGCGCCATCTATGCCCCACTCGCCAACCGCCTCGGCGTGTGGCAGCTGAAGTGGGAGCTGGAGGATCTCGCGTTCCGCTATCTCGAGCCGGAAGAATACCGGCGCGTTGCCGCCGCGCTCAGCGAGCGTCGTGCCGACCGCGAGCGCTATATCGAGAGCCTGTGCGCCGAGCTGCACACGCTCCTGGGCAGCGCCGGGATCGAGGCCGAGGTATACGGGCGCCCCAAGCACATCTACAGCATCTACCGCAAGATGCAGCGCAAGCAGCTGGCCTTCGAGCAGCTGTTCGACGTGCGCGCGGTGCGCGTGATGGTCTCCTCGGTACCGGAGTGCTATGCCGCGCTCGGCATCGTGCACGGCCGCTGGCCATACATTCCTGGGGAATTCGACGACTACATCGCCACCCCGAAGGGCAACGGCTACCGCTCGATCCACACCGCGGTGATCGGACCGCAGGCGCGCAGCGTCGAGGTGCAGATCCGCACCCGCGACATGCATGAGCACGCCGAGCTCGGCGTGGCAGCGCATTGGACCTACAAGGAAGGCGGCGCGCGCGATGCGCCCTACCAGCGCAAGATCGAATGGGTGCGGCGGCTGCTTGAGCCGCAGGACTCCGAAGCCGCCGCTGATGCCGACCGCGATCTCATCGAAGGGATGCGCGCCGAGCTGTTCGCAGACCGCGTCTACGTCCTCACCCCCAAGGGCGAAGTGGTCGACCTGCCCCGCGGCGCCACGCCGCTGGATTTCGCCTACCAGGTGCACACCTCCCTCGGTCACCGCTGCCGCGGCGCCAAGGCGAACGGCCGCATCGTTCCCCTCAGCCACACGCTCAGCAACGGGGAGGTCATCGAGATCATCGCCGGCCGGCACGAAGCCCCGAGCCGCGACTGGCTCGCGCCCGAGCAGGGGTTCCTGGCCTCGCCCCGCAGCCGCAGCAAGGTGCGCGCCTGGTTCCGCCGCCAGGACGTCGGCGATAACCGCAGCGCCGGCCGTGGCATCGCCGAGCGCGAGCTCGCACGCGTGGGCGGCGGGCCGCAGCAGCTGGCGGCGCTCGCCGCGGAGCTCAAGGCGCGCGACACCGAGCACCTCCATCAGCTGCTCGGCGAGGGCGAGATCACCGTCACCCAGCTGATGCAGGCGGCGGGCCGCCTGTTTGCGCCGCAGCGCCCGCTGCCGCGTCCGGCGCGTCCCGCAGCGCCGGCACGGCACGCATCGCCGGTGGAAATCGAGGGTGTGGGCGATCTGCCCATCACGTTGGCGCGTTGCTGTGCGCCGCTGCGGCCGCAGCCCATCACGGGCTACGTGACGCTCGGGCGTGGGGTAACGGTGCATCGCAGCGACTGCGCGGGGCTGCAGCGCATGGCGGCGCTCAAGCCCGATCGGATACTGAAGGTCGAATGGACCGGTACGGACGCGCAGGCCCTGAGCGTGCAGCTCGCCATCAGCGCCTACGACCGGCGCGGACTGCTGCGCGATCTCACCGACGTGCTGGCGATGGAGCGGCTGAGCATCGATGCCATCAGCTCGCGCACCGACCACGACGCGGCAGTGGCGTACGTCGCCATCAACGTCGCGGTCCTCGACCTCGAACAGCTCGCGCGCGTGCTGCGCCGCCTCGCCGCCGTGCCGAACGTCATCGAGGCGCGGCGGCGCGCCTAGTCAGCGCCTCAGCGGTTAAGGGTGTCGATCGCGCGCTTGTCGGCGTTGAGCGCCGCCTCGTGCACCGCTTCGGCGAGGGTTGGATGCGCGTGGATGGTGCGCTGCAGATCCTCGCTGCTCGCGGAGTACTCCATGGCGAGTACCGCCTCGGCGATCAACTCGCCGGCCATCGGCCCCACGATGTGCACGCCGAGGATCTCATCGTCATCACGTGCGGCGATAATCTTGGCAAAGCCGGGGGCCTGCTCCAGTGCGCGTGCCCGCCCGCTCGCCAGAAAGGGGAACATGCCAGTCTTGTAGTCCCGACCGCTCGCCTTGACCTGTTCCTCCGTCAGTCCCACCCAGGCGATCTCGGGCGCGGTGTAGATGACCGACGGAATCACCTTGTAGTTGACCTCACCGTAGCGTCCGGCGATCTGGTCCGCGACGTTCACCCCCTCTTCCTTGCCCTTGTGGGCGAGCATCGGGCCGCGCACGCAGTCACCGATGGCCCATACCCCTTCCACGCCCGTGCGGCAGGAGTGATCGACCTTGATGAAGCCGCGCTCATCGAGCTCGACGCCGGTACCGGGGGCGAGCAGGTCCCTCGTGAACGGACGTCTGCCGATCGCGACCACCAGCCGATCGACTGTCAGGCGCTGCTCACCCTTGGCATCGCTGTAGGCGACCTCGACTGCCCCGCCCCGCACGCTCGCGCTCGTCACCGTCGCTCCGAGTCGGATGTCGAGAGCCTGCTTCTTGAAGTGCCGCAGCGCCTCTTTGGCGAGCTGCTGATCGGCGAAAGCCAGGAAATCCGGCAGCGCCTCGAGCACCACCACCTCGGCCCCGAGTCGGCGCCAGACGCTCCCGAGCTCCAGCCCGATGACGCCGGCGCCGATGACGCCGAGCCGCTTGGGCACCGCGTCCAGATCGAGCGCACCCCAGGAATCGACGATGTACGGCGCCTTGAAGGGCGCGGACCGCAGCTCGATCGGAGCCGACCCGGAGGCGAGCACTACGTGCCGCGCGCTGAGCTCGCGCCGGCTGCCGTCATGAGCCGTGAACTCGACCCGCCGCCCGGGCAGCAGCTTGCCGTGTCCCTGCAGCGGGGTGACGCCGGCACCCTTGAAGAGCGCGATGATCCCCTGAGTCATACCGCGCACGATCCCGTTCTTGCGCTTCTGCATCTGTGCCAGGTCGAGCTCTGCCCCGGACACCTTGATGCCGTGCACCGCGAACTCCTCGTGCAAGCGATGATAGAGCTCGGTGGACTCGAGCAGCGCCTTGGAGGGAATGCAGCCTGCATTCAGGCACGTGCCGCCGAACGCGGCGCTGCCGTCGCGGTTCTTCCACTCATCGATGCAGGCGACCCGCAGCTTGTTCTGCGCGGCGCGGATCGCGGCGGGGTAACCGGCCGGGCCGCCGCCGATGACGATGACATCGAAAGAGTCCGTGGCGCCTTCGCGCTTGTCGTCGCTAGTCATGGTGGTACGAGCCCCGTCCCGGATGTCCGCCGGAAAATGTTGAAAAATAACACAAAGATTGCGCGGCACCCTGGTCGCCAAGCGCTCGGGACTGCAGCTTGGCACGCTGCGCAACCTCGCCCTCGCCTGGGTGCTGGGCGATCCTGCTCGCCGGCGCGGCCTACTGGCTGCTCCGGCAGATCTTCCGAGTTACACCCCGAGCAGCATGCGTCCCGGGTCCTCGAGGGCATCCTTGATGGCGACCAGGAACTGCACCGCCTCGCGTCCGTCGATGATGCGGTGATCGTAGGTCACCGCCAGGTACATCATCGGGCGCGCCGCGATCTGGCCATGCACGACCATGGGCCGGTCCTGGACCTTGTGCATGCCGAGAATGGCGCTCTGCGGCGCGTTGACGATCGGCGTTGACATGAGCGACCCGAATACCCCGCCGTTCGTGATGGTGAAGGTGCCGCCGGTCAGCTCCTCGAGTGCCAGTGAGCCTTCGCGTGCACGACGGGCATAGTCGGCAATTTCCTTCTCGAGCGCGGCGAATGTCTTGCCGTCCGCGTCGCGCACGATCGGCACCACCAGCCCGCGGTCGGTCGAGACGGCCACCCCGATGTCGTAGTACTCGTGATAGATGATGTCGTTCCCATCCACGGATGCGTTGAGCACCGGGAACTTCTTCAGCGCCTCGATGGACGCCTTCACGAAGAAGGACATGAAGCCGAGCTTCACGCCGTGCTCCTTCTCGAAACGCTCCTTGTAGCGCGAGCGCAGCTCCTGCGTGGCGCTCAAGTCCACTTCGTTGAAGGTGGTGAGCAGGGCCTGCGTCGACTGCGCCTCGATGAGCCGCTGCGCGATGCGCGCACGCAGGCGCGTCATCGGCACACGCTGCTCGGCGCGCGCCCCTGCCGGAGCCGGCGGCCGCGCCGGCGCACGCGCCGCCGGTGCCGGCGGAGTGCCGGATGCGGCTGGTGCAGGCGTCGGCGGGGTCCTGCCGAGGTAATCGACCACGTCGGACTTGGTGAGCCGACCCTCACGGCCCGAGCCTGAGATGACCGCCGGGTCGAGGTGATTCTCCTCGACCAGGCGCCGCACCGAGGGGCTGAGCTTGCCCGCGTCCTTGCCGCCGTCCGCCCCGGGAATTGCGGCAGGGGCAGCCTTCGCCGGCTTGGAAGCCGGGGTCTGCTTGGGAGCGGGCGCGGCCGGCTTGACGGCGGGTGCCGCCGGCTTCGCCGCCGCTGCCGAGGCAGCCGCAGCCCCCTCCTCTATGACCGCGAGCACCTGGCCGCTCTTTACGACCGCGCCACTCTGCACCCGGATCTCGCGCACCACGCCGTTGGCGGGCGCAGGTACCTCCAGCACCACCTTGTCGGTTTCGAGGTCGGCAAGATTCTCGTCCCGCTTGATGGCATCGCCGGGCTGCTTGTGCCAGGCGACGAGGGTCGCGTCGGCGACGGACTCGGGCAGCTGCGGAACGCGGATTTCAGTGCTCATGAGCGCTTTCTCAATGGGGTCGGCGAGGTCGCCGCAGGCTGTGCCGGTGCGGGTGGCGCGGCGGACGGCGGGAGTGCCTTCAGCCGGGTCGTGTCACGCCCGGACTCCTCGGTTGCCGTGGCATGCAGGGCCGCGGCCACGAGCCCCTGCTGCTCAAGCTCGTGGATCTTGGCGACCCCCGTGGCGGGGGCTGCCGCCGGGGCACGGCCGGCGTACAGCACCGGCCGCCGTCCCAGGGCCAGCTCCTGCAGGCGGTGGCGGATCTGGTACCAGGCGCCCTGGTTTTGCGGCTCTTCCTGGCACCAGACGATCTCGCGCGCGTTGGGATAGCGGGCGAGGATCGCCTGATATTCCTCGGTTGGAAACGGATACAGCTGCTCGATGCGAATCAGCGCCACATCGCGCAGAGCCTCCTTGCGGCGCGCCTTGAGCAGGTCGAAGTACACCTTGCCGCTGCAGAACACCACGCGCTGCACCTGCTCGGCGGGCAGCTCGTCGACCTCGCCGATGACACGCGCGAAGTACCCGCGCGTCAGGTCCTCCAATGCCGACACCGACAGCTCGTGCCGCAGCAGGCTCTTGGGGGTCATGACAATCAGCGGCTTGCGGAACGACTGGCGCATCTGCCGCCGCAACATGTGGAACATCTGTGCCGGCGTTGAAGGCACGCACACCTGCATGTTGTTCTCGGCGCACAACTGCAGGAAGCGCTCGAGACGCGCCGAGGAGTGCTCAGGGCCTGCGCCCTCGTAGCCGTGCGGCAGCAGCAGCCCGAGGCCGCAGAAGCGCTCCCACTTGGCTTCCCCGGAGCTGATGAACTGGTCGATGATGACCTGGGCGCCGTTGGCGAAGTCCCCGTACTGGGCCTCCCACACCACCAGGGAGCCGGGATCGGTGGTGGAGTACCCGTACTCAAAGCCCATCACCGCCTCTTCCGAGAGCACCGAGTCGATCACCTGGGCGCGCGGCTGCCCCGCGGCGATGTGCTGCAGCGGAATCCAGGTGGCGGTGCTGTTCTGGTCGTGCAGCACCGCGTGGCGGTGGAAGAATGTGCCGCGGCCGCTGTCCTGGCCCGTCAAACGCAGTCCGAACCCGTCCTCGATGAGCGATGCGTAGGCGAGCGTCTCGGCACACCCCCAGTCGAGCGGCATCTCGCCCGCGATCATCTTGCGGCGGTTGGCGATGAGCTGTGCGACGCGCGGATGTAGCGTGAAGCCCTCGGGGTAGCTCGTGATGCGCTCCCCGAGCGAGCGCAGCCGTGCGAGCTCTACGCCGGTCGGCACGCGCTCGGTCCAGTCCACCTGCGCGTAAGCGCTCCAGTCCACGGTGTACTTGTTGCCGATCATGCCGAGCGAGGCGCGCGCCTGGGGACGTCCCTGGTCCAACCCGGCGCGGTACTGCTCGAGCATCGCCTCCGCATCCGCCTCGGTGATGAGGCCCTCGGCAATCAGCCGTTCCGCATACAACCGCCGCGCACTCGGGTGCTGGCGGATCACCTTGTACATGGCCGGCTGCGTTGCGGCCGGCTCGTCGGCCTCGTTGTGGCCGTGGCGCCGGTAGCACACCAGGTCGATGACCACGTCCTTGCGGAAGCGCATGCGGTACTTAAGCGCCAGGCGCGTGACGAACACCACCGCCTCGGGATCATCCGCATTCACGTGGAAAATCGGCACCTCGAGCATCTTGGCGACGTCGCTCGCGTACAGCGTGGAGCGCGCGTCGCTGATCTCGGAGGTGGTGAAGCCGACCTGGTTGTTGATGATGAGGTTGACCGTTCCGCCGGTTGCGAAGCCACGCGCCTGCGACAGCTGCAGGGTCTCCATGACCACGCCCTGCCCGGCGAAGGCGGCATCGCCGTGCACCAGGACCGGCAGCACGCGGGCGCCGCGCACATCCTCGCGGCGTTCCTGGCGGGCGCGAACCGAGCCCTCGACCACCGCGTTGACGACCTCGAGGTGCGAGGGATTGAAGGCGAGCACCGCGTGCACCTTGCCGCTCGGAGTGCGCAGATCCGCCGAGAAGCCCTTGTGATACTTCACATCGCCCGAGCCCTTGAGGCGCCCGGGCTCGTATATGCCCTCGAACTCCGAGAACAGCTCCGCGGGGGACTTGCCGAGGATGTTCACCAGCACGTTGAGCCGACCGCGGTGGGCCATGCCGATGACCACTTCCTCGACACCGTCGCCGCCGGCGCGCTGGATGAGATCGTCCAGCAGCGGAATGAAGGCATCGCCGCCCTCCAGCGAGAAGCGCTTCTGGCCGACGTACTTGGTATGCAGGTAGCGCTCGAGCCCTTCGGCGGCGGTCAGCTGCCAGAGGATGTTGCGCTGCTCCTCGGCGCTGAATCGGTGCCGCAGCCGTCCCTCCTGGAACTCGTCCTGCAGCCACAGTCGCTCCTCGGACTCGGACACGTGCGCGAACTCCGCGCCCACGGTGCCGCCGTAGATGTACTGGAGCTGCGCGAGGATGTCCCGCAGCTTCATGCGCTTCAGCACCGCCTCGATGCGGCTGCCGGTGTAGAACTCGGTGTCGAGGTCCTCGGGCGCGAGCCCGAAATAGTCGAGCTCAAGGACCCGCGGCCGCGGTCGCGGCGTGAGGCCCAGCGGGTCGATGCTGGCCACCAGGTGCCCGCGGTTGATCCACACCTGGATCAGCCGCGACACGGCCGCCTGTCGCGCATTGGCGGCCGGCGCCCCTGCGGCAGCCGCCGGGCGCCCCGCCGCGGCGCGCGCGGCGATCGCGGCGCGGACGGCCTGGTGCGAGGGCTCGCTCCCGGGCGCTGCCAGCTGCGCGAAGTATTCCCGCCAGTGCTCGTCTACGCTCGCGGGATCGCGCAGGTACTGCTCGTACAGCGCGTCGACAAACTCGGCGTTACCGCCGTAAAGGGGCGTTGGTTCCAGCATGCGGGAAAGGAGCGGCAGGACAATAGTTTAGCGCAAAAGACCCGGGCGGCGGGCACGCCCCCGCAGGGGCGCGCTACAGGACATCCAGCAGGCTGAACTCGTAGGCGATCAGCGCTCCGTACAGCGCCAGCAGTGTGTAGAGGAAGGCACCGACCGGGATGCGGCCGAAGGCCCGGATGCGCGCAATCTGCGTCAGGAGCACCACCCCGCCGGCGGTGAGCCCGACCTTCACCAGCGCAAATGCCAGCGCCGAGCCGCCCACCAGGGGCGCCATGAGGGGATTCACCTCATAGGCACCGCGCTCGATCAACATGAGTGTCAGGAGCGCATCGGCCGAGGAGAAGGCGACGATCAGGATCGCGATGGCGAGCCACTGGGGATGATGCCAGTCCACCGCGCTCACTCCGCTCTCGTCGGCGCGGCGTGGGCCGCGCCGGCGCGGCTTGAAGCTTCCGTGCAGCAGCGCGCGCAGCACCTGCTGGCGGCGCTCGTCGCGGCGGCGCTCGCGCGCAGGTGCATGGGTGGCTAGGGGCTCGCGCTCGTTCACTGGCGTCACTCTCGAGTTCTTGTTGGAGCTGTTCAGTCGCCTTACTGCCGGCATTTTAGCGACAGCGTGCCGCCGTTACCGGCCGACAAAGCGTGACGCGGCTCACATCGTGCCGGCGCCCGCACGGCACCCCACGTTATGACAGCTCCGGTCACTCCTCTATATGATCCGCCGCGGATGCCCCCGCCGCCCGCCAGTGTCACCCACCCGCTGCAGCACCCCGACGGCCTGCCGGTGCCGCGCCGCTATTGGGCCATCGTCGCCATCGCACTGGCCATCACGATGTCGGTGCTCGACAGCACCATCGTGAACATCGCACTGCCCAGCATCGCCCGCGAGCTGCACGCGAGCGCCGCCGCCTCCATCTGGGTCGTGAACGCCTACCAGCTCGCGATCCTGGTACTGCTGCTGCCGCTCGCCTCGCTCGGTGAGATCGTCGGCTACCGGCGCATCTCCCAGGCCGGACTGGCCGTGTTCACACTGGCATCGCTGGGCTGCGCGTTCGCGCCCAACCTGGCCGCCCTCAGCATCGCGCGCGTCGTGCAGGGAGTGGGGGCTGCGGGGATCATGAGCGTCAGCGGCGCACTGGTGCGCTTCACCTATCCGCACCGCTACCTGGGGCGGGCGGTGGGCATCAACGCGTTCGTGGTCGCGACCTCCGCGGCGCTCGGGCCTACCATCGCCTCCGCGGTTCTGGCGGTCGCACACTGGCGCTGGCTGTTCGGTATCAACGTACCGCTTGGCGTCGTTACGATCGCGATCGCGCTGTGCTCGCTGCCCGACAACGAGCGCGCGCATCGCCCGCTCAATCTCGCCGGCGCCGCGCTCTATGCAGGCGCGTTCGGACTGTTGCTGAGTGGGCTGCAGTCCCTCGCGCATCACGCGGCGACACCGCTGGCGCTGCTGCAGATCGCCGCTGGCGTCTTCCTCGGCTTTCTGCTCACGCGCCACGAGCTGCCGCGGGCCGCGCCCATCGTGCCCTTCGACCTGCTGCGCATCCGGCTGTTCTCGCTATCCATCGCGACCTCGGTGTGCGCGTTCATGGCGCAGATGGCCGCCCTCGTCGCACTGCCGTTCGAGATTCAACGCCTCGGGCATAGCGCCGTGGAAACCGGGCTCCTCATAACGCCCTGGCCCGTGGCGCTCGCACTGGCCGCTCCGCTCGCCGGCAGGCTCGCCGACCGCCATGCCGCGGGCATCCTCGGCGGACTGGGGCTGCTGACGCTGGCGGCGGGACTGGCGCTGCTCGCAGCGTTCCCGGACGCCGGTACTCCAGGAGGGTTCATCTGGCGCATGGTGCTATGCGGGCTCGGCTTCGGCCTCTTCCAGGCACCGAACAACCGTACCATCATGGCTGCCGCCCCGCGCGCGCGCAGCGGCGCTGCCGGGGGCATGCTGAGTGCTGCGCGCCTGTTCGGTCAGACGCTCGGCGCCGCGAGCGTTGCGATCTTGTTTCGTGTCGCCGGCGCTGCCGGGTCGCACCTGGCGCTGTGGCTCGCGGCCGCACTGGCGTTGACCGGCGCGGCGGTCAGCCTGGTACGGGTAGCCGGCAAGGCGCGCGAGGAGATTTCATGAGTGAGTCAACACCTGCGGCGCCCGCCCCAATCAAGCCTCCCTTCACGTTCGAGAGCGCGGTCGCGAAGGTGCGCATGGCGGAAGACGCCTGGAACAGCCGCGACCCGCAGCGGGTGTCACTGGCCTACAGCGAAGACTCCCGGTGGCGCAACCGTGCCGAGTTCTTCAGCGGACGCGCGGCGATCGTCGAGTTCCTGCGCCGCAAATGGAGCCGCGAACTCGACTACCGTCTCATCAAGGAGATCTGGGCGCACGGCGCAAACCGCATCGCGGTGCGCTTCGCCTACGAGTGGCACGATGATTCCGGCCACTGGTTTCGCTCCTACGGCAACGAGAACTGGGAGTTCGATGCCGCCGGCCTCATGCGGCGCCGCCATGCCTCGATCAACGATCTGCCGATCACGGAGGGCGAGCGCAAGTATCACTGGTCCGCCCCGGGACCGCGGCCGCCGGATCACCCGGGGCTGAGCGAGCTGGGACTGTAAGCCTCAGCCCAGGGAGGACTTAAAGAGCGCGAGCGCACGGCTCCAGGCTTTTTCGGCCTGCTCGCGGTTGTAGACCTTCGAGTCCGGCGGGCACCACCCGTGCAGGGTTCCGGCGTACACCTCGATCTCCGCCGGCACGTGTCTCTTGGCAAACGCCTCGCGCAGCACATTCTTGACCTCGGGCTGGCGCTGATCGTCGTTCTCCGCGATCGCAAACAGGTAGTGCGCCTTGATCTGCGGGATCAACAAATGCGGGCTGTCGGGCTTGTCGCTCACGAGGCCGCCGCCGTGAAAGGAGGCACCCGCCCCGATGCGGTCGGGAAACTGCGCCGCGGTGCGCATGGTGAAGGGACCTGTCATGCAATACCCCATGGTGGCCATGCGCCTCCTGGTGTCGACCGCACTCTGGGTGTCGAGCCAGCTGACGAAGGCCTTGGCATCGGTGAGGGTGGTCGCCGGTGACAGGGTCTGAGCCAGGTCCATGAGCGCCGAACGCGTGGCCGGATCGTCCATGTCGGCATGTTCCGGTGCAACCGGCGCGTGCTTGGTGCGGTAGTAGAGGTTGACGACCAGTACCGCGTACCCGGACTCCGCAAGGCGCTTGCCCATCTGCCGGAATGCCGGTCGCAGCCCGAAAATGTCGGGCCATATGAGCACCGCGGGATGCTTGCCGCTCGCGGGATGCACGAAGTAGGCATCCGCGGTGCCATCGGGAGTGGTGATGTGAACGTCCGCCTCCTGCGTGTCGAGCGCTCCTGCGGTTAGGGGCAGCATCGAGACGAGCCCCGCTCCCAAGGTCAGCGCCCCAAACTGCCGCCGTGACAACTCTCCCGCGCGCAGCTGGTATCGCATCATGTCGTCGAGTGAGTCGTTGTCGCACATGGGAACTCCATCCGTTCGCAGGTGGTGAGCGCTGTCCGCCAGCGGCGCATGTTGCGCCGATGCGCATAACTCCGGCAAGCGCAGGGCAACAGCGCGAACCTTGCCTTGTGCAGCTTAACGATTCTTGCGGGGTAGCCGGCACGGCGGCCGGCAAGTCGGCGGCAGCGCCCCGGTCTGATCGGCGCCGTCTGGTTCCGGGGTCGGCGTCCGCGTACACTCTTTTACAAAACTACAGGACCCGCCTGCCCGCTGCGGGGCGGCATCCGACCAGGGAGAAAACTGATGATGCTTACCAAGACACACGGTCGGCTGTGGCTGGCCACATGCGCCGCACTATCGGTGGCCGCGCGTGCTGACGTGACCACCGAGCAGCAAGCGACCTTCGACCTCTCAATCATCAAGGCTCACGGCACCACCACCGAATACACCACCGCCGACAAGCAGCGCAGCGATAGCACGTTGAATTGCGAGGGATTGCTGTCACTGGTGTGCGGCAATGCCCAGAACGGCGAGATCATCCGCCTGGATCGCGACCTGACGTGGACGCTGGATCCGAAGAAAAAGGAATACCGCGAGACGCCATTCCTCACTGCCGCCGAGCGCAAGGAGGCGGAGCAGCAGGCGCAGGCCATGCTGGCGAAGCTGCAGCAATGCCCCGCGGCGCACAACGCCGCACCCGCCCCGGATACCTCCAAGTGCCAGATGTCACCGCCCAAGATCGAATCCCGCCAGACCGACAAGCACGCGGCATTCGCAGGGCACGACGCCAAGCTCTCGCAGCTGGCGCTCACTCAGAGCTGCAAGAACAATGACACCGGCGACGTGTGCGATTTCGTAATCACGCTAGACGCGTGGTTGACGCAGGATCAGATCGCCGGCCTCGACGAGCAGCGTGCGTTCCGCAAGGCGCACCTGCAGAAGCTCGGGCTCGAGGACCGCAACTCCATGGTCGCAAAGCAGCTGCGCCAGTTCTTGGCGCCGTATGCTGACAGCCTCAAGGAACTAGGCTCCAAGGCCGGCGACTTCCAGGGCTACCCGCTCAAGACCGCAGTGCGCATAGCCTTCGGCGGGCCGCACTGCGGCGCGGCCCAGAAGGACCAGGCCACCGGAGGCAGCGGCGGTGGCACAATCACGGACGCCAGTCAGGCCGCAAGCGAAGCGGCCGCGAGTTCCGCCGCCGGGGCGGCGGGCAGCGCCGCTGGAGCGGCGGCGAGTAATGCCGCAGGCAACAGCGTGGCCGGCTCGGTGCTGGGCTCCGCCGCCAGCGCCTTCGGCAGCAAGCTGGTCAGCGGTCTGTTCTCGAAGAAGAAAGCTGACGCCGGCTCCGCCGCGGCTTCGGGTGCCACCGGCTCTGAAGGCAGTCTCGCTCCCGGGATGATCCAGGCCGCTCAGTTCACCATCGAGACGACCTCGATTACGCCTGGTCCGGTACCGGCGACACAATTCGAGATTCCCGCGAACTGGAAGCTCGCGCCGGCGCCGAAGGAAAAGGCGCCTAAGGAGTTCACCTGCCCGACCGGCTGAGAACCCGGCCAAAAGAATGCCGGCCGGGAGGATATCCCGGCCGGCAGCATGCTCGTCCTCAGCTCCTGTCTGGACTCTTTGCCCGGAGCCACAGAAGGGGCCGCTCGCGGGGCGCGAGGTCCCCTTCCGAACTGCTCCTAGCCGCGCGCCTTCCCACGCCCGCCGCCAGCTTGTAGGACGCCTGTTCGATTGTGAAGCTCGCGGACTTCTGGCGCGGCGGGAACTCCTTAAAATGTCTGCATGAACTCGGCCACGATGGCCTGCGCCGCGAGCAAGCGGTATGCCTTACTCAGATACCAGTCCCAGTAGGTATGGGAGGTCGTATCGGCCCGCTCGAAGGGATCGGTGCGCAGGTTGAAGAACTTCGGGACCCGCAGCACGGTGAATGGCTCTGCCCACACCTGCAGCGTTCCCGGGCAGCGTTGCTCGAGGAATACCGCCTTCCAGCGACGACACACTCGCTACGCGCGAACGTACGGCGGGATTGAAGCAGCGGACATGGGACCTAGGGATTAGGTCGACCTTAAGCAGAATCCTGGCAGGTCAAGATCTCGCAACGACGTTCCAGCATCCAACTGATCGATCAATAGGCAGGCGTTGTCGCATGGCCGCGCCTCCCCCTCCGCGTGTACGTCAATGCCGGATATACATCATGACGGTTCATGACAGCGCTCATCGAACAGCGAATCGAGGTGCTGTGGCCTCGTAGGCCTTCACCGCTTCGGGAAGGTTGAAGAACATGCGCTCGCTCCCCAAGGCCTGACCCAACGGGGAACGTCTGACCACTTCAAGGGCCAGGGGATTCAACGCGCATAGCCACAATGAAATTCCGTGCTCGCGCATCGTCTCCTCCGCCTGCGCAAGGATGTGCAGCGCCGTGTACTCGAAGTCCGGAACAGCACTGCATTCCAGGATCACCACCTTTGGATGCGCCTCCTGGACTAGTGTCGCCAGCCGTTCGCGCGCTTGCGGTGCACTAGCAAAGGTCATCCGCCCTTCCGTCCGGATGATCAGCAGGCGGGGGATGGTTTCGTCCCCGGGGTGATCTAACGACTGCGGACGGAACACGTCCGTGCCGGGCTTACGTCGCACGATGTAAGCCATGGGATGGTTGGCCTGGTACAGGAGCGTAAGGACTGAGATGGCGATCGCCACCAGGATGCCTTGCAAAGTTCCCAGAACCACGACGCCGGCGCAGGCCGCCAGGGCCCACAGGAATTCGGTGCGCCTCACCCGCAGGATGGCGCGAAAGTCAGCCGTGCTGAGCAGCGGCAGCGTGGTGGCGACTACCACGGCAGCCAATGTGGCCTTGGGCAGCAGACTGATGAGCGGCGACAGAAACAACAGCGTCGCAATCGCCATTACCACGGTGACGAGCTCCGACACCTGAGTGCGGGCTCCCGCGCGAGAATTCACCGCGGTCTGGGAGGTTCCGCCGCCCGCCGGGAAGCAATGGAAGAAGCTCCCCGCTAGGTTAGCAGCCCCCAAAGCAATCAACTCCCGGTTTGGGACGGGACGCGGATCGTCGTGTCTGGCAAATGCACGACCGGCCGCGATGGATTCGGTGAAGGACATCAGCGCCATGCCCAGCGCGCCCTGCCACAGGCGTGACAGCAGCGACAAATCCGGCAGTGCCGGCATGGGAAGCCCCGCCGGAACTGGGCCCGTTAGCGCGACCCCGGCCTCCTGCAGCCCAAGAAACGCGGCGGCGGCGATACCGAGAACGACCGCCACGAGTGGCGCGGGCACCCGTGGGCGAACGCGCTCGATCCCGAGGAGAATGGCAAGAGTCGCCGCAGCCAGAATCAGCGTCGCGCGGCTCGTGTCTGGCACGTGCACCAGAATGGAAGAGACTTCCTGAAAGAAATTACCCTTATCGATGTGCAGGCCCAGGAGCTTGGGCACCTGGTCTACGACGATAAGCAGTCCGACGCCCGCCTTGAATCCAGTCAGAACCGGGTCGGACAGGAAATTCGCCAGGAATCCCAGCCGGAGCAGGCCCGCCAACATCAGGAAGCCGCCCACCAGCAGAGCCAGCGCGCCGGCGGCGGCCATCAGGTGAGCGGGATCTCCGGCCGGCACGGTCAGCGTCAATTGATTTGCCGTCAGGATCGCGAGAGTGCTGGTACTGCTCACGCTCAGGAGCCTTGACGATCCGAGCAAGGCGTAGACGAACATCGGTACTAGCGCCACGTACAGACCTGCCTGCAGTGGCAAGCCGGCGATGCTCGCAAACGCCATGGACTTCGGAATGACGACTGCCGCCGTCGTCACGCCTGCCACCACATCGAAGCGCAACCAGCTCCTCTGATACCCCGCCAACAGCGCTGTCATCGCCGTGCTGCGCTCAGGGAAACTCTGAAGAATCGGCCATGAAGGCGCGGATCCGGAGAGCGCCGGCGCGTAGCGGGCGCAGAAAAACAGATCCGGCTCATGTCGGCCAGAAACGTAGCCCGCCGAGTGGTCTTCCCGCACTGATCAAGTCTGGTGCGCGTGTGTTGCTTCATCGCGATCTTCGCTGTCAAACGCGATCATGCATCAGAATTGCCGGCAAATCAGAGAACCCTAAGTGCGTGCCGTGCTTGAGGGTGGTTCTCCGCGCAGTCCGAGTAGTGAGGCTTTTGGCAGGCTTGACCGCCGACAATCGCCTTGGACTTTGGTCCAATACCCTGGGCTTCCCAGGATGTGTCAGGGTTTTTTGTCCGACGACGGTGGCACGCGCCACGGACTGCTATTGGCGAGGATGCCGGCGCAACACACCGGTAGAAGTGCTCCTCTCTAGGTCGTCACATGGGGAACCGGGATTAGGAGAAAATCTGTGGCTAATCAATCCGATAAGCTTTCGCGCACGGTGCTGCCCATTGCCGATCATCAGCACGTCGGTCTCACGACCTTCGACGCCAAGGACCCGGATACCAAGTTCCCGCCCATCGAGCCGCTACGCCCGCCAAAAGGCGCGCCCAATGTGCTGATCGTGCTCCTGGACGACGTGGGTTTCGCCGCTTCCAGTGCCTTCGGTGGAGTCATTAACACACCGACGGCCGAACGGCTGGCGAAGGGTGGGTTGAAGTTCAACCGCTTCCATACGACAGCCCTTTGCTCGCCCACGCGCCAGGCGCTGTTGACCGGGCGCAATCATCATT
>CAZAXR010000006.1:0-49121 GCA_964489185.1 uncultured Steroidobacteraceae bacterium | reverse complement strand
CGTGCCACCGAAGATTGGGAAACCGCGCGGTTCGGCACCACAAACGCCGAATCGGCGACGGAAACATCATCGTCCACCGCTCTCGACACAAAATCTCTGCCGATGACCGCCTTCATGCCCAGTTCTTCAGAGTTTCCTTAGGGGTGTGAGAGCGCGCGCGCCGCTCCGCGGCCGCGCGGGTCGGACACCGCGCTCACCCCGGCCGCGCCGATCACAATCGCCTGGATGTCACCGTTCCAGCCCTGGTTGACGAAGCTGTAGCCGCGGGCGATGAGCGCGCCGCGCACCGCCGGATCGAGCGTGGCGTACGGCTCCTCGAACAGGGTGTCGGGCGGCAAGAGCTGGTGATGGATGCGCGGTGCAGCGACCGCCTGCGCAAGCGGCAGGTGGAAATCGTGCCAGTCGGTGAGCACCTGGAAGATCCAGGTGGCGATGCGCGAGCCGCCGAGGGTGCCAATCAGCACTGCGACGCGGCCATCCTGCGTGAGTATGGTGGGAGTCATGCTCGAGAGCGGGCGCTTGCCGGGGGCGATCGCGTTGGCATCGCCGCCGACCACGCCGTAGATGTTGGCGCTGCCCGGCTTGGCGGAGAAATCGTCCATTTCGTTGTTGAGCAGGAAGCCCGCGCCGCGCACCACTTCGCCGGAGCCGAAGTCATCGTTGAGGGTGTAGGTGTTCGATACCGCATTGCCGGCCGAGTCGACGATGGAGAAGTGCGTCGTGTCGTGATGCTCACTCAGGCCGGGTTTCACCTCGGCGGTCGGCGTCGGGCGCGCAGTGTTCACCTGGGCGGCGCGCCGCGCGAGGTACTGCGGGTCCAAGAGCTGTGCCATCGGTGCGGAGTGGAAGGCGGGGTCGCCCAGGTAGTCGGCGCGGTCGGCGAACACACGCTTTTCGATCTCGGCGAGCAGGTGCACGTACTGCGCAGAGTTGAGCGGCACACCGGCAAATGCGCCCGCCAGGTCAGCCTTCATCGCCAGCATTGACAGCAGCGCGATGCCCCCCGAGCTCGGCAGCGGTGCGGTGATGACGTGATAGCCCGCCCAATTCCCCTCGAGCGGCTCGCGCCACACCGGCCGATAGGCACTGAGGTCGGTCTGCGTCACATAGCCATGGCCGCGTGTCATCTCCGCCGCCAGCAGTTCGGCGGTGCGGCCGGCGTAGAATCCGCGCGCACCCTGTGCTGCGACGCGCCGGAGTGTTGCTTCGAGCTCGGGTTGACGGAAGGTAGCTCCGGTCCTGAGCGCGCCGAAGTAGTCGAGGAAATTGGTCCTACCGTGCAGCTCACGGGCGAAGGCGTCGCGCCGGGCGGCGAGCAGAGCGGCGATGGTGAAGCCTTGGTGCGCGTAACGGATGGCGGGGGCGAGATCGGCGCTCCAGGAGAGCTTGCCGAAACGGCGGTGCAACTCCCAGAGACCCGCAACGGTACCCGGAACGCCGGCCGCGCCGGCACCGATGGTGCTGGCGTCAGGGATGACGTTGCCCGCCGCATCGAGGTACATGCCTGGCGTGGCGCTCGCCGGGGCGCACTCTCGGTAGTCGAGAAAGTACCCTTTACCGCGAAAGTGCATCGTCGCAAAGCCGCCGCCGCCGAGATTCCCGGCCTCCGGGTAGGTGACGGCGAGGGTGAAGGCCACCGCGACGGCGGCGTCCGCGGCGTTGCCCCCCGCGGCGAGGATTTCCTGGGCGGTGTCGGCGCCGTAACGGTCTGGGGCGGCGACGGCCGCGGGCACTGCGGGCACCGCAGCAGCGCCCACCACGCGCGCGGCGACACACACCGCGAGCACCAGAGCGGTTTCAACCACTCCGGTGCGCCGGCGCGCACGCCGTTTCGCGGCTTGCATGTGTACGAGACTGTGCACTGCCTCCTCCAATCTGCGGCAGCTCGGAGCATGAGGCACGTTGCGCATGCGCTCAAGCTCCAGCCAGCGCAGCTTGACCCCCTTCATTTGCCGCGCGGTCCAGCTCGCCGCGCGTGTCAGTTGCCATTGCAGACATCTAACTTCAAATCGCGTCCCTACTTAGCTCCCCGATCCGCTCAGCCAGAGCTATTAGGCTGCTGGCAGCGCCCGCCGAAGCGGTAGCTGGGACCTATATCCCATTCACTGCACGTGCGAGAATTCATCATGCGGTTACCGGCATGTCGACCCGTCTGTCCAACTGAGGAGAACAAAATGAAGCGAACGCTTGTGCTTTCGGTCGCTGCACTGCTCATGCTCGTTGGGGTGGTGGCCTGGGCGGACCAATACACCGACACAGCGGATCTCTTTAAAAATGCCGGCGAGAGCGCTGCTCTCTTCAAGAACTGCTACGGCTACGCAGTCTTCCCCAGCATCGGCAAGGGTGGACTCGGGATCGGGGGCGCCTATGGCACCGGACGCGTGTATGCGAAGGGCAAGTACACGGGTGACGTAAAGATGACTCAGGTCAGCATAGGGTTTCAGGCCGGCGGTCAGGCCTACAGCGAGATCATCTTTCTCGAGGATCAGCGGGCGTATGACGAGTTCACCGGCGGGAACTTCGAGTTCGGGGCCGATGTGGGCGCGGTAGCGATCACCGCCGCCGCGGGCGCCAGCGCGGGCACCACTGGCGCGAGCGCCGGAGCGAGCGGCGGGAAGAAAGATGCCACGACGGTCGGGAAGTACCACAAGGGCGTGGCAGTCTTCACCATCGTGAAGGGAGGCGCCATGTACGAAGCGGCCGTATCCGGGCAGAAGTTCAAGTACACCCCCAAGACATAGGGACGGTTCGCGTGCCGCGAAGCCGGGGCTCCCGCGGATGCGCGGGAGCCTCTTCGTTTGACGGTCTGGAATACCGGCGATTCACCTGCAAACCGCTGATTCCGAGACGGTTTCACTCGCCACTCTCGCTGTGACCCAGCCGACCCTGTAACAATCTGCTGCGGAAAATACCGGCACCGTGGCCGCGGGGAATGTGCTGCGCGTGAATACACGACTGGACCTGATCACCATGGGGCGCGTCAGTGTCGATCTGTACGGACAGCAGATCGGCACACGGCTCGAGGACGTTGCGAGCTTCGCCAAGGCCGTCGGCGGATGCCCGGCTAATGTCGCCATCGGCGCCGCGCGGCTGGGACTGAAGGCGGCGCTGCTCAGCCGCGTGGGAGCGGAGCCCATGGGGCAGTTCGTGCGCGAGCAGCTGGCGCGCGAGGGCGTTGACACGCGTGCGATCGTAGTGGATAGGCAGCGCCTCACCTCGCTCGTGCTGCTGAGCGTCCGTGACCCGCACACCTTCCCGCTCATCTTCTACCGCGAGAACTGCGCCGACAGCGCGCTGTGCGAGGACGATGTCGAGGAGGCCGTGGTCGCATCGGCGGCAGCACTGCTGGTGACCGGCACCCACTTCTCGCTGCCCGAGGCCGCCAAGGCACAGCGCAAGGCGATCGATATCAAGAAGACACACGGCGGCAAGGTCATCCTCGACATCGACTACCGCCCCAACCTCTGGGGCATCGGCGGCCACGGCGCCGGGGAGTCCCGCTACGCGCGCTCGGAGAAAGTCACCCGCGCCCTGACTGCAGTGCTGCCCGACTGCGATCTGATCGTGGGAACCGAAGAGGAGCTGCATGTGGCGGCGGGACTTGAGGACACCCTCGAGGCCGTGCGCCGCATCCGTGCGCTGTCGAACGCGGTCATTGTCTGCAAACGCGGAGCGCAGGGATGCATTGTATTTGCGGGACCAGCGCCGGAGAGCCTGGATGACGGCGTGGCTTCCGGCGGCCGCGACGTCGAGATCTACAACGTACTCGGTGCCGGCGACGCTTTCTTGGCGGGGTTTCTGAGTGGCTACCTGCGCGATGAGCCGCATGAAGTCAGCGCGCGTATGGGCAACGCCTGCGGGGCGCTCGCCGTGTCGCGGCTCGTGTGCTCCGCGGAGTTTCCGACGCTCGCGGAGCTCAACCACTACCTGGTTCACGGCAGCACGCATCGCGCGCTGCGTAAGGACGCGCGCCTGAATCACCTGCACTGGGCTACCACGCGCAGGCGCGCACCACGCAAGCTGTTCGCGATGGCGATGGATGGCCAGGCGGTGCCGCACGGGCAGACGGCGGCCATACCGCCCGAGCGCTTGGCCCGGCTGCGCGCGTTGGAACTTGCGGCAGTCGGGCATGCAGCGGGCGCGCACGGAGACTTCGGCGTGATCCTGAAGGACGCCGACGGGTTGAGCGGCGTAGCCGCCGCCGTGCCGCGCAGTCTCTGGCTGGCTCAGGCGGTCCCGCAGCTGTGCCCGGGAGCGCTCGAGTTCGAGGCAGCGAGTGTCGCCACGCAACTGAACGAGTGGCCGGCGGTGCTGAACGTCGCGTGCTCGCTGAGGTATCACCCGGATGACCCCCGCGTGGTGCGCGAGGCACAGGAGCGCAACCTCCGGCGCCTGCACGCGGCCTGTCGCGCGCAGCAGCGCGAACTGCTGCTCGCGCTCAGCACCGGGCAGCGCGAACCCGGCGCAGATCACCTGTCGACAGTGTTGTCCCGCCTCTACGAGCTCGATATCCGGCCGGACTGGTGGCAGCTCGATGTGCCAGCTGACCTGCAGGCCTGGGAGCAGTGCGCGGCGATCATCTCAGTCGGCGATGAGTTCTGCGGTGGAGTCCTGGTAGAGCTCGACGCGCCGCTGGAGGAGGCGAGCCGCCTGCTCGCACTCGCGGCGCGCAGCGCCATCGTGCGTGGTTTTGCCGCGCGGCGTACGATGACCGCAGCTCCAGTGGCGGCATGGCTCGCTGCGACACTATCCGACGAGGCGCTCATCGAGGACCTCGCGGGCCGCTTCAGGGCGCTGGCCGAGGTATGGTATTCGGCTCGGGGTCACATGCCTGAGGGGGCGGAAAGGAGTGCGGGTTGACGGCGAACCGGCTCACGGTGGCCCAGGCGCTCGTGCGTGCCATGGCGGCGCAGTGGACCGAGGTGGGCGGCGAGCGCCGCCGCCTGTTCGCCGGGGTGTGGGCGATCTTCGGGCACGGCAACGTGGCCGCCCTCGGTGAGGCTCTCTATGCCGCGCGCGGGGTGCTGCCGACACTGCGCGCTCACAATGAGCAGGCCATGGGACATGCCGCGGTCGCCTACGCGAAGGCCTCGTACCGCCGCCGCATGATGGCGTGCACGACCTCGATCGGACCTGGAGCCACCAATCTCGTCACCGCCGCTGCGGTAGCCCACGTCAACCGCCTGCCGCTCCTGCTGCTCCCGGGGGATGTGTTTGCGACCCGCGCGCCCGATCCCGTGCTGCAGCAGGTCGAGGACTTCGGGGACGGGCTGGTGACCGCCAACGACTGCCTGCGTCCCGTGTCGCGTTACTTCGATCGCATCACGCGTCCGGAGCAGCTGCCGAGCTCGTTTGCCCGCGCGCTGCAGGTGCTCACCGATCCGGCCCTGTGCGGGCCGGTGACGCTCGCGCTCTGCCAGGACGTGCAGGCCGAAGCGTTCCACTGGCCGGCGAGCCTTTTCGAGGAGCGCGTGTGGAGTCTGCGGCGCGCCCCGCCGGCTCGCGACGAGCTGGCGCAGGCGGTGGGAGTGCTGCGCGCGGCGCAGGCGCCGCTGGTCGTCTGCGGGGGCGGGGTGTTGTACTCCGAAGCAGGCGCCGCGCTTGCGGCATTGTGCGCGCGGCATGGAATTCCGAGTACTGAGACCCAGGCCGGCAAGTCGGCGCTGCCCGCCAGCCATCCCCTGAACCTGGGCGGTATCGGGGTCACGGGGACCGCAGCGGCCAACTCGCTCGCCGCGGATGCCGATGTGATCCTCGCGGTCGGCACGCGGCTGCAGGACTTCACCACCGGCTCGGCGCAGCTCTTTCCCGGCAGGGGCCAACGAATCGTGGCGCTCAACGTCCAGACGCTCGATGCTCACAAGCATAACGCCTTGCCGCTCGTGGCCGATGCGCGCGAGGGACTGCAGCAGCTCGGCGAGGCGCTCGGCGACTGGCGCACTCCGCGGGCCTGGACCGAGCGGGCGTACGCCGAGCGGCGCAAGTGGCAGCAGGCGGCTGAGGCTTTCACGCAGGGCGGCGCCGGGCTGCCCACGGATGCGCAGGTGATCGGCGCGGTGCAGGCCGGGTCTGAGCCTTCCGACATCCTGGTGTGCGCCGCGGGCGGGCTGCCCGGGGAGCTGCACAAGCACTGGCAGGCGCAGCAGCCCGGAGGCTATCACCTCGAATACGGCTACTCCTGCATGGGGTACGAGATTGCCGGCGCGCTCGGCGTGAAGCTCGCGCATCCAGCGCGCGAAGTGATCGCGATGGTGGGCGACGGCTCCTACCTCATGCTCAACAGCGAGATCGCTACCTCGGTGCAGATGGGTGTGAAGCTCATCATCGTGGTGCTCGACAACGGCGGCTTCGGCTGTATCGAACGGCTGCAGAACTCCGTCGGCAGCGCCAGCTTCAATAACCTGCGCGCTGCAGGCGAGCGCGAGCGGGCGCCCCTGGACTTCGTGGCGCATGCGCGCGGCCTGGGGGCCCTCGCCAGCAAGGCTTCCAGTATCGAGGAGCTCTCCGCCGCGCTGGCCGCTGCGCGCAGCGCCGATCGCACCTCGGTACTGGTCATCGACACCGACCCGGCCGCGAGCACGACCGTGGGCGGGCACTGGTGGAACGTTGCGGTACCGGAGGTGTCCGAGCGCGCCGAAGTCAGGGTGGCCCGCGAGCGTTATTCCGCTGCCCGGCGGCAGCACGATGAAGACTGACATGCCTATCCGCCTGGGCGTCAACCCCATCATCTGGTCCAACGACGACCTGCGCGAGCTCGGCGCCGAGACGCCCCTCGAGACCTGCCTCGCGCAGGCGCGGCAGATCGGCTTCGAGGGCATGGAGCTCGGTCACAAGTTTCCGCGCGATCCGGTGCGGCTTGCCGAGGTCCTGGCCCGTTTCGGGCTCGCGTGCGTGTCGGGATGGTACTCGGCGCGGTTGCTCGAACGGGACGCGCGTGCCGAGCTTGCCGCCCTGCGTCCGCATCTGGATCTTCTCAAGGCCGTGGGCAGCCGGGTGCTGGTGTTTGCCGAGGTCAGCGGAGCGGTGCATGGCGATCTGCGCCGGCCGCTGTCGGAGCGCCCACACCTGAAGGCCGATGGTTGGCGCGAGTTCGGGCGGCGGATGACGGAAGTGGCGAACGCGACGGCCGCGGAAGGCGTACGCCTCGCGTACCACCACCACATGGGCACGGCGGTTGAGAGCGCGGCCGACATCGACGCTTTGATGGAAGCCACCGGAACGGATGTGGCGCTGCTGCTCGACACCGGGCACGCGGCGTTTGCCGGCGCGGATCCGGCCACGCTGGCGCGCCGTTATCGTGCGCGGATCGCGCACGTGCACGCCAAGGACCTGCGGCGCGCGGTGTGCGAGCGCGCCACGGGCGAGAAGTGGAGCTTCCTGCAGGCGGTGCTGGCGGGTGTCTTCACCGTGCCGGGGGATGGCAGCGTGGCCTTCGCCGAGGTGTTCCGCGAGCTCGGCGGCTACTCCGGCTGGGTGGTCCTCGAGGCCGAGCAGGATCCGCGCATTGCCGACCCGATGACCTACGCCTCGTTGGGCTATCGCAACCTGCGACAACTGCTCGAAGCGAGGCTGCAGTGAGCGGTCGACTGCATATCAAGCCGCAGGTGGCAGGCGGCCGGATCCATCATCTGACACCACAGAGCGCCGGCTGGCGTTACGTCGGCTTCGAGGCGCTCGATCTGTGCCCGGGAGCCGCACTGGAGCGCGACACCGCAGACCGCGAGCACTGCCTGGTGCTGTTGTCGGGGCGTGCGCAGGTCACGGTCGACGCACAGGACTTCGGCGTCATCGGGCGCCGGCACACGCCCTTCGAAGGTAAGCCTTTCGCGGTCTATGTCCCGGCGCGCGCCCAGGTGCGCGTCGCTGCCGAGACTGACTGCGAGCTTGCGGTTGGCTCAGCCCCGGCGGAAGGACGTGTGCCGGCGCGGGTGATCAGGCCCGAGGAGGTCGGTGATGAGGTGCGGGGGATCGGCACCAACACGCGCTACATCCGCAACGTGCTGCCCTCGAGTGCTGCGGCCGAGCGGCTGCTGGTGGTCGAGGTGATGACCCCCGGGGGACACTGGTCGAGCTACCCGCCCCACAAGCACGACACTGACGCACACGGCGAGACGCAACTCGAGGAGATCTACTATCACCGCCTCGCGCGGCCCGGCGGGTTCGCCTTTCAGCGCGTCTATACCGATGACCGCAGCCTCGACGAAACCATGACCGTTGAGGACCGCGACCTGGTGCTGGTGCCGCGCGGCTATCATCCGGTGAGCGCGGCCCATGGGTTCGACCTGTACTACCTGAACGTCATGGCGGGGCCGGTAAGGCGCTGGCAGTTCACCACCGCGCCGGGCTATGAGTTTCTTACGCGCCGCTCCTGAGGGGTTCGCCGCGGGATGACAAGGAGGAGCTGATGGTCAGCATCGCTGTGCTCGGCTGCGGCCGCATCGGGCAGATTCACGCACGCAATCTCGCGCGTCACCGGCGTGCGCGTTTGGCGATGGTGTTCGACGTGCAGGCCCAGGCCGCGCAGCAGACGGCGGCAGAACTGGGTGTCAGGAGCGCCGGCAGCGTGGAGGAGATCCTGGGCGATGCCGAGGTGGCCGCCGTCCTCATCGCGACGCCCACCGCCACCCACGTGCCGCTGATCATTGCCGCCGTCAAGGCAGGCAAGGCCGTGCTGTGCGAGAAGCCTGTGGATCTCGATCTGGAGCGGGCGCGCGCCTGCTGGAGCGAGATTGCCGCGCAGCAGCCGCGGGTAATGATCGGCTTCAATCGGCGCTTCGATCCCTCTTTCAGGGCCCTGCGCGAGCGGCTGCACAAGGGCGAGGTCGGCAAGCTGGAGCTGGCGATCATCACCAGCCGCGATCCAGCCCCCCCGCCGGCCGGCTACATCCAGGGCTCGGGAGGGCTGTTCCGCGACATGACGATCCACGATTTCGACATGGCGCGCTATCTCGCGGGCGATATCACCCAGGTGCATGCATTCGGCGCGAATCTGGTGGATCCCGCCATCGGCAAGGCCGGCGACATCGACACGTGCACCGTGTCGCTGCGGGCGGCGTCCGGGGCATTGCTGCACATCAACAACAGCCGCCGCAGCGCGTATGGCTACGATCAGCGCGTCGAGGCCTTCGGAGCGTCCGGGATGCTGCATGCGGGCAACCAGCGCGCCACCTCCGTCGCTGCCTGGAGCGCCGAGCACACGGAGGCTTGCGATCCGATCCTCCATTTCTTTCTCGAGCGCTATCGCCAGGCCTACGAGTCGGAACTGAACGCCTTCGTTGCGGCACTGGAAGAGGGCCGCCCCATGAGCCCGGATTTCTCCGACGGGCTCGCGGCGCTGCAGCTGGCTGAGGCAGCTGAGGAGAGCATGCGCACCGGCTGGGCGGTTGACCTGCAGCAGTAGGCGGCCGGCGGCCCTCTCAGGCGCGCCGGCGCTGGCGATATTGGTCGGCCACCACCGCCGCGACGATGATCGCCCCTTTGACGATCTCCTGGTAGTACGCGTCAATCCGCAAGAACGTGAAGCCCGAGGTCACGACACCCAGGATCAGCGTGCCGATCACCGTGCCGGTGATGCGCCCGACGCCGCCCGAGAGCGATGCGCCGCCGATGACCGCGGCGGCGATGGCGTCGAGCTCGTACATCATGCCCATGCCGGCCTGACCGGACACGGCGCGCGCGGACGTGACGATGCCGGCAAGACCGGACAGCGTTCCGGCGATGGTGTAGACCACGATCAGGTGCCGGCCAACGCGGATTCCGGAGACGCGCGCCGCCTGGGGGTTGGAGCCGATGGCGTAGGTGAATTTGCCGTAGCGCGTGTAGCGCAGTGCAATCTGGAACACGAGCGCGGTGGCGAGAAAGATGACCACCGGAACCACGCCGCTGCCGATGGCGGCATAGCTGTCCGTGAGCAGGCTCACCGGCTCGCCGTGCGTATACCACTTGGCGAGACCGCGCGCGCTGACCATGACGCCCAGGGTCGCGATGAAGGGCGGTATGGACGTGCGGGCAATCAGGGTGCCATTGACCAGCCCGGCGATCGCTCCCACTGTGAGCCCCGCCACGACGGGCACGATCACCGACAGATCGGTGAGCGAGGGATATACAGCACGCACCGCATCGGAGGACTGCGCAAGGCTCGCTGCCACCATGGCCGTCAACGCCACCACCGAGCCCGAGGACAGGTCAATGCCGCCGGTGATGATCACCTGCGTTACCCCGACGGCGATGATGCCGATCACCGACACTTGCAGGATCATCACGACCAGGCGCTGCTCGTTCAGCAGGAAGCTCTGCCTCACTAGCATCCAGCCGGCCAGCTCGAAGGCGAGTGCGAGCGCGATGAGGACCATCAGCATGCCGGCTTCGGGCGGCCAGCGCCGCGCGCGTTTCGGGGACGAGACTGCAGCTGGTGCGAGAGTCGGCGGCATGTCGGACGGGCGCTAGCGCGCCGCTAGCTCCATGATCTTCACCTGGTCAGCCTCGGCGCGCGCCAGCGTCCCGGTGACGCGGCCCTCGTGCATCACCATGATGCGGTGGCTCATGCCGAGGATCTCCGGAAGTTCGGACGAGATCATGAGCACCGCCGTGCCGCCGGCGACCAGCCGCGCGATCAGCTGGTGAATTTCTGCCTTGGCGCCGACGTCCACTCCACGGGTCGGCTCATCGAGGATGAGGAGCTTCGGGCGCAGCAGCAGACAGCGGCCGAGCAGCACCTTCTGCTGGTTGCCACCGGAGAGATTCTCTATGCGCTCGTCAAGGCTCGGGGTCTTGACCCGCAACTGGCTGCTGACCGCCGAACATGCCTCGGTCACGGCATGCCGGCGCACGAACCCGAGGTGGACAAACTCCCCCCTGAGCACCGCGATTTCCAGATTCTCCAGCACGGTGAGCGCCAGGAAGCAGCCGCTCTCCTTGCGATCCTCGGTAAGCAACGCGACCCCCTGTGCGAGAGCCACCTGCGGCGAATCGACGCGCACCGGACGTCCATGGATGCAGATCTGTCCGGAGCTCGCGGGGCTGAGGCCGAACAGCGTCTCGGCGAGCGCGGTGCGGCCGGAGCCGACGAGTCCCGCAACCCCGAGCACTTCGCCGGCTCGCAGCTCGAAGCTGACGTTGGAGAACTGACCGCTCAGTGCCAGGTCCTGTGCCGACAGGACTACCGCGCGCGGGTGTGCGGTATCGCCGGGGTAGATGCGCGCTAGCTCGCGTCCCACCATCATGCGGATGATCCCATCGCGGGTGAGATTTGCGGGGCGGTCGGAACCGATCCGGCGACCGTCGCGCAGCACCGAGACCTCGTCCGCGATCTCGAACAGTTCGTCCATGCGGTGCGTGATGTACAGGATCCCTTTCCCCTGGGCCTTGAGCTCGCGGATGATTGCGAACAGGTGCTCAGCATCGTGCTCGGTGAGCGCTGAGGTCGGCTCATCGAGGATCAAGAGCTGCGAGTCGCAGGAGAGTGCCTTGGCGATCTCGACCAGCTGCCGGGCGGCGATGCTGAGACTGCGCACCTCTGCCTCCGGATCGATATCGATCCGCAGCCGCTCGAACAGAGCCCGCGTGCGGCGGTGCAGCTCGCGATGGTTCACCATTCCGCAGGCATTGAGCGGCTCGCGCGTGATCCAGGTGTTCTCGGCGACGCTCATGGAGGGCATCAGGTTCAGTTCCTGATGGATCATGGCGATGCCGTGCTGGAGCGCGTCCCGCGGGGAACCGAGCCGTACCGGACGGCCCTCCAGCCGCAGCTCGCCCACGTCCGGGGCGTAGATGCCGGCGATGATTTTCATGAGCGTGGACTTGCCCGCGCCGTTCTCGCCGATGACCGCGTGCACCGAGCCGCGCTCTAATGACAGTGATACCTGATCGAGCGCCACGACGCCTGGGAAGGACTTGCTGACGTTGCAAACCTCCAGGAGGCAGGTGTCGGCGCGCGCGCTCGCCATGGCCGCTTCAGTGCCTGCCGAGGTAGTTGGCTAGATTGACCGGCGTTACAAGCTCGAACGGAACCCAGATGACGCTCGGCACCTGCTCGCCCCTGATGAGCTTGAGCGCGGTGTCGACCGCGCCGCGTCCCTGGCCGGGGGCGTTCTGAAAGACCGTCACCTTCAGATCACCGGACTTCATGGCCGCGAGGCCATCGGGTGTGGCGTCGATGCCGGCGACGATAGTTCCCGCCAGGAGCCTTGACTGGCGCAGCGACTGGATCGCGCCGATCGCCATCTCGTCGTCGTTGGCGACGACCGCCTTCGGGCGCAGGCCCGCGCTCAGCCAGTTGGTCATGAGATCGGCCGCCTCGGTGCGCTTCCAGTTGGCAGTCTGCTTCTCGAGCACCCGGATGCCGTGGCAGTCAGGCCTGGCGATCACGTCATAGATGTCCTGGGTGCGCTGCCGTGCCGACTGGTTGGCGAGTTCGCCGATCATGATGACGATGTCGCCCTTGCCGTTGAGCAGCCGACACACCTCGTTCATCTGCAGCGTGCCAGACTGCCTCTCGTCCGAGCCGACGAACGCCACCTTGGGTGGCAGCTGCCTGTCACCGGGCATGCGGTTCACGTATACGAGCGGGATGCCGGCGCCCGACACCAGGCGTGTCATCTTGGGCGTCGCATCCGTATCGACCGGGTTGACGATGATGGCGTCGACCCTCTGGGCGACGAAATTCTGGATCTGGTTCAGCTGTCGGCCGACGTCGCCCTGGGCGTCCTCGAACTGAATCGCGACGTTGAGCTCAGTCGCGCGCGCTTTCATGTTGGCACGCACTGCCGTGAGGAAATTGTCATCGAAGAGCGCCATGGAAACGCCCAGCGTGGCCGCGTGCGCGGCGGCAGGCAGCGCCAGGACCGCACCGAGCAACGACGGTAGGATGCATTTCATTACAAGCCCCGTGTCAGCCTCTCCTGGTCCCGACTCGCGCGCAGTCTAATCTAAGCGCCGGATCGAGCGGATGCGATAGACTCACCCCCCGCGGGCCGCAGCATGAAATTTCTGCCTCTTATCTGGCTGGGCATCTGGCGCAAGCCCGGGCGGACCATCCTGATTTTCCTGCAGGTGGCCGTGGCTATCGCGCTGTTCGGGGTGCTGCAGGGCATGAAGACGGGCGTCGAGCACGCGGTAGCCGCCGCGCGCGCCGATCTTCTCATCGTGCACAGCCGCCAGAACTTCCTGGCCGCGCCGCTGCCGTTAGGCATGCTGGAGCAGATCAAGTCCGTTCCGGGCGTCAAGGTGGCGATCGCCGTGGACCTGACCGGGGCCCTCTACCAGAAGCCAGATCAGAAGCTGGGAGTGGTCGCGATCCGTCCCGAGGCGAGCTGGCTAGATGCCTTTACTTTCTCGATGCGGCCCGAGTACGCGGTGGCACTGCAGAAGACGCGCACCGGAATGCTGGTCCTGCAGCCCCTGGCGCAGAAGTACCGTTGGCAGGTCGGCGGCCGCGTGCCGCTCAAGGGTCTGATCATGCAGCAGAGCGGCTCGATGGACTGGGCCTTCGACGACGTCGGCACCTTCACCGACAGCGACATCGGTGGCGGCGGCGACAAGGTCATCGTCAACTATGACTACTTCAACGAGGCGCGCGTCAGCAACAAGGACACCGTCAACCATTTCAACGTGGCGGTGACCGATCCGAAGCTGGCCAACACGGTGGCTGATGAGATCGACCGGCGCTTCGCCAACTCCTCCAACGAGACCCGCACCGACTCGCTGCTGGAGCTGGCACAGCAGCAGGAACAGTCGATCGGCGACCTGAACTTCCTGATCCGCGCGGTGGTGGGCGCGGTACTGGTGGCGCTGCTGTTCGCCACCACGACCATGATGACGCAGTCGATCCGCGAGCGCACGGCTGAGCTGGCGGTGCTCAAGACCGTGGGCTTCACCAATCGGTCGGTGTTCCTGCTGATACTCGCCGAGGCCGTGACGGTGTGCGTAGCGGCCGCAGCCTTCGGACTGGGGCTCGCAAATCTGGCATTCCCGTTCGCGGCGCGCTTCGTGCCGGGACTGTTGATGCCCGGCATCATCGTTGCCGCCGGCCTCGCGCTCGGCGCGCTCGTGGCCCTGGTAAGCGCCGCGCTTCCCGCCGTGCTCGCCGCGCGGGTGCAGGTTGCGGCGGCACTCGCCGGGCGCTAGCGCCATGAGTTCGGTGCGGCAGTTTCTCGGAGTTCTGGGCCTGAACCTCGCAGGCATCGGCGAGCGGCTCGGGTCGGCGCTAACCATCGTGGTGGGCGTGACCTGCGCGGTCGGTGTGCTGGTATCGATGCTCGCCATGGGTTCCGGTGCCCGCCGCCAGGAGCTGGCCGGCGTACGCGACGATCAGGTGGTGCTGACCAGCACCGGTGCGCGCGGCATCCAGAGCAGCATTCCGAAGTCTGAGGCCGCGACGGTGCGCGATCTGCCCGGGATTAAAAAGGACAAGGGCGAGCCGGTGGTCGACTTCCAGACACTCATTCCGTTCGAGGGCCGCCGGCGGGTCACGGGCCGGCGGATTTTCTTTCCGCTCATCGGCACGTCGGGCGACGTGACCGAGAGCGAGTGGGAGATGCACTTCACGCAGGGGCGCAGCTTCCGGCGCGGCTTGCACGAGCTGATCGCGAGCAATGCCTGCGTGCGCCAGTTCACGGGCTTCGAGATCGGTGCGCGACGCGCAGTGCGCGGAGCCGACTGGACGGTCGTCGGGCACTTCGACCAGGGCAACGGGCAGCAATGTGTCGTATTCACCGACGTCGATACCCTCAATTCGAGTTTCGGGCGCAACAGCTACAGCCGGGTGTCGGCGACCTTGGCATCTGCGGACCGCTTCGAGGGGCTGCGCGCCGCAGTGCAGGCCGATCCCTCGTTGCACCTCGAGGTGCGGCGCCAGCGCGATGTCGTACAGGAGGACTTCAAGCCTCTGAACTCGCTGCTCGACTTCGTCGCCTACTTCGTGGGCAGCATCATGGCCCTCGGTGCGACGCTCGGGGCGGTGAACTCGCTGTACGCCATCGTGGATTCGCGGCGCCGTGAGCTTGCGACCTTGCGCGCCATGGGCTTCGGGGCCTCGCCCATCGTGGCCTCGGTGCTGTGCGAGTCGATCCTGCTGGCGCTGCCGGGTGCAGTGCTCGGCGGCATTCTGGCTTGGGTGCTCTTCAATGGACTGGCGGCGAGTCCCTTCGGCTACAGCTTCACGCTCGCCGTCACACCTGCCCTGGCGCTGCTCGGGATCGTGTGGGCGCTGGTGATGGGACTGGTTGGTGGGCTGCTGCCCGCGCTGCGGGCCGGGCGGGTGCCGGTCACTACCGCGCTGCGCGCGACCTGAGGCCTCAGAGCATCGAGCGGATCTCGCGCTCCACGTCGAACAGGGAGTACGGCTTGGTGACGAAGTGACGCTGGGGTGCGGCCGGAATCTCGAGTTGGCTGGGCGGAACGGCGGATGTCAGCACCACGGGCAGGGAAGGATGATGCTGGGCCACCCACTCGGCAAAAGCGAGTCCGTCGAGCGATCCCGGCATCCTGATGTCGGTGAAGACGGCGTCAACATGCGTGCCCGCGGTAAGCACGCTGACGCCTTCGTCGGCGTCCTTGCCTTCGATGACCTGATAGCCCATCGCGCGCAAGAACTCAGCCGCGGTGTAACGCGTCCAGAAATCGTCCTCGAGCAGCAGCACGACGCGCTTGTGAGCGCTCGCGCAGTGCACAGGCGCTTCGGATCCCCCTGGCATGTCCCTGCGACGCCGTATTCCTAGGTTTTGGGGCCCGCGGCGCGGCGTCGCTCAAGCAGCTGTCGGATCTGGGCAGCTATGTCTGTGGCTTGGTAAGGCTTCTTCACCGGACCCTCGTCGCACAACGCCTCAGACTTGTCGGCCGCGCCGGCCACACCAGAGCTAAGTATGACAGCGATCTGCGGGTGGGTCTGTCGGAGTCGTCTGGCAAGGGCAAATCCATCCGTGTGACCAGGCAGGTTGACCTCGGCGAACACTACATCCAGCGCGATACTCGAATCGAGAACGATCCACACGTCCCCCGCCGCAGCGCCTTCGATGACCTTGTAGCCGCACCCGCGCAGATACTCTGCGATCGAGGTACGAATCAGCACATCGGGCTCGACCACCATAACGACACGCTTAGTGTCGGCGCTTCCTGTGGTGTACTGCCTCACGCCGGTCTGTCCTTTTGCCACGAATGGCGGCAGTGACGAGAACAACGCGATTTGGGGTACTGATGTGACCTGACAGAGGCGCGTCGAGTTCCTGGCTGCGCCGCAGCGGAGCTTGGCGCCTGTGGTTACAGGCGTTAGTCAGGGCGGCCCCGCATGGGCCCATGGTCCCATTTCCGTCACGCGCTGCACGGCCGATGCTCGACGGCCAGGGGCCGCAACATGACAGCGCCGGGGGGCGTATGCAGGGGATCTGTCGGAGGGTGCCGACGGCGGTGCTCGTACTCCGGGCCGTGGCAATCTGGGCCGCATGCAGCGCCTGCCCGGCGCGCGCACAGGAACTGAATCCGCGCGCGTACGTCATCACTCCCGTCGGCACCAATGCGGTCAATATCGCGTACTCGCATCTCGAGGGTGGTGTGTTGCTCGACGGCTCGGTGCCGATCACAGATGCCCGTGCGAGCATCAATCTCAGCGCCCTGGGTTACTACCGCAGCCTCGACTTCTTCGGCCGCTCGGCCAACGTTGCCATTGGCATTCCTTATGGTTACGGACATTTCGAGGGCACCGTCGTCGAGGTTCCGAAACGTGTGGACCGTTCGGGGCTGCTGGATTCGTACGTCCGCTTCTCAGTCAACCTGTTCGGCGGACCCGCCTTGCAGGCAGCGCAATTCGCACATTGGACGCAACAGGTGCTGCTGGGGGTCAGCCTCAAGATTGTTCCGCCGACCGGGCAATACGATCCGACCGTGCTGATCAACTGGGGAAGCAATCGCTGGGCGTTCAAGCCGGAGCTGGGTTACTCGCAGCGCTTCGGACACTGGCTGATCGATGCCTATGCGGGGATGTGGTTCTTCACGGACAACAACGAGTTCTTCTCCCACAATCAGTTCTTCCCCGGCACGCGCACCATGTCGCAGAGTCCGGTCGCTGCGTTCGAGAGCCACCTCAGCTACGACGTCCGTCCGCGTCTGTGGATTTCTCTCGACGCGAATTTCTGGTCCGGTGGCGAGAGCACCGTGAACGGGGTGAATAATCCACAGAGCTACCAGCGCAACTCCCGGGTCGGGGTCACCGCCTCCGTTCCGCTGACGGCACGCCAATCCGTCAGACTGAGCTACAGCGACGGCGCCTACATCCGTTACGGCGGCAATTACCGCAGCATCTCACTCGCCTGGCAGTACGGCTGGATCGGTCACTGACGCTCAGCTCGGGTGTGGCAAGGTAAATGTGAATCCCAGCCCCACCGGTCCGCGACGCGGGACCGACGGCTGGCATAGGCCCTTAGTGCTACACGCGAGCGTGTCTAAGCGTTAAAAGGGTGTCTACAACCTGCGGGAGATATAGAGTATAAGCCGTTGATTCTACGCGCTAACAGCGCACCACGGCGGGAGCGGCTATCAGCGGATCGCGGATGCAGAGTGCGCGTGCATCCGCGGGCGATAAGCCCTTCGTCCGACTCGACAATGTAGTGCCGCGCGCTAGTGTTCCGCTCGCGGAAACGGCTGACTGTTAGCTGAAGGGAGCGGGATCAGTCGATGGTCTGGTCCTGGGACGTGGACCAGCGACTCACACAGTCGTCCAGGTAGGCGCGGAGGGAGCCGGCACGCGGACCGGCGCTGCAGCGAATCATCTGCTCCAGAAACTCGCAGGTGAGAACTGCGTGCTCCCCCAGCTCCTGCGCGATCACGGCCTGCAGCAGGATTTCACGCGTAATGTCCAGACCGCTCTTGTCGAGGATCACCACCGGCGCGCGCTGCATGATCATGGTGCGTAGGTCAGCGAGGTTGACATACCGGTTGCGGGAGACGTCGAGCAGCCGGCGATTTGAGCGCTTCTTAATCACGCGCGCCCTGGCTGGCTCACCAATTGGCGGCGCGGCGGTCCACATTGCGCGCAGCCCGCGGCCGTTGCGCCGCCGTGTCGTGCCGCTCTGCATCGCCCGCGCCAGCGCATCGAGAAGCTCTGCTACCCGGAAGGGCTTGCGCAGGAAGGCGACGGCGCCGGTGGCCAGCGCCTGCCCCCGCACGGAATCATTCTGCGCGCCACTCATGAAGATGAGCGGAAGCCCCAGGGCCCTGACCGCGGAATGGCGCGCGAGCTCCAGACCGCAGTTGGCGCCGAGACCCACATCGAACAGCAGGCATGCGGCCTTGGTGGTCCCGACCGAGCCCAGGAATTCCTGGGCCGATGCGTATGGCTCGGCACGGTACCCCGTGGTCGAGAGCAGGCGTGTCAGGGCCCTAAGGGTCTGGGCGTCGTCGTCGACAATGGCGATGAAGTTTCGGCGTACAGTCATAGGTCGCGCAGACACACCGCTGCACGGCGGGTCATTTACGGGGCTGATGAAGTCCTGGAAGGCCATGCGGCATTTTGGCGGTACGCCGGCGAGAGCGGTAGCGATGGCTGGCCTGAGGGTTGTCCGAATATGCCAGTGACGCGTGCCGCGCTACCCGAAACCGCAAGCGGGCCCGCTGCGGTCGGCAGTCCGGCGCCTAGCGAGTCGCCTCATGTCCCGAGTTCCGGGAGCTATGTCTCGCGACTCGCGTATCAACGTGCGAAGGCCGCGGGCGTCGCCCTCGGGCCGCTATTGAAGAAAGCAGGACTGACTCGCGAGCAGCTGGATAACCCCGAGGTGCGCTTCGGCGTGCGCACGCAGGTCAAATTTCTCGAGTTGGTTGCCGAGGCGCTGGGCGATGACTTGCTCGGGTCACACCTGGCGCGGCACTGCGAGCTTCGCGAGGTGGGCCTGTTCTACTACGTGTTGGCCTCCTCACAGACCGTGTCCGAGCTCCTGCAGCGCGCGGCGCGCTATACCACGATCGTCAACGAAGGGGTGGTGCAGAAGTATGTCGGCGGCGCGAGTGTCGGACTCACGCTGCGTTATTCCGGCGTCCGACGCCTGAGCGATCGGCAGCAGGCGGAGTTCTGGATGACGGTCCTCGTGACCATGCTCAGACGCCTCACGGCGATGCGACTGGTTCCGAACCGTGTCCGTATCGCCCACTCCCGGCGCCACGGCCGCGCCGAACTCTCCCGCTACCTGGGCTGCGACATCGAGTTTGACGCCGCCGTGGATGAAATTACCTTCCCCAAGTCAGCGGGCTCACTGCCCATCGTCCACGCGGATCCTTATCTGAACAGGCTCCTGGTGAGGTACTGCGAGGAGGCGCTCGCGCGGCGCACCAGGAGTCGCGAGTCATTCAGATTCCGCGTCGAGGATGCGATGGTGCCGCTGCTGCCACATGCCAAGGCGCGCGCCACCGAGATCGCAAGGCGTCTCGGCGTCAGTCAGCGCACCCTGACGCGGCGGCTCACCGCCGAAGGCGTGAGCTTTTCAGAGGTGCTGTGCAACCTGCGCGTGGATCTCGCCAACCGCTACCTTGCTGAACGCGATCTGTCGATTTCGCGCATCGCGTGGCTTCTGGGTTATCAGAACGTCGCCGCCTTCTCGCACGCCTTCAAGCGCTGGACCGGCAGGACGCCCAGTCAGGCTCGCACGCCGGATGGGAACCGCCAGGCGTCAAGCGTCACAAACCGACTCACCAATTGAGGTCCGCCAGCAGCCCGGCATACACCTCGATGCCGTCCCATAGGTTGCCGAGGCGCAGGTTCTCGTTCTGGGCGTGCTGGTTGTCGTCGTAGTTGGCAATACTGACCCCGACCATGGGGGCATGCAGCTGGTTGACGATGTCGGCCATGCCAGAGCTCGCTCCCACGATCGGCAGCTTGATGACGGCGTAGCCGACTGTGCGCTCGATCGCGGCCGCCACGGCTCTCGAGGCGGGCAGATCGAGCGCCGTCTGGGTGGCGGTCGACCCGCCAGCCTCCCAGACGAGCCGCACCACCTTCGGATGCGCGAGGCGCGTGGCGAGATCGGGGGTGTCGGGTACGATGAACCAGCCGCTGTTCGTCAGATAGTCCTCGAGCAGCTCACGTACGTGCGCAGGCGTCTCTCCCGGAGCGAGACGGATGTCGATCGAAGCATTGGCTTCAGTGGCGATCGCGTTGGCGGCATTCGGGCCGTCGTCGCCGACGTGGATCGCGCGCACGTTGAGGGTGGGCCGCAGGTAGCCGTCTGCGAGGCGCGGCGGGCCGACGTTACGTCCAAGTCCGAGTGCTTTCTTCAGATCGGCTTCCACTGGCGGCATGGCATCAATCGCCGCCTGCTCCGCCGCTGACGGCGCAGCGACATCGGCGTAGAAACCGGGGATCTTGATGAGTCCCTGGTCATCGCGCAGGCTCATGATCAGATCGGCGATCATGACCGCCGGGCTCGGCGCCCAGCTCCCGTAGTGGCCGTCATGCAGGGGCTTCATCGGACCGTACACCGTCACGGTGAAACCGGTGATGCCGCGGTTGCCGAAGTTGATCATCTGCCGGCCGCTCTGGTGCATGGGTCCGTCGCCCATGATCAGCAGATCACACTTGAGGAGGCTGAGATTATCGGCGACCAGCTTGGCGAAGTGCGGGGAGCCCTGTTCCTCCTCACCCTCATAGAGAAGCTTGATGTTGACCGACGGCTTGATGCCGCTGGCTTGCAGTGCATCGAATGCCGAGATCAGCGCCTGGATCGAAGCCTTGTCGTCGCCCGAGGAGCGGGCGAACAGCCGCCATTCTGGGTCCAGCGGGCCGCTGGCCTCTTGCCAGTTCACGACCTTAGCTTCCGGGAGCGCGGTGCGCAGCGCGGGAGTGAAGGGGGCGCTAATCCAGCCCTTCTGCGCCGTGGGCTGACCATCGTAGTGAGCATAGAACACCACCGTGCGACGCGCGCCGGGAGTCTTCAGCTCGGCGAACACCGAAGGAGGCGTACCCGGTGCGGCCGCCAGGATCCGGGTAGTGAACCCGCGTGCCCGCAGCAGATCCTGGATGTAGCTTGCGTTCTTCTCGACATCGGGCACCGTAGTGGCGACGTTTGGCAAGGCCAGCAGTGTCACGAAGTCGGTGACGATCTGCTTCTCGTGCGCGGCACGGTACGCGCGCACCTGATCGGTCGGCGCCGCGGCTCGCGCGGCCGCCGCCATCAGTATGACGGCGACCCCACAAGCGAAGTACCACTTCTTGCATTGCATCGTGGACCCCCCGGCACGCAGATACACCGCTCCCCGGCACGCGATGAGGGTCGGGAGCGCGGCGATGATCACAGCCCTCACGGCTCGATGTCCAATGGCTCGTCTCCAGGCGGGCTGCCGAGCTCAGGGGTGCGCTCTGCACGCAAGTTCCTTGGCCTAGAATGGCAGCACTCGGCATCGGGAGACGGCTATGGAAGTCGGCTTCATCGGACTCGGGCAGATGGGCGCCGCGATGGCAGCGAGTCTGCTGCGCGGTGGCCACAAGGTCACGGTCTACAACCGCACCGCCGCCAGGACGCAGCCGCTCACTGCGCAAGGCGCACGCGCCGCCGCCGCCATTGCCGATACGTGCCACGGCGATGCCGTGTTCACCATGCTGGCCGATGACCGTGCGCTCGAGAACACGGTTTTCGGCCCCGGAGGGGTGCTTCAGTCTCTGGGGCGCGGCTGTGTGCATATCTGCTCGAGCACCATCAGCGTGGAGCTGTCGCAACGGCTGACGAAGGCGCATGCCGATGCGGAGCGCCTATTCGTGGCGGCGCCAGTATTCGGCCGGCCGGAGGCCGCGGCAGCCGGTAAGCTGTATGTCGTCGCCGGCGGCAACCGCGCAGCGCTGGAGGCGCTGGCGCCGCTGTTCGGGACTGTCGGGCAGCGCACTTTCGTGGTGTCAGAGCAGCCCCCGCTCGCCAACCTCATCAAGCTGAGCGGCAACTTCCTCATTGCCGCCGTCATTGAGATCCTGGGAGAGGCGATGGCCCTCACCGCCAAGGCGGGCATCGACCGCCTCGAGTACCTGGAGATCCTTACCTCCACGCTGTTCGGCGCGCCGATCTTCAAGACCTACGGCGCTCTCATCGCCGGGCAGAAATTCGAGCCCGCTGGCTTTACGGTGCCCTTGGGCCTCAAGGACGTCGAGCTGGTCCTGCGCGCCGCCAAGGATCTGTCGGTGCCGCTGCCGGTGGCGGGATTGCTCAAGGACCGGTTCCTGTCGCTCGTGGCTCATGGCCGCGAGCATCTTGACTGGTCGGCGGCCGGGGCGCTGGCCGCGGCTGACGCCGGCGCGCCGTACCCCTGAGGCGGCGGCCGGTACGGCGAGAAGGGGGCGCGAGCGCCGTTCATGGCCAAGGTCCGTGAAAGTGACATTCCGGCGCGGGAGCTGTGGGAGAGTTTCTTTGATGCGCCCGCAATCCTGGAGGCGCTCGGCTGCCGCGAGCTGAGCGGTGACTTAGTGGAGTTCGGCTGCGGCTACGGGACTTTCGCGATCCCGGCCGCGCGTCGCGTGTCGGGCACGGTCTATGCGCTCGACATCGATCCGCTCATGGTGGCTGCAACCGCAGCCCGCGCATCGCGCGAGGGCGTGACGAATCTGGTCGCACAGCAGCGTGACTTTCTAGCAGCCGGGACCGGCCGGCCTGCGCGCTCGGTGCGCTTTGCGCTGCTCTTCAACATCCTGCATCTCGAAGAGCCCATCGCACTGCTCGGGGAGGCGCGGCGGATCCTGCACGCCGAGGGCGCGGTCGGGCTCATACATTGGAAGCGCGACGCTGCGACCCCGCGCGGGCCGCCGCTTGCGATGCGCCCGCACCCGGAGCAGTGCCGGCTGTGGGCCGCAGAAGCGGGTTTTGGACGGGTGGAGATGCGCGAACTGCCGGGTGCCCGCTGGCACTTCGGTATGGTGCTGGAGCGTTCCTGAATCAACCTCCGGGCGCTCTGCAGAGCGCGGGAGTCGCCGCGGCTACGCCTGGTCGGCGTAGATCAGCCGTCCGGGTCCGAGCGTCGTGAGTATCTCCTCGAGACTGGAGTTGGCGACCGCCAGGCACCCTTCGCTGCGTCCAAGCATGCCGCAGCGTCCGACCATATCCTCGCTCACATACCACGCGCCGTGCACGACGATCGCCCGCGCGGCGGCGTTGCTGTTGGTGGGATCCAGACCCTCGAGGCGGAGCGAATGACCGTGGGCGCCAAAATAGAAGTCACCGGTGAGGTACGCTCCTGCGGAGGTCGCATTCGAGCGCGGCTCGTTGGAGAAGCGCTCCAGCCATCCCGTATGCGCCGGATCCGAGCCGCGCCCGTGGGCAACCAGAAACGATCGGGTGCTCCGGTCTGCTAGGCGCAGCAGATGAAAGCGTGGGGCACGCGAGGGCAGGGAGAAGTCGGCGAGACCGATAACGTCCCGGTGCACGATGCTCTCGCGATGCCGCGCCAGTGCACCGAGCGCGCGCCGCAGCAGAGCGGGCGGCACCGCCCCTTCGACCGCCGTGCTCCGCGCCGCCGCGGGCCACGTGAGGGCCGAGGCCACACCCGCCACACCGGTTGCCAGAAATAGACGTCGCGAGAACACCAAGAGTGGGCGCTCCAATTGGGCACAACCCGGGAGAGACCCCGGCGGCTGCGCGAAGTTCACAGTTCGGGCCCTTATTATGATATCGGCGGTGCCGTTCCGATGTTGTGCGCTATCAGGTCATTTTACCTCGCACCGTGGCCTTGTTTTCCATATTAACGGCGCGCGCTGGCCGTCAGACGCGGTCTTGAGTCAGCGCGAAGCCGCGGCGCGGTGCGACGCTGGATCGCTGAGCACGCTGCGATGGGGCGATGCGGCGTCCGCCGGCTCGTTAATTTCACTGACAGCCGGCACTGAGCTTCGCTCCCGGTCCGGATCCTTCAGATCATCGAACAGGTGGCCGCTGGCTTCCGGCGCCGCCCCGACGGGACAACCGATGATTCCCAGAACCAGGATGCAGCGCCCGAGGCGTAGGTAGGGGAGGCCATTCTCGAAGCCCGCTCGCTCGGGCTCCTCGTTCCACTCGAAGCGGCGGGGATGCTTCCGGCATAGCGGCACTACTGAGTCCGGCGTAGCCGACTCCTCGCATTTGCGCTGCGCGCCCCTGGCCATGCCGCTGACGAGGTCTCGCGCCGCAGCTTGCGCAGCGCGGTCCCACTCCCCGTGCGACGGGATCTCGGGGGATGCGGGGGAGGGCGCACTGGACGGCCCTTCGCTCGGGGCCTGGCGCGGAAGCGCGCGCGGCGCGCCAGGTGGACGGGCACTCGTCCTGTCCGGCCCGGACGTCGGCGCAGGCAGTTCGAAGTACCGGATGTACACCAGCGGCTGATCGGTGGCGCGCGCGGCGGTGTGCCGCAGCTGTCGCATCTGCACGAGGTACCACAAGACCACGGCGTGCACACCGACGATGGCTGCGCCAACGGCGCAGCGCTGCTGACGAGGCGACATACCCCAAGACGGGCTTGTTCGTTGTTGTCGACTCAGTACGACATCGCCAGCCGCTGCCGGTTCCACCGTGCGGGCTACGAGTTCGGAAGGCCACGCTTTCTGCGGCGCCGGCCGTCGCTTAGACTTCGGGTACGAGCTTGACCATCGCCATCTTCGTAGTACTGGTCTTCGTGATCTGCCCGCTGTGCTTCAGCGTTGTCCTCACGAAATGCGCCGCGCATGAACGTGAACGCGCGCCGGCGTCACGAGCGCCGTGGGACTGGCGTCAGACTCTTCAATCGACGCTCCTCTACACGCTGGCATTCAACCTGACGTTCTTTCTGCAGGAGTTGTTCCTGGTGCTGCCCAAGGCGCTCACTCCCGGCCTGCGGCCTACACTGTTTCACAACAACCACAGCTGGGAAGGCCACAATCCTCTGGCGGCACTGTGGCAGGGCACCGGAGCAGCGGCCACTCTCGTCAGCAGCGTCGTCTGCATGCTGCTTCTGAAGCGCGCGTGGCGCCCTGCCACGGCGCGACTGTTCCTCATCTGGATGGTCTACAGCGGTGTCTTCATGGCGCTGCCACAAGTAGTGATCGGGGCCGTCAGCCGGCAAAGCGATGTGGGAATGGCCCTGAGCTATCTGCAGCTCGCAGCCGCCGTCCGCACCATGCTGGCGCTGGCGGCACTCGCGCTGATACCGGTCGGTGGTTGGTGGCTGGCTGGGGAGTTTCTCGCCACCGCCGCTACCGCTCAGCGCGCAAGCGTCAGGACCCGCAGGAGATTCGTCTTCCAGGTCGCGACACTGCCGGCGCTGCTCGCGATCCCGTTGATCGTTCTGTTCCGGATCCCGCGCGAGTTCATCGAGGTGCTCGCCGTGCCGGCCGTCATCAGCGTGGCAGGAACGGTATGGGTGCAGGCGAGCGCGTGGCGGGCTGCTCCGCAAACGCCGTCATCGCAGACGCAGGGTTCGGTGGCCTACCCGCTTGCGGCGGTTCTACTGCTGCTGCTGGCGTTCCAGCTCGTCCTGCGGCGCGGCGTCGCCTTCTACTAGCTGCTGCACCTGGTTGCCACGCGACGAAGGCGCGGACGGCCTTCCTGGGGTGTCCTACGCGGCCTTCAGTCGCACCGGCAGCGAGCGGATGCGCGTGCCCGTGGCTGCGAAGATCGCATTGGTCAGCGCCGGAATGACCGGAGGCAATGCCGGCTCACCCAGCCCTGTGGGTGGCTTGTCGGACCTGACCCACGCGATGTCGATCTCCGGGGTGATGGGCATGCGCGCGAGCGGGAAGTCGTGGAAATTGCTCTGCTGCACCACCCCATCGACGAACTCGATTGCCTGACCGGTGAGCGCCTGCGCGAGGCCGTCGATTACGGCCCCGCGCACCTGATTCTCCGCGCCCATGGGATTGACGATCTGGCTGCCCACGTCCGCGGCGACCCATACCTTGTGCACGGTAACATCGGCGCCGGAGACGCGGGCTTCCACGACTTCGGCAAAGTAGCCGCGGTGTGAAAAATAGAACGCGAATCCCTTGGCCCTGCCACGCTCGGTGGGCTTCTCGGACCAGGTTGCGGTCTGCACGACCTTCTCGATCACGGCGCGCGCGCGCCCGGTATCGAATACCGGCGCACGGTTGTCGGGCGCCGCGATCTCGCGCCGCTCTCCCAGCATGTTCAGCATGAGCCGGGGCAGGTCCGTGCCCGCGGCGAGTGCCACCTCGTCCAGGAACGATTGCGACGCGAAACACAGGGCATTGGAGCCGGGCGCGCGCAGCGCTCCCGTGGTCACCACGGTGGGCTGCATCGTCTGGCTGTAGCGCAGGTGCGGGACGAGTCCCGCCGGGGGCATGGCAACGTTGAAGCCGGCGGCTCGCGCCGGCGTCTTGCCATCGCCGAAGGTCACGAAGTGATCGCTGAATGCAATGAGCTCCGCGTTGGTGCCGATCCCCGCCTCGAAGCTGTGCCAGCCGCCGGGACGGTAGTAATCGCGGCGCATATCGTCCTCGCGCGACCACAGGAGCAGTATCGGGACTCCGGGCACCGCCTTTGCGATTGCGGCGACCTGCACCATGTAGTCGTTCATGAGGCGGCGCCCGAAGCCGCCGCCGGCGCGCGTCATGTGCAGCGTCACGGTCTCGGGCGCGATGCCGAGCACTTTGTGCAGGGTCTCGAGTCCGCGCTGCGGCGTCTGGCTCGGTGCCCAGATCTCCAGCCTGCCGTTGTGATAGCGCGCCGTGCAATTCTGCGGCTCCATCGGCGCGTGGGCGATGAATGGATAGTCGTAGCGCGCCGCGACGCGCTTGGCGGCTGAGGCGATCTTGGCGGCGGGATCCCCGTCGAGGCGCAGGTTCTCGCCGCGGCCGGCTGCGATCGCCGCATCGGCCTTGGCCTGATACACCGAGCTGCTGTGACCTTGCGCCGCGCTCAGGTCCCACTCGACCTTGAGCTTGGAACGGGCCTGGTTGGCGAGCCACCAGTTGGAGGCCACGATCGCGACCCCATCCGCGAGGCCCGCATCGTGATCGCCGTCGCCGATGATCGGCACGACGTGCCTGACGCCGGGGGCGAGTCTCGCCGCGCCAACGTCGACTTTGACGAGACGCCCGCCGTGGGCGGGCGCCACCTCATACACCGCGTACAGCATGCCCGGCAGGCGCATATCCGCGCCGAAGATCGGCTGGCCCTTCACGATCTTGGCGCTGTCGATGCCGACCACCGGCTTGCCGATGATGGTGAATTGCTCGGGCTGCTTAAGCGATACGTGTTCCAGCTGCGGCGGCGCCAGTGCGGCGGCGGCGGACGCGACCTCCCCGTAGCCAACCGATCGTCCGGTCGCCCGGTGAAAGATGCGCCCTTTCGCGGTACTCAGGGCGCTCGGCTCCACGTGCCACTTGAACGCCGCAGCCTGGATGAGCATGGCGCGCGCCGCGGCGCCGGTCTGTCGCATCGGCAGCCAGTTCTTGGGCGTGGCGGTGCTGCCGCCGGCGGACTGATCCCCGTAGCGCTGCTGATTGACGTCGGCCTGGAGAATGCGCACCTTACTCCACTCGCAGTCGAGCTCGTCGGCGACCATCATCGGCAGCGAGGTCTTCACGCCCTGACCGATCTCCGGGTTCTTGGAGACTATGGTGACCGTGCCGTCGGGCGCGATCGAGACGAAGGCGGAGAGCTGCGCCGGCGCGGCGCTGCTGCGCTCGCTGGCTTGCACGGCACCGGCGGGCAGCGGGATCAGCACTTCGAGCGCAAGGCCGCCGCCGGCCAGGAGCGAGGCCTTGAGTACCGTGCGCCGGTCCAGCAGGGCGGTTGCAGACTCACGCGACATGGCTGCTCTCCTCTTCCATGCCCGCCGCAATTCTGATCGCGCTTCGGATGCGGTTGTAGCACCCGCAGCGGCAGAGGTTGCCGGCCATGGCGGAGTTGATTTGATCGTTATCGGGCTGTGCGGTCTGTCCGAGGAGAGCGCACGCGGACATGATCTGTCCCGCCTGGCAATAGCCGCACTGCATGACGTCGATCTTCAGCCACGCCTGCTGCAAGCGGGCACCGATGGGCGTCGCGCCGATGTGCTCGATGGTGTGGATCCGGGCATGACCAATGCTGCCCACCGGCAGCAGACATGAGTGACGCGCGGCCCCGTCAACGTGGACGGTGCACGCACCGCACAGACCCTTCCCGCATCCGAACTTGGTGCCGACCAGCCCCAGCTCATCGCGCAGCACCCATAGCAGCGGCATCTCGGCTGGAACATCGACGCGCCGTACGCTTCCGTTGATATTGAGTCGATACGCCATACGCGCAACCCTCGATCCGCTGAGAGCGCGAATATAGCCCTTCGCCGCGGCCGAGGAAAAACTACGCCCGGATGAAGCCACAACGTGAGCGCGGCCCGGGCAGTCTGCCTGAAGCAGGACGCCCCGGAAGCGGGAATCTCAGAAGTGCGGCGGCTATGGACCCTTGCCGGGCTCGAGCATCGGGCGCAGCTCCGACTCGCCTTCGAACTCCGGCCAGTGCCTGCGGTGCAGCTCCATGAATTCGGTGGCGATGCGGATCGCCTCGGCGCGTGAGTCGGTTTGCAGAATCGCCCAGCCGCCCACGACCTCCTTGGACTCGGTGAAGGGCCCGTCGGTCACGGTGATCTTGCCCTTGGCGAGCCGTACGCGTACGCCGTCCTTGCTTGGAAGCAGTCCGCCGGTGTCGACCAGAGTGCCGTCCTGCAGCGATTTCTGGACGAACTTGCCCATCGCCTCCATCAGCGCGGCGGGCGGTGGCGACTGCCGGTAGTTTTCGGCGTGTCGGATGAATGTCAGGTATTTCATGGCTCCTCCTGTGACTGCCAGGCACTCGACGAACCAGCGCGCCCGGGATCGACAGCGCGCAGCAACTTTTTGGGGGCGGCCGGCGCCGGTGTGCAGGTCGCGGTAACCGGCTGACAGGGCTAAGGTTGCGTAAGCACGCCGCTTCGAGCGGCGCGCCTACGCCTGCCGCCGCCCAAAGCTCACGACCTTCTCGCTCGGCTTCGCCTTGCGGGCGGGAGTGAACGTCAGGGCCGACTGCAGCGCGCCGAGATCCACCGGCTTCACCAGGTGGGCGTCGACGCCGGCGGCAACCGCCTTCCGGACATCGTCCGGCTGGCCGTAGCCGGTGAGTGCCACGATGCGGGTCGGCACGTTCCGGGCACGGATCGCGGCGGCCAGCTGATAGCCATCCATGATCGGCAAGCCGATATCCAGAAGCACGACATCGGGGGTTCGCTCATCGAGGCTCCTGAGAGTGTCCGCGGAGCTGTAGACCGCCTGTGCCGAGTGACCGAGCGAATTGAGGATCATGACCAGGGAGTCCGCCGCATCTTGGTTGTCATCGATGACGAGGATGCGCTGCGGGGGCACGACGGGTACAGTCGGCTGCCCACCGCGCTCGGCGGGGCCTGCGAGCACCGGCAGGCGTATGACAAAGCGTGCCCCGCATCCCGGCCCCGCACTGCTGGCGCTCACCCGTCCCTCGTGCATGTCAATCAAACGCCGGACGATGGACAAGCCGATCCCGAGCCCGCCCTGGGAGCGATCGAGGGAGCGCTTGCTCTGCACGAACAGATCGAAGATCTGCGGCAGCAGCTCCGGTGGGATCCCGACGCCGTTGTCCGTAACGCTGATGCAGGCGGTCGCTCCCTCGGTCGCGACCTCAATGTCTATGGTGCCTCCCTCATCGGTGTACTTGGCGGCATTGGTGAGCAGGTTCGACACGCACTGCACCAGCCGCGCCTTGTCCCCGTACACGTAGACCGGCTGCGGTCCCACGCACAAGCGCAATGTGTGTCGGCGCGCCGTCAGGAGCGGCTGCGCGCTCTCGCGAGCGTCGGCTACCACGGCCACCAGATCGACCGCTTCGCGCTGCAGCTCGATGCGTCCTTGGGTGATTCTCGATACATCGAGCAAATCGTCCACGATGCGCGTCAGGTGCGTGATCTGCCGCCGCAGCATGTCGGCGAGCGTCTGAAGCTCGGGACGTCCGTGCGCGCTGCGCTCGAGCAGTTCGCCGACGTTGCGTATGGGGGCCAGCGGATTGCGCAATTCGTGGGCCAGCATGGCGAGAAACTCGTCCTTGCGGCGATCCGCCTCGCGCAGCTGCGCTTCGCGTGCTCGCAGCCCTTCCTCGGCACTCTTGAGCGCCTCAAGCTGCTGGCGGGTTTCGTACTGGCGCCTGCGGGCGCGCAGCGCGGCCTGTACGGCACTGAGCAGGGTGCGTGCCGATGCCGGGCGCTCGAGCAGCGTCACATTGGTGAAGGCCGCGATAGCGTGCGTGGCCGCATCGCCGCTGCCGTTCGGCGGACACAGCAGCACGACCGGCAGGTCGGACCAGGGAGGCTGGCTCGCCAGCTTGTGCAAGATGGCCTCGATGCCAGGGCTGGCCAGCACCGCATCACTGAGAACCAGCGCCGCTGCGCCGCGCTCGATCTCCCGAGCGGTCTCGCGGGCATCCGCGCACACCTTGCTCGGCAGTGAAGCGCGCGCCAGCACCAGGCGCGCGGCTTCGCCATCGCGCCGGCTGGGGGGGTAGATCAGGACGCGTTGCTCGTCCATGGCGGCACCTAGTCGCGCAGCGCGCGCACCGGCGCGGACGACGCGCTCACCACATCGACCGGTACGCCCGTCAGCACACCCCGCAGCTGCATCAGGGGCTCGCTCAGGTGGATGCCGCGCTCGTCGAACCAGATCTGGCGTATCGAGTCCTCATGGCCCCCGGTGCGCTTCTTCATTACCGAGATCGCCTTCTTGACCGCACCGTTGTGCTCGAAGTAGCGCAGCAGGATCACGCTGTCCGCAAGATAACTGGCATCGACCGGAGAAATCATCGACGCGCCGAGCATGCCGCTCTGCGCGATGACCATCATGGTGGTGACACCCTGATTGCTGAGGTACGAGAGCAGCTCGTGCAGCTGAGCGGAGAGGAAGTTGTCCTGGAACATAGCGTTGAGGTAGCCATTGAGGCTGTCGATGATGATCACGCGCGCTGCGTCCTCTTCGACGACGCGGCGCACCTCGGCGGCGAACTCCCCGGGAGAGACCTCCACCGGGTCGATCTGCCGGATCATCATCTGCCGCGGGCCCGCGCCCTCGTGGATCTTCAGCCCGATTCCCTCGGCGCGCCCGAGCAGCGTCGAGCGGGTTTCATCGAATATGAACGCCGCGGCATGATCGCCGCGCGCGGTAGCCGCGGCGGCGTACTGCAGGGCGAGCGTCGATTTTCCCGAGCCGGGGGGGCCGACCAGCAGCATGCTGGTCCCGCGCTCCACCCCGCCGCCCAGCAGCGCATCCAGCGTGCTGATGCCGCTCTTGATGAGCGTGCGGTTGTACTCGGAACTGTGCTCGGAGGCCACCAGACGCGGGTATACCGTTATCCCGCCATGCCGGATGCGAAAGTCGTGGAATCCGGTCGCGAAATCGCTGCCGCGGAACTTGAGGATCTGCAGCTGACGGCGTGCCTGCCCATAGACCGGGGAGTCCGCGTACAGTGCGATGACGCCGTGCGCGATGCTGTGCAGCTGCAGATCCGGGCCCTCGGCGGTGCGGTCGTCCAGCATCAGTACCGTGCACCTGCGGCCCGCGAAGAATTCCTTCAGGGCAAGGATTTGCCGGCGATAGCGCAGGGAGCTCTGCGCCAGTAAGCGCATCTCGGACAACGAATCGAGCACCACGCGCCGCGGTTTGGTCTTTTCGATCGCGCTAAGAATCTTCTGCATCGTCTCGGAGAGCTCGACATCGGCTGGTTGAATCATAGTGAGGGAGCCATTGCCCTCCAGCTCCGCATGCTCGGCTACGAGCTCCACGATCTCGATGCCATTCAGCGACCAGTTGTGTGACGCTGCGCCGTCGAGCAGTTCCTGGCGCGTCTCGGACAGCGTCACGTAGAGGCAGCGCTCGCCCAGATGCACGCCGGCCAGCAGGAATTGCAGCGCGAGGGTGGTCTTGCCGGACCCGGGATTGCCATCGATCAGGTACAGACGCTCAGGAAGCAGGCCACCGTGCAGTACATCATCGAGCGCTGGAATTCCGCTGGTGGTCTTTTGTATCGCGTGCTTCATGCTTGTCCTCTTTCTTGAAGCAGGAGAACTGTTTACCACACCCGGATCGCCAACGATGTCAGCACGGCTCGCGGCCGCACTGCCCGGATTGCGTGCTTGCGTGTAGGCGAATGACTACGCGGGCGGTTGACTATTCCTACAGCAACGGCGGCGCGCCGGCGGCCCTGCGACGCAGGGCGCAAGGTATAGTGTCGCGCCTCGGCATTGAGGCCGGCGGCCGCCATTGGGCTCGCAGGACACCAGGCACCGGTCACCCGACGTCCCATGGTCGATGAACTCTTCTCAGACGCCAGACTCGCCGCGCTCTACGACCGGCTGTACCCGCGCTCGATTTCGAAGGACTTCGACTTCTACCTCCCGCTGATCATGGAGGCGCACTCGGTGCTCGACGTCGGCTGCGGGACCGGCACCCTGCTGCGCGAGGCGCGTGAGGCCGGTCATGCGGGGCGGCTGTGTGGACTCGACCCCGCGGCTGCCATGCTGGCGCATGCTCGCCGGCGGGTGGATATCGAGTGGGTGTGCGGGGATCTCGCATCGGTGCACTGGGCGGGCGAGTTCGATCTGGTCGTGATGACCGGCCACACGTTTCAGATATTCGTCGAGGACTGCGAGGTGCGCGCGGCGCTCGAGTCCATTCGCAGGGCACTGAGGCGCGACGGCCGCTTGGCCTTCGAGACTCGCAATCCTGGCGCGCGAGCCTGGGAGGCGTGGGCGACGGACCGGAGGCGGGAGGTGGTTGACTCCGACGGCTCGGTCGTGCGGATGAGGAGACACGTCGACGTGCCGTTCGACGGCCGGATCGTTTCCTTCACGGAGACCTTCACGTCACCGAGCTGGGACGCTCCGTTCGTGAGCCGCAGTACCCTGAGGTTCCTCGATGCCAAGTCGCTGTCGGGGTTACTGGCGGACGCGGGGCTGGGGATCGAGGAGCAGTTCGGGAGCTTCGAGCGGCAACCGCTCACGGCTACCAGCCCGGAGATCATCACGATCGCCCGGCCGGGGGCTCGCGGCACGCGGTGAGCCACATGCCTCGGGCGCCCACAGGGACTTGGCGCTGTCCGGTGCCTCGTCAGCCATCGGGTCGTCGCACCAGCCACAGGTCCAGCGACCATCCGCCACCGCCTACGATCAGGAGATACAGGCAGCCGAGCAGCATGCAGAAGTCTGTCCGGGCCTCGTGCAGCATGCTCCAGAAGCCGTAGCGGCTGAGATGCGGCAGGTGAAACATCAGGAAGTCGTGGCCGAGCAGGATCGGGATCTTCGTGGATAGGATGGCCACCACCGCGATAATGATCAGGGGAACGGTCGCAAGGCGCGTGAGCAGTCCGATGATGATCAGTCCCCCGCACAGAATCTCGACCACGCCGACGAACGGACCCATCGCGCTGGGGGCCGGGATGCCAATCGATGCGAAGCGACCGGCGCCGAGAGCGGCCGGGAACAGCAGCTTCTGCACGCCCTCCGGAAAAAACACCACAAGGCCGACGAGCAGGCGAACGAGGACGATCGCCCGTTCATCAGCAGTGCTCAGGATTCGCTCGCGCAGCCGCCTCAACAAGGCAGTCCCCTTGAGTGTGGCCCCGATAGCCGATCCGGGGAGGGCACAGGGTTCTTCGACCCGTCCGATTATCGAACCCACGGCTGTCAGGTCAAGCGGAGCCAGGTGGCCGCAGAAGACCGCCGCCAAACGGAGAGCCGGTCACCGAGCCGTCAGGGGAGATCCACCGTGGTGGTCTGGCTTGCGGAGACCATGATGCCTGTCTTGACCGGACTGAATTTCACCGTGCTGTCAGCCTGATCGGGATTGTCCTGCGTGGCTTCACAGGTGAAGGCGATCGTGTAGGTGCCAGGCTGCAGGAAGGTGAACTGGTAATAGTAGGGCGCTTGGGAAGTCGCGACCGGAACCTTCGACGCCAGCGGCTGGTTCACGTCGCCCATCGCCGCCGCGCTGTTCATGTCTTCTGGACTCGTTACGGTGCCGCTGTAAAGGTATACGCCGGGCGTGCAGCCGTTGGGTACCAAGAGGTTACTAACACTGCCCTGGATATTTCCCACGCTCGTGTTATCGACCAGGCGCAGCGCCGGTTTGAGAATGCACGCAGGCGCCTGGCCCGGGGGACACGTGACCGCCTTACGCAGGTCAAAGTCGACCGTGTAATCCACGACACCGCTGCCGGGTACCATGAAGCCTGACACGAGCTTCAGTCCCGTTTCCGCGCCGCTCGGGATCAGCAGTCCGTGCATGCTGCCGTCGGACAGTGTGATGTAGGAATTGGCGGGATCGCCGTCCGCTACCACCATCAACCGGATCTGACCGTAGCTGCCTGCCGCGATCGGCTGGTTGAACAGCACCGCGGAGGCGGTCCCGCTCTGAGTCAGCAGATCAATCGTCTTGGGCTCGGCAAAAGTAATATCGGCGGGACTGCCACCGTTGCCGGTGAGTTCGACACCCGTGAACTTGACCACGACCGCCTGCGCCCCATCTACGGGTGCGTCGGAAACCGACAGTTTCAAAGTGCCTGTGCCCGCGCTGCCGCTGCCGCCGCACCCGGCGATCACGAGCGTCACAAGCGCCAGTAGCGGCGCACACGCGATCGTGCGAATTTTCCGTAACATGTTGGGATCTTCCCCCGACGAGCTTTGGCCCATATCGATCTAATTGAACACAGCCCAGACCCGACGGGGCGTGGCTGACGTACAGCGTGCTCCTAATGCGGCTCCAATTATCGGGCCGCCAGGAAAGGCGTTGAATCTGTCGTCGGCAAGCGACGGCACTCCACGCGGCAAAACCCCTGCCGCGCATTCGATCATTGCGCATCATGTGACATAAACCGGTCGGTCCCCTGGAACTGGATGACCCGTCGCGCACGCCGGCCGTGGCAGCGGGGGGATTATTGCTCGGGCGGGGAGATCAGAGGCTCCTTCTAAATGTCATAAACCGCAGGCGTCGCGACCCAGCCGCCATCGACGCCGCCGGGCAGCATCTGGCCGACGTCTTCGCCCACCTCGCGGCCGATCAGCGCGTTCAGCTTGGCATTCATCGCCTCGAGCTGCTCGCGATACTTGCCGCGATCCAATGCCAGGTTGGTGCGTTCGAGCGGATCCTTCTCGAGGTCGAAGAGCTCCACATCATTCAGCTCGAAGAGCTCATCCAGGCCCGCAGGGCGGTTGTGCTGTTTGGGCGAGAAGTAGCGACTGAAGCGAAAACGACCATCGACAACACTGCGGATGGCGCCACGCTTCCTCAGGTCCGGCCTCAGCGCACCTGACTTGGCCATCTCCTTGACCTTTGCCTTGCCGTCCGGTTGCTGGAGGACGCCGACAGCTTTCTCGAGAAACCCACCATCGATGTAAGCGAACATGTTGTAGCAGAAGAGCGCTCCGTCGCGGATCGAGGCGGGGCCGGCATTTTCCGGGGCGGCAAGCAAGGCAGAGAAATCCCTTCCCGGCAGAGACTTGGTGATCTGCGCTTTCTTTGTGGCATCGGCGCTCGCTAGGCTGACGAGCGTGGGGGCAATATCGAGATGCGAGGTGACTGCGCGACAGCGCTTGCCACCCGCATGCGCCGGATGCACGACGATCAGCGGAACGTTGTTCTGCTCACGATAGGCGGTCGCACCCTTGGAGTGGAGGCGATGCGCGCCGTCCAGATCCCCATGGTCCGCAGTCAGGACAATGATGGTGTTGGAGGCCAGGCCGAGTGCTTCCAGCTCATCGAGCAGCGGCACGATATTGCGGTCGACATCGCGCAGACAGTTCAGGTAGTAGTTGTGCCGCCGCCGCCAGCGCCAGTCTTCATTTGCAATGTTGCCGACCAGCGCGTCGTGCGACTTGAGGTAGTCGGCGTGCGCAGCAGGCCTGCCCGGCTCGTCGAGCTTTTGGGAATAGGTCGGCGCCAGGTCAAATGCCCACTGCTTGGCGTAGAGGGGGTTGGCGGGTTCGGGCCGGATGTGGCCCAGGATGTTGCGCGCCTGCACGGGCGCGCCCGGGCGATCGGTGTTGATAAACATGATGTCATGTGGATTGACCAGATTCACGGCCAGGAACCACGGCTTGCCCTGCGCCTGCAGTTCCACACCTCGGCCACGCAGCCAGTTCACGCCCATCGCGGAGATAATGCCGTCGTGCAGATAGCCGCCCTGATCGTGGGCGATAATGTCGCCGATTCCAAGGTAGTCGGAGAATCCATAAGCCTCCATTTCCTTGGTGAATATCTTGCTCGGGGTCCCGAGTTCGTTGACCGTCTCGAACTCCTTGGTGAGGTGCCATTTGCCCTTGTAGGCGGTGTAATAACCGGCCTCGCGCAGCATGTCTCCGACGGTCGGCAGATCGGTCGACATGCTGCTGACCCACGGGAAATTCGTGTTGTCGAACATCTTGGTCTGCTGGATGTGGCGACCGGTATAGAGCACCGAGCGCGAGGAGGTACACACGCAGGAATTGATCTGATGGTTCTCGAAGACGATGCCCTTGCTTGCGAGACGCTCGTGCGCCGGAAGTCGATAGTCCTGCGGCAATTCCCCCGGGCGGAAGTACCGCTCCTGATCGGTGAGAATGAACAGGATGTTGTAACCGCCGCCGGCCTTAGGTTGCGCCACGTGCCCAGGCGCCGAGGCCGCCGCAGGTGCGGCGGCAACTGCCGGAGTGCCGAACGCGGCAGCCACGGCGCTGGCTCCGACCCTCTTGATCACCTCGCGTCGGCCCCCGTTGACCTCGGGTTTGTCTGAGTCAGCCATTTAGTGATCGGTGGTTGGCGGTGTGATGAGCCGCCTTATCCGTGCGATTTCGCTAGGACTCGCGCTCAGGCGCCATTGGACCATGGTCCGATATGGCCAGGGGCTGTATAACGGCTCGGGCCGCCGACCTCGGCAAGCTCGCCGCAACTGGATGAGGCAGGGTGCCGGGCAGCCGGGCACGTGCCCGAGGCGGATGCCTCCAGAGGGCCCCTTGCGGCCGGCCGGTCAACCGGCAGACAGGCTACGGAGGTCCCCGAGCATCGTGGGAATCAGCTCACTGACTGTGGGATGAATGTGCACGGCACGCCGGATGACGGTATACGGTGCGCGCGCGTACATGACATCGAGAAGCGAGTGCACGGCCTCGTCGCCATTCACTCCTAGAAGCGCCGCGCCCAGAATCTCACTGCTGTCCTCGGCAACAATGACCTTCATGAAGCCGTGACTCTCGCCGCGCTCGACCGCGCGCTTGACGCTGCTCATGGGCAGTCTTCCGATCAATGCGCGGCGTCCGGACTTCTTGACTTCGGCCTCGGTCATGCCGGCCCGTCCCAGCGGCGGGTCGGTGTAAAGCGCATAGCAGGGCAGGCGGTCGCTGATCCTTCGCGGATCGTTGTCGAGCAGATTCGCAGCAACGATTTCGAAGTCGTTATAGGAGGTATGGGTAAACGCGCCGCGCCCGTTGCAGTCGCCCAGCGCCCAGATTCCGGGCGCGCTGGTGCGGCATTGATCATCGACCTTGATGTAGCCGCGCTGATCAATCTGCACCCCGGCACGCTCGAGGCCCAGATCGTGCGTATTGGGCGTGCGCCCCACCGCCAGCAGCAGGTGCGAACCGGCGACCCTCGGTTCACCTTCGCGGCAGTCGACCCCGACGCTGATACCGCCTTCCGTGCGCGTGGTACTGATGCAGGTCGCGCCCAGGCGGATACCGATGCCTTCATTCTCGAGGATCTCGCGAATCGCGTCTGAGACGTCCTCATCTTCACGGGAGATGAGCCGCGAGTCCTTTTCCACGATGGTGACCTGAGAGCCAAAGCGTCGGAACATCTGCGCAAATTCAAGCCCCACGTAACTGCCGCCGACGACGACCAGATGATGCGGCAGAAAATCGATGTGCATCATCCCCGAGTTGGTGAGGAAGGGTGTCTGCTCGATCCCTGGGAGCTGAGGAACGTATGCGCGCCCACCCACATTGATGAATATCTTGTCCGCACGTAGCGTATCGGCATTCACGCGGATGGTCTTGCCGTCCTCGAATCGCGCCGTCCCGGTCAAGACCATTACGTTCTTCAGACCGCGTAACCAACGTTCCAGGTTCCGGCTCGACTGCCCCGCGATCTCGTCCTTGCGGGCCTTAACGGCCTTCATGTCGACCGCGACCTCACCTGCGGTAGCGACCCCGAACTCGCGCGCGCGCCGCGCCATGTGCGCGACGTACGCGCTGGCCACCAGCGTCTTGGTCGGGATGCAGCCGGTATTGACGCAGGTGCCACCAAAGCGATGCCGCTCGATGATCGCCACGCTCATTCCTGCTGCAGCGAGCCGTTCGGCCAGGGAAGGTCCGGCTTGGCCAGTTCCGATCACGATCGCGTCGAACTGTGTAGACATGCCACTCTCCAGTGCTGTGCGCGTGCGCCCCGATGCTGGGTCCGATCCCGGTTGCCGTGCACGCCGCAGGCCTCTAACGTACATCCGCCGCCCCCACTAGAGACAGGCGGGATCCGGCCGGAGGGGGGGCGGCAACTAAGGCTCGGTCTTTACGGATGTTCGCTTATGATCCCAACGGTAACCACGGCGTTGCGATTCCTCACAAAATAATCGACCTACGCGGAACAATACTCATGCATAACGCTACGCGATTCTGGCAGCTGTTCGATAGCTGGGTGCTGCGCATCCTGCAGGCCATTTTGGCGCTGGGGATAGTTGCCGCCATCGCTATCGTCACGCTACTGATGATTCGGGGTATGCCGCGCGCGTTCGCTGAGGTCGGCAACGTTGCGGAATTACAGAACACGGTGCAGGCGCTGTTCGCAGGCGTGCTGCTGGTCGTACTGGGCTTGGAACTGATGGATACGCTGAGAAACTATTTCATCGAGCATCGGCTGCGGGTCGAGCTGCTGCTGAGCGTGGCGCTCATTGCCGTGGCGCGGCACGTGATTCAGCTCGACTACGAGCACACCGAAGCCCGGATCGTCGCGGGAATCGCGTTCCTTTTGCTGGTCCTGGCGGCCAGCTACGTCGGGGTTCGCACATTCGATAGGCCAAGGGCGGTGAGCGGGTCGGAGCGGATGTAAATCGCAACGAGCTGCCATGGATGTCGCGCACGCTGGCCAGGTCCTCGGCCGATCGACACGGGGTGCGGCCTCGACAAGCCGGAGAGCGCCAGGAAGTCGCAGCCGAGGGCTCGGCACTCGCTTTGCGTGCTCAATCGTATCCGAGCAGCCAGGCGCCTGTGGCGACGAGCAGGCATGCGATGAGGACCAACCACATTTTCCAGTCCATCGCCAGCTCACGCCACGTGCGCTGGGACGTGTCATCCATATGCAGGTTCTCGTCGCAGGCAATTCCCAGAGGTATACGTATAGCTCGCTTGCGAGCTGGAGCACAATGGCGGAAACGGCCGCGATTGGGTGGCGAGGCGATTCAGGGCAGGATCGATTGCATCTGCAGGACGCGATGGGATCAAGGACGGCCCATCTTCCAGGAGTGTTAAGGCGAGGTGATGGTAATGACTGATTTCGACTTGAGGCCGCCGAGTGCGGCGCAGCGCACTGAGATAAGCGCGCATCTTAACGAGGAAGAGCGCCGCGTGCTGCTTGAACACGGCACCGAGGCTGCCTTCTGTGGCGTGTTTGTCGACAATCACAAAGACGGGATCTACACGTGCCGCTTCTGTGGCTTGCCCCTCTTTAGGTCGAATGCAAAGTTCGATTCGGGCACCGGCTGGCCCAGCTTCTTCCGACCGTACGAGGAGTCTCATATCCGGCGTGTGCGCGATACGAGCTATGCAATGGTCCGCGTTGAAGAGGTCTGCGCGCGTTGTGGCAGTCACCTGGGGCACGTGTTTCCGGATGGCCCTCCGCCAACCGGTGAGCGTCATTGCCTGAATTCGGTGTCATTGTCGTTTACCGAACAGGGGCAAACACTTCCGGACGTCCTTCGGCGCGGGCCGCCGGAGGGCGGAATAGCGAACTAGGGACCACTCGTCGCGGAAGGAAGCGGAAGCCGCCCAGAACAGTGGGAAACCTCTGCGGCCCGCGATGCCCCGTCAGCTTTTGGCGTGATGTGTGAGCCAATGCTGGGCGATTGCTGCGCGATTGCACAGCCAGACGCCGTCGTGGCGCTGGATATGCTCGAGCAGGCGCGCCAAAGCACCAATTCGGCCGGGGCGACCGATGATCCGACCGTGAAGGCCGATGCTCATCATGCGCGGTCGCCCCTCAGTGCCCATACGGTACAGCCAGACGAACGCATCCCGACAGTACGCAAAGAACTGCTTGGCGGTGCTCAAATCACCCCCGCGCCGTAAACGGCTGTCATTGGTATCGAAACTATAGGGGATGATCAGGTGTTGCTTGGCCAAAACGTCCGTCCAGTACGGGAGGTCATCGTTGTAGGCGTCGCTGTCATAGAGGAAGCCGCCGTTCTCCACCACCAGGCGGCGCGTATTCGGGCCCGGACGCCCGGTGTACCAGCCGACTGGTCTGCGGCCGATCAGACGGGTAATGGTGTCGACGTTGCGCGCCATGTGAGCGCGCTCAACTTCTTCCCGAACAGACTGATAGTCGATCCAGCGCTGTTCGTGGCAAGCGACCTCGAAGCCACTGCGTGCGAGTTCGGCAGCGGCCTCAGGATTGCGTTCGAGCGCCATGCCTACCGCATACACGGGCGCCGGCGCGCCCGCATTCTTCAGCAGCCCCATGATCTCCCAGAATCCGACGCGACTGCTGTATTCGAAAGTGGACTCCGCGTTCAGATTGCGGGCGCCGGGCATGGGCTCGACGGGACCGAGACCGGTCAGGACTGATTCCGAGTGTGCATCCCCGTGCAGTATGCAAGCCTCTGCGCCCTCTTTGTAGTTCAGTACCAGGGAGACAGCGATGCGGGCCTCATCCGGCCAGTGCGGATGCGGCGCATGCGGAAGTCTCAAACCAGTGGACGTACCAGGGCTACTCGCTTCAGGTTTCTGCGGGAGTTGGTTTTTAGAGGCCCCGGTCAATCGCTGGGCGTTGACGCAAAGACTGACGGGCCGCGGTCAATCGTGTCCGAGCAGCCATGCGACGGTGCCGACCATCGCTGTGATGAAATTCCTGACCCAGGAGATATAGCTCGTTCCACACCGGGGACAACAGCGTGTGGGTTGCGCGAGAAGTCAGAAGGTGACGCTGGCGTTGATTCCGTACGTAAGCGGGTCACCGAAATAGAGGATCTGGGAACTGGCAAAGTCGAGACGGTAGCCGCCCATCGGATAGTGCTTGTCCGTGACGTTCTTGGCCCAGACCGCCAATTCCCAGCGCTCAGTCCGAGGCGTGTAGGCGGCTCGCACATTGCCGACCGTGCGGCCGGGGATATAGGGATTGTGCGCGTTGTCGGCGTTCGCGTAGTAATCACCACGATAGTTCCAGTCGGTGTGCAACAGGATGGAGGCGCCCGTCGCCAGCGGGAGGCGGTACTCAAGGAGCGCGTTCGCGGACCACTGCGGCTGCCGGGGGAACCGATTGCCGGCCAGTGAGACAGGCTCACCCGCGCTGTTCATCGTATCGAATTTGGTGAATATCGCGTGCACATAGCCCACCGCTGCGCCGGTCAGCCAGCCGTCGGCGGGAACTGCCTTGAGCGCGAGCTCTCCCCCGCGGTCGGTCGCTCTGGCGGCATTGCTCTGTTTGAATAACGGGCTGCCTGCAACGATGGGCTGGAGCACGAAGACCTGCATATCCGCGTAGTCGTAGCTAAACGCCGCGACGTTCACCTGCAGGGTATTTTCCAGCCAGGAGGTCTTCGCGCCGAGCTCGAAGGCAAGATTGGTCTCGGGTTGCAGGACGCTGAACTCGTTCACGGAACTGCCGGACGGGGAGCTGAACGTGCCCTGCCGGTAGCCGGTACTGCCGTTGAAGTAGATCATCTTGTCGTCCGACAAGCGGTAAAGCAGGCCAGCATCCCAGGTCAGCTTGCTCCAATTGGCGCGCGTATTGATGGTGTCGCCCGGCAGCAGCATGGAATTCGGGTCGGCCAGGGGATCCGGATTCAGATAGTTCAGGTAGTTCGCGTAAGGATGTACGGCGTAATGCATCGCGTGATAGGAGCCTTCATCCTCGTTCTGGCGCAAGCCTGCCTTGGCCGTAAGATGCGGCGTGAGGTCGTATTCGAGCCCTCCGAAGGCGGAGCCACTGCTGAACTTGCGCGACTCGGGCCAGAGGTCGGTCGTGACAAAGAGCGGTGCACCGAAGGGCGCTTCGTTGAATGGCACCGCGGTCGTTGAGGCCTCCCGCGCCGAGTAGTAGAGCAGTCCGGCTTGCCACCGAAGCGGTCCAGGATCTAGCGAGGCGAGTCGCAGCTCCTGGGTGAACTGTTCGTGGTTGCCAAAAAAAGCTTGATTGATCAGCAGGAGGGGCGTACCACCATTGAGTTCGTACTCATGGATGCGTTCGGCAGCCTGCCAACCTGAGATGGAAGTGAGCTCCACGGCATTGCCGATGTTCCAGTCCAGCCTGGCGATCACGTCCCACGTCTCGAAGTCATCCGAGGAGGGGCCGCCCCCCTGATTAACGATGCCGAAGGGCAGTGCCGGGTTGCCGAACGAGTCGGTGTCGCCACTGAGGGGCACCATGTATCCGGTGATCGTGCTGCCGGTACGCTTCAGGTACTCCCCCTTCAGATAGGCGCTCACGGCATCGTTGGGCGTCCATTCGAAGGATAATCGGCCGCCGGCCTTGTTGTAGGCATCGAGGTTATGAGGGCCATCCGGAGCCAGGTTCGTAATCCAGGCGTCCCGGCCCGAGTAGGTGAAAGCTGCCCGCGCAGCCAACGTGTCGGCGAGCGGCACATTGACCATCCCTTCCGCAAATCGCTGACCCAGATTCCCGTAGCCCGCTGATCCGGAAGCTGCCAGGGCCTGGGTGGGATGTGCGCTTATGAAGTTGATGGCGCCGCCGGTGGTGTTCTTCCCCCAGAGCGTTCCCTGCGGCCCCAGCAGCACTTCGACGCGCTCCATATCGTAGAGATTCACCGAGTTCGCGATGGTGCTGCCCAGATAAACGTCATCGATATACAGCGCAATCGGTGAGGTGGCGAGGGTACTGAAGTCCTGCGTGCCCACGCCGCGCAGAAAGTAACGCACGTTGGAGTCTGCGACCGGCGCGTCGATATTCATATTGGGCACTTGATTCGCAAGGTCGAATCCCTCGGTCATCTCCAACCGCCTGAGCGCGTCCGCGTTGAAGGCCACAATCGAGACCGGTACCGTCTGGATGTTCTCCGGCCGCTTTTGGGCCGTAACCGTCACCTCCTCAAGGCTCGGCGCGGATAGCTCCGCGCCAGCCGAGGGCCGCGGGACTTGTGCAGGGAGGGGGCCGGCCGCGAGGAATGCCGCCCCAAGTCCGCTGACGATCAGGCGTGCCGTCACTATGGCTGCCTCTTGTCGAGGCTGTGCCCGTTCGGGCGTGCGCTGCGAGACAAGCCGGGGGCCCCCCAACACAACCTTGGACGCCGTTCGCTGCTGGCAGCACAATGGACGGGGGAGGGGAAGGTGCCATCTGTTGGCGTGAGATTGATCGGTGGGCTGCTGCTGGCGCTCGCTGCGGCGATGGTGGCGCGGGCGCAGCCGCCCCAGCGCGTCCTGATGCTCCACTCCTTCGGGCCGGAATTCGGCGACCTGTATGCCCGAGACATGCGCGTGCAGCTGGACCGGCACATACCCGGGCGCCTCGAGCTCTACGAGAGCTGGCTGGTCTCCGCGCGCTTCACCGACCCCAGGGAAGACGCAGCGTTCGCCAACTACCTGAGTACTCTTTTCGCGGATCACCCGCTCGATCTGATCATCACCCTCGGGGCACCCGCCGCAAACTTTGTACAGCAGCATCAGCAGCCCCTGTTTCGCACCACTCCGGAGCTGCTCACCGATGTGGAGGCACGCAGGGCGTCGGATGCAAGCCTTACTTCCAATGAGACCGTAGTGGCGATCTCTGTGAGCTTTCCTGCTCTGGTGGAGAACATTCTACGTGTCCGACCGCGGACCAGCACGATTGCGGTGGTGATCGGAAATTCGCCCATCGAGAAGTATTGGGTCGAGGAGATACGCGACTCGCTCAGGCCGTTGAAGAGGCGCCTCACCCTGACGTTTCTTAACGGCGTGCCGTTCAAGGACGTACTGCAGCGCGCGGCCACCCTTCCGGCAGACTCCGCCATTCTCTACGTCCTGCTGTCTCCGGAAGTGGAGGGCATTCCGCAGGACGAAGACACGGCTCTGGCTCAACTGCACGCGGCCGCAAACGCCCCGATGTTCAGTTACACCGACGCATACCTGGGCAAGGGAATCGTGGGCGGGCCGCTGATCTCCGGCGAGGAGCAAGGCCGCAAGACGATAAGTGTCGCCGCCCGGCTGCTGGCTGGCGAGCCTGCGTCTGCGATTAAAACGCCGCCGGTTGGTCTTGGCAACCCGGTGTTCGACTGGCGGGAGCTCAGAAAGTGGAGCATCAGAGAATCCGACCTGCCGCCAGGAAGCACGATTCTCTTTGCCGAGCCGTCTGCCTGGGAGCGATACCGCTGGCTGATCCTGGCTGTCGCCGCGGTTGTGGCGCTGCAGAGCGCTTTGATCGTCAGGCTGCTGCACGAGCGCCGGCGCAGGCGGAGTGCCGAACTGGACGCGCATCAGCGCATGGCTGAGCTGGCTCACATGAACCGCCGCTCGACCGTGGGCGAACTGTCAGCATCGATTGCCCACGAGCTCAATCAGCCGCTCAGCGCCATTCTCGGCAACGCGGAGGCCGCTCAATTCATGCTCCAGATGGCCTCGCCGGATCTCAGCGAACTCAAGGACATTGTGAGCGATATCGTGCGTGACGAGCAACGCGCGTACGAGGTCATCAAGCGCCTTCGCAGCCTGCTTGCCAAGACCCCTGCTGAAGCCGAGGAAGTCGATCTCAACGCGGTGGTTCGGGAGGTTTTCGAGTTTCTTTCGGCACAGGCAGCGGCACGCGGTGTCACGCTGAGCACGAATCTCGCTGCGCACTCGCTGTACGTGCGCGGCGATCGGATCCAGCTTCAGCAGGTCATCCTGAACCTCGTCATCAACGGCATGGACGCGATGGGGAGCAGAACGAGCAGGGAACGCAACATCACCGCTCGCACTGCGTTGCTAGACGGTGGTTCCGTCGAGGTTGCGATCGAGGACTCGGGATCCGGCCTTCCGGCCAACAAGGCGGAGCAGATATTTGAACCGTTCTTTACCACCAAGGATGCGGGCATGGGGATGGGTCTTGCCGTGGCCCGCACCATCATCACGAGCCACGGTGGTCGAATCTGGGCCGAAGACCGGCGCGGCGGCGGCGCCGTGCTCCGCTTCACTCTGCCGTTCGCTAAAACGACGCCGAGCAGCGTGCCGGCTGCGGTTAGTCAGCGCGAAACGCCAGCCGCAGGCTAGAGAATCGGCGGCGCCGGCGATGAGCCATGTGATTCTGCGCGGCTTCGTGTTCCCCGGCGGCGTTCCTGCCCAGGCTAGTCGTCCCGAGCCGCCAGTCCCCCAGCTCTGCGCCCGTGGATGTCCTGGTCTCGGAGAGTGCGGAGAACTCTCGCGGCCATACCGTCATCGCAGGGTGGTTGCACGTTACATCGGGGCGGGCGAGCTGAGCGCCTCAATAGGAACAGTACCTATGCCGCGCGCAGATGAGTTGTTCCCCGTCTGCATTGCCATCTGAAGGTCCTTAGCGCCCGATCCCCACCGCGATATCACCTGGAGCGCCTGGGTGAACGGAACATCCAGTAGATGGACCCGATTTCGCTCCAGAATATAGACGGCGCCAGCAAGCGGTGTGGGGATCGACGGGACAAATACTGTGTAGCGTCCGTCCTCGAACTCCTCGATGATAAAGGCTGGGACGAGAGCGTCTTCAATTTCAGCCAGTGCAGGCTTCCAGGCGTTGTCGCGGCTGTCGCCCGCCAGTTGCTGGGTGAGGCTGCGCATGACTGTGTACCCGGGAATTCGCTCTAAGAACTTCCTCTCGATTTGCTCCCTAATCACCCGACCGGTGCGAGTGCTGGCGGCAACACCGATCAGGAAGCACATCATGAGCACGAGCAGAAGGGACAGGAGCCGCTCCGCCGGCAGCCAGTCCGGCAGCAGCAAGGTGATTGGCTGCACGAGGCCAGCGACCGATTGCATGGCCTTCAGCAGCAGCAAGACAGCAAGGTAGATCGGAACAACGATGAGAAAGCCGCTAAGCAACGCCCTTGCAGCGAATCGCAGTGACTTCTTCATAACGCCCCCTTGTGTCCATTCCCGGCCACTCGCGATCAGTTCCGTGGCTCTGCGCCTCACAACCGCTAGGCTAATCGAACGACAATCCGGTAGTGATTCCAAGCTCGGACTGAGCCGTCACGACGCTACGCGTGCATGTCGATCACCACGCACCACGCGATTAGTGCAGCCGACTGACAAGGGTCTGTCCTAGCGGTCGAGACCGTTAAATGACGTTCCTGGCGTCGGCGTAGCCGTTCGGCGAGGCCCGAAAGAGAGGCCCCGGGCCGGCAGCCGGCCCGGTATCTGCGCGGGCAGCCCAAGCACTGCCGTCGCAGCGGGGCCGGCGATAGCGAAACGTGGTGGCGCTACGTACGAGCCTTGTACTTGTATTTCTGACCAGCCAGGGAGGCTTCGTACATCAGCCCGCCCTTTGCGATCGAGAATATCGCCATTCCCTTACGATACTTGCCAGCAGTACCTGCGCCCCCCTCTCCAGCGCCGGTGCTGGCGCTCGCCGTCGCACCGGTGCTGCCCACTGAACCCGATGCCCCTGTCTTGATCGCCACGGCACTCACACCGGCCCCGAACTCAAAATTACCGCTGGTGAATAGGTCGAGTGCGGCTTTGTTCTCAAAGAAGATGATCTGACTGTACGCCTGACCGCCAGCCTGAAATCCGACGCTCAGCTGCGTCATGGAGGTGTCGCCGATGTACTTGCCCTTTTCGTAAACTCTGCCGTCGCCGTGCGCGGCGCCGACCCCCAGGCCTCCTTTGCCGATGGTGGGGAAGACTGCGTAACCGTAGGAATCGTTGAAGAACGCGGCGCTTTCGCCGGCCTTCTTGAACGTGGCGACCGTATCCGAGTACTCGTCCGCTTGCGCGACTGACCCGGCGAACATGAGCACGCACAGGACTAAAGTTGTAGCGAGTTTTTGCATGATCTGTCTCCCTCGACGATTCAGGACGTTCTAATGGCAGCAATTCCAGTGTCGGCGCGTGGTGCAGCAGGCGTCTCTTCGCGGGACCATCAGCGACCGGCTTTCAACGGCGCAGGGCTGCCCGCCGAGAGCGCCGCACTCTCGCCCTCTCCCGCAAACGTGCCGTACGCTATACCGGCGAGTCCGGCCCCAATGAGCGGCGCAACCCAGAACAGCCACAATTGCGCCAACGCCCAGCCGCCCACGATGACCGCCGGACCCGTGCTGCGTGCCGGATTCACCGACGTGTTGGTCACCGGAATGCTGATCAGGTGAATGAGCGTCAGGCAGAGCCCGATTGCAATGGGCGCAAATCCTTGCGGTGCGCGTGCATCGGTCGCGCCGAGGATCACCATGAGGAACATGAAGGTCATAACGACTTCGGTGAGCAACCCGGAGAGGAGTGAGTAACGGCCGGGGGAATGATCGCCATAGCCGTTGGCAGCGAGTCCGCCACTCAGATCGAAGCCCGCCTTGCCGCTCGCGATGACGTACAGCACCAGGGCGGCGACGATCGCGCCCAGCACCTGAGCAATGATGTAAGCGGGCAGGTCTGAGCCCTTGAACCGCCCGCCGACCATCAGTCCGAAAGAGACCGCCGGGTTCAGGTGGCAGCCGGAGATGTGGCCGATGGCGAACGCCATGGTGAGGACAGTCAGTCCGAAGGCCAACGCGACCCCGAGAAATCCGATGCCCACATGCGGAAAGGCCGCGGCGAGCACCGCGCTTCCACAGCCACCTAAGACAAGCCAGAAAGTGCCGATGAATTCGGCAACGGCACGTTTGGAGAGCGACATATCTCCTTCTTTTGTCGCGGTCTGACTAATGCAGTGCGCTGACGCGATGCATCAACTACTTGGAGGAATAGCCTACGTTCGCGGTAGGTAAGCGACTATGGGACGTTTGGCGTATTGCCACACCCGGCGAGCTCTAACAAAAGCGGGGCTATGTCCACCTGAAATCCCTTCGCTGTCAGGGCTGATAGATTAACGACACCTTCGCTCACACCCAGGGGTCCGTGCGGGACCGGGCTGCGTGGCTGCGGGCCTGTTCACGCGCGTCCTATGCGGCGGGGATCACGCAGTGGTCGGCTGGCCTGAAAGTTGGGCCTTGCGGATCCGTTACGAGGTGCAATTTGCGCGTGAAGAACCCTTCCCGAGAACTGTCCGGGCCGATGTTCACGAGGCCAGTGACGCGTTCACGCGCGAGGAGTGTTTCGATCCGCTCACGCGCGGCCGGCTCCAGCTTATCGAACGCGCCGTTGACCACCAACCACTGCGGCCGTTGCAGCAGCACGCGCGCGAAGGCCAGACTTTGCTTCTCGTCTTCCTGCAACCGTTGGTCCCAGTGCTCGCTCGTGTCGAGAAATGGCCGCACGTGTTCCAGTCCTACGGCCGAAAGCACGCTGGTGATGGCTGCCTCGTCATAGTCGCCGGCCGGATGCGGGTGAGCGAGCGCGGCACGCAGCGTGCCGGGCGGGACGTAAGGACGCGCCGGGAGGAACATCATCGAGTGTTTCGGTGGGAGAGCAATCCGGCCGCGTCCCCACGGCCAGATCCCCGCGAGAGCCCGGAGCAGGAACGCTCTGGTCGAACCTTGCTCGCCCACGATCAGCGCGCGCTCACCGGGTTTCAGCTCCACGTGCGCCTCGCTTAGCCTCACCGAGCCTTCGGGAGCTGCTATGCACAGATCGTCGATGCGGATCGAGTCGCACTGCGTTTCGTCCAGCTCGATGCGGTCGGCCGCTTGGCCGAGGTGATCCATGGTCGCCGTCGCGCGGTGGAAGCTTGCGACACGCCGCCGCGTGGCACGCCAGTCCGCGAGGAGGGAGAAATTATCCACGAACCAGCGCAGCGAGCTCTGCACCTGATTGAATGCGCCGACTATTACCATCAGCTCGCCGAAGCTCATATCCCCGGACAAGTAGCTGGGTGCCGCCACCAGGATGGGCGCAACAATCGT
>CAZAXR010000005.1:0-233435 GCA_964489185.1 uncultured Steroidobacteraceae bacterium | reverse complement strand
GCCCGATGGCAGGGTGCTCATAGTCGGCGCCGGGCCCGCAGAGATCTACGATCCGGTGACCGGCACCTTCAGTGTACCGATGGGTGCACCCGAGTTAGGTGTATTCGATACGGCCACACTATTGGCCGATGGCCGAGTGCTGGGTATTGGCGGCGACGGCGCGTTTGTTATTGACCCAGCTACCGGCCTGTCTGCGCCAGTTGGGGAGCCTATTGCCGCAGCAGGCGTGCGAACGGCCACACTCTTACCTGACGGGGCCGTGCTCCTTGCCGGCGGCCAACACCTGGTCAAGAACCCCTTTCAACCAGGCTATTGGGAAAGTTCGGTAGGGAACGCCGAGCGATTCGCCCCGGAGAGTGAAGGCTTCACCGCGACGGGCTATCTGGTCACGCCGCGCGATCACCACACTGCCACGCGGCTCTCCGACGGGAGCGTCCTCGTGGTCGGAGGAATCCGTCATCCGTTTCTGCAGGTGCTTGCATCGGCTGAGTTGTACAAGTAGCGACACTGCGTGTGAAGGAGTTGGGGAGGGCCAGTGTACTGAAGCGAGTCGTTGCCCGCGTGATCTTTGCAACGCAAACCGTGGCAGTCCTTAAGGGGCCGCTGTCGGGAGGCTGCATTGAAAATTCTAAGGAAATGCACAAGTTTGTGGATACGCCTTTGGGTTGCTGTTACGAAGCCCATAGCAAAGTCGCAAGTAGTTGTTGGTCGGGTCATCACTGTTGCGTGCGTCGTGCTCGGAGCCGCAAGCTGCGGCGGCAGCTCGTCGAGGCCGCCGGACAGACTTCCGATGATTGCAAGTTTCGCTGCGAGCCCATCTTGGGTTACGACCGGCCAAGCCTCAACCCTCAAGTGGTCAGTCACCGGTGCGACGGCCGTGAAAATCGAACCCATTGGTCCAGTCAGCGGTACAAGCACGCAGGTGACTCCCGCTGCCGATACGACCTACGTTCTGACGGCCAGCAATCAGTTCGGCTCGACGCAAGCTCAGGTAGTGTTGCCAGTGTTCCAGCCACCCACCATCTGGTTTGCGCCGGACGACGCCGAGTTCGGCGGCGGGATGGACTACTTGAACCTTTTCAATCCCGACGCGCCGTGGACTCAGGCCGCATCGCACGTAACTGTATTCAAGATCTACACGCAGATCCTACTTGACCTGCCTGACGAGCAGCTCTCGAGCGTGCTTGCCGATCTGAAGCGAAGACACATCGCGGTTGCAGCAGAACTCGGCATGTTGACCCCGTACGGATGCGGCAGGGACATCGAAGGATTCTCGGGTGAAGCGTCCGTGCAGGCGGCACAGCGCGTCCACGACCTCGGCGGCAGCCTGCAGTACATCGCCTTTGACGAGCCACTCAACGGGGCAACGCTCTACGATGGTCCAGAGGCCTGTCACTGGACACCGCTTCAGACGGCGCAGAACGCGGCGCAAACGGTTGCGCAGATCCAGGCACTATTCCCCGATGTCGCATTCGGCGACATAGAGCCGGTTCCGGGCCTCGCCAACGCTGATTCGTGGCTGGGACTTTACGAGCAGTGGCTCGATGCCTGGCAGAGCGTCGCCGGTAAGCCCCTGGCATTCTTCCACTTCGACGTGGATTGGGGTGCCAACTGGCAGCCGGGCGTGACCGCATTGTCGCGCGCGCTGGCTATGCGAAAGATACCGATTGGGCACATTTACAATGGCCTGGGGTCCAATTCGGACGCGTCCTGGCTGAGCGTAGCCGAGCAACATGCGGCTGAAATGGAGACTCACGCCAACCAAGTCCCGGAGCAGGTCATCTTTCAGTCGTGGGAAGCCTTTCCGAAGAAACTGCTCCCGGAAACGGATCCTGGCGCCTTCACGTACCTGATCGACTGGTATTTTCGCGCCCGCACCCGTCTCACGCTTTCGAACATCAACCTCGATCCTGCCTCGCCGGCGTGGACGGCTACGCTGCGTTCGGCCAGCGGTCCGGTTTCCAACGCGACGCTGTCACTGTCGGCCGCGCCTATCGCGGGCGATGGTCGGACCCATGCCTACGTACTGAGCGGTGTCGTTCCCGCAGGCACTCAATACGTTGTCTTGGGCGCGCGCGTTGCAATCGAACAGTGTATCCACACCCCGCTGCCAGCGGAGTTCTCGCTGAAGGATTTCACGCTCGACGCTGGGGCGAGCGGCCTAGTGCACCTGGACTTTGTGAACGGGCTTAGCAGCTGGGGAATATGGGGCAGCGCGACGCTGGCGCAAGTCCAAGACAACCAATTCCAGGCAGAGGTGCTGCCAGGCCAGACATTGGGACTTAACTCCATTACCTTACCGTTCGGCGCCGAAGGTTCACCCTATACGTTTACCGTCAACGCCGCGATACCGGTGGGCTCGCGCGGTAACCTGTGTGCGAGTCCGATGTTCGTCAACGAGGAGGGGCAGGAGATCAATCGGGCATCGTTAGTGATCGTGCCCGCGACCTCCAGCCTCGGCTCCGTGGCAACTGACGCAAATGGAACGGTATCAGTCCACCCGGGTGCGCAGACAAGGCCGGCCCAGCTATGGCTGGATTACGCCGGAGCCGCCACCGAATGGCCTGCTGCGGCGTCGCTACTCGTGCCGTCGCCCTCTTCTTCCCCGGCACCACTGCAAATTACAACGAGTTCGCTGCCCGACGGGACGGTGGGCGTCGCATATGGGGGACAGGTCACTGCAACCGGTGGGATGCCAAGCTATCTTTGGGCGAGTGCGGAGGTTCCGCAGGGGCTCTTGCTCGGACAGGGTGGATTGGTCACTGGCACTCCGACCAAGGCGGGAACGTACAGGATCCCCTTGTCGGTCATCGACAACTCGGAGCCGAGCCAAGTCGTCGACAGTTCGTTACTCCTTGTCGTTCACTGAGATGAATGAAGTGAACGGATACATGCGGATATTTGGTAGGTGCACCGATGTTTGCGAAAGCAAGACGATGCCCTACAACGACTTCCTCGACTTCTACTACGACGGCTGGGTCGAAACGCTCGACTGGGTGGCACAGCAGGACGTAAACATCATCGATGTGGGTCACTACAGCCCAGCGACCAAGGCCGACGAGGTGGCGCTACGTACCTATACGGTTGACCTCCATCAGCAAGTACTGGATCCGATGGGCGCAGGTCAGTCATGGGACCAGCTCTACCGCAATGTTCACTTTAGCGACGAAGTGAAGCACTGGACTGCCTTCGACACGACGGACACGCTCAATGTACTCGGCATGTATAGGTGGGTATCCAATCATCGCCGGGGCGAGTGGTAGGCTTCCTGAACGAATGGAAACTAACTGGGTACCGGGCTGACCTTGTTGAACGAACCCGGGAAGTAACTTGCTGATCTGAATGGCGGCCAGGGGCGCCAACTCGACTGCCCGCTACCGACCCGACCCTGAGCAGTCGCTCGACGATGTCCGCTTTCGGGAGCGTCAGAGCGTACATAGAGGTGTTCTCCTCTTCCGCGCCACTACCCTCGAGCGGATCGAGCCGTGGGCGCTTTCGTCGTTCAGACGTGCGAATTTTCAACCAACGCGCACACCTCTGCGTATTCGATGATTGGCTGCACGCCATAGAGCGCAGCGATGCGGTCACGGCTCTCCGGCGTGAAGAGCCCACGCGCCGCCTCCGGGTCGTCCCAAACGTAGAGATTGCGGGCTTCCCGCAACTCGGGAAGAACGCTTAATAGTTTCGAGCGAAGCCCAGGCATGCCTTCGAACTTCGCTCGCGAGTTTTGGGCCAGCTGGCGCACCTTCGCCGCGCTGAAATCCTCTCCGAAGCGGAACGTAATGAATACTGCGATCATTTGCTCGATCCTCGTCTGGCGGTTCGCTAGTTCCATCGAAGCCCGAGCAGCTACTGGAGGACCTCGAGCACGAGATTGACTGGCGTTCGCGTTGCGAGCCTCAGATCACTGAACCCGGCTTGCTGGGCCAAGCGCCGCAGCCTCTCTTCGCCTGCTTGCGCGCCGAGGCCGAGGCCGACCTCCTGGGATAGGGAGTTCGGCGTACAGGCCATGGCCGAGGCCGCGTAGAAGAGCCGGCCGAGCGGGTTCAGATTCTCCTCGACCGTGTCGCCTGCGTAAGGCTCGACGAGCATGACTTTGCCGTCGGACTTCAAGGCACCGCGCGCATGGACCAGTGCGCCCAAGGGGTCCCCGAGATCGTGCAGACAGTCCATGAAGCAGACGAGATCGAAGTTCCGTCCTCGGTAGTCTTTCGCTGTCGCGACCTCGAACCGCAAGTTGTCGACGCCCGCCTCGCGGGCCCGCTGCCCAGCCGTTGTGATGGAGTCGACGTGATAGTCGATGCCAGTGAACTGGGACTCTGGGAAGGCGCGCGCCATGACGATCGTTGATGCACCATGCCCACAGCCGACGTCGGCCACACGGGCGCCTGCGCGCAACCGCTCGACGACCCCATCGAGAGCTGGCAGCCATTCGGAGACGAGGTGAGTCCGATAACCCGTTCTGAAGAACATCTCGGTGCCACAAAAGAGCCGCTCATTGTGCTCATGCCAGCCGAGCCCTTCACCCGAGCGAAACGCCTTGAGGATGCGCTCTTCGTCGAGCCAGAACGCTGCAGCCACCTCGAAGGCATGGGCCATGTAGACGGGGCTCTCCTCGACGGCAAGGACCATGGCCTGCGCGGCGGGCAGGGTGTAGCTGTGGCCATCGGGCTGGTAGCGCACGTAGCCCCCCGCGGCTTGGTTGTTGAGCCATTCGCGCACGTAGCGCTCGCGAACGCCCGTCGCTTGGGCGAGCTGCTCGGAGGTGCACACGCCGATCTCCGCCATGGCCTTGTAAAGCCCTAACCGGCGACCGATGTTCACGAGCACGCCCGAGAATGCCGCACCGAGGTCTGCAATCGTCTGCCCGACCGCGGCCTGGATTTCCGCCGGAACGGGTTGTGAGTTGAGTCGAGTCATTTGCCGCGCTTCCTCTTCAGCGCGGTCGGCGACAGGCCGGCCGCTCGGGCGGTATCATGGTTGCTGGTTGTAGCGCCGTCGCGAGATACGGCGCCAAGTCGTTGGGAAATCGCGCCAATGTCCGCCACCCACACTGCACCGCTGCCGGCCGTGCCGACGATCAACCTCGCAAGTCTGATGTACGGCTTGGACGATTATCTGCGCGAACGCGGCGCGGACCCGGACGTAGTCCTGGGTCGCGCCGGGCTCGCCGCCAGGGATCTCACCGACCCAGAGCGGCGCGTGCCCTTGATAAGCTTCCTCAGACTACTCGAGATCTGCGCAGATGCGCTTAGCGACCCGCATTTCGGGCTAAGGTTCGGGACCCAGTACGATCCGCGTCACGCGGGCGTCGTCGGCAATGTGGCGCTCGCGTCGCGTACTGTGCGTCGGGCCTTGCAGACGATCGGCCGCTACCTTCCAACGATGGTGGACTCGGCCGTCTACCGCCTCGACGTCGAGGGCGGGACGGCATTCTCGTATTCCTACTATATCGATCCTTTGATGATGACGTATCGACAGAAGAACGACTGGGGTGTGGCGTTCGTCTGCAACGTGATTCGTCACGGACTTGGGGAACCCAATTGGGCACCTGCCGAAGTCGTGCTGCCGCAGCTGGCCGCCGAGAGCGCAGCCGCGCACCGCGAGCGCATGGGCCTGCTGCGAGCGAAGGTCCGGAGCGGCCACGCCTGGGCCGGCATCCGGTTCGATGCCGCAGTGCTCGAGCGCCCAATGAAGACCGCCAACGCAACGATCGAGCGACTCATGCGGCACTACGGCGACCTGCAACTCGCCGGTCTCCAGACTGAGCGCGATGAGTTCGAGCGGCTGCGGCGCAGCATCGCGCAGCTTGTCATTGAGGGCGACAGCAGCGTGGAGCGCCTGGCACAGAGCCTAGGGTGGTCGGTGCGGACGCTGCAAAGGCGCCTCGCCGCCCGGGGCTTGAACTACTCGGATCTGCTCGCCCAGGTGCGAAAGACCTTGGCGTTGAACCTGCTCGAAAACCCAAGCCTCGGCATCGCCCAGATCGCTTACTTCCTCGGCTACTCCGAGGTGAGCACCTTCAACCACGCGTTTCGGCGCTGGGTGGGGCAACCGCCCCGTAACTACCGCAACTCCCGCAAGTCCTCCCCGAGGCCGCCCTCGTCTTGGGATTAGGCACAGTCATCGAGTCCGACTCAGGGAACGTCCATCGACGGAGCCGTCGTGCCCTCATGCGGTCCCAACGGGAATCTCCCCACTTCGTTGTTCTGCCGCTCCCGAGAGGCAAGAACTCGGTCATGGACGCAACGAGCTGACAGCGGAGGGGCTCAATGACCGCTATGTCGAGGTTGTGGAGGCCACATTCATCTATGAGATGACCGCAGTTGGGCCGATTGCGGTCGGTTGCTTTCTTATCCGATCAAGGACGATGACAGTCGGGCAGTAAACGCGCCACTGGTGCGTCGCTAAAGCGCGCCCGCCGCGGATCAAGGTTCCTAGAATCTTCGTCAGCAGGTCCTAGAGTTCCGGACGACGACCGGGAATCCAGCGTCTGCCGGTGCATAAGGGCAAGAGCCTATCGACCGAAGATCCTGCGCATCCGGCTCGACTGAACCGGTTCTGAAACTTACGAGGCCGATGGGGCGCTCGCGATCCGACCCAGGGAGTACGCGCCGTCCCCGAGCAGAGCCAGTACGACGCTCGATGCCACCAGAAACGCCGGGTACTCCCAGCCGCCCCCTGGCGCCGTGAACGCCCAGCCGTTGGCCCCATGTACCCAGACGATCGCGCCTACGAGCGGCAACAGGAGTGAGGCGGCCACCCAGCGGGTCCAGATCCCGAGCACGAGGAGCAAACCGCCCACAGCCTCGGCCGCAAACGTCACATATGCGAGCCAGCCGGGAAGACCCGCCTTGGAAAAGAAATCCGCGGTCCCGGGCAGACCGAACGTCAGCAGCTTCAGGATCACGCTGTGCGCCAAATACATGACGCCGAGCGTGACGCGGAGCGTGACGCGGAGCGTCAATGCCGCGTAGGGAGCTAGCCGAGTATCAATAGCCATCGAACACCTCTTGTCGTTGCAATTACAACTATACTCACAAATTGGTGCAAATGCAACTACTAGAGTAGAATGACTTCATGGCTGAAGAAAGACCGAGCGAAGCGGCGGTGCAAGCGTGGGCGCGTCTGGTTCGCGTCGAGCAAGCGTTGCTAGACCGCATAGAGGGGGACCTAAAGTCGGCCGGGCTCCCACCACTCGTGTGGTATGACGTCTTGCTCGAGCTCGTACGCGGACCGGCAGATCGTCTGCGACACCGCGACCTTCATGGTCGGATGCTCCTTGCAAAGTACAACCTATCGCGGCTACTTGACCGAATGGATGCTGACGGGCTTGTTAGGAGACAGCCTGTGGATGATGACGCTCGCGGTGAGTACGTGCGTGCCACGACACGAGGTCGAGACATGCAGAAGCGCATGTGGGCAGTCTATCGGCGAGCGATCGCGAAGCACTTCTCAAGTCGTTTGAGCGCAGATGATATCGATCAACTGCTACGCATATTGTCGAAATTAGCATTCGAGAATGACGACGACTAGAAGTGCCGCTTCGCCCAAAAAGTCGGTGTCCGAGATGCCAGCGAGTCATATTGGTCGCGAGCTACGCCCCTGGTTCTTCGACCGGCGCAACTTGCTGGTTTTGATGGTGGCCAGGGGCGGAATCGAACCACCGACACGCGGATTTTCAGTCCGCTGCTCTACCAACTGAGCTACCTGGCCGCCGGGTGGGAGGGCGCGTATTAGACCGGTCGACGCCCGGCACGTCAAGCAATTGCGCGTATAACCCCTTGATTCGCCGAGCTTCGTCGATCGGCGTTGTTCGCTGACCCTTGCGCTAGGGCGGCAGATTCAGACGCCGCGTCCCGCGCCAAACCCAGATTTTGCAATCCGTAGCATCGCGTTGGCCAGGACGGGACTGGCGCGGCGACCACCGCGCGAGACTTGCGGCAACGAGCTCGTCCTGGCGTTAGCGACAAGCTGGGGCTCAACCCTCGGCTCACCGCTTTCCTGACGAGCGCCGAGCGTTGCGTACCGAGTCTCGAATTTCTATGCGCTATGGAAGAAGCAGACGACATTGCCGTCCTTGGTGTACGCGGGCACCGTGTACCAAGTTGTTGGCGCAAGGGTTGGCGCGTTGGCTTTGATGCTCGCGTGGAGTCGCTCACCCAGCCTCATTGCGGCGCTCTTGGTCGGGCAATCTTTTGGGCCTTCTCTCGGGGCGCGGAGGTGCCTTTTCGGGATTTCTTCGTGCCCTCCTTTGCAGGTGTCTTTGTGCCGCCCTCCTTTCCAACGGGTGCCTTAACGGCGGGTGGCTCTGGGCACTCGCGTTCAATGGCTGCGGCCGCGATGTCCGGACGTTTCCGGCAGACCGATTAGTTGCATATCGACCGGCGGAAGATTTTTAGATCGACCGAAGAGCGCGTTGGTTTAAAGCGGCGCGGCCTTCGATAGTCGGGAACAATAACCTCGGCGCGGTAAGACATTCACCGCACCCAGCGCAGCGGAATCGGTGTCATGCTTCACAAAGGAGAGCCCGCAAATGAAAAGACGCGACCTGCTGCAGCGCGCGGCGCTGCTCGGAGTCTCCACACCGTTTCTGCTCGTGCCCCGAGTGCGCGCCGTCTCTGCAACCGCATCGGACCAGGGCCAGCAGCCGCCTGCACGGCTGCAGCCGCCGGATGCAGGGCCAATTCCCGTGGCTTTTCCCATATCACGCGGCGCGGTGGTGATCGATTTCTGCGGACCCTGGGAGGTCTTCGAGAGCGTGAATGTCAATGGGCGCAAGGGCCCGGAGTTTCAGCCCTACACCGTTGCGGAAACGGCCAGTCCGGTAACGGTCAGCGGCGGCATGCAGATCGTCCCCAACTACACCTTCCAGACGGCCCCGCAACCTCGAGTCATCGTTGTCCCTGCCCAGGACGGTGCCGGAGAGGCCGCGCTCAATTGGATTCGCCGGGCGGGCCGGAGCGCGGACCTCAGCATTTCGGTGTGCACCGGCGCATTCGTGCTGGCCAAGGCCGGCTTGCTGAGCGGCAAGACCGCCACCACGCACCACAATGCCTACGCCCAGCTCGCAATGGATTACCCGGACGTTCATGTAAGGCGCGGTGCCCGTTTCGTCGAAGCCGGCAGCGTCGCCACTTCTGGCGGCCTCTCGAGCGGGATCGATCTGGCGCTGCGGGTCGTTGAGCGCTATTACGGTCACGAGGCTGCTTTGAAGACGGCCGACTACATGGAGTACCAAGGCCAGGGCTGGACCAACCCGGACGCGAACGAAGCCTATCGCACGCGGCGCGTGTCCACCGCCGAGCATCCCCTCTGCCCGGTGTGCGAGATGGATGTGGATGTCGGCACGGCTCCTAGGTCGACGTACAAAGGCCAGACCTACTACTTCTGCGTGCCGGCCCACAAGGCGGCGTTCGATGCCGCCCCGGAGAGCTATCTCGAGATGCTGCGGAGCTGAGTCGAGGCCGAAAGGTTGCTAGCCCCTCGGCTGATGCCGCAGCTACGCGCCCGATGGACCCCGGCAACTGACTGTTCTCGTTCGGCGCGGCTGCGCGCTGTCTGGACCGGAGGTCGAGAGTGCCGTGAGCGCACTGAGGTCGCCGTTCCCGAAGGCCGCGGCCGGCCGTGGTTTAAACCAAAGTGCTCCGCGGCGCATCTGTGTGCATTGGGTCGCACAGACAGTCGCATCGGTGTCGGCATGAAGGCGAGGATCCCGACCTTTCTGACTATGAGTGGGGCGCTGCTAACGCTCATTGCGACGTTTCCTGCGTTCACGCAGCCCGCAGCCCAATCGTCCGCGTCGGGGCTCGATCTGAGCGCGCGTGACCTGAGCGTCAAGCCTGGTGATGACTTCTTCCGCTATGCTCTGGGTGCCTGGGAGGCGCGGGCCGTCATACGCGACGATCAGGCCGAGGCGGGCGTGGATGTCGAGGTCGCGGAACGCGTTCAGAGCGAGCTGCGCGAGCTGATTGAGCAAAGCGCCAGCACTTCGGGGAATCCCACCGAGACGCGGATCGGCGCGCTCTATCGAAGCTTCATGGACGAAGCGCGAGTGGAGAACCTCGACGACACGCCGCTGCGACATGATCTTGACCTGATCAAGACCGCCAGGACGCACGCGCAGTTCGCGCGCCTCATGGGCGCGAGCTACTTAGGATTTGGAGCTTCGTTCTTCTCGCTGCGCGTCGCCCCGGATGCACATCTCCCCGTCAACACGCTGCTCCTCGGGCAGGGCGGCCTGGGAATGCCCGATCGGGACTACTACCTTGGGGCGGACATGCGCGAAGCCCGTGCCGCCTACCAGTCGTACGTGGAACGAGCTCTTTCGATGGTGGGTTGGCCGCGTGCGGATACGGCCGCGCAGGAGGTGGTGGCGCTTGAGACCCAAATCGCGCGAGCGAGCTGGAACCAGGCACAGGCCCGGGACCTGAGCGCGATGTACAACCCGCTCTCGGTAGGCGAACTTGCCTCGTATGCTCCAGGCATCACCTGGCCGACGTTTTTCGCGGGCGCAGGAGTCCACGGTGTCGACCATCTCGTGCTGGCGGAGAACACTGCCGTGCGCGAGCTGGCGCGGCTATTTGCCGCGACTCCGCTCGACACGTTAAAGGCCTGGGAGACGTTTCGTACGGTCGACGGGGCCTCGGCATACCTGTCGAGTCGCTTCGTTGCGACTCGGTTCCATTTCCGTGGCGAGGTACTCTCGGGCACAAAGACGATGCGCCCGCGTTGGAAACGGGGCGTGGCGCTCGTCGACGGCAGTCTCGGCCAGGCGCTGGGCCGCCTCTACGTGGCACGTTACTTTGAGCCGCGTACCAAAGAACAGATGGCTGTCCTCGTCGGACGCCTCAAGGACGCCATGCGCGCCCGTATTATCGCTTCGACCTGGATGAGGCCAGCGACTCAACGCGAGGCGTTGGACAAGCTGATGCGCATGAAAGTATTGGTTGGATATCCCGATGCCTGGCGCGACTATGGCCCCTTGCGCGTCGATCCGCAGGACCTGTACGGCAATGTTGCCCGGAGCATGGCCTTCGACTGGAGCTACCAGGTCTCGAAGGTTGGCAGGCCGGTCGACCCGTCGGAATGGGGGCCGTTCGACTGGGGCATTCAGCCGCAGACCGTGGATGCGTTCAACATCGCGGCGGAGAACAAGATCATCTTTCCGGCGGCAATCCTGCAGCCACCATACTTCAACCCCAACTCGGACGCGGCGGCCAACTACGGCGCGATCGGTGGCATCATCGGTCACGAGATCACGCACGGCTTCGATGACCAGGGCCGAAAGATTGATGCGACGGGTGCGCTACGTGATTGGTGGGCGCCGGCGGACGCGGCTCACTATGCCGTCGAGAGCGAGAAACTGGTACGGCAGTTCGACGCTTATCAGGCTCTTCCCGGTGTACGCCTGAACGGACGACAGCTGCTCGGTGAGAACATTGCAGACCTCAGCGGTCTGCTTCTCGCGCTCGACGCATATCACGCCTCTCTGGGCGGGGCACCGGCACCAGTCATCGACGGGTTGAGCGGCGATCAGCGCGTGTTTCTGGGCTGGAGCTCTCGTTGGCGCCGCAAGCTACGCGATGATGCACTGCGTGAGCAGGCATCCGCCGACGTACACGCGCCTGCGGAGTTTCGGGTCATCGGACCGGTGCGCAATATCGATGCCTGGTACAGCGCCTTTGGGGTCCAGCCGGTAGACCGGCTGTACCTTGAGCCACAGGAGCGCGCACGGATCTGGTGAGCCACGCGGCTGGCGCGCGTCGTCCACCGCGCAAGCAGCACAGAATCAACTCAGCTCGAATGCAAGTTCAGGCATCCTGGCGCGGCGAGACCGCAAGGCGGAGGCGTACGCAGGAATACATAGAGATAGAAAGATCAGTGCCGTAACGCCCGAGCGTCAATCCTCGGCGATGGCACCCACTGGCCCCGTGGCAATAGTGCGTAACAGCGGCTCCAGCCGCGCGACTCGGCCCCCAATTCCAGCCCTCTTCGTCAGCGTTGGACACGAGAATGCCCTGCCCCGCGCGTCAGGCAACGAGCGGCACGTAGCGGTCCGATCCGTGTTGGGACGGTCGACGAGCGGTGCGCTAACTCGTTGATTACCCGGGATCTCCAGGGCTCGCCGCTGGCGCATCGCGAACGAGTCGATCTGCGCGGCGCCCGCGACTCACCCATGCGAGAGAGATGAGCACCTGTCGGCGGACACCTCCGCCGCTCCCCGCCTGATGCATTCCTAGAAAGCGCTGCAAGCACAAGAATGCCCCTTCAGCGCCGCGCACACGAGAAGCCGACGCTGCAGCCGGATTTGTCGAATCACTGGGAGGATCCCTTGCGCTACTCCTTATTAACGTCTGCCGCGGCCTCGGTCATGACCCTCGCGCTGAGTGCCTGCGCTCGCAACGAAGCCGCGGAATCGCGCGCGGCGCCCCCCGCGCCGCAAGTGACGGTGGCGGCGGCCGTGACGCGCAAGATCACCGAGTCCGAGGAGTTCACCGGACGCTTCGAGGCGGTGGAGCGCGTCGAAGTGCGCCCGCGCGTCTCCGGCTACGTCTCGTCCGTCAACTTCAAGGAAGGCAGCGAGGTGAAGAAGGGCGACGTCCTGTTCGTCATCGATCCGCGGCCCTACCAGGCGGAGCGCGACAAGGCAGCCGCCGGGCTCGCACAGGCGCGCTCGCAGCTCGCGCTCGCGAAGTCCGAACGCGAGCGCGCCGTCAAGCTCATCGCCCAGCACGCGCTCTCGCAGGAAGAGTACGACACACGCACCGCCGGCAGTGAGCAGGCGCAGGCCAACCTCGAGGCCGCCAAGGCAGCACTGGATGCCGCGGCTCTTAACCTGGAGTTCACCAAGGTTACAGCGCCGATCTCCGGCCGCATCAGCCGCGCGCTGGTCACGAGCGGCAACTTCGTCACCAACGGCCAGACGCCGCTCACCACGCTCGTGTCACTCGACCCCATCTACGTGAGCTTCGACGGCGACGAGCAGGGGTATCTCAAGTTCATCAAGCTCGCGCGTGAAGCTGCCGGGAACCCGCATGAAGCGCGCAATCCGGTGCAGGTGGGCCTCGCCAACGAGAACGGCTTTCCGCACCAGGGCGTCATGGTGTTCGTCGACAACGCGCTCGATCCGACGACGGGCACCATCCGCAGCCGCGCATTGCTCGACAACCATGAGCGCCAGTTCACCCCGGGGCTGTTCGCGCGCATCCGCCTCCTGGGCAGCGCCCAGCACCAGGCGGTGCTGGTCAACGACAGCGCCGTCGGCACCGACCAGACCGTGCGTTACGTGCTGGTGGTCGGCAAGGACAACAAGGTCGAGTACCGGCCGGTGCAGCTGGGACCGGTCGTCGATGGCCTGCGCGTAGTGCAGTCCGGTCTGGGCGCCGGCGAGACCATCGTGGTCAACGGCCTGCAGCGGGTACGCCCCGGTGCGCAGGTGCAGACGCAGCGCGTGGCGATGGGCGAGCGGCGTCCCGGAGAGGACGCCGCACTCTTTGCCCGCAACAGCTCCAAGAGCGACGGCGAGGCCCATCCGTGAAACTCTCGAACTTCTTCATCGATCGCCCGATCTTCGCCGGGGTGATCTCGGCGTTCATCACCATCGCGGGCCTGCTGGCGCTCTTCAAGCTTCCGATCAGCGAGTACCCGGAAGTCGTGCCGCCCCAGGTCGTGGTGCACGCCTCCTATCCGGGCGCGAACCCCAAGGTGATCGCCGACACGGTGGCGGCCCCCCTCGAGCAGGCCATCGTCGGTGTCGAGGACATGCTGTACATGTCCTCGACCTCCACCATGGACGGCGCCCTGACGCTCACGGTGACCTTCAAGATCGGCGCCGACATCGATCGCGCCCAGGTGCAGGTGCAGAACCGCGTCTCGCAGGCTTTGCCGCGCCTGCCTGAGGAGGTGCGCAACCTCGGCGTCAACACCGTCAAGGCCTCCTCCAACCTCACCCTCGTCGTCAACCTCACCTCGCCGAGCGGCCGCTACGACTCGCTCTACCTGCGCAACTACGCGGTGCTCAACATCAAGGACGTGCTGGCGCGGCTCCCGGGCATGGGGGACGTGCAGGTGTTCGGCGGGGGCGACTACTCGATGCGGGTGTGGCTCGATCCGCAGAAGCTCGCCGCCCGTAATCTGACCGCCGGCGACGTGGTGGCGTCGATCCGTGAGCAGAACGTGCAGGTGGCGGCAGGCCAGCTCGGCGCCCCGCCCTCGCCCGATACCCAGTTCCAGATCGCGCTGAATGCCGCGGGCCGCCTCACGGATGAGCAGCAGTTCCGCGACATCATCATCAAGACTGGCGACGACGGGCAGATCGTGCGCCTGGGCGACATCGCGCGCGTCGAGCTCGGCGCGCAGGCCTATGGGATACGCAGCCTCATCGACAACAAGCCCTCGGTTGCGATTCCCGTGTTCCAGTCCCCGGGCGCGAACGCGCTCGAGCTCTCCAATGCAGTCCACAAGACCATGGAGGAGCTCAAGAAGAACTTCCCCGAGGGGATGGACTACGGGATCCTCTACGATCCCACTCAGTTCGTGCGGCAGTCGATCGAGGCGGTACTGCACACACTGCTCGAGGCGATCGCGCTGGTGGTGCTGGTGGTGATCCTGTTCCTGCAGACCTGGCGCGCATCGCTCATCCCGCTCATCGCCGTGCCGGTCTCGGTCATCGGCACCTTCGCGGTGCTGCTGGCCTTCGGCTTCTCCATCAACACGCTGTCGCTCTTTGGCCTGGTGCTCGCGATAGGCATCGTCGTGGATGACGCCATCGTGGTCGTCGAGAACGTGGAACGACATATCGCTGAAGGGCTATCGCCACGCGAGGCCACCAAGGTGGCCATGGGCGAGGTCAGCCGCCCCATCATCGCCATCACGCTGGTGCTGGTCGCGGTATTCGGACCGGTGGCGTTCGTCAGCGGCCTCACCGGCGAGTTCTATCGCCAGTTCGCGCTCACCATCGCCATCTCGACGGTAATCTCGGCCTTCAACTCGCTCACTTTCTCGCCGGCGCTCGCCGCGGTGCTGCTGAAGCCCCACGGCGCCAAGCCCGACCTGCTGATGCGCGGGATGAACCGCTTGCTCGGGCGCTTCTTCAAGCGCTTCAACTCAGGCTTCGCGCACGCCGGCGAGCGCTACTCGGGCGCGCTCGCCATCACCATGCGTCATGGCGGCATCGCGCTCGCCATCTACGGCGGCCTGATCGTCCTCACCTGGCTGGGCTTCAATGCCGTCCCGGGAGGGTTCATTCCGGCGATGGACAAGCAGTACCTGGTGGCGGTGGCGCAGCTGCCTCCGGCCGCCTCGCTCGACCGCACCGAGGCGGTCACGCGCCGCATCACGGACATCGCGCTCAAGCAGCCGGGCGTCTCGCACGCGGTGGAGTTCTCGGGCATGTCGGTGAACGGGTTCACCCAGAGCTCGAGCGCCTCGCTCATCTTCTTCCCGCTCGCTGACTTCTCCAAGCGTACCTCGCAGGAGCTGTCCGGACCTGCCATCGCGGCGGCGCTTAACCAGAAGATGGCTTCCATCCAGGATGCCTTCGTCATGGTGGTGACGCCCCCGCCGGTGATCGGCCTCGGCACGCTCGGCGGCTTCAAGCTGCAGGTCGAGGACCGCGGGGACGCCGGCCCGCAGGCGCTGTTTGCCGCGCTGTCGGAGGCGCTGGGCAAGGCGAACCAGAATCCGGCCTTGGGAGGCGCGTTCAGCACCTACCAGATCAACGTGCCGCAGCTCGACATCGACGTCGATCGCGTCAAGGCGAAGCGCGAGAACGTGCGGCTCTCGGACGTGTTCGAGACACTGCAGGTGTATCTGGGCTCGCTCTACGTCAACGACTTCAACCGCTTCGGCCGCACCTATCAGGTCGTAGCGCAGGCGGATGCGCCGTTCCGCGCGCAGCTCGACGACGTCATGCCGCTCAAGACCCGCAACGCGAACGGCGACATGGTGCCCCTGGGCTCGGTGCTGAACGTCTCGCGCTCGTTCGGCCCGGACGTGGTGCAGCGCTACAACGCCTACACCTCCGCCGACATCAACGGCGGACCCGCCCCCGGCTACAGCTCGGGCCAGGCGCAGGCGGCCATGGCGAAGATCCTCGATCAGACGCTGCCGCGAGGCATGTCGTACGAGTGGACCGATCTCGCCTTCCAGCAGCTCATCTCGGGCAATACCGGCCTGCTGGTGTTTCCGCTGTGCGTGCTGTTCGTGTTCCTGGTGCTCGCGGCGCAGTACGAGAGTCTCTCGCTGCCGCTCGCGATCATCCTCATCGTGCCGATGTGCCTGCTGCCGGCAATCACGGCGGTCAAGCTCGACCACGGCGACAACAACATCTTCATGCAGATCGGACTGCTGGTGCTGGTGGGGCTCGCGTGCAAGAACGCGATCCTGATCGTCGAGTTCGCCAAACACCTGCAGGAGGACCGCGGCCGCGAGGCGAAGGCGGCGGTGCTCGAGGCGGCGCACCTCAGGCTACGTCCGATCCTCATGACCTCGATGGCCTTCATCATGGGCGTCGTGCCCCTGGTGGTGGCCTTCGGCGCCGGCGCCGAGGTGCGGCACGCGCTCGGCGTCACGGTATTCGCCGGCATGCTCGGCGTCACCCTCTTCGGCCTGCTGCTGACGCCGGTGTTCTACGTCCTGGTGCGCCGCACCGCGCACCGCACAGCGGCGCTGGTGCAGGCCTCACTGCCGGCCCCGGAGCCTTCCCATGACTGAAAGTAACCTCAAGCGCGGCGCCGCGATCGCCGGCTTGTGCGCGGTAATCGTGCTGCTCGCGGTCGCCGCGGCGCTCGCCGGCTGCGCGGTCGGTCCGAACTACGCCAAGCCCGACACCCCGGTGGCGCAGCAATTCGTAGGTGCCAGGGACGGCGCCTACACCACCGAGGAGGTGCAGGGGAAATTCTGGACGCGGTTCAGCGACTCGACGCTTGACCGGCTGGTCGAGGATGCACTGCTCGCCAACCACGACCTGCGGATCGCGCTCGGCAACCTGGTCGAGGCCCGTGCGCTGCGGCGGCAGGCGCAGTTCGATCTCGCGCCCACGGTCACCGCCGCCGGTGGCTACACCAAGGAGCGCTTTCCGCAGGTGGACAGCCCGACCGGTCAGCCGCTCACCGCGAGCTTCTATGACGCCGGATTCGACGCCTTCTGGGAGCTCGATTTCTTCGGCCGCATACGGCGCAACGTCGAGGCGCAGAGCGCCGAGGTGGCGGGCGCAGAGGCCAGCCTGCGCGATGCGCAGGTGTCGGTGAGCGCGGAAGTGGCGCGCACCTATTTCGAGCTGCGCGGGCTGCAGACCGAGCTGGCGGTCGCGCACCGCAACGTCGACAACCAGCACGAGACGCTCGCCCTGACCCAGGCGCGCCTCGATGCCGGCCGCAGCACCGAGCTGGACACGTCGCGCGCCCAGTCGCAGCTGTCGGCGACGCTTGCGACCATCGGGCCACTCGAGGCGGCGGTGGCGCGCTCCATTCACCGCCTGAGCGTGCTCACGGGACGCGACCCGAACGCCCTGAACGAGCTGCTGCAGCCGGCGCAGGAGCTGCCGCAGCTGCCGGCTCTGAGCGCGGTCGGCGACCCGGCGGGCCTGCTGCGTCGCCGCCCCGACATCCGCATCGCCGAGCGCCAGCTCGCCGCCTCCACCGCCCTGGTCGGCGTGGCGATCGCGGATCTCTTTCCCAAGGTGACCTTCACCGGCAGTTTCGGCTATGCCGCTCCCGAGGTGGGCGCGCTCGGAGAGTCTGCCAGCCGCGGTTACGTGATCGGCCCGTCGATCTCCTGGGCGGCGTTCGATATCGGGCGCGTGCATGCCCAGGTCGCCGGCAGCCGCGCGCGCGCAGACGTCGCGCTCGCCGGCTATGAGCAGAGCGTGCTGCGGGCGCTGGAGGAGACCGAGGACGCGCTCGTGACCCACGCACGCACCCGGGCGAGCCTCCAGGACGCCAGTGATGCGGCGCAGGCGAGCCAGACGGCCGCGCGTATCGCCCGCACCCGCTACGAGGGGGGCCTGGTGGACTTCCTCGACGTGTTGGATGCCGAGCGCACCGAGCTCGCCGCCGAGGACCGCCTCGCCCAGGCACGCACCGACACGGCGACCAGTCTCATTGCCGTCTACAAGGCGCTCGGTGGGGGGTGGGAGGCGGCCCCCCTGCCGCGCTACGTGCGGGCGACCGGGAGCTAAGCCATTGATTCGCAGTGGTATCAAAGGGCGCCGCCGCCTTCCTCGCCCCGCCGACCTCCGGGAGAGTGCCCCGGCGCTCCCTCTTAAGATAGAGACCGCGGTGCCCGGCGGGAGATCACCCTCGCGGCGCGGTAGACTTTCCAGTCTGCTGCGCGAGCCGAAGCGAGTACCGCCTGCAATGAATGCCAACATCGCCCTCTTGGAGCCCGAACCGCCCTGTGCGGAGGAGCTCACCCGCATCAACGAGTCTCTCAAGGCGCGCGAGCGGCTGCTGACCGCCTCCGCCAAGGCGAGCCGGCTGCTGCTCGAGGCGGCCGACGTGCGCGCTGCCATCCCCGGAGTACTCGGACTCATCGGCGAGGCCGCGCATGTCGACCGCGTGAACGTCATGGAGACGCGCGTGGGTCCCAAGGGGGAGCCGCTGCTGGTGGTGGTGAGCGAGTGGACCGATGCGGGGGTGACTCCACATCTGGGGGATGCGGCCGTGTGCTCGTGCGATGAGCGCCACTTCTCCGCGGTGTGCGCCGAGCTGCGCGCCGGCCGCAGCGTGTGCCTGAGCAAGGACGGCACCTCGACGACCTCATGGGCCATCGAAGGCGTCGGCACCCGCACCAAGGCACTGGTACCGATCTTCGTCGCCGGCGAGTTCATGGGAGTGGTGGGTTTCGACAACACCCGTCAGCACCGTGCGATCGACGCCGCGGAACTCGCCGCGCTCGAGACCGCGGCCGGCGTGATCGGGGCGGCGCTGCACCGCGAGCGCCTCGTGGACGACGTGCGGCGCGAGCGGCAGCAGGCCGCCGAGCAGCGCGTCACCGAGCTCGCCAAGGCCAACGCCGTGATCCGCGGCAACCTCGAGCGGCTCGCCGGCGAGACCGATCTGCACAGCTTCATGGGCCACATGCTGCTCGAGGTGACGCGCCAGTTCGATGCGGCCTCGGGCGCGGTGATAGTGCTCAAGGATTCGCTGCAGCAGTGGCGCATCGTCGCGCACGCGCGCGATGGTCAGCTGGTCGAGCCGGCGTTTGCGACCAGCGTACCGGTCGCCGCTTCGGTGTTCACCGCCCGCTTCGGCGAGCTGCGTGAGCCGTACTACGTCGACGTCGCCACCCAGATGGCCGAGATCTGGCCGGGCGTGCGTGAGTATCACCGCAGCCTGGGCGTTGTGGGCGTGGTGCTCTATCCACTGGTGTTCGGTGCGCGCAGCGTCGGATTCCTGGTCATGAGTTTCCGGCGCGAGGCCGCGGACGTGCAGCGCAGCGAGCTGCTGGTAGCGCTCGCCCAGCAGGCGACGCTCGCGGTCCAGCTGACGCGCCTCGCCTACTCCGCCAAGGAGGCCGCGGTGCTCATGGAGCGCACGCGCATCGGCCAGGAGATCCACGACGGCCTGGCGCAGGCTTTCACCGGCATCCTGCTGCAGCTCGGCGCGGTGGAGGAGTTCCCCTCCTGCAAGAAGCGCGGCTCGGAATTGGGGCTCACCCTGTCGCGCGTGCGCGAGCTGGCGCGCGACGGCCTCGCCGAGGCGCGCCGCTCGGTCATGGCGCTGCGCCTGGACCAGACGCGCCGCGCGGGGCTGGAGCTGGCGCTGCGCCAGTTGGCCGACCGCTCGACGGTTCCGGGCGGCATCACGTGCAGCTTCGAAGGCGGCGGCATCGCGACCGGGCTGCGTCCCGAGCACGAGCATGAACTGCTGCGCATTGCGCAGGAGGCGGTCAGCAACGCCGTGCGCCATGCGCGGCCGCACCTGGTACGCATCACCATGACCGAAGAACTCCTGCACTGGACGCTCGCGGTCGCCGATGACGGCATCGGCATGGGGCAGAGCCCGGAGGCGTCCGCCCGGCAGGGCTTTGGGCTGTCGAGCATGCGTCAGCGCGCCGGCGCCATCGGCGGCGAGTGGCAGATCGAGAGCAGTCCCGGCAGCGGCACGCGCGTCAGCGTGCGCCTGCAGAAGCGGGCCGCCTAGTGGCCGCGATCGTGAAGTCTCACATCCGCGTCGTGCTCGCCGACGATCACCCGGTGGTGCGGGACGGGCTGGCGGCCATGGTCAACCAGCAGCCCGACATGGAAGTGGTCGCGGAAGCCGGCGACGGCGACGAGGCGATCACGCTCTACGAGCGCCACCGTCCGGATGTCTTGGTGCTGGACCTGCGCATGCCCAAGCGCGACGGGGTCGCGGTGGTGCAGCGCGTGCTCGAGATTAACCCCAAGGCCTGCATCCTCATCATGACCACCTATGACGGCGATGAGGACATCTTCCAGTGCCTCTCACAGGGGGCGAAGGGTTACCTGCTGAAGGACGCGCCGCGCCAGGAGATCCTGTCTGCCATCCGCGCGGTCAGTGAGGACCGTCCGTACACTTCTTCGACGGTGGCGGCCAAGGCGCTGCAGCGCATGGCCAAGCCGAGTCTCACTCAGCGCGAGCTCGATGTGCTGCAGCTGGTGGCCGAGGGGCGCAGCAACAAGGACATCGCACGACGGCTGTCGATCACCGAGGGCACCGCCAAGACCCACGTCAAGGCCATCCTCACCAAGCTCGATGCCATCAGCCGCACCGAAGCGGTGGCCGTGGCGCACAAGCGCGGCCTGATCCACCTGTAGCGTTGTCGGCTGCGCCGCGCGGCGCGCTACCCTGATCCGCAGCAGCGCTGCTGAAGCTGTACGGGCGGGCACTTCACGCTCCCGTAGGAGCAGTAGACACAGCAGTGGCCAGGCAGAGGCCGCAGTAGCTTGCCGCAGCCCCGGCACTGGTGGAAGAACATGCAGGCGTCAGTCGGCATCTGTTCCACGGACTTGAACCCGCACTCCGGGCAGGTGAGCTCGCTGGTCAATGTTAGCTGCGCGGACAGGGGCGTCACCGTCTAAGTACCCTTGGGCGGCTGGTAGCCCTGCGGAGCGGCCGACCCCGCCCCGAAAAAGAACTTCTCCATCTCGCCCTCGAGGAACTTGCGCGCCTTGGGCTCGATGGGAGTGAGGCGGTACTCATTGATGAGCATGGTCTGGTGCGCCAGCCAGCGCGCCCAGGCCTCCTTCGAGACATTCTCGTAGATGCGCTTGCCGAGCTCGCCCGGGTAGGGCGGCCGGTCGAGGCCCGGGGCCTCGCGCTGCAATACCACACACTGCACCATGCGCGCCAAGTCTGCCTCGCTCACGTCCCGCCATCGAACAGCGACTCGTCGGTCAGTCGCGCCAGCATGGTCGCAATCGGTGCGGGCAGGCCGATGCGCGCCGGCGCGCGCACGTTATACCAAAGGCTGCCCTCCTCCTCCACGAGCGCGGTGGCGCGCGCGCGCCGGCAGCGTACCAGCAGCGGGTGGATGGCGAGATCGAAGTGCGTGAACGCGTGCTCGAGCGGCGCGAGCGGCAGCGCGGCGCGCGCATGGCCGAGGTTGCCGCGGATGAAGGCGCGCGCCGCCGTCACGCTCGCGAACTCCGGCAGGCACCACAGCCCGCCCCACACCCCGCTCTCGGGGCGGCGCTCGAGCAGCACCTCGCCCTGCTCATCGAGCGCCACGACCATGAACGCCCGCCGTGCCCGCCGCGCCCGCGCGCGCCGCGGCGCGGGCAGCTCGTGCTGCCGCCCGCTGCGGTGCGCGCGGCAGCCGCTGGCGAGCGGGCAACGCACGCATAGAGGCTTGCGCCGCAGGCATAGCGTCGCGCCCAGATCCATGATGGCCTGCGTGTAGCGATCCACCTGCGCCTCGGGCGTGCAGCGCTCGGCCAGCGTCCACAGCCGCTGCGTGGCGGCGCGGTCGGACACGCCGCCCGCCACCCCGAAATAGCGCGCCAGCACCCGCCGTGCGTTGCCATCCAGAATCGGAAAGCGCTCGCCGCGGGCGAGCGCCAGGATCGCCCCGGCGGTCGAGCGGCCTATGCCAGGCAGGTCGGCGACGGCGGAAAAGGTGGTCGGGAACCGCCCGCCGTGCTCGTCGCGCACGCGCGCCGCGGCGCGGTGCAGGTTGCGCGCGCGCGCGTAGTAGCCCAGCCCCGACCACAGGTGCAGCACCTCGTCGATGCGCGCGTCCGCGAGCGCGCGCACCTCGGGGAAGCGCCCCATGAAGCGCTGGAAATAGGGAATGACGGTGGCGACCTGGGTCTGCTGCAGCATGATCTCCGACACCCACACGCGGTAAGCGGTGCGCTCGAGCTGCCAGGGGAGGTCATGACGGCCGGCACGGGCGTACCAGTCGAGCAGCGCGGGTGCGATCGGAGAGGTGTCGCCGGGCACCCGCGCATTCTAATCGCGCTCAGTCCCGGTCGCAGAGCGAGATGTCCCCGCTCATGGTCTTGAGGCGCACGTGACCCGCGCCATCGCCGCGTGTGCCGGTCAGCTTGGAGCCGGGGCCGTACTCGCTCTCGTGCTGCGACTTGGCACCGAAGCAGTTGCTGATCTCCCCCGAGAAGCTGGTGATCTCGTAGGCGAAGCCGCCCACGGGCGCGGCGCGCACGTTGAGCTCGCCGCTCACCGAGGTCGCTTCGAAGGTCGCATCCTTGGTGAGCTTGCCCTCGAACCGCAGATCCCCGGAGGTGGTGCGCACGCGCACCGAGCGCGCGCTGTCGAGCGAGATCACCAGGCTGCCGCTCACCGAGCTGCTCTCGAGGTCCCCGGCGCCATGCTCGAGGTGCACATCCCCGCTCACCGTGGTGACGCGCAGCCGCGCCGGCTGCCCGTGCCCCTTGAGCTTGATGTCGCCACTGACGCTCTTGGCCTCGATGTCCGCAGCGGCGAGCTCCGAGCTCAGATCCCCGCTCACCGTGTTCAGGCGCTGCACGCCCTGGATGCCCGCGGCCGTCACGTCGGCGCTGACCGCCGAGACATCCAGCTCGCTGTCCCTGGGGATCTGCACGTGCAGATGGGCTTCGCCGTGGCGTCCGCCGCCGTGGTGCGGCAGCATCACCTTGATGATGGTGTGATCGCCCTCGCTGGTCACATCGACCCGCTCGACGTCCTCGCCGAGTTCGGCCTTCACGCTGACCTCCTGGCGGTCCCAGCCGGTGACCTCCACGGTGCCGGCGACATTGGAGATATCGACGACCCCCTTGGGCTGCGCGGCCACCGTGCGCTCGATACTCTTGTCGGCGGCCGCGACGGCGGCGCTGCTGGCGAGCAGCACGATCAGCGCGGCCGACACCCTGTAACCACTACGCATGTTCAGATCCCCCTGCCAGGGTCACTGGCTTCGTGCACGTCCGTCAGGACGCGCATTTCATCCTGGTAAGTGTTGACGAGCAGCTCCTGCAGCAGCGCGTTACCCGGATCCTTGCCGAGGGCCTGTTCCAGGTCCTGCTTGGCTTTCTCGATGGTGGCGAGACTCGCCATCACCTTGGTGCGGGTCTGCGGGTTCATGGTGGCCAGCCGCGTCTGCAGCGAGCTCAGGAGCGCGGCGCGCTGACGCTCGTAGCGCGGGTCGCTGACGTAGGAGGCATCGAGCGCATTGCCGCCGTAGGCGGCCGGCGGGTTGGACGCGATCAGCGGCGCACCGGGCGTGCCCGCCGGCAGCAGCGTGCGCCCGATCCACATGCCCACGGCCAGCGTCGCCACCATGGCGGCGGCGGCCAGCCAGCGCAGCTGCGCCGCGCGCCGGTAGCGGGGCACCGCGGGTGCGGGGGCGAGTGCCGGCGTCGTGTCCCTGAGACGCGCCTCGATCTGCGGCCACAGGTCGCGCGGCGGCTCGATCGACTGCGGCAGCTCGGCGAGCGAGCTCACCTTGTCGCGGGGTTCTCCCGGGAGTGTCATGTCAGTTCACCTCCACACCGAGTCGCTCGCGCAACAGCTTGCGGGCGCGGTGCAGCTGGGCCTTGCAGGTGCCTTCGGCGATGCCGAGCATCTGTGCCGCTTCGCCGTGCGAGTAGCCGTACAGGGCGTGCAGCACCAGCGCATCGCGCGCCCCATCCGGCAGTGCGCCGATCGCCGTCTCGATCTCCTGCACCTCGACCGGCGTCTCGAGCAGCCACTCGCCGCTAGTGCCTGCATCGTCCTCCGGCAGCGGCTCGATGGGGGCGCTGCGGCGCCGCTTCGCGAGGCTCACGTTCACCGCGATGCGGTGCAGCCAGGTCGAAAGCGAGCTGCGCACTTCGAATTTCGGCAAGGCCCGCCAGGCGTTGATAAAAGTTTCCTGCACACAATCCTCTGCAAGCTGCGCATCCCGCGTCATCCGCAGGCATAGGCCGTAGACCCGGCCGGCGTGCTCGCGGTACACACGCTCGAAGGCGCGCGCGTCCCCGGCACGGGCCCGCTGAACCAGCGCTCCCTCCCAATCCACTCGCGTGTCCTCGGCCTGCGCGTGACTCATCTGTACCTTTAGAGGCCCCGTTCCCGGAGTGCGTTTAAACCCCGCGTCGCCCGACGGCAACACTTTTTGCCGGAACCGCCGGCCCTGCGGGACACTCCTTTACATAGGTAGGCCGGAAATCGGGATAAGGAGATTAGCGTGGGAAGCTATAGCCGACTGCGCCGCCTGTGGCGGCCCCCGGGGGATGCGCTCGAAGCCATCTCGGCAGTGCTGTGCGAACACTGGCGCAGTGCGGCAAGGATGCCCGCGAGGCTCTGGCCCGCGGCTTCCAGCTGGCTGCAGGGGGAGCCCGTGCGGGTGCGCGTCACCACTTCACTACCGGCGGCAGGCTCATCAGGTAAGCGTCCGGGTCCGCGTCGGTACTGAAGCCGAAGCGGGTGCCGCGGTCGTACACCAGGTTGAACTCCACGTAACGGCCGCGCTTGTACAACAGCCGCTCGCGGGCGGCCTCGTCGAAGGGCGTGTCCTTGCGCCGCGCGACGATGCGCGGGTAGACCTCAAGCAGCGCCTCGCCCACCCCGCGCACGAAGCCGAAGTCGGTCTCGCGATCGCCGCTCGCCAGGTCATCGAAAAAGATGCCCCCCACGCCGCGCGGCTCCTGCCGGTGCGGCAGATAGAAATAGCGGTCGCACCATTCCTTGAAGCGGCGATAGGCATCGGGACGGTAGGCATCGCACGGCGCCCGCAGCGCCTCGTGGAACTCGCGGCTGTCCTCCTCGAAGGGGAAGGTCGGGGTGAGATCCGCGCCGCCGCCGAACCAGCCGCTGACCGTGCACAGGTATCTGAGGTTCATGTGCATGGCCGGAACGTAGGGATTGGCCATGTGCGCGACCAGCGATATGCCGGTCGCGGTGAAGCGGCCCTCGGAGGCCTCGCAGCCTGCCACCTGGGCGCGTGCCTCGGGGGGCAGCACGCCCCACACGTGACTCACGTTGACGCCCACCTTCTCGAACACCTCGCCGCGCATCAGCCGTGACTCGCCCCCGCCCTGCAGGCGGTGGCCGGCCGGTTTGTTCCAGCTGCGCGCGGCGAAGCGCGCCGCAGGCTCGAAGGCCTCGAACGCGGCGCACAGCCTGCCCTGCAGGTCGCGGAAATAGCCGGCCGCGGTGGCCGCGAAGCCGTCAGCCGCGCTCATGCACGTAGTCCACCAGGCGCGCCACGGCGTCCGGATCGGTGTCCGGCCAGATGCCGTGGCCGAGATTGAAGATGTGCCCGGGCGAGCGGCCTGCTTCCTCGAGCACGGCATCGGCGTACCTGCGCAGCTCCGCGGGCGGTGCGAACAGTGCCGCCGGGTCGAGATTTCCCTGTACGGCTTTGCCGGGCCCCAGCACGCGGCGCACCTCTGCCAAACCCGTGCGCCAGTCGACGCCGATGACGTCCACGTCCAGGTCCGCCACCGCGGGCATGAGCGCCGACCCCTGGTTCACGTAATAGATGAGCGGCACGCCCGAGGCGCGCAACGCCGCGGCGGTGCGCCGTACCGCCGGCAGCGCGAAGCGCGTGAACTCCCGCGGCGCCAGCAGCCCCGCCCACGACTCGAACAGCATGAGCGCCTGCGCCCCCGCCGCCGCCTGGGCGGCGAGGTACGCCGCCATGGCATCCGCCAGACGCGTGAGCAGCCGCTCGGCGCTGTGCGGCTGGGCGTACAGGAAGGCGCGCGCGGGGCCGAACTCCTTGGAAGGCTTGCCGCATACGAGGTAGCACAAGAGCGTGAACGGTGCGCCGGCGAAGCCGATGAGCGGCACAGCGCGCGGCGCGCTGGCGCGCACCAGGCGAATGGTCTCGAGCACGAACGGCACGTCGCGCGCTGGCAGCAGCGCCGGCAGCGCCTCGATCTGTGCGTCACTGCGGATGGGTTCGCGCACGTGCGGCCCGGGCTCGAAGTCGAGCGCGACGCCCATGCCCTGCAGCGGGGTCATGATGTCGCTGAAGAGAATGGCCGCATCGAGCTCGAAACGCCGTAGCGGCTGCAGGGTCACCTCGGCGGCGAGCTCCGCGGTGCGGGTGAGGGTCTCGAAATCCACCTTGGCGCGCAGCGCGCGGTACTCGGGCAGATAGCGGCCCGCCTGGCGCATGATCCAGATCGGACGGTGCGCCGGCACCTGCCGGCGGCAGGCGGCGAGGAACGGCGGTAAATCGGGTGCGCTCAAGGTGCGAGCCACCGCGCCACCTGCGGCGCGAAGTAGCTGATGATCAGATCCGCCCCGGCGCGGCGAATGCCGGTGAGCGTCTCGAGCGCTGCCGCCCGCTCATCGATCCAGCCGCGCGCGGCCGCGGCCTTGATGAGACTGAACTCGCCGGAGACCTGGTAGGCGACCACCGGCACTCGCACCGCATCGCGTACCTGGCGGATGACGTCGAGGTACGGGCCGGCGGGCTTCACCATCACGAGGTCCGCACCCTCCTCCACGTCCAGCAGCACCTCGCGCAGCGCCTCGCGCGCATTGGCGGGGTCCATCTGGTAGGAACGGCGGTCGCCGAAGGCCGGCGCCGACTCGGCCGCCTCGCGGAACGGCCCGTAGAAGCAGGAGGCGTACTTGGCCGCGTACGCGACGATCGGAGTCATCGTGTGCCCCGCACCGTCGAGGCGCGCGCGGATCGCGCCGACGCGCCCATCCATCATGTCGCTCGGCGCCACCGCATCGGCCCCGGCGCGCGCGTAGTTGAGCGCCACGTCCGCCAGGGTGGCGATGGAGGAGTCGTTATCGATGCTGCCCTGCGCGGTGACGTGACCGCAGTGACCGTGGTCGGTCGCGCCGCACAGGCACACGTCCGCCCACACCAGGAGCTCGGGGCACGCCGCCTTGATCGCGCCGATCGCCTGGGCGGCCACGCCCTGCGGGTCGAGCGCATCGCTCGCGCGCGCGTCCTTGCGCTCGGGGGCCGCGAACAGCAGCACCGCCGGCACGCCCGCAGCGGCGGCGGCGCGCGCCTCCTTCACCGACTCGTCCACCGACAGCTGGCTGATGCCGGGCATGCTCTCGACCGGGTGTCGCACCGCGCGTCCCGGCACGACGAACATCGGATAGATCAGCGCATCGGGAGTAAGGCGCGTCTCGCGCACCATGCGGCGCCACAGCTCCGACTGGCGGGTGCGTCGCGGTCTCTGGTTCGGGAATCCCATAGCCTTTACGGTCTCGTCTGCAGCAGGTGAAAAGTGGTGAGCGCCAGCGAGTGCAGCGTCGCGCTCTCGGCCACGGCTGCGGCGCGGCCGCGGGTGGTGAGCTCGCGCGCGGTGGTACGCCCGATCGCCACCGCGATCGCTTCCGAGAGCAGCCGCCCGAAATCCTCGGCCCCGAGGGCGTGCTCGAGTTCGGTAACCGCCGAGGGGCTGGCGAAGGTGACGGCGCCGACGCCGTCCCTGTGGATCCATTCGCGGCAGGCCTCGACATCGAGCGCAGCGGGCTCGGTGCGGTAGGCCTCGACTTGCGTCACCTGCGCTCCGAGCTGCGATAGTCCCGCGGCGATGGTGGGCAGGGCGCGCGAGCTCGCCGGGTACAGCACGCGGGTGCCGCGGTCGCGTTCCGACCACTGCGCTTCGAAAGCAGCGATGAGCGCGGCGGCATTGGCCTCCTCCGGAACCAGATCCACGGGCCAGCCGCGCTGACGCAGCACCTGCGCGGTCGCCTTGCCGACCGCGGCGATGCGGACCCCGGGCGGGGGCTTGGGCAGCTGCGCGAGCACCGCGGCCACCGCGTGGCGGCTCGCGAACACGATCCAGTTGAAGCTGTGCACGCGTGCGAGCGCGGCGCGCAGCGACTCGTGGTCGGCCGCGCCGGTCTGCACCGCCGGCCACAGCAGCACCGACAGCCCGAGACTCTTCAGCTCGCGGCTCAGCGGGCCGTCGGCGCCTTCGGCGCGCGTGACCACCACCGGCTTTGACGGTGTGTTCACGGTGCCTCCACGGCGTGGGACTCGCGCTCCGCGGCGATCAGCGCCGCGGCGCCGCGGCTGAGGAGCTCGTCCGCCACGCGCACCCCGAGCGCCGCCGCGGCCTCGATCGCCGCGGGTGCCTCGGCGCCGGCGCTGAGTGCGCGCGTACCGTCGAGCGCGCACACCGTGGCCTGAAGTCGCAGGCGGCCGTCGGCGAGGCTTGCCAGCGCCCCGAGCGGCACCTGACATCCGCCCTCCAGGCGCCGCAGCAGCGCGCGCTCGGCGGTCACCGCCAGGCGCGCCTCGACGTCATCCAGCGAGGCGAGCCAGCGCAGCGTCCAGGCATCCTCGGCGCGCGCGCACACGCCGATCACGCCCTGCGACACCGCCGGGGGAAACTCGCTCGGTGCCAGGTGCTCGGTGATGTGGCCGTCGAGACCCAGGCGCGCCAGCCCTGCGGCCGCGAGCACGATGGCGTCGTAGTCGCCGTGCCTGAGCCGTTCGAGGCGCGTCGGCACGTTGCCGCGCAGCTCGCTGAGTACCGCGTCCGGGCGCGCACGCTTCAGGAACGCGCGGCGGCGCAGGCTGGAGGTGCCGATGCGGGCGCCGCGCGGCAGCTGCGCCAGCGGCGCGCCGGATGCGCTCAGCAGCGCATCGCGCGGATCCGCGCGCCGCAGCGTCGCGGCGAGGCTGAGGCCGGGCTCGAGCTGCGTGGCGAGGTCCTTGAGGCTGTGCACCGCGAGGTCGACGCGGTTCGCGATGAGCGCCTGGTCGATCTCGCGGGTGAAGAAGGCACGGCCGCCGACCTGCCACAGGGGCACGGCGCTCTGCAGGTCGCCCGAGGTCTTGATGTGCACCACCTCCAGCGGAGGCGCTCCGGGCTGCGCGCGCAGCAGGGCCTCGACGTGCTCGGCCTGCCACAGCGCCAGCTTCGAGGCGCGGGTGCCGATGCGCAGTGCCCGGGTCGTGCTCACGAGTCGCCCTCGGCCAGGAAGCGATAGCCGACTCCCCACACGGTCAGGAAGTGGCGCGGCGCGGCCGGATCCTTCTCGAAGCGCTTGCGCAGGCGCAGGATGAAGTTGTCCACGGTGCGGGTCGAGGGGAACACGTCGTATCCCCACACCCGCTCGAGCAGGTCCTCGCGCGAGACGATCTGGCCGGAGTGCTCGGCGAGCACCTTGAGGATCATCGCCTCCTTCTCAGTGAGCTCCTGGCTCTCGCCGTTCCAGGCGCGCGCGCGGAAGGCGCGGAAGTCCACCTCGTTGCCGCCGAAGCGCAGCACCGCGGTCTGCGCGGTCGCGGAGGCGCTGCGGTACCACTCCCAGCGCCTGAGGATCGCGCGCACCCGCAGCAGGAACTCCTGCAGGTGAAAGGGCTTGGCGAGGTAGTCATCGCCGCCCGCCTCGAGTCCGCGCATGCGGTCGGCCGGCTCCCCGCGCGCGGTCAGGAACAGCACCGGGGTGTTGTTGCCCTGGTCGCGCAGCGCGCGGCACACGCCGAACCCGTCGATCCCCGGCAGCATCACATCCAGCACGATGAGCCCGCAGCTGTGCGCGCCGAGCCAGGCGAGCGCCTGCTCGCCGTCGCAGGCGGTGTCGACCTCGTAGCCTTCGGCGCGCAGGTTCTCGCTCACCCCAGCGGCCAGGTGCGGGTCATCCTCCACCACCAGGACGCGCGCGCTCGCCGGGCTGCTCACGGCTGCGGCTCCCGTGCCGCCGCCGGCCAGGTGAGGATGAAATTCGCTCCGCGCCCGACGCCTTCGCTGGAGGCGCTCACCCGGCCGCGCGCCAGCTCCATCAGGCGCCGCACGATGAACAGCCCGAGCCCGGTGCCGTAGTGCCCGCTCTGGGGGTGCAGCCGCGTGAAGCGCTCGAAGAGCCGCGCGCCATCGGCGGGAGGAAAGCCCACGCCGCTGTCCTTCACCGACAGCTCCACCTCACCGTTCGCGGCCCGGGCGCTCAGCGTGATGCTGCCGCCGCCGGCGCTCTTGACCGCCGCGAGCGCGTTTTCGAGCACGTTGCGCACCACCAGGTCTAGCGCCAGCGGATCGCTGGCGACGTACAGCCCGGGCTCGATGGCGGCGGAGATGGCCACGTGCTCCTGGCGGGCGCGCTCCTCGAGGTGCGCGACGACGCGTGCCACGCCGGCCTTGAGCTCCAGCGGCTCGGCCTTGAACTCCACCCGCCCGCGCTCCAGGCGCGCGCTCTCCAGGATCTGAGTCACCATGAGCTCCATGCGCCCGAGATCCGCGAGCATACGGTCGATGAGCGTGCGCGCGGCCTGCGGCGGCGGGGCGCGCAGCGCGAGCGTCTCGAGCGAGAGCTGCAGGCTTGCGAGTGGCGTCTTGAACTGGTGGGACACGATGGCGAGAAAGTTGTCCTGCTCCTCGAGCACGCGCGCCTCAGCGCGCAGCGCGCGCGCGATCACCGCGATGCACAGTCCCAGGGCAAGCAGGAAGAAGGTCCCCTCCCAGGCGTACTGGCGGTAACGGTGGTGCGCCTCGGCCAGCAGCGCCTGCTCGCGCTGCGGATCGAGGGCCGCGCGGCCGTCGCGCACGCGTATGTCGGGCAGCAGCTGCTGCACGCGCTGCGGTGCGGTGCCGGCATCGAGCAGGGCCTGCGCCGCGGCCTGCTGCTCGGTGTATGCGGCGCGTGCGGCGCGCACCGTCTCGAGCGTGTAGCTGTGCTGATCCAGGATCCACCAGCCCACCTGCACCGCCGCCACCACCACCATGGCGAGCGCGGTCAGCTGAAAGACGCGCGGCGCTTTCATTCAATGCTCGCCAGCGCCTCGCGCAGTGCCTGCGCAAAGCGGGTGAGGTCGGCGCTCGAGTGCGCCAGGGACAGGAAGCACGCCTCGTACCCAGAGGGCGGCAGGTATACGCCACGATCCAGCATGGCGTGGAACAGCGCGGCGAAGCGCGCGCGCGCGCGCTCACTGAGCGTCGCCGCCGTGCGCGGCGCGCCGCCCTCGTGCAAGCACATCCAGAAGAGCGAGCCGACCCGCACCAGATGCACCGGGAATGGAGCGCGTGCCAGCACCGGCCTGAGCAGCCGCTCGAGCTCCGCGCCGCGCGCCTCGAGACGCTGCCAGCCCGAGTCGCGCAGCAGCAGGTCGAGCGTCGCAAGACCGGCGGCCATCGCCACCGGGTTGCCCGAGAGGGTCCCCGCCTGGTAGGTGTCGCCGTCGGGCGCGAGCCGCGCCATGATGCGGCGCGCCGCGCCGAAGGCCCCGACCGGCATGCCCCCGCCGATCACCTTGCCGAAGGTGGCCATGTCGGGGCTGATGCCGGTGAACTCGGCCGCCCCGCCGCGGCCGACGCGGAAACCCGAGATCACCTCGTCGAATATCAAGAGCGCCCCGTGCTCGTTCGTCAGGCGGCGCAGCGCGCCGAGGAACTCTTGCCGCTGCGGCAGCAGGCCGTGGTTGGCCGGCAGCGGCTCGATGATGAGCGCCGCGATGCGCGCGCCCTCGCGTGCAAACAACTCCGCCACCGCCGCCTCGTCATCGAGCGGCAGCACGCGCGTGCAGGCGGTGAACGCCTCGGGCACGCCCGCGGAGGAGGGACGGCCGAAGGTGGCGAGGCCCGAGCCGGCCGCCACCAGCAGATGGTCGGCGTGACCGTGGTAGCAGCCGGCGAACTTGACGATGAGATCGCGCCCGGTGAAGGCGCGCGCCACGCGGATGGCGCTCATCACCGCCTCGGTGCCGGAGGACACGAAGCGCACCTGCTCGACGGCCGAATAGGAGGCGACGATGCGCTCGGCGAGCTCCACCTCGGCCGCGCACGGGGCGCCGTAGGTGGTACCGCGCGCAAGCGCCTGCGTAACGGACGCGACCACCGTGGGGTGGGCATGGCCGGCGATCAGCGGGCCCCAGGAGCCCACGAAATCCAGATAGCTGCGGCCGTCGGCATCGAACACCTGCGCGCCGCTGGCGCGCGCGATGAACAGCGGCGTGCCGCCGACGGCGCGGAAGGCGCGCACCGGCGAGCTCACGCCTCCGGGGATCACGCGGCAGGCGCGCTCATAAAGCTCCGCGGAGCGCGGATGCCGGGACTCGCGGGCGGCGCCAGATGCGTCGGTCATGACGGTCTCTTGGTTCTTGGTTGGGAAAGCTTGTCCGCAGCAGCCGCGCCTTCAGCGGACCCCGGGGCGCTCACACGCGCCGCTTGGGCCGCAGCGAAGAAAGCCTCGACCGCATCGGCGCTCGCATGCAGCGCCGCGGCGCGCAGGCCCGCGAGCGGCAGGTGCGCCAGGCGGTGCGCCAGGGTGCGCGCGAGCCGCTCGAGCTGTCCGCGCTGCCGGTCGTTCAGTGTACGCAGCTCGTGGCTGAGTGCACGCGCCACCTCCTCGGCGGCGATGCGCTCGAACTCATCGCGCAGGCCGGCGAGCTTCGGGCCGATGGCGCGGGTCGCCAGCTCCGAGCGCAGCCGCGTCAGGCGCTCGTCGATGGCGGCGCGCACCGGGGCGAGGCGCAGCAACTGCTCCAGCCTCCTGCCCTGCGCCGCCTCGATGAGGTCGCTCATGCCGACGCGCATCAGCCCGGTGCGCTGCGCGCTCTCCGGATCGACATTCGGCGGCACGCCGAAGTCGATGAGGAGCGGGGCCGCCTGTGCGGCGCGCTTCAGGCGCGCCAGGACCTTGGCATCGAGTACGGGCGTGCCACCGCCGGCGGCCAGCACCAGCGCGCTCAGCAGCGGCGGGCGGGCACGGAACTCATCGAGCGACGTTGCTTCCCCTGCCACCTCGCGGGCCAGCTCCTCGGCCGCCTGGAGCGTGCGGTTCACGATCACGAGTGGGATGCGCGCCGCGCCCAGCACCCGCGCGCAGCGGCGCGTCATGGGCGATACGCCGAGCAGCGCCACGCGCGCGGCGCTGCCATTGAGATGCTGCAGCACACGCTGCGCGGCAAGGTCCCCGAGCGAAGGCGCGCGCGTGCCCTCGGCCAGCCCGCGCACGCGCCGCGCCATCGAGAGCGCCTCACCCACGAGCCGGTCGAGGAGCGGGCCACAGGTGTGTGCCGCGCGTGTGTCTTCCCAGGCGCCGCGCAGCTGCACGGCGATCTCGTGCTCACCGGTCTGCGCCGAATCCAGCCCGCAGGCGAGCAGGAACAGATGCTCGATGGCGGCCTCCCCGGTCCAGGCGCGCATGAGCCGGGTGGCCTCCCCGGGGGCGGCGGGACGCCCAACCAGGACCCGGAACACCTCATCGCGCAGGTCCCCGGCGGGACTGCCATCCTCGGTCACGTACAGCACCTCGACGCGGTTGCAGGTGCTGACGTAGAGCACTTCGGCGACCTTAAGCTGCGCGCGCAGCAGCGGCAGGCGCGCCGCAACTTCCGGGCGCGGCACGGCGAAGCGGGCAACCTGGTCGACCCCGACATGGCGGTAGGACAGGCCTACCAGGCCAATCTGGTGCATGCGGCGAGCTTAACCGGCGGCCGCGCCTGCGAATGTCACCAAATCGTCACGGGTGGCGGCGAGCGTGACGGGCGTCGCGCTCTCGGCGGTATCCAGGCGTGAGCGGACGCGATGCCCCGAAGATCAAGGACTTGTAGTGGCACCCCTTACTGCGCGGTCACGTCCACCACGCCGGAGGCGTTCTGCGCCGTCGCCGCATCGAAGGACAAGGCGCTCGCGGCGCTCAGGAAGTAGCTGACGGTGTCGGTTTCCACCAGCGTCTGACTCATGTCGTAGAACTTGAAGGTGAACTGCACCACCTCGGAGCTGCCAGGATCGACGGGCGCCAGAGTGATCGCGACGCTGATCTGCGTGGTGCCGAGGGGCGAGCTCAGGGTGCTGTCGGTGTAGCGGTTCAGGGTGCCGAGAACCATCGGCGAGGCGCCGACCATCGATGGAATCGCGATGGGAGCCGAGGCGACATCGAATTCGGAGGTCTGGGATTGCCCCAGAATCGCTCCCGTGGCGTCGTCATAGGCATTCACGGCGGTCGCGTTGTAGGGCAAGTTCTGGCCCGCCGCGGTCACCGTCCCCGAGACGGTCTCGGTCTGTAGCAGCGCCGTCATGCCGTTGAAACTGCCGTTTGTACCGGCAGCAAGCGTCAGGGTTCCGGTACCCGAGAACGGAACCGCAGTTCCGTTCACGATCGCAGAGCCGCTCAGTGCCACCGGAGTGCTCAGGCCGCCTCTGACGAGGGCAAACATGGCCGACTGCAGATCGTAAGAGCCCGCCGGCGGGCCGCTCGAGCCGCCGCCCCCGCAGGCAGCCAGAACCAAGGCAGCGGTCGTGCCAAGAGCCGACCGACGCAAGCTGTGACTCAGGATGGCTCCCCCCTGCTGCGTCTCCCCGGACCGCTACCGGTCTGAGGCCCCCCGCAGTCCGCGACGAGGTTGGAGCGGGTGATGGGAATCGAACCCACGTTAGCAGCTTGGGAAGCTGCAGTTCTACCATTGAACTACACCCGCGCGGGCCGTTGATCTTATGAGGGTCCGGCGGCGCCGTGCAACCGGGTGCGCTGCAGCAGCCCCGCTCTTCCCACGACACCACGTGCGTGCGACATTCGCGCCGCACTGGCAGCTGATGCGCGCCCTAACACGGCTGCCCATCGGGAGGTCCACGCGATGAGGTACCCGGAAGTTGGCCTGGGGGGCGGGACGCTCGCCAGGGGTGCGCCTGGGCTCTGGCTGGCGGGAGCGTTGCTCACAGGGCTGCCCGGCTTGGCAGCTCCCGTCGCGGCGGAGGAAGCCGCCAATCCCACCGCACTCGAGGAAGTGGTGGTCCACGCGCGCCGGCGCGAGGAGAAACTCGAGGACGTGCCACTGTCGGTGAGCGTGCGCTCGGGCGAACAGCTGCACGATCAGTCGGCGGTGCTGTTCGAGGACGTGGCGCGCGAAGTTCCCAACGTGCGCATGACGAGCTCGCCCCAATCGGTCTCGGCGCTCGATGTCACCATGCGCGGACAAACCGTCAACCGTTCCGCCATCGTCTTTGACCCGGCAGTCGGCCTCTACGTCGACGGGGTGTACGTCGCCAACGGACAGGGCGCCATGCAGACGTTGCTAGACATCGACTCCGTCGAGGTGGTGCGCGGTTCGCAAGGCACGCTCTTCGGCCGCAACAACACCGGCGGCTCGATCCTCATCTCGACGCACCGCCCGGAACTGGGGCAGGTCTCGGCGGAGGTGGCGCTCGGCGGCGGCAACTGGGGCCAGTTCATGGACCGCGCCATCCTCAATGTGCCGCTCGGCAGCGAGCTGGCGCTGCGCTTCGCCTATCAGGGCAACGAGCACAGCGCCTTCGGGTCGAGCGTCAGCTCCGGACAGCAGCTCGCGAACCAGCACCGCGACCAGGCGCGCTTCGCTGCGCTGTGGAAGCCAGCGGATGGCACCGAGGTGTATTTCACCTACGAGCACTTCCAGGCCAACGAGGCCGGGGCCGTGCTGCATCCGCTCGCCGGGCCGCTCCCCGGCACCCTGGTCTACCAGATCGGCCAGGTGCTTTCGCAGTTCCCGGTGCCGGGCCTACCCGTGGTCTCGTTTCCCACCGATCCCTACCAGACCGACGGCAACTTCCCCGCCTTCGACGATGCACGCTCCGACAGCATGCAGCTCACCGCGACCCAACGCTTCAGCGGCGACCTCGCCGCGAAGCTGATCCTCGGCTACCGCCATCTGAATGCGAGCACCGCGCTCGACGTCGATGCCTCGACGCTGCCGCTCGCGGACAGCACGCTCTACAACACTTCCAACCAGAAGAGCGCCGAGCTGCAGCTGAACGACAAGGCCTGGGACGGACGCCTCGACTGGGTGGCGGGGGTCTACTGGTTCCGCGACGACGGCGGCGCGCCCTCGGTGCAGGCTCCGGCGTCGCCGGAGTTCCTTGCGGCGCTGCAGGAAGTCGACGTGCTGAGCGGCGGGGCGGTGAACCTCGTGCCTTTCTTCAGTCCGCTGCCCGTGTACGAGCAGAACTGGGTCACCAACAGCTCTCTGGCCGCCTACCTGCACGGTGAGTACCAGCTCACTCCGGCCTGGGCGGTGGCCGCTGGGGTACGCCACACCGATGACCGGCGCGAGCTCAAGGAGAACGACTTCGTCGACATCCCGGGATTCGGGCAGAACTGCACCATCCTCGACGCATCTCTTCCCCCGCCCTACCAGATCACCGGGCCGTGTCCGGCGATCGACAAGAGCGTGAGCTTCGGCTACTGGTCATGGGAGCTCTCGACGCGCTATCGCCTGAGTCCCGAGCTCAACTCCTACCTGCGCATCGGGCGCAGCCAGCGCTCCGGGGGCTGGAATGCCCCGCTGACAACGGTGGAAGATCAGCCGTTCCGTCCCGAGCAGCTCACCGACTACGAGGTGGGACTCAAGGCAGATCTGCTGGGCGGCGCGCTGATCGTCAATGGCGATGTCTTTTACGGCCAGTACGATGACATGCAGCGCCTGCTCGCACAGCTCGTCGGCGGCACACCGGCGACGCTGGTCATCAATGCCGGCAAGGCACGCATCGGCGGCGCGGAGCTGGAAGCGGCCGAGCGCCTGGGCTCCAGCTTCACGTTGCAGGAGTCCTTCGGCTGGACGGACGCGCGCTACCAGACCTTCATGTACACACCCTTCCCCGGCGCACCGCCGCAGGACCTGTCCAACAACGAATTCGCGCAGGTGCCGCGCTACCAGGCCTCCATCGCCGGCGCCTACCAGGTGTCGACGACAGCGGGGGACCTGCTGCTGCGCGCCGACTACGCCTGGCAGGACCGCATCCAGTTCAACGTCATCAACGATTTCAACAGCCAGGCTCCCTACGGCACCGCGAACGCGCGCATCGCGCTGGATGCCCACAACCGCAGCTGGGAGCTCGCCCTCTACGGCAACAACCTCGCGGACAAGCGCTACGCCTACACCGGCGGCACCATCGAGGCCTTCACCGGCGGCCCCGGCATGCTCCCGACGCTGACGCCGACCATCGCCTGGCAGATCCCGGGAGCGCGCCGCATCGCGGGAATCGAGGGCACCTACCGCTGGAATCCGCCGCACTGAGGCGCACCATGCGCGGCAGGCCGCAGGCCGGCAGCGACGCGCCGGCGATCCTGATTCTGATGCTGCTGGCGGCAGCGTCCCGCGCCCACGGCACGGCTGGACAGAGCGTGACCGCCGAGGAAGCCCCCACCGCGCCCACTCCGACACCCGCCACACCTCCCAGGCTCTCCTGGTTTGAGCCCGCGACCACGCCCTTCATCCCGATTCCGGAAATCGACATCGACCCGCAGTCCGGCGTCACGCTCGGGATAATCCCCACCTGGCTGCACACCAACAGCCGCGGCGAGATCGAGCGCATCATCGCCCCGGACGTGATTCACAGTCAGTACTTCGGCTGGGGCGCGCGCCTGCGCGAGTTCCGCTTCCCCTCCGAAGAGACCCAGTGGTCGGTGGTCGGCGGGCTCAAGGAGCGCGTCGAGCGCGAGTTCGACGCCCGCTACCTCACCGGCCAGACGCGCACGGTGCCGCTGTCGTGGTCGGCCGAGGCGATCTACGATCGCAGCGGTACGCCGCGCTTCTTCGGCATCGGCAACGAAACCCCGCGCACGGATGAGACCAGCTATCTGGCCAACCAGGGGCGGCTCGAGCTCCTGGTGGGAGGCAATTTCAGCCCGGCGCTGCAGCTGGCCTACGTCGCCAGCTGGCGCATCGTGGAGGTGCTGCCGGGGGTGCTGCCGGGCGTACCCTCGATCGAGACCCGATTTCCCGGGGTGAAGGGGCTGGGGACTGAGCATGCGCTGCAGCAGGGCGCGCGGCTCACCTACGACACGCGTGACTCGCCGATCATCCCGCACAGCGGCTCGCGCATCGTCGTGTATGGGGGTTTTGCGAGCCGCGCGTTCGGCAGCTCGGTTTCGTACACCTACCTGGGGCCGCAGGCGAGCCAGTACCGCCCGATCGGCCCCGATGTGACGCTCGCCTGGCATGCGGCCGCGCGCTTCATGCCTTCGGCGGACGAGGCGCCGTTCTGGGCGCTGTCCAGCCTCGGCGGCGACCGCAGCGTGATCGGCGTGCGCGAGCCGCTGCGCGAGGACGGCGCGGACCGCTACCTCGATCGCAACCTGCTCGCCGGCGGCGCTGAGCTGCGCGCGCGCGTGGCGAGCTTCAACGCTTTCCGCACGGTGGTGAACCTCGAGATCACCCCGTTCGTCGATGCCGGCAAGGTGTCTGCCGACATGGGCACCAATCCGCTCTCGCACCTGCACACCGCGGTGGGCCTGGGCGTGCGCGGGGTGGCGAGCCCTTACGTGGTCGGCTACCTGGACGTAGGCTTCGGGCGCGACCGGGCCGCCGCGTTCAGCGGCATCGACTATCCCTTCTGAAGCGACTCAGGCGAGCGCGTACAGATACTCTACGAATGAGGCGACCGCGCCATCCAGGCCCTGCACCTTGGGATTGGTCGACTCGATCAGGTAGTACTCGTCCGGTGCATGTGCGCCGGTGCCGTGCCCCATGCCGAAGTGCCCGGCCGGCAGCTTCAGGGGCGCATTCGTGAACAGATACCCGGGCCAGGAGCCGGCCGAGCGCGGCCACAGCTGCGGATCGGCCCCGAGCTTGCGGTAGGTGGCGAGCTGCGTCTGGATCAGGCGGCTGTCCTTGTCGGTCTGGTTCGGGTCGTAGCCGCCTGACATGTTGACCTCGATGTCGCCGAAGCCGTGCTTCTGCAGGTGCGCCTTGAGTTTGGCGAGCGTGTCGGCGGCAGTCATGTCCGGCACCAGGCGCATATCGACCTTGGCCACCGCGCGGTGCGGCAGCACCGTCTTGCCCCCGGGCCCGGTGTAGCCGGCCACCAGTCCCTCGATGTTGATGGTGGGCTGTGACTCGAGCAGCATCTGCGACTCGACCCAGTCGACGTCGCGCACCCAGCGCTGCACGCCGAGGGTTTTCTTGATGGTCGCCTCGGAGGTCTTGGCGGCGTGCTCCTCGATCATCTTCTTCTGCTCGGCCGTCAGTGGGCGCGCCTTCTCGAAGAAGCCTTCGACCGCCGGGGTGTGGCCGTCGCTCTTGATGAGGGTGTTGAGCGCCTGCACCAGGTGCCAGCTGGGAGAGTCCACCGCGGCCTCGAGACTCGAGTGCACGTCGTGCGCGGGCCCGCGGCCCCACTTCTCGCCCGTGGACACCAGCTCCAGTTCCACCACGCCCTTGGCGCCCAAGGACACCTGCACGCCCCCGTCCCGGTCCTGGCCGGCCTCGGGCATGAACAGGCCCATGCACCCCTTGAGCTCCGGCAGCACCTCCGGGTTCATGACCACCTCGCCGAAATGCGGCGAGCCGATCTCCTCCTCGCCCTCGCAGACCAGCACGAGGTTGACCGGCAGCTTCCGGCCGGCGGCCTTGAAGGCCATGAGCGCGCTCAGGAAGGAGTTCTCCGGGCCCTTCTGGTTGACCGCCCCGCGCCCCATGCACACCGTGCCGAGGCCCTCCTTCTGCACCAGCCGGCCCTCGAGCGGCGGGGAGCTCCACTCCTCCGGCACGAACTGCTTCACGTCGTACATGAAATAGATGCCGACCGTGGTGCGCGCGCCGGCGTCGAGGCGCCCGAACACGCCGGGCTTGCCCGAGGTCGGCACGATCTTCACGCCCGTGAAGCCCGCCTCGCGCGCCAGCTGCGCCATGTGCTGCGGCCCCTGCGGATAATTGCGGTTCTCGGCGGCGATCGACGGCAGCGCGATCCACTCCTGCAGGCGCTTGATGTTGGCGGCGTGCATCTTGGGGATCTGGGCGAGCACCGCCGCCTTATCCGCCTGCGCGTCCGCGGCGAACAGCGCCGCCGGGACTCCCGCCAGCGCCACGGCGGAGACCGATCCCTGCACGAATGCGCGTCGGTTGAGAACCTCGATCCAGTCCGACATGGAAATGCCTTTGTTCTGTGTGCCGCGGGGCTCGCACGATACACCATCCGCGCGCGCGCGCTGCGCGCCCGCGCTCTTGGCCGCACAGGTGTCGGAGTGTATAAAGTCAGCGGCGCGCAAGGCGGAAGGGGGAGATTGCGATGCAATCCGTGGCTGTCCTCGACCGGCATCAGCTCGTGTGGCGCGATCCCCCCGTGTGGCCCTTCGCCTGGCGCGGCCTGCTGCCGCTGGCCGGTCTGGCGCTGGTGGCGCTGTTCGCGCTCGGTCCGTTCGCCCGCGGCACCATTCAGGGGAGCGTCGAGCGCGAGGTCCGCGAGCAGCTGAACGCCGCCGGTTTCGGCTGGGCCGCGCTCTCGGTGTCCGGCCAGAACGTCACGCTCTCGGGCGAGGAGCCCGCCCCCGGAGCGGGCGAGCGCGCGAGCGCGCGCGCCAGGAGCGCAACCTGTGCAACCTGGATCGGACCGCGTGCCTGCGCCGTGCGGGTTGCCGGCCTGTTCACCGCGCCCGCCCCCGCAACCGCCCCGGCCGCCGCGGCCGGCACCGCCTTGGCGCCTGCTGCTACGGGCGGCACCCTCACCGCCGCACAGGTGTGCGACCGCAATCTGGCGGGCGTACTGGCCGCCGAGCAGGTCCAGTTCGCAAGCGGCAGTGCCGCCATCGATGCCACGAGCGGCCCGCTGCTCGATCAGCTGGCGCGCGAGGTCAAGGCCTGCCCCGGCACGATTCGCGTCGAGGGCTACACCGACACTGTCGGGCGCGGCCGGGTGAATCGAGCCTTGAGCGACAGGCGCGCCGCCGCGGTCCGTGATGCGCTGATTGCGCGGGGCGTGCCGGCCGAGCGGCTCAAGGCGCACGGCTACGGCGCGCGCCGGGCGATCGCCGACAACTCCACCGAGGAGGGTCGCGCTAAGAACCGCCGCATCGAGTTGCACGTGATTTCTGCCGGCTAGTTTCTGCAGGGGGACCGCATGGGCTTTCTATTGGCGAAGATCCTGGTGCTGTTGGGCCTGGCCGCTGTATGCGGCGCGGCGTTGGCTTACTGGTGGTTCCGGCGTCACTACGAGGACGTGACGTTCGAGTTCAAGCGCTCGCGCGAAGAGTGGGCCGCGTGGCGCGCCGACTTCGAGGAGCGCCTGGCGGCACGTCCGCCGGCGGACCTGAGCCAGGTCAGCGAGCAGCTCAACGCGCTGGAGGCGACGCTGCGCGACATCCCGCCACCCGATCTGCAGCCGCTGCAGGAGCAGCTGGCCGCGCTCGAAAAGGCAGTACGTGGCATCGTGATCCCGGCCCCGGATCTGGCGCCGATCGATGCGCGGCTGACGGGGATCGAGCATTCGCTGTTCCCGGTGCAGACGCGCATCGACGAGCTGGAAAGCGCGGTGCGCGCCATCCGTGTGCCGCCGGCGCAGACCGTGGACCTCGCGCCGGTGATCGAACGCATCGGCGCGCTGCAGGAGCGCATCGAGAATCCGCTGCCGCCCAAGCTGCGGGTGCGCGATGGCAGCCGCAACCTGCTCAGCTACCCCGGGCACGGCGACCCCGATGACCTGACGCAGCTCAAGGGCGTCGCCAAAGTGCTGGAGCGGACTCTGCACAAGGTGGGCGTGTTCTACTTCTGGCAGATCGCCGAGTGGTCGCCCGAGGACGTCAGTTACGTCGATTCCAAGCTCGAGGCATTCCGCGGCCGCATCGAGCGCGACGGCTGGGTGAGCCAGGCGAGCGAGCTCGCCTCGTCGCCGAGCGCTGCGCAGCGCCCGCCGCTGGAGCACTGAGCTCGCACGAGGAGGCTGGCCGGGTGCTGGCGGTGCACCATGTCCTTCGGCAAAGGATCGCGTAGCCAGCGCTGGCTCCTGCTCGGTGCCTTGGCTGTGCTCGGCCTGGGGCTCGTTGTGCTCGTCACTCGGCGCACGCCGCCACAAACGAGCGCTCGCGCTGACGCCCGCGCCCCGGTGCGGCCCGCGGCGCGTGCCGAGCATCCGCCGGATGGTTCACCCGCCGCTCAGAAGCCGCTCACCGTCGCTGCGCCCCCCGTCCGCGACGAGCTGTGCGGCGTCACGGCATCGCAGCAGCAGCGCGATGCGGGCGAGAGTGTCGAGCAGCATGTCGCGCGCTTGACCGACCCGGCTATAGCGCGCTGGCGCCAAGCCCTGCTCGAGAGCACAAACCCGCGCCACCACGCCATGGGCCTGGCGCTGCGCAACGCCCGACCCGGTCCGGTGGCCGAGCCGCAGGCGCCGCCTGACGCACCTTCGGACAACGAGCTGGTGCTGACCGCGATGGAAACCAACGACCCGGCCATCTATGCACTCGCTCTGGGGCAATGTGGCGAAGGTGATCCGGATCTGGCGGCCGGTCCATGCCAGGGACTTTCACTGGCGCACTGGTCGAGGATCGATCCCGATAACGCGGAACCCTGGTTGTGGATCGCGGCGCGCGCGGACGCCGCCGGCGATCGCACGCGCACCGATGAAGCGCTGGGGCGCGCGGCGAGTGCCGCGCGCCTGGAGAGCTATGCCGGGGTGATGAGCGCCGTCGCCCTCGGCGCCTTGTCAGCGCAGACGACCCCGCTCGAGAAGGCGGTCGCGGGCGCCGACCTCATTTCCATCGCCCGCTACGTCACGCCCTTCGCGCTGGTGACGCGCCTTTGTTCGGAGCAGGCGATGCAGGAGGCCGCGCGCAAGAAGCAATGCGCTGCGATCGCGAAGCTGCTCGCCGATCAGGGTTCGACGCAGCTTGAGGTCGCCATGGCCTGGAGGCTGGCGCAGCGCGCGGGCTGGCCGGAGGACCAGTGGCTCACGCTGCAAGCCGAGCAACGTTCTTATACGCACGCCCTGAGCTATCCCTGGAACGCCGCCGAGGCCGGCGGCGGATTCGGCTGCCCGGTGGTGAAGCGCTACGACTACTTCATCGATCAGCTGGCGGCCAGTGGCGACGAGCGCGCCGCCCTCAAGGCAACGGTCGAATTCGCACGCCAGGTGCCGGAGCCCCGGACTCCCGCCGCGACCTCAGCTTCCGTCCCGCCTGAGCACAGGCCACTATAATGATGGGTCGGAACGCCACGGATGACCGCGCCGCATGAGTCCCTCTTCCGCCGATGATCGCAACGTGTGCGTCTACTGCGCCTCGAGCCGCACTTCGCATCCCGATTACCGCAGCGCCGCGCGCCGCCTCGGTGAGGTGCTGGCGCGCGAAGGCGTCGGCGTCGTCTACGGCGGCGGCGCGGTGGGCTCGATGGGTGCGCTGGCCGACGGCGCACTGAGCGGCGGCGGGCGCGTGATCGGCATCCTGCCGAAGTTCATGGCCGAGCTCGAGTGGGGCCACAAAGGGCTGAGCGACCTGCAGCTGGTGGAGGACCTGCGCACGCGCAAGCACCTGATGCTCGCCATGAGCCAGGCGGCGATCGCGCTGCCGGGCGGCTCGGGCACGCTCGAGGAGCTGCTCGAGGCGATCACGCTCAAGCGCCTCGGGCTGTATCTGAAGCCCATCGTGCTGGTGAACACCCGCGCGTTCTTCACGCCGCTGCTGGAGTTGCTCACGCGTGCCGTCGAGGAGCGCTTCATGGACACCCGCCACCTCATGATGTGGCAGGTGGTGGACACCCCGGAGCAGGTGCCGGAGGCACTGGCCAGCGCTCCGGCCTGGAGTGCGGAGGCGCGCGGCTTCGCAGCGGTGTAGGCCGCTGCGCCCATCAAGAAAAGGGCCGGCCTCCTCGCGGAAGCCGGCCCTGCAACCTGGAACGCGCGGGCTCTACCAGGTGTAGCTGCCGTACACGCCGATGGTGCGCGGCTGGTTCGTCAGGTAACCCACGCGCGCGCTGCGGCCGCGCTCGTAGTCGAGCGCCAGTTCCGCGGTCTTGTCGGTGATGTTGTTGATGTAAGCGGCCGCCTGCCAGCGATCGGTCTTGAGACCGAAGCGGAAGTTGGCCAGCGTATAGGCCGGCAGCTCGGGGTTGAAGTTGATCTGCGACACCGTCAGCGGGCCGCCATAGGCGATCAGGCGTGCCGCATTCGGATCCCCGGTGCCGCCGATCTGACCCCAACCGGGCTCCTCGTTCTCAAACTGCGAGAACGACGAGCCGACGTACTGCACGGTCACGTTCGCGAAGAAATCCGTCGAGGTCTGCACCGGAACCGTGTAGCCAATGCTGCCGGCGGCCTGCGCCTTGGGCGAGGTGGGCAGGCGGTTGCCGTCCGCCAGTCCGCCCACGACGACCAGCGTCGGGGGTGTGCCGGGCGGGGAGCCCGCCGGCGGCGGGATCGACGAAGTGACGGACGATGTCAGCTTGGCGTCGATGAAGGTGGCGGAAAGGCCGAAGTCCCAGTTGGCAGTCGGCCGCGCAAACAACTCGGCCTCCACCCCGGTGCTGCGCGCGGTCGGCACGTTGAACACGATACGCGAGGAGCAGGTACCGGCGGTGGTCGTGGCCTGCAGGTCCTTGATGTCGGAGTAGAACGCCGACACGTTGAAGGTGACCTTACGATCGAACCACTGTGACTTCATGCCGAGCTCGTAGTTCCAGGTCTTCTCATCCTTCCAGTTCGCCTGGTTGCCGAACACCACCAGGTCCTCCGGCGAGCACAGCGGCTTGTTGATCGGGTCGTTGATGCCGCCGAGGCGGAAGCCGCGCGCGGCCTGGGCATTGAAGATCAGGTCGTCGTTGGCTTTGTAGGTCAGGATCAGCCGCGGCGAGGTGCCGCTCGAGTCCGTCGAGGCCGGCACGCCTCCGGCGGGCGTCGGCGCCGAGAACACGCCGTGGAAGTTGAGCACTCGGTCCTCGGTGAACTTGTAGAAGCGCAGGCCCCCAGTCACCGAAAAATGGTCGGTGGCATGCCAGGTGCCTTCGCCGAACGCGGCATACTGCTTCAGGCGGTAGCTGAGATCGGAAAAGAACGGCGTGTCGACCGGGCCGAGCGGGTCATTGGGACCCAGCGGGAAGCCGAAGCTTGCGTTCAGGGCGTCATAGCCGGGGGTCGGCAGGTCCTGCCCGTAGCGGCGGTTCACCTGCTGGAAGAATACCCCGCCCAGCCAGTCAATCATCTGCGTGCCGTTGGAGGCGACCCGCAGCTCCTGCGAGAAGACGTTCAGGTGGGTGCGGTCGAAGAGCGGCGAGTCGGTACGCACGCCCGCAGGGTTCTGCGGCGTGAACACGTCGCCGAATACATCGAAGGTCACGCTGCCGCTCAGCTGGGTCGCATCGCGCAGCACCACTACGTTGCGGTGCGTGTAGGAGGTGATGGACGTCAGCGTCGAGGGACCGAAGTTGTAGTCGATCTTGAGATCGGCCAGCGTGAAGTCATCGGTCATGCCGTCAGGCTGCTGCCGGTACTGCTGGAGGCTGCCGATGGTGACCGCCGGCTGCGTAGTGGTATAGGGATTGGCCAGGATGTTGTACAGGTCGACGCGCGGGAAGCCGTTGGTCTCGAGCTTCTGGAACACCACGCGCGGGGTGATCGACAGCGCATCGTTCGGCTTGATGAGCAGCGCGATGCGTGCGCCGCTGCGGTCGCCGTCGTTGATGTCCTTCTGTGTGCTGAAAGAGCTCGGCTTGTCCGCGCCCTCCGAGCCCACGGGGGTAATGGCGTCGATGAAGCCCGGCAGATGGTGCCAGTACGCCGCGAGACGCATGGCGACCATGTCCCCGAACGGCAGGTTGAGGGCGGCGCGCAAAGAGCCGCCTTCCTCGCCGTGCGAGACGTCTTCGAAGGAGGTATCGGCGAACACCTCGAGCTTGCCCAGCTGCGGCTGGCGCGTGATGTAGCGCACTGTGCCGGCCTCGGAGCCCGCCCCGAAGAGCGTGCCCTGCGGTCCGCGCAGCACCTCGAAGCGGTCGAGATCGAACAGCTCGAGGTCGGGCGTGAACAGGGCGATGGAGATCGGCGACTCGTCGAGATAGACGCCCACCTGCTCCTTGACGCCGGGCTGGTCGCGGATGACCTGGCCGGAGCTGATGCCGCGGATCGCCATCTGGCTCTGGCCGGGGCCGAGATCGGCCACCGTCAGGCCTGCGATGTTGCGTGCCAGATCGACCAGGTTCTGGGCACCGGCGTTGACGATCTGATCCTGGCTGGTGGATGACACCGAGAACGGGACCTCCTGCAGGTTCGCGGAGCGCTTCTGCGCGGTGACGATGACCTCTTCAAGTCCCGTCGACGGAGCGTTCGCCTGTTGTTGCGCACCTGCCACGACTGGCAGCAGCGCGGAACCTGCGATGACGGCCGACAGTGTCAGAAGTCCAAAATGAGCGGGTCGAATGCGCGCCATGGTCCTCCCTCCCTAAAAAGAGGAACTTCCGCAATTGCAGTACGGAGGCTCCCCGGCTCTTCTTTTGAGTCGCCCCACACGCGGCGACCATTCGTAACAGGATGATACACACCTCGGTGTCTTTGCTGCCACACGCGGGCGCAGCGTCCTGGGCTTACTCCCCGCCTTGTACGCGTGCGACAGGCGCTTTGAACACCTGAACGCCCCGCGCCCGCAGTACGCGGTGCACCGGAATGAACAGGTAATACATGACGAGGAACCAGATGACCCGGGCCAGGACCGGCGCGACGGCAACCGCGGCTGCGAGCTGGCGCGCCAGGAGCGGTGCGGCAAACCAGCCGGCGGCGAGCGCGACCGCGAGCGAGGCGAAGTAGCCCCAGCCGGCCCGCGTGAGCGTGAGCCGCGCCGGCGCGCTCCGCAGGCTGGGCGCGCGCTCGCGCGCACCCTCGCGCAGGTAGTGCAAGCGCGTGCGCAGCCACACCATCCCGATGATGAACAGCGCCGCGACTGCGCAGACAGCATCCGGCGGCAACATCGCAAAAATGTTAACAGAGTTTAATTATTCGCCCACCGAGGGAGAACCCAGGGAAGACTACGCTCGCGCGGATGCAGGACGAGCGCGTCGCGCGAAGGGAGCGTCGGCGGGCGCGGGGTAGCGTCGCGCGCGCGGCGCACCAGTGCGCGCGCGTGCTGGCAGCGGGGGCGCTCGCGGCCGTGTGCGCCTGCAGTCTCGGGCCGCGTTATCACCGCCCGGACGTCCCGCCGCCGCCGGCGTGGACCGGCAGCGTCGATGCCAGCGCTCCTGAGTGGCCTGCCGCAGACTGGTGGCACGGGTTCACCTCGACCGACCTCGATCAGTTCATCGGCGCAGCGCAGCGCGCCAACGACGACCTGCGCGCGGCGATCGCGCGCGTCAAGGAGGCGGATGCGCAGCGGCGCATCGCCGGCGCGCCGCTGCTGCCGGCCGCGGAAGCACAGGCGACCGCGCAGCGGGCGCGCGCCCAGGTCAACGGCCGGTACGTGACCGGGAATGATTTCGCGCCGCTGCTCACGGCCAGCTACCAGCTCGACTTCTGGGGTAAGAACCGCGCGGCCTACAACGCCGCCGCCGCCACCGCCCGCGCCAGCCGCTACGACCGCACGACGGTCGAGCTCGCGGTCATGGCCGGGGTCGCCACCACTTATTTCCAGGCACTCGAGCTGCGCGACCGGCTCGCCATCGCCGAAGCGAACTACGGCAACGCCGCGAAGATCCTGAAGGGCCTGAGGCTCGAGGAGACCGCCGGCACCGCCACCGCGCTCGACGTCGCGCAGCAGGAGACGGTGGTCGCGACGGTGAACGCGACCATCCCGCCACTCAGGCAGCAGCTGCGCCAGAGCATCGACGCGCTCGCGATCCTCATCGGCAGCACCCCCGAGAGCGTGGACGTCGCGCACGGCAGCCTCGATGAGATCCGCGCCCCGCTGGTACGGCCGGGTTTGCCCTCGGAGCTGCTGGCGCGGCGCCCGGATGTCGCGCAGGCCGAAGCGCAGCTGATCGCCGCCAACGCCAACATCGCCGCGGCGCGCGCCGCGTTCTTCCCCAGCATCTCACTCACCGTGAGCGGCGGCTACGAGAGCTCGCAGCTGGCGGCGCTGCTGAACCCTCCCAACCGCATATGGTCGCTCGGCGCGGGCCTGACCCAGCCGATCTTCCAGGGCGGTGCGCTCCTCGGGCAGTACCGGCTGTCGCAGGCGCGCTACGAAGAGCTGCTCGCCGGCTATCACAAGGCGGTGCTGTCGGCGCTCGCCAACGTCGAGGACGCGCTCAGCGCCTTCACGCAGACCGAGGATCAGCTCGCGCGACAGCAGCAGGCCGCCGCGCAGGCCGAGCGCGCCTACCAGTTCGCGCAGCAGCAGATGCGCGCCGGCACCATCAACGTGCTGACGCTGCTCAACACCGAGACCGCGCTGTTCAGCGCGCGCGACGCGCGCGCGCAGGTGAAGTTCGCGCACCTGCAGGCCGCAGTGTCGCTCTACCAGGCGCTCGGCGGGGGCTGGCAGGAGGATCCCTCGTGAGATCTCCGCAGCCGCGCGTGCTCATCGCCGGCGCCGTCGCGCTGCTCGTGGTGCTGATCGGCTGGCACTGGCTGTTGCCGAAGCTGAGCGCCAAGGCGCCCCCCAAGGCCCCCGCGGCGATCGCCGTGGACGTCGCCAGCGCCGAACGGCGCGACGTGCCGGTCTATCTCGAAGGCCTCGGCACCGTGCAGGCTTTCTACACCGTCACGGTCACCGCGCGCGTCGACGGGGAGATCCAGAAAATCGCCTTCCAGGAGGGACAGGAAGTAAAGATGGGCGAGCTGCTCGCGCAGATCGATCCGCGGCCGTTCCAGGCGGCGCTCGGGGTGGCGCTCGCCACGCGCGACAAGGACGCCGCGCAGCTCGAGAATGCGCGCCGCGACATGGAGCGCTATCAGCTGCTGGCGCCGGAGGAGCTGGCGAGCAAACAGACGGTCGACACCCAGCAGGCGCTCATCCGCCAGCTCGGCGCGCAGCTGAAGGGCGATGATGCGGCCATCGCCAACGCGCGCACCCAGCTCGATTACACCAGCATCCGCTCGCCGATCGACGGCCGCACCGGCATCCGCCTCGTCGATCCGGGCAACAACGTCCACGCGAGCGACACCACCGGTATCGTGGTGGTGACCCAGCTGCAGCCGATCGCGGTCATCTTCAGTCTGCCGGAGGAGCAGGTCACGCAGCTGAATGACGCGCTGCAAAGAGGCAGCGTGCCGGTCAGGGCGCTCTCGCGCGACAGCCGTGAGGAGCTCGACTCCGGCACCGTCTCGCTCATCGACAACCAGATCGACCAGACCACCGGCACCATCCGGGTCAAGGCGGTGCTGCCGAACCCGCACCGCAAGCTCTGGCCGGGTGAGTTCGTCACCATGCAGGTGCTGGCGCAGACGCGCCACCAGGTGCTGACCATCCCCACCGGCGCGCTGCAGCACGGTCCCGAAGGGCTGTTCACCTACGTGGTGCATCCCGACTCCACGGTCGCGGTGGCACAGCTCACCACCGGCGAGGAGCAGGGTGGCTACGTCGTGGTCGAGAAGGGGCTCGCGGCAGGCGATAAGGTGGTGGCGAGCAACCAGTACCGCCTGCAGCCCGGCAGCCGCATCCGTGCCAACAAGACCGGAGCGGCGCAGGCCGACGGCGCCAGCGCCGCGGAGCCCGCGCCGTGAACATCTCGCGCCCGTTCATCGAGCGCCCGGTCGCGACCACGCTGCTGATGGCGGGGCTGGCGCTGATCGGCCTGGCGACGTTTCCGTTCCTGCCGGTGGCGCCGCTACCGCAGGTCGACTTCCCGACCATTCTGGTCTCGGCGCAGCTGCCGGGCGCGAGCCCGGAAATCATGGCCTCCTCGGTGGCGCAGCCGCTCGAGACGCAGTTTGCCCAGATCCCGGGCGTCTCGCAGATGACCTCCACTAGCGTGCTGTCGAGCACGCAGATCACGCTGCAGTTCGATCTCGACCGCAACATCGACGCCGCGGCCGCCGACGTGCAGTCGGCCATCAACGCCGCCGGCGGTCAGCTGCCGAAGAACCTGCCCGCCCCGCCCGCGTACCGCAAGGTCAACCCCGCGGACTCGGCAGTCCTGATCCTGGCGGTGCACTCGGACGTGCTGCCGATCACCGAGGTCGACAACTACGCCGAGACCGTGATCGCGCAGCAGCTGTCGCAGCTGCCCGGCATCGCGCAGGTCAACGTCGGCGGCCAGCAGAAGCCCGCGGTGCGCATCCAGATCGACCCCGTGAAGCTCGCCGCCGTGGGCCTGCAGCTGGAGGACGTCGCCAGCCTCATCACCACCGCCACCGTCGACAGTCCGCAGGGCGCCATCACCGGCCCGCACCACAACTACACCATCTACGACAACGACCAGCTGCTGAAGGCCGCGCCCTGGAACGACGTGATCGTCGCCTATCGCAAGGGGGCGCCGATCCGCATCCGCGACATCGGCGTCGCGGTCGACGGCCCGGAGAACAACCAGGTCATAGGCTTCCAGAACGGCAAGGTGGGAGTGCTGCTGCTGATCTACAAGCAGCCCGGCACCAACGTCATCGACGCGGTGCGCAGCGTCAAGGAGACCCTGCCGCGCGTCATGACCTCGGTGCCGCCGTCGCTGCAGGTCACGCAGGTGATCGATCGCACCACCACCATCAAGGCTTCGGTGCAGGACGTGGAGCTGTCGCTGCTGCTCGCCATCATCCTGGTGGTGATGGTGATCTTCCTATTCCTGAGGAGCTTCTGGGCGACCGCCATCCCCGGGCTGACGGTGCCGCTCGCGCTGTTCGGCACCGCGGCTGTCATGTTCGTCATCGGCTACAGCCTCGATAACCTGTCGCTCATGGCCCTCACCATCGCCGTCGGCTTCGTGGTCGACGACGCGATCGTGATGCTCGAGAACATCTACCGGCACATCGAGGCCGGCCTCACCCCGTATCAGGCGGCCATCAAGGGCTCGGGCGAGATCGGGTTCACCATCCTCTCCATCAGCATCTCGCTGGTGGCGGTGTTCATCCCGCTGCTGCTGATGAGCGGCATCGTCGGAAGGCTGTTCCGCGAGTTCGCGGTCACGGTGACCGTGACCATTGCGGTGTCGGCGGTGGTGGCGCTCACCCTCGCGCCAATGATGGCCTCGCTGTTCCTGCACGATGAGAGGCAGCAGCGGCACGGCAGACTCTACATGCGTCTCGAGCGCGGCTTCCAGTGGCTGATCGAGCACTACACGCGCGGGCTCGACTTCGTGCTGCGCCACCAGCGCGCCACCCTGATCGTGTTCCTCGCCACGGTCGCCACCGCGGTGCTGCTGTACGTCATCGTGCCCAAGGGCTTCTTCCCGCAGCAGGACACCGGCATCATCGTGGGGCTGACGGACGCGCCCCAGGACGTGTCGTTCGATGAGATGGTGACACTGGAGCGCCGCCTCACGAGCGTGATCGCCCAGGATCCGGCCGTCGAGAGCTGGGGCGCCTTCGTCGGCGGCGGGCGCTCCATCAACAACGGTTTTGTGGTGCTGGGGCTCAAGCCGCGCAGCGAGCGCGACGCCAGCGCGGATGAGGTCATCAACCGCCTGCGCTCCAAGATCGCGGCGGTGCCTGGCGGCACGGCGTTCCTGCAGGCGGCCCAGGACCTGAATGTCGGCGGACGCACCGCGCGCACCCAGTACCAGTACACGCTCGAGGACGCCAGCATCGATGAGCTCAACGAGTGGGCGCCGCGCCTGCTCGAGCAGCTGCAGAAGCTGCCGCAGCTGCGCGATGTGGCCTCGGACCAGCAGAACAGCAGCACGAAACTGACGCTGGTCATCGACCGCGACCAGGCGGCACGCTTCGGCATCCAGCCCGCGCTCATCGACAATACGCTCTACGACGCCTTCGGCCAGCGCCAGGTGACGCAGTACTTCACGCAGCTGGCGAGTTACCACGTGGTGCTGGAAGTGATGCCCGCGCTGCTCGGCGACCCGCGCACCCTCGACAAGATCTACATCAAGTCACCCACTACCGGGCAGCAGGTACCGCTGTCGGCGTTCACCCGCTACGACACCGGCCACACCAGCTACCTCTCCATCAATCATCAGGGGCAGTTCCCAGCGGTCACGCTGTCCTTCAACCTCGCCCCCGGCGTGGCGCTCGGCGATGCGGTCAAGGCGATCGAGCGCGTGGCGGCCTCGATCCGCATGCCGGACTCGATCTCCGGCACCTTCCAGGGCACGGCGCAGGCGTTCCAGGCGTCGCTGAAGACTGCGCCGCTGCTGATCCTGGCAGCGCTGCTGGTCGTATACATCATCCTGGGCGTGCTGTACGAGAGCTACATCCACCCGCTCACCATTCTCTCCACGCTGCCCTCGGCCGGCGTCGGCGCGCTGCTGATGCTGATGCTGTTTCACTTCGACCTGTCGGTCGTCGGCCTGATCGGCATCATCCTGCTGATCGGCATCGTGAAGAAGAACGGCATCATGATGGTGGACTTCGCCATCCACGCCGAGCGCACCGAGCATCTCGCGCCCGAGGCGGCCATCCGCCAGGCGTGTCTGTTGCGCTTCCGCCCCATCATGATGACCACCATGGCGGCGATCCTCGGCGCGCTGCCCTTGATGCTCGGGCGCGGCACCGGCTCGGAGCTGCGCCAGCCGCTCGGCTATACAATGGTCGGGGGGCTGGTGCTGAGTCAGATGCTGACCTTGTTCACGACGCCCGTGATCTACCTGTACCTGGACCGGCTGGTGGTGCGCTGGGCACGCAAGCACCCGCACTCGGCGCACGGCGAGCTGCCCGCGCCCGGCACCGCGCAGGCCGGCCCATGAAGATCCTGATCGTCGAGGACAACGAGCGCGTGGCGCGCTTCATCACCAAGGGCCTGCGCGAGTCGGGACATACGGTCGAGCACGCCGGCAACGGCCGCGACGGGCTGTTCCTCGCCGCCAGCGAACCGCACGATGTCATCATCATGGACCGCATGCTGCCCGGTAACATCGACGGGCTCGCCATCATCGAGGCGCTGCGCAAGTCCGGCAACCGCACTCCGATCCTCATCCTGTCGGCGCTGAATGACGTGGACGAGCGCATCCGCGGACTGCGCTCGGGGGGTGATGACTATCTCACCAAGCCGTTCGCCTTCGGCGAGCTGCTGGCGCGGGTCGATGCGCTCGGGCGCAGGAGCGGCGACAGCGGCGCCGAACGCACCCTGCAGGTCGGCGACCTGCGCATGGACCTGTTGTCACGGCGCGTGACGCGCGGCAGCCGCGCCATCAGCCTGCAGCCGCGCGAGTTCAAGCTGCTCGAGTACCTGATGCGGCACGCCAACCAGGTGGTGACGCGCACCATGCTGCTGGAGGCGGTGTGGGACTACAACTTCGACCCGCAGACCAACGTGGTCGACGTGCACATCAGTAAGCTGCGCCAGAAGATCGAGCTCGACAGCGAGCGGCCGCTGGTGCGCACGGTGCGCAATGCCGGTTATATGATGAGCGAACATGACTAGGCTGATGCGCTCCTCGCCCCTCACCTGGGCGTTCGGCTACGTGCTGCTGGGGATCGCCGCGCTCGCCGCCTTCGCCGTGCCGCTGTGGTACGCGTGGAACGTGACCATCTTCGCCGGCCGCGAGGAGATCCTGCGCGATGACGCGCAGCGCCTCAGCGACGTGTTCGTACGCGAGGGGGTCGAGGGACTGACGGCGCACATCAACGCGCGCGTCGGCATGCAGATCGCCGGCGAGCGCACGTTGTTGCTCACCGACAGCGCCTACCACCGACTCGCGGGCAACCTCGCCACCTGGCCGCAGGGCATCCCGGCGCACCCCGGCATGCACGCGCTCATGGCCGACCTCGCCGGGCAGCCGACCCACACGCTGCTGGTGCAGACCACGCTGCCCGGCGGCTACCACCTGCTGGTGGGGCGCGACCTGGCGCGCTTCCTGCCGCTGGAGCGGCGTTTCACCTGGGGGCTGTTCGGCGCGGTCACCTTTCTGTTTGTGGTCGGCGTGGGCGGGGCGATTCTCATGCGCCGCAAGATGCTCTCGCGCGTACAGGGCATCCGCCAGACGGTCTCGGCGATCATGCAGGGGGACCTGCGGCAGCGGCTGCCGGCCGTGACCTCGGGTGATGAGTTCGACACGCTCGCCCAGACGCTCAACGGCATGCTCGACCACATCGAGTACCTGATCCGCGGCATCAGCAACGTCTCCAACGCCATCGCGCACGATCTGCGCACGCCGCTCGCGGAGCTGCGCTCACGCCTGGAGGAGCTTACGACCACGCGCCCGCCGCCGGCGGAGACCTTTGCCGAGATCGATGCCGCGGTCGCCGACCTGGACCGCGTGATGCGCATCTTCTCCGCGCTGCTGCGCCTGGCGGAGATCGATTCTGGCGCGCGCCGTTCCGGGTTCGTGCGCGTGGACGCCGCCGCGGTGGCCGCCGAGGTGGTGGAGTTCTACGAGCCGGCCGCCGAGCAGAAGGGCGTGCGCTTCTCGTTCCAGAGCGAGGGGGTCGCAGCCGTCGCCGGCGACCCGGTGCTGCTCGCCCAGGCACTCAGCAACCTCATCGACAACTCGCTGAAGAGTGTCGCGGAGCGTGGCGCCATCAGCGTGCGGGTCGGGCGCCGCGCCGACGGCGCGGTGGAGATCGCGGTCGCCGACGACGGTCCGGGGATCGCCGATGCCGACAAGCCCAAGGCGACCGAGCGCTTCTTCCGCGGCGACGCCAGCCGCGCCACGCCCGGGGTGGGGCTCGGGCTGTCGATCGTCGAGGCGGTGGCGAAGCTGCACGGCGGGGCGCTGCAGCTGCTCGACAACCACCCGGGCCTGCTGGCCCAGATGGTGCTGCCGGTTACTGCCGCGCCGTCGAGTCGATGAAGGCGTCCAGGTCGCGCTTCATCTTGGCGATCGACGCGGGATTCACGTACATCATGTGGCCGGCCTCGTAGTAGCTCTGGTGGATGCGTGCCCCGACCGAGGCGGGCACCCCGAGGTGCGACATGAAGTACTCGGTGGCGGAAAACGGCGTCGCCAGATCGTAGTAGCCGTTCAGCACCAGCACCTTGAGCCCCGCGTCCTTCATCAGCGCCTCCGCCAGGTCGACGTCGGAATTCACGATCGGCTGCTCGCCCTGCGCGGTCTTGTGCGTCCACTTCCACTTCTCGCCGATCGAGAAGTTGGTGGTGCGGTAGGTGTTGCCCTGGCCGAACTTCAGCTCGCCGTGGTAGTAGTCGAGGAAGGTTGCCGCGTAGGCGGCGCTGATCGCCGCTGACTGCGGGTCGTAGTCGGTCTCCTTGGCGAGCGGGTCCGGCGTCGGCCCGGTGAAGCGCCCGTCGAGGCGGCCGACGGTCAGGTGGCGCGGCTTGAGCAGCTCATGCGCGAACTCGATCTCCGAGACGCGCAGCTTGGCGTCCTTCAGGTACTCGACCGGCAGCCCGGTGTACCCGTGCATCTTCTCGGCGACCGCCTCGCGCTCCTCATCCGAGAGTGCATCACCCTTCAGCAGCGCCTGGGTGTACGGGCCCATGGCGTAGGCGCGCACCTCGGCGAGGAACGGCTCGAGCGCCGGCGGCTGGTTCGGCAGCGCCTTGTGATACCAGGCGACCGCGGCATAGCCCGGCAGGTACACCGCGTACGGACGGTCGTTGCCCGGCAGCTCGGCGAAGATGCCTTCGATGTCGGTGGCGACCGAGACCAGGATCAGGCCGTTGAAGTTCAGCGAGCGCCGCTCGCGCAGGTAGTTGACGATCGCCGCCCCGCGCGTGGTGCCGTAGCTCTCCCCCAGCAGGTACTTGGGGGAGGTCCAGCGGCTGTTGTCGCTCAGGTATTGGGTGATGAAGCGGCTGACCGAGTCGATATCCGGGTCGACGCCCCAGAACTCGTCGTCCCTGTGATCGCAGACGGCGCGGCTCAAGCCCGTGCCCACCGGGTCGATCATCACGAGATCGCTCTTGTCGAGCAGGCCGTACTCGTTGTCCACCGTGCGGTAGGGAGCGGGCGGAGTCGGATCGGGGTCCGAAACCACGACGCGCTTCGGCCCGAGGACTCCCATGTGCAGCCACAGCGAAGAGGAGCCCGGGCCGCCGTTGAAGGCGAAGGTGATCGGGCGGCTGCCGCCCTTCTCGGTGCGCAGCATGTAGGCCACGTAGCCCATGCTGGCAATGGGCTTGTCCTCATCGTCGCGCACGATCAGTGTGCCGGCGGTGGCCGTGTAGTCGAGGCTCTTGCCGCGCAGGCTGATGCGGTGCTGCGTGACCGAGCTCTCTGCCTTCGGCAGGCGGATCCACTGCTCCTTCTTGTCGCCCTTCATGTCGATCTTGCACATCTGCGAGACCAGCGCCGGCGAGGGGGTGTGCTCGTCCGCCTGCGCAGGCGGATGCGCCGGTTCCTCAGCCGCCCACGCCGCAGCGACAGACGCCAGGGTCACAACCGCCATCGCAAGCCACTTCGACATCACAAGCCCCTCCGCGCATCCGACGGGACGCAATTCAGCGCGCGCTTATACCAGATCGCGCCCCGCTACGCTCGCGCTGGCGCGGCCCCGCCACGCCGCGGCCGCGCGCTAAGATCGGCGCGACATGACCGAGCATCCGCGCGCCATCCGCTCCTTCGTCACCCGCAGCGGGCGTATCACCGAGGCACAGGAGCGCGCGCTCGAGCAGCTGTGGCCGCGCTACGGGGTGGAGTTCATCCCACAGCCGCTGGCGGCGCAGACACTGTTCGGCCGCGACGCGCCGCGGACGCTCGAGATCGGCTTCGGCAACGGCGCCAACTTGCTGGCGCTCGCCGCCGCGCACCCGGAACGCGATTACCTCGGCGTCGAGGTGCACCGCCCCGGCGTGGGCCGGCTGCTGCTCGCCCTCGAGGCGCGCGCGCTGACCAACGTGCGCCTCATCTGTCACGACGCGGTCGAGGTGCTCGAGCACCAGATTCCGCACGCCTTCTTCGAGGAGATCCTGATCCTGTTTCCCGACCCGTGGCCGAAGAAGCGCCACCACAAGCGTCGCCTCATCCAGCGACCGTTCGTGGCGCTCGCCGCGAGCCGCCTCGCGCCCGGCGGGGTACTGCGGCTCGCCACCGACTGGGAGCCCTACGCGCTGGAGATGCTCGAGGTGCTCACCGCGACCGAAGGGCTCGAAAACCTCTCGGAATACGGCGGCTTCATCGCGCGGCCGGCAGAGCGCGATCCGACGCGCTTCGAGCGGCGCGGCGAGCAGCTCGGGCACGCGGTGTGGGATCTGGCCTTCCGGCGCGCCTGAGCCAGGCGCGGATCAGCTGAGGCCGAAGGCCTGACGCAGCCCGTCCAGGACGAACTGCACGGCGAGCGCTCCCAGGATCACCCCCAGCAGGCGGCTCGCCACGTTGGCGCCGGTGACACCGATCACCCGCATCAGCGGATCGGCCAGGAGCATCAGTACCAGCGAGATCACCAGCACCAGGAATACTGCGACCAGGTAGGCGCCGAACAGAGCGCTCTGGGCCGGGAAGTGCAGCGGGCCGAACCACAACAGGATGGTGGCGAGCGCGCCGGGGCCGGCGATGAACGGAAATGCCAGCGGAAACACCGAGATGTCGGCGCGCCGGCGGCTCTCGGCCGCCTCGCTGCTCGAGGTGCGCGTGCCGGATTCGCGCGCGAACACCATCTCCAGCGCCAGCAGAAACAACAGCAGTCCGCCGAAGATGCGGAATGCCTCGAGACTGATGCCCATGAGCGCCAGGAACGAGGCGCCGCCGAGCGCGAACAGCAGCAGTATCAGGGCGGCAACGCTCACTGCCCGCAGCGCCATGCGGCGCTTGTACTGGCTGGAGGCGCCGCTGGTGAGACCCGTGAACAGCGGTATCAGTGAGACCGGTTCCACAACCACGAAGAACACCACAAAAAATTTCAAAGGCTGCTCGAGCATGGTGCTGCGCAAAAAAGGCACCGCAAACGTTTAGGTCGCGGTGCCCGATAGTTCTTGAAAGCCTTCCTCGTGAGGCGCAACATGGATTGTAGAACGCGCAGCGAGGTGGCGGCGATGGCGACTCCTCATCCAGGTATCGGCGACTGGTATCGCTTGAACGGCGGCGCGTTGTTCGAGGTCGTTGCCTTCGATGATGACGACGGCACCATCGAGATCCAGTATTTCGACGGCACGGTCGAAGAGATGGACATCGAGGACTGGGATGCGCAGTGGGAAGACGGCGCACTCGAGTCGGCCGAGGCTCCCGAGGACTGGAGCGGGTCGGTCGACGTGGAAGGCGGCGACGAACAGGGCCGCGGCAACGACTCGCTCAATGAGGACCGCGATCTGCGCGCCGGCGGCCTCGAGGGAATCGACCTGTTCGAGTAGACCACCGCTAGGGCGGCGCCTCCGCAAGCTGACGCGCCTCACTGAGCGCGCTCAAATCCACGCTGTCGGCGAGCAGCACGAAACCGCTGCAGATCTGCAGCGCGACCACTGTGAGCGACTGGCCGGCGCACGGACCCGCGACGCAGTAGCCGCTGCCCTTCTCGAACAGCGCCCCATGCGATGAGCACACGATGAGCGTGCCATCGGGTGTCAGGAAGCGCTCCGGCAGCAAATTCAGCGGATGGCCGACGTGCGGACAACGGTTGACGTAGCCGCGCACCGCATCGCCCACGCGCACCACGAAGCCCTTGAGTGGCCAGTCGCCGCTGCCGATGGTGAAGGCGCGCGCGCCGCCGTGTTCGAGCTCGCTCAGGCGACACACGACCCGTTCCAGGTCGAGCACCTGAGCATCGGCGGCGTTCACGCGTAGAGCCCCTGCTGGCGGTCGAGGGGTTCGATATGGCGCCGCGACAGCCACACCATGGTCAGTCCCGGGAGGCCGAGTGCAAAACTCACCACGAAATACGCATACCAGCCGCCGTGATCGGCGATCCAGCCGGCGGGATACCCCAGGCTGTAGCGTGGCAGCGTGGCAAGCGCCGATAGCAGCGCGTACTGAAAGGCGCTGTAGCGCACGTCGCAGAGCGCCATGATGAGGGCGACGAGCGCGATACCGCCCATGGCGCCGGCGACGTGCTCGATGACGACCGCCGCGACCATCACGACGTAGTTCTTGCCGGTAGCGGCCAGCACGCAGTAGAGAAGATTGCTGAGCGCCTGCAGCACGCCGAACACCAGCATCGAGCGCAGCAGGCCCAGCCTCACCATGACGATGCCGCCGATTACCGACCCGCCGAGTGCGCTGACGGTGATCAGCGCCTTGGCGAAGGCGATCCAGCTCTTGGAGAAGCCGACGTCCAGCAGGAATGGCGTGAAGAGGCGGTTGGCAAACGCATCTCCCACCTTGAATAGCAGCACCACCACCAGCAGCGTCAGCGCGCTCGGCGTGCTGAGCAGCTCGCGCAGCGGCACCACCACCGACTCGGCGAGCGTGCGCGGCTGATGCTGCCCGGCAGGCTCGGGCGCGAGCGCGCTCGCCACGCAGAACGCGACCATCACCGCGGCGAGGATCAGGAACGCCGGGCGCCAGCCGAAGTAATCAGCGACGATGAGCGCGAAGGCGGAAGCGAGCCAAGCAGCAGAGCGGTAGCCGAGGTTGGCGGCGGCGGCCGCGACTCCGCGCTCGGCCGGCAGAGACACGTCGGTGCGGTAGGCGTCGATTGCGATGTCCTGGGTCGCAGAGAAGAACACGATGGCGAGCGCGCAGGCGGTGATGGGCGCCAGGGTGAGCTTCGGATCCTGCAGCGCAAAGAGCGCGATGGTGGCGCCGAGCGCCAGCTGCATGACGAACATCCAGCCGCGACGCCGGCCGAGCAGCGGCAGCGGATAGCGGTCGATGAACGGCGCCCAGAAGAACTTGAAGAAGTACGGCAGCGCCACGTAGGACATCAGGCCGATGGTGGTGTTGGTGGCGCCGGCATCCTTCAGCCACGCCTGCAGCGCGCTCTCGGTGAGCTGGTTGGGGAAACCGGAAGCGGCTCCCAGGACCAGAATCGCCAGCATCTTGGGGCTGGCGAGCACCGCGAAGAGGCGCCGCTCGCCGCCCGCAGGCGTGGCGCTCAAAGATCGTAGTCCATGATGAGCGGCGCGTGGTCCGAGAAGCGCCTCTCCTTGTATATGTTCGCCCGCTGCGCCTTACCGACAAGGCTGCCGCTCACCACCTGGTAATCGATGCGCCAACCGACGTTGTTGGCACGCGCCTGGCCGCGGTTCGACCACCAGGTGTACAGGTTCGGACCCGGGCGCACCTCGCGAAAGGCGTCCACGTAGCCGGCTGGCCCGAAGAGCTTGTCCATCCAGGCGCGCTCCTCGGGCAGAAAGCCGGAATTCTTCTGGTTGGAGCGCCAGTTCCTGAGGTCAATCTCGCGGTGCGCGATGTTCCAGTCGCCGGAAAGAATGTAGTGCCGGCCGCGGCGGCGCAGCCGCTCCAGGTGCGGGCTGAAGGCCTCCAGAAAGCGGAACTTGGAAGCCTGCCGCTCCGGCCCCGCCGAGCCCGACGGCAGGTACAGCGACACCACCGACAGTCCACCCACCTGCGCCTCCAGGTAGCGGCCCTCGCGGTCGAACTCGTCGATGCCGAAGCCGCGGATCACCCGGTGCGGCTTCTCGCGCGAATAAAGCGCCACGCCTGCGTAGCCGGGGCGCTGCGCATCGCAGAAAAAGCTGTGGTAGCCCGACAGGCGCACGTCGTGCCCGGCGAGCTGATGCTCCTGGCTCTTGGTCTCCTGCAGGCAGATGAAATCCGCGCGCTGGCGCCGCAGCCAGCGGAACAGTCCCTTCGCGGCGGCGGAGCGGATGCCGCAGACGTTGACGGTGATGACGCGCATGAGGCAATGATAGGGCATGGACCAGTACCAGCTCACGTTCATCGATCTGGCGCTGAAGCGCGAGGCGCTGCGCTTCGGGCGCTTCACGCTCAAGTCCGGGCGCGAGAGCCCGTACTTCTTCAACGCCGGATGCTTCAGCGACGGTGAGGCGGCGGCGGTGCTCGGGCGCTGCTACGCCGCGGCCATAGTCGCTTCCGGCATCGGCTTCGACATGGTCTTCGGCCCCGCCTACAAGGGCATCCCGCTCGCCACCGCCGCGGTGGTGGCGCTCGCCACCGAGCACGGGCGCAGCGTCCCGTACGCCTACAACCGCAAGGAGGCCAAGCAGCACGGCGAGGGCGGCCGCATCGTCGGCGCGCCGCTCAGCGGGCGCGTGCTCATCATCGATGACGTGATCACCGCCGGTACCGCGGTGCGCGAGTCCCTCGACATCATTCGCGAGGCCGGCGCACAGGCGGCGGGCGTGGCGCTGGCACTCGACCGCCAGGAACGCGGCGAGGGCGAGCTGACCGCCGTGCAGGAGGTCGAGCAGCAGCACGGCCTCAGGTGTGTGAGCATCGTCACACTTGCGGACCTGATCGAGGCGCTGTCGCAGCGCGCCGACGGACGCGCGCGCATTTCTGACGAACAGCTCACAGCGCTACGGGCCTATCGGCAGCGTTACGGCGCTCGCTGAGCTTGCCAGCAGGGCATGCGCAGCCGGAAGATATCCGCATGCTCGCGGTAGCTCTGCGCATGAAGATTCTTCCGGTGCTGGTGTTGGCATCGTGCGCCGCTGCCACTGCCCTTGGCGCTACCAACAGCCACCACTCACCGGGCTCCTCGCAGAAGGGTATCGCCTACCGCTGGGTCGACGAGCACGGCGAGGTGCACTACGGCGATCACATCCCGCCGCAGTACGCCAACCAGGAACGCACGGTACTCAACGCCCAGGGCGTCGAGGTCGGCCACATCGACGCGGAGAAGAGTGCCGAGCAGCAGGCGACCGAGGCGCGCACGCGTGCCGCGCTCATGCGCCAGAAGCAGCACGATGCGTTCCTGGTCACCACCTACACCTCGGTCAAGGACATCGAGGCGTTGCGCGATGTGCGCCTCGATCAGCTCAAGGGCCAGCGCGCCGCGGCGGAGCAGTACGTGGATACGCTGCGCACGCGGCTCGCGGGCCTGCAGTCACGTGCCCAGGGCTTCCAGCCTTACAATGACCGGCCCGACGCGCGTCGCATGCCCGATGACCTGGCGGAGAACCTGGTCCGCACCGTGAACGAGATGCGCGTGCAGACCACTGCGCTCGCGCAGACACAGCAGGAAGAGGCGGAGCTGCGCGCGCAGTTCCAGGCCGACATCGAGCGCTACCGCGAGCTGCACACCATCCACCAGTAGGGCTTGCCCTCAGTGCTGTCCGGAGTGGCCGAAGCCTCCGGCGCCGCGCGCGGAACCCTCGAAGTCCCGCACCACCTCGAGCTCCACCTGCACGACCGGCACCACCACCAGCTGCGCGATGCGCTCGCCGGGGCGCACGGTGAACCGCTCCGCGCCCCGGTTCCAGCACGAGACCATGAGCTGCCCCTGGTAGTCCGAGTCGATGAGCCCCACGAGGTTGCCGAGCACGATGCCGTGCTTATGCCCCAGCCCCGAGCGCGGCAGGATGACCGCCGCGAGCCCCGGGTCCTCGAGGTGGATCGCGATGCCGGTCGCAATCAGCTCCGCCCTGCCCGGCTGCAGCACCAGCGGCTCGGTGAGGCAGGCGCGCAGATCGAGCCCGGCGGACCCCGCGGTGGCATAGGCTGGCAGCGGAAATTCCGTGCCGACCCGCGGATCGAGCACGCGCACCTTGAGCGCGCGGCGCGGGGAGTGACTCAAGCGAGCGCCGTGGTGTGCTTGCGCACGCCGCCGCGCGCGGCCAGTTCTTGTGCGATGAGCGCGATCAGCCCGCGGGCCAGGGTGAGCTTGCCGGCGCGCGGCAGGTCGTGGCGGGCATTGCGGCTCAGCACGATGAGCTCGTTGTCCTCGCAGTCGAAGGCCTTGTCGTGCCCCACCTCGTTGGCCGCGATCATGTCGAGGTTCTTCTTCATGAGCTTGGCGCGCGCATTCTGCTCCACCGTCTGCGTCTCGGCGGCGAACCCCACCACGAACGGGCGCCCCGGGCGCGCCGCCACCGTGGCGAGCACATCGTCGGTGCGCTCCATCTCCAGATCCAGCGTGTCGGAGGTCTTCTTGATCTTGTGTTCGGCCGCGCGCGCCGGACGGTAGTCGGCAACCGCGGCGGTGGAGATGAACACGTCCGTTCCGGGCAGCTCGCGCAGCACCGCCGCCAGCATGTCCGCCGCGCTCTCCACGTCCACCCGTGTGACACCGGCAGGCGTCGTCAGGCTCACCGGGCCGGCCACCAGCACGACCTGTGCGCCCGCCTCGCGCGCCGCCTGCGCCACCGCGAACCCCATCTTTCCCGAGCTGCGGTTGCTGATGAAACGTACCGGATCGATGCGCTCGCGCGTCGGCCCTGCGGTGATGAGGACCCGCTGGCCGGCGAGCACCCCGCCTGCGGGCTTGAGCAGCGCGCCCAGTCGCTCGGCCAGCTCGGGGGGCTCGAGCATGCGGCCCTCGCCGACCTCGCCGCAGGCCTGATCGCCCTCGCCCGGACCGAGCAGCTGCACGCCGCGCTGGATCAGGGTCGCAACATTGGCGCGGGTCGCGGCATTGGCCCACATGATGCGGTTCATGGCCGGAGCGACCAGGATCGGCGCCTCGGTCGCAAGACACAGCGTGGCGAGCAGGTCATCCGCCTGCCCGGTCGCGAGCCGCGCCAGGAAATCCGCGCTCGCCGGGGCGATCAGCACCGCATCGGCCCAGCGCGCCAGCTCGATATGGCCCATCGCGGCCTCCGCCGCGGCGTCCCACAGGTCGCTGCGCACCGCTCGTCCCGAGAGTGCCTGGAACGTCGTGGGCGTGACGAACTCGCGCGCGCCCGCGGTCATGACCACCTGGACTTCCGCGCCGCGCTCGCGCAGCCGCCGCACCAGCTCCGCGCTCTTGTAGGCCGCGATGCCGCCGGTCACGCCGAGAAGGATGTGCTTGCCTTGCATGCGAGTGCGCTTTCCGTTCCCACAATTATCGCATCCCGGGCGCACGCCCACACAAACCACCGCAAATAGTGGGAAATCGCACCATTCGGGGCGCTTTCTCGCGCTGCCGGGGCGCGGCCGCGGGTCCTTAGACTCGTTGCGCGTGCTCCTTAGAACTGCAGGTAATGACCATCCGTGACTGGCCGCTCGCCGAGCGCCCGCGCGAGAAGCTGCTCGAGCGTGGCGCGCATGCGCTCTCGGACGCGGAGCTGCTGGCGCTGCTGCTGGGGTCGGGGACGCGCGGGCGCAGCGCGGTGGTGCTGGCGCGCACGCTGATCGCCGACTTCGGCTCGCTGCGCAACCTCCTCTGTGCCGACGGGCCGCGGGCGCTGGCGCGCCATGGGGTGGGCCCGGCGCGCTACGCGATCATGCAGGCCGCGCTCGAGCTGACGCGCCGCCACTTCCGCGAGGCGCTGCGCCTAGGACCCGCGCTCGCCGCCCCGGAGGCGACGCGCACGTTTTTGCTCGCGCAGCTGCGCGACCGGCCCTACGAGGTGTTCTGTTGCCTGTTCCTCGACAGCCGTCACCGGCTCATCGCCTTCGAGGAGCTGTTCCGCGGCACGATCGACCGCGCCGGCGTGCACCCGCGCGAGGTGCTGCGGCAGACCCTGCTGCACAATGCCGCCGCGGTCATCTTTGCGCATAACCATCCATCGGGAGTTCTCGAGCCCAGCCAGGCGGACGAACTCATCACGCGGCGCCTGCGCGAGGCGCTGGCGCTCATGGACGTGCGCGTGCTGGATCACTTCATCATCGGCGACGGGCAGTGCTACTCGTTCTCCGAGCACGGGCTGCTGTAGCCGCCGGCCCCGGAGGCAGACCCGCCCCCGGGGCACGGACCTCAGCTTCTTACTTCAGCAGCGCTTCCTGCATGGTGCGCGAGCCGAGCACCGTGCGGATCTTGGCGCGGTCGGCCTCGGACTTGGCGGCCGCCTCTGTCGAACCCTCGACCTTCGCGCTCACCGCATCCAGCTTGCCGCCCAGGTGATCGAGCGCGGCCCAGTTCTTGAACTCGGTGACCAGGATGATGTCCGGGTCCTGGGGATTGCGCGCCTCGACCACCAATACGCGGTAGCTCGTGATGAGTCCGGCGGCCTTGGCTGCCTCCTGTTGCTTCTTATACGTGGTCGCGAGCCAGTGCATGTAGTCATCGAAGTGACCGTCGACGGTGCGGATGTAGGCAGAATTGACGACCGGTCCGTCGTTCCAATCCTTGCCGTCCGCGAACGCGAGTCCGGTCAGCGAAGTCAGCGAGCAAAGCGTGGCCATTGCGCCGAAGCGCAAGAAATTGCGAGTCATGAAGTTCCCCTAAGTGGAGCTATGGTTGTGGGCCCGTCGACCGTGAATGGCCGGCGGGAAGGCGCGCTAAGCTACGCTGCGGGGAGTCGCGCGTCATGCCGCACTGCCTCAATTTTCCCCCGCCTTGAGATCAGGCGTCCGGGCTGGTATAAAGCCCGGCCCGGACCGTCCGGAAAGACCTGTATGCGGGTCAAGTTACTGAAATCCTTAAGGTTGTTCGTATGTCACGCGTCTGCGAGATCACCGGCAAGAAGCCGGCCGTCGGTAACCGGGTCTCTCACGCCAACAATAAGAAGCGCCGCCGCTTCCTGCCGAACCTGCACACCCAGCGGTTCTGGCTGGAAACCGAGAAGCGCTGGGTGAGCCTGCGGCTCACCACCAGCGGCATGCGCACCGTGGAGAAGAAGGGCATCGACAAGGTGGTCGAGGAGCTGCGCGCCAAGGGCCACAGGGTCTAACGCGGCACGCCAGGAGTCATCATGCGCGAGAAGATCAAGCTGTTGTCCTCGGCCGGCACCGGCCACTTCTACGTGACGACCAAGAACAAGCGCCTGCACCCGGACAAGCTCGAAGTGAAGAAGTTCGACCCGGTGGCGCGCAAGCACGTCGCCTACAAAGAGTCGAAGATCAAGTAACGCCGCAGGCGGCGCGGACGCTGCTTGCCCGAGCTCCCCGAAGTCGAGACCACGCGCCGCGGGCTCATTCCCTACGCGCGTAAGCGCCGCATCCGCGCGCTCAAGGTGTACGAGCCGCGGCTGCGCTGGCCGGTCGCGCGCAATCTGCCCGCCCGGGTTGCCGGCCAGCGCATCGAGCGGCTCGGGCGCCGTGCCAAGTACCTGCTGCTCGAGCTCGAGTCGGGCACGCTGCTCCTGCACCTCGGCATGTCAGGCAACCTGCGCGCCGTGCCCGCCGCCACCGCGCGTCTCACCCACGATCATTTCGACCTGGTGCTCGACTCCGGCCTCGCGCTGCGCTTCAACGACCCGCGCCGCTTCGGCAGTCTCACCTACACCGACGGCGATCCCGCACAGCACCGCCTGCTGGCGAAGCTCGCTCCCGAGCCCTTTTCCCGCGCCTTCGATGCGGATTACCTGTACCGCATCACCCGCCGGCGGCGCGTCGCCATCAAGCAGCTGCTGATGAACAGTCAGCTGGTCGTGGGCGTCGGCAACATCTACGCGAGCGAGGCGTTGTTCCGCGCCCGCATCCGCCCGCAGCGCCAGGCGCGCACCCTGAGGCATGCCGAGGCCGCGCGCCTGGTACGCGGCATCCGCGCGGTGCTGCGTCAGGCGATCCGCGCCGGCGGCACCACGCTGCGCGACTACCTGGGCGCGGACGGCGCACCCGGCTATTTCCGCCAGCGGCTGTACGTGTACGAGCGCGCCGGCAAGCCGTGCCGGCGCTGCCGCGGGCCGGTGCGCGCCATACCGCAGGGCCAGCGCTCCACGTACTATTGCCCCTCCTGCCAGAAGTAACCCATGACCGAGCAGATCCTCGCCCACCTGTCGAAGGCCGATCCGGTGCTCGCCGGGCTGATCCGCGCCGCCGGCCCGTGCACGCTCGCCTCGGACGACGACTGCCACCCGTTCCAGGCGCTCGCGCAGGCGATTGCTCACCAGCAGTTGAACGGCACCGCGGCCAACACCATCCTCAAGCGCCTCATCGAGAACTGCGGACGGGGGGCCTTCCCCACGCCGCAGATGATCATGGACGCCTCGGCGGACAGCCTGCGCGCCGCCGGCTTCTCGTTTGCCAAGGTGGCGGCGCTCAAGGACCTCGCCGCCAGGACACTCGATGAGGTCGTGCCGCACGGCTCGGTATTACTGGACCTCAGCGACGAGGAGATCATCGAGCGCCTCACGCAGGTGCGCGGCATCGGCCGCTGGACCGTGGAGATGCTGCTCATGTTCCGCCTCGCGCGCCCGGACGTGCTGCCGGTCGATGACTTCGGCGTGCGCGCCGGCTTTCGTGCCGCCTACGGCCTCAAGCGCATGCCAAAGCCGAAGGCGCTCCTCGCCTTCGGCGAGCGCTGGCGCCCCTACCGCAGCTTTGCCGCCTGGTACCTGTGGCGGGCGCTGGAGCTGCAGCGCGCCGGAACCCTGCCGCTGCCCGCGGAGCGCATCCGGCTGCCGCGCGTGAAGAAGCTGCGGCGCAGGGCGGCGCGCAAGAGCGTCGCAGCCGCGAAGCGCCGGAAAGTCCGCCGCGCCGCCCCGGCGCGCAAGCGCACGATGCAGGGAAAGCGTGCCGTGCGTCCCGGTGGCCGCCGGCGCGCGCGCCGCGCAGGATGAGGGCCGCGCACGGCGACTGTCAGGCGCGCCGCTGCTTCTTCAGCTCGGCCTCCACGATCGGGTGCACGAATTTGCTAACGTCGCCGCCGAGCACGGCGATCTCGCGCACCAGCGTCGAGGAGATGAACGTGAACTGTTCCTGAGGGGTGAGGAACACGGTCTCGAAGTTGCGGTCCAGGTGCCGCGACATGTTGGCGAGCTGGAACTCGAACTCGAAATCCGACACCGCGCGCAGGCCGCGCACGATCACCGTGCCGTGGTGCTGGCGCGTGAAATCCACCGTGAGCCCCGCGTAGCCCTGCACCTCGACGTTGGGCAGGTCCGCGAGCACCTGGCGCGCCAGGTCGACCCGCTTCTCGAGCGGGAACATCGGCGTCTTGTGGGTGTTGGCGGCGATCGCGACGATCACGTGGTCGAATATGCCCGCCGCACGCCGGATCAGGTCATGGTGGCCGTTGGTGATGGGATCGAAGGTGCCGGGGTAGACGGCCTTGCGTTTCATGCGGGGTGTGAGGGTGACGGCGCCGCGTGCGCCAACAGATCATAACCGACCTCGCCCGCGTGGCTGGCCTTGAGCGGCCGCCACGCCGCGGGCAGCTCCGGAAGCGCTGCGCGCGCCGGGTGCTCCATGTACACCAGCGCGCCGGGCTTGAGCCACCCGCCTGCCTCCAGGCGCTGCGCGCAGCGGGCCATGAGCTCGGAGGCGAAGGGCGGATCCAGGAACACTATGTCGAACGGCTCGGGAGCTGCGGCGAGGTAGTGCAGCGCGTCCGCCCGCACCACGCGGGCGTCGCGGGCCTGCCAGTCGCTGAGCCGCGCGCGCAGCTCGCGCGCGGCGGCGGCATCCTGCTCGACGAACGTCACGTGCGCGGCCCCGCGTGACAGCGCTTCGAGTCCGAGTGCGCCGCTGCCGGCAAACAGATCCAGGGCGCGCGCGCCGTGCACCCTGGCGCCGAGCCAGTTGAAGAGCGTCTCGCGCACGCGGTCCGGGGTCGGGCGAATCGCCTCCGATGCCGGAAAACGCAGTTTGCGGCCGCGCCACGTGCCGCCGATGATCCGCAGCACGCGCGCCTGCCTGCCGCGCTTGACGGGTGCGGGCGCACGCCCGCGAGCTTTACTGCCCGACACCAAAGCGTTCCGCATCCTCCTGACGGATGGGCACCTTGCCACTGTTCTGGCCGTAAGCGTACTCTAGCTCGCCTCGTCCAGAAGCGCTCAAAACAGCACCGGCAGGAGGGGTCCGAAGGGCCGGTAGCTCAGGCACGAGTGGCTCGCGCGTACATCAAGAAAACACCGCCGCAGGCGCGCCTTCGGAAAAACCGCGAGCTGCGCACGAATCGGGGAGTTCGAGGGATATGCAAAAGCTCATCGCCGCCGCAACCGCCTGCTGCGCGCTCTTGCTCAGTGCCTGCGGAAGCGCCGGCTACGGCACCGTCACCGGACCGGATACCGCGGGCTTCGCCGGCAACCCCAACCCGGGCGGCGCGTCCTGTTCGTCGCCGACCCGGCCTGCCAACACGGCGCTGTTCTGTCCAGCCTCCGGTCTGCTCCCGTACCCGTTTGATGCCTACTTCGCCTTCTCCACCGACGGCACGCTGAACATCCAGCCGCCGAACCAGCTGTGGCCGGGCCAGCCCGCGCTCAACGGCCTCGACGGCTTCTCAACCACGGCACCGATCCGCGAGACCTTCAACGGCCCGATCGATGCCGCCTCGCTCGGCAATGCGGGCGCGGTCATCGTGGTACACATCAATACCAACAATCTCACCAAGGCACCCGTGAAACCCGCCGTCGCCGGAGGCACGGGGGTGTTCGTTCCCCTGGCCGGCTGTGTGAAGGGCGGCGCCACGTGCACCGCCGCCAACTTCGACTACATGGTGGGCGTGGCGGATGAGAACCCGACCATCCTCGAGATCACGCCGCTCAGGCCGCTCGCCGCCAGCACCTGCCTGCCCACTCCACCTGCCACGACTTCGCCCTGCGCAGCCGCGGACGGCGGCAACGGCGAGGCCTACATGGTGCTCTTGACCAAGGCCATCACGGTCGACGGAGCCCCTGCGGTGGCGGACGTGGACTACGCGAACTTCGAGGCAGCGCTCGCCTCCGGCGGACCGACCTGTCCGAGCATCACCGACCCGACGCTGAATGCGCTGTGCCAGCTGTCGGGTGCGCATCTGGCGCTCGGGCAGGGGCTGCTCGGAGTGAATCCTGCCAACGTCGTGGCCTCCTTCAGCTTCTCGACCCAGTCGACCGTCGACACCCTCGCCGCGGCCGCCTCGCAAGCGACCCCGCAGCTGATCAAGCTGAATCCCACCGGGCAGACCACCGCGGCCTTCCAGGGACTCGGACTCGCGGATGTGTACGTCGGCGTCATGACGCTGCCGTACTACCTGAGCAAGGCCGATCCGGACCACGGCATGTGGCAGGCCTCGGCCTCCAGCGCCCCGGACAAGACCAGCACCTACACCACGCGCTTCAATCCGTTTCCGATTGCCACCGTGAAGCAGCTGCAGGTGCCGGTGCTGGTGACTGTCCCCAATGCCGCCTCGGGCGCGGTGAAACCCGGCACGGGCTGGCCGATCGTAGTGTTCGAGCACGGCATCACGGCGAACCGGACCAACCTGTTCGGCATCGCCGACTCGCTCGCGCTCGGCGGACTGGCCTCGATTGCGATCGACCTGCCGCTGCACGGCCTGACCGCGCCGTTCAACCCGGCCGACCCGAGCACTTACCTGTATGCCATCGGCACCAACCCCCTGTATGCCAACCTCGGGCTGCCGATGGCAACCTCGATCGAGCGCACGTTCGATCTGACCACGCTCAGCAACGGCGCCGCGATCGACCCGAGCGGCTCGCATTACGTGGCGCTCGGGAGTCTGCTCACTTTCCGCGATAACCTGCGCGAGTCCTCGGTGGATCTGGTGACGGTCGCAGAATCCGTGGGCACGATCCTGCCGCCGGGCGGCACGGCGCCGTTCATCGACCCTACCCAGGTGCACTACATCGGCCACTCGCAGGGGGCGATCGTGGGCACGGGCTTCCTCGCCGTGATGCCCCCGGGCACCGTGCTCAGCGCCACGCTCGCCAATCCGGGCGGCAAGTTCATCTACCTCGGCCTCGAGTCGCCCACCTTCGGCAACGCGTTCATCCCGGCGCTGGAACAGGCCAGCGGCGGGCTGCTGACGCCGGGCACGACCCCGTTCGCGCTGTTCGCGCGCGATGCACAGACGGCGATCGACTCGGGCGATCCCTGGAACTTCATCGCCCAGGCCACCGCGTTCCACCCGATTCATCTGATCCAGGTGGTCGGCATCACTCCGCCACTGGCGGGTTGTATCGCGTCGGCCCCGGTGCCGGGATGCCCCGACCAGGTGGTGCCGAACGATGCCACCCAGCGGCTGATCGATGCGGGCGGCTTTGCTCAGGCGCATCCTCCGGGTGCCTCAGGTCCCGCGCTGCACGTGTTCGTGAACTTCACCTCCGGTACCCACAGCTCGTTCCTCAACCCGAAGGCAGGTGGCCTTGCCATCACGCAGGAAATGCAGCTCGAGGCCGTCAGCTTCACCGGTGCTGCGATCCCGGCGTTTGGCATCCCGGCCACGAGCCCCGGAACGAACCTGGTGATCGCCAATCCGATGGTGGTCCAGTAGCCGCGCTCGCCGCGCCGCGCAGGCGCGGCCGCCGCATCGGCTCTGACCGGTACAATGCGCCGGCCATGTTCCGCCGTTCCCCAGACAACACCCCTGCAGCCGGCGAGGAGCAGCCCGGGTTCCTGGCGCGCCTGCGCAGCCGGCTGAACCGCGGCAACTCCTGGCTCAGCTACGATCTTGCCGACCTGTTCAGCGGCCGCCAGATCGATGCGGCGATCCTCGAGGAGCTCGAGACCCGCCTCATCGGCGCCGACGTCGGGGTGGAGGCCACCGAGCGCATTCTCGAGCAGCTGCGCGCGCGCGTGGCGCGGCACGAGCTCACCGAGGTCGCCGCGCTCATCAGCGCGCTGAAGGCGAGCATCACGGAGATCCTCGCCCCCTGCGCACGGCCGCTCGCGATCGATGCCGCGCACCGCCCGTTCGTGATCCTGGTAGTCGGGGTCAACGGCTCGGGCAAGACCACCAGCATCGGCAAGCTCGCGCGGCGCTGCGCGCTCGAGGGCAGGAGCGTGCTGCTCGCCGCCGGAGACACCTTCCGCGCCGCCGCCATCGAGCAGCTCAAGATCTGGGCCGACCGCAGCGGGGCGGAGTTCGCCGCGCAGCTGCCGGGGGCGGATCCGGGGGCGGTGGTGTTCGATGCGCTGCAGGCCGCGCGCGCGCGCGGCAGCGACGTGGTGCTCGCCGACACGGCCGGGCGGCTGCACAGCCAGTCGCACCTGATGGAAGAGCTGAAGAAGGTGCGGCGCGTCATCCAGCGCTTCGATGCCAGCGCCCCGCACGAGGTGCTCCTGGTGCTGGATGCCAACCAGGGCCAGAACGCGCTCATGCAGGCGCGTCAGTTCACTGAGGCCGTCGGCGTGACCGGGCTGGTGCTCACCAAGCTCGATGGCACGGCCAAGGGCGGCATTGTCATCGCCATTGCGCAGCAGCTGCGGATACCCATCCGCTATATCGGAGTCGGCGAGGCGCCGGAGGACTTCGGCGAATTCGACGCCGCCGCCTTTGCCGCCGCCCTGGTCGAAGGCCCGCAGCAGGCGCGCGCCGCGCCCGGCCGGGCGGGTGCGGCATGATCGTCTTCGACCGCGCGAGCAAGCGCTACCCCAACGGGCGCGAGGCGCTCAGCAACGTCAGCTTCAACATCCATAACGGCGAGATGGTGTTCCTCACCGGCCGCTCCGGGGCCGGCAAGAGCACCGTGCTCAAGCTCATCGCGCTGCTGGAGCGGCCGACGCGCGGCGCGGTGCTGGTGGGCGGCCGCAATACCCAGACGCTCAGGCGCCGTCACATCCCCGCCTTCCGGCGCCGCATCGGCGTGGTGTTCCAGGATCACAAGCTGCTCGCCGACCGCCCGGTGTACGACAACGTCGCCCTGCCGCTGGCGGTGGCCGCCACGCCGCTGAAGGAGATCGACAAGCGCGTGCGCGCCGCGCTCGATCAGGTGGGCCTGCTCGGCCGCGAGCGCGCCCTGCCGCAGGAGCTGTCGGTCGGGGAGCAGCAGCGCGTCGGCATCGCGCGCGCGGTGGTCAGCAAGCCGCCGCTGCTGATCGCGGACGAGCCCACCGGCAATCTCGACCCGGACCTATCGCTGGAGGTGATGCGGCTGTTCCGCCGCTTCCAGGACGTCGGCGTCACGGTGGTGATCGCCACCCACGACCATCACCTGGTGCGCGAGTTCGGGCAGCGCGTGATCACGCTCGAGAACGGCCAGGTGCTCGGGCACGAGGCCGACACGCTGCCGAGCTTCGTGGCGACCCGATGAGCGTCGGGGTCGCCAGCGGCCGCCACCTGCAGTCGCTGCTGGGCTCGCTCGGGCGCCTGGCGCGCAACCCGCTCGCCTCGTTCTTCACACTGCTGGTGATCGCGCTGGCGCTGGCGCTGCCCATGGGGCTGCGGCTGTTCGTGACCAACGCCCAGGCGGCCACCGGCAACTTCGCGAGCGCCATCGACATCTCGGTGTACCTCAAGACCGACGTGCCGCTCGCCAAGGCGCAGCAGCTGGCGCAGGCCGCCCAGGCGCGCCACGACGTGGCGGCGGTGACCGTGATCTCCGCCGCGCAGGGGTTGCAGGACTTCCGCGCCTACTCCGGGTTCGGCGACGCGCTGCAGGCGCTCACGCAGAACCCGCTGCCCAACGTGCTGCACGTGCGCCCGCGCGCCGAGAGCTCCTCCGCCGCGGCGCTCGAGTCGCTGCGCCACTACTTCGCCGCCTGGCCCGAGGTGGACTCGGTGCAGGTCGACTCGGAATGGGTGATGCGCTTCAACGCCATCCTCGAGGTGCTCAGACGGCTGCTGCTCATCTCCGCGGCACTGCTCGCGTTCGGGGTGGTGGCGGTCATCGGCAACACCATCCGCCTGGAGATCCAGGGGCGGCGCGCCGAGATCGAGGTCACCAAGCTCGTGGGCGGCTCGAACGCGTTCGTGCGCCGCCCGTTCCTGTACACCGGCGTGCTGTACGGCCTGGGCGGCGCGCTCCTCGCCTGGGGTATCGTCGCCATCGCCATCGCGGTGCTCGAGCAGCCGGTGGCCACGCTGGCACGCCTGTACGGCAGCCGTTACCTGCTATACGGGCCGTCGGGGCAGGACATCGGGATTCTGCTCGGCGCCGGGGCGGCGCTCGGCTGGCTCGGGGCCTGGATCTCGGCGGCGCGGCACCTCGCCAGCATCGAGCCGCGCGCCTGAAGGCCTCAGCTGGTGGTGGCGAGGGTCGCCTCGTGGGTGAGCGTCGCCTCCATCCACTTGCGAATGCGGCGCGCATCGGCCACGCGCGTGCGCTTGCCGTAGGAGTTCAGCAGCACGATGACGATGGTGCGGTCATCGATCACGGTCTGCATCACCAGACAGCGGCCGGCGCGCGAGATGTAGCCGGTCTTCTGCACCTCGATCTTCCAGTCGGCGTGGTTGACCAGCGAGTCGGTGTTGCGGAAGTGCAGCATGTGCCGCCCGACCTGCACTAGGTAGTCGCTGTCGGTGGAGAACTCGCGGATCTCGGGGACTTTGGCCGCGGCCATCACCAGCCTGGAGAGGTCCTCGGGGCTCGCGACGTTCTCGTCGGAAAGTCCGGTGGGCTCGACGAAATGCGCCCCGGACATACCCAGCTCGCGCGCCTTGGCGTTCATGGCCGCGACGCACGCCTCGATCCCGCCCGGGTAGTTGCGCCCCAGGGCATGCGCGGCGCGGTTCTCGGAGGCCATGAGCGCCAGGTGCACCAGGTCGCCGCGCGTCAGCTGGCTGCCGGGGGTGAGGCGCGAGATGATGCGCTTGCCGCCGGAGCTGCGGTCCTCATCGCTCACCGTGAGGGTCTCATCGAGGGGCTGGCCGGCGTCCATGACCACCAGTGCCGTCATCAGCTTGGTGATCGAGGCGATCGGCATGGCCACGGCCGAGCGGCGCGAGTACAGCACCGAGGAGTGCGTGGTATCGAGCACCAGCGCGGCGCTCGAGCGCAGTGCCGGCTCGGCGAGGGAGGCGCGGCCGGCGTACTTCAGGTGCGTCTGCACCACCATGCCGCTCGGCACGGCAGCTTGCGCCAGCGCCGCGGGCAGCAGGGCGAGCGCTGCCGTCATTCCTAACCAGCGACGCGGATTCATCGACCTGTGTCCCTCGCCCCCTGAATTTCTCATGAGTCTATCAGAGCATTCCTTATGTCATGCATACGTGACGGACTCTTAAGTTTTCGCGACGTTACCCCGCCTTGCTCCACGAGACAACAAGAATCTCAAGGCACGCGGTCATAACACCATCGGTGCGTGACGCACGGCTCGCGGACCGCGTTATGCCCCGAGCGGTCGCCCCTAGCGCGGCCACAGCCAGCCGAACGTGCCGGCGGTAAGTGCGGCGTAGATCACGCCATCCAGCAGCAGTTTGAGCGTCAGGCTCCAGGCGCGCCGGTACCAGATCGATACCTGCGCGAGCGCCAGCCCGTAGCCCATGAAGGCCGCCGTGAACACCAGGCGGAACACGCGCGGATACGCGGTGCCCACCGGCAGCGTGATGCACGCGACGTAGGCGCTGAAGATGCCCACCACGATCAGATACACAAACCACTGCGCGAGGCTGCGGTTCATGTTGATCATGCCGTTGGGCATGACCGTCATCACCGCCACCGGCCCGCGCGCGAGCTTGTCCTTGAATTCCGCGGTGCGCATCTCCTTCATGCCGCCCGCGCGCGGGATGAAGTAGTCCCCGGGCGGGATCGAGAGCGGCCGCAGCGCCTCCAGCACCTCCGCCTCGCGCGGCATGCGGGGGAAGTCGCTCTTGTGCCAGAGCGGGGTCATGTGGATCACCGAGCTCACCAGGAAAACGATCACTGCCGATACCAGGATCGGCAGCCACAAAGACGCGAGATGGACCATGGAACCCCCCCTGACTTGTGGTCGTGGCGCGCGGCGGGACTGTACCCCCAAACCTGCGCGGCGTTAATTCAGTGGTATCCCTCCCCGGGCCGCACCTTGCCGCGGAAGGTCCGGTACACGAACACCGTGTAGCCGAAGATCGCCGGGATCAGCACCACCATGCCGGCGAGAATGAACGCCTGCGAGCGCGGCGCGGCCGCCGCCTGCCACAAGGTGACCGAGGGCGGCACCAGATAGGGCACGGTGGAGATCGCGAGCCCGAGGTAGGCGATGACGAACAGGCCCACCGCGCTGTAGAAGGCGAGCGTCGCGTGGCGGCCGCCGATGCCGCGCCACGCGCTGACGGCCAGGGCGGCCGTCACCAGCGGCACGGGCGACAGATACAGAAGGTTCGGCCAGCTGAACCAGCGCTCGGCCACGCGCGCAAACAGCAGCGGCGTCCAGACGCTCACCACGACGATGCACGCCAGCAGCGCGACGAGCAGCGGGCGCGCGAGGCGCCGCGCGCGCTGCTCGGCCTCGGCGGTAGTCTTCATGATGATCCAGCAGGCGCCGAGCAGCGCGTAGCCGACGATGAGCGCGACACCGCACATGAGGCTGAAGGGCGTGAGCCAGGTAAAGGTATGGCCCGCGAAGTGATCGCCCTCGACCGGGATGCCGCCGAGCAGCCCGCCGAGAATGAGTCCCTGGGCGAAGGCGGCGATGGTGGAGCCGGCCGCGAACGCCACGTCCCAGCGCGCATGGTGCGGCTTGGCTACCCAGCGGAACTCGAACGCGACGCCGCGGAACACCAGCGCCAGCAGCATGAGAATGACCGGCACGTAGAGCGCGGGCATGATGAGCGCGTAGGCCAGCGGGAAGGCCACGAACAGCCCGGTGCCGCCGAGCACCAGCCAGGTCTCGTTGCCGTCCCAGAACGGCGCGATGGAGTTCATCAGCTGGTCGCGCTGCACCTCGGAGCGGAAATACGGGAACAGGATGCCCACCCCGAGATCGAAGCCATCGAGCACCACGTACATGGCGACCGCCAGCCCGGTGACCGCCGCGGCAACGAGTGGCAGCCAGTAGGCAGCGCCGCTTAAGCCCGTCACGCGCGCGGCTCCCCGGAGCTGTCCTGGTGCGCAGCGCCCGACAGCGACAGCGGCCGGTTGGGCAGCCCGTGCGGCAGCGGCGGTGTCGCGAGTGCGGGCAGCGTCGGCCCGCGCTCGATGAGGCGGTGGATGTAGCCGATGCCCATGGAGAACACCACGCAGTAGACGATCACGAAGAGCACGAGCGAGGTGGCCACCGCCGCCGCACTCACCGGCGACACGGCATCCGCCGTGCGCAGCAGCCCGTACACCACGTAGGGCTGGCGGCCGACTTCGGTGGTGACCCAACCGGCGATGATGGCGATGAAGCCCAGCGGCCAGACCCAGGCCGCGAGGCGCAGGTACCAGGAGACCGAGAACAGCCGCCCGCGCCACCAGAGCCAGGCGCCCTGAAGACCGAGGGCGATCAGCGCCAGGCCGATCCCGACCATCAGGCGGAAGCTGAAGAATGGCACCGCGACCGGCGGGCGTTCTGCGGGCGGGAAGTCCTCGAGCGCCACCACGCGCGCGTTCCAGCGATGGGCGAGCACCAGGCTCCCGAGGTGCGGGATCGCGATCTCGTCGAGGTTCGTCTGCCGCTTCTCGTCGGGGACGCCGAACAGCACCAGGGCCTCCGGGCCGTCGTTCACCCAGTGCCCCTCGATGGCGGCCACCTTGGCGGGCTGGTACTTGAGGGTGTTGAGGCCGTGCTGGTCTCCGAGGAGCAGCTGCAGCGGCGCCAGCAACGCCACCATGCCCGCCCCCATACGCATCATGGTGCGGGCTTCGGTCGGGTACTTGCCCGCCAGCAGGTAGCGCGCGCCGACTGCGAGCACCACCACCGAGGTAGTGAGGTAGGCCGCGCACATCATGTGCGCGAAGCGGTACGGGAAGCTCGGGTTGAAAATGACCCTGAGCCAGTCGACCGGATAGACGATGCCGTCCTTCAGCTCGAACCCCGCCGGGGTATGCATCCAGCTGTTTGCGGACAGGATCCAGAAGCCGGACAGCGCGGTGCCGGAGGCCACCAGGACGGCCGACAGCACGTGCAGCCAGGGCGGCACGCGCTGCCAGCCGAACAGCATGACCCCTAGAAAGGTGGCCTCGAGGAAGAATGCGGTGAGCACTTCATAGCCGGCGAGCGGTCCAATGACGTTGCCGGCGACCTGGGAGAAACGGCTCCAGTTGGTACCGAACTCGTAGCTGAGGGGAATCCCCGAGACCACGCCCATGGCGAAGGCTACGGCGAAGATCTTGGTCCAGAACCGGGCGAGCGCATGGAAGTGGGCAGCCCCGGTGCGGCGCCACAGCACCAGGAGTGTGGCGATGAAGGCGGAGACCCCGATGCTGAAGGCCGGGAAGATGATGTGGAAGCTGATGGTGAAGGCGAACTGCAGGCGCGACAGCAGCAGGGTGTAGGCTTCCACCGCGGGGATTCTGCACTCCCATCCGGGGCCGGGCGAGCCCCTCCTAAGGAGGATTCCGCAGGGGGTGAAGGGCGCGCAAGCTGTTGTCCGGAAAGGGTTAAGCCAAAGCTCTGCCGGGAACTCCGGAGCCCGTTAGCACTCTAAGGTTGTGACTGCTAAAATGCCCACCCAACCCATGGGAGATTTCATGACCGCAGGTACCGCATTGGTCGCCCGCATGGGCGATCAGGCACTGGCTGGGCCGCTCGGGAGTCTCGACGCTTACCTCGAGCGCGTCAGCCGCATACCCGTTCTCACCCGCGCGCAGGAGCGCACGCTCGCCGAGCGCTTCCGCTCGAAGGATGACCTCAGCGCCGCGCGCGAGCTGGTGCTCTCGCACCTGCGCTTCGTCGTGCACATCGCACGCGGCTACTCCGGCTACGGACTGCCGATCGGCGATCTCATCCAGGAAGGCAACGTTGGCCTCATGAAGGCCGTGAAGCGCTTCGACCCGTCGCTGAACGTGCGACTGGTGTCTTTCGCCGTGCACTGGATCCGGGCGGAGATCCACGAGTATGTGCTGCGCAACTGGCGTCTGGTGAAAATCGCCACCACCAAGGCGCAGCGCAAGCTGTTCTTCAACCTGCGCAAGCTGAAGAAGAACCTCGCCTGGCTGTCGGCCGAGGAAACCGCCGCGGTGGCGCGCGACCTGGGCGTCTCGGTCGCCGAAGTCACCGAGATGGAGAAGCGCCTCGCAGCACGCGACCTGTCCTTCGATCCGGCTCCGGAAGCGGATGACGAAGAGCTCTATAGCCCCGCCGCCTACCTGCCGGCCCCGGATGCCGATCCGGCCGAGCAGGTGGAGGACGCCGAGAGCGCGGACGATTCCTCCGACCGCCTGCGCGGCGCACTGCAGCGGCTCGATGCCCGCAGCCGCGACATCGTGCAGCGGCGCTGGATGGTGGACGACAAGGCGACGCTGCACGAGCTGGCCGGCAAGTACGGCGTATCCGCCGAGCGCATCCGCCAGATCGAGTCGAGCGCACTCGGGAAGCTGCGCGGCCTGATGGCGGCCTGATCGGCCGCACGGGGCGCCTCCGTCACCTGCCGAAGATCACACCCCGCGCGGCCTCGCCGCGCGGGGTGAACCTGTGCGCGTGAGATGCCTCTACGCAAGGGCTGGGGGTGCGATATGCGAGCTCTCGTCCTGTGACCCTCGCCGCCGATCGGCTGCACTCCCTGCCCGCCGTAGCGCAGCCGCCGCAGGACTGACAGTTGCGGCGTGCGCGCGCGGGCGTTAGCGTCCCTTGCATGCGCAGCGTAGGCGAGTGGCTCAGCGAATACGGCTCGAGCCACCAGCATCCGACCAACAAGCTCCTGCACTGGCTGTGCGTGCCGCCGATCGTGCTCGCGGTGCTGGGGCTGCTGTGGGCGCTGCCGGTGCCGGGCGCATACGGCGCCCTCTCGCCGTGGCTCAACTGGGCGACGCTCGCCGCCGCCGCGGCGACGTGCTACTACCTGGCGCTGTCGCCGCCGCTCGCCGCGGGCGTCGCGGTGGTGTTCGCGGTCCTCTTGCTGGTGACGAGCCTGCTCGCACGGCTGCCCTGGCCGCTGTGGCTCACCTCGGCCGCGATCTTCGTGATCGCGTGGATCGGGCAGTTCGCAGGTCACGCGGTGGAAGGCAAGCGGCCTTCGTTCTTCAAGGACCTGCAGTTCCTGCTCATCGGCCCGCTGTGGCTTTTGGCCGCGGCCTACCGCCGCCTCGGCGTGCCTTACTGAAGGGGCCTCAGCGCGGCGCTTGCCCCTGCCGCTCCTGTCCAGCCGCGGTCACCGCGGGCGTGCGCCAGGCCGCGCGCCCGCCCCACAGGAAGAACACGATTCCCAGCGCCGCGACCACCAGCAGGTCCCAGCCCCACTGCAGATAGTCCTGGCCGCCGAACCTGGCGCTGCCCGCCCAGGAGACCACGGCGATCGCGGGCAGGTAGATGATGAGCCACCAGGCGCCACTCAGGTGGCGCGCAAAATCCGGCCAGCCCGTGTGAGCCTGGTAATAGAAGTAAATCGGCAGCGCCACGACCACGAGCAGCATGACCTCGCCGGTGAGCGGCCACTTGGCCCAGTACAACAGCTCGGTGGCGAACACGAACGCGGCGCCTGCGATGACCGGCAGACCCGGCAGGCGCAGCGGGCGTGGCACCTCGGGCGCGGTCCGCCGCAACGCGAACGCGCTCACCGGCCCCGCGAGGTAGGAGATGATGGTCGCCACCGAGATGACCGCGGCGAGCTTGCCCCAGCCGCGGAAGAAGAACAGGAACAGGAACGAGACCACGAGGTTCAGCCACATGGCCGGACGCGGCACCCCGTAGCGCGGTTGCAGGCGGCCGAACACCCGCGGCAGCGTGCCGTTGCGCTGCATGCCGTAGATCATGCGCGCAGTACTCGCGGTGTAGGTGATGCCGGTGCCGCTCGGGCTCACGAAGGCGTCCGCGTACAGGAGGATCGCCAGCCAGTTGAGGTTCACCAGAAGCGCGAGCTCCGCGAACGGGGAGCGGAAGTCGATGCCGTGCCACCCGGCGCGCGCCAGCATCTCCGGGGGCACCGCCCCGAGATAGGCCACCTGCAGGATCACGTACACCACGGCCGCCAGCAGGATCGAGCCGAGCACCGCAATCGGCACCGCGCGCGCGGGATTGCGCGCCTCGCCGGCGAGATTCACCGGGCTCTGGAATCCGTTGAAGCTGAACACGATCCCGGCGGTGGCGACGGCGTTCAGCACGGCGGCAAAGTCGACCGCGTGCTCAGCCCCTTCGGTGCCGACGCTGAAGTTGTGGGGGTGGAAGCCGCTGGCGATCAGCGCGAATCCGGTGGCCGCCGGCACCACCAGCTTGAAGAGCGTGATGGCGGTATTGGAGTGCGCGAAGACCTTCACACTCCAGAAGTTGATGAGGAAGTAGATGACGACCAGCAGCGCCGCGATCGCCAGTCCCCACGGGGCGAGCTCGCCGTGGCCGTCGGGCAGGTGCACGTACAGGTCGTGCGCCCACGGGTAGGGCCAGGAGGCCATGTACTGCACCGAAGCCTCCGCCTCTACCGGGATGACGGAGACGATCGAGATCCAGTTGGCCCAGGCGGCGATGAACCCCACCAGCGAGCCGTGCGAGTAGTGAGCGTAGCGCACCATGCCGCCGGATTCCGGGAACATGGCTCCGAGCTCGGCATAGGTGAGCGCGATGATCATGATGATCGCCGCTCCCAGCACCCACGCCCACACCGCACCCGGTCCTGCCAGACCCGCCGCGCGCCAGGCGCCGAACAACCAGCCCGACCCGATGATCGAGCCAAGCCCGGTCAGCATCAGCGCAAGCGCGCCGACCTGTCGCCGTACCGCGGGCTGTGAGTTCATTTGGTGTCCTTCAATTGAGCCGCGGGGCGCGTTGGCCGGGCACAGTATCACAAGGCGCCCGCGGCCCCGCCGCGGCCGCGCGCTCGACTAGCGGCGTTCCGGCTGTGAATGCCGGTCCCGCAGGCGCAGCGCGCCGAGCATCGTCACGCCCAGAGCCGCGAGCCACAGGGTGGACGGCTCGGGCACCGCAGTGGTGACGGAAACATCGCGCGCGGCGAAGACCGCGCTGGTGCCGTCCGTGGTGTAAATGCTCGGGGCGAGAGTGAACTCGCCGCGCGCATTCACGATGCCTTCCAGGAAGAAATCGTCCGTGCCGGGAAGCACCGCGGTACCGTTGGCGCTGCCGTCCAGGAACAGGTCGAGGCCGTTGAATCCGAACGCAGTGTTGGCCGTCGTGTACTGGTGCCCTGCGATGTCCAGCGAGATCGCATCCACTGCAGCCCCGGAGAGCGGAGCCGCCGGATAGAAGCTCAGCGTGAAGCTGCCGCTCACCTGCTGCAGCGGCGCCCCCGGGCCGAAGCCGGAAGCCACGAAATGCCAGGTGTCGGTGACGGGGCTGGCGTGCGCGGGGCCCAGTCCCAGCGGGCAGGCGCCGAGCGCCCGGCCGGGCGTTCAAGGATGGGACGCGCCTACGCGCCGGCCGCCGCGCGCACCGCCGTGGCCACCTTCTCGTGCAGCTCCTTCTCGAGCGGGTCGGGCACCAGCTCATCCCCCTGCGCGGCGGCGGCGATGGTCTGCGCCGCGGCCATCAGCATGGCATCCGAGAAAGCCCGGGCGCGCGCCGCGAGCGCCCCCTTGAACAGCCCCGGAAACGCCAAGAGGTTGTTGATGCCCTTGCCGTCGGCGGCGAATGCCGCGCCCTGCTCGCGCGCCACCAGCGGCTCGATCTCGGGATCGGGGTTGGAGAGGGCGAGTATCACCTGGCCCTTGCGCACCCACTGCGGCCGGATGAGTCCCTTGACGCCGGTGGTCGCGATCACGATGTCGGCGCGCTGCATGAGCGCCTCGAGTGTCACGCCCTCCCCGCCTGCGGCCACGAGCCGCGCCACGGCCGCGGGGTTGCGGTCGGTGCCCAGCACCTTGTGCACGCCGTACGCCTGCAGCAGGCGCACGATGCCGTGGCCGGCGGCACCGAGACCGATCTGCCCGATGATGCTGCTGCGCAGCTCGATCCCCGAGTAGCGCGCGGCGTTGATGAGTGCCGCGAGCGTCACCACCGCGGTGCCGTGCTGGTCATCGTGCAGCACCGGCCTGTCGAGCCGCGCGCGCAGCAGCGATTCGATCTCGAAGCACTCGGGGGCGGCGAAGTCCTCGAGCTGAATCGCGCCGAAGGAGGTGGCGATCGCGGCCACGATGTCCGCCACGCGCCGCGGCTCCTTCTCCGTCATGAGGATCGGCACGCCGCTGATGCCGACGAGATCGGCGAACAACGCCGCCTTGCCCTCCATCACCGGCAGTCCTGCGAGCGCGCCGATGTCGCCCAGGCCCAGCACCGCGGTGCCGTTGGTGATGACTGCGACCGTGTTGCCGAGTGCGGTGAACTCGTACGCTGCCGCCGGATCCTTCTGGATGGCGAGGCACACGCGCGCCACCCCGGGGGTGTAGATATCGCGCAGCACCTGGCGGGTGTTGATCGGCAGGCTCGCCACGGTGCGGATCTTGCCGCCGCGGTGGCGATTGAAGACCCGGTCGGACTTGCCGACGAAGCGCGCGGTCGGCAGCTGCCCGATGCGCTCGTAGAGCGAGCGGTCGGCCTCCTCGTCCATCTCGAGGGTGATCTCCCAGAGGGTGCGCCCCTGATCGCGCCGCAGCGCGGTGAGATGCTCGATGGTGAGACCCGCATCGGCGATCACCTGCAGCACCTTGGCGAGGCTGCCCGGCTGGTGGACGGTCTCGACCACGATGATTTCGGGGATTTTCATGGCGGAAAGGGTGCACCAAGGACCGCCGCGACGCTACCGCTGCGGCGCGCCGGATGTACCGCCGGCGGATACCCGCTATCATGCGCGCCCCTCACGGGGGAGGCTTGTTTCCGAGGAGATTGCCGTGGCCACAGCCGCCGGATCCAGTCCGCCCGCCGCCAAGGCGGCCGGCGCCCAGATCGACCCGCTGGACCTGTACGCGGTGCGCGCCGCGCTCACCGAGGAGGAGCGCCTGGTACAGGACTCGGTGGCGCGCCTGGTCGATGCCGAGGTCCTGCCGATCATCCAGCACTGCTTCGAGCAGCACCGCTTCCCGCACGAGCTGATTCCGAAGCTCGCCGAGCTCGGCCTGCTCGGCTCCTCGATCCACGGCTACGACTGCGCCGGCCTGAACGCAATCTGCTACGGGCTCATCTGCCAGGAGCTCGAGCGCGGGGACTCGGGGATCCGCAGCTTCGTCTCCGTGCAGTCCTCGCTGTGCATGTACCCGATCTGGGCCTTCGGCTCCGAGGAGCAGAAGCAGCGTTACCTGCCGCGCATGGCGCGCGGGGAACTCATCGGCTGCTTCGGACTGACCGAGCCGCACGGCGGCTCGGACCCGGCGAACATGAAGACCCATGCCAAGAAGCGCGGCAAGGACTGGGTGCTGAACGGCTCGAAGATGTGGATCACCAACGGGACGATTGCGGGGGTGGCGGTGGTGTGGGCCACGACCCCCGAGGGGATCCGCGGCTTCCTGGTCGAGAAGGGCACGCCGGGTTTCTCGGCGCCCGAGATCCAGCACAAATTCTCGCTGCGCGCCTCGGTCACCGCGGCGCTGTTCTTCGACAACGTGGTGGTGCCCGAAGAGGCGCTGCTGCCCGGGGTGCTCGGGCTGAAGGGCCCGCTGTCCTGCCTCACGCAGGCGCGCTATGGCATCTCCTGGGGTGTGATCGGTGCTGCGCAGGCGTGCCTGCGGCAGCTGCTCGACTACAGCGCGACGCGCACGCTGTTCGGCCGGCCGCTGGCGGCCAACCAGACGATCCAGGTGCGTCTCGCCGACATGGCCCGGCGCATCACCAGCGCGCAGCTGCTGGCGCTGCAACTCGGACGCATGAAGGACGCTGGCACCATGCAGCCCGCGCACGTCTCGCTCGCCAAGTGGAACAACTGCCGCATGGCGCTCGACATCGCGCGCGACTGCCGCGACATGCTCGGCGGCTCGGGCATCAGCGCTGAGTACGCCCCCATCCGCCACATGCTCAACCTCGAGAGCGTCATCACCTACGAGGGCACCGAGACCATTCACCAGCTCTCGATCGGGCGCGAGCTGACCGGCATCAACGCGTTCTAGCGCGCCCGCGCTGTCTGCGCGGCGGGGCTGCCGGCATACTGCCGGCCATGCGCCTCGGTCGGGGAATCGCCCTATACCCTGCTGCTGCTGTTAGGCGCCGCCGCGCTGTGGTGGGGCTGGCACACCCGCCGCACCGGGCGGCGCGCGCTGCGCGCCGCCCGGCTATCGCGTTATTTCAGTTCCATCGCGCCCGGGTGCACGAAGTAACACAGGATCGCGATGACGATGAGGTAGGCGAGCAGGATGAACGTCCATCCCATGTTGTGGCGGATGACGTCGCCTTCCTTGCGCACGAACTTGCTGGTGGAGACGCCGACGCTCGCGGTCTGCGGTGCCACCGGCTTGCCGATCTCCGCGCCGACCGAGTTGAGCGACGGCAGCAGCAGCGGCGGCATGCCGAGCTGCGTGCCCACCAGCGCCTGGAACTTGCCGAACATGGCATTGGTCGAGGTGTTCGATCCGGACAACGCCACACCGATGAAGCCGAGGATCGGGGCAACGATGATGAAGGCGGTGCCCATGCTCGAGAAGCCCTTGGCGAGCGAAGCCGCCATGCCAGAGTAGTTGAAGGTGTAGGCGAGCCCGAAGATGAACACGCCCACCAGGCACGCGCCCCACATCTGGTGGAAAGTGCGGCGGAACACCTCCCCGATCTGTGCCGCCTTCAGCTTGCCCATCGCGATGAGCAGCACCGCGACGATCAGCCAAGACGCCAGGATAGCGGTGCCTCCGGTAAAGGGAGCGAAGTTGAAGACCACGTTCGCATTGCCTTTGGCGGGGCACTCAGCCGACAGGGCCGAACAGGCGAGCTCCTGGGCTTTGAATGGGATGTACTTCGGCAACGGCGAGTCCTTGTTCATCCAGAAGAACACCACGACCAGCAGTACGATGAACGGCATCCAGGCCTGGAAGACCTCCCCTGGTTTCAGGCCGTGACCGCGCGTCTGCCGGGCAACTGCCGCATCAACCGGAACGCCGCCGTAACCAAGCACGCTCTTTGGCTGCCAGACTTTCAGCAACAGGAGTAGCGCGATGAAACAGGTAATGGCCCCGGCGATGTCGGGCAACCAGGGCCCGTTGTAGACCGCGAAGGGGTATTGCCCCGCGATGTACCCGAGTGACCCAACCACTGCTAGCGGCCAGCCGCCTTTGAGTCCTTCCTTGCCCGAGACGAGGTACAGAAGCACCCAAGGTGGCAGGAGGGCGAGAACGGCAACGATGGTCCCGACCGAGCCCGATAGGGCTAGGAGAGGATAGTTGGTCACCGTGGCCAAGGCGATGATCGGGGCGCCGAGTGCGCCGTAGGATACCGGCGCGTTGTTGGCAATCGCCGCCACGCGGATCGCATTAATGTCGGAGATACCCAGCGAGATGAGGATCGGCGCCACCACCGCCCACGGATAGCCGAACCCGACCAGGCCCTCGAGCAGCGCGCCGAACGCCCAGGCGAACAGCATGGTCTGCACGCGTACGTCCATGCTCCCCTGTGCGATCAGCCAGCGGCGGAAATTTTCGAACAGGCCGCTCACACCGAGCGTATTGAAGAGCACCATGCCCCAGATAGTGATCCAATCTACCGCCCACACGCCGTTGGCCGCGCCGTAAAAGTAAGCGCGGCTCCCGTGATCAAACGGCATCTTCCACACCCAGATCGCGAGCAGGAACGTGACGATCGAGCCGAGCAGCGTCGCCAGCCACGCCGGCAGACGGAACACCGCCAGCAGCACCAGCAGGAACACCACCGGGATTAGCGCCACGAGGCACGTGAGCGTCAGGTTACCGAGGGGGTCGATCAGTTGCGTGAACATGAAACCTCCGTCGATGGCGGCGCGACGTCGGGAGCGTCTGCGCGTGTTTCTTATTTGACGACCGCTCCTGGTGAGGCAACACCCGCGCTCCCTGCGCGGGCGGAGAAGCTAGCACGCCCCCCTGCCCGGCTCAACGGTGCGATAGGAACGGCGCGGCAGCGCCGAGCACGGGCGCAACCGCAGCGCTTGCCGGCGTGCCGCTCAGCGAGTGCAGGGGATGGAGGTTCTGGCAGCGGCAGGCGGTGCGGCGGCCACCATGTCGTGGCGCGCCCCGGGGGCCGCCGGGGCGGGTTGCGGAGCGGCGTGCGGCCACTCGATGCCGAGTGCCAGCAGTGCGAGCAGTGCCAGCCAATTGGCGAGCTGCTCGCCGGGCGGTGGGGCGCGGTGCGTTGCGTGCGGCCCGGTCATGGGAAACTCCCGTGTTGACGGGAGCATTCTCGGCGCCGCGCGGGCGAGTACCGCGGGCGCAAAAGTGACGCCGCGCCGATCAATTGTGGCGGAACATGGCGGCGCAGATGTGATGCACTGCGCGTGCGCGGCCGTGGCAGGAGCCTTACGCAGCCTGTAGCCTTGAGCTTCATGAAGCGCCTCATCGCCGTCGTCGAGGACGAAGCCGCGATCCGCGACAACTACGCCGCCGCCTTCGCGCGCGAGGGGTTTGCGGTGCGCTGCTACGCCAACCGCGCCGCGGCCATGACGGCGTTCGCCGCGCGGCTGCCGGATCTGGCGATCATCGACATCTCGCTCGAGGACGAGCCGGAAGGCGGTTTCGAGCTGTGCCGGCAGCTGCGGGCACTGTCGGCGGAGCTGCCGATCATCTTCCTCACCGCGCGCGACAGCGAGCTCGATGCGGTGTCGGGACTGCGCCTGGGCGCGGACGACTTTCTCACCAAGGACCTGAGTCTCGCGCATCTGTCGGCGCGCGTGAATGCACTGTTCCGCCGCGTGGAGGCGCTGCGCAAGCCCGACTCGTCCGGCGAGGCGCTGCGCCGCGGCGCCCTGCTGCTCGATGCCGAGCGCATGCAGGCGCAGTGGGATGGCAAGGTGGTGCTGCTGTCGCTCACCGAGTTCTGGATCGTGCACGCGCTCGCGCGCCATCCCGGCCACGTGCGCAGCCGCCAGCAGCTGATGGATGCCGCCAATGTGGTGCTGGACGACAACACCATCACCTCACACATCAAGCGCATCCGGCGCAAGTTCCAGGCCATCGATCCGAAGTTCGACGCCGTGCAGACCGCCTACGGCATGGGCTATCGCTGGGTCGAGTAGCCCTGAGCGCGCTATGTCGCTGCGCCTGAAGCTGCTCGCGCTCGGACTCGCCACGCTGGTGCTGCCGTGGGCCGGCTGCCGCTACGCGCGCGAGATGGAGTCGGCGCTGCGCGAGGGTGAGGCCAACTCGCTGCAGGCGGTCTCGCAGACCATCGCCGCCTCGCTGCAGGGACGCACCGACCTGCTGTACCGCGAGGCACCGCCCGCACCGCAGCCCGAAGCATCGCCCGAGGCGGTCGCGACTGATGCGACCGACGCGCCCGCCGCCGCCGCGCCACCGGCGCCCCAGCATGATTTCGGCAAGCCCGGGCCCTACGACCTGCAGCCGCTCGCGCTCAGCTCGGCCCCGCTCTTGGACGGTTACGGCGATGACTGGCCGCGCGAGCCCGGCGCATGGTCGTACGTCAGGAAGGATGATCGGCACCGCTTCGCGATCCTCAGCGGCGTCTACGAGCACATGCTCTACGTGCTGCTCGAGGTGCACGACGAGCATCCGCTGTTCGATGCGCCGGGAACCAACCCGCTCGACCCCGCCTCCTTCGGTGACCGTGTGTGGCTCGGGTTCCAGGACGCGCACGGCGAGGAGCAGCAGGTGTTCATCTCCGCCACCGGCCCTGGCTCGGTGGGCGCGCGGCGCATCGAGCGCGGCGAATACGGCCAGCGCAGCGCCCCTATCGAGCCGCGCATCCGCGGTGCCTGGCAGCCGACCCGGGACGGCTATCGGGTCGAGCTGCGGGTACCACTGTCGATGGTGGGGAGCGGCTTCGGGGTGCTGGTGGACGATCGCGATACGCGCGGAGCAGCGCCGGTGAGCTACGGCACGCTGCGCAGCGATGACCTGCATACTCTCGGAACGCTGATCGTCGCCGCGCCCGAGCTCGGCTCCTACCTGTCGCAGTTCATTCAGCCGGGACTGCGGCTCGCGGTTCTCGCCCCCTCGGGGCGCGTGCTGGCGCGCGCCGACGCGCTGGCGCAAGGCGGCGCGCTGGCGCGCGATGCGCCCCTCATGGCGCGGCTGTACCGCCGCTTCATCGACCGTCCGGGCGATGCGCGCCTGATCGACTCCTCCGCCCCCATCTACGATCGCGACCACCGCGAGGTTATCGGCACTCTGCAAGTCACGCAGACCGCGAACCGCTGGATCAGCCTGCGCGATCACGCGCTCACGCGCATGCTGAACTTCACCCTCAGCACCAGCCTGGTGGCGGTGATCGCGATGTTCGCCTTCGCCGCGTGGCTGGCGCTGCGGCTGTCGCGGCTGCGCCGCGCGAGCGAGTCGGCGCTCACCCGCTCCGGGCTGGTCACGAGCTTCCCGGAGACCGATGCGCGCGATGAGCTCGGCGATGTCGCCCGCGGCTTCTCGACGCTGCTGTCGCGGCTGAACGAGTACACCAGCTACCTGCGCACCCTGGCCGGCAAGCTGGCGCACGAGATCCGCACCCCGCTCACCATCGTGCGCTCCTCGCTCGATAACCTCGAGAGCGAGCAGGTGCCGGACTCGGCGCGTGCCTATCTCACGCGCGCGCGCCAGGGCAGTGAGCGGCTGAACGCGATTCTGGTGGCCATGGGCGCGGCCACGCGCGTCGAGGAGGCGATCGGCAGCGCCGAGCGGATCGAGTTCGACCTGGTTCCGGTCCTGAGCTCCGCCATCGCCGCCTACCGCGGCGCGTTCCCCGGGCGCGAGTTCCTCGCCGAGCTCCCGCCCTCGCCGGTGCACCTGAACGGAGCGCCCGACCTCATCGTGCAGATGCTCGACAAGCTCATCGACAATGCCGTGGATTTCAGTCCCCCCGGGTCGCGCATCGCCGTGCGGCTGCGCCTCGAACCGCAGGCCGCGCTGATCGAGGTGGAGAATTCAGGGCCGGCGCTGCCGCCGCACGTCGAAGGGAGGCTGTTCGAGTCACTGTGGCAGTCCCGCCCCGACGGGGACAGCCGGCCGCATTTCGGCCTCGGACTTTACATAGTGCGGCTGATCGCGGAATTCCACGCCGGGGAGGCCTCGGCGCGCAATCTGGAGGACGGGAGCGGCGTGCGCTTTTGCGTCCGGCTGGCGCGCTGAGCGCTCGGCCCGTCGAGTGTCGACAAACTGCGACATGGTTTTTTCCTCTGGAATTAGTACAATTAGCGTCGGAAGGCACGGTCGGCAAACGGTTTTCTGCCCCTAGGGCGGGCGCGTTGCCGCAGTGTTGATGCAGATTAACAGCGGCCAACGGAAGGGATTACAACAAACAGAAAACTCGGGGATCGACGCGGGCACGGGTACGACAGCGCCGAACTTGTTGGGGTTGTCAGGAACGACACAACGCGTGCATGGACACGCGGGCCTCGCGATAGAAGCCGGAGCAGCAGCTCCAAACGTTTCAGCCGGAAAATTTAGATGCTCGTGACGACGCGACATGCCGGAGCGCTACGCGGACTCGCTTGAGTCAGAAACGCGCGCCCCGCGAGGAGCTGACAGCGAACCACCGGGTCATTGCTGCGACGCACTGAAAAGCCCCGCACTGCGGGGCTTTCTTTTGTCTGCGCGCCACCACCGCCGCTGTCAGCGGTTAGGCTGATGCCGCACCGCCTTGCGTGCCCGCTCCCACTGACTCTCCCGCCAGCGTCACTTTGAGCTTGCCGTCAGCCGCGGCGTGCCAATCCGACTTCTGGTCCGTCCCCAGCATGAGACAACCGGTCCCAACATAGAGCGTGTCGGTGCGGGAACTCACGCGCTTGTCCGTGTCGGCGAAGTGCTCCGGATCTGGATACACGAGTAGAAAGCGCTCTGCGGCATTGGCGCTGTTGCCGCACCGCCCCACTGCGCCAACGCAGTGGCCGCGCCGGCGCGCTGCGGCAGAGCCTCGGGCGAGCCCGCCGCCCCAGGAACTTGGATCGACGTCGGCGATGCTCTGTCTCGAAAGTAGACGTTCACGGCTCGAAAAAAACGCGTCTAGGAACCTGCTCTGGCTGCGGTAGGACAAGATACGCTCGCGTGGCTCCGGTGCGTCGGTCCACGCCGGTAGCGGCAATGAGCCCGGAGTCGTTGATCGCGACTCCTTCCCGGAGCGTGACAGAGTCAGCAAGCGGCCCCGTCACCAGGTTGTTCAGGTCCGTCATCACGCCGTTCTGATACAAGAAAGCGCGGGTCGCCGGCGGCGCATTCCAGAAACGCTGAGCCTTCCTATCGATTCTCGATTTTCCGACTATTTGGCCGGATGCGTTGATCGCGCTCGCTTCACTATCGCCGCCCAGCGCTCCCAGGTCCTTCATGACGCCGTCGCTATACAGAAAGGCGTGATGCTCGTGGGCGCCGGTTTCGGCCGTCCCTACTACCTGGCCGGATGCATTGATGCCCGTGGCGTTGCTGGCCCGCCCCCCTAAAGTACCAAGATCGTGGACGCCATCGGCACCCCAAATGACTGCATGTCTCGGTGATCGTGGGCGACTCGCCTCTCCGACGACCTGGCCGGCGTCGTTGATCGCGGTGGCATTAGCATCGCCGATTTCCTTATATGTGCCGCCGAGCGACACAAGATCAGAGAATATGAACTGCTTCCAACGCACCGCACGAAAGCAAGAGCAGTCCGGCGGCGGGTACTCACCGTAGTAGTTGCCGACTACTTCACCGGAGTTGTTGATCGCTCTGAATTGCAATTGTCTCCGAACGACGAATTGCGGGACGACTTTGTCATCTCGGACCACAAAGCTCGACTCCGCGCTTCCCCCGATACATTGTACGATGACATCCCCGGAATCGTTGATTCCCGCCGCGCGCGGGTTATAACACTCGACGCGGATTTCGCGCTGTTGTCCATGAGAGTAAACGAAAGCATGCTTCCAGTATCCCCCGCGGGCCTCGAACGCATAGCCGACGACGTCACCCGCCGAATTCATACCCAGGGCAACGCTGTTCCCCTCAGCAAGGTCCAAGGCCCCCAGATCCACGATTGTGTATTTCTGCGCTCTCGCCGAAACGCAAACAAGGACTCCGCCAAGCAGGACTGCGCGCAAATGTCTCGGCTTGAAACCACGGCTGCCCCTCAGGATGGACAGAAATATTTCGATCCGACCACGCAAGAGGCTGCTTTGCGCTGCGTTGGGATCGACCTACAGCTCGCTTTCGAGTGGATAGCACAGCAGCAAACGGTGTGTCCAACGCGGCTCCATAGCCTGCTCCGCGTCGCGAGTTAACCCATGACTCAGAAAGTCGATACGTGAGGACAGAAGAGGCGCCTTGCGTGACGAGGCGATCTTGAATGTCCGCTTGAAAATTTTAGATCGGCTTCTCTCGAGGCAGCCCGACAGGCAGGATTGCGCGAATAAACTGAAGGTTTGCGCTGCGTGCGCAGTGATCGGCTTCATCTGTAAGCGATCTAGGGAAAGCGGACGGATCTAAAGTGGATCCCGCGTACAATCGGTACAACGTCGAGAAATCGTAGCGCCGATGGAGCGCCTGACCGGGTGCTGCAGAGTTTGCGATGATGTTAGTAAGAACGCTGGCTACGCTGCTTTTTCTCTCCGCAATTGCGCAGCAAGCTGAATCACAGTCGCCAACCTCGACCGAGCAGGAGGGTCCGGCGGGAATGGCGCGCTTCTACGTCTATGGGGGCGACGGAACACAACAGGCCTACTTTACGGAGCACCTCGTAGGCCGATTACCGAAGAAGAGCTACTTCGTATATGACACCCGGCCCGGGCTTGGAAATTGGGTACGTAGGATACGTGGCCCGACTACCGTCCGGGGCCTGCTGCGCCTACAAAGCCGGAGAACTGCTATCCGTGGACGCGGAGGCGGGTCGTACGTACTACCTCAGAGTACACGATGACAGTTTCGAACTGGCGCCGAAGGAGGTGGCGCGGAGCGAGTTGAACCGGCTCAAGCGCGTGGCGGTGCCGCCGGGCGTATTACAAATTGAAAGTGAGATTGCCGCGGTGGGTCCGACTGTGGAAGCGAAGCCCTTCCCGTGGCCAGTAAGCTGGAGCAACGGGTGTAGCGATCCGTCGGCAATCTGGGGCTTTGGCGAGTGTTTGACTCAGGGGGTGCGACCCTACTTTGAAGATGATGCCCTGAACCTGCAGCTCATAGGACTCAGAAGTGGCGAGGATCAGGCCAGCGGCCGTGGACTACGAATCAAATACCGCGACATCAGAGACGTGGGTCGTCGTAGAAGTACGGGTGTAATCTTGACGCGTGCGGATGGGCGCGTGGACGTGTTGACAACGTACATTCCTCGTCCTGGTAATTACTCGTTCCGTTTCACTACCCAAAAGACCAACGCAGCCGACGAGTTCGTGGAGGAGTTACGTCGACGCATGTCGCAGGCTGACGCCTCTAGGTAGAGGGAATGCCTGGGATGGGAGACTGCCCGGACCGCTCGAGGTCAAACCCGGACGTACTCAGCCGACGCCCAGAAAACTGAGAATGCCGCGCGCCGCCTCGCGCCCTTCAAAGACCGCGGTGACGACCAGATCGGAGCCGCGCACCATATCACCGCCCGCGAACACCCTGGGATTGGTGGTCTGGAAGGGGCGCGCCGGCGCGGCGGAGACTCGCACCCGCCCGCTGTCGTGCACGCGGATCTGGTGCGCGGTGAACCACGGCGGCGGGTTGGGCACGAAGCCGAACGCGATGATCACCGCATCCGCGGCCACTACCTGCTCGGAGGCGGCGACCGCCTGCGGCACGCGCCGCCCGCGCGCGTCCGGCTCCCCGAGGCGCGTGCCGACCAGCTTCACGCCCTCGACCCGGTCGGCGCCCACGATCTCGATCGGCTGGCGGTTGAAGAGAAACTCCACGCCCTCCTCGCGGCTGTTCTTGTAGTCGCGGCGTGAGCCGAGCATGTTGTGCTCATCGCGCCGGTAGGTGCAGGTTACCGACTCCGCCCCCTGGCGCAGCGCGGTGCGGTTGCAGTCCATGGCGGTGTCCCCGCCGCCGAGCACCACCACGCGCTTGCCGCGCATGCTGATCAGGCCCTGCGCGGCCCCGGGCAGCGCGAGCTCGTGGTTGATGTTGGAAACGAGAAAGCCGAGTGCCTCGTGCACGCCCTGCAGGTCCTCGCCGGGGAAGCCGCCGCGCACGCTGCCGTACGCGCCCATGCCGAGAAACACCGCGTCGTAGTCCGCGAGCAGCCGCTCGAAGGGAACATCGGCGCCGATCTCGCAATCGAGGCGGAACTCGACGCCCATGCCCTGCATGATTTCGCGGCGCGTCTCCACCACCTCCTTCTCGAGCTTGAAGGGCGGGATGCCGAAGGTGAGCAGGCCGCCGATGCGCGGGTAGCGGTCGAACACCACCGGCTGCACTCCGCCGCGCACCAGGATGTCGGCGCACGCGAGCCCCGCGGGACCGGCGCCGACCACCGCGACGCGCTTGCCGGTCGGGCGCACGTGCGACATGTCGGGGCGCCAGCCGGCCTTGAGCGCCTCGTCGGTGATGTACTTCTCGATCGCCCCGATGGTGACCGCTCCCAGGCCGTCATTCAGCGTGCAGGCGCCCTCGCACAGGCGGTCCTGCGGACAGATGCGGCCGCACACCTCGGGGAGCGAGTTGGTCCGGTGCGAGAGCTCTGCGGCCTCGAACAGATTCCCCTCCTCGATGAGCTTCAGCCAGTTGGGGATGTAGTTGTGTACCGGACACTTCCATTCACAGAAGGGATTGCCGCAGGCGAGGCAGCGTCCCGCCTGCTGGCCAGCGGCGGCGGCATCGTAGGGCGCATAGATCTCGCGGAAGTGCCGCAGGCGCACCTCCACCAGGCTCTTGGCGGGCTCGGCGCGCGGGGTGTCGAGAAACTGCAGGTTCTTGTCGGGCATGCGATCGAGGCGCCTCAGGCGGCGCGCCGCAGATTCTCGATGAGCGAATCGATGGAAGCGGCCTTGGGTTTGACCACCCAGAACTTAGGCAGGAAGGTGCGCAGGTCGCCCATGATCTCCTGCACCCAGGCGCTGGCGGTGTGCTCGACGTGCCGGGTGAGCAGGCTCTCCAGGTGCTGTACGTGCGACTGCATGGCTTCAGGGTGGATGCGGCTGATGTCGATGAGCTCGTGGTTGTAGCGGTCGACGAAGTTGCGCTCCAGATCGAGCACGTAGGCGAAGCCGCCGGTGAAGCCGGCGCCGAAGTTCACTCCCGTGCGTCCGAGCACGCACACCGCCCCGCCGGTCATGTACTCGCAGCAGTGATCGCCGGCCCCCTCGATGACTGCGAGCGCCCCGGAATTGCGCACCGCGAAGCGCTCCCCGGCCACCCCCGCGGCGTACAGCTCTCCGCCGGTGGCGCCGTACAGGCAGGTGTTGCCCATGATGACCGTGTCGCGGTGCGCGAAGCGTGCCTGGGGAGGGTGGCGCAGCACGATGCGCCCAGCCGCCATGCCCTTGCCTACGTAGTCGTTGGCATCCCCCTCCAGGTACAGGTGCAGGCCGCCCGCGTTCCACACCCCGAAGCTCTGGCCGGCGTGACCGGTGCAGCGCACGGTCACCGGCGCCTCCTCCATGCCGTAGTTGCCCCAGCGCCTGGCGATCTCGCCCGAAAGCCGCGCGCCGATCGAGCGGTTGAAGTTGGCGAGGCGGTAGTGCCACTCGCCGCCGCTCCTGGCCTCGATGGCGGGCAGCATGTCGCTCACCATGCGCTCGGCGAGCTCGCCGCTGTCGAAGGGGGTGTTGGAGGGGGTGGCGCAGAAGCGCGGCGCATCCTCGGACACCCCGGCGCCGGAGAGCATCGGCGTGAGGTCGAGCTTGCGCTGCCTGGCGCTCGTGCCGGGCAGCACCTCGAGGTACTCGGTGCGGCCGATGATCTCCTCGAGCGTGCGCGCCCCGAGTGCCGCGAGGATCTCGCGCACTTCCGCGGCCACGAAGCGGAAGTAGTTGATCACCATCTCCGGCAGGCCGGTGAAGTACTTGCTGCGCAGCACGTTGTGCTGGGTGGCGATCCCGGTGGCGCAGTTGTTCAGGTGGCAGATGCGCAGGTACTTGCACCCGAGCGCCACCATGGGCGCGGTGCCGAAGCCGAAGCTCTCCGCGCCGATGAGCGCCGCCTTCACCACGTCGAGTCCGGTCTTGAGTCCGCCGTCGGCCTGCAGCCGCACGCGGTGGCGCAGCTCGTTGACGCGCAGCGTCTGGTGCGTCTCGGCGAGCCCGAGCTCCCAGGGGGTGCCGGCGTACTTGATGGAGGACAGCGGGCTCGCGCCGGTGCCGCCGTCGTAGCCGGAGATGGTGATGAGGTCCGCATAGGCCTTGGCCACCCCGGCCGCCACCGTGCCCACGCCGGGCTCGGCGACCAGCTTCACCGACACCAGCGCCCTGGGGTTCACCTGCTTCAGGTCGAAGATCAGCTGCGCCAGGTCCTCGATGGAATAGATGTCGTGATGCGGCGGCGGAGAGATCAGTCCCACCCCGGGACGCGCAAAGCGCAGCGAGGCGATCATGTCGTTGACCTTGTGCCCCGGCAGCTGGCCGCCCTCGCCGGGCTTGGCGCCCTGCGCGATCTTGATCTGCAGCACCTCGGCGTTGATCAGGTACTCGGCGGTGACGCCGAAGCGCCCCGAGGCCACCTGCTTGATCTTGGAGTTCTTCTCGGTGCGGTAGCGCGCCGGGTCCTCGCCGCCCTCGCCGGAGTTGGAGCGCGCGCCGAGGCGGTTCATGGCGATGGCGAGCGCCTCGTGCGCCTCGGGCGAGAGTGCCCCGAGCGACATGCCGGCGCTGTCGAAGCGCGCGAGGATCGCTTCCGCCGGCTCGACCTCGGCGAGTGCGATCGGCGGGGCGAGCGGGCGCAGCGCCAGCAGATCGCGGAAGGTGGACGGCGGGCGCTCGTTCACCAGCTGCGCAAACTGGCGGTAGTACGCATCGTCACCGGTGACCACCGCCGCCTGCAGAGCCGCGATCACGTCCGGGTTGTACATGTGGTACTCGCCGCCATGCACGTACTTGAGAAGCCCGCCCTGCGCGATCGGGGCGCGCGGATCCCAGGCCTGCGCGGCGAGCGCCAGCGCGTCGGCCTCGAGGTCGGAGAAGTCCGCCCCCTGTACGCGGCTCTCGGTGCCGGTGAAGCAGCATTCGACCACCTCGTCGGCGAGACCCACGATCTCGAACAGCTGCGAGCTGCGGTAACTGGCGATGGTCGAGATGCCCATCTTCGACATGATCTTGAACAGGCCCTTGCGCACGCCGGCGCGGTAGGAGCGCCCGAGCTCCAGCCGCGCGGCGAAGTCGAGCTTGACGCGCCCGCGCCGCATCATCTCGAACAGCACCTGGTAAGCCATGTACGGGTACACCGCGGTCGCCCCGTAGCCGATCAGGCAGGCGAAGTGGTGCGGCTCGCGCGCGGTGCCGGTCTCGATGAGCAGGTTGCACTTGCAGCGCAGCCCGGTGCGCACCAGGTGCTGGTGCACCGCGCCGCTCACCAGCAGCGCATGCGCGGGGATGCGTCCCTTGACCAGATAGCGGTCCGAGAGCAGGAGCACCAGCTTGCCTTCGCGCACCGCGCTTTCGGCCTGCGCGCACAAGCGCGTGATCGCCGCCTTCAGCCCCTCGGCGGGGTCGTACTGCAGGTCGAGGAACTCGTGCGTCACCGCCTCGATCGCCAGGATCTGGCGCAGCTTGCGCTGCGAGAGGATCGGCGAGCCGAGCACGATCTGGGAGGCGTGTTCGGGCGCGGGCACGAAGATGTTGCACTCCGGGCCGATCTGGGTCTGCAGCGACATCACGATCGACTCGCGCAGCGGATCGATGGGCGGGTTGGTGACCTGCGCGAACTGCTGGCGGAAGTAGTCATACAGCGAGCGCACCTGGTGCGACAGCACCGGCATGGGGGTGTCGTCGCCCATCGAGCCCACCGCCTCGTTCTCGTCCTGCGCCAGCACGCGAATGATGTCGTCGCGCTCCTCCTGGCTCACGTTGAACACCTTCTGGTACAGCGCCAGCGTGGCGCGGTCCATGGGCTCGGCCGCGAGCCGCGCGTCCACCAGGTCGCTCTCCAGGTAGCGCACGCCCTTCTTCAGCCAGCTCTTGTAGGGATGACGGGTCTTGAGCAGCTGGTCGATGTCGGCCGAGGACAGCAGCGTGCCGGTCTGCAGATCGAGCGCGATCATGTCGCCCGGGCCGAGCTTGCCCTTCTTGACCACGTCCTCGGGCGGGTAGTCCCACACGCCGGTCTCGGAGGCGATGGTGAGGCAGCGGTTCCTGGTGATGCAGTAGCGCGCCGGCCGCAGACCGTTGCGGTCGAGCGTGCACAGCGCGTAGCGCCCGTCGGTCAGCACCACCCCGGCCGGCCCGTCCCAGGGCTCCATGTGCACCGAGTAGTACTCGTAGAAGGCGCGCAGATCCGGGTCGAGCGTGTCCAGTCCGTGCCAGGCCGGCGGGATCAGCAGGCGCATGGCATGCAGCGGATCGAGGCCGCCCATCAGCAGCACCTCGAGCATGTTGTCGAGGCTCTGTGAGTCCGAGCCCGACAGCGACACCAGCGGCAGCACTTCCTGCAGGTCCGGAAGCAGCGGCGAGCGCAGCAGCGGGCCGCGCGCGGTGGCCCAGTTGCGGTTGCCCTGCACGGTGTTGATCTCGCCGTTGTGCGCCAGATAGCGGTAGGGGTGCGCGAGGCGCCATTGCGGCAGGGTGTTGGTGGAGAAGCGCTGGTGGAACACGGCCACCGAGCTGGTGAGGCGCGGATCGGCGAGATCCGGGTAGAACTGCGCCAGGTACTGCGGCATGACCATGCCCTTGTAGACGATGGTGCTGGCCGACAGGCTCGGCACGTAGAAGGCCGGATCCGCCTCGCAGGCGCGCTCGGCGATCCGGCGTGCCATGAACAGGCGGCGGTTGAAGGCCGCTTCGTCGAGCTCTACCGCGGAGCAGTTGACGAACAGCTGCTCGATGAGCGGCAGCGTCTTCAGGGCTTCCGCGCCGCAGGCATCCACCCCGAGCGGCACGGTGCGCCAGCCGGCGAGCTGCAGCCCCTGCCGGGCGAGCGCCGCGCCGAGGGCGGTGCGCGCGGCGGCGGCGCGGCCGCGATCGCGTGACAGGAACACCAGGCCCGCGGCAAAGCGCGCGCCGAGTCCGATGCCGGCCTCGGCGGCGATCGCGCGCAGAAACTCCTCGGGCTTCTTCAGCAGCACGCCGCAGCCGTCGCCGGTCTTGCCGTCGGCAGCGATGGCGCCGCGGTGCGTGAGGCGGTTCAGCGAGCTGATGGCGGTGCGCACCAGCCAGTGGCTCGGCGCATCGTCCAGGCTGGCGATCAGCCCGAACCCGCAGCTGTCGCGCTCGTAGGCGGGCTTGTACAGTCCTCGTGAGGTCGCGTGCATGGTGATGATCCCGGCAATCCTGCAAGCCACGCCCCAAGCCGCAGACCGTGAGGTCCGCAACCGCGAAGCGGGCCGGCAAATCGGGCGCGGAGGCGAGAAGGGGCAGCCGGGGTTTGAGGGACGCGTGATACCGCTGTCCCCTCGAGCGACTGCCTTACACCATCACTATGCGTTCGATAATACCGGCAAGTGAAGCTCTTGCAAGCACCGCCGCACACCCTGACGACACCGCGCCTCACGCTGCGCCAGTGGCGCGCCAGCGATGTGCCGCCCTTTGCCGCCCTCAACGCCGATCCGGTGGCCATGGAGTTCATGGGCGGCTGCCTGACTCACCGCCAGAGCGCCGACTTTGCCCGCCGTGCCGAGACCGAGCTCGCGCAGCGCGGCTGGGGACTGTGGGCGCTGGAGCTGCGCGCCGGCGGGGAGTTTCTCGGCTACGCGGGACTTTCGGTGCCGACCTTCGCGGCGCACTTCATGCCGTGCGTCGAGGTCGGGTGGCGGCTGCGGCGCGAGCACTGGGGCCACGGCTACGCGACCGAGGCGGCGCGCGAGTGCCTGCGTTTTGCGTTCACGACCCTGGAGCTCCCCGAGGTGGTCTCGTTCACCGCCGCCGGCAACGCACGCTCACGCGCGGTCATGCAGCGGCTCGGCATGCACCACGATGCGCGCGGCGACTTCGCGCATCCGCGCCTGCCGCCCGGACACGCGCTGCGCCCTCATGTGCTCTACCGCCTCGGCCGCGAGCAATGGCGGTGCGCCTTTGGGAGCTGAGTAGGATCTCACGCGCGCGCCCCTTGCGTCGCGCGCCGCGCTGCTCCAACATCCGCGCCGCCGCACTGCCTTTGCGGCCAGCGAGGTGCTGCACCGAGATGAAGCCGCGCAAAGTGTCGACTGACAGCGACCCTGGGCCCCGCCTGCAACGCCTGAACGAGTACCTGGAGAGAAATTTCCCCGATTTCTTCGCGGAAGCGCGCTTCCAGGTCGGCAACGACGATTACTTTCTCTACGCCCGCTTCGGGCAGTACCTCGCGCGCGCCATCGAGCAGAACCGCGCCTCGGGGCGCACCATCAACCGCGGCTTCACGCTCCTGAACAAGATGGCGCAGGCCTCGGCGCGCCACCCCGCAATCCGGCAGATGCTGGTGTCGGGGCCGCTCGAGTACATCCTGGATGCCCCGCGGGCGCGGGAGCTGGCACGCAAGCGTCTCTCCCCTGCCGCGCAGGGCTACCTCGAGAGCCTGTGCGAGTGAATCACGACGGCGGCTCGCGCACCGTCAGCCCGACCTCGAGCAGCCGCGTGCGGCGCACCACCTTGAGAGTGAGGATGCTGCCCGGCGGCACCCGTGACAGGCACCGATGCAGGGCATCGATGCCGTCCAGGGGCTGATCACCCACACCAACGATCAGGTCGCCCGGACGCAGGTCCGAGTCGGCCGCCGGCCCCTGCGGCTCGCGCGAGAGGATTTCCACGGCGCGCGGGCTCGTGAGGCCGAGGGCGCGCACCAGGCGCAGGTCGAGAGGCCGGTCGCGCGCGGCGACGCCGAGCCAGGCGCGGCGCACGCGCCCCTGCGTGAGGATCTCGGTGAGCACCCACTGGGCGGTGGCAGCGGGAATGGCGAAGCCGATGCCCTGGGCCATGGCGATGATGGCGGTGTTGATGCCGGCGATGGTGCCGGCGGCATCGACCAGCGGGCCGCCGGAGTTGCCGGGATTGAGCGCGGCGGTGTGCTGCACCACTCCCTCGATCAGGCGCCCGTGGCGACTACGCAGCGAGCGTCCGAGCGCGCTCACCACCCCGGCAGACACCGTGGATTCGAACCCGAAGGGGTTGCCGACCGCCACCACCAGCTGGCCGGTGCGCAAGCGCATGCCGCCCGAGAGCTGCGCATAGGGCAGCGCGCCGGCCTGTGCGCGCAGCACGGCGAGATCGGTCGCGGGGTCGCGCCCGGCGACGACTGCCGGGACGCTGCGTCCGTCGACGAACGTGACGCGCGCCTCGGTCACCTGCTGCACGACGTGCTCGTTGGTGAGCAGATACCCATCCGGCGTCACGACCACGCCTGAGCCCGCGCCGCCGCGGGCCTGCGCCGCTTCCGCCGCCCCTCCCACATAGACGCTCACGACCGCCGGTCCCACCGCATCGACCGCCCCCACCACGGCGGCGGAGTAGGCATCGAGTGGCGCGCAGGGGACGTCGGCTGCGGCGTGCGTGCCGCCGGGTTCGCGGTCCAGCATTCGTGCCACACTGGGGACCGCAGCGGGCAAACTCAAGGGTGAAGCGGGCGGGGAATTCCTGCGAGAATCGAGCCCGGCCGCATGATCTCCCTTGCCCAAACCGCCATTCTCCTGGCCGCGGCCGTTATCGCGGTATCGCTGTTCCGCTTCGTGCGCCTGTCCTCGATCCTCGGCTACGTGGTCGCGGGGCTGGTCATCGGCCCCTGGGGCCTCAATCTCATCGGCGCCGTCACGAACATCATGCACGTGTCCGAGTTCGGGATCGTGCTGCTGCTCTTCATCATCGGGCTCGAGCTGCAGCCGACGCGGCTGTGGGTCATGCGGCGCATCGTGTTCGGGCTCGGCGCTGCCCAGGTGGCGCTGTGCAGCGTGTTGCTGGGAGCGCTTGCCTGGTCACTGGGCCAGCCGCCGGCCGCGGCGGCCATCATCGGCTTCGGGCTGTCGCTGTCCTCGACGCCGCTGGTACTGCAGGTGCTGGCCGAGCGCAACCAGCTCAAGACGCAGTGGGGCCGCAACGCGTTCGGCGTCCTGCTGTTTCAGGACATCGCGGTGCTGCCGGTGCTCGCATTGCTGCCGCTGCTGTCCCCGCTCGCCGTCGAGCACCCGGATGGCAGCGCGTGGCTGACGCTGCTCAAGCTCATCGCAGTGGTCGCGATCGCCATCCTCCTCGGCGGCCGCCTGCTGCTGCGGCCCGCGCTGCGGCTGGTGGCGCGGGTGCAAGTCAGCGAGGTGTTCACCGCCGCGGCGCTCCTGGTGGTGATCGGCACCACGCTGCTGACCAATCTCGCCGGCCTGTCGGCCTCCCTCGGGGCCTTCATCGCCGGGGTGCTGCTGGCCGATTCGGAGTTCCGACACGAGCTGGAAGCGGATCTCGAGCCGTTCAAGGGGCTGCTGCTCGGACTGTTCTTCGTGAGCGTCGGCATGACGGCCAATCTCGGGCTGTTCAGGTCCGAGCCGCTCGCGCTGCTCGCCGTCACCGTCGCCTTCCTCGCCATCAAGGTGGGCGCGGTGTCCGCCCTCGGGCGGTTGAGCGGGCTCAAGCCCGACGCAGCCCGACGCCTGGGTTTCGTGCTGCCGGAGGGCGGAGAGTTCGCGTTCGTGCTGTTCACGCAGGCGGCGCGCGAGCGCATCTTTGCGCAGAGCACCGCCGACCTGCTGGTGCTGGCGGTGACCCTGTCGATGATGCTCGGCCCGCTGCTGCTCATCGCGTACGAGGCGCTCGCCAAGCGCTGGCTGGCGCCGCCGGCGGCACCCTTCGACGCCATCGAGGAGCAGGACACTCCGGTCATCATCGCCGGCTTCGGCCGCTTCGGGCAGATCGTGGCGCGCGTACTGCGGGTGAAGGGACTGCCGTTCACCGCGCTCGACATCAGCCAGACGCACGTCGACTTCGTGCGCCGCATCGGCAGCAACAAGGTGTACTACGGGGATGCCTCGCGGCTCGACCTGCTGCGCGCCGCGGGCGCAGCCAGCGCGCAGGTGCTGGTGCTCGCGGTCGACGACGTCGATGCCTCGGTGCGCATCGCGGCGCTGGTGCGCGAGCAGTTCCCGAAAATCAAGATCTTCGCGCGCGCCCGCAACCGCCAGCACGCCTTCGCGCTCATGGACCTGGGCGTGAAGCAGGTGATCCGCGAGACCTACGCCTCGAGCCTGGAGATGGCGGGCTCGGTTCTGGAAGCTCTCGGCCAGAGTCCGGCGGCGGCGCGCGAAGCGGTGCGGCGCTTCCGCACCCACGACGAGGCGACGCTCGCCGCGCAGTACGCGGTCAAGGAGGACCAGGTCAAGTTTATCGCCACCACGCGCGAGGCGGCGCAGCAGCTGGAGCGCCTGTTCGAGGCCGACGCCGCGCGACCGCCCCCGGAGTGAGCCGTGGACGAGGCGCGCAGCATCCGCGAATTCTGGTTCGGCAGGCTGCCGCTGTCGGCGGAAGCCCTCAACCGCCGCATGCGCTTCTGGTTCGGCAGCGGCTCGCCGGCGCACGATGCGCAGATCCGGGTGCGCTTCGGCGGGCTGCTCGAGCGCGCCGCCAAGGGCGAGCTCGCCGCGTGGGCCGATGGGCCGCGCCGACGGCTGAGCCTCGTCATCCTGCTCGACCAGTTCCCACGTCACATCTTCCGCGGCACGCCGCGCGCCTTCGACTACGATGCGCAGGCGCTCGGGCTGACGCTCTCGGGGATGCAGTCGGCCGCGGATGCCGCGCTCGACGTGGTCGAGCGCATCTTCTTCTATATGCCGCTGCAGCACGCGGAGCTCGCCGATGTGCAGGACGAGTCGGTGGCCGCTTACCGGCGGCTGCTCACCGAGGCGCCCAAGGAGCTGCACGCCGTGTTCCAAGGCGCGCTGCGCTCAGCGGAGAATCACCGCGCCCTCATCGAGAAGTTCGGGCGCTTCCCGCACCGCAACCGCGTGCTGTCGCGCGCCAGCAGCGCGGCGGAGGAGAACTGGCTGCGCCACGGCGGGGAGAGCTTCGGTCAGTAGTCCCCGGTGAGCCGCTCGAGGTGGCGGATGCGCTTCTCGAGCTCGCGCTGCGCCTCGAGCAGCTCCACCGCGAGCGCCGCACCGCTGACATTGAGGCCCAGATCGTGCATCAGCCGTCCCGCCACACGCAGCCGCGGCAACGCCGTGGCCGGGACCTGCCATTCCCCGGGCGCGCGCTCGCGCGGCGCGACCATGCCGAGGGCTGCGAGCTCCATGACGGCGTCCAGGTCGATGCGGCACAGCTGGCAGATCTCGCTCGCCGCGATCCAGTCGCCCTCGCCGAGAATGTGCGCCTCCAGTACCTGCATCACCCGTACCATGCCTCACCTCCCGAAACCGGCGCGCGGATCGAAATGCAGCCGCGTGCGCATCTCCTCGTAGAGAGCCTTCGCCTCGGGCGAGTTCGCCGGCGGCAGCACCACTCTCAGCTGCACGTACTGGTCTCCCGAAGGCGAGCCGGGCAGTCCCCGCCCGCGCAGCCGCAGCTTCTGGCCGGACTGGCTGCCAGGCGGAATCTGCATCTCCACCTCGCCGCCCAGCGTCGGCACCTTCACCGGCGCCCCGAGCGCGGCCTCCCAGGGCGCGACCGGGAAGGTAAGCGTCACGTCGCGGCGGTCGAGCTGATAGAGCCCGTGCGGCTGGATGTGCACCTCGAGGTACAGATCCCCCGCGCTGCCCCCTGAAGCCGGCTCACCCTGGCCTGCCAGCCGGATCAGCTGGCCCTCGGTGACCCCGGCGGGGATGGTGACGCGCACCGTGCGTGACTTCAGCTGCACCGTGCCGTCGGAGTTGATCTCGGGGTGACGCAGCTCGAGTGTGCGAGTGGTGCCGCCGAAGGCCTCGTTGAGAGTGATGTCGACGCGTGCGTGGTGATCACGGCCGCCCGCGCGCACCCCTCCCCCGAACGGCGAGCCACCTCCGAAGAGGGTGGAGAAGAATTCGCTGAAGTCCTGCTCTGAGGCGCCCTCGTGGGCGTCGCGGGGAGAAGCGCGCCGGCGGCGCGCGCCCCGACCGCCTCCGAACTCGAACCCGCTGCCCCAGTCCGGCGGTGGCCGGAACTGCTGCCCGGACTTCCATTCGCTGCCGAGCTCGTCGTAGGCCGCGCGCTTCTGCGGATCCTTCAGCACCTCGTACGCTTCCTGCATCTCCTTGAAGCGCGCCTCGGCGTCGGGCTCCTTGCTGACGTCGGGGTGGTACTTGCGCGCCAGGCGCCGGTACGCGCTCTTGATCTGGTCCGCAGTCGCGGCGCGCTCGACGCCCAGGATCTTGTAGTAGTCGCGGAATTCCATGGATGGCCTGTCTGCCCGGCGGCTCCGATTCTAGCGGTGCACTCAGGCGGTGCGCGCGCCGCTGCGTGAGCACCGCTGCGATGCGCATGCGGCGGCGTGCGCGCCGTTGGGACGCCGTGGAAGCCTTCGGATATGGGGCACGGGATTTGCTTCCTCAAGCAGGCTTCGTCACGAGACTGCCTTGAGTGGCCCTCACAATCGCAGCTCGGCAGCCATGACCGGAGCGGGAGGCGGGGCGTACTGTTTCGATCCCCCTCGAGCGCGTCTCGCCTCCCCTCCGATCGCCCAAAAAAAAGCGCCGCGAAGCGGGGGAAGACGCATCGCGGCGCACAGGAGCGAACACGGGGAAATTGTTCGCAACTGGGCTATGGCAAAGCAAGGCTCATGCCACCGCATGAAATTCATATAAAACAAAAGGTTACTGGCTGTGAGCACCGACCCTCCGGGTGACAGGAATTGTCACTTTGGGTCGGCAGCCAACAAACTCTGGCAGGCGGATCTCACCTAGCGCGGGACGACCGGCACGCAGGACTGGGCCTGCTCCTTGAGCGAATCGCACAGGGCTCTTGCCTGCGCCTCGCCTGCGGCGGCGACCTGCAGACGATAGAGCTGTCCCTGGTTGGTGCTCGCCGGAACGATGTGCGGGGACAGACCGCCCAGCTGAGAGCCGAACCGCTCCTGCAGGCGCTGCCATTCGCGGTCGGCACTGGCGGGGCTGCCGAACGCGCCGAGCTGCACGCCATAGCTGCCGCCGGCCACGCTCGGTGAGCCGACCAGCGTCCCCTGAGGCTGCGCCGCCTCGCCCGGCGGAGCCGCTTCGGCCAGCCGGACGGCGACGGGCGGCCGCGCCGGCTCGCCAGGCTGCGCGATGCCGGACGCAGCGCCGGGCGGCGCGGCAGCGGCCACCGCAGGCACTGCGATGCGTCCGCGCTCCGGGATCACCACACCGGTTGCCAGCTGCAGCGCGCGCACCCCGGTCGGGGCTACGGCGGCCTCGGCCGGCGTCTGCGGCGCGATGCGCGGTGCCGAGCCGAGCGCGGTGGCCTCGATGCGGATGCGCGCCTCCTCGGACCAGCGGCCGCTCGGATGGTGCGCGAGGAACTCCCGATAGGCGTCCATCGTCCCGACGCCCTGTGCGTGCTCCCACGCGCGCTGCTCGGCGAGCTGCGTGATGCGGGCGCGCGCCTGGCCGGCGAGCTCGCTGTTGGCGTGCTGCTCAAGAAAGCGTCCGTACGCTTCGCTGGTGTCGGCGGCCTCCGCGGAGCGCCAGTCCTGTTGCTCGCGGCTGCACGCCACACAGCACACTGTCAGAAGTGTGATCAGCGCAACCCTTCCTGCGCGGAATGTGATCATGGTCGGCATCCTTGTAGGACCGGCTCCGTATTATGACCCCGCCGCACCCTTCGGAGCATCGGATGACTGACACCCTGAGGCGCAGGCTCATAGACCAGATCGGCGATTCGCCCACCTTCGTCGCCGAAGGGTCCCGGCTGACCGGCGACCTGGAGGCCGCGGGGCCGCTGGTCGTATGCGGCGCGATCCGCGGCGACGGGCGTGTCGGGGGGGCACTGCGGATGGCGGTGACCGCCGAGTGGGATGGGGAGATCCACGCGCGCGCCGCGGTAATCGCCGGCAAGATCACCGGCCGGCTCGTGGTCGAGGACAAGCTGGAGGTTGGCGCAACCGCAGTGCTGCGCGCCGACATCGTCGCCCGCAGCATCGCGGTCGCCAAGGGCGCGGTCATCGACGGGGTGGTCACCGTGACCAGTGGCGAGCCGGTCGTGCACTTCGAGGAAAAGCGCGCCGCGCGCTAGGGGGCGAGGTCCTGGGGGCTGGCGAGGGCCGCGGAGCCCGGCTCGGGCACTTGCGCCACGCCGAGGTCGGCGAGGATCCGCCGCTCGAGCCAGGTCTCGCCGCTCAGCCGCTCGAAGAACCCGCAGTGCCCGCCGTAGCGGGTGACGGTGAGCGTCAGGGCCGGCGGGCGCGCGAGCTGCATGAGTCCCGCCGCGGGAATGATCGGGTCATCGAGCGCGGTCACGATGCGCGCCGGTACCGTGAGCCCCTCAAGGCGCGCGCCGGTGATGGCGTAGCCGTTCAGATAATCCTCGAGCGTCGGGAAGTCGGTGTGACAGCGCACCAGCTCCGCGGTCATGCTCCTGAGATCGCGCAGGCGCGCCAGCGCACCGAAGTCGTAGTCGTCCGGCCACAGCGCCTGCTTCCTGCGCAGGCTGCGCATCCACTTGCGCACGAAGTACAGCTCGTAACCGGGGAAACTGTTCTGCAGCGCCACGAGCGTCGCGCTCGGATCGAGCACCGGCGACACCGCGGTCACCCCCGCCAGGTCCAGGCCCGCCGCGCGCGCCTGCGCGGCCACGCGCAGCATGAAGTTGCCGCCCAGGGAGAATCCCACCAGCTGCAGCGGCCGACCGGGGAAACGCTGCTGCAGCGCGCGCACCGCGCCGACCACCTCCGGCAGGCGGCAGGAGTGGAACAGCTCGCGGTTGAGGTGGTGGGTATCGCCGTGGTCGCGCAGATTGAGGCGCGCCACCTCGAAGCCGCGCGCGAACAGCAGCCGCGCCAGCGACAGCACGTAGAAGGAATCGGCACTGCCCTCCCAGCCGTGCAGCAGCACGACCGGACGGCCATTGCCGTGCGCGGGACTGGAGAGCAGGCACTGCAGCGTGACCCCCGCGCCGCAATCGAGCAGCAGCTCGCGGGAGGCGCCCAGGAGCGGCGCCGCCGCGCGCAGCACCCGGCCGCGCCGCCAGGCGGTGCTCGCCAGCATCGACTGCAGGTGGTGATTGCGCAGCCAGCGCGCCGGCCGGAAGTCGTCGTCAGGCGAGCGCACCGGCATACCCCCGGTGCTCAACGCACGCGGATCTCCACGCGGTTGTTGGCGCTGGCGGCGCGGTTCCACTCGCCCGCGCTGAGCTCCCCGCCCGGCTGCGGATACGGCACCAGCACGCTGGCCGGATCGCCGGCCGACACCTGCACGCTGAGCATCCCGCGGGTGGAGGCGCGCACATCACCGATGAGGTTGGCGAGCGCGAGCGGCAGGCGCTGCGCCGGGGACAGCGCCTCCTCGGAAGGGTTGCCGACGACGTCGCACTTGGCGAACGGGGTCTCATCGGGTGCGGGCGAATAGCCGTCGATGCCGTTGCCGACCAGGCAGAAGCGTCCTGCAAATGTCCTGACGTCCGCAACTCCCGCCACCTTCTGCCGCACCAGGCGGTACAGCAGCTTGCTGATCGCATCCATTCGCGCCCCGCCGAGCGCCTCGGCACCATAGGGTACCGGCACAATGAGCGGCTTCACATCCGTCGGCAGCGCTGTTCCTTGCGCGGAAGACTGCGGCGCTCCGGCCGCCTGCGGCGCCGACTCGGCGAGCGGCGCGGCAGCTGCGAACGGCGCCAGACGCTGTGCCCGCAGCTGTGCGAGTTGGACCTGGATGCCCTCGAGAAGTTTCTCGCTGCGCCACCACAGCGCGCTGCTCAGCAGCGCGACGGCGAGCGCCGCGCACGCGACGAGCCACGGCCAGGGCGGGGCCGCGCGGCGCGGCGCACCCTCGGGCGGCGGCGGCAGCGATTCTAACAGCAGCGCGCGCACCTCGGCGGTGATGCGCTCGGTCTGCGTGTCGACACCGGCTACCAGCGCGCGGCGCAGCTCCGCGAAATGCTCGCGCAGCGCAGTGTCGGTGAGCGCCTTGGACGGCGGCATTCCCGCCTCCGCGGTGCCGCCCTCGACGCGCACGTTGAGCGAGGTGAAGGTCGACTGCTCGCTGCTGCGGCGGTCGGGGACCAGATGCAGCTGGTAAAGCACCTTGGAGACATCGGCCGGCTTGATCTGCTTGGGCAACACCCCGACCGCGCCCAGCGCGCGTGCCTGCCCGAGGTACAGCTCACCCTCCTGCGAGGTGTACATCATGATGGGAATGGTGGCGGTGCGCGGATCGTTCTTGATCGCCTGCACCGCCTGCAGCCCGTCCATGCCCGGCATCAAGTGATCCATGAAGATCACGTCGGGGCGGTTGTTGGTCAGGTAGTCGATCGCGGCTTCGGCGTTCTCCGCGGCATCGACGTCGATGTCGTAGTTTTCGAGGACCCGGGCGAGAAACAGGCGCGCGGACTTGGAATCGTCCACGATCAAGGCCCGTTTTGCCCCCATGTCCGCTCCTGAGAGACCCGCGGCGGCGCGCACCGGAAGTGTAGCCGAGAACCGAGCGCGTTCAACTGCTGTCGCAGAGCGAAGACGCGCTGCGCGGCGCGCTGTGCGGGGCAACCTCAGGCGAGCAGCGCCGGAGCGTGACGCAACTCACAGTAGATGCCGGCGAGGCGCGCAGCCATCGCGGCCGAGGACCAGCCGCGCGCGTACTCGCGGCCACGCGCGCCGAGCGCGGCGCGCAGCCCGGCGTCGCCGAGCACGCGCACCACCGCCGCGGCGAATGCGCCGTACTCCTCGGGCACCACCAGCGCGCCGCTGGCGGGCACGAGGATCGAGCGCGTGCCGAGCTCGGCGGTCGACACGACCGGCGTGCCCTGCGCCATGGCCTCCAGCAGCACCAGGCCCTGGGTCTCGGTGCGCGAGGCGAACACGAACACGTCCGCCGCCGCGTAGCAGTCGAGCAGCTGCGTGTCGCGATCCAGGTACCCGGCGAAGTACACATGCGGTGCGAGCCCGAGTGCGGTGACCTGCGCGCGCAGCGCCGCGCGCGCCGGCCCTTCACCCGCGATCACGAGCAGCGCCTCCGGCACCGCCGCCAGCACCTGCACGAACATCTGCACCAGGAAGCCGATGTTCTTCTCGTGCGCCACGCGGCCGATGTAGGTGACCAGCGGGCGCTGTGCACCGATCCCGGCGCGCGCGCGAAACGCCGCCCCGTCCCCGGCACGGAAGCGATCCGCGGCGAGTCCGGTGGGCAACACGTGAATGGGAGCGCGCACCCCGTACTCCTCGAGCACCGCGCGCATCGGCTTGGAGGGGGCGATGAGCGCCTGCACGGCGGCGCACTGCGAGCGGGTGAAGCCGCGCGCCAGTGCCCGGCCCAGCGTGCGCGGCAGCACCGGCAGGTAGTGATGCAGGTATTCCTCGAAGAATGTGTGATAGGTGGCGAGCACGGGTATGTTGGCGCGCCGCGCGAACCGCACCCCGGCGTAGTGGGCGATGAAGGGCGTGTGGATGTGCACCAGGTCGAACGCGCCGGGCTGCAGGGCAGCGAGCGCGCGCTGCAGCGCACGCCACGACATGCGCCGGTCCTCGGGATCCCCGGGCACCCCCGCGGCTGCCACCCGCAGCACTCCCGGCTCCCCGGGATCCGCCGCGCCGGCAGCCGCGGCGCGCGGCTCATAGCGCGGGGCAACGAGCTGCGTCTCGACCCCGGCGCGCGCCAGGTCCTGGCGGAAGGTGCGGATGGAGGTCGAGACGCCGTTGACGCGCGGGAAGTAGACGTCGGAGATGAACAGGACCCGCACGCGCTAGGGGAGCGTACGCGCTGCGGGCGCGGGGCGGCGGCGCATCGCTTCAGGCGAGCGCGAGGCCGAGCTGCGCGAGCGCCGCGCCGATGAGCGCTCCGGCGAGCACGTCGGAGGGGTAGTGCAGGCCGAGCACCACGCGCGAGGCGCCGATCAGCGCCGCAAGCGGCACCAGCACGAAGCTGAGCTCGGGGAAGTGCGCGCACGCCTGCCAGGCGAAGGACACCGCGTGCAGAGTGTGCCCGGAGGGGAAGCTGTAGCGGTCGAGCGGAGCGGCGGCGCGGCTGATCGCCGCGTGCGTGATGAACGGCCGCTCGCGCACGAAAACGCGCTTCAACCACGCGTAGACCAGCACCCCGAGCACCCCGGTGAGCGCCATGACGATCGCCGGGCGCAACGCGCCCGCGCCGTACATGAGCGGCAGCACGAGGATGAGCAGGTACCAGATGATCCCGTTACCGAGGCGGCTTGCGATGCTGAAGATGTGCCGCGCCAGGGCGTACCGCGCTCCGCGGTTCAGCCGCCGGCACAACCCGTATTCGGCGGTATCCACCCGCGCCATGAAGGTGCTGAAGGCGGTCGCTTTCATGACGCCATACAGCCTCGCGGAGGCGGGCGTCACTCCCATGACGGAAATGTGAAAATTTTGTTGCGCCAAGGAGTTAGGCGCTATTTTGTGTGCGGCATCTCACATAACTGCTGCGCCGCCGCACGCACGCACCCACGCGAGGCCATTTTCGCCGATACACCCGCTTTCCCGGCTGGGCTAACCGGAAAGTCTGGCGAGGGCGGCCTGGGCGAGGCGCTCGGCCGAGCCGGGTCCGTGGGCGAAGAACAGCGACGGCTCGGTCAGCTCGAGCTCGAGCAACCGCGGCTGGCCTTCGTCATCCGGTATCAGGTCCACACGTGCGTACAGCAGCTCCCCGAAAGGCAGGGCGCCGAGAATGCGCTGCCCTGCCGCGAGCTCATCCGCGCCCGGGGTCCGGGGGCTGATGTCCTCGGGCGCGAACAGTGCCCCGGTCGAGGGCGCCCCGGCGGGCAGCAGCGCGCCCTTGCGGATGGCGTGGCTGAAGCGGCCGGCGATGAAAATGAGCGCGGTCTCGCCGTGCGCGTCCACCCCCGCCAGGTACGGCTGCAGCATCACGCTGCGGCGCGCGGCGAGCAGCGGGCCGATGTGCGCGAGGATCTCGGCGGTGGCGGTGCGCGCGTGGCGGCGCGCGTCGCGCGAGCCGGCGCCCACCGCCGGCTTCACCACCAGCTCCTGGCAGGCGTGCCGGGCGAGAAATTCTGCGACGGCCGCGGCGGGCTCGGCACCGGGCTCGACGAACCCGGTCGCGACCACCGGGCAGCCGCTGCGCGCGAGTTCCGCGAGGTAGTGCTTGTCGGAGTTCCAGCGCACCACGGCGGCCGGGTTCATGAGCTGCGTGAGCGCGGCGGTGCGCGCCACCCAGGCGAGAAACTGCGGCAGGCGCTCGGTGTAGTCCCAGGCCGAGCGCAGCAGTGCCAGATCGAAGCGCGCCCAGTCGATGCCCGGTTCGTCCCAGTCCGCGATCTCGGCGCTCGCGCCCGCGGCGGCGAACGCCGCGAGCAGCGGCGGCATATCCTCGTCCAGGCCGCGCGCGGCGCGCGCGCTCACCAGCGCAACCGCGGCCCTCACTCCCTGATTCCCGTGCCCCGGTTCATGAGCATGACGGCGGTGGCGAACAGCACCGCGGCCGCGCCCGCCATCAGCGCGAATGCCACCCCGACGTGCACATCCGAGACGCCGAGGAAGCCGAAGCGGAAGGCGTTGACCATGTAAAGGATGGGATTCACGTAGGAGAGCGCGCGCGCCCAGTCCGGCAGCAGGCTCACCGAGTAGAACACCCCGCCGAAATAGGTGAGCGGGGTGAGCACGAAGGCGGGAATCCAGTTCACCTGGTCGAAGTTCTTTGCGAACAGCGCGTTGAGGAATCCCGCGAGCGCGAAGGTGAGCGAGGTGAGCAGCAGCGCGCTGAGGATCAGCGCCAGGTGGTGCACGTGCAGGTGCGTGAACACCAGCGACACCGCGGTCACCGCCAGTCCCACCAGCACGCCGCGCACCATGCCGCCGGTCGCGTAGCCCGCGACGATCACCCAGTTGGGGAGCGGCGAGACCAGCAGCTCCTCCACGTGCTTGCCGAACTTGGCGCCGAAGAACGAGGCGACCACGTTGCCGTAGGAGTTGGTGATGACCGACATCATGATGAGGCCGGGAGCGATGTACTGCTTGTAGTCGAAGCCGCCCATCACCCCGACGCGCCGGCCGATGAGGCTGCCGAAGATCGCGAAATACAGCACCGAGGTGACCACCGAGGGCACGATGGTCTGGCCCCAGATGCGGATGATGCGGCCATACTCGCGGATGACGATGGTCTTGAAGCCGATCCAGCGCACCACGTTCAGACGTACCGGCGGGGCGGCCGACAGCGCCACGTCGTTCACCGCGCCACTCCCGCGGGCGTGCGCGCACCGCCCTCAGCCGCGCCGCTCTCGGTGCGGGCGCTCTCGCCCGCCGGGCCGCGGCCTTCCACCAGGCGCATGAAGATCTCCTCCAGGCGGTTCACCTTGTTGCGCATGCTCAGCACCTCGATGCCGAGCGCCGAGAGCCGCGCGAAGAGGTCGTTGAGGTTGTCCTCCTTGGACACCTCCACCTCGAGGGTGTGATCGTCGATGAGCCGCGCCGCATAACCCTCGAGCGGCGACGTCGTGGCGAGCGAGTCGCGCAGGTTGAGCACGAAGGTCTCCACGTGCAGCCGGCGCAGCAGGCTGCTCATGCGGTCACGCTCGACGATGCGCCCGCCGTTGATGATGGCGATGTTGCGGCACAGGGTCTCCGCTTCCTCCAGGTAATGAGTGGTGAGGATGATGGTGGTGCCGCGCGCATTGATCTCGCGCAGGAACTCCCACATCGAGCGGCGGATCTCGATGTCGACTCCGGCGCTCGGCTCATCCAGGATCAGGAGCCGCGGCTCGTGCATCAGCGCGCGCGCGATCATGAGGCGGCGCTTCATGCCGCCGGACAGCCCGCGCGACATGCCGTTGCGCTTGTCCCACAGCTGCAGCTGCTTCAGGTACTTCTCGGCGCGCTGGCGCGCCACCTCACGCGGGATGCCGTAGAAGCCCGCCTGGTTCACCACGATGGTGAAGGGCGTCTCGAACATGTTGAAGTTGATTTCCTGCGGCACGATGCCGATGCACGCCTTGGCCGCTTCCAGCTCGCGGTCGATGTCATGGCCGAACACCCGCGCCTCGCCCGAGGTCTTGTTGATCAGTGAGGTGATGATGCCGATGAGCGTGGTCTTGCCGGCGCCGTTCGGTCCCAGCAGCGCAAAGAAGTCGCCGCGCTCGACCTCGAGATCGACGCCCTTGAGCGCCTGCACGCCGTTGCGGTAGGTCTTGGTGAGTCCGCGGACCGAAAGAGCATTCATGGCAAGAGCATCGGGGGTCGCGCGTGCCAGCGCAAGTGACACGGCCGCGGCGGGCGCGGCAGCTGCGAGGGTTAGATGGTGCGGCTGCGGCGCGCGGCCAACAATGCCTCCGCCGGGGTATTGACGCCGCCGCGCGCGCTCAGCTCGCAGTCTTCAGCAGTTCCTCGGCGCTATCTTCCGGAGCCGGATGATTGCACGACCAGCCGTTGCGGCCGCGCTCCTTGCTGGCGTAGAGGGCGAGGTCGGCGAGCCGCACGGCCGCTTCGTGCGAGTAATTCCCGCCGGGCTCGACGGTGGTCACGCCGATACTCACCGTGACGTAGGGGCGCGTGCTCGAGCCACTGTGGGCGATCCCGAGCTCGGTCACCGCCTGCAGCACGCGCTCGGCGGCAGCGCCGGCCTCGGCGCGGTCCCCGCCCACCAGGATGGCGGCGATCTCCTCGCCGCCGTAGCGCGCCACCACGTCCAGCGGCCGGCGCCGCACCGCGGCGCGGATGGTGGCGGCGACCTCCTGCAGGCAGCGATCCCCGGCCTGGTGGCCGTAGCGATCGTTGTAGGCCTTGAAGTGATCGATGTCGATCAGCAGCACCGACACCGGCAGGCGTGCCACCTGCGCGTGCTGCCAGAGACTGCGCGCCTGCTCTTCGAGAGCGGCGCGGTTCAGCAGTCCCGTGAGCCCGTCGTGGGTCGCGACCTCCGCCAGGCGGCGGCGCTCGAGAAAGGCGACGCGGTTGGCGTACTCGAGTGCGTAACAGCCGGCGCCGCCGATGAAGTTGGCGCACAACAACACCCACAGCGAGTAGATGGCCACCGCGGGGGCGATCGCCCCGAGCAGCGCCGCGGCGGCGTACGCGGCAATCAGCAGCAGGTTGGTGCGCAGCGCCGCCTGGAAGGTCAGCGCCAGCATGAAGTAGAAGTAGAACGCCGCCAGCAGCAACCGCGCGGCCACCAGCGGCAGTTGCTCCGGTGTCGCCTCCACCGCCATCAGCACCGTGCCTACCCCGAACAGCGGCGCCGCGGCCTGAATCGCCGGCTGGTACCAGCGCATGTACAGCCGCGGCCCGGTGAGCACCATCATGATGAGCACCAGCGGCAGCTGCAGCCCGAAGCGCCACACGTCCGGGTGCACGAGTCGTGCGCCCACCAGCAGCCAATGATCGATGACCGCAAAGCCGAGCACGGTGGTGAGGGCTACCACCAGGCTCATGCGGATCCACGGCCGCGCGGCCGCGCGATAGCTCAGGAGAAACTGATGCTCGAGTTCGGCGTCGGGAAAACGCAGCTGCAGGCGTTTGGTTCTGCTGCGCTCAGCGGCGGAGTTGTCCTGTGACTGCGTCGTGCGCAACCGCCGCCCCCTGCACGCGATCGGCTTCCTCTAGCGCAGCGGACCGCCCTCGCGCTCCGGCTTCACTGTCGAGGACGCCTTGACACGGGTTCGCCAGACTTCATAAGGATCCCAACCCGAGCGCGGACGATCGACGCGCTCCAAGTTGTCGAGGCCGCCCACGATCTCGTTGAAATCCTCGTTGGCCGCCGGTGTCTCCGTCGGACCTGCGGGAAGTCCTGCCGCTCCTTTTCTCTTCATCGTCCAGCGCTCCTGCTTGTTGTCGACGTGGGACCTTATGCACTTCCATCGCCTGTCGCTCTTCCATAACGCGACGTGGCGTGAGTTGAGTTTATGTCGTCCCGGCTCCAAAAGCGACTGCTCCAAATGTCTGATTATGTTAATGTTAACGCTACCTGAACCAATGCCCCATGTTGGGACTCAGTCCGAGAAGTAACGGGCCAGGTATTCCTCGAACGTTCCCCGATCAGCGGTCTCAATCGAGCGCTGAGCGGCGAGGGATTCGCGCGCCTCCTCCCCGAATTCCCGCAGACGTTCCTCGTTAGGGGGGTAGAGATCGAGAAAATATGCCTTGTGCGCCGCGGACATACGCAACGCAAGGTCGAAAAACGACTCCCCCGCGGCCAGTTCTGACATGAGTCGCGCCGAAGGCGTAAGCGTCACGTCCTCGATCTTGGCGCGCTGCGTGGCGAGTGCCTCGGAGTAGGGGCGCGCTGACGCGCCACGATCCAGAATCTCACAAATACCTGACATCGAATCCAGCAGTTCCCGGGCCCACTCGCGCATCCCCACCCGGCCGCCATCGCGCCACAGGGTGAGCCCGGGCTCACGGCCGCGCCGTGCCACGACCACATGGTTCTCGTCCAACACGCTCTGCTCGGCGGCAGCGATCGGCGCTGACTCCTTCATCAAACACAACGCCAGAAACGCCTCCAGGAAGCGCAGCTTGTTCTGGTTCACGCCCACCGGGTCGAAGGCACTCACGTCGAGCGCGCGCACCTCCACGTACTCCACGCCGGCACGCCGCAGCGCCTTGGTGGGACGCTCGCCCGAGCGCGCCACGCGCTTCGGCCTGATGAAGCTGTAGTACTCGTTCTCGATCTGCAGGATGTTGGCATTCAGCTGGCGGTATTCGCCATTCACCTTGACGCCGAGTGCCTCGTACGGCGGATGCGGGGTGCTGATGGCGCGTGTCAGGTCGCGCACGTACTCCTCGAGGCTGTTCACCGACACCTCGAGTCCGGCCTGGTTGCGGTTGCGGTAGCCGACGTCGCTCATGCGCAGGCTGGTGGCATACGGCTCGAACGCGGTGCCGGCGCCGAAGTCGGCCAGCCCGAACTCGCGCCCGTGCAGGAACGACTTGCACACCACCGGCGACACCCCGAACAGGTACAGCACCAGCCAGCCGTAGCGCCGATAGTTGCGCAGCAGGTCAAAGTAGCACGCCGATACGAACTGCGACCCCTGCAGCGGCGCGGCGCGCGCCGCCGCCCACGCTTCCCAGAACCGCAGCGGAAAGGAATAGTTGAAGTGCACCCCGGAGATCGCCTGCATCATGCGCCCGTAGCGCAGCCCCAGGCCGTTGCGGTACACGGTCTTCATGCGCCCGATGTGCGAAGTGCCGTACTGCGCCAGCGGAATGTCCGCATCGCGCGCGATCGCGCACGGCATGCTGGTCGCCCACAGCAGCTCATCCCCCAGATGGCGGTACACGAACTGGTGCAGGTCGAGCAGGTGCTGCAGCAGCTCCCAGCTGTGCGTGAACGCCGGTGTGACCAGCTCGATCAGCGACTCGGAGTAGTCGGTGGTGATGTGCTCGTTGGTGAGCGCCGAACCCAGCAGCGGCGGGTGCGGGGTGTGCGCGAGATGCCCGTCCGGCATGACGCGCAGCGATTCCTTCTCCACGCCCTTGCGGCCGCCCTGCAGGATCTGCGGCTCGCCGCCGTTGACGAGGGCGGAGAGGCGTCGCTCGAAGACGCGGTCGATGCCGGGTCTGCTCATGATGCTGTCGCTTGGCGTCCGCTACCAGCGCGCGCGTCCCGTCAACACCTCGACGAGCAGGGTGACGTCCCCGCGCAGGCTGTAGAGCGGGTAACGGAAGGTGGCCGGCAAGTTGCCCTCGAAAAAGAAGTGTCCGGCCCACGCGGGCAGGTAGCCGGCGAGCGGCACGGCGAGCAGCCACACCCAGTGCCGGCTCGCGAGCGCGAGCAGCGCCATCGCGAGCGCCAGCAGCGTCCCGAGGGTGTGCAGGCGGCGGCAGGTGCGGTTGGCGTGCTGCGCGAGGTAGTAGGGATAGAACTCGCGGAAGCTCACGAACCGGGGCGGCTTCACGGTGGCTCCCGCGGCTGAGCTCATGGCGGTCATGCCGGCCGCGCGCAGGATGAGGGCTGCGCGGCGCGCCCCGCGCGAGCGGCGGCCGCGACGGCTGTGAAGTTGGCGCTCATGGCTCGCTGTTCCGTCGGAGTTGTTGTTCCGCCGCTGTTTCGGGCATCTTGCCGCCTGGCGGGGCACCGAGGCAAATGCGCCCGCAGGGAGTGCGCCACAGCATGATCGGCATCATCGGCGGTACGGGGCTGTACGCCATGGCGCAGCTGGCGCAGGTGCGCGCGCGCGAGCTCAGCACGCCGTTCGGGCCGCCCTCGGCGCCGCTCCTGCACGGGACGCTGCGCGGGCGCGAGGTGGTGTTCCTCGCCCGGCACGGGTTGCGCCACGAGCGGCTGCCCGGGGAGATCAACTTCCGCGCCAACATCTGGGCGCTGAAGAGCCTCGGGGTACGCACCGTCATCGGCGTGTCCGCCGTCGGCAGCCTGCGCGAGCCGATCCGGCCCGGGGATTTCGCGCTGCCCTCGCAGTACCTGGACTTCACCCGCGGCACGCGCGCGGGGAGTTTCTTCGGCAACGGGCTGGTCGCGCACGTCTCCACTGCGCACCCGACCTGCGCCACCACCGCGGCGCTGATCGTGCGCGTGGCGCGCCGCCTCGGTATCAGCCTGCACGAGGACCAGACCTATGCCTGCGTCGAGGGCCCGCGCCTCGGCACGCGTGCCGAGAGCCTGTTTCTGCGCGGCGCGGGCGCGGACCTGGTCGGGATGAGCAACGTGCCGGAGGCGTTTCTCGCGCTCGAGGCGCAGCTGGGGTACTGCTGCATCGCGCTCGTGACCGACTACGACTGCTGGCTCGAGGACGCCTCGCAGCACGCCTCGGCGCAGCAGATCCTCGCGGAGCTGCGCGCCAACCTGGCGCGCGTGCAGGCGCTGATCGCAGAGGCGGTGGAGGACTACGCCGAGGATGAGAGCCGGCCCTGCCGGCGCGCGCTCCAGGGTGCCCTGGTCACGCCGCGCGAGCAGATGAGTGAGGAGCAGCGCGCGCTCATCGAGCTGCTGTCGGCCTAGAGCAGTACGCGGGCGAGGCTCACTGCCAGGCAGCCGAGCACGATGAGCACCGGCGCCGCATTCAGCCACTGCAGCAGCGCGAGCGCTGCCGCGGCGATTACTGCATCGAGGGGCACATGGATCGCCGTGGTGCAGATCGGATTCCACCACGCCGCCGCCAGGATCCCGACCACCCCCGCGTTGACGCCGGTGAGCGCGGCGCGCGCTGCCGGGTGACGCAGCAGCAGCGCGAACAGCGCCGCGCCCGACACGGCCAGCAGCAGCCCCGGCAGAAAGATGGCGATCACCGCGACGGTTGCGGCGAGCGCCGGCGAAGGCAGGGGGGTGAGCGCGCCCAGGTACGCGGCGACGGTGAACAGCGGGCCCGGGACCGCCTGGGCGAGCCCGTAGCCGGTCAGAAAGGCCTCGTCGGACAGCCAGCCCTGAGGCACGAGCGCGCCCTGCAGCAGCGGCAGCACGACGTGACCGCCGCCGAACACCAGCGCGCCGGCACGGGCGAACACCCAGGCGAGCGCGGGGTAGCCGTGCGGAGAGCGCCACGCCAGCAGCGGCAGGCTCGCCAGCAGCAGCAGCAGCGCCGCAAGCGCCGCGTGCGCGGCCCTGGGGCGCAGCGCCGCCGCCAGTGGCGCTGCCGCGCCGGGCCTGCACCACAGCCCCCCCGCGGCGGCCGCGGCGGCGAGCACCGCCAGCTGCGCCACGCCGGCAGGAAAGAGCAGCAGCGCCAGACACGCGGCGAGCGCCAGCAGCTGTGTGCGGCGGTCCGGGCACAGCCGCCGTGCCATGCTCACCAGCGCCTGCGCAACCACCGCCACCGCCACCAGCTGCAGGCCGTGCACGGCGGCCAGTGCCAGCGGCCCCTGTGCATGCGCGGCCAGGCGCGCGCACCCGTACAGCAGCAGTGCCGACGGCAGCGTGAAGCCGACCCAGGCCGCGAGCGCCCCGCGCCAGCCGGCGCGTTGCAACCCGACCAGGAAGCCCACCTGGCTGCTGGTCGGTCCGGGAAGCACCTGACACAGGGCGACCAGTGCGGCGAAGTCTTCGCTGCGCAGCCACGCACGCTCGCGCACGTAGGTGCGCTCGAAGTAACCGAGGTGCGCTACGGGACCGCCGAAGGAGGTGAGGCCGAGCTGCAACGCGACGCGCAGCACCTCCGCGGGCGTATTGGAACGCTCACCGGGCGGCGCGCTCACCGGGCGGTCGCCGGGTAGGACCGCATCAGTAGGCGAACAGATCTCCGCGCCACGGTTTACCGCTCTTGTAGGTGGCGAGCCGCTCCGCCATGGCGCGCGTATTCCAGCCGAGCGTCTGCGCCTTGCGCATCGCCAGCTGCTGCGTGGCGCTCGCGCCGCGGTAGTCCCCGTTGGCGGCATCGGCGGCAGCGACTGCTTCAAACATCTGCGGGTCGGACTGGATCTCGCCGCCGGCGAGCCGCGTGGCCACCTTCTGCGCTGTCGCCGGATCACGCACCGTCTCCACCGGTGATGCCGCCAGCAGCGCCGTCACGTGCTTCATCACGTAGTAGCTGTCGGAGGCGGCAGCCTTCTCCAGCAGGGCGCGCGCTTCGGCAATCTGCGCCGCTGAGGCGCCGGGCCCGAGAAGGTCGCGGGCACGCTTCACCTGCGCGGCCGCGTTGCCGCCCTGCGCGGCGTGGCTCAGCCACACGTTGCCGTCGCGCCGGCCCTGACAAGCGGTCGCGTAGCGCAGCTGGTTGGCGACCCAGTACTGTGCCTGCGGGTAACCGTCGCGCGCCGAGGCGAGCAGCAGCTCCCCCGCCCGGGCGCTGGAGATACCGAGCGAGGAGTCGAGGGTGGCGGTGAGACCGACCACATATCCGGCGGCCGGATCGCCGCCGTCGGCGGCGGGCCGCGCCTGGCGGTAAACGTCGGTGCTCGCCAGGCCGCCGCTGGAGGTGAACAGCATCTTCGCCGTGAGGCGTGATTCGACCGGCTGCCCGTTGCGCTGCGCCGGCGCGAAGCGCGAGTTGAACCAGGCTTCCACCGCGGCACGGGTGAAGCCGCGCTCCGGCACGGCCAGCAGGATCTCCGGGTCCCGCGCCAGGCCGTCGGTGCCGACGGTGAGCTCGGTGATCACGATGGCGCTTTCCTCGCGGCCGCCGGCCGGGCGCGGATCATCGGGCAGTGGCGAGTCGAGCACGCGCGCGGGCTGAGTGTTGCTGCAGCTGAAGTCCGGGCTTACCACACCCTGCGCCTTCAGCGCCTCGCGCCCGTAGCGCGACACGATCGCTGCCGCCGAGCGCGCCTCTTCGGGACTCAGCTGCGCGCTCAGCCCCGTGAGCTTGCCGCCGACCAGCTTCTCGCAGCCGTTGCCGGCCGCCGCCTGCAGCCAGCCGACGCCGCTGCCGGTGTCCTTCGGTCCGCCCTGCCCCTTCAGGGCCATGGCGCCGAGGTTGAACTGCGAGGAGCAGTCACCGAGTTCGGCGAGTGCCAGGAATTGTGCGTGGGCGGCGTCATAGTGCCCGGCGTTGTACTCCCCGAGCGCAGCCTGAAAATCCGCGCGGGCGATGGCAGCCGCCAGCAGTGTCGCGGCGAGCAGCATCGCTCGCATGAGCCTGATATTCATGTTGTTGCTCCCTGTAGCACTGGCGCGCTTGCTCAGCGCTCCACGATTGCGGTAACCCCCATGCCGCCGGCGGTGCACACCGAGACCAGTCCGCGCTTCGCGCCAGCATCGCCGGCCAGGATCTTGGCGAGCGTGCCGAGAATGCGCGTGCCGGTCGCGGCAAACGGGTGTCCGATGGCGACGCTGCCGCCCTTCACGTTGAGGCGGCTGCGGTCGATGCCGCCGAGCGGCGTCGGCAGACCGAGCACTTCGCGGCAGTACTCGGGCGACTCCCAGGCCTTGAGAGTGCACAGCACCTGCGCGGCGAACGCCTCGTGTATCTCGTAGTAATCGAAGTCCTGCAAGCTGATTCCCGCATCGCGCAACATCGCGGGAACCGCGTGCGCCGGGGCCATCAGCAGCCCCTCCTTGCCGCTGACGAAGTCCACGGCCCACACCTTGCCGTAGGAGAGGTGGGCCAGCACCGGCAGTTTGCGCTGCGCGGCCCATTCCGGGGTTGCCAGCAGCACCGCGCTCGCCCCGTCGGTGAGCGGCGTGCTGTTGCCGGCGGTCAGTGTTCCGTCGGCGGCGAAACTCGGACGCAACTTCGCGAGCTTCTCCGGGCTGGTATCGGCCCGGATGTTGTTATCACTCTTGAGTCCGCGGTACTCGATCACCAGGTCGTCGTAGAAGCCGGCCTGCCACGCGGCCGCCGCCTTCAGATGACTGTCGCAGGCGAGCTGATCCTGTTCGGCGCGTGACACCTGCCAGCGCTTGACCATGAGCTCGGTGCTCTGCCCCATGGACAGGCCGGTGCGCGGCTCGACCACCGCCGGCAGCACCGGCTTGAAGTGCCCGGGGCGCAGCCGCAGCCACGGCGCGATGCGCTGCCAGGCGCTGCGGCCCCGGTAGCTGGCGAGCAGCAGCTGCTGGTAGGAGCGCGGGTACACGATCGGAGCGTCACTTATCGAATCGGTGCCGCCGGCGATGCCGGCATCGATCTGGCCGAGCGCGATCTTGTTGCCGATGGCGATCGCGGCCTCGAGGCTGGTGCCGCAGGCGCGCTGCAGGTCCAGGCCCGGGGTGTGCGGATCGAGACCGCACCCGAGCACCGACTCGCGCACCAGGTTGTAATCCTTCGAATGCTTGATGACCGCCCCGGCGGCCACGTCCCCGAGCCGCTCGCCCTGCAGCTTGAAGCGCTCGACCACGCCGCGAAACGCGGCCGTGAGCATGTCCTGATTGCCGACGGTGGCGTAAGCGGAGTAGGAGCGGGCGAAGGGAATGCGGACGCTGCCGAGGATTGCAACGCGCCTGACTGCCGGACCGACGAGCATGAGTCCCTCCGAACGCGCGGCGCGTTAGAATGCCATGGGCGATCGGGCGAAGCCATCAGGAACGACGTTGGGCGAATTCACCACCCTCATGGCCCGCGACGGGCACGAGTTTCAGGCCTGGCTGGCCGCGCCGGCCGGGCGGCCGCGTGGCGCGCTGCTGGTGATCCAGGAGATCTTCGGCGTCAACGCGCACATCCGCGCCGTCACCGACGGCTTCGCCGCCGAGGGCTACACTGCGATCGCCCCGGCGCTGTTCGATCGCGTGCGCCGCGGCATCGAGCTTGGCTACAGCCAGAAGGACATGCAGGAAGGTGCCGGCTACCGCGCGCAGCTCACCCTCGAGAGCACGCTGCGCGACCTGGCCGCAGCGCTCGCGGTGGTGCGTCACTCCGGGCGCGCCGGCAGCATCGGCTACTGCTACGGCGGCACCATGTCGTACCTGGCCGCCTGCCAGCTGCCGGTGGCCTGCGCCGTCGTGTACTACGGCAAGATCGGCGCATACCTCGACCAGAAGCCCCGCCACCCGGTCATGTATCACTACGGCGCCCTCGACCGCAGCATCCCGCCCGAGGACGTCGCGCAGATCAGGGCGGCCTACCCCGAGGCGCCGGTCTACACCTACGAGGGCGCCGGCCACGGCTTCAACTGCGATCAACGCGACGCCTACCACCCCGAGGCCGCGGCGCTGGCGCGCAAGCGCACGCTGGAGTTCTGCGCGCGCTGGCTGCGCGGTGCCGATGCGCGGGCCGCCGCCGACGAGACCTCAGAGGAATAAAGGAGTATTCCCCCATGAAACTGCGCGATCCGGATCTGCTGCGCACCCGCTGCCTGATCGGCGGCAAGTGGGTCGACGCGGCCAACGGCGCCACCCACACGGTGATCAATCCCGCCACGCGCGAAGCGCTCGGCACGGTGCCGGACATGGGTGTCAGCGAGGCGCAGCGCGCGATCGAGGCGGCCTCGCAGGCATTCCCGGCGTGGGCCGCGCTCACCGCCAAGGAACGCGCCGTGATCCTGCGCCGCTGGTACGAGCTGCTGATGGCGAACCAGGAGGACCTCGCCACCCTCATGACCGCCGAGCAGGGCAAGCCGCTCAGTGAATCCAAGGGCGAGATCGCCTATGCCGCCTCCTTCATCGAGTGGTTCGCCGAGGAGGGCAAGCGCCTGTACGGCGACATCATTCCCGGACACCAGGCCGACAAGCGCATCGTGGTGCTGCGCCAGCCGGTCGGGGTGGTGGCGGCCATCACGCCCTGGAACTTCCCGCTGGCCATGATCACCCGCAAGGCGGGCCCGGCGCTGGCGGCCGGCTGCACCTTCCTCTGCAAGCCCGCGAGCCAGACCCCGTACTCGGCGCTGGCCGCCGCCTCCCTGGCAGTGCGCGCCGGGCTGCCGCCGGGGGTGCTGAACGTGATCACCGGCAGCGCGGGGGCGATCGGCGGCGAGCTGACTTCCAACCCGCTGGTGCGCAAGATCACCTTTACCGGCTCGACTGCGGTCGGCAAGAAGCTCATGGCGCAGTGCGCCGGCACGGTGAAGAAGATCACCATGGAGCTCGGCGGCAATGCACCGTTCATCGTGTTCGACGACGCGGACCTGGATGCCGCGGTCGCCGGCGCCATCGCCAGCAAGTACCGCAACACCGGCCAGACCTGTGTATGCGCCAACCGCCTGCTGGTGCAGGCCGGCGTCTACGAGACGTTCGCCAAGAAACTGGTGCACGCGGTGTCGCAGCTGCGCGTCGGCGATGGGCTCAAGGGCCCGACTGATCAGGGGCCGCTGATCGACGACAAGGCGCTCGCCAAGGTTGAGGAGCACATCGCGGACGCCGTCGCCAAGGGCGCGCACATCGCCCTCGGCGGACGCCGACACGCGCTTGGCGGCACCTTCTTCGAGCCTACCATCGTGACCGAAGCGAACCCGGCGATGATGATGGCGCGCGAGGAGACCTTCGGCCCGGTGGCGCCGCTGTTCCGCTTCGAGACCGAGGCGCAGGCGATCCACATGGCGAACGACACCGAGTTCGGCCTGGCGGCGTACTTCTACACGCGCGACCTGGCGCGCGCCTGGCGCGTCGCCGAGGCACTCGAGTACGGCATGGTCGGTCTCAACACCGGGCTGATCTCCACCGAGGTCGCGCCCTTCGGCGGCGTCAAGGAGTCGGGCATCGGCCGCGAAGGCTCGAAGTACGGCATCCTCGACTACACCGAGATCAAGTACCTGTGCATCGGCATTGGCTGAAGAAACGGCGCAGCGCGCGCCTTGCAAGATCCTGAGGCATGCGTCCCGAACGCGTCGGCATCCTGCTGATCAACTCCGGAACGCCCGCGGCGGCGGAAGCGCGCGCGGTGCGCGCGTTCCTGGCGCGCTTTCTCGCCGACCGGCGCGTCGTCGACCTGCCGCGCCTGCTGTGGCTGCCGGTGCTGTACGGGGTGATCCTGCCGTGGCGGCCGCGGCGCGTAGCGCGCAAGTACCGGCTGATCTGGTCGGCGGCAGGCTCGCCGCTGCGCGAGCTCACCGAGCGGCTGCGCAGCGAGCTCGCCGCCGCGTTGGCGCGGCGCATGCTGGCGCCACTCGCGGTGGAGGCCGGCATGCTCTACAGCGCTCCCGAGATCCACAGCGCGCTCGCGCGGCTGCGCGACGGCGGCGCGCAGCGCATCCTGGTGCTGCCGCTGTTCCCGCAGTACTGCGGCGCGACCACCGGTGCCGCCTTCGACCGCGTCAGCGCGGAGCTGCGCCGCTGGCGCGCCCTGCCGCAGCTGTCTTTCATCGCCGACTACCATGATCAGCCCGGCTACATCGAGGCGCTGCGCACGAGCGTGGCAGCGCACTGGCAGCAGCGCGGCCGCACCTCGCACCTGCTCATCTCCTTCCACGGCATACCGGAGCGCTATGCCGCGCAGGGCGACCCGTACCTCAGCCGCTGTCAGAACACCGCGCGGCTGCTGGCTGACGAGCTGCTGCTCACCGAGGGCGAGTGGAGCGTGAGCTTCCAGTCGCGCATCGGCCCGGCCGGCTGGCTCAAGCCCTACACGAGTGAGGTGCTGACCGGGATGCCGGCGCGCGGCCTGCGCGAGGTGAGCGTGGTGTGCCCGGGCTTCGCGGTCGACTGCCTGGAGACCCTCGAGGAGATCGACATCGAGAATCGTGTCGCCTTTCTGCGTGCCGGCGGCGAGCGTTACGAGTACGTGCCGGCGCTGAATGCGAGCGTCGGCCACGCCGAGTGTCTGGCGGAGCTGATCGCGCAGCACTGCCAGGGGTTGCCGCTTGCCGGCGCGGGCGTCCTGCCCGGGACCGCGACGGGCGCCTCCGCCTGATGGCCAGTACACCGCTGCCGCTGCCGGGCACGTTTCACGAGCTGAGCGTCGCCGCTTCCGACATCCGCACCGCGGTCGAGTTCTACGAGCGGCTGGGCTTCAGTCAGGCGAGCACCACCGATACTTTCACGCACCCGTACGGGGTCATGAGCGACGGGCGGCTGCACCTCGGGCTGCACCAGCGGCCCGGTCCCTCCCCGGTGCTCACCTTCGTACGTCCCGGCATCGCGCGCCATCTGGGCGCATTCGCCGCCGCCGGCATCGCGCTCACTCATGCACGCACCGGCGAGGAGGTCTTCAACGAGATAGCCTTTACCGATCCCTTCGGGCATGCGGCCGCGGTGCTGGAAGCGCGCACCTTCTCGCCGGTGCCGCGTGCGGTCACCGACACCTCCCTGTGCGGGGACTTCGCGCAGCTCAGTCTCCCGGTGAGCGACTTCGCGGTCGCCAAGGCGTTCTGGGAGCCGCTCGGCTTCGTGGCCGCCGACGAGCTGTCCGAGCCGTACCCGCGCCTGGAGCTCACCAGTGACCGCCTCGATATCGCCTTTCACGCCCCAGCGGTGTGCGCGCAGCCGCTGATCGTGTTCCGCGCCGCAGATATGCGCACGCGGCTCGACCGGCTGCGCGAACTCGGCATGCCGCTGTCGGTGTTGCCGGCCGCCGCCGCGCACGGCAACGCTCTGCTGAAGAGCCCAGAGGGGACGCTGCTGCTGCTGCTCGAGGGAGAAAGCTGAAGCGGCAGGCCGCGCACCCCCAAGGCCGCGGCTGCGATGCGACCGGTGCCATGGATTCTGCGGTGAGCCGGGCGGTGTGGCCGCGGTACGGCCGGGGAAGCTTTCCTGCATAATCGCCGGCAATCGCGCGCTTCCGAACCGAGGCGCCAACAATAACGTGAAAGGGATCGCCATGCTGCGCCGCGCCCTCAGCCTGCTCCTCGTCCTCCTGATCTCCGCCCCGGCCTTCAGCGATGGCGGCATGTGGACGTTCCACGACTTCCCGCACGAGCTGGTGAAGCGCGAGTACGGCGCCGATATCGGCCAGGGCTGGCTCGACCGCGTGCGCACCGCCACTATCCGCCTCTCGAACTGCACCGCTTCGTTCGTCTCCCCCGACGGCCTGATCCTCACCAATCATCACTGCGCCGAGGCGTGCCTGGACGAGCACTCCAGCGCCGGGCACAACCTGGTGCACGACGGCTTCCTGGCGCGCAAGCGCGACGATGAGCTCAAGTGCGGCACGCAGATCGCGGACGTGCTCATGGACATGGAGAACGTCACCGCCAAAGTGGTGGCGGCGCTCAAGGGGCTCGACGACAAGGCCGCCAACGATGCGCGCAAGAAGACCCTCACGCAGCTCGAGCAGGCTTGCGAAGAGGAGAGCAAGCAGGGCCGCTTTGGGCCGCTCAAGTGCGAGAGCGTAGAGCTGTACCAGGGCGGCCAGTACTGGCTCTACAAGTATCACCGCTACGACGACGTGCGGCTGGTGTTCGCGCCCGAGCGCGGCATCGCGGCCTTCGGAGGCGACCCCGACAACTTCCAGTTCCCGCGCTGGTGCCTGGACATGTCGGTGCTGCGCGCCTACGGAGCCGATGGCAAGCCGGCCGCGACCCCGAACTTCCTGCAGACCCGCGCGGCGGGGCCCGAGACCGGCGAACTGGTGTTCGTCTCCGGTCATCCGGGCTCGACCGACCGGCTGCTGACCGTGTCGCAGCTCGACACGCTGCGCAACCTCGAGCTGCCACGCTGGCTGCTGCGCGCCTCGGAGCTGCGCGGCCGCTACATCCAGTTCGCCAAGACCAGCGCCGAGGCGGCGCGCATCGTCGAGGACCCGCTGAACACCGTGGAGAACTCCATCAAGGTGCGGCGCGGCGAGCTCGACGCGCTGCTCGATGACCGCCTGCTCAACTCCAAGCGCAAGGAGGAGGCGGCGCTGCGCGCCAAGGTGGCCGCCAACGCGCAGCTGGCGGCCGCCACCGGCGACCCGTGGGGGGCCATCGCCAGGGCGCAGGTGCACCAGCACGAGCTGTACCTCCCGTACACGTACCTCGAGCAGGGCGCGGGCTTCAACAGCCGTCTGTTCGCTTACGCGCGCACCCTGGTGCGCGCCTCCGCCGAGCGCCCCAAGGCCAACACCACGCGATTGCGCGAGTATCGCGACGCAGCGCTGCCGCGGGTCGAACAGCGCCTGGTGGCGCCGGTGCCCGTATACCCGGAGCTGGAGAAACTCACGCTGTCGTTCTCGCTCGAGCGCATGCGCGAGTGGCTCGGCCCGGATGCCGCGGTGGTGCGGCAGCTGCTGGTGAAGGACTCTCCCGACACCCTGGGGGCGCGCGTGGTGGACGGCTCGAAGCTCGCCGACCCGCAGCTGCGCAAGCAGCTGTGGCAGGGCGGCGCGGCCGCCGTGGACGCCTCGCACGATCCGATGATCGAGCTGGCGCGCGCGGTGGATGCCGAGTCACGCGCGGTGCGCAAGCGTTACGAGGACGAGGTGCAGGCGCCCGAGGATGCGGGGGCGGAGAAGATCGCGCGCGCACGCTTCAAGATCTACGGCACCAGCATCCCGCCGGACGCGACCTTCACGCTGCGCCTGAACTTCGGCACGGTGAAGGGCTGGCGCGAGGACGGGCACGAGGTCGAGCCGTTCACCCACCTGGCGCGCCTCTACGAGCGCGCCACCGATCAGGAGCCGTTCAAGGTACCCGACGCGTGGCTGGCGGCGCGTGCCCAGCTCGACATGGACACGCGCTTCAACCTCTCCACCACCAACGACATCGTCGGCGGCAACTCCGGCAGTCCGCTGATCGACGCCAGCGGCCGGATCGTGGGGCTGATGTTCGATGGCAACATCCACTCCATCTCCGGCTCCTACTGGTACGACACCGAGCTCAACCGCGCGGTGGCGGTGGATCCGGCCATCGTCCTCGAGGCACTGCGCAAGGTGTACAAAGCCAGCGAGCTGCTGGCGGAGCTGCAACTGAAGTAGCGCCTCACTGGCCGCCGTGCGCGCCCGCCGGGTGCGCCACCAGCTCGAGGCGCACGCGCATCTCGTCCTGCACCGCCAGCGCGCCGAGCATGGCGGTGAAGGGTGTCAGGCCGAGATCCGTCTGCCGCAGCGGGAACTGTGCCGACACTTCCAGGGTGTCGGTGCTGAGCCGATAGCTCACCGGCACCTCTACGGTGCGCTCCTGGCCGCGTACCTGCACCGCGACCCGCGCCACGACGCTGTTGGCGGCGGTGCTGCCCGGCGCGGCTTGCTGCGCGGCGAGCGCCAGCGCCCGCAGCACGATCTCGGGGTTGTGCTCGGCATCGAGCAGCGCCGGGCCCAGCATGTTGCGGCGCGTGCCCTGGCGGGCGCTGTCGGGCACATCGGGCGGAAAGTCCGGGCTCAGCTCGCGTGCGCGCAGCTCCTTCTCATCCACGGTGAGCGTCTCCACCGGAATGTGAACTTCGAAGCCGGCATGCAAGGGGTCGGCGGGTACATACACGGCGCCGCGCAGCTCGTGCGAGGCGATCAGGTGGTTGTGTCCGACGCTCGCCAGCGTTCCGCCGCGGTACACGCGCACCGTGAGCAGTGAGGCGGCCGCATCGATGTCGTAGCGCGCGCCCTGCGGAGCCAGCGGGGGCGGGGCGGACGGCGGGACGGCGGGAACAGGCGGCCGCACCGGGCAGCCGCTGAGCAGCAGCGCCACGCACGCCGCAGACAGTGGCCGCAGTAGGCAGCGCGCCATCACGCGCATAAGCTTAAGGGCATGACGCTGCGAAACACCACGTACCGCTGGGGCGCGGTCGCCCAGACCCTGCATTGGCTGATCGTCGTGCTGCTCATCCTGCAGATCACCCTGGCGCTGGTGGCCGACGAGCTGCACGGGGTGCAGAAACTCGCCATGCTGGCGCGCCACAAATCCGTTGGTCTCACTATCATGGCACTGGCGCTGCTGCGACTGCTGTGGCGCTGGATGAACCCGACGCCGCCCCTGCCACCGACGCTCAAGCCCTACGAGCGCGCCGCGGCGCGTTTCACGCACGCCCTCCTCTATGTGCTGCTGTTCGCCCTGCCGCTGTCGGGCTGGACGATGTCCTCGGCACGTGGGTTCCCGGTCAGCTGGTTCGGGTTCTTTCAGCTGCCGGACCTGGTGCCCAAGAGTAAGCCCCTGTATGAGGCGCTGGTGGACACGCACGGGATACTCGCGAGCCTGTTGGTAGCGGTGGTGGTGCTGCACGTCGCCGCCGCGCTCAAGCATCATTTCGTGCTCAAGGACGACGTACTGAAGCGTATGCTGCCAGTTGCCAACTCCGGCCAGGGAAACAGGCCATGACCCACAGCATGCGCGCCGCGCTCGCCGCGGCGCTGTTCGGCGCCGCCGGCGCCTTCGGCGCGGACGCGCCGGTGCACTACGCATCGGATGCCGCCAATAGCACTCTCGAGTTCACCTTCATGCAGGCCGGCGCGCAGAACAAGGGCCGTTTCACGCGCTTCCCGGTGGTGTTTGATTTCGCGCCCGACAACCTCGCCGCCAGCCGCCTCGAGGTGACCGTGGACATGAACTCGCTCGACACCGGCGACCAGGAACGCGATGACAACCTGCGCGATACCGATCTGTTCGCGGTGAAGAAGTTTCCACAAGCGCACTACAGCGCCACGCAGTTCACCAAGACGGCCAACGGCTACGAGGCGCAGGGCAAGCTCACCCTGCGCGGCGTGACCCGCGAGGTGCGCGTGCCGTTCAGCTTCCGCACTGCCACCGAGAACGGCGCGGCGGTCGGCTACATGAGCGGCAAGACCAGCCTCAGGCGGCTGGACTTCGGGGTCGGCCGGGGCGACTGGAAATCCACCGAGTGGGTGGGGAACGACGTGGGCGTGTCGTTCACCGTGCGCCTCACGCCCGGCGCGCATTAGCGCCCGCACGCTCCGCACCGCTAGAGCAGGAACAGCCGCGCGCGGTTCGCACCGGCGGTGATGGTGCGGTCGCGCACCTGCAGCAGCGTGTGCGTCGTCTGGGAATCGAACCTGACACACAGGCTCTCGCCAGGATGCGCATCGCAGGCCGCGATGTAGTCGGCAAAGAAGCTGCCGGCCGGCTGATTAAGGTAGGCCGCCACTTTCGACCGCCCCCCGTAACGGGCGATCACCTGCGCCATGCGATAGCCGACGAAATCGAGCGGGCTGCCCCACGCCCCCGAGAAGCCCAGGCTGTAGAGCTCGCGATAGTCAACCTCGCCGTCGTGTGCTGCACGGAACAAGAGCGCATCGAACAGCGCAAAGTCGTCCTGGATGCGGCCGAGGTTGGTGCGGTAGCGCCCCCGGTACCACTCGAGGTAGGTGCCCCCGCCGGCGGCCTGGGTCGGATCGCCGACGAAGGATGCCGTGCCCTCCATGAGGGTCGCGATCATCAGGTTCTCGGCGTTGCGCTGCCGGGAGTCGGCCGCCGCCGAGCCGGTCGCCGGCATCACGCTGTACTGCACGACGTGGTAGACCTCGTGCGCCATCAGGGTGACGAGCCCGTCGTAGTCGCCCTCGAAGGACTGCAGCGCCAGATACAGCTGGTTGGCCGGCTGTGCCCAGCCGTCCGAGGTACCGCCGACCACGAAGGCGGCGTGCACGTTGAGATCAACTCCGGCAGGCAGGTCCGGCTGCAGGCGCGCGGCGATGTCGCGCTGCAGCGCCGGGGCGCGCGCCTCGATCAGATCGTAGAGCCGGCCGATGTCGGCCGCGCGCTGGCGCACGCGGCTGAAGGCGAAGGGATCGGGGGCATCGGCCTTGAGCCGCCCGGCAGCCGCCAGCTGCAGCGTGTTGCGGAAGGCCTCCGGTGTCGCCGCGGCATCGAAGCGTGCGGTCTGCGCGATCAACGCCCGCACTTCGGGCCGCGCGAGCAGGGCGGCGAGCTCCTCGGGCGCCGCGCCGTGGCGGTGGAACACCGCCAGGATGTCGGCGGCAGGTGTCAGGTCGAGGCTCACCGTGATACGGCCGGCACGCGGGGAACCCCCCTCGGGCGGCGCCTCGGCCCGAGTCCCGGCTGCCGCCGCCGGGGGTGCCCACCACGCCACGACCAGCAGCGCCACGCCCAGCCGGAATGGACCGATCGCCATGCCCGCCTCCCCCCGGTCCGTTCCCGGACCGCCGCGAGATCACACCCTTCAGACACCGATAAAGCACATTTGGTTTATGCGCGCAGCCTGAAAATCGCCAGTCCGAAGGCATTTTCAGCACGGACCGCCATCGCGGCGCGTGAAGCGGCCGCGCGCATGGGGCGCGTTCCACAGCAGATCGACATCCGGGTCGGAGTAGTGGCCGCAGTCGGCGGGGTCGCGGTTGCTGACCTCCAGATACACCGCCGCCGCGGCGCTGCGGTTGATGAGCTGGTGGCCGTCCTCGCACCCGGCAGCAAAGCCCGCGCACATGCCCGCGCGCAACAGCTGCTCGCCGGAACCGGTGCGCAGCACCACCTCCCCTGACAGCACGTACACGAACTCGTCCTCGTGCGTGTGCCAGTGGCGCATCGAGGACTCCTTGCCCGGCGGCAGCGTGGTGTGGTTGATGCCGATGCGCGTCAGCCCGAGCGCATCGCCGACACGGCGTTTCTCGCGTGGCAGCACGCGCGTGCGGTATGGCTCGGGGTAGCCGCTGCGCGAGACGGCTTCCACGGCCTGGGGATCGAGCGCGGGTTTGTGTACTGACATGTCGGATGCCCTGACTTGGTTGACGCGCGGCAGCGCGTTCGGGGAGCATGCCACAAGCTGCATGCCTGAAATATTCGACGACGTCGGCGCGTGCGTGGAGGCGGTACTGCGCCGCGTGGGGCCGCGCATCGTGCTGGCGATGCCGCTCGGCATCGGCAAGCCCAACCCACTGGTCAACGAATTCTACCGGCGCGCCTGCCGCGATCCGGCCCTCGAGCTCACCATCCTCACCGCGCTGGCGCTGTTGAAGCCGGTGCCGCGCTCGGATCTCGAGGGGCGCCTGCTCACGCCGCTGGTCGCGCGTGTATTCGGCAGCTACGTGGAGCCGGAATATGCGCGTGCCGTACAGCAGGACGCGCTGCCGGCCAACGTGCGCGTCATCGAGTTCTACCTCACCCCGGGCGCGTTCCTGCACTCGCAGCACGCTCAGCGCCACTACCTCAGCACCAATTACACGCACGTGGCGCGCGCGGCGCTCGCGCGCGGCGTCAACGTCATCGCGCAGCTGGTGGCGCGCCGCAACCTGAACGGCGCGATGCAGCTGAGCTTCGGCTCCAATCCCGACGTAACGCTCGACCTGCTGCCGCTGGTCGCCGAGGCGCGCCGCGCCGGGCGCGACATCGTCATGGTGGGCGAGACCCACGTCCAGATGCCGTTCATGACCGGACGCGCGCAGATCGATCCCGCCACCCTCGACTTCCTGCTCGACTCGCCGCGTTATGACTACGACCTGTCCGGTCCGCACAGCGCGCCGCTCGGCGCCATCGACTACGACCTGTTCGGTCCGCCCAATCCGCCGCTCGGCACGGTCGACTACGCCATCGGCATGTACGTCAGCAGCCTGGTGCGCGACGGCGGCACGCTGCAGGTGGGCATCGGCGAGCTCGGCGATGCGGTCGTGTACGCGCTACTGTTGCGCCACCAGCAGAACGCCGTGTGGCGCGCGGCGCTCGCCGCCCTCGGCACGGGCGGCGCGGCGCAGCTCATCGACGCGCAGGGCGGCGCGGCGCCCTTTGTCACCGGACTGTTCGCCTCCACCGAGATGTTCGTCGACCAGCTGCTCGAGCTGTTCCGCGCCGGCATCCTCAGACGGTGCGTCTACGACTCGCTGCCGCTCGAGAGGCTCCTCGCCAGCGGGCAGCTCACCGAGCGCTTCGACGCCGCGCTCCTCGAGCGCCTCGCGGCGGTCGGGGTCGGCCCGCGCCTGACGGCGGCGGAGTTCGAGCAGCTCAGGCACTACGGCGTGTTCCGCGCGGACGTGGAGTTCGCCGCCGGCCGCATGCGCGCCGCTGGCGGGGAATGGATCGCGGCCGACCTGTCCGACCCGGCCAGTCGTGCACGCCTCGCGCAGGAGTGCCTGGGGCGCGCGCTGGTGAATGGCCACGTGATGCACGCGGGCTTCTTTCTCGGGCCGCGCGGCTTCTATGCGGCGCTGCGCGAGCTCCCCGAGAGCGAGCGCGCGCAGTTCTCGATGCGCGGCGTGGGGTACGTGAACCAGCTGTACGGCCCTGACCAGGAGCTGCGCACGCTGCAGCGGCGCGCGGCGCGCTGCATCAACACCACCATGATGGTGACGCTGCTCGGGGCAGCGGTGTCCGATCAGCTGGAAAGCGGCCAGGTGGTGTCGGGCGTGGGCGGACAATACAACTTCGTCGCCATGGCGCACGAGCTGCCGGGCGCGCGCGCCATCCTGTGCGTGCGCGCGACGCGCACGCGCGCCGGCCGCACGACCTCCAACATTCTATGGAGCTATGGGCACGAGACCATCCCGCGCCACCTGCGCGACATCGTGATCACCGAGTACGGGATAGCGGACCTGCGCGACCGCACCGACGAGGAGGTGATCACGGCGCTCCTGAACGTAGCGGACTCGCGCTTCCAGGAGCAGCTGCTCGCGCAGGCCCGGGCCGCCGGTAAGGTGGCGCCGGACTACCGCATCCCGGCGGCGTTCCGCAACAACCTCCCGCAGCACCTGGTGCAGGCGCTCGCCGAGCACCGCGCGCGCGGCTTCTTCAGCGACTACCCCTTTGGCACCGACCTCACGGCGGAGGAGATCGTGCTAGCAGGCGCGCTGAAGTATCTCGAGACGCACACCGCCAGCTGGGCGGGGCGCTTGCGCACGCTGGCCGCGGCGCTGGCGCGCGGCCGTCCCGCGCCGCGGCACGGCGCCGCTCTCAAGCGCATGGGACTCGAGCAGCCGCGCAGCGCGGACGAGCGGCTCAAGCAACGCCTGCTCGCCTACGCCCTCGACGAGAGCGCGCGTTAGCGGCCGCCGTCAGCGCCGGCGTCGGCCGGCGGTACGGCGCCGCGCGACCTTCACGCGCCGCCGCGCGGCGGCGGCGCGTCGGCGCACCGATTTTGCCGCGGCGTGCTTGGGAGCGCGGCGTGAGCTCTTGGCGCGCGCCTTGACGCTGCGCTTCTTCGCGACGGCGCGCTTGGCGGACCTGACACGCTTCGCCCCGGCGCGCCGCACCGCCGCCGCCGCGGCCACCACCCGTACCGGTGAGGCTACCTCCACTCCCCGCAGCTGCTCGAGGATCGCCGGGTTCTCCAGCGTCGACACGTCCTGCGTGATCTCCTCGCCGCGCGCAATGGCCTTCAGCAGCCGGCGCATGATCTTGCCGGAGCGCGTCTTGGGGAGGTTATCGGCGAAGCGGATGTCGTCGGGCTTGGCGATCGCGCCGAGCTCCTTGGCGACCCACTCGCGCAGCTCCTTGACGAACGCGCTGGTGTCTCCGCCCGGGAGCGGCCCACGCGTCACCACGAACGCGAACACCGACTCGCCCTTGATCTCGTGCGGCTTGCCGACCACCGCGGCCTCGGCCACGCGCTCATGCGCCACCAGTGCCGACTCGATCTCCATGGTGCCGAGGCGATGCCCGGACACCTTCAGCACATCGTCGATGCGCCCCATGATCCAGAAGTAGCCGTCCTTGTCGCGGTGCGCGCTGTCGCCCGCCACGTAGTAGCGGTTGTCGTACTTCTCCCAATAGTTGGAGATGTAGCGGTCGTTGTCGCGCCAGATGGTGCGCAGCATCGACGGCCACGGCTTCCTGATGACCAGGTAACCGCCGGCGTCCGGGCGCGTGACGGAATCGCCATGATCGTCGACGATGTCGGCATCGACCCCCGGCAGCGGCTGCGTGCAGGAGCCGGGCTTGGTGGCGATCGCACCGGGCAGCGGCGAGATCATGATCGCGCCAGTCTCGGTCTGCCACCAGGTATCCACGATCGGGCAACGTCCCTTGCCGATCACGCGGTGGTACCACATCCAGGCCTCGGGGTTGATCGGCTCGCCGACCGTGCCGAGCAGGCGCAGCTTCGAGAGGTCGTACTTGCCCGGCAACTCGTCGCCGAGCTTCATGAGCGCGCGGATGGCGGTGGGCGCGGTGTAGAACACCGTCACCCCGTGGGCCTGGCAGCTCTTCCAGAAGCGCCCGCCGTCAGGATAAGTGGGCGCACCCTCGTACAGCATCACCGTCGCCCCGCAGGCGAGCGGCCCGTAGGCGACGTAGCTGTGACCGGTGACCCAGCCGACATCCGCGGTGCACCAGAACACGTCCTCATCGCGCAGGTCGAACACCCACTGCGTGGTGAGCTTGGCCCCGAGCAGGTAGCCGCCGGTGGCGTGCTGGATGCCCTTGGGCTTGCCGGTCGAGCCGGAGGTGTACAGCAGGAACAGCGGATGCTCCGCGTCCACGAATTCCGGGTCGCAGGAGGGCGGCTGTCCCTCGATGATGTCGTGCCACCACACGTCGCGCCTGGACTTCATGCTGACCGGCTTGCCGGTGCGCTTGAGCACGATCACCCGCTCGACGCTCGGGCAGCCCGTGCGCAGCGCCTGGTCGGTGCTGGCCTTGAGCTCCACCGCGTGGCCGCCGCGCCAGCCGCCGTCGGCGGTGATCACCACCTTCGCCTCGGTATCCTCGATGCGGTCCTTGAGCGCCGGGGCCGAGAAGCCGCCGAACACCACCGAATGGATCGCCCCGATGCGGTTGCAGGCGTGCATCGCGATCAACACTTCGGGCACCAGCGGCATGTAGATGATGACCCGGTCGCCCTTGGCCACGCCCTGCACCTTGAGGGCATTGGCGAACCGGCACACCTCGGCGTGCAGCTCGCGGTAGCTCAGGCGCCGCACATCCCCGGGCTCGCCCTCGAAGATGACGGCGGTCTTGTGGCCGCGCGTGGCGAGGTGCACGTCGAGACAGTTGTGCGAGACGTTCAGGCGTCCGTCGCTGAACCAGCGGTAATTGGGAGCGCGGCTGTCGTCGAGCGTGACCGTGAACGGGGTCTGCCAGCTGAGCTCGCGCCTGGCGAGCTCCGACCAGAATCCAACATGGTCCTCGCGGGCGCGGGCGTTCAGCGCCTGCAGGTCCTGCGGCTTGATGCGTGCGCGGGCGGTGAAGTCCGCCGGCGGGGCGAAGGTGCGCGTCTCGAGGAGAATGGACTTGATGTTCTTGTCCGCCATGGCGCTCTCCGGTGGTGCGAGGCGCAGCATAGCGGAATCGGCCACGCTCTTCAGGGACCGGCCGCCGCGAGCAGCTCCTGAATGATGGCGCGCGCCTGCACGGCGTAGCCGCCGCCGAACAGGTTGGCATGGTTCAGTACGTGGTAGAGCTGGTACAGGCGGTTGCGGGTGGGCGCGCCCGGTGCCGGCGGCGCCGCCGCCTGGTACGCGCGGTAGAACGCGGCGCCGAAGCCGCCGAACAGGCGCGTCATGGCCAGATCGGTTTCGCCATCGCCGTAGTAAACCGCCGGGTCGAAGATCACCGGCTCCCCGCCGGCAGCCGCCAGCCAGTTTCCTCCCCACAGGTCCCCGTGCAGCAGCGAAGCCGCCGCACGGTGACCGGCGAGCAGCCCCGGCAGCGCTTCCAGCAGCCGCTCGCCGCAGGCAGCAAGCTCCGCCATACCGTTGGCGGCGGCGAGGGACAGCTGCGGTCGCAGCCGGCGCTCGCGGTAGAACTCCGGCCAGCTGTCGAGCCAGCCATTGAGCTGCGGGGTGCGGCCGATGGTGTTGTCGCGCGACCAGCCGAAGCGCGGCGCCGTGACCGCGTGCAGCGCCGCCAGTCCCTCGCCCAGGCGCCGCTCGCTCGCCGGGTCTGCGCGCGCGCCCTCGATCCACTCGAGCGCGAGGAAGGCGTCCGTGGCCGTCGCGCCGCACGCCCGCACCTGCGGCACGCGCAGCGCGCGCGCCCGCGCCAGCTCCGCCAGGCCCGCCGCCTCCGCCTCGAACATGCCGGCGCTGCTGCGCGGCGCGACCTTCACGAACAGGGCGCCGCCCCGCGCCGGCCACGCGTAGCACTCGTTGATGCTGCCGCCGCCCACGCTGCGCCCGGGATGCGCAGCGCAGCCCGCGCCGGACAGCGCATTCAGCTCCCGGGCAATCGCGGCGAAGCGGTCCATGTCATCCGCACACGATCAGTCATCGTGACTGGGCCCACTACGCGAGCGGCAACTGCGCCAGGCGCTCGCCCTGGCGGCGCAGGAACGGCCCGAACCCCAGCTGATCGTAGAGTCCGCAAAGCGCGCCCATATCGGGCACCCGGCGCCGCAGGGTGTCGGTGCCAGTCCCGAGCTTGAGGTCGCAGGCGATGCGGGTCAGCTGGCGGCTCAAGTACACCGCGTCGCGGTGCGCGGTGAGCTTGTGGGCGAGCGTCCCCGCGCCGCGCAGCTTCAGCTGCGCCACGCGCGGCAGGTCGCCGTACATGCGCTCGAGCGAGCCGAAGGCCTTCATGAGCGAGGCGGCGGTGCGGTGGCCGATGCCCGGGACGCCCGGGATGTTGTCCACCTCGTCCCCGGTGAGCGCCAGGTAGTCGGCGAAGCACTCGGGAGCGACACCGAAGTGACGCTCGATGTCGTGATAGCCGAACTGCCCGCGCGCCCCGAAATCCCAGAATACGTCCCCGTCGCGCATCAGCTGCGCGAGGTCCTTGTCGCGGGTGATGAAGGCCGAGCGCACGCCTTCCTCGCGCATCAGCGCGGCGAGCGAGCCGATGATGTCGTCGGCCTCGTACTCCGGGTCGACGAACATGGCGACCCCGAGGTGCCGGCACAACTCGCGGCAGCGCTCGAACTGCAGCACCAGGTCGAGCGGTGCCCGCTCGCGGTTCGCCTTGTAGGCCGGGTAGATGCGGTTGCGGTAGGAAGTGGCGCGGCGCTGGTCGAAGGCCGCCGCGATGTACTTGGGCCGCACCCGCTCGATGAGATCGCCGAGGAACCGGGCGAATCCGAACACGGCATGCATCGGGTTGCCGTCGCGGTCGCGCATGTCCGGCAGCATCGAGTGATAGGCGCGGAACACGTAGACCGAGGCGTCGACGAGGAAGATCAAGGCGGCGGTCTTAGCTCCTTCCCTCAGGCGGCGCCACCATAACAGCGCCGCACGCGCTCGTCACGACTTAAGCGTGTCGCGCGCGGCAGGCGCCGAGCTTAGGTGGCGGCTCAGGCGAGCCAGCGCTGGATGCGGTCGTGCAGCGGGCTCGAGCGCGGGAAGTGCGCCAGCAGGTATTCCATCTGGTCGGCGAGCACCCGCCGCCCCTTGAGGAAGATGTACTCGGCGTAGGTCGGCGTGAAGGGCACGGCGATCAGCTGCATGCGCGCCTGCTCCGGGGTGCGCGAAGCCTTCTGGTTGTTGCAGCGCCGGCACGCGGCCACCACGTTGGTCCAGATATCGGTGCCGCCCTGGCTGAAGGGGCGGATGTGATCGCGCGACAGCTCGCGCGAAGCGAAGCGCTGCCCGCAGTACATGCACAGGTACGCGTCGCGCCGGAACAGGGTCTGGTTGTTGAGCGGCGGAATGTAGTCGTGGCGGGTGTTGCCGGGATTGCCGGTATGGCCGACGGTGGCCACGATGGAGTTGACCCCGAGCACGGTGCGCCGGCCACTGCGCGCATTGATCCCGCCGTACAGTTCGTACAGCAGCGAGCCGCACGTGTAAGCGACCTGTTCCTGGTGATACAGTCGCGCCGCTTCCTTGTAGTCGATCCACTCGAGTGGCATGCCTGCGACGTCGGTGCGCAGCACCAGCTGCGACAGGCCGCGCGTGGCGCGCGCGGGCACGACCATCAGCTCGCTGGTGGCGCCGTGATCCGCTCGCTCGAGGTCGATCCCTAGCATGGCCGCTGTAAGATACGGCAATTTTGTGCAAGAATTCAACATCGCAAGGCCTTAATTAAATTGAAATTTTCCAAGCACGTGGCCGCCCGGCCACGTATCAGGCAGGTGCGTGAATGTCAGTAACGATTGGCGCGCTGCGCGAAAGCGCGTCGCAGGAAACGCGCGTCAGCATCGTCCCCGAAGTGGCCGACAAGCTCGCCAAGGAGGGCGCGCGGGTGCTGATCGAGCGCGGCGCGGGCGAGCGCGCGCGCTTCCCCGACACTCTTTATAAGAGCGTGCAGTGGGCGGGCGCCGCGCCCGAGGTGCTCGGCGCCGCGGACGTGCTGCTCACGGTGCAGCCGCTCAGCGTGGCGCAGATCGGGCAGCTGAAGGTGAGCGCGGTGCTGATCGGCTTCATGCAGCCGCACGCCCGCACCGCCGAGGTGCGCGCCCTCAGGGAGCGCGGCATCACCAGCTTCGCCATGGAGCTCGTACCGCGCATCTCGCGTGCCCAGTCGATGGACGCGCTGTCCTCGCAGGCCGCCATCGCCGGCTACAAGGCGGTGCTGATTGCCGCCAACGAGCTGCAGAAGTTCCTGCCCATGCTCACCACTGCCGCCGGCACCATCCGTCCGGCGCAGGTGCTGGTCATCGGCGCCGGGGTGGCGGGCCTGCAGGCGATCGCCACCGCGCGGCGCCTGGGCGCGGTGGTCGAGGCCTACGATGTGCGCTCGGCCACGCGCGAGCAGGTGAAGTCGCTGGGCGCGAAGTTCGTCGACACCGGGGTGAGCGCCGAGGCAGCGGGCGGTTACGCGCGCGAGCTCACCGCGGAGGAGAAGGCCCAGCAGCAGCAGGTGCTCGAGGCGCGCATCGCGGCGGCGGATGCGGTGATCACCACCGCCTCGGTCCCCGGGCGGCCGGCGCCGAAGATCATCTCCGCGGCGGCGGTGACACGCATGCGTCCCGGCTCGGTGGTGGTGGACATCGCCGCCGAGCAGGGCGGCAACTGCGAGCTCACCCGTCCCGGCGAGACCGTCGAGCAGCAGGGGGTGCGCGTGGTGGGCGCGCTGAACCTGCCGGCCACGCTCGCCTACAACGCCAGCGAGATGTACGCGCGCAACCTGTACAACTTCCTCAAGCCGGCGCTGGTGAAGGGCGAGCTGGCGATCGACTGGAACGATGAGGTGTTCGCGCAGTCCTGCCTCACCCGTCAGGGTGAGATCAAACACGAGCCGACTGCCAAGGCGCTCGGAGGCTGACATGACCGGGATAGTGGCGCTCTACATCTTCATGCTGGCAGCCTTCACTGGCTACGAGGTCATCGCGCGCGTGCCGGTCATCCTGCACACCCCGCTGATGTCGGGGTCGAACTTCGTGCACGGCATCGTGCTGGTGGGGGCGATGGTGGCGCTCGGCGGCGCGCACACCCCGCTGGAGAAGACCATCGGCGTCATCGGCGTGCTGCTCGCCGCCGGCAACGCGGTCGGCGGCTACGTGGTCACCGAGCGCATGCTCGAGATGTTCAAGTCGAGCGGCGCGCGCGCTGGCGGTAAGGGGACGCACTGATGCCCGCCGCGTGGCTGTCGGCGGATCTGGCGATCCAGGCGAGCTACTTCATCACCGCGGTGCTGTTCATCATGGGGCTCAAGCGCATGAGCTCCCCGGTGACCGCGCGCAGCGGCATCCTGTGGGCGGGCGCCGGCATGGCGGTCGCCACGCTCGTCACCTTCCTGTACCCCGGCATGAGCAACTACGCGCTGATCCTGCCGGCGATGCTGGTCGGGGCGGCGCTCGCCTGGTGGAGCGGCAAGCGCGTGGCCATGACCGACATGCCGCAGATGATCGCCCTCTACAACGGCATGGGCGGCGGCGCGGCCGCGGCGATCGCCGCGGTGGAGCTGTACCGCGGCGAGGCGCAGGGCTACGTGACCAGCGCGCTCGCGGTGCTGGGCGGCATCATCGGCGCGGTGTCCTTCTCCGGCAGCGCCATCGCCTTCGCCAAGCTGCAGGGGCTCATCACGCGCAGCATCCGCTTCGGCGGCCAGCAGATCCTCAACCTGCTGCTGCTCGCCGCCGCGCTCATCCTCGGCACGCTGGTCGCCGCGCACCTGAACGACGCGCCGGCGCTGGTCACCGGCTTCTTCGTGCTCGCCCTGGTGCTCGGGCTGACCATGACGCTGCCCATCGGCGGCGCCGACATGCCGGTGGTGATCTCGCTCTACAACGCGCTCACCGGGCTGGCGGTCGGCTTCGAGGGCTTCGTGCTCAACAACGCCGCGATGATCATCGCCGGCACGGTGGTGGGCTCGGCCGGCACGCTGCTCACGCAGCTGATGGCCAAGGCCATGAACCGCTCGCTCGGCAACGTGCTGTTCTCGGGCTTCGGGGATACCGGCGGCGCGGCCACCGGCGAGGTGCACGGGAGCCTCAAACCCATCGAGGCCTCGGACGCCGGCGTCATGATGGCCTTTGCCAGCAAGGTGATCGTGGTGCCCGGCTACGGCATGGCGGTCGCCCAGGCACAGCACAAGATCTGGGAGCTGTGCCAGCTGCTCCTCGACCGCGGCGTGCAGGTACGCTTCGCGATCCACCCGGTGGCCGGGCGCATGCCCGGGCACATGAACGTGCTGCTGGCCGAAGCCGGCGTGCCCTACGACCTGATCTCCGACCTCGACGAGATCAACGCCGAGTTCGAGACCGCGGACGTGGCGCTCATCATCGGCGCCAACGACGTGGTGAACCCGGTGGCGCGTACCGACAAGTCGAGTCCCATCTACGGCATGCCGATCCTCAACGCCGACAAGGCGAAGAACGTCATCGTCATCAAGCGTGGCAAGGGCGCGGGTTTCTCCGGCATCGAGAACGCCCTCTTCTACCTGGACAACACGCGCATGCTGTACGGCGATGCGCAGAAGGCGGCGGCGGAGCTGATCCAGGCGGTCAAGGCGGTGTGATCCCGGGCCCTGACAGCGCGGAGTGCAGGCCCTGAAGCAGCGGCTGCGCGCCCTGTCAGGCACCACCGAGCTGGTGCTGGTGCTGGCGGTGGCCTTCGGCCCGGTGGTTCCGCACAGCCTGGCGGCGCTGTTCGGCGGCCTCGCAGGTCCCGAGGCTCCGCCGATCACCAACGCCGCGCTGCTGCGCAGTGCGCTGTTCGAGATCCTGATCCTCATCGCCCTCGGGCTGTTCCTGCGCGCGCGCGGCTGGACGGCGCAGCGCCTGGGGCTGGCCGCTCCGGCATGGCGCGACGCGGCCAGCGGCGTGGCGCTCGCGGTGGCCTGCTACCTCGGCTACGTGCTGCTGTGGAACTTCACCCTGACCTTCTGGCCGCGCATCGCCGAGATCGCGCGTGCCACGCGCCTCATCGGCGGCCTGCTGCACTGGCCGACCATGGTGCTGGTGAGCCTGGTGAACCCGGTGTTCGAAGAGGTGTTGCTGTGCGGCTATCTGGTGACGGTGCTCAGGGAGCGCGCCGGACTCAGCACGGCCATCAACGCGAGCGCCGGGATCCGCGTGTTCTGCCACTTCTACCAGGGAGCGCTCGGGGTGCTCGGCATCGTGCCAATGGCGCTGCTGTTCGCGTGGTGGTACGCGCGCACCTCGCGGCTGTGGCCGCTGATCATCGCGCACGCGCTCCTCGACATCGCGGGGCTGGCGTTCGGCCGCTAGCGACGCCGCGGCGCCCGGCGTGGCAGGATAGCGGGCGATGTACGAGCCTCACCGCCAGCCACTGCTGTCACGCGCGCGCTTCGTGCGGCGCCTCGCCTGGCATGTGGCGTGCGCGGTGCTGCTGCTCGCCGCCTCGCTGGCCCTCGGCATGGCCGGCTACCAGCACTACGAGCACCTGCCGTGGCGCGATGCCTTCGAGAACGCTGCCATGCTGCTGGGCGGGATGGGACCGGTAGACACTCCGCACAGCGATGCCGGCAAGGTGTTCGCCGGCGCGTACGCGCTGTACGCGGGGCTGGTGTTCATCGTCACCGCGAGTCTCATCCTGGCACCGGTGCTGCACCGTATGCTGCACATCTTCCACAGCGACGAGCGTGACAAATGACCGACGACAGGCATGAGGTGAGACGAGCCGTCCGCGGCACGGCGCGCGTACCGTGCGGGTGCCTGGCCGCGGCGCTGCTGGCGGCGGCCGGCGCGGCGCCGGCTGCGCCCGCACCGGCCGAGACGCAGAAGCCGCTCACCACCGCGGCGGTGCTCGCCGCCTCGACCGCAGCGGACTGGCGGCCGCTCGACCCGCAGAACACCCTGTACCTGGAGCTGAACAGCGGGCGCGTGGTGATCGAGCTGGCGCCGCAGTTCGCGCCGCGCCAGGTTGCGAACGTCATCGCCCTCGCCCACGGCAACTACTACGACGGGCTTGCGATCGTGCGCGCCCAGGACAACTACGTCGTGCAGTGGGCCGACCCGACCGGCAAGAAGCCGGTCGGCAGCGCCCAGCGCACGGTCGCCGCGGAATTCGAGCGCCCGCTGCGCGGGCTCACGATCACCAAGCTCCCCGACCCGGACAGCTACGCGGGCGAGACCGGGTTCGTCGAGGGCTTCCCGGTCGCCGCCGACCCGGCCCTCGGCCGCGCCTGGCTGGTGCACTGCTACGGCATGGTGGGCGCAGGACGCGACAACGACGTCGACAGCGGCGGGGGTACCGAGCTGTACGTGGTCATCGGCCAGGCGCCGCGGCACCTGGACCGCAACGTGACACTGTTGGGAAGGGTGGTGTCGGGAATGGAGCTGCTGTCGGTCATGGCGCGCGGCAGCGGCGCACTCGGCCGCTACGAGCACCCCGAGCAGTTCGTGCCGGTCAGGTCCATGCACCTGGCGGCGGAGGTGCCCGCCGCGCAGCGTACCGAGCTCGAGGTGCTGCGCACCGACACGCCGACCTTCCTCTCGTACCTCGAGGCACGGCGCAACCGACACGAGGAGTGGTTCAAGGTGCCGGCCGGGCGCGTGGACGTGTGCAACGTGCCGATCCCGGCGCGGCCGAGCAGCGGCGCGCGCTGAGCCCTTCAGCGATGCGGGGGCGGCGGGTGCATGCCGCGCGACATCGGGTGCTTCTCGCGCGCGCGCTCGACCATCTGCTGGCGCTGCTCGGGGCTGGCACTGCGCCATTGCTCGCGCAGCATCTGGCGCCGCGCGGGCGGCAGCTGCTGGAAGCGGTGGAAGTTCTGACGCACGATCGCCTGCTGATTCGGCGGCAGCGCCTGGAAGCGCTGCCAGCGGCTGCGCAGGTCGTGACGCTGCTCGGGAGGCAGCGCCTGCCAGCGCTGGAAGCGCTCGCGCGCCTGGTCGCGCTCCGCGGACGACATGCCGAGCCAGCGCTCGCTGCCGTGCGCGAGCGCCTGCTGGCGAGCCGGCGGCAGCGAGTTCCACTGACCGCCGAACTTCGAGAGCAGCTGCTGCTGCTGGGGTGACAGGCTCGACCAGGCCACGGGCGGGGCCGGTGCGGCCGGTGCCGCCGCAGGTGGCGCGGCGGGCGGTGGCGGCTCCTGCGCCCACGCGTTGCTGCCCGCTGCCAGCAGCGCCAGGAGCAGCGAGCGCCAGATGTTAGTCATTGTTGTTGGCTCCGGTGGCCTGCGGCGTGGGCGGGCGCGGCGGTGGCGCGCTCTGCGGGTTCGGCGGTGGCGGCGGGGAGTTCGCGCCCGGCGGTTTGGCGGGCGGGTCGGCCCGGGGCACGGACGACAGGTAGTCCGGATTGACCTCGGCCAGGCGATCGACGCTGCCGAGAAACTCGAGGAAGCCGGGATCGGGCTCCGGCGGCTTGCGCGGCGGATCGTCGGCGCGCGCACCGGCAACGCTGAGCGCCAGCGTGATCAGCAGCGCGGTTGCCGGCCGTGTCGTCCACATCAGCCTTCGCTCTCGCCCGTCTCGGACTGTGCCGCTGCCCACTCATAGAACGGACCATCCCAACCCTCGATCAGGTCGAGCGCATCGCTGTCGGCCAGCAGGTCCATGTCCTCGACCGCCGCGGCGCGCGCCTCATCGGCGGCCGGCCCGGCGCCGGGCTCGCGGTGCCACAGCACCACGGCCACCAGCAGCGCCGTCGCCACCGCTCCGGCGGCCGGCATCAGCGTGAGGCTGCGCCACCACGGGCGGCGCTGCTGCAGCGCCGCCGCCAGGGCTGCGTGGCGCGCCTGGGTGAGGCGCGAGCGGGTGCGGGCGTCGATGCGCGCCACGCCCGCCTCGAGCACCGTGCGCGCGTTGCGCTCGAAATTGGTCAGGGTCTCGTTCTCCGTGCTCATAAGAGCTCTCCGAGCTGCGCGCGCAGAGTCTGCAACGCGCGGAAATAATGTGTCTTGACGCTGCCCTCCGAGCAACCCATGGCAGCGGCAGTCTGCGCCACGTCCAGCCCCTCGAGGGTGCGCAGCAGGAACGCCTGCTGCTGGCGCCGCGGCAGCTCGCCGAGCGCCTTCTCGAGCGCTCCGACCGCCTCGTCCAGCTCCAGGCGCTTCACCGGCTGCGGCTCGGGGCTCTGCGCCTGCGCGATCGGGTCGACCTCGGCCTCGTCGTCCTCGCCGCGAAACGGCAACCAGGCGATCACGCGCCCGCGCACCGAGCGGCGGCGCTGCATGTCGCGGATCCGGTTCTCGAGGATGCGGTAGAAGAGCGGCTTCCACTCCTCGGCGGGCCGGTGCGCGTACGCGCGCGCAAGCTGCAGCATCGCATCCTGCACCGCATCGAGCGCATCATCCTCGTGCCGCAGCGCCGCCTGAGCGATCTTGAATGCCTTCAGCTCGACGCCGGCCAGGAACTGGTTCAGCGCACGGGAGCGGGTCTTGTCATCAGGATCCGTCAGGTCCACGTCGCCGAGTAATGCGGCCGGCATGCTATAAGGCGAGGCGAGCGTAGCAAACTCGGACATGGCCTGTATAACGCGCACGCGCGTGCCTTGGTTGACGGGGCAGATGCGGTGCAAGTCACTGATTTAGTGTAATTCAAAGACCCGTGCCCCACGTCCTTCGGGTGGCCCTGGACACCCCCCTCCGGCGCCTGTTCGATTACCTGCCACCGGGCTCCCCGGCGGGCGGTGCGGCAGCGGCTCCCGGGGTGCGGGTGCGCGTGCCGTTCGGGCGGCAGCGCCTGATCGGAATCGTAGTCGCCGCGGCCGAAAGCTCCGAGCTGCCCGGCGACCGCCTGAAGCCCATTCTCGAGGTGCTGGATGGGGCACCGGTGCTCGATGCGTCCGCCCTCGAGCTGCTGCTCTGGGCGGCGCAGTACTACCACCACCCCATCGGCGAGGTGCTCGCCGCGGCGCTTCCCAAGGCGCTGCGCCTGGGTGCGCCGGCCACGGCAGTCGAGGAGCGCTGGCTCGCCACCGATGCCGGGGCGGCCGCGCTTGCGGCCGGGGAGCTGCGGCGCGCTCCGAGACAGCGTGAGCTTCTCGCGCTGCTTGCCGCCTCGGGCGCGGCGAGCACCGGGCAGCTGAACGAGCAGGCCAAGGCGTGGCGCGAGGCCGCCCGCGCGCTCCTGGCGCGCGGCTTCATCGCCAGCTGCGAGGTGGCGCCGGCGAGCATCCAGGCGGAGGCCACCGTGCGCGCAGCGGGGCCGGAGCTGCTGCCCGAGCAGGAGGCGGCGGTCACGGCGGTCGGCGCCGCGCTGGGCCAATCGGGCGTCTTCGTCCTGCACGGCATCACCGGCAGCGGCAAGACCGAGGTGTACCTGCGCCTCATCGAGCGCGTCCTCGCCCAGGGGCGGCGCGCGCTGGTGCTGGTGCCGGAGATCGGGCTCACGCCGCAGCTGCTCGGGCGCTTCCGCACACGCTTCGATGCGCCGATGGCCGTGCTGCACTCGGCGCTCACCGACGCCGAGCGCCTCGCCGCCTGGCGCGCCGCATTCTCCGGTCACGCCCGCATCGTCATCGGGACGCGCTCGGCGGTATTCGCCCCGGTGCCGGATCTCGGCCTGATCGTCGTCGACGAGGAGCACGACGCCTCGTTCAAGCAGCACGAAGGCGGGTTCCGCTACTCGGCGCGGGATCTGGCGGTGGTGCGGGCGCACCAGGGGCGCGTGCCGGCGGTGCTCGGGTCGGCGACTCCCTCGCTCGAGACGCTGCACAACGCCGCCGCCGGCCGCTACGTGCGCCTCAGGCTCGAGCGCCGCGCCGCTCTGGCCGTGCCGCCGCTGCTGAAGCTCATCGACCTGCGCCGCAGCGCGATCACCTCGGGGCTGTCGACCCCGGTGCTGCTCGCGATCGAGCGCCATCTCGGCGACGGTGCCCAGGTGCTCGTGTTCCTCAATCGCCGCGGCTACGCGCCGACGCTGCTGTGCACTGCGTGCGGCTGGATCGCGCCGTGCCGGGAGTGCGATGCGCGCCTGACCGTGCACCTCGCAGCCGGGCGGCTGCGCTGTCATCACTGCGGCGCCGATGCGGCGCTGCCGCCGCGCTGCCCGCAGTGCGGCTTCACCGTGAAAGCGGTCGGCCAGGGCACCGAGCGCATCGAAGAGCTGCTGGCCGCACAGTTTCCGCACGCGCGCGTTGCGCGCCTGGACCGCGACACCGTGCGCCGGCGCGGGGACATGGAGGAGGTGGTGCGCCGCATGGCCAGCGGCGAGGCGCAGATCCTGGTCGGCACGCAGATGGTCACCAAGGGTCACGACTTCCCCAACGTGACTCTGGTGGTGGTGCTCAACGCCGACCAGGGGCTGTTCAGCACCGACTTCCGCGCCCCCGAGCGCCTCGCCCAGACCATCGTGCAGGTGGCGGGACGCGCAGGGCGCGGCGCGAAGGCCGGCGAGGTGCTGATCCAGACCGAGTTCCCCGATCATCCGCTCTTGCAGAGCCTGCTCGCGGCCGGCTACGACGGCTTCGCGCGCGTCGCGCTCGAGGAGCGCGCCCAGGCCCGGTGGCCGCCGTTCTCGCGCCTGGCGGCGCTGCGCGACTCGGCGCACACGGCGGATGCGGCGCTCGGGTTCCTGAGCGCGGCGCGTGCGCTCGCCGCGCCGCCGCGCGCGGTGCGGCTGCTGGGCCCAGTGCCGGCGGCGATGGCGAAACGCGCCGGCCGCTATCACGCGCAGCTGCTGCTCGAGAGCGCCGAGCGTGCGCAGCTGCACGCCTTCCTCGAGGCCTGGCTGCCGCAGCTGTGCGAGCTCAAGAGCGCGCGCGCCGTGCGCTGGTCGCTCGACGTCGATCCGATCGAGCTGTTCTGAGTTCGCACACAGCGCCGCGACGCCCGATTCGGCCCGGCGGATCGCTTCGGGTAAACTTGCGCGCCCTGCAACCGAACCCAAGACCTGCGCCTTGAAGCAAGAACTCGAGCAGCTGCTCGCCAGCGCCCTCGCCGCCTTGAAGGGCGGCCTGCTGGCGGAGATCCCCGCGGGAGCCGTGACGCTGGAGCGCACCCGCGACGCTCAGCACGGGGACTTCGCGACCAATGTGGCACTGCGGCTGGCCAAGCCGGCGCGGCGCAACCCGCGCGAGCTCGCCGCCGCGATCGTCGCCGCCCTGCCCCCGAGTGAACTCGTGGCGCGCGCCGAGGTGGCCGGCGCCGGCTTCATCAACTTCCATCTGAGCCCGGCCGCCTACGCGCGCGAGCTCGGCGCGATCCTCGCGCAGGGCGCGGCCTACGGCTGCAGCGGTCTCGGCGCCGGCGGGCGCGTGCTGGTGGAGTTCGTGTCCGCCAACCCCACCGGGCCGCTGCACGTCGGGCACGGGCGCCAGGCCGCCTTCGGCGCCACCCTCGCCAACATCCTGGCGGCGGTCGGCTTCGAGGTGGCGCGCGAGTACTACATCAATGACGCCGGGCGGCAGATGGACATCCTCGCCGTCAGCACCTGGGTGCGCTACCTCGAGGCGTGCGGCGAGCGCCTGCCGTTTCCGGAAAACGGCTACCGCGGCGACTACGTGCGGCCGCTCGCGCTCGAGCTGCGCGCCGCGGTCGGGGAGGCGCTGCGGCACCCGGCCGCCACCGTGCTCGCCAACCTGCCGCCGGATGCTCCCGCGGGCGACAAGGAGGCGTACATCGATGCGCTCATCGCGCGGGCGCGCGCGCTGATCGGCGCCGATGGCTTCGCGCGGGTGCTCAGCCTGTCGCTCGCCGCCATGCTCAAGGACATCCAGAGCGACCTCGCCGAGTTCGGCGTGCGCTTCGATCACTGGACCTCCGAGCGCGCCTTCACCGAAAGCGGCGCGATCGATCACGCGCTCGCGGTGCTGGAAGCCGCCGGGCGCCTGTACCGCCAGGACGGCGCGCTCTGGTTCCGCGCCTCCGAGTTCGGCGACGAGAAGGACCGTGTGGTGGTGCGCGAGAACGGCCAGCGGACTTACTTCGCCTCCGACATCGCCTACCACCTCGCCAAGCGCGAGCGCGGCTTCGCGCGCCTCATCGACGTGCTCGGCGCCGATCACCACGGCTACGTGGCGCGGGTGCGCGCCGGTCTCATGGCCATGGGACAGCCGGGCGAGTGCCTGGAGGCGACGCTCATCCAGTTCGTGAGCCTGTACCGCGGCAGCGAGAAGATCCCCATGGGCAAGCGTGAGGCGCAGTTCGTGACGCTGCGCCAGCTGCGCGAGGAGGTCGGCAACGATGCCTGCCGCTTCTTCTACCTGATGCGCAGCCACGACCAGCCGCTCGATTTCGACCTGGAGCTCGCCAAGAGCCGCAGCAACGAGAACCCGGTGTACTACATCCAGTACGCGCACGCGCGGGTTGCGAGCGTCATGAAGCAGCTGGCCGCACGCGGCCTCACCTTCGAGCGCGCCGCGGGGCTGGCCGCGGCACACCTGCTGCGCGGCGCGCACGAACAGGCGCTGCTGAACTCGCTCACCCGTTACCCGGAGATTGTGGAGCAGGCGGCGCAGAACCGCGCCCCGCACGCGCTCGCGCACTACCTGCGCGAGCTGGCGAATGCCTTCCACACCTATTACAACGCGGAGACCTTCATCGTCGATGAGGCGGCGCTGCGCAACGCACGCCTGGCGCTGGTGCTCGGCGTGCAGCAGGTGCTGCGCAACGGGCTTGCGCTGCTCGGCGTGTCGGCGCCGGAGAGCATGTGAGGCAGGGCAAGCTCACCGCGCGCGACTACAAGTCGACGCAGCGTCGCCCGCTCGATCTCAGGCGCTGGCGCGAGTTCGGCTACGGGGTGCTCGGCGGCGTGGTGCTGGCGAGCCTCGCGTTCGTGTACCTCGGCGGCAAGGCTCACCGCACAGCGGAAGTGGCGGATGCGCCACGCCCCGACCCGCACCGCGCCGCGCCCGCCGATCCCGAGGCGGCCGCGGGCAAGCCCGCGCAGAAGTACGACTTCTACGAGATGCTGCCGAACTTCGAGGTGGTGGTGCCGGAGAAGGACAAGGACGTGAAGCGCGACCTGCCGGCGGCGGCGAAGATCGAGCGCCCCGGGGTGTACGTGCTGCAGGCCGGCTCGTACCGCAACGAGCCCGACGCCGAGCGGGTGCGGGCGCAGCTCGCCATGCAGGGGCTGCAGGCCAAGGTGCAGCGCGTGGCGGTGGACAGCGACGTGTGGCACCGCGTGCGTATCGGCCCGATCAGCAACCTCGATGAGCTCAACAAGGTGCGCAAGCAGCTGCAGGCAGCCGAGGTGGACGCGCTGGTGATCCGCGTCGGGGATTGAGCGCCGCTTTCGCGCAAACCTAACACTCGCTGCGCGGCGGGCAAAGTCGCGCGCGGCGCGCTCGTGGCGATGGCCTGCGAGGCCACGCCCGGGGCTGCGCGCCCCTTCAGTCCTCGCTGATGTTGCGGAAGTCGACCCCGAGCGAGCGCAGCTTGCGGTACAGGTGGGTGCGCTCCATGCCGACGCGCTTGGCGAGCTGGCCGACCTTGCCGTTGCACAGCAGCAGCTGTTGCTGCAGGTAGGCGCGCTCGAACTGCTCGCGCGCCTCGCGCAGCGGCAGCGCCAGCAGGTCCTGCTTCACCAGCGGCTCATCGGGCGGGGTCTGCACCGCGAGCTCGCGCTCGATTTCCTCGAGGCGGATCTCTTCCGGCCCGCCGTGGATCAGCAGCCGGTGCACCAGGTGCCGCAGCTCGCGCACGTTGTCCGGCCAGGGGTAGTTGCGCAGCCGGTTCTGCGCTGCGACCGAGAAGCGGCGGAACGGCAGGCCGTCGGCGTCCACCAGGCGGTCCACCTGGTGACGCAGCAGCTCCGGCACGTCCTCGGCGTACTCGCGCAGCGGCGGCACGCGCATGATCAGCACGTTGAGGTGCGCCAGCAGGTCGCGCCGCAGGCCGCCGTTGCCGGCGCGCTGCTCGATGCCCGGCTGCCCCGAGGACAGCAGGCGCGCGCGGAACGGGATCGGTTCGTGGCCGCCGAGGCGCGTGAACTGCCCGGCCTCGAACACCCCGACCAGCAGCCGCTGCACCCCGGGCGGCAGGTCCTCGAGCTCGTGGATGAAGAGCGTGCCGTTGGCCGCCTCCTCCAGCAGTCCCTTGGGAGCACCCGGCTCCTCGCGCCCGAACAGGCGCGCCTCCGCATCAATATCGCGCAGGCTCGAGGCAATCAGCACCGCGAACGGGGACTGGGTGCGCGGCCCGTGCTCGTGCAGGTAGCGCGCGAACGCCTCGCGCCCCGCGCCGGGCTCGCCGACCAGCAGCACCGGCGAGGGGCTCGCGGCCATCTGCTGCAGCTCGGCGCGCAGCTGCTGCATCAGGCGGCTCTTGCCGATCGGCACCGCGAGCGGCGAGCCGAGGAGCTTGCCGGCCTGGCGGTGACGGCGCCCGGCATCGAGCGCGCGCTCCACGGTGCGCAGCAGCTTCGCGAGTGACAGCGGCTTCTCGACGAAGTCGAAGGCGCCCAGGCGCGTCGCCTCCACCGCAGTCTCGACGGTGGAGTGGCCGGACATCATGACCACCGGACAGCCGTCGGTGGCCGCCGCCGACCACTCGCGCAGCAGCGTGATGCCGTCCACGTCCGGCATCCAGATGTCGAGCAGCACCAGGTCCGGTATCTGCCGGGCGCGCGAGGCGCGCGCCTGCGCGGCGTTGGCGGCCACGTCGACCTCGTAGCCCTCCTCGGACAGGATTTCCTTCAGCAGACCGCGGATGTCCGCCTCGTCATCGACCACGAGAATATGTGGACTGCTCATGCTCGCTCTCTCCGTAGCTGATCCCGCCGCTCACGCGCACCGCCGGTGGCCGAGCGGGTACTGTCTTTCACGGGCAATACGACGCGGATGCGCGCCCCGCCCTCGGGGCGGTTGTCGGCATCGATGTGCCCACCATGCTCTTCGATGATCTTCTTGACGATCGCCAGCCCCAGGCCGGTGCCCTTGGGCTTGCTGGTGACGTAGGGGTCGAACACTCTGCCGAGCAGCTCGCGCGGGAAGCCCGGGCCGTTGTCGCACACCGTCACCGCGGCGTACTCGGCCTCGGGACTCGCCTCGAGATGCGTGGCGATCTCCAGCTGCGGGTTGCTGACGCTCTCCAGGGCTTCGAGGGCGTTGGTCACCAGGTTGTTGAGGATCTGCCGCACCCGGCCGCGATCGGCTTCGATCGCCTCGACGTGCTCATCGAGATCCAGGCGGATGCGGGTGCGCGGATCCTGCGAGCGGAACAGGTCGGCGACCTCGGTGACCAGCTGGTTGAGGCTGAAGCGCGTGATCTGCATCTCCGGGGCGCGCGCGTACTCGGAAAAGGCGTTCACCATCTGCTGCATGGCCTCGACCTGCTGCACGATGGTGCGCGTGCCGCGCTCGAGGATCTCCGCATCGCGCTCGCTCATGCCGGCGAGCAGGCGGCGGCGCAGCCGCTCGGCCGAGAGCTGGATGGGGGTGAGCGGATTCTTGATCTCGTGCGCCAGGCGGCGCGCCACCTCGCCCCAGGCGGCATCACGCTGCGCCTGCAGCAGCGCCGTGATGTCGTCGAACACGATGACGAAGCCCATGCCGCTGTCTTCCTCCGGCAGCGGCGTGCAGGCACACATGAGGGTGCGGCGGCCGCCGCTGCCATCGAGCTCGAGCTGCTCGCGCCACTCCTCGCGCCCGGCGGCGAAGCGCACCGCGAGCGCGGCCACGAACTGCCCGAGGCGCTCGCGGCCGGCAGCCAGCTCCGGCAGCGGCCGGCCGCTGGCCGCGGACAGGTCGGTGCCGAGGATCGCGCCCGCGGCCTCGTTGGCGGTGCGCAGCGTCAGGTTGCGGTCGATCGCCAGCACCCCGGTCGACAGGCGCGCCAGGATGATCGCCAGGCGCGCGCGCTCGCGCTCCACCGCCTGCTGGCTGGAGGTCGCCTCGGCACGTGCGCGGCGCAGCCGCTTGGTCATGTCGTTGAAGGAGTGCACCAGGAAGCCCATCTCATCGCGCGAGGGCAGCGGCAGGCGCGTGGCGAAGTCGCCCTTGCCGACCGCGCGCGTGCCCTCGATCAGGTCCTGCACCGGGCGCACCAGGCGCTGCGCCGAGTAGATGGCGCCGTAGATCGCCGCCAGCATGGCGAGCAGCAGCACCAGGGTGAGCGTCAGCCGGAAGCTGTATTTCAGCGGCTCGCGCCACGCGGCGAGTTCGCCGTACTGCGAGTAGGCGCTCTGCACCGCCTCCGACAGCGCCGCCAGCTTCGCCGGCACGGCGTACAGCGCCGCGACGTAGCGCACCTCGCGGCCGGAGGGTGCGAGCGCTGCGCCGGTGCGGATCAGGTAGCGCCCGTCGGCCTGCGGCTCGAGGCTCACGTACGGCAGGTGCTGCTCGACCTGGCGCACCAGGTCCGGCGGCGGCTGCGCGGGGAGGTTCTCGAGCGGATTCTCGAGGCTCACCGCTAGGATGCGCTCGTGCGCGCCGAACAGCGCAATCTCCAGTGCCTGGCTGACGCGCCGCTCGTTGTCGAGCGCGGACTGCAGCTCCGACGGCGGGGTGCGCGCGAGCGTGGCAGCCAGCTGCACGGTGCGTGCCGAGTACTCGCGCATGCGCAGATCGAGCGCGGCGCGCGACAGCCCGAGCGCATCCTTCAGGCCCTGCTTCACCTCCACCTGGAACCAGCTGTCGATCCCCTGGTTGATGAACTCGAGCGAGGAGAAGTACACGATCAGCAGCGGTGCGATCACCAGCGAGCCGAAGATCGCCACGGTGCGCGCGGTGAGGCGCGAGCCCGGCACGTGCGCGCGGTAATCGTGCACCAGGCGCCACAGCTTGCGCGCCAGCAGCACGCTCAGTGCGATCACGCCGCAGACGTCGACCCCTAGGATCCACAGCTGCCAGCGTCCGAACTCGGAGGAGTTCTGCACGCTCTTGGCGAGCAGCAGGAAGGCGCCGAGGCCGATCGCCCCCCACAGGAACCCCTGGCCGACCGCGAGCCAGCGCAGGCTCCGCACGGGGCGTGGGTTTACGCCGGGAGAGACCATGAGTACCACTCGGAGACGCGCGACCAGTCATCGGTCCAGAACAGTATGGCGCGCAGCGAAGCGGGCAGATGTCCGCGCCGCACGCCCGCGCGCACGCTGATGGTGTAATTGCCGCCATCGAGCTGCGGCTCGACCAGGATCGGCCAGGCGTCCACCCTGCCGAGGTAGTCGAGCGCCTCGTCGACGGTGGCGAAGGACACCTGGTCGCCGCTCTTGGTGTCCTTCACCACGTAGCGGTCGCTGACGGCGTGATAGGTGAGCTCGCGCCGCAGCGTGAGGTCGACGATGTTCGCGTTGAACCAGAAGCGCCGGTCGCGGTCGACGCGCGCATCGAGGTCGAAGGTCAGCGTGATGCCATCGCGCAGCGCGCTCTGGATGGAGGGGCTCACCGGGTACTCCACGCGCGCGTGCAGGAGGAACACTCCCTTGTCGATGTTGACGAACGCCGAGCGTACTTCGAGGATGCCGTCGAGAGCGGCGGCCGAGGCAAGACCGGCGGCTCCGACGGCGATCATGCACGCCACGCTGAGCAAGCCGCTCCGGGTCGAACCATCCCTTGTTAGATCGCCGCGTAGCATGGATGCAACGGCAACGGCCCGTTAGCTACGGGTCGTTGTCTTTTCGACACAAGCATAATAGAAGCCGTCGGTCCCCGCCTCTGCCCCGGGCAGGAGCTGCAGCCCCGCCGTGCGCGCGATGGCGCCGGGGGCGACCGAGCCTGGGGCGGGCAGGGGCACGAGCGCCAGGCGGGGCTCCTCCGCCACGAGCCGCTCGATCACCCGCTCGTTCTCCTCCGGCAGCACCGAGCAGGTCGAGTACAAGAGCCGACCCCCGGCTGCGAGCATGCCCGCAGCCGAGCGCAGGATCGCGAGCTGCGTCGCGGCGAAGGCCGGCACATCGGCGGCGCGCCGCAGCAGGCGGATGTCGGGGTGGCGCCGGATCACTCCCGTCGAGGAGCACGGGGCATCCACCAGGATTCGATCGAAGGGCCGCCCGTCCCAGAACGTGGACGGATCGCGGGCATCGCCGACCGCCAGGTGCGCAGAACGCCGCAGCCGCGCGAGATTCTCCCGGATCAGGCCGACGCGCTCTGCATCGATATCGAGCGCCGTGAGGTCGATGCTCTCGCCGAGCAGCTCCAGCAGGTGCCCGGTCTTGCCGCCGGGGGCGGCGCAGGCGTCCAGGATGCGCATTCCGGGCCGCGCTCCGAGGAGGCCCGCCGCGATCTGCGCGCCGGCATCCTGGACCGAGAGCAGCCCCCCGGAAAACCCCGGTATGTCAGCGATGGGCGCCGGCTGATCCAAAGTGATTGCAGAAGGCATCCACTGTATCGGATGAGAATCAATCGAGGCTGCACGCAACGCCTGGATGCAATCGCCCACGGTCAAGCGCGACAGGTCGACCCGGAGCGTCATCGGCGGATGAGCGTTGTTCGCGGCCAGCACCTGCTCGGCCGAGTCGGGCCACGCTTCGTTCAGCCGCCGGACGAGCCAGGCGGGGTGCGCATGGCGCGCCGCAGGGTCAAGGTCGACCTGCGCCAGGAGCGCCCCGCGCTGCGTGACAAACTTTCTGAGCACTGCGTTGACCAGCGCAGTGCCGCGGTCGCCGCCTAAGACCCGGACCGCGTCCACCGCCGCGTGCACCGTGAGCTGCGGGGCGTGGCGGGAGTACTCGACCTGGTGTGCCCCCGCCACGAGCAGCGCGCGGAGCACGCCGGGCACGCCCGAAGGGCGCGCCAGCAGCCGCTCGATCGCGGGCGCGAGGCGCAGGTACCAGCGCAGCGTACCGAGTGCAATGGCCTGCACCGCCGCGCGATCGGAAGCAGGGGCGAAAGCGGCGAGCGCGGCGTCCGCGGACTGCCCCCCCGAGGCCACCGCGTCCACGGCCCGCGCGGCAGCGGCGAGCGCCGCAGCGCCCGGCGCCCAGGGTGTCCTAGCCAAGCCTCAGGCCCTGAAGCGCCAGGCTATGGGACAGATCCCGCGCGCTGACGGCACGGCGCCCCGGCCGCTGGACTTCGGTCACCCCCAGCATGCCGTTCCCGCACCGGATCGCGACGAAATCGTCTCGTACGGCGACGATCTCCCCGGAATTATAGATTTTATCGTCTTTTAGCGGCATGTTAGACGCAGATCCCGCCGAGTCTCCCGCGCTCAGTACCCTGGCGCCTAGAATCCGCAGCGGCTCGCCCCTCAGCCGCGTCTCGGCCACCGGCCAGGGGTTGAAGGCGCGGACCTTGCGCTCGATCTCCGCCGCCCCTTCCCGCCAGTCGATCAGGGCCTCGGCCTTGTCGATCTTGGGTGCGTAAGTGACGCCTTCCTGCGGCTGAGGCGTCGCGCCAAGGCCGCGCGGCAGTTGCGCGAGCACCTCGAGAAGCGCCTCCGCCCCGAGAGCTGCGAGCTCATCGTGCAGCATCCCGGCGGTGTGATGCGCGGCGATCGCCAGAGGCCTTTGCAGCAGCACCGGCCCGGTGTCGAGGCCTGCGTCCATCTGCATGATGCTGACGCCGGTCGCGGCGTCCCCGGCGAGGATGGCGCGCTGGATGGGCGCGGCACCGCGCCAGCGCGGCAGCAGCGAAGCGTGAATGTTCAGGCAGCCGTAGCGCGGCAGCGCGAGCACCTCGGGCGGCAGGATCAGACCGTACGCCACCACCACCAGCACCTCCGGAGCCCAGGCGGCGAGCTCGGCGCGCGCCGTCTCAGCTTTGAGGCTCGGCGGCTGAGCGAGCGGCAGCGACAGCGCCTGCGCCCGCATTTTCACGACACTTGCGGCGAGCTTGCGGCCGCGGCCCTTGGGGCGGTCCGGCTGCGTCAGCACGCCGACGAGCTGGTGATGGGTGGCGAGCGAGTCGAGCGCGGGGAGCGCGAATTCAGGCGTGCCGGCAAAGGCGACGCGCAATGTCAGTACGCGCGGCGCGCGCTGCCCGCGGGAGCCGGGGCGCGCGCGGCCCGCTCCTTGCGCTCCTTGTCGAGTTTCTTGCGAATGCGCTCGCGCTTCAGGTCCGAGAGGTAGTCGACGAACAGCTTGCCATCGAGGTGATCCATCTCGTGCTGGATGCACACCGCGAGGATGTCCTCGTAATCGCGCTCGAAGCTCGCGCCGCTGCGATCGCGCGCGCGCACCCGCACCTTGGCGGCGCGCTTCACCTGATCGAATATTCCCGGCACCGACAGGCACCCTTCCTCGGTGCTCGCCTCGCCCTCGCGCGCGAGAATCTCGGGATTGATGAGCACCACCGGCGCGTTGCGCTCGTCCGAAATGTCGATGACGATCATGCGCCGGTGCACGTCGATCTGGGTCGCGGCCAGCCCGATGCCCGGGGCGGCGTACATGGTTTCGAGCATGTCGTCGATCAGCGTGCCGAGCGCGGCGTCGAAAACGCTGACCGGCTGGGCGCGTGTGCGCAGCCGGGGGTCGGGAAATTCGAGAATGGTTCGTCGGGCCATAGTGGCTGTGTATATGGGGGCGCCCGCCCCCGTGATCCAGCGCACAAAGTTGACATTAATTCGTGTGCAACCGGCGCGTCGTGCCAGTATAACGCCTAGAATCTTCGGCGCAGGTCATGGTCCACCTCGCGCCATGAGGAGTGGAGGATGGTCTCAAATCAAGTACTTGGGGCTCGCGCTGCCGCGAGCCTTTTGATCGCGGTCCTTGCCATCGCGGGCTGTTCGCACATGCACCACCGCGAGGCTGCGCCGGCCGCGCCCGCGTCCGAAGCCGCCGCACCGGCTGCCGCCGCCACGGCTGCGCCCGCGGGCCAGGCTGCCGGTCCGCAGGAGATGACCGCGACCGAGGCGGCGATCGCGGCCGCGGGAGCGGGAGCTGCACCCTCTGCCGCACCGAGCCCGCTCACCAGCGAGGCGATCAAGCCGGGCGCGCCGATGCACTACACCGTCAAGCGCGGCGATACGCTCTGGGGCATCGCCTCGATGTATCTGAAGGACCCGTGGCTGTGGCCCGAGGTCTGGGTCATCAACCCACAGGTTCCGAACCCGCACCTTATCTATCCGGGCGATACCCTGTCGCTCGCGTACGGCCCGGGCGGCGCCCCGCAGGTGAGCCTCGAGCACGCCGGCGCCGTGCGGCTCGATCCGCGGCTGCGCAGCACGCCGCTCGACAGCGCGATCCCGACGATCCCGTACAGCGCGATCGCCGCGTTTCTGTCGCGCCCCTCGGTCATGACCGAGGATGAGATCCGCCACGCCCCCTACGTGCTCGCCTTCCGCGACATGCATCAGGTCGCCGGCTCGCCCAACGAAGCCTACGTCATGAACCTCAACGCCGTGGAGAACTCGCGCTTCGCAGTGGTGCACGTGGCCACCCCGCTGCGCGATCCGGACGACGGTAAGGTGGTCGGCTACGAGGGCATCTACACCGCGACCGCGCTGGTGGAGCGCCCCGGCAATCCGGCCAAGACGGTGCTGATCGACTCGGCGCGCGAGACGCTCGCCGGCGACCGGCTGCTGTCGGCCGACAACACCGAGACCCCGATCAACTTCACCCCGCGCGCGCCCGCGACCGACATTCACGGCCGCATCATCGACGTGGTCGGCGGCACCGATCTGGTCGGCCAGTTCGCAGTGGTGGTCATCAACCGCGGCAAGCGCCACGGACTCGAGCCCGGCAACGTGTTGGCGATCGACGAGGCGGGCGAGGTGGTGCGCGATCTGTACCGCAACGGCCGGCAGATCGGCGATACCCTGGGCATGGGCACCTCCTTCGCACCGAAGGTGCAGCTGCCCGATGAGCGCACCGGGACGATGCTGGTGTTCAAGGTGTTCGACCGCGTCAGCTATGCGCTGATCGTCGGCGCCTCCGACACCATCCACGTCTGGGACGTGGTGCACAACCCGTAATCCTCAGGCTCCGTCTGCCCCTCTCCCCCGCGCTCGCGCGCCAGGCGCTTGCCGTATGCTCGCGGCATGGAAGCCCTCCCGGCACGGGCGCTGCTTGCGCGCGTCCCCGCCCTCAGCGCCGGTGAGCTCGCCGCACTCATCGACGCGGCGGGCGGGGAGCTGGCGCGCGCGGTCGAGCCGCGCACCGCGCGCCACGTGGACTTGCCGGCCGCGGCGCGCGGCTACCTGAGCTCACCCGATGAGGCGGCCCTGGCCGCGGACCTCGCCTGGCTCGAGGTGAGCGGCGGCCGCATCCTGCTGTGCACCGATCCGGAGTATCCGCCGCTGCTGCGCGAGCTGGCGGCGGCGCCCGCGGCACTGTACGTGCTGGGGTCGGTCGCGGCGCTCGCCGCGCCGCAGCTGGCCATGGTCGGCTCGCGCAGCCCCACGGCCGAGGGGCTGCGCACCGCGCGCGAGTTCGCCGCGTGGTTCGCGCGTACCGGGCTCGGCATCACCAGCGGGCTCGCCGCCGGCATCGACGCCGCGAGTCACGAAGGCGCGCTCGCGGGCGGCGGCCTGACGGTGGCGGTGTGCGGCACCGGACTCGACCGCAGCTATCCGCCCGAGAATGCCGCGCTCGCCCAGCGCATCGCGGCGCACGGCGCGCTGGTGTCGGAGCTGCCACCGGGCACCACGCCGGAGCGCGCGCACTTCGCGCGCCGCAACCGCATCATCGCCGCCCTCGCGCTCGGCACCCTGGTGGTGGAGGCCGCGCGTGACTCGGGCGCACTCAGCACGGCGCGCCTCGCGGCGGAAGCGGGACGCGAGGTGTTTGCGATTCCCGGCTCGATCCACAGTCCGCTCGCCGGCGGCTGTCACCAACTCATCCGCGAGGGCGCCAAGCTCGTCGAGCAGGCCGCCGATGTGCTGACGGAGCTGCAGATTTCGTTTTCGAAAGAACCACTTACGGAGGCGCCGCGCGCGCCGCCGGCGCCGGGCGCATTGGACAAGGAGTATGAAATGCTGTTAGATGCGCTCGACTTTGAACCCGCGACGGTCGATGCACTCGTCGCACGCACTCACCTGCCGGGCGAGTCAGTTGCCTCCATGCTGCTGATACTCGAGCTGCAGGGACGTGTGGCGGCTTTCCCGGGCGGCCGCTATGGCCGATTACCTTGACATGACCACTGGCAGCGTTCTCGACATCCTGATCTACGTCTTCGACCGTTACATGCTCGATGCGGCGCCGGAAGTACCCGAGCGCGAGCACCTGGCGCGGGACCTGGAGCGCGCCGGCTTCGCACCGGCGAAGGTGGCGCGCGCGCTCGAGTGGCTCACCGACCTGGCCTTCGGCCATGAGCGCGCCGAGCCTGCGCCCGCATCCGCACCGCCCGGGGTGCGCATCTTCAGCGACAGCGAGCTGGTGCGCCTCTCGACCGAGTCACGCGGGCTGCTGCTGCAGCTCGAGCGGGCGCGCGTGCTGACGCCGGCGCAGCGCGAGATCGTGATCGAGCGCATGCTGGCCCTCGATGCGGACGAGCCCGACATCGAGCAGCTGAAGTGGGTGGTGCTGATGGTGCTCACCAGTCAGCCCGGGCAGGAGCTGGCGGTCGAGCGGCTCGGCAGTCTGGTCGCGGAAGCGCGCCCCCGTGCCCCGCATTGACGCGGTGCACGCGGTGCCGCAGCAGTGAGGTCCGCGGCTCGTCCGCGGTTTTTCGTTTTTAGGCGCGAGCGATTTTCCTAAGTCATGGCAGACAACCTGGTCATCGTCGAATCCCCCGCCAAGGCCAAGACCATCAAGAAGTATCTGGGGCGGGACTTCGAGGTGCTCGCCTCCTACGGGCACGTGCGCGACCTGGTGCCGAAGGAGGGCGCGGTCGACCCCGAGCACGGCTACGCCATGAAGTACCAGGTGCTGGAGAAGAACGAGCGCCACGTGGCGGCGATCGCCCGCGCGCTCGGCAAGTCCAAGGCGCTGTACCTGGCCACCGACCCGGACCGCGAGGGCGAGGCGATCGCCTGGCATCTGAAGGAGATCCTCAGCGCGCGCGGCGAGCTCGACGGCAAGGACGTGCACCGCGTGGTGTTCTACGAGATCACCCGCAACGCCATCCGCGACGCGGTCGCGCAGCCGCGCGGACTGTCGCTGGAGCTGGTCAACGCGCAGCAGGCGCGCCGCGCGCTCGATTACCTGGTGGGCTTCAATCTCTCCCCGCTGCTGTGGAAGAAGGTGCGCCGCGGACTGTCGGCCGGGCGCGTGCAGAGCCCGGCGTTGCGCATGATCTGCGAGCGCGAGGAGGAGATCGCCGCCTTCAAGGCCCAGGAGTACTGGAGCATCGAAGGCGAGGGCTCGCACTCGGGCCAGGCCTTCCCGCTCAAGCTCCTCGAGTACCGAGGCGCGAAGGTCGAGCAGTTCAGTTTCACCAACGAGGCCGCGGCGCGCGAGGTGGAGCACGGCATCCAGCAGGCCGCCGGTGCCGCTCCCGGCCGTCCCGGCACGCTGCGCGTGATCGCCATCGACCGCAAGCAGCGCCGCCGCAACCCCGCCCCGCCCTTCACCACCTCCACGCTGCAGCAGGAGGCGGCGCGCAAGCTCGGCTTCAACGCGCGCCGCACCATGCGCCTCGCGCAGCAGCTGTACGAGGGCCAGGACATCGGCGAGGGCAACGTCGGTCTCATCACCTACATGCGCACCGACTCGGTGTCGCTGGCGGCCGAGGCGGTGACCGAAATCCGCGAAGTGGCCGCGCGGCTGTACGGCAAGGCGGAAGTGGCCGACGAGCCGCGCGTCTACCGGACCAAATCCAAGAACGCGCAGGAGGCCCACGAAGCCATCCGCCCGACCTCGGCGGCGATCACGCCCGCGGACGTCGAGGGCAAGATCGAGGACGATCTGTTCAAGCTCTACTCACTCATCTGGAAGCGCGCGGTCGCCTCGCAGATGAGTCACGCGGTGTTCGACACCGTCGCGGTCGACCTGCTGGCCGGCGCCGACGGCCCGCAGCGGCACGTGCTGCGCGCCAACGGCTCGACGCTGGTGAAGCCCGGCTACATCTCGGTGTATCAGGAGGGGAGCGACGACTCCAAGACCGATGAGGGCGACCACGTGCTGCCGCCGATGCACGAGGGCGACAGCGTCGCGCTCACCGCGCTGCACGCCGATCAGCACTTCACCGAGCCGCCGCCGCGCTACAGCGAGGCCTCGCTGGTGAAGGCGCTGGAGGAGCACGGCATCGGTCGCCCCTCCACCTACGCCGCCATCATCTCCACGCTGCAGGACCGCGAGTACGTGGACATGGACAGCCGGCGCTTCGTGCCGACCGACATCGGCAAGATCGTGAACCGCTTTCTCACCCATCACTTCCACCGTTACGTGGAGTACGGCTTCACCGCGGCGATGGAGGATGAGCTGGATGCGGTGTCGCGCGGCGAGGAGGACTGGACCACGCCGCTGGAGAAGTTCTGGAAGCCCTTCATCCACCAGGTCGACAAGATCGAGCGCACCGTGACGCGCGAGCAGGTGGCGCAGGCGCGCGAGCTCGGCAAGGACCCCGCCACCGGCAAGCCGGTGACCGTGCGCATGGGCCGCTATGGGCCGTTCGTGCAGATCGGCACCAAGGACGACGAGGAGAAGCCGCGCTTCGCGGGGCTGCGGCCCGGGCAGAAGATGGATGCGGTCACGCTCGCCGATGCCATGGAGCTGTTCAAGCTGCCGCGCACGCTCGGGGACACCGAGGCCGGCGAGACTATCGTCGCCAACGTCGGGCGCTTCGGGCCGTACGTGAAGTACGGCAGCAAGTACGCCTCGCTCAAGGAGGATGACCCCTACACCGTCACGCTCGAGCGCGCGCGCGAGGTCATCCACGCCAAGCAGATCGCGGACGCCAACCGCATCATCCAGGAGTTCCCGGCCGATGGGATCCAGGTGCTGAACGGGCGCTACGGGCCGTACGTCACGGACAAGAAGAAGAACGCCAAGATCCCCAAGGACCGCGACCCGAAGAGCCTCACCCTCGAGGAATGCCGCGCGCTGCTCGCCGCGGCGCCCGAGCGCGGCGGGCGCTTCGGACGTTTCCGCCGCGGGCAGCGCGCCGCCGCGCCAGCGCCCGCCGCCGAGGGCACGCCGGCCGAGGCTTCCGCCGCGGCCCCGGCCGCCGCGGCCAAGAAGAAGGCAAAGGGCGCAGCTGGCGCCGCGCAGGCGGCACGCGGCGCCGCAGTGAAGGCGGGCGTGGCCCGCGCGCCCGCGGCGAGCATCAAGCCCGCCGCCGAGGGGGCGGCGCTGCGCCCCAAGCCGCATCGCGCCGCCCACAAGCGTGCCGCGGCCAAGGCTGCCGGCCGCAAGGCGGCTAAGAGACGCGCCAAGACCCTAAGCACAGCCCCAGGTCGCACGCGCGGAGTGAAGAAGCCGGCGCCTTGAGCTAAAAAGGGTGTGATGAAACGCCGCGCGTTGCTCACCATCCTGTGCGCCGCCCTGTGCGCCGCGGCCGCGGCCGACCCGCAGACGACGCCGCCCCCCGCCAGCGGGGTGGCGCCACTGCTCGAGGGCTGCAAGATTCCGCTGGGCGCCGAGCAGTACCCGAAGGATGCGCGGCGCAGCGGGGCGAGCGGCGTGGTAACGGCGTCCTTCGAGGTCAACGCCCAGGGCGAGTTGGATCACGTGACGCTGCTCGCGGGCGGCAACGGTCCGTTCGCGACCGCGGCGCAGCAGATACTGAAGGCCACGCGCTGCCCGCTGCCGGCCTCCGCGGCCACAGCACCCCACTACACCATGGACATCCAGTTCGTGCTGCTGCCCTGCCGCACGCCCGCCCCGAGCGGGCATGCCACCAGCGCCGTCATGATCTGCGCGACCCGGCTCAAGTAACGACCGCGCTCGCCGCTCAGCTGCCTTCCAGAAAGGCCGCGATCGCCGCCACGCACTCCGGCTCATCGAGCAGCGGCGCGTGCCCACGGTCGGCCACCGTCAGGGCGTGCAGGTCGGGCCTCTCGCGCTGCATGCGCTCGAGTATCGGCGCAGAGAGGATGTCGGAGGTGGCGCCGCGGATGGCGAGTACCGGCACCTTGAGCGCCTTCCAAAGCGGCCACAGGTCCGGGGCCGCGGCCGCCGCGTTGCTACGCAGCGGCTCGGCGATGCGCGGGTCGGCATCGGCCTCGGGTATGCCCTGCGCATTCTCGCGGAAGCTCAGCCGGGCGATCTCTGCCCAACGCTCCTCGCTCAGCCCCGGCCACGCCGAGCCGTAGTTGCGGCGCACCTGCGCGATGGCTTCCCCCCAGTTGTGCACCGCAGGCCCCTGGCCTGCATAGCCGCGAATGCGCTCGACACCCTTCGGATCCACTTCCGGCCCGACGTCGTTGAGCACGATGCGCGCGACCAGCGCGGGCTGCGTGGCTGCGAGCAGCATCGCCATGAGCCCGCCCATGGAGGTGCCGATGATGCTGACGCGCGCCGCCCCCAGGCCGGCGAGCAGCGGCTGCAGGTCCTGCACGTACAGCGGGATCTGATAGTTGCCGGGGTTGGGATCGCGCGCCGAGAGGCCGCGGCCGCGCACATCCGGCACGATCACGCGGTGGCGCGCCCGCAGCCGCGTGGCGAGCGCGGCGAAGTCGCGTCCGTTGCGCATCAGGCCATGCAGGCACAGCACCACGGGCGCGTCCGCAACGCCGCTGGGGTACACGCGGCTGTAGAGCTTCAGTCCGTCGTGACTCTCGAACCAGTACTCGCCCGCTGCCATGCGCCCTCCGCGGCTGAGATCAGTACTCGCGCCCGGCAAGCTCGGCGCGCAGCTCGCGCTTGAGCACCTTGCCATTGGCGTTGCGCGGCAGCGCCGCGCGGTACAGCACGTCGGTGATGCGCTGCTGCCGCCCGACGCGCGCGTTGGTCCACTGCAACAGTGCCGCGCGCTCGAGCGCGCGGCCGGGCTTGAGCACCACGATGGCCACCGGTGTCTCGCCCCACTTGCGGCTCGGTGCCGCGACCACCGCCACGTCGGCGACGTCCGCGTGCCCGAGCATCACCTGCTCGATGTCCGCCGGGTACACGTTCTGGCTGCCCGACAGGATCATGTCCTTCTTGCGATCCACGACATACAGGAATCCGTCCGCATCGAGCTGCCCGAGGTCTCCGGTGCGCAGCCAGCGCCGGCCCTGCGCATCGGTCCAAGTCGCCTCGCGGTTCGCCTCCTCGCGGCGGTGATAGCCCTGCATCAGCAGGCGGCTGAAGCCGACGATCTCGCCGGTCTGCCCGGGCGGCAGCTCCTGGTCGTCCGCGCCGAGGATGCGCAGGTCGGTGCCCAGAAAGGGCTTGCCCACCGAGCTGATGTTGGCGGCAAAGTCCTCGGGCGCGAGGATGGTGCACAGCCCCTCGGTCAGCCCGTACAGCTCGATGAGCCGCGCGCCTGTGCGGCGCGGGAACTCGCGTTTCACCTCGAGTTTCAGCGGCGAGCCGCAGCACATGATGGTGTCGAGGCTGGCGAGGCCGGCGAGCTCCGGCAGCGCGAGCAGCCGCTCGAGTTGCAGTGGCACGAAGGTGCCGTGGGTGATGCGCTCGGCCTCGATGAGGCGCGCAGCGGCCGCGGCCTCGAAGTGCGGCATGACCACCAGCGTGCCGCCCACGAGTACGGTGCACAGCATCGCCACCCAGCTGATGTTGGAGAACAGACCGAGCGAGCACAGCGTCACGCAATCGCTGCGGTAGCGCAGTGCCAGCGCCAGGTCCACCGCCCAGTTGAGGCGGCAACGGTGGCTGTGCACGATCCCCTTCGGCACACCGGTGGTGCCGGAGCTGTAGATGATGTTGCACTCATCCTCCGGGCCGATCGCCGCCGCGGGTGTATGCGCCGCCTGCGCGGCGCGCCAGGGGTTGAATTCGAGCCACGCCCCCGCGGGTGCGCCGTGCGCAATGCGCGCTGCGCGCTCCAGTGCCGGGCAGCGCGGGGCGAGCGCGTCGATGCGCGCGCAGTGCGCGCCGGAGGCGAATACCGCGCGTGCCTGCGCGTCCTCGATCAGCGTCGCGACCGCGCTATCGCTGATCGACACATTCAGCGGCACCGCGACGCACCCCGAGCGCACGAGGCCGAACAGCAGCAGCGCCATCTCCAGGCTGTTGTCCATTAGCACCGCGACGCGCGCGCCGTGCCCTAGGCCGAGCGCGGCCAGGCCGTTGGCGATCTGGGCCGTCTCATGCTCGAACTGCGCCCACGACAGTCGCCGCGCCCCCTCCACCAGCGCCGGGCGCGCTGCACGCCAGCGGCCGTGGCGTGCGATCAGTTCCGGCAGCAGCGGCTCGGGTGCCTCGAACCAGCTCATCCGCGCCCCCGTCAGTAGCGGTAGCTGGCGCTCAGCGTATAGGTCCGCGGCGGCCCGTAGAAGCCGATCTGGCTGACACCCCCGACAAGGCCGGTCCCGGGATCGCCGAAGTCATAGCCGGCCACGCGATACCAGCGGTTCAGCAGGTTCTGGCCGTCGAGCGCGAAGCGCCAGGCGCCCGCGGCCGAGGTCCAGGAGAGCCCGGCGTTCAGCAGCCCGTAGCCGGGCTGGTCGGTCACCGAGCTGGTGGTATTGGCCACCTTGGTGAAGGTGCGGTAATCCCAGCCGGCACGCGCGAGCAGGGTGCCGGGCCCGAGCACCCAGCTGTAGTTGGCGTTGAGCGCCACCGTCCACGTCGGCGCATTGATCGGGCGGTTGAGACTGGCCACGTTGGTGTTTGGGTTGCAGCCGATGGTGCCGGGGATGCAACCCTGCAGGTCCTGATAGTAGGAGTCGAGATAACCGACGTTGAGTGACAGGGTGAGCGGCTGGATCGGGCGCCACATCGACTCGAGCTCCACGCCCTGATTGAGCTGCTTGCCGGCGTTCAGCACCGCGGTGACGTTGGTCGGTACGCCGTTCACCAGTACGATACCGCCCACGCCCTCGACCTGCGCGTCCTTGTAGGGGGTGTAGAAGAGGGTCAGATTCAGCAGCAGCCGCTCATCGAGCAGCGTGGACTTCAGTCCCGCCTCGAAGTTGTCGGCGGTCTCGGAGTCGTAGCCGTCGCTGGTCGCCGGATATGCCAGCTGGTTGCCGCGCATGTCGAAACCGCCGCTCTTGAAGCCGCGGCTGTACATCAGGTACCCGAGCACGTGCGGCGTGAAGTGCATGTCGAGCCCGAGCCGCGGCGAGACGTTCGAGAACGTGCGGCCGTTGGTGTAGTCGCTTTCCAGTCCCGGCACCCCGTTCAGGCCGCCGCCGAAGGGAAAGAATCCGGCCGGCACCTGGTTGGGATCGAAGAAGGTCTGATTGGGCAGCAGCTGCGTCGGGGCGAGGCTCGCGTACTGCGCCACGTACACCGAGGCGGTCTTGTCGTCCTGGTTCCAGCGCACGCCGGCATCGAGATTGAGCCGCGCGCTGAGCTTCCAGGTGGTGTCGGCATACAGCGCCTTGGTCTTGGTGTGAACGCAGCCGGTGGTGATCGAGGTCAGGTACACGCCCAGGCCCTGCGGCGGCGGCGCCGCCAGTACTCCGAGGGAGGCATCGAACTGGCCACAGGCGGTACTGTCCATGTAGAAGGCACCGCCGACCGCCTTCACCAGCTCGTTGGTCCAGGTGAGCTGTGCCTCTCCGCTCCCCTGGTGATCGTGGTAGTGCCCGGGCACCTGGAACAGGTTGGCGTTGAGCTCCTCGAAGTCGATGAACTGCCGCCCATCACCCTGACGGTAGGCTCCGACCACCTTCAGGTCGAGGTTCGGGGCCAGCTCCTGGGTGTAGGTACCGGCCACGCCATTGGCGATGAAGCGGTCGCGGTCGACCGGCATGTCGGTGCGCGTGTCGTAGCGGCTGTCGAGCGCCGGCGCCAGAAAGTCATTGAGACGCTGGCCGCCGGTGGCGTGCGAGTTGTCCTGGATGGTGTCGACCAGCAGCTTGAGCTTGGAGCTCGTGCCCCACAGCAGCGTCAGATTGCCGCGCGCGGCGAGCACGTCCTTGTTGGAGACGTCCTGGCCGACAAAGTTGTAGAGACTCGGGGGCCCCTGGGCCACCACCTCGCCGAAGCCATCACGGTGCAGATAGGCGAGCGCGGCCCCGAAATACACGTGCTGGTCGATGAGCGGCACCGAGCCGGAGAAGCGCACATCGCGCTCGCCGTAGTCGCCGACGGTGAGGGTGGTGGTGGAGGTGGCCGGCCCGACGATGTCGCGTGTGACGTACTTGATGGCGCCGGCAATGGTGTTTTTGCCGTACAGCGTTCCCTGGGGTCCGCGCAGCACCTCGATGCGCTCGACGTCGTAGATGTCGAGCAGCGCCGACTGCGGGCGCGCCAGATACACATCGTCGATGTACACCCCCACCCCCGGCTCGAAGCCCCACAGCGGATCGCTCTGGCCGACGCCGCGGATGTAGGCGTTGATGGTGCTGTTGGTGGCGCGGTCATTGCTGATCTTGATGTTGGGCACGAAGGAGTTGAGGTCCTGCAGGCTGGTGGCGTTCTGCTGCGTGAGCGCCTCGGCACTGATGGCGGTCACGGCGAGCGGCACGTCCTGCAGGTTCTCGCTGCGGCGCCGTGCGGTGACCACCACTTCCTGCAGGCCGCTCTCGGGGCCGGCATTGGCGTCGGCCGCGGCGGCATCGGCGCCGGATGCCGGCGGCGTCAGCGTCAGCGCCCACAGCGCGGCGGCCGTCACGATGGCTGCAGTCTTGTGCATGTTGCCCCCTGAGCCGTTCTATTCAACAGTTGTTGAGTTTATATTCAACAATTGTTGAGTCGGAGTCAAGACGCACGTGGCGGGACCATTGCCGCGGCGCCTGATCCGCAGGACACTGTCGCGGTCGCGGCTTTTTGCAGTGCAGGAACATGAACAAAAAGACCCCCGCGCGGCCAGGCAAGGAGCGCATCCTCGATGCCGCGGAGCAGCTGTTCGCGCAGCGCGGTTTCCACGGCGTCTCGCTGCGCGACATCACGCAGGCGGCCGGCGTGGATGTGGCGCTGGTCGGCTACCACTTCGGGGGCAAACGCGAGCTGCTCACGGCGGTATTCGAGCGGCGCGCCGAGGTGCTGAACAGCGAGCGCCTGGAGCTGCTGGAGGGGGTGCGGCGCGCGGCGCTGCCGCGCGCCCCGACGCTCGAGGCGATCGTCAACGCCTTCACCCAGCCCCTGCTCGAGCGCTCGGCGCGCGGCGGCAGCGGCTGGAAGAGCTACTTCGCCCTGGTCGCGTGGGTCAACAACTCCCCGGAGTTCGGTGCGGTGATGATGACGCGCCACTTCGATCCGCTGGTGGACCGCTTCATCGCCGTGCTGCGCGAGGCGCTGCCCGGCTGCCCACCGCGGGAGATCTACTGGGGCTACCAGTTCCTCACCGGCGCGCTCACCCTGACCTTCGCCGAGACCGGCCGCATCGACAAGCTCTCCGGCGGACTGTGCCGCTCTTCGGACCTCGACAGCGTGCACGAGCGCCTGGCGCCCTACGTCGCGGCCGGCTTCCGCGCGCTGTGCGCGCGTGCCAGCGGCGCGCCGCAGACGCGCGCCGCGCGGCGCCCGCGCCGATGAAGTATCGTCACAGCTTCCATGCGGGCAACTTTGCCGACGTGCACAAGCACGTGACGCTCATCGCGCTCATCGGCGCACTCGAGCGCAAGGCCAAGGGGTTCCTGTACCTCGACACCCACGCCGGGCGCGGCAGCTACGATTTGTCGACCCCGACGGCGGAGGCCGCCGCGGGCATCGGGCGTTTCACGGCTGCGGCACACCGGGCCCCGGAGCTGCGGCACTACGCACAGCTGATGGAAGCCTTCCGCGCCGCTCCCGGGCGGCGGCACCTGTACCCGGGCTCGCCGCTGCTCGCCGCACAGGCCCTGCGCCCGCAGGACCGGGCACTGTTCATCGAGCGCGAGGGAAGCGAGGTGCACGCGCTCGAGGCGGCGCTCGGCGCCGCACGCGCCGCCGCTGGGCAGGGCCCCGCGCTGCGCGTCGAGCGCGGCGACGGCTTCGAGCGGCTGCGCGCCGCGCTGCCACCGCGCGAGCGCCGCGGGCTCGTCTTCATCGACCCGCCGTACGAGGAGACCCGCGAGGATTTCACGCGCCTCGGCGAAACCCTCGCGGACGGCCTGCGGCGCTTCCCTACCGGGGTATTCGCCGCCTGGTATCCCATCAAGGAAGAGCGCAGCACGGCGGCCTGGCTGGCGCACTGCAACGCCGCCCTCAAGGTCGACGCTCTGGTGAGTGAGCTGTGGTTGTACCCGCGCGACTCGCGCGTGGCGCTGAACGGCTCGGGCCTGCTGATCGCGAACCCGCCGTGGCAGGTGCAGGAGCGCATGCAGGCCTGGCTGCCCGAACTTCAGGCCATCCTCGCCAGCAACACAGGCGCAGGCACGGCCGTGCGGATGCTGTCAGAATCGCAGGCATGAGCAGCGTCCTCGACCGCTACGGGGTCGTCGGCCACCCGGTGAGTCACAGCCTCTCGCCGTTCATCCACGGCATGTTCGCGCGCGAGACCGGCCAGGCCATGTCCTACCGCCCCTTCGACGTGGCGTCCGAGGAATTCGACACCTGGGTGCGCGGCTTCTTCGCCGCGGGCGGCAGCGGGCTGAACGTAACCCTGCCGCACAAGATCGCGGCGGTGGAGCTCGCGGACGAGCTCACCGAGCGCGCCGCGCACGCCGCCGCGGTCAACACGCTCGTGGCCCGCGACGGCCACATCCTGGCCGACAATACCGACGGGGCGGGCCTGGTGCGCGATCTGTGCGACAACCTGGGCCTGGTCATCACCAACCGCCGCGTGCTCATCATCGGCGCCGGCGGCGCGACGCGCGGCATCCTGGCGCCGATCCTGGGGCTCGCGCCCGCGACGGTGGTGATCGCCAACCGCACCGCGGAGCGCGCCGCGGCGCTCGCCGCGGCGTTTTCCGACCTAGGGGTCACCCAGGGGGTGGGCTTCGAGTACATCGAGCCGGTGCCCTTCGACCTGATCATCAACGCAACGTCGGCCAGCCTCTCCGGCGACATCCCGCCGATTCCGCAGGAGGCGATCGGCGAGCTCACCGCGTGCTACGACCTCGCGTACGGCCGCTCGGCGAGCGCGTTCGTGCAGTGGGCGCTGCGCGCCGGCTGCGCGCGGGCCGAGCAGGGCCTGGGGATGCTGGTGGAACAGGCGGCGGAGTCCTTCCGCCTGTGGCGCGGCGTGCGTCCCTCGACCACGCAGGTGCTGGCGGCACTCAAGGAGCGCGCCGGCTGAGCGGGTGCTGCCGCACCCTCAGCGCATGGTGACCAATTCCTCGGCGCTGGTCGGGTGGATCGCCACCGTATCGTCGAAGTCCTGCTTGGTCGCGCCCATGCGCACCGCGACCGCGAACCCCTGCAGCATCTCGTCCGCCCCGGAACCCACCACGTGCAGTCCGACGATGCGCTGCTCGGTGCCCGCGGTCACGAGCTTCATGTGCGAGCGCGGCTTGGCGGTGGTGACCGCGTGGTACAGCGGCACGAAGCTGGAGCGGTAGACCTTGACGTTGTGCGCGCCGTAGCGCTCGCGCGCGGCCTGCTCCGAAAGTCCCACGCTCCCCATGGGCGGACGCCCGAAGATCACGGTCGGGATGTTCTCGTAGTCCAGGTAGCGTCCGCTGTGGCCGCCGAACACGCGGTCCGCCAGGCGCCGCCCGGCGGCAATCGCCACCGGCGTCAGCTGCGCGCGCCCCGTGACGTCCCCGATGGCGTAGACCCCGGGCACACTGGTCCCCTGGTACTTGTCGGTGCGGATGAACCCCTGGATGTCCAGCTCGATGCCCGCCTTGTCCAGGCCCAGATCGGCAGTCGCAGCGGCGCGCCCGACCGCCCATAGCACGCTGTCGAAGGGCCCGAGGCGCCGCCGGTCGGCGCTGGTCAGCTCGAGCGCACCCTGCGGGGTGCGCGCCAGGCTGGCCGGCGCGGCATGGACCACGACCTCGACCCCCTCCTCGCGCAGCATCCCGAGCGTCACCTCGCCGAGCATGTCGTCGAAGGTCTTGAGCGCCGTATCCCCGCGCAGCACCAGGGTGGTGTCGCTGCCGAGACCGGCGAGAATCCCCGCGAGCTCGAGCGCGATGTAGCTGCTACCCACGACCGCGACCCGCCGCGGACGCTCGCCGAGCTCGAAGAACCCGTCGGAGGTGATGCCGAGCTCCGCCCCACGGATCAGCGGCACGCGGGGGTGGCTGCCGGTGGCGATGACGATGTGCTCGGCCGTGAGCGAGCGTCCGGCCACGCTGAGGGTGTGCGCATCGGCAAAGCTGGCGCGGCCGCGGACCACCTCGACGTGCTGGCGGGCGAGGTTCGCCGCGTACAGCCCGTTCAGGTGCGTGATGTAGTCCTCGCGCCGCTGCCGCAGCAGCGGCCAGTCGTGACCCTGCATGGCGAGGCTGAAGCCGTAACCGGGCGCATCGTGCTGCGCGCCGGCCAGGTCGGCGGCGTTCCACATTATCTTCTTGGGCACGCAGCCGACGTTCACGCAGGTGCCTCCGAGACGCCCGGACTCGGCCAGCGCCACCCGGGCGCCGTATTCGGCGGCACGGCGCGCCGTGGCCACCCCGCCGCTGCCGCCCCCGATTACCAAAAGATCGAATTTTTCCGCCATGTCGCCCCCGGGGCCGCCCGCGCGCCATGTTATATGAGCCGCCGGCGTGCGGCTTCCAGACGCGGTTTCGCGCGGGCCGCTACAATGGCGGCCGCCTCACGCAAGGCAACTGCATGCCCAACCCCTTACTAGGCCAGGACCCGCTGCCGCAGTTCCGGCAGATCCGCCCCGAGCACGTCGAGCCCGCGGTGCGCGAGCTGCTGAGCGCCAACCGTGCGCGCATCGGTGAGCTCGCGAGCCTCGGCAAGCCGACCTTCGCCAGCGTGGTGGAGCCGCTCGAGGAGCTGCACCACCGCATCGCGCGCACCTGGTCTCCGGTCAGCCACCTGAACGCGGTGCTGAACTCGGATGCGCTGCGCGCCGGCTACAACGCCTGCCTGCCGCTTCTGTCCGCCTACCAGACCGATCTCGCCCAGAGCGAGCCGCTGTTCCGCGCCTTCCGCACCATCGCCGACGAGGAAGGTGCGGCGCTCGGCCCGGTGCAGCGCCGCGTGATCGAGCACGCGGTGCGCGACTTCCGCCTCGCGGGGGTGGGACTGCCCGCCGAGCGCAAGGAGCGCTTCAAGACCGCGATGCTGGAGCTCGCGCAGCTGCAGGCGAAGTTCGAAGAGAACGTGCTGGATGCCACCAACGCCTGGGCGCGGCAGGTCACCGACAGCGCCGAGCTCGCCGGCCTCAACGAGATGCTGATCGAGCAGGCACGGCGCCGCGCCCACGAGCAGGGGCTCAGCGGCTGGCTGCTGTCGCTCGATCAGCCGACCTACGTGGCGGTGGTCACGGACGCGGAGTCCGAGAGCCTCAGGCGCGCGTTCTACGAGGCCTGGACCACGCGCGCCTCCGACCAGGGCCCGAGCGCGCACCGCTGGGACAACGCCCCGGTAATGGAAGAGATTCTCAAGCGCCGCCACGAGGTGGCGCGCCTGCTGGACTTTGGCAACTACGCCGAGTACGCCCTCGCCACCCGCATGGCGCACAGCGTCGAGGAGGTACTCGGCTTCCTGCACGAGCTCGCCGCCGCGGCGCGCGGGGCGGCGCAGGCGGAGTTCGCGGAGCTGGAGACGTTCGCCGGCCGGCCGCTGGCTGCCTGGGACGTGGGCTTCTACGCCGAGCGGCTGCAGCGCGAGCGCTTCTCCGTGTCGCAGGAGGAGCTGCGGCCGTACTTTCCGCTGCCGCGGGTGCTCGCCGGCCTGTTCGGGGTGGCCGAGCGGCTGTTCGGCGTGAGTATCCGCGAGCGCAGCGGCGCTGCGGTGTGGCACCCGGATGCGCGGCTGTTCGACATCAGCTCGGGCGGGGAGCCCGTCGGCAGCTTCTATCTCGACCCGTATGCGCGCCCGCACAAGCGCAGCGGGGCGTGGATGGACGAGTGCATCGGCCGCAAGCGTCTGCCGAGCGGCGCGGCGCTGCCAGTGGCGTACCTGGTGTGCAATTTTCTGCCGCCGGCGCCGGGCAAGCCGGCGCTGCTGACCCACGATGACGTGCTCACCCTGTTTCACGAGTTCGGTCACGGCCTGCACCATCTGCTGACGCGCGTCGACTACCCGAGCATCGCCGGCATCAACGGCGTGGCCTGGGACGCGGTGGAGCTGCCGAGCCAGTTCCTGGAGAACTACGCCTGGCACCCGGAGGTGCTGCAGCGCCTGGCGGCCCACTTCGAAAGCGGCGCGCCGCTGCCTGCCGAGAAGCGGCAGCGCCTGATCGCGACGCGCAGCTTCCACGCAGGACTGTCGATGATGCGGCAACTGGAGTTCGCGCTGTTCGACTTCCGGCTGCACACCGAGTACTCGCCCGAGCGCGGCGGGCGCGTGCTCGAGATCCTCTCCGAGGTGCGCCGCGAGGTCGCGGTCGTGCCGGTTCCGGAGTGGAACCGCTTCCCCAGCAGCTTCGGGCACATCTTCGCCGGCGGCTACGCGGCCGGCTACTACAGCTACAAGTGGGCCGAGGTGCTGGCCGCGGACGCCTTCGCAGCGTTCGAGGAGCACGGCGTATTCGATGCCCCGACCGCGCGGCGTTTCCTGGACGCGATCCTGAGCCGGGGCGGCAGCCGCGACGCGCTCGAGGCGTTCGTCGAGTTTCGCGGGCGCCAGCCGGATGTGCGTCCGCTGCTGAAGCAGCACGGCATCGATCAGGGGCGCGCCGCGTGAGGCGCGGGGCGGCGGCCCTGCTGCTCGGCGCCGCAGCGCTGTCCCTGGCGGCACTCGCCGCCCCGCCCGGCCCGGGCGGCACCGTCTACGTCATCGAGCAGCTCGTGGTCAACGTCAACAGTGCCCCGGACGCGAGCGGTGAGCGCATCGCGACCGTCAAGAGCGGCGATGCCTTGGAGCTCATCGAGCGCAGCGGCGAGCAGGTGCACGTGCGACTGCCGGGCGGCCGGGACGGCTGGGTGCGCGCCGGCTATCTCTCCAACGACGAGCCGCTGCGGCCGCGGCTGGCGCAGCGCGAAGCGGAAGTGGCGCAGCTCAAGGACGAACTCACCCGGCTGCAGACGCAGCTCACCGCGGCGCGTGCTGCACACCCCGCCGCCGCCGCCGCACCCCCCGCCGCCACGCCGCCGGCCGAAAACCCCGCCAACCCCCCGCCACGCGCGCTGTTTGATGCCGCCGGCGACGAGCCGCCCCGACGCGTATGGCCCTGGGCGCTCGGCTCATCGCTCGCAGCTCTCGCGGTCGGGTTCGCGCTGGGTGCGCTGGTGCTCGACCGGCACATCCGCCGCAAGTACGGGGGACTGCGGATTTATTGAAAGATCGGCGGGGTGAGCGTACCAACTCTGTCAAACGCGCCGGCCAGCGCCGCAGCGCCCCATGCCTGACCGGGCTCAAACTGTGCGCCCGGTCGCGGTATGCTCGCGCCCGAACTGCCTAGACTGCGCTCTAAGTCAGCGGCCGGCCTGCGGGGGGATGGGCCACCATAATGCATAACACGCGGCGCAGCGACTTCGACGTTACCAACAGCGTGCAGGTGAGCTCGCCGAAGGCGGTGCTCGCGGCCGTCGAAGCGCTGTATCGCCCGACCTGGCCCGGGCTGTCACTCGATCCGCTGGCGCGTGCCTTCGCGCACTTCGAGCGGCTGTTCGCCGGCGAGGTGCCGGGCTGGCACGGCGTCGACACCGTCTATCATGACCGCCAGCACACGCTCGACATAACCCTGGCACTGGCGCGCCTCCTGGTCGGCTACGAGCGCCAGCAGGACCAGGAGGACGGGCGCATCGGCGGCACGCGCGCCGTCGTGGGGCTGATCACCGGGCTGTTCCACGACGTCGGCTACCTGCGCCGCGCCGACGATCTCGAGTCGCGCAACGGCGCCGAATTCACCCGCACGCACGTCTCGCGCGGCGCGCGCTTCCTCGAGGAATACCTGCCGGTGCTCGGCCTCGGCTCCTGGGTGCCGGTCGCGACCGAGATCATCCACTTCACCGGCTACGAGGTGTCGTTCGAGCGCATCGAGGCCAAGGTCACCGACCGACGTGACATAACGGTCGGGCACCTGCTCGGCACCGCCGACATGATCGCGCAGATGGCCGACCGCTGTTACCTGGAGAAGTGCCGCGACCGGCTGTACGCGGAATTCGTGCTCGGCGGCGTGGCGCTGCCCTACGCCGACGGCTACCCCCAGGTGAGATACGCCTCGGGGCTGGATCTGCTGCGCCAGACCCCGGAATTCGTGATGGACGTGCGCAACAAGCGGCTCGATGGCGAATTCCACGGCGCCTACCACTACCTCGAGGTGCTCTACGGCGGGCGCAACCCCTACATGGAGGCCATCGAGCGCAACGTCGAGTACCTGCGCCAGATCCTGCGCAGCGAGAGCTGGCAGCTGCTCAGGCGCCGCCCGCCGATCTTCGCCGCCACCGACGACCCCATGTCCACCATGCGCGGGCTCATGATCGGACATATAAAAAGAGTCTGGTCCCGTTATTCGGGCGGGTAGCCTTAGATCCTAAGCGGCGGTTAATATCAATCCCCAATAATTTCGGGGGATCGCCCGCCCGCGGCACTGCCCACGGGCGGACCGCCAGTGACTGCCGCCAGCTTCAAGTTCAAGTACGCCGGAGCCGCCTTTTTCGTGGTGCTGCTGGCCGCAACCGCGGTCGCGGTGCTGCTTCTGGTGCGGGATGCGGCCGATACCCGCTCCTTGAGCGCGCTCGCCGAGCACGAGGCGCGCGAGCGCATCGACCCGGAGCTGCAGGCCCGCGCCCGCAGCGTCGCCGAGCATGCCGCCGATTCGATCGCGGGCGCGGTGCGCGCCGGGGACAAGAGCGGCATCGCGCACCGCCTGCAGCCCTTCATCGACGATGACACCGTGGCCGCGCTCACGGTCACGGACCTCTCCGGCCGCACGCTCTTCAGCTGGCAGCGCGGCACGCCGCCCCCTGCGGACGCGCTCAGCACCCAGGCGAGTGCCAAGGTGCGCACCCTGGTCGAGAGCGCTCCGGGGGCGGTGACGCCCGAGACGCTCGCCGAGCTCGGCGTCACGCTGCTGCAGGCCGGGCCGGTGCCGCAGGCGAGCCTCACCGGGCGCCTGACGGCGGCCACCGCCGCGCGCACCCGGCTCACCTTCTGGCTGGTGCTCGGCTTCGCCGCCGGCGGCGCGCTCCTCGGCGGAGCGCTCGCCTGGCGCAGCGTGAGCCAGCTGCAGCGCCCGGTCGACTCGCTCATCCGCAGCGCCGAGCGCATCGGCCAGGGCGATTACACCCGCCCCTTCGAAGTGGCGCGCCGGGATGCGCTCGGGGACCTGCAGCAGGCTCTCGAGCGCATGCGCGGCCGCTTACGCGTCTCGACCGTCAACAAGAGCTACCTGCACAGCGTGCTCAACAGCATGACGGATGCGGTGTTCGTAACCTCCCCCGACGGGGTCATCAAGGTCGCCAACTCCGCCGCCTGCAAGCTGCTCGGCTACGCCGAGGAGGAACTGCTCGGCAAGACCATCCTCGCGGTGCTCGAGGAGCGCGAGCGCACCGACTTCGACCTGCTGCAGGCGGCGCAGGAGACGCGCGAGACCGTGGTGCGCACGCGCTCCGGGCAGACCATCCCGGTGTCGTTCACCGGCTCGGTAATCGCCAGCGACGATCCGCAGTTCCAGGGCAACATCTTCGTGGCGCGCAACATCACCGACCGCAAGCGCGCCGAGCGCCGCATCCGCTACCTGGCCCGCTACGACGCGCTCACCAAGCTCCCCAACCGCATGCAGTTCCATCACGTGCTGCAGCAGACCATCGCGCGCGCGCTGCGCTCCGGGCAGGTGGTGGCGGCGCTGTACCTGGACATGGACCGCTTCAAGGAGGTCAACGACACCTTCGGCCACGGCGCCGGCGACCGCGTGCTGGAGGTGCTCGCCGAGCGGCTGACACGCTCGGTGCCCAAGGAGACCGTGGTCGGCCGCCGGGCCGGGGATGAGTTCGCGCTGTTCGTCGACGGGCTGCCGGCCGATGCCGACAACCGCGGGCCGATCGCGCAGCTGGCGCGCGCACTGCTCACCGAGGTGTGCCGGCCGTTCCAGCTGAACCAGCACGAGGTGTTCCTCACCGCCTCGATCGGCATCGCCTTCTGCCCGCGCGATGCCGAGAACGTCATCGACCTGATCCGCAATGCCGATGCGGCCATGTACTACTCCAAGCAGAACGGCGGCAACACCTTCGCCTTCTACTCCCCGGAGATGAATGCCGCCGCGGTCGAGCGGCTGATGCTCAAGAGCAAGCTGCGCCGCGCGCTCGAGCGCGACGAGCTGGAGATCCGCTACCAGCCCAAGGTGGACCTGCGCACCGGTGCCATCATCGGCGCCGAGGCGCTGCTGCGCTGGCGCCTGCCCGGTCACGGCGACATTCCGCCCTCGCAGTTCATCCCGCTCGCGGAAGAGACCAACCTGATCCTCGACATCGGCGAGTGGGTGCTGAACCGGGTGTGCCTGGACTACCGCCAGATGCAGAGCCAGGGAGGCGATCCCGGGCGCATCTCGCTCAACCTGTCGCTGAAGCAGCTGCGCCAGGCGAGCTTCATCCTGCGCTGCCGCTCGGTGTTCCGCCGCCATCACGTCTCGCCCACCGCCTTCGAGCTGGAAATCACCGAGACCACGCTGATGGCCGATCCGCAGCGCACCGTGCGCCTGCTCGATGAGCTCTACGCCATGGGCCTGCATCTGTCGATCGATGATTTCGGTACCGGCTACTCCTCGCTCTCGGCGCTGCAGCAGTTCCCGATCGGCACGCTCAAGATCGACCAGTCCTTCGTACGCGACGCCACCGAGGACGCCGGCGATGCGACCATCGTGCGCACCATCATCGAGATGGGGCGTAGCCTCGGGATGGAGGTGATCGCCGAGGGCGTCGAGTCGCAGCGCCAGCTCGAGTTCCTGCGCTCCAACGGCTGCCACTTCGGTCAGGGGCGCCTGTTCGGCGAGCCCTGTACTGCGGAGCAGCTGCTCGCGCTGCTGACCCGCGGGGCAGGCGGCGCGCCGCCGTTCGCCTACCTGCTACGCGACGCCGACGAGGCGGCCCCCCGCTCGGCTTAAGATCCGCTTCTTGCCCACCCTGTCCCACGTCCGCCGCGGCCGCGGCCGCCGCCGTCTCGCCCGATGAACAGGCGCTGGCGGCGCGTTGCGCTCGGCTGCTTCCTGGCGGCGTGGGCGGGCATCACCTGGTGGCAGTCCACCAAGGCGCTGCCCCCGGGCATGCGCGTGGCCTCCGCGGTGTGCCCGGTGGCGCCCACGGACCTCGCATTCGTGGCCGATATCACCGCGGCCGATGCCTACGGCCATGCGGTGCTGAGCCAAGGCATATTCGACGAGGTGCTGCACGTCATCGGCGCCGCGCAGCGCTTCATCGTGCTCGACTACGCGCGCTTCGGTGCCGCGGGCGCGGGCGCCGCGCCGCAGCGGCGCGTGGCCGGGCAGCTCACCGATGCGCTGCTGGCACGGCGGCGCGAGCTGCCGCAGCTCGAGGTGCTGTTCATCACCGACCCCGCCAACGAAGGCTATGGCGCCTTCGGCGCGCCGGAGCTGCAGCTGCTGCGCGCCGCGGGCGTCGAGGTGGTGCTGGCGGATGTGGATGCGCTGCGCGATTCCAACCTCCTGTACTCGGGACTGTGGCGCCTGGCGCTGAGGTGGTGGGACGGGCCGCGCGGACCGGCCGGCATCGAGGCGCGGCGCCTCAACTTCAAGGCCGACGAGCGCAAGCTGATCCTCGCCGACGACGGCGGCGGCGGCCTCATCGCCGTGGTCGGCTCGGCCAACCCGCTCGACCGGCAGAGCGGCTGGTCGAACGTCGCGGCGCGCGTGCACGGCGGCGCGCTGGCGGCACTGCTCGCGAGCGAGCTGGCCGTGGCACGCTTCTCGGGCTGGCACGGCAGCGAGGCCGCCTTCGGCGCCGCAGCGGCACAGGATGCGCCCGGCACCTGCGCGGGCGCCGCGGGCGAGCCGGCGCGCGTGCAGGTGCTGACCGAGGGCGCACTGCGCGCGGCGCTGCTCGAGCACCTGGAGGCGGCATCCTCCGGCGATGCCATCGACGTCGCGGCGTTTCACATCGCCGACCGCGGCGTGGCGGAGGCGCTGCTGAGCGCAGCGCGCCGCGGCGCCAGCGTGCGGCTCATTCTCGATCCCAACGAGGACGGCGGCGTGCAGGCCGGTTCGGGAATCTCCGGCATCCCCAACCAGCCGCTGGCGAGCGAGCTGGTCGCGCGCAGCGGCGGCGCGATCCACGTGCGCTGGTACCGCACGCACGGCGAGCGCTTCCACAGCGCAGTCACGCTGGTGTGGAGCCGCGAGCGGCTGTGGATGACGCTCGGCTCGGCGAGCCTCACGCGCCGTGCGCTCGATGACTTCAACCTCGAGGCGAACCTGGCGTTGGAGCTGGCGCGCGCCGCACCGCTCGCGCAGCAGGCCGGCGGCTACTTCAACACTCTGTGGGGCAACAAGGCGGCGATGGGCATCGAATACACCGCCGACTACGAGGCGTTCGCCAACCCCTCGCAGGCCGATTACTGGCTCTGCAGGCTGCTCGAGGGCCTCGGGGCCGCTGCATTCTGAGCGGCGCGCGCCTGGTCGGCGCGCACCGCCGCGAGCGACTGCTGTGCGAGCGCGGTGAGCGCGGTGCCGGTGGCCTGTTCGAAGGCCGCCACCACTTCCGCGAGGCGGTTGGCGCTGGCGCTGGCGGTGCCGGCGGCGATGAAGGTCGCCACCACGTCGCGGCCTTCGCGCCGGCCAAGGATGCAGTCGAGCACCACCTGCACCTCGGGAGCCGCGCCGCCGCCGGTGTAGTCGGCATCGAAGCGGCGCACCGTCACCTGCAGCAGGTAGCTGGAGGGAAACGGGCTGCGCGAGTCCTCGACCGAGGCCCACTGCGCGGAGGCGCGCAGCGTCTGCACCGCGAGCGACTCCACTACGTCCGGCACCGGCGCCGGCCAGCGGCTGCCGCTGTAGAAGTCCATGCGGTGATCGGCCCGCACCAGCATGATGTGCGCGCTGTCCAGTCCCGGGTCGGCGAGCGGATGCCCGACGCGCAGCGACACCGGCGTGCCGGGGGCGCTGCTGGTGGCGTTGCCGGCGGCCGCGGCTGCGCCCCCGAGCGGTGCGCGCAGGAAGTAGGCCTGCTCGGGCTGCGCGGTGCTGTGCAGAAAGCCGCTGCAGGCAGCGAGCGGCACGGCGAGCAGCGCCGCGAGCGTCCGAGAGAGCCGCAGCGGCCTCACTTCGGGATCTCCACGCCGCGCTGCGGCGCCTGGTACAGAAGCTGCGCCGGGTTCTCCCTGAGGCTGTTGGAAAGGGCGCGGATGTCCTCGGCCGCCGCCCGCCCCTCGCGCACGAAGCGCTCGATCTCCGGCAGCCCGTCGCGCGTGAAGGAGCGCAGGTCCTGGCGGTTCTCGGCGATCACCTGGTTCAGCTGCTCGGTGGCGCGCGCCAGGCTGTCGGCGATGGCGTGCATGCGGCGCGCGGAGGACTCCACGTCCGGCGCCACCGAGTCGATCACGCCGTGGGCGCCCTTCGCCGAGGCGCCGAGCTCGGCGGTCGCGCCGCGCAGTTCCGCCACCAGGGAATTCAGGTCGTGCATGGTCTGGGGAAGCTTGCTGGTCGCCGCATCGATGTGACCGAGCGCGGTGGACACCGCCTTCAGGTTCTCATCGCTCAGCAGCCGCTCGGCGCGCATCACCACCTCGTTCGCCGTGCCCACCAGCTCCGGCAGGCTCGACAGGAACACGTCGAAGCGCGAGGGCGCCGAGCGGATCACCGGGTACTTGAGGCTCGCCACCGCCGGGGCCATGCGCTTGTTGGTACGGTCCTCGCTCAGGTCGATGTATAAAAGGCCGGTGACCCCCTGCAGCTGCAGCTCCGCGACGGTGTGCGCGGAGATCGGCGTGCTGGCGTCGATGTCGACGATCACCTCCACGCGGCTCGAGTCGCGCGGGTCGATGCGCATGTCGTACACGCGCCCCACGCCCACGCCCAGATAGCGCACCGCCGCTCCCTTGTCGAGCCCGCTGACGCTGCCGTTGAAATAGATCTCGTAACGGTTGTATTCGCGGTGCTCGCGGGTGTCGGAGTACCAGTACACGAACAGTGCCCCGAGCAGCATCACGATCAGCACGAACGCCCCGACCGCGGCGTAATTGGCCTCACGCTCCACGTACGGCTCCGCTGCGCTCGCGCGCCCGCACGCCGTGGAAGTACGCCTGGATCCACGGGTTGGGGTGCTTGACGATTCCCTCGAGAGTGTCGGATTCCATGCGCTTGTCCACGATCACCCCGACACGATTGCAGGTACGGAAGATGCTGTCCAGATCATGCGTGATCATGACGATGGTGAGGCTCAGGTGCTCCTGCAGGTACAACACCAGCTCGTCGAACGCCGCCGCGCTCACCGGGTCCAGCCCCGAGGTCGGCTCGTCCAGAAACAACAGCGTCGGGTCCAGCGCCAGTGCGCGCGCCAGCGCGGCACGCTTGGTCATGCCGCCGGACAGCTCGGCCGGGTACTTGCGCGCATCCTCGGCCGCCAGTCCCACCAGCCGGATCTTGAGCAGCGCCAGCTCATCGAGCGCGGCGCCGCGCACGCTCAGGTGCTCGAGCATCGGCAGCTGCACGTTCTGCAGCACCGTGAGCCCGGAGAACAGCGCCCCCTGCTGGAACGCCACCCCGTAGCGCTCCTTGATGGGGCGCAGCTGCTCCGCGCTCATGCGGGTGATGTCGCGCCCCGCGATGCGCACCGTACCAGCCTCGGGGCGCTGCAGGCCGAGAATGCTCCGCAGCAGCACCGACTTCCCCGAGCCCGAGCCACCGACGATGCCGAACACCTCGTCTTCATTCACCTGCATGTCGAGGCGGTCGTGCACCAAGTGATCGCCGAAGCGGTTAACGAGCCCTCGCACCTCGAGCACCGGATACATCTACACGTCCATTTCCATGAACAGCACCGCGAACAGCGCGTCCGCGAGGATTACCAGGAAGATGGCCTGCACCACCGCCACCGTCACCAGCCGCCCGAGTTCACGCGCCGAGCCGCGCACCTGCATGCCGTGGTAGCAGCCGGCGTATCCGATCAGCAGTGCGAACACCGGCGCTTTCACCAGACCCACCCAGAAGGTGGTGGGCGAGATCGAGTAGTTGACGCGCGCCACGTACTGCGTGAGCGGCATGTCGAGCAGCGAGCGGCACAGCAGCGCCCCGCCGGTGAGCCCGACCAGGTCGGCGATGATGGTCAGCAGCGGCAGCGCGATCGCCAGCCCCAGCAGGCGCGGCACCACCAGCACCTCGAACGGATCGACCGCGGCGGCGGTGAGCGCGTCCACCTCCTCGTTGAGCTTCATCGAGCCGAGCTCGGCGGCGAAGGCGCTGCCGGAGCGGCCGGCGACGATGATCGAGGTGAGCAGCACGCCGAGCTCACGCAGCACACCGATGGTGACTAGGTCCACCACGTAGATGTCGGCGCCCAGCCCGCGCAGCTGCTGCGCGCTCATATAGGCAATGATGACGCTGATGAGGAAGGCGATCAGGGCCACGATCGGCATCGCCGTGATGCCGGTGTCGTACACGTGCCGCACGATGGAAGCCGGCCGCAGCCGCGCCCGGCCCACCAGCGTCACGGCGAACGTCACGCTGGCGCGGCCGAGAAAGGCGAGCCCCAGCAGCAGGTCGCGCCAGCCGTGCACCGCGTAGCGGCCGATGGCGCTCAACGCCCCGGTGGCATCGGCCACCGCCACCGCCGAGGCCACCGGCCCGGAGGGTCCGGGAGCCCCGGGCGCGGGCGCTGCGGCCGCAGGCGCGGGCGCCGCTTCCTTCAGGGTGTCCTCGACCAGGCGCAGCTGGTCGGGAGGCTCGCCGTGGAAACTCACCGCGGTGCCGGCCGCCTGCGCGCGGCGCAAGAACTCGCGCAGCGCCCAGGCGCCCGAGAGGTCGAGCTTGTCGAGTGCATCCGTCTCGACAGTGAGCGAGGGCGCGCCGCTGAGGTCCACCGCCGCCAGCTGCGCCTCGAGCTGTGCGAGATGCCAGATGTCCCACTCGCCGCTCAGCCCGAGCGTCAGCCCCTGCGCGGTGCGGCGAACCTCGACGGGCATGCGGCTGGTTGCGGCGCCCTAGCGCTTGGCGTGCAGGTGCGCCTCGAGGAACCAGAGGTACTTGTCGTTCTCGCGGGAGACCCCGGTGAACAGATCCGAGGTGTCGGCATCGCCCAGCTCGGCGGTGGTGGCGATGGCCGCGCGCACCTTGGCGCCGAAGTCCGCCAGGGCCGCGGACAGCGCATCCACGTGCGCTAGCCCCTCGGAGATGTCCTCGGGGTAGGGCTTGAGGCTGGTGGTGCGTGCCACGCTCGCGAGCGTGCCGCGTGCCGTGCCGCCGAGCGCGGTGACACGTTCGGCGATGGTGTCGATGTGCTCCTCGACGCTCTCGGCCACCTTGTCGAACAGCTCGTGCAGGGCGATGAAGCTCGGACCCTTGACGTTCCAGTGGGCGTGCTTGGTCTGGGTGCCGAGGTCGATGGCGTCCGCCAGGCGCGCGTTCAGCACCTCGATCACCTTGGTGCGGATGCCGGGCGGCAGGTCATTCCTGGTATCAAACATGGTGCTCTCCTTTGTGCATGGCGGCATTTAAGCATCCGGCAGCGGAGCACGGCCAATCGCTTGTGCGCATCACGGCGATCAGTGCCCTCTATGGCACAAGCGGCGCGCTTTCGGAAGTCTAGCGTCATTTTCGGCCCGCGGCGGACCCTGGGCTATAGTCTGCGCGCGGAAGGTACGCGCGGCGCGGGAGTCTTCAGATCATGCAGCAGGTGTGCGAGCAGCTGCACAGCGAGGGCTATGCCATCGTGCGCGGCTTCTTCGGCGCGCAAGACATGGCGGGCATCGCCCAGAGTGCGAGCGCCTCCACCAGCCCGGCATCGGGCATCACGCGACCTACCGCGACAAGAACCTGCTGTTCGACGTGCTCGAGGATCCCCAGGCCGGGCGGCGCGTGATGATCCAGGCGCACTGGACGCCGTGGGTCAGCCCGTACCTCGAGCACATGCGCCGCGATGTGCGCTACCTGGCGGTCCTCGTGCGCGCAGCGGTTCATTGCATCCTGGGTGCTGCCGGTCTCGGCCGGCAGATGCGCCTCGCGGCGGCGCCCGCAACCCTGGATGTGGACAGAGCGGTTGGGCGCCAGGCGAAGCGCCCCCGCCGCATCAGCGAGTGACCCTACACAGCCCGAGGGGCGTTCACGGCCTGTGTCAGGTCTCGTCGCGATAGCGGCGGAGGCGGATCGTGGCGTACACCAGCGCCGCGGCCACCAGGACCCCGAGCCACAGGTCGAGGCTGGTGAAGGCGCCGGCGAAATTCAGCTGCGCGAGCAGGGTCGAGGCGAGGGGCCGATCGCCCATCATCTCGGGGCGGATGTTCACGGTCTGCGTGAGCACGTGCCAGATCCCGATGGTCCGGTAGCGCAGAAAGCTCCACAGGTAATGGGTGCCGAAGGCGATGCGCTCGAGGATCGGCAGGAAGATCGGCGGCAGCGTCGCCCACAGCAGCGGCCGACGCACCCACGCGGACAGCAGCAGCAGGATCGCCGCCACCGGCGCGTACCAGAGCACGGCGAGCACCAGCTCGAGCAGCATCACGAACTCGATCTGCAGCCACGCCACCGGATTCCAGGTGAGGATGTCGGGGGCGGTGCCGAGCGCCACGCGCAGCGCAACGATGCCGGAGAACGCGAGCTGCGTGACGATCGCGAGCAGGAACACGCCGAAAGGCACCGCGATGAGCGCAGTCACCAGCTTGGAGGTGACGGTGAGCCCGTCGGACACCGGCAGCGACTTCCAGAACAGGATGCTGCGGTCGCGGCGCTCGGCGAACAGGCAGTCGAGCAGATAGAAACTGAGCACGAAGGCCGTGACGATGTACAGCGGCACCGTGACCACCCACTGTACGACCGCGGACACCCCCGCCCGCCCTTCCGGGGTGAGCAGCATGCGCAGCTTCTCGTTGTGGCGGTCGAAGTCGAAATTCAGGTGCGCGGTGATGGCGGCCAGCGCCACCAGCGCCGCGGCCACCACCGGTCCGAGCCACAGCGCGCGGTGCTCCCAGAACTCGCGCCGCACCAGCGTGATGAGCGTCTCGGTCACGGGCTTTCCGGCCGCGGGCGCTGCGGGAGTGCCGGGTGCGCCATCGGCGTCGGTGAATACGGTATTCATGTGCTGGCGCTCCCCTGCACCTTGGCGACGAACAGGTCGGCGATCGAGGGCGTGCGCAGCTCGCCGTAGGCGCCGAGCTCGGCGGCCGAGCGCCCCTCGAACAGCATGGCTACGCGGCCGAACAGTTCGCGCTCGTAGAAGGGCTGCAGTGCGCGGGCGCGCGGCGCGGCTTCGGCGGTGGTGGTGAGCTGCTTGTAGCGCTCGCCGAGCTCCTCGACCGTGGCGGCGAGCGCCACCTTGCCGTGGTTGATGAAAATGATGTCAGTGAACAGGTTCTCCACCTCCTCCACCTGGTGGGTGGTGAGGAGGATGGTGCGCTCCTTGTCGAAGTAGTCGTGCAGCAGCGTGTCGTAGAACTTGCGCCGGTAGAGCAGATCGAGCCCGATGGTGGGCTCATCGAGCACCAGCAGCCGCGCATCGATCGCCATGATCAAGGCGAGGTGCAGCTGCGTCACCATGCCCTTGGAGAGCTCGCGCACGCGGCTGTTCAGGTGAATGTCGGTCTTCTTCAGGAAGCCCTCGGCGACCGAGCGGTCGAAGCGCGGGTGCACGCCCTGGCAGAACTCGAGCGCATTGCGCACGCGCAGCCAGCGCGGCAGCACGGCCACATCGGCCATGAAGCACACCTCGCGCATCAGCCGATCGCGCTGCAGGCGCGGATCGAGCCCCAGGACCTGGAGCTCCCCGGCAAAGGGGGTGAGCCCGAGGATCGCCTTGAGAGCGGTGGTCTTGCCGGCGCCGTTCGGGCCGATGAGGCCCACGATGCGGCCGGGCTGCACGCTGAAGCTCACGCCATCGAGCGCGCGCGTGGCGCCGTAGGACTTGGCGAGCCCGCGGGCTTCAATTACTGCTGTCATCTTCGGTACCTTGCGCGGAATCCGCCGCACTCGCGGGCCAGGGGCTGGCGGGCGCCGCGGCGCCCGCGCGCTGCAATTCTTCGGGGGTGATGCCGAGGCGCTGGATGGTGGCGTACACCTTCGGCCATTCGTCCTCGAGAAAGCGCTGGCGCTCATCCTTCATGAGGGCCTTGCGGGCCCCGGGACTGACGAACATGCCCCGGCCGCGGCGTTTCTCCACCAGCTGCTCGTCGACCAGCTGCTGGTAGCCCTTGAGCACGGTCAGCGGATTGAGCCTGAAGTCGGCGGCGACGTTCCGGACCGAGGGCAACGGGTCCCCCTCCTTGAGAACGCCTTCGAGGATCATCGCCACCACTCGGTCCCGCAGCTGCCGGTAAATCGGCTGGCTCTCATCCCACTGCGGATCCATGATCGTGTTCACGGCTCTGTGACGGAAGACTAGCGCACTAATCTACCAAAACGGCCGGCTCGGGCTGTCCGAACCAGGCGTGCTCGGGCTGCAGTGCGACGAAAATGTTCGAGGGCGCGTGCATGCCCCAGGGAACCGAAGTGGACTGCACGAAGGCCGCGCTCAGGATCAGCGTGATCAGTACGGCGGCGGCGCCGCAGGTGAAATCGCGATATAGGTTGTAAGCGAACGTGTTCATGGTCGACTCCTTTCCGGCTTTTGAGTTGAGGCGTTACCTCACGCCTGCGGGGACTGGGTGACGACGCTGCTCGCCACGGTCTGCGTGGTGCGGGCGACGGCGGTGGACTGGACGAAGCTCATGGCCACGACCAGGCTGATGACGACGGCTGCGGCGGCGCAGGTCAGGTCGCGATAGAGGGTGGATACGAGTGCGTTCATGGTCATCTCCTTCGGTTTCGGGTTAAGGGTCTTTCGGTCTCTGTCTTGCTCCGGTCGGCTTACCTGCTTTACTAGGCTGCCTTCCATGGTGTTGTACTCTACTAGAACACTACTTAAGTGTCAAGCTACTTCACTAAAGTACCTTCGAGGGGGCTCCAGGGGGCTTCCGGCCCCTAAATCGGGGCTTCCGGCTGCCCGGGAGGCCTGCCGGAGGGCCTCAAATCGTCCTGGCGCCTGTTTGAGGGGGTCCGTCGGGAAAGCGTTTGAGTGCTCTACAGGGCGGCTAGGGCGCGTGCGGAGTCGCAAGCTAAACTCCGTGGTCCTTTTTTCAGCTCGCGCACACTCATGAGACCCGCCGTCAACGTCGCGATTACCGGAGCCGCAGGCCAGATCGGCTATGCGCTCGCCTTCCGCGCAGCCTCCGGAGCGCTGCTCGGGCCGGACACGCCGGTGAACCTGCACCTGCTGGAGATCACTCCGGCGCTGGCGCAGCTGCAGGGCGTGGTGATGGAGCTCGACGACTGCGCGTTTCCAACACTCAACAAGGTCATCGCGAGCGACGATGCGCGCGTGGCGTTTCGCGACTGTCAGGTGGCGCTGCTGGTCGGCGCGCGGCCGCGCGGCCCGGGCATGGAGCGCAAGGATCTGCTGCTCGCGAACGCGCAGATCTTCTCCGCGCAGGGCCAGGCGCTCAACGCCGTCGCCGACCGCAAGGTCAAGGTGCTGGTGGTGGGCAATCCCGCCAACACCAACGCGCTGATCGCGCGCGCCAACGCGCGCGATCTCGAGCCGCGCAACTTCACCGCCATGACGCGCCTGGATCACAACCGCGCGCTGTCGCAGCTCGCGCAGCACACCGGCGCGCGCGTCGCCGACATCCGCCGCATGATCATCTGGGGCAACCACTCGGCGACGCAGTACCCGGACCTGTCGCACGCGCAGGTCGCCGGCAAGGCGGCGCGCGCGCTCGTCAGCCGCGAGTGGATCGAGGCGACCTTCATCCCTACCGTGCAGCAGCGCGGCGCCGCGGTGATCAAGGCGCGCGGCGCTTCCTCCGCGGCCTCCGCGGCCTCGGCCGCCATCGATCACGTGCACACCTGGGTGCACGGCACGCCGCCGGGCGACTGGGTTAGCATGGCCGTGCCCGCCGACGGCAGCTACGGCATCCCCGAGGGGGTGGTGTATTCCTACCCGGTGACGGTGAGCGGCGGCGAGTACCGCATCGTCGCCGGCCTCGAGGTCGACGAATTCAGCCGCAAGCGCATGGACGCTACGCTCGCCGAGCTGCGCGAGGAGCGCGAAGGGGTCAAGGGCCTGCTCGGCTGACACTGGTGCGCCACGCGCCGCGGCGATCCTGATCGCCGGCGCGCGGCGCGGAGGGCGCTTCAATGCTCGGTGCTGTCGTCTCCCTGGTGCTGGTGGTGGCGGCCGCGTTCGCGGTTACGCGCGTGGGCGGGGTCATCACGCTGCTGTTCATCGCCGCGGTGCTGTTCCTCGCCTACCGGCGGCTGTCGCTGCTCGCCTTCAGCGTGACGTTCACGGTGCTCCTGAGCGCCTACACGCTGCTCGGCGCCAGCGGTGCGCCGGCGGGAGTGTGGAAGGGGTTGCTGTGGCTGCTGCTCGCGGCGCTGTGGCTGTTGAACGTGCGTCCGCTGCGCAAGGCGCTCATCACGCGCCCGTTCATGAAGGCCTACCTGAAGCTGCTGCCGGCCATGTCCTCGACCGAGAGGGAGGCGCTGGAAGCGGGCACGGTGTGGTGGGACGGGGAGCTGTTCACCGGCGCGCCGCGCTGGGAGAAGCTGCTCGCGGCCAAGGCGCCGCAGCTGTCGCAGGCCGAGCAGGCGTTCCTCGACGGTCCGTGCGAAGAGCTGTGCCGCATGCTCGATGACTGGCACATCACGCACGAGCGCGGCGATCTCACCCCCGAGGTGTGGGAGTTCCTCAAGGCGCGCGGCTTCTTCGCGATGATCATCCCCAGGCGCTACGGCGGGCTGGAGTTCTCCGCCTACGCGCACTCATGCGTGCTCGCCAAGATCTCCAGCCGCAGCGTCACCGCCTCCTCCACGGTGGCGGTGCCCAACTCGCTCGGCCCCGCGGAGCTTCTCAACCACTACGGCACCGAGGAGCAGAAGAACCACTACCTGCCGCGCCTGGCGCGCGGCGAGGACGTGCCGTGCTTCGCGCTCACCGGCCCGCGCGCCGGCTCCGACGCCGCCTCGATCCCCGACACCGGCATCGTGTGCCGCGGCACCTGGCAGGGGCGGGAGGTGCTCGGCCTGAGGCTCAACTTCTCCAAGCGCTACATCACGCTGGCACCGGTCGCGACCGTCATCGGGCTGGCGTTCCGCATGTTCGATCCCGAGCGCCTGCTCGGCGGCAAGACCGACATCGGCATCACCTGCGCGCTGATCCCGCGCCACACCCCCGGGGTGAGCATCGGGCGGCGTCACTTCCCCATCAACGTCCCGTTCCAGAACGGCCCCATCCAGGGCAAGGACGTGTTCGTACCGCTCGATTGCATCATCGGCGGCCCGCCGATGGCCGGCAACGGCTGGCGCATGCTGGTCGAGCAGCTCTCTGTGGGGCGCTGCATCTCGCTGCCCTCCAACGCCACCGGCGGGGCCAAGGCCGGGGTGTGGGCGACCGGGGCCTACGCGCGCATCCGCACGCAGTTCAACACCCCGGTGGGGCGCTTCGAGGGCGTCGAGACGGTGATCGCGCGCATGGCCGGCCTCACCTACATCATGGACGCCGCGCGCTCCGTCACGGCCGGCGCCATCGACGGCGGCGAGAAGCCCTCGGTGCCCTCGGCGATGCTCAAGTACCACGCCACGGAGATGGGCCGGCAGGTCGCCAACGACGCCATGGACATCCACGGCGGCAAGGGCATCATGCTCGGCCCCAACAACTACCTGGCACGCGGCTACGAGGTCGTGCCGGTCGCGATCACGGTGGAGGGCGCCAACCTCCTCACCCGCAACCTCATCATCTTCGGCCAGGGCGCGATCCGCTGCCACCCGTTCGTGCTGCGCGAGATGAACGCCGCGCGCAATCCCGACCGCGGCCGCGGCGTGGAGGAGTTCGACCAGGCGCTGTTCGGGCACATCGGCTTCACCATCTCCAACGCGGTGCGCTCCTTCATCATGGCGCTCACGCATGCGCGCTTCACGCGCGCCCCGGTGCACGGCCCGACCGCGCGCTACTACCAGCACATCGTACGCTTCTCCGCCTCGTTCGCCTTCGCGGTGGACGTCGCCATGCTCACCCTCGGCGGCTATCTCAAGAAGAAGGAGGGGCTGTCGGCGCGCCTCGGCGACGTGCTGTCCTCGATGTACCTGGCCTGCATGGTGCTCAAGCACCACGAGAACCAGGGCCGCCAGCAAGAGGACCTGCCACTGGTCGAGTGGGCCTGCCGCCACCTGCTGTACCAGGCGCAGGAAGGGCTGCATGGCTTCCTGCGCAACTTCCCCAACCGCGTGCTCGCGGGCGTGATGCGCGCCCTGATCTTCCCGCGCGGCCGTTTCTACTCGGCGCCCGAGGACCGCCTCGGCCGCAAGGTCGCGGCATTGATCATCAATCCCACCGAGGCGCGCGAGCGGCTGTGCCAGTACATCTACTGGCGGCTCGAGCCCGGCAACCCGCTCGGCCGGCTGCAGGAGGCGCTGCTGCTGGCCGTGGAGCTCGAGCCGCTCGAGAAGCGCATCCGTGTCGAGGGGGTCAAGGCGGGCAAGGTCACCGCGCTCGATGTGCCCGGCCGCATCCAGCAGGCGCTCGCGCTCGGACTCATCTCGGAGACCGAGGCCGCGGCGCTGCGCGAGTATGATCGCAAGGTCATGGAGTTGATCCACGTCGACGACTTCGAGCCGCACGCACTCGGAGTGCAGGGCGAGTCGCAGGGAGAGACCCGCTCGAGCATCTACGCATGAGCGCCAGCGCCCCGCTCTCAGGCGCACTGCCGGCGGCGCCCGCGGCACAGCCCGCGCCGGCCTCGCGCGCCGCACCCCTGCAGTGCGAGAACTGCGGCACGCCGGTCACCGCGCGCTACTGCGGCGCCTGCGGCCAGAAGCTCGAGGCGCCGGTGCACTCGCTGTGGCACTTCACGCAGCTGGCGGCCGAGGATCTCACCCACGCCGACTCGCGGCTGTGGCGCACGCTCGCGGCGCTCCTGTTCAAGCCCGGGTTCCTGACGCGCGAGTTCCTGAGCGGACGGCGCGCCCGCTACTTGCCGCCGCTGCGGCTGTACCTGGTGCTGTCGGTGGCGTTCTTCCTGGTGGCGGGCACGGGGCCTACCCACCTCACGGTGCTGCAGTTCGATGACTCCGGGCCGGCCTCCGGCGGCAAGGCAACCCTGTCCGGGAAGGTCGAGGAGCTCCCGGTCCAGAAGTCCAGTGAAACCCCGCAGCAGCGCGCCGACCGGCTATGCGCGAACGCCAACTACAACGGCCCGTGGGCGGCCACACTGCAGCCGATCTTCCGCCAAGCCTGCCGCAAGAGTGCCATGGACAATGGCCGCGGGCTGCAGGCGGAATTCCTGCACAACGTGCCGCGCGCCATGTTCGTGTTCCTGCCGCTGCTCGCCGCCCTCATGATGCTCATGTACTGGCGGCCGCGGCACTACTACGTGGAGCACCTGCTGCTGTTCGTGCACAACCACGCCTGTGTGTTTCTGGTGACCGGGCTGCTGCTGCTGGTGGGCCGGCTCGTGCCGCGCGTTCCCGGTCTGGATCTGGCGATCTTCGTGTACTTTGCCTGGTACATGTACCGTTCCATGCGGGTCGTGTATCACCAGGGGCGCCTGCTCACCGCAAGCAAGCTCGCGCTGCTCGCATCCTTCTATCTGGTGTTCGCGGCCCTGATGCTTGCGGCGACCAGTCTGTACAGCGCTCTCATGCTCTGAAGGAGTTCTCCATGCGTACCCTCATCATCACCGCGTTGCTGGCAGCCACCTCAGTGGTCTGCGCGCAGGAGCGCACCCCCTCGCCCGCGGGCGCAGAGGTCTACATCATCAGCCCCAGGGACGGCGCCACCGTCCACGGCGACAAGGTGCTGGTGCAGTTCGGCCTCAGGGGAATGGGCATCGCGCCCGCCGGGGTCAAGTTCGACAACACCGGGCATCACCACCTGCTCATCGACACCGACGTGCCGGCGGACCTGTCCAAGCCGCTGCCCGCCAGCGACAAGGTTGTGCACTTCGGCAAGGGACAGACCGAGACCACTCTGACGACCCTCACCCCCGGCAAGCACACCCTGCAGCTGGTGCTTGGCGACATGAACCACGTGCCCTTCGATCCGCCGGTGATCTCGAAGAAGATCACCATCACGGTCAAGTAACGGCGCCGGCGGTTCGAAGGCGCGAGCGGCATGACGCGCGCGGTTCTGCACGTCGACATGGATGCGTTCTACGCCTCCGTCGAGCAGCACGACGATCCCTCACTCGCGGGCAAGCCGGTCGTGGTCGGCTGGGAAGGCGGGCGCGGGGTGGTCGCGGCGGCGAGCTACGAGGTGCGCCGCTACGGGGTGCGCTCGGCCATGCCGATGCGCACCGCGCTGCGGCTCTGCCCGCACGCTATCTGCGTGCGCCCGCGCATGGCGCGCTACCAGGAGGTGTCGAACACCGTGTTCGGGGTGTTCCGCGAGGTGACGCCGCTGGTGCAGGGCCTGTCGCTCGATGAGGCGTTCCTCGACGTCACCGCGAGCCAGGAGCTGCTGGGCGGCGCGGTCGACATCGCGCGGCGCATCAAGACGCGCATCCGCGGACTCACCGGGCTCAGCGCCTCGGTGGGCGTCGCGCCCAACAAGCTGGTGGCGAAGATCGCCTCCGACCTCGACAAGCCCGACGGGCTCACCGTGGTGGAGGCCGCGCGCGTGCGCGAGGTGCTCGATCCGCTCTCGGTGCGCCGCCTGCCGGGACTCGGACGCAAGACCGGCGCGCGGGTCGAGGCGGCCGGCATCCACACCCTGGGCGAGCTGCGCAGCGCCCCCGATGCGGTGCTGTGGCCGCTGTTCGGGCGCTATTGCGCCTGGATCCGCGAGCGCGCCTCGGGGATCGACGACCGGCCGGTGCTGCCGGAAGTCGAGGACAAGTCCCTGAGCGCCGAGGACACCTTCGATGAGGACCTCGGCGATGCCCGCACCCTGCACCGCCAGCTGGCGCGCCTGGCCGACCTCGCCGCCAGCCGTCTGCGCCAGCGCGGGCTGATGGCCGGTTGCGTGGGGGTCAAGATCCGCCGCGGCGATTTCACCACCTTCACCCGCCAGCGGGCGATCGCCCCGCCCTCCTGCGAGGGGCGCACCATCGCCGGGGTGGCCGCCGAGCTGCTGAGCCGCTGGCTGGCCGGCAACCCGGGTGCGAAACTTCGCCTCCTGGGGGTGGTCCTCACTGAACTGACACCCGCATCGCAGCTGGGGCTGTTCGAGGAGCCTAGACTGCAACGAGTGGATGCCGCGCTGGATGAGGCGCGTGCGCGCTTCGGCAGCCGGGCGCTGCGGCGCGGCAGCACCATCGAGTAGCATCGCTCCATGTACCTGACCTTCTTCGGCCTGAACGAGAAACCGTTCGCGATCACCCCTGATCCGCGCTACCTGTACCTGAGCGAACGGCACGCCGAGGCACTCGCGCACCTGCTGTACGGCATCAACGAAGCCGGCGGCTTCGTGCAGCTCACCGGGGAGGTGGGCACGGGCAAGACCACCATCGTGCGCTCGCTGCTCGCGCAGACCCCGAAGAACGCCGAAATCGCCCTGATCCTGAACCCGCGCATGACGGCGCCGGAGTTCCTGCTCACCATCTGCGAGGAGCTCGGCATCGGGGTGCCCGACTCCGCGCTCGGCAGCCTCAAAGACCTGGTCGACATCCTCAGCCAGTACCTGCTGCGCGCCCACGGCGCCGGGCAGCGCGTGGTGCTGGTGGTGGACGAGGCGCAGAACCTGTCCCCGGACGTGCTCGAGCAGGTGCGCCTGCTCACCAACCTCGAAACCAACACCCAGAAGCTGCTGCAGATCATCCTCATCGGCCAGCCGGAGCTGCGCGAGCTGCTGGGACGCAACGAGCTGCGCCAGCTCGCGCAGCGCATCACCGGCCGCTATCACCTCAATCCGCTGTCGCGCGAGGAGACCGCCGCCTACGTGCTGCACCGTCTGCGCGTCGCCGGCGCCACCACCGACATCTTCGCCCCCGCAGCGCTCACCGAGGTGTTCCGGCTCTCGCAGGGCGTGCCGCGCGTCATCAACGTCATCTGCGACCGCGCCCTGCTCGGGGCGTATTCGCAGGACCGCCACCGCGTCACCGCCGCGCTGGTGCGCAGTGCCGCCGCCGAGGTCTTCGGCCGGCGCTTCACGCCCAACTGGCTGCCATGGGCCCTCACCGGGGCGAGCGCCGCGGCGCTGGTGCTCGCCATGACGGGGGTGTGGAACTACTGGTCACACGCGCACGCCGCAGCGCCGGTGACGCAGGCCGCACCGGCCGATCCGTCCGCCGCGGCACCCGCGGCGGCCCCGGCTGCCGCGGCCGCCAAGGCTGCGGCGCCTGCTGCGGCGCCGCGGCTTACGGAACTGCTCGCCCAGCACAACGCCGAGACCGACACCGACAGCGCCTTCGGCAAGCTCTTCGGACTGTGGGGCGCGAAGTACCAGCCCAACAGCACCGATCCTTGCACTCAGGCCGGGCAGCAGGGGCTCGAGTGCATCAGTGAGCGCGGCTCGTTCGGACAGCTGCGCCTCTACAACCACCCGGCGATCCTGCTGCTCAATGACCCGGGGGGCGGCAGCCATCAGGTGGTGCTGACCGCGCTCGACGACGAGCAGGCGCGGCTCGATCTGGGCGGCCCGCACCAGGTCGGCCTCGGGGAGCTGTCGCACTACTGGCTCGGCGACTTCGTGATGCTGTGGCGCCCGGGAAGCTCGCCGGTCAAGGCGCTGTCGGCGGGCATGCGCGGCGCGCAGGTGCGCTGGCTGCGCCAGAGCCTGGAGCAGCTGCACGGCACGCACTCCGATGCGCCGGCGAGCGACGTGTTCGATGCCCAGCTCACCGCGCTGGTGCGCGAGTTCCAGCGCCAGCACCAGCTCAGCGTCGACGGCATCGCCGGAGTGCAGACACAGATCGCGCTCGCCGGCGCACTCGCCGGCCCCGGCGCACCGCTCCTGACCGCTGCCGATACTCACCACGGAGGGTGATTGATGTCGTTCATCCTCGATGCACTGAAGAAATCCGAGAGCGACCGCCAGCGCCAGAGCGGGCCGGCGCTGTTCGAAGTGAAGGTGGCCCCGCCGCGCTCGGGGCTCCCGGCCTGGGCGCTGGCGATCGCAGCGCTGCTGCTGGTGAACCTCGGCGTCGTGGGCTGGGTACTGCTGCGCCACCCGAGCGCGCACGCCACGCCCGTCGCCGCCGCCCCCGCGCCGGCCCCGCAGCCGCTGAGCACCGCGCCGCCGGCCCCGGCCCGGCCCGCGCAGGCCCCGCTCACCGCTGCGGCCGCCCCCGCTGCGGCGCCAGCCGCCGTCGCCGCAGCCCCGGCATCACCGGCGCCGTCCACCGCCGCACCGCCAGCGGGCACCGCGGACGAGGGCAACCCGCAGGACTACGCCCCGGCGACCGAGCCGCCGCCGCCCGGCCCCACCGACGGCCACGTGCGGCGCGGGACCGTAGCGGGCGTGCCGCTGTACCAGGACGCCGCCGCCACTCCCGGCGTGGATCTGCCGCAGCTGCGGCTCGACCTGCACGTGTACGCCGCCCATCCGCAGGACCGGTTCGTGATGATCAACATGCACAAGCTGCACGAGGGCGATTCGCTCCCCGAGGGCGTGCGCGTGGAGAACATCACGCCGGAAGGGGCGGTGATGTCCTATAACGGCTCGCGCTTCATGCTGCCGCGCGAGTGACCGCTCAGCGGATGTAGTAGCCGCTCACCCGCCACTGGCCGTCGCCGTCCTTCATCGGCGTCACGGTCTCGGTGGCGGTGGCTTTCTTCTCGAAGCTCGTGGCGAACTGGATCACGACGTATTCGCCGTCCGGTACACCGGGCAGGGAGCGCTCGTACCTCGCGGACAGGAGCTGGCGGGACTTCACCGACCCGAGCGGGTCGCGCCGGCGTGACGCCTTCGTCACCCAATCGGAGCGCGGAATGGCGTTGCGGAAATACTCCGACGCCGTCGCCCAGCTCTGCGCGTAGTCGCCGGCGTCGAGCAGCCTGAGCCATGTGAGCGCCGCGGCCTGCGCGGCCGCCTCCGGCGTGTCCGCGCCCGCGAGCGGCTGCGCGGCGAGCAGCACCATCGCCAGGACGGCGGCTAGGAGTGACTTCATCTGTGCGCCATCATGTTGAGAGTCACCGGTCGCGCCACAGTATCCAGCGCGGGACCTGCCGCCGATAGGCCTGCCACTCGGCGGGAAAGCGGCGCGCCGCCCACGGCTCCTCGGCAAGCAGCACGCGCAGGTGAAAGCCGACCAGGAACAGCACCGCGTAGATGAGCAGGGCCCGCGAGGCCCACAGCACGCTCCAGCCTGCGAGGATCGTCACCACCGCGAGGTACATGGGGTTGCGCGAGATGCGGTACGGACCCGAGCACACCAGATGTCGCGACGGATCCCACGGAGCCAGCGTCCCGCGCCCGGCGACGTAGAACTCGCGCACGCACCAAAGCAGCAGCAGGTCCCGGGGCAGACGAGCAGCGCCGCCGGCAGCGCGTAGCGTACCGGGCGGCCGGCGCTGATCCCGATGGCGAGGGGAATGACGAAGGCCGTCATGGCCGGCAGGGCCAGAAAGGCCGCGAGCGCATGCAGCAGCGCCAGGGGCGGCCGGTCCCAACGATCGTGCGACGCCGCGCCCCTCATCCCTCCACCGACTCGCGCTCACGCTCCTCGGCCTGCTCGCGCGTGGCGTCCGGGTCGTGATACCAGTGCTCGTGCAGCGAGAACTGCTGGCAGGACAGGCACTGCGTGATCTCCCACTTGCAGCTGCAGCTCGGACACACGCCGCGCGTCTCGAAGGTGTTCCAGCTGTTGCCGCAGCCGCCGATCGTGCGGCTGCACATCCAGCGACTGGCGGCGCCCGGCCGCCAGGCGCAGCGCGGACAGTAGATCAGCGGTCCGCGCATCGGCTAGGCCGTCGGTGCGGCCGGGCGCGCCTGCGCAGCGCGCTCCTGGCTGTTCTTGTACAGCAGCACGAGCCCCGTGAGCGGGGCGAACAGCAGCCCCATGAAGAACCACAGCCAGGCGTTGCGCTTGCTCGCCTGCGCCCAGTAGGCGCAGAACAGCCCGAACAGGTAGAAGACCATTCCTTCCGTCGCGTAATGCATGAGCTTGCCCCCTGCTGCTGCCTAAGCGCCTTTGCGGGCGGTGACCTCGATCTCGATCTTGATGCGCGGGTCGATGAGCTGCGCGGAAATCATCGTGGCCGCCGGCCGCACCTCGCCGAGGTGCTTGCGCAGCACCGGCCAGCACTGGGAGAACTCGCCGCCGTTGGGCAGGATGTAGGTGACACGCACCACGTCCCTGAGACTGGCGCCGGCACTCTCGAGCGCGGCCGCGATGTTCCGGAAGCACTGCTCGGTCTGCTCGATGAGACTCTCGGAGATGGACATGGTGGCGTAGTTGAAGCCGGTCGTGCCGGACACGAACACCCAGTCGCCATCGACGACCGCACGCGAATATCCGATCTGCTCCTCGAAGGAGGAGCCGGAGCTGATGAGCCGCCTCTTCATGCCATCTCCCGCAAGCGCTGACGGACATAAAGTGTGCGTCATGCGCGCGGCCGTTACGATGCCGACGATGCCCGCCCGCCCGCCCGTACTCAATAGAATCAAATACTTAAATGCAGCCAGGGCACCCGTCCACCCGGGTCCCCGAGGCCCCGGTCCGGTGCAGGCGCCGCGCGGCCCGTAACGGCCCCGAAACCCTTCAGAAACAAGATGATGAGCTTCACAGAAACGTCCGCCAGTTAGCGACAGGTCCGCCGCATTACGTCATCTTTATCGTGCGGCCGGGCCTTGTCGCCCGACGGGCGGGCTTTAATGTGACAGTCGTGGCCAAAATCCCAGCGCAAGAACCGAAGGGCACGCCGCCGCCGGGCGCCCCTGCCGCGCGCTTTGGGTTTGCCGGCAAGCCGCTGATCGCGCTCACGCAGGATCAGCGCCTGCTCGCCACGCTGCAGAAAGTGGCCGACCCCCAACACGAGGTGCAGACCGCCGGCTCCGAGGTGGATCTGTCGGCGGCCCTGATGACTCATCACGCCGGAGTCGCGGTGCTCGACTGCGCCGCGGTGGCGAGCCCCATCGACCAGCTCGCGGCGCGTCTGCACGGCCAGTTCCCCGAGCTGGTGCTGATCGTCGCCGGCGGCATCGACGATCAGGGACGGCTCGCCGCGCAGATCACCGACGGCACGGTGCACCGCTTTCTGCACAAGCCGGTGTCCGAGCAGCGCGTGCGGCTGTTCGTCGAGGCCGCCTGGCGGCGTCACGAGGAGGAAGCGCACGCGCTGCCGCGCATGACCGCCACGCGCCCGGCGCAGCCGGGCGCGCGCACCACCCGCTGGTGGCTGCCGGCGCTGGCGCTCGCCGCGGTGGTGGCCGGCGCGGCCGTATGGTTCGCACAGCAGAATTCCGCGCCGCCGGCGGCCGCGCCGCCGGCACCCCATCCGAGTACCGCCGCCGCGGGCGGCGATCCCGAGCTCGAGGCCTTGCTGAAGCGCGCCGACGAGGCGCTCGCCGCCGGCGCGCTCACCGCGCCCGCGGGCGCCAACGCCGCAGAGCTGTACCGTGAGGCGCGGCGCCGCAACGCCCGCGACCCGCGCGCCGCCAGCGGGCTCGAGCAGGTGATCGGCAAGCTGCTCGCCGATGCCGAGGCGCAGCTGCAGGCCGGTCACCTCGACGAGGCGCAGCAGCTCGCCGATGCAGCGCGCGCCATCAATCCGGGACACCCGCGCGTCGCCTTCGTCAAGACCCAGATCGACGCGCAGCGCGAGCGCGCGCTGCTCGGCAAGGCACAGCGCGCCGCCGCCAGCGGCAACGTCGCCGGCGCGCTCGCGGTGCTCGACAACGCCAACCGCTCCGGGCCGGCCTCGACCGTGGCCGCCGAGGCACGCAACGAGCTTGCGCGGCAGCAGGTCGACACGCGCGTCGCGGATTTCCTGGCGCGCGGCCGCGATGCCCTGAGCCGCGGCCAGCTGATCGCCCCGGCACAGGACAACGCCAACTTCTACATCGCATCCGCGCGCGCGCTAGCACCCGCCGACCCGGCGGTGCGGCAGGCGGCGCAGGATCTGAGCACCCGACTGGTGTCGGAAGGGCGCCAGGCGCTCGCCGCCCGCAACATCGAGCAGACGGAGAGCTGGGCGGCGGCGGCGGCCGAAGCCGGCGCCGACGCCGGCGAGGTGGCCGACCTGCGCGCCGGCGCGCAGCAGCTGCGCGGCGCGGCGCGCGCCGATTCGTTCGCGAAGCTGGCGCTCGCCTTCAACGAGCGCCTCGGCGCCGGCCAGCTCATCGAGCCGGCCGCCGACAGCGCCAAGTCCTACCTTGCGCAGCTCACCCAGGCCGATGCCAACAACCCCGCCACCCAGCAGGCGCGCACCGCCTACAACGCGCGCCTGTTCGATGAGGAGCGCAACGCGCTGCAGGGCCACGACTTCACAGCCGCGCACCGCTGGCTGGAGGAGGCGCGCGGTGCGGGCGCGGACGCTGCGGCGCTTGCTGCCGCGGGCGCCGCGCTCGGCGCCGCCGAGCAGCAGGCGCAGCAGGCCGGCAGCTCCGTGGCGGAGAGCTCCCTCACCCGCACCCGCTACGTGGCGCCGGATTTCCCGCGCGCCGCACGCGAGAAGGGCATCACCGGCTGGGTGGACGTGCAGTTCGTGGTCGGCCCCGACGGCGCGGTGGGCGACGCCAACATCGTCGGCGCACAGCCGGTCGGCATTTTCGAGCAGGCCGCGCTCGATGCGGTGCGCCGCTGGCGCTACCGGCCGGTGCTGCAGGGTGGCCAGGTGGTCAGCCAGCGCACGCGCGTGCGCGTGCGCTTCGCCATGCAGCCATGAGCGCCGCCGCCAAACGCCGCAGCGCGCCGCCGGCGCGCCTGCTGGTGGTCGACGACGACGCGCGCTACAGCGAGTGGCTGCGTCATCACCTGGACGTGCTGTGCCCGCAGGCAAGCGTCAGCATGCTGAACCTCACCGAGTTCGAGCGCTGGTGCGCCACCTTCTCCGGGCGCGACTGCGACCTGCTGATGCTGGCGGCCACCTTCGGTGCGAGTCCCGAGGATCCGCAGTCGCACGGGCTGACGCTGCTGCGCCGCCTGCGCGAGCAGCCCGCCACCCCCGCCGTGATCGCGCTCGCCGATGAAGGGAACGAGCTCACCGCGGTGCGCGCACTGCAGCTCGGCGCGGTGGACTACCTGCCGAAACGCCTGCTGACGCCGGAGCGGCTGAGCACCGCGGTGCAGGTGGCGCTCAGGCGCGTGGAGCGGCGCGTGGCGCGCCGCCTGGCGAGCCTCGCCAATCTGTCACGCGACGCGGCGCGCCACGCCGCCGTCGCGGCCCCCGCCGGAGACGAGGCCCCCGCTGCCGAAGTGGCGGCCGCCGAGGCACTGCCGCCATCCTCCGAGCCGCTGCCGCCGAGCGGAATCGCGGCGCTGCTCGCGGCTTCCAGCGCCGAGGTCATCCCCGGCTACACGCTGCGCCTGAAGATCGGCGAGTCCGAGAAGGCGGTGGTGTACCTCGCCACCAGCGGGCACCGCGGGCACAACGTGGCGCTCAAGGTGAGCAAGAAATTGCGCGAGGAGGGCGTGGGGCGGCAGGTGCTCGAGCGCGAGTACACCGCGATCATGGCGGTGCGCAGCCCGCTGGTGGTGGAGATCTACGATTATGGAGTATACGCCGGGTTCGAGTACCTGGCGATGGAGTACCTGCCGCGCGGGGACCTCAAGGCGCGCATCCAGCGCGGCGTCACCGAGCAGCAGGCGCTGCACTTCGTCACCCAGATCGCCAGTGCGCTCGAGGTCGTGCACGAGGCGGGGCTGGTGCACCGCGACCTCAAGCCCCCCAACGTCATGCTGCGCGAGAACGACGCGGTGGCGCTCATCGACTTCGGCCTGGCGCGCTCGCTCGACGGCAACACCGTGAGCACGGCGACCGGCGTACTGCTCGGCTCGCCCTACTACATGAGCCCGGAGCAGGCGCTCGGGGAGTCGCTCGACGCGCGCTCGGACTTCTACAGCCTGGGCGTCATCTTCTACGAGATGCTGAGTGGCCTGAAGCCTTACACCGGCGGCACCGCGATGGAGGTGCTGCAGCAGCACGTCAACGCGCCGCTGCCGGTGCTGCCGCCGGCCTTCGAGCGCTACCAGAGCTTCCTCGGACGGCTGCTGGCCAAGGCGCGCGGCGAGCGTTTCGCGAGCGCCGCGGAGATCGTTGCCGCAGCCGCGGCGCTCGCGGTCGCGGCGGGTCCGGCGCCGCTCGCCGACGCGACCGGCGGGACCGAGGCTCAGCCGACCGCGGCCTAGCGTCCCGCGCTTGCCGTCGAAGTCGCCGTCGCGGCGGCGGTCACCGAAGGACGCTGCTCCTGCGCCTTGCCGAGAGCCAGCGCCAGCACCGTCCAGATGGCGGAGATCACGGCCCCGACCCAGCCGATGACGGACGGATCGGCCCCCAGGTTGCCGGTGAGCGCCTTGTAGAGCGAGCCGCTGGTGGCATCCCCGCCGCGGTACACGAACGTGTCGATCAGGCTCTTGGCCTTGTACTTCTCCTCGCGGCTCACGACCGTAAACAGCGAGTCGCGGCACGGCCGCGTGAGCGCGTAGTCCCCGACGCGGCGCACGGCGTACACCACCACCAGCACCATGAAGCGCGGCAGCAGGGCGAACAGCGCATAGCCGGCGGTCATGATGAGCGGCACCGACACCAGCATCGCCCGCAGCCCGAACCACTTGAAGAGACGCCCGAACAGCAGCAGCTGGATCAGTAGCGACGCCGCCTGCACCCAGAAGTCGATGCCCGCGAAGAAACGCGCGCGCGCATCGGCGCTGGTGAACGCCTTGGCCACGAACGCCTGCTGCTCCAGGTACAAAAACGTCGACACCCAGGTCATCAGCAGCACGAACAGCGCAATCCCCAGAAGATACGGCGAGCGCACCACCTGGGTGAAAGCGGCAAACATCCCGCCTCCGAGCGCCTCGTTGTCACGCGCGCGCGGCCCGCTCGCGCCGGCTGCCACCGCCCCGTGGCGGCGCTGCCAGCCGATGATCTGCATCATGAACACCAGCGACAGCACCAGCAGCGCCGCCGAGATCGGCAGCAGATTGATCGCCCCCAGCGGCACGGCGAGCTCGCGGTCGATGAGCGGGCCGATGAGGCCGCCGGTGCTGGCTCCCGCCCAGATGAAACCGAACAGCCGTCCCGCCTGCTCGCGGGTGAACACGTCCGCCATCAGACTCCAGAACGCGGCCACCACGAACAGGTTGAAGACGCTCACCCACACGAAGTAGGCGCGCGCGATCCAGGTGTGGTCCGACTCGAGCCGGAACCATATGTAGAAGGCCACCAGGTTGGCGGCGAAGAACCCATACACCCACGGCAGGAACACGCTGCGCGGGAAGCGCGAGGTGAGCCAGCCGTACACCGGCTGCAGCAGCAGCATCACGATGAACACGCCCCAGAACAGGTACGGGATCTTCTCGAGCCCGGAGGTGATGCCCATCGCATCGCGCACCGGGCGCAGGATGGTGTAGCTGGAGAACATGCACAGCAGCATCGCGAACGATGCCAGCAGCGCCGGCGCCTCACCCGGCTGCAGCACCACGACGCGACGCAGCAGCCGCGCTGCCGAGGAGTCCTCAAGCCGGGTCATGGTAAGCCACGTCGATGTTCCACACCCTTAGACGCAAATTTCTGGAGCTGACGTTCATACCCACGACCCATTCGTAGATTTGTTGCTCGACCGCGCAACGGGCTGACGGGAGACTCCCTCCGCAGGCAGACGGAGCGCGCCGGTTCTGGACATCGAGTTGAACATGAGAGACATGGCCCTGTCAGCCTCTCGAGGTGACAACGCCGCGACCGAAAGCGGCGCCGCTTGACCGTGCCCACTGGGCGGGGCACTCTCACAGCGCCAACCCCGGGGGGAGCACCATGAAAAGAAGAACCTTCGTCACGACCGGGCTCGCTGCCCTGACTACCGTCTCCTGGCCCGCGCGCCGCGCCGCGGCTGCACTCCTCGCCGGTCCCGGCAGCGTTGACGCCGTCGGACTGGACGGCCGGCAGGTCACGCTCGCCGCCGCGGACGTGAAAGACCTGCGCGCCGCGCTGCACGGGGAGCTGCTCGCGCCCGGACAGGAGGGGTACGACGCCGCGCGGCGGGTGTGGAATGCCGCATTCGACAAGAAGCCCGCCCTCATCGCGCGCTGCGCCGACGCGGCCGACGTGCAGCAGGCGGTGCGGTTCGCCGCGGCACACCGTGTGCTCACCGCGGTGAAAGGCGGCGGCCACAGCCTCTCGGGACAATCCTGCTGCGACGGCGGGCTGCTGATCAGCGTCTCGCCCATGCGCGAGGTGCACATCGACCGCGACGCGCGCCTGGCGCACGTGCAGGCCGGCTCGCTGCTCGGACCGGTGGACCAGGCCGCACAGGCCGCGGGCATGGCGACGGTGCTCGGCACCGTAGCGGATACCGGAGTCGCGGGTCTGACCCTCGGCGGCGGCGAGGGACGGCTCAGCCGCAAGCACGGCCTCACCATCGACAATCTCGAGGCGCTGGAGCTGGTCACGGCCGACGGCCGCGCACTGCGCGCCAGTGCCCATGACAATCCCGATCTGTTCTGGGCGCTGCGCGGCGGCGGCGGCAACTACGGCGTCGTGACCTCCTTCACCTACCGGCTGCACGAGATCCCGCCGCTCCTGTACGGCGGCACGCTCACCTATGCGTACGAGGATGCGCGCGCCATGCTGCGCGGTTACGCGGACATCATGGCGCACGCTCCCGATGAGCTGAGCGCCGACATCGCGCTCACCGTCGATCCGGCGAAACAGCAACGTGTGATCGAGCTCGACGTGTGCTACTGCGGGCCGCCGGCTGATGCGGAGCGCATGGTGGCGCCGCTGCGCAAGCTCGGCAAGCCGCTGCGCGATGAGCTCGGCCCCGCTGCCTACGTGAAACTGCAGGGGAGCGATGCCCCGCCCGGACCGAGCATCGGCGCCTACGTGAAGGGCGGCCTGGTGTACGGCCTGACACCGGCGCTCATCGACGCCGCGGTCGACTACATCGAAGCGCATCCCGCGAACAATTTCGAAATCGAGTTCGGCGCCAACGGCGGGGCGGTGGGCCGGGTCGCGCCGCAAAACACGGCCTTCTGGGGCCGCGGCGCGAGTCATACGATGTTGGCATTCGCCTTCTGGAGAGTACCGCCGGGCGAGGGCGCGGCGGAAAGCACCGCCTGGGTGCGCGGCGCCTGGACGCAGCTCGAGCCGCACACGCGCGGCAACTACGTGAACCTCGCCAGCACCGATGACCGCGAGTCGCGCGTGCACGCAGCCTACGGCGACAATTACGCGCGGCTCGCGGCGCTCAAGAAGCGCTACGATCCGGCCAACCTGTTTCAGCTCAACGCCAACATCAAGCCCGCGTGAAGGTGCGCGCGCGGCGCACCCGCGCCGCGCCCACGCTTGACACTCCTTCGTCATAAAGGTGCAATGCGCCCTTCGGGCGCGCAGGCCAGGGGTCGGAAGGCCGAATAAGAACCCATGCATCTCGTTGACACGACCCTGTTCTATTCACCGACCAGCGGCGGTGTGAAACGCTATCTGTCCGCGAAACACGCCTGGCTCGCCGCCCACACCTCGTGGGAGCACACGCTGGTGGTGCCGGGCCGCGCCGTGCAGGTCGAGCGCGGCGGGGTGTGCACGCTGCCCGGCTACCCGGTGCCCGGGACCTTCAACTATCGCCTGCCGCTCAACCCGCGCCGCTGGGCGCGGCTGCTGGATGCGCTCGAGCCGAATCTCGTCGAGGTCGGCGATGCGTTTCATCCGGCCTGGTGCGCGTGGCGCGTCACGCAGCGGCGCGGCATTCCGCTCGCGGCGTTCTATCACTCCAACCTGCCGCAGCTCGCCGGGCGGCGCCTGTGCGGGACGCTCACCGAGCCCATCATCCGCCGCTACCTGAAGCTGCTGTACGAGCGCTGCGACGTGGTGTTTGCGCCGAGCCGCCTGATGTGCGAGTACCTGAACGAGCTCGGGGTCGCGCACACGCTGCACCAGCCGCTCGGAGTGGACGCCGAGGTGTTCTCGCCCGCGCGCCGCACGCCGCAGCTGCGCACGCTGCTCGGGCTCAGGGGCGATGCGCGCGTACTGCTGTATGCCGGGCGCTTCGCGCGTGAGAAGAACCTGCCGCTGCTGCTGCAGGCGTTCGCGCGCCTCGGCGCGCCCTATCACCTGCTGCTGATCGGCGGTGAGCGCCAGGCGCGGCCCGCGCCCAACGTCACCATGCTCCCGTACCGGCGCGACAGCGTGGAGCTGGCGCAGTGGATTGCCTCCGCTGATGCCCTGGTGCACGCCGGCACCAAGGAGACCTTCGGACTGGTGATCCTGGAAGCCATGGCGTGCGGCCGGCCGGTGGTGGCGGCGCGCGCCGGCGCGTTCCCGGAGTTCGTCGACGAGAGCGTCGGCATGCTCGCGCAGCCCAATTGCGCCGCCGGCATGGCGGAGGCGATCGCCGCGCTCTACGAGCGCGACCTGGACGCGGTCGGTGCCGCCGCGCGCGCCCGGGTACTGCGCCAGTTCACCTGGCAGCGCGCGTTTCACGCGCAGATGGCCGCCTACGCCTCGCTCCTCGGAGTGCGCCGCCACGCCGTCGGCGCGGCCGCGATCCTCGGCTGGCGCTCGCCCACTTCCTGAACCGCGCCGCGCGTATCTACGCGCGGTGCACGATGAGCATCGCGCCGGCGAACAGCAGCGCCACGCCCAAGAGACGCGTGAGCGTCAGCGGGTGCTGCGGAAATCCCAGCCACCCGAAGTGATCGACCAGCAGCGAGGTCGTCAGCTGCCCGAGGATCACCAGCGCCAGCAGCGCGGCCGCCCCGAGCCGCGGCCCGACGACGATGGTGCACACCACGTAGAAGGCGCCGAGGAATCCGCCGGCCCATGCCCACTGGGGCACGGCGGCAAATTGCGCGCGCGCGGGCCAGGCGCGCTCCAGCGACACCAGCGCCGCGAGCGCCACCGAGCCGACCAGAAAGCTCATGAACGCGGCCGTCGCCGGACTGCCGAGGCCATTGCGCAGCGTCGCGTTGACTCCCACCTGCACCACCAGCACCACTCCGGCAGCGAAGGCAAGCACAGCCAGCAGCAGTTGCATGCTTCAGCCCCGCAGCCGCCGCAGCGCGGCGAGCCCGGCACGGCTGGCCGCCAGCCTCAGCACCACGCTCCAGAACAGGCGTTTCAGCCACGGCGCCGGCCGCGGCGGAACGGCGCGGTAGAAGGCGCCGGCCACCTCGGCGTGCACTTCGGCCGTGGCGGCCGCGATGCACCAGGCGCCGGTGGCGCTGCTGATGCGGTACTCGCCCGGCGCGAGCCGTTCGATGCACGCATCCTCGAGCGTGCCGGGAAGATCCGCCGGCGGCGGCACCGGGAACACCAGCGTGGTCGGCTCCCCGGGAGGTTCGGCGCTGACGCCGGCGAGCGTGAAGCCTGGCACGCCTGCGGCGCGGGCGCTGCGCACCGCCCCGCGGAACGTGGCGAGCCGCTCAGCCATGGAACTCGGGCTCGGTGCTGACTTCCGTGGTCACGGAGTTGGCGATGAAGCACTCCGCGTGCGCCTTATGGTGCAGCTCGAGGAACTCCTCACGCGAGGGCCGGCGGGCATCCCCGAAGCTCACGCGCGGATGCAGCGTCACGCGCAGCATGGCGGTCTTGCCGGCGGCGTTGCGCCCCATGAGGCCGGTGGCCGCGTCGGTGTATTCGTCCACGCGCAGACCGGCGCGCGCCGCGAGCGACAGGAACCACAGCATGTGGCAGCTGGACAGCGAGGCGACGAAGGCTTCCTCGGGGTCGACCGCCGCCTCGACCGACAGGGGCACGCGTACTACGTGCGGCGAGGCCGAAGCGGGCACTTCCAACCCGCCATCGAAGTGCCAGGTGTGGGCGCGGCTGAAGCGGTTGTCGGTGAAGGTTGCGCCGTCGCGCTTCCAGTGAATGCGCGCCCGGTACTCGTGAGCGGCCATGTTTTGCTCCGTGCTCGCCTGACCGGGATTGTACGATAGCCTCCCATGACCGATCCGGCCCTCCTGCAGCCGCGGCGCGATCTCACGCTCACGCACGCCACCTCGCTCGTGGTCGGCGTCATCATCGGCACCGGTATTTTCCTCAAGACCGCGAGCATGGCGCAGGCGGTAGGCACCCCGGGGCTGGTGCTGGCCGCCTGGGTGGTGGCGGGGCTGGTCGCGATGCTGGGCGCGTTGTGCTTCGCCGAGCTCGGCGCGCTGCTGCCGCACGCCGGCGGGGAATACGTGTACCTGCGCACCGCGTACGGGGAGATCCCGGGCTTCCTGTTCGCCTGCAACGGCTTCGTGCTGGGCGGAGCGGCGGTCGCCGCCTACGGCGCCGCGGTGGCGATCTTCATCTCCGACATCCATCCGCTCGGAGCCGCCTGGCTCACCCACACCGCAAATCTGTTCGGGGTGAGCTTCACGCTCAGCTTCGGGCCGCGGCAGCTGGTGGCGGTGGCGGTGATCGCGGTGTTCGCGGCCATCAACTGCGCCGGCGTCATGATGGGCGGGCGCGTGCAGTCGCTGCTCACCGCGGCCAAGCTGGTCGCGATCCTGGGCGTCGCGGCGGGGGTGTTCCTGTCCGGCAGCGCGCGCAGCGTGGCCAATCTCGCCGCGCCGGTGGGCAGCAGCAGCGGCGGCCTCGGCGGCTTCGGCGCGGCCATGTTCTCGGCGCTGTGGGCCTACAGCGGCTGGCAGTTCCTGCCCATGGCCGCGAGCGAGGTGCGCGATCCGCAGCGCAATCTGCCGCGCGCCATTGTCGGCGGCACGCTGCTGGTGCTCGGGCTATACCTGATCCTCAACTTCGCCTACCTGTACGCGCTGCCGTTCTGGGAGGTGGCGAGCGCCAACTCCAACGCCTATCCGGAGGCGCCCTCGGTGGCGGCGCGCGCGGTACAGACCTTCCTCGGCGGGCGGGCCGCGCCGGTCGCGGCGCTCATCTTCCTGATCTCGACCATTGGCTCGCTGAACGGGGTGATCCTGAGCGCGGCGCGCGTGCCCTACGCGGCGGCGCGGGACGGGCTGCTGTTCGCACCCTTCGGGCGGCTGAGCCCGGGCAGCCGCGTGCCGCGCACCGCGCTGGTGCTGCTGGCGGTGTGGGGAGCGCTGCTGGCTGCCTCCGGCAGCTTCGATCAGCTCACCAACATGGCGGTGATGTCCTACGCGCTGTTCTGGATCCCGGTGTCGCTGGCGGTGATCGTGCTCAGGCGCCGGCTGCCGCTCGCGCCGCGCCCGTACCGCGTGCCCGGCTACCCGCTGGTGCCGCTGCTGTTCGCGCTGGTGATGGCGGGCATCGTGGTGAGCGCGCTGCGCGCGGCGCCGAAGGAGGCGCTCGCCACCATCGTGCTGATCCTCGTGGCGCTGCCGCTCTACCCGCTGTTCCGCCGCCGCCGCGCGGCGGCGCAGACCGCCGCCGGCGTCATTCCGACTCCAGCTCCCAGAGCGTGAGCGGCGCGCCGCGGCGCAGCCAGAACCCCAGTCCCGCCTCGCGGAATTTCCCGCGCAGGCGGGTACGGTACCAGTGCGCGCTACGCAGGTGCACGTCGGCGTCGGTGCGCGTGCGATCGCAGTTGTGCTCGAAGTCATGGCGCGTGAGTGCCGAGAAATACAGCACCCCGCGGCACAGGCGAGCGAAGTTGGCGAGCGCCCGCGCGGCCGCGTCCGCCTCCAGGTACTGCAGCACGTCGTAGCAGATCACTAGATCGAAGGGCACGCGCGGCCGGTAGCTCTCGATGCGGCCGTGCTCCCAGCCGTAGCGCGCGCACAGATAGGCGCTCGTCTCCAGCCCCACGTAGTGCGCGCGCGGCAGCAGCCGCAGCAGCGGGGCGCGCAGCATGCCGGTGCCGCAGCCGGCCTCGAGAATGCGCCGCACCGGCAGCCCGGCGTGTTGTGTGAGCGCGGCGATGAGGCGCGCCCGCGCGCGCATCTCGGCGCGGCTCGCGACCGCGGTGCGCGCATCGAAGTAATAGCGCTGGTAGTACTCGCGGCCGAATGGCGCGTGCGCGGCCGCTCTCTGCCGGCGTGCGCCCCTCACCGCTGAATGCTCGCTGAACGTGGGCTGATCATTTTGGTGCGTGTATTCCGAAACGACCGTCGCGCGTTCTTGCCTAATAGCTAGGGCATCCGCATGAACACTTCGGAGGCTACTGATGAAACTTGAGTCCGCCAAGCTCGCTATAGCGAGTGTCCTGATGAGCGGGTTGCTGTCGGCGTGCGTCGTGGCGCCCGCTCCCGGCTACGGTTATTACGACACCGGCACCGTCGCCTACACCGCCCCGCCGCCGCCGCCCTACGAGGCCGTGGGCGTGGCACCCGCGCCCGGGTACTTCTGGATCGGGGGCTCGTGGTTCTGGGACGGTGGACGCTACGCCTGGCACCACGGCTACTGGGAGCGCCCGCGCCCGGGCTACAGCTGGGTGCCGCACAACTGGCACCGCGGCAATAACGGCTGGCACGAGCAGCCGGGCCACTGGGCGCGCTACGGCTGAGTAGCACGCTGACAGACTCTGCCGGGGCCGCGGCGCCACGGGCGCCAGGCCACCGGCCGCGTCTGCGTCTGGCATTTGCGCTGCGCGCTCCCCGCGCGTCACACTGCGCCGCCGGCGTCGGCCGGTGGAGTCTGAGGAGCATTCCCCGATGAAGAGATCCGAGTGGGCCGTGAGCGCCTGGCTTGCGATGGTTGTGCTCGCTGCCGCCAATCTCTCCGCAGCGCCGGCCCCTGCGGCCAAGGAGACGCACGCCATGTCCAGCTTTACCCTCACCAGCCCCGAGCTGTCCCCCGGCGCCACCATCGCCGAGGCGCAGGTGTACAACGGTTTCGGCTGCAAGGGCGGCAACGTGTCGCCGGCACTCAAGTGGAGCGGGGCGCCCGCGGGCACGCAGAGCTTCGCGCTGCTGGTGCACGATCCGGACGCACCGACCACCAGTGGCTGGTGGCACTGGGTCGTGTACAACGTTCCCGCGGTCACTACCTCGCTGCCGGCCGGCGCCGGCGACCCGCAGAAAAAGCTGATGCCCGCGCCCGCGGTGCAGGGGCGCACCGACTTCGGCACGCCCGGCTACGGCGGTCCGTGCCCGCCGCCCGGCAAGCCGCATCACTACAACTTCCGCATCTACGCGCTCAAGGTGCCGAAGCTGGAAGTGCCCGCGGATGCGAGCCCCGCGATGATCGCCTTCAACGTGCACGCCAACGAGCTCGGCCACGCCGAGCTCACGGGGCTGTATGGCAGGTAGCCCGCGCGAGCGCCGACCGGCGGTGTGGCCATGGCTGCTCATGCCGCTGATCGTGCTGCTGCTGTTCTACGCGCTGTACCGGGTGCATCAGCACCCGCGCAGCGCGCCGCAGCCGCCCGGCCCGCCGGCCGGCGCGGCCGCCCTGGCCTGAAAACTGGCGTCCGGACTGCGGCGCGGCTAGCATAGCCGCCCTTTTTTGCACCCGCGCCGCAACGGCCCGCACCCATGTCCGCGAGAGTCAGCCGCACCCGTCATAAGTCTGCCGCGCCGGCGCGTGCCGCAGAGCGCGCCCCCAAGGTCGGGTTCGTGAGCCTCGGCTGCCCCAAGGCGCTGGTCGATTCTGAGCGCATCCTGACGCAGCTGCGTGCGGAGGGCTACGAAGTGTCACCGACCTACGAGGCCGCGGACGTGGTGGTGGTCAACACCTGCGGCTTCATCGACGCGGCGGTGGACGAATCGCTCGAGGCGATCGGGGAGGCGCTCGAGCGCAACGGCCGCGTCATCGTGACCGGCTGCCTCGGCGCCAAGCCCGAGCGCATCCTCGCGCGTCATCCGCGCGTGCTCAAGGTGACCGGGCCGCACGCCTACGAAGACGTGGTCGGCGCGGTGCACGAGCACCTGCCGCCGCGGCACGAGCCGTTCTTCGACCTGCTGCCACCGCAGGGTGTGCGGCTCACGCCGCGCCACTACGCTTACCTGAAGATCGCGGAAGGCTGCAACCACAAGTGCAGCTTCTGCATCATTCCCGCGATGCGCGGGCGGCTCGCCAGCCGCCGCATCGACGAGGTGCTGCGCGAAGCGGAGCGGCTCGCGGCGGCCGGGGTGAAGGAGCTGCTGGTCATATCGCAGGACACGAGCGCGTACGGGGCGGACCTGCGCTACGCGGGTGCCGCCTGGCGCGGCGCGCAGTACCAGACGCGCTTCATCGACCTGGCGCGCGGCCTCGGCGAGCTCGGGGTGTGGGTGCGACTGCACTACGTGTATCCCTATCCGCACGTGGACGAGGTCATCCCGCTGATGGCCGCGCGGCGCGTGCTGCCCTATCTCGACGTGCCGTTCCAGCACGGCAGTCCTTCAGTGCTGAAGCGCATGCGGCGGCCGGCGCACGCCGAGGACAGCCTCGCCCGCATCCGCGCCTGGCGGCGCGAGTGCCCGGAGCTGACGCTGCGCAGCACCTTCATCGTGGGATTCCCCGGCGAGACCGAGGCGGAATTCTCCGAGCTGCTCGCGTGGATGGAGGAGGCGCAGCTCGACCGCGTCGGCTGCTTCAAGTACTCGCCGGTTGACGGAGCGGCCGCCAATGCGCTCCCCGATCACGTGCCGGCGCCGGTGCAGGAGGAGCGCTACGCGCGCTTCATGCAGCAGGCGGCACGCATCAGCACGCAGCGCCTGGCGGCCAAGGTCGGCCGATGTATGCGCGTGCTGGTGGATGCGGTGCAGGGCGGCGGCGCCATCGCGCGCAGCGCGGCGGATGCGCCGCAGATCGATGGCGTGGTGCGTATCGTGCAGGGCGCTGGCGCAGCGCCTCTCGCGCGGCTGCGTCCGGGGGACTGGGCGGATGTCGAGATCGTCGCCTCCGATGCCTACGACCTGACCGGCCGCCTCACCGCGGCGGCGCGGTGAGGCGGCCCTCGAGAGGACTTCAGCTCGAAGTCATGCCCAGAGACTTCATGACCTGGCTGGCCTGGTCCTTGACGGCCTGTGCTTTGGTCATGGCGGTGGCGTAGTCACCTCCGGTCGCCGCATTCGAGGCATCGCTCCAGCCTGACTTCATGGAGTCGAGCGAGGACTTCGCCGCCGCCAGGCTGTCCTTGGTGACGCCCTTGGGCAGGTGATGCGACTTGGACAGGATGTCGACGCGGCTCTGGATTGCGTCGACCATCTTCGGCACCTCGGTGCTGATCGGGCCCCAGGCGTCCTTGGCCTTGGCGAGCGCCTCGTCCGCCTCCTGCTGCTTGGCCGAGGCCGCGTCCTTCAGGGTGCTGATCGCGGTATTGAGCGCCGGGGCGCCGGCGAGCACGGCCTTGTAGTCGCCCTTGGCGAGCGCGTCCTTCAGCGAACTCAGCTGCGCATCGACCGCCTGCAGCTGGTCGGGGGCGTACTTCTGGGCCATGTCGCGGATCTGCACCAGCGCGCTCTCTGCCGAAGCGATCGCCTGCTCGGCCGGAACTTTCTCGCTCATGCAGCCCACGAGGAGCACGGCCGCCAGCGTCGCCAGCAGCCCGGTACATAGTTGCTTCATTTTCGAGTTCCTCTCTTTCGTGTTAACGAGTCACGGGATACGCAGTTTCTGACCCGGGGAGATCTTGTTGGGATCCTTCAGCTGGTCGCGGTTCGCCTCGAATATCTTGGTGTACAGCGCCGCATCGCCGTAGTACTTCTGCGCGATCTTCGAGAGCGAGTCACCCGCCTGCACGACGTAGGTCTGGGTGTAGGGGTTGTCCGCGGCCGGGGTCGCGGGAGTCTTGTTGTCCGCCATAGTGTCCTCCGGATCGTTCGCTGTACGTTCCGTACGATAAGTCCGGCACGGCCGTTCCTGCGGTCATGCACGTGTTTCTTGGCTGTTGGCACGGCGCATGGAGCTGCGGGGGACCGAACCGCGTCTGCTCAAGCGGATGTTAAGGTTAACACGAAGGGTGTTGGCACCGAAGCGCAGCCAACATTACAACCCCGACATCTAACCCGTAAGTGGTTGATCGCCCGAGGCCTCATGGATCGCGGGTCTGACACGCTCGCCGCGCACCGCATCGTCCACGCTCGAGTAGTCGAGCGCCGCCTGCGGCAGGTGCGGCAGGTGAGCGCGCGCCAGCGCCTCACGCGCGGCATCCTTCAGCCGCGCCAGGCGCAGCTCGGCGCCGCCCGCGGCGAGCCAGGCGCAGAACTCGCTCAGTACCTCCAGCGCGGTGCTGTCAAGGTCGGGGGACTCCTCGAGGCTCAGCACCACGAGCTTCAGCTGCGACTGCGCCAACACCAGCTCGCGCACCCGCGCGAACAGCGCCTCGGCGTTGGCGAAGAACAGCGGCTCCTCGGGCCGCACCACCAGCATCCCCGGCACGGTCACGGCATCCGGGAAGCGCTGCGCACCCACGTAGTCGTGCGTGCCCACTCGGCCCAGCACCGACAGGCGCGGCACGGCCAGCGAGCGGATCAGCATGCCGAGACTGAACGCGATCGCCGCCAGCAGTCCGTTCAGCACCCCCAGCACGATCACAGCCAGCACCGCGGCGCACACGATCAGCCGGTCGCGCCGCCAGCGCACGTAGTTGACGAACACCGAAGGCCGCAGCGACTTGCTGACCGCGTGAATCACGATCGCCGCCAGCGCCGGCTCCGGGATGCGCTCGATCCAGGGCAGGAACAGCAGCACCATGGCGAGCACCACCGCGGCTGCGTACAGGCCTGCGAAGCGCGACTGGGCGCCGGCGGCGTAGTTGGCGGAGGTACCCGAGTAGCCCGCGCCCACCGGCGTCCCCTGCAGCAGTCCCGAGACCGCATTGGCGAGTCCGAGCGCCAGCAGGTCGCGGTTCGGCTGCACCGTATCGTTGTGCCGGAGCGCGTAGGTGCGAATCGAGGAGTAGGACTCGGCGTACAGGATGAACATGAGCGCGAGGGAGAACTCCACCAGCGGCAGCGCGCGCCCCCCGGGCGGCAGAGTGAAGTGCGGCACGCCGAGCGCGAGGTCGATCGCTCCGGTGAGCGCCACGCCGTGCGCGGCGAGCACGCCCGAGGCGGCGATGCTCGCCATGATCACGACTAGCGCCCCGGGAACACGTGGCAGGCGCTGCAGGACAAAGAGCGCCGCGAGCGCTGCCACGCCGCAGAGAAGGCTCGGCAGCTGCCAGCTGCCATAGCCGCGTGCGATCTCGCCCAGCAGGCCGAACAGGCCGCTGCTTTGGACGTGCATCCCGACGAGCGTCGGCCACTGCTTGACCGCGATCACGACCGCCAGTCCGAAGGTGTAGCCGCGCAGCACCGGGCGGGCAATGAGGCCCGACATCGCACCGAGCCGCAGCAGGCCCGAGAGCGCGAACGCGACGCCGCTGCCGACCACCAGTATCGAGGCGAACGCCACGCGCGCGGCGAGACTCCCGCCACCGAGCGCCAGGGTGGCGGAGGCGAGCACCGCCGCCGAGGAGGAAGTTGCGGTGACGATGGCGAAACGGCTGCGGCCCGCGAGCCCGTAGCAGACCAGTCCCGCGAACAGCCCGATCACGCCGGCCTGGGGAGGCAGGTTCGCGAGCCCCGAGTACGCGACCGCTTCGGGCAGCAGCAACCCCGCGATCGATAGCCCGGCGAGAAGGTCGGGCACCGTGGTCCGGCTCGTCATGCGGCCGTCATCGTACCGCAACACGTGCGGGTGGCCGCGCCGCGCAGCTGCGGCGCACGAGATGCGGGTGACGGAATCCGGACTGGCGCGGGGTCCGTGTGGCTTGCAGCCGCTACGGACCCCGCGCGGTTGAGTGGGCGCTCAGTCGCGCCTCACGGCGCGCCGAACATGTCGTTCATGACCTTCGAGGTGGCATCGCAGGCATGGTTGAGGCAGGGCAGATCAAAGCCCGCCTCAAGCGTGCGCAGGAGCGAGAAGTGGTCGTAGGGATTCGCGCTCACGCGGCCGTTGGGCGCGTAGTTGGTCTCGACCAGCAGGATCACGCGGTTGGCGGCGTTGGAGAAATCGTTCTCATCCCAGACCAGCACGATGGCGTTGCGGCCGTGGCGCCAGGCGCGCGAGGCCTTGATGCCGTTCACGAGCTTCGCGACCTCGGCATCGCCCTGCTGCATGAGGAAGCCCGCCTCGGCTGCCGTCTGCGTGCTACAGATCGGCGTGCCGCCCGAGACGAACCCGTGCATGTCATGACACTGGTTCGGCACGATCACCGACAGGCTCGGCGCATCGCTCTGCAGATCGACCCACAGTCCATCCGGGCCGTCGAGGTCGACGACCTGCGACAGGCTCAGGCCATCGCTCTCGCCAAGCTCGATGTTCCGGAAGTATGCAAACGGATTGTGCTTGACGGCGTACAGCTTCTGGATCGGGCCGGGTCCGAACACCGCCGCAGGACTGAGGTTCGAGTACTCGCCGTCGGAGTAGTTGACGCCGAACGCTCCGGGCACGATCGTCGGCAGGCTTTCCTGGTAGGTCTTCCAGCTGCGGTGACGCTCCACCAGCTGGTCGGCGATCGACTGCGGCGTGAACATCCTGGCCGGGTAGTTGTAGAGCGCGCAGTTGTTCGGCACCGGCGCACCGCTGATCGTGACCTGGCCGTTGCACTGGGTCGAGGCAGTGGCGGTCGCAACCACCGGGTTGTCGAGTCCCGCGACCGCGATCGGCGTCACGGCGCCGTTACACCCGGTGCTGCCGGGACTGTTATCGACGCAGCCCGAGCCCGGCCAGATCGGCCAGAAGTCGTTGGACACTCCGAAGTTCGAGCCACCGGTGATCTCCAGGTAGTTCGGGGCGCTCGGGTGACCGACGGCGAAATAGTTGGTTGCGCGGTTGACCTGCTGCGCGTAGGCGTTGATGAACGGCGCGTTGCGATTGTTGAGGATGTCCGTGTCGGTCTGGTTTTCCATGATGATCAGGAACACATGATCGAGTCGGCCGAAACCGCTGCGCGGTCCGTCGCGATCATCAGCGTGGGCGGCCACGCCCGACAAGGCCGACGCGGCGGTAACCGCGAGCATCACCATGGTCCTCTTCATTCGTCTCTCCCTTGGCATACCGGTTGTGGGGCAATCCGTATACCAACGCAGAATGACAGGCTCATGTCGCAGTCGACGCGAAACGGGCGCGCGCTGTCAGCCTCCTGATCGGCAGAGGAGCCGCTGGGAACGTTCATTGGAACGCGACGTCTAGGCGGCGCGTGCGGCGGCCGGGAACACCGCCTGCTATTCGACGGTGACGCTCTTGGCGAGGTTGCGTGGCTGATCGACGTCGGTGCCGCGCAGGATCGCGGCGTGGTAGGCGAGCAGCTGCAGCGGCACGGTGTACACCACCGGCGCCTGGGTGTAGGCCACGTGCCGCGGCATCTCGATGACGGTGACGCCGTCGCTTTCGCGGATGCCCGACTCGGGATCGGCGAACACGATCAGCTCCCCGCCGCGGGCGCGCACTTCCATGAGATTCGACTTGAGCTTCTCGAGCAGGTCGTTGTTGGGCGCCACCGCCACCACCGGCATGTCGGCATCCACCAGTGCCAGCGGGCCGTGCTTGAGCTCCCCGGCGGGGTAGCCTTCGGCGTGGATGTAGGAGATCTCCTTGAGCTTGAGGGCGCCTTCGAGCGCGATCGGGTACAGCGCGCCGCGCCCGAGGAACAGCGCGTGGCGCTTGGCGGCGAAGCGCTTGGCGAGCTCGCGGATCACCGGATCGAGCTCCAGGGTCTTCTCCACCAGCCCGGGCAGCTCGATCAGGCGCGACACCAGGCCGCGCTCGCGCTCGGCGTCGGCGCCGTGATGCTTGGCGAGCGCCACGACCAGCATGCCGAGCGCGGTGAGCTGCGTGGCGAACGCCTTGGTGGAAGCCACCCCGATCTCGGGTCCGGCGCGCGTCAGCAGCGTGAGCTGCGACTCGCGCACCAGCGAGCTCTCGGGGACGTTGCAGATGGCGAGCGTCGAGAGATACCCCGACTGCCGCGCCAGGCGCAGCGCCGCGAGCGTGTCCGCGGTCTCGCCCGACTGCGAAATGGTGACGAACAGCGAGTCCTGCGGCACCAGCGGGCTGCGGTAGCGGTACTCGCTGGCGATGTCCACCTGGCAGGGGAGCTTGCCGATCTGCTCGATGAAATAGCGCGCCACTGCGGCGGCATGGAAGCTGGTGCCGCAGGCGACGATGTGCACGTTACGGGCGCGCCGGAACACCTCCTGCGCGGCCAGCCCGAACGCTGCCTCGTACAGGCGGCCGTTGGCGACCCGCTCCTGCAGCGTGTCGGCGATGGCGCGCGGCTGCTCGAAAATCTCCTTGAGCATGAAGTGCCGGTAGGGCCCGCGCTCGGCGGCCTCGGCCGACAGCTCGCTCTCGCGCACCGGACGCTGCACGCTGTTGCCGCCGCGGTCGATGATGCGCACCGCCTTGCGGCGCACCTCGGCGACATCCCCTTCCTCGAGGAAGATGAAGCGCCGCGTCACCGGCAGCAGCGCCGCCACGTCCGAGGCGACGAAGTTCTCATCCGCGCCGAGTCCCACCACCACCGGGCAGCCCTGGCGCGCGAGGATCAGCCGCTCCGGGTCGTGCTCGCTCACCACTACCAGGGCGTAGGCACCCTCGAGCTCGGCGACGGTGGCGCGCACCGCCCGGAACAGGTCCTTGACCGTCTGCAGGTGGTAGTGGATGCGGTGCGCGATCACCTCGGTATCGGTCTCGGAGGTGAACTGGTAACCGCGCCGCTCAAGGTCGGCGCGCAGCTCGTCGTGGTTCTCGATGATGCCGTTGTGCACGATCGCCAGCCCGTCGCGCGAGATGTGCGGGTGGGCATTGCGCTCGCTCGGTACGCCGTGCGTGGCCCAGCGGGTGTGGGCGATGCCGATATTGCCGTGGGTGGGTGTGGCGGCGAGCGCATCGTCCAGCATGCGCACCTTGCCGACCGTGCGCAGCCTCGTCAGGTGCTCGGAGCCGTTGAGCACCGCCAGTCCGGCCGAATCGTAGCCGCGGTACTCGAGCCGCCGCAGGCCCTCCATCAGGATGGGCACGACGTCGCGATCGGCGACCGCCCCGACGATTCCGCACATTGCTGGGTCGATCCTTCACCACCCCTGGATGGGGGCTGCCAGAGGCACAAGTGTGCCTGAAACCCCCGAAGAAGGCTGGTCTGACCCCGAAAAGCCGTGATCGAGGTCGCGCTTACCCTAGGCGGGCCCTTCAGGCCCGGGTGGGAGACCTGACTCAGCTGGGTCTCACTGACGCGCTAAGCACTTGGTTCGGACCGCCTACTGCGGCGCAGCGCACCGGCTGCCAAGAACATTCCGTTAGGAGTTCCTAGCAGATACGGCCTAGCCGCGCGGCTTTACCGGCCTGCGCCAGCCCTCCACCGTTGTCTGGCGGGCGCGCGCCACGGTGAGCTTGCCGGCCGGGACCGCGCGCGTCACGGTCGAGCCGGCGGCGATCGTGGCGCCGGCGCCGACGGTGATGGGCGCAACCAGTACGCTGTTGGAGCCGGTGTGCACGTTGTCGCCGATCACGGTGCGGTGCTTCACCGCACCGTCGTAATTGGCGACGATCGTGCCGGCGCCGATGTTGACGCCGCTGCCGAGCTCGGCATCCCCGAGGTAGGCGAGATGGTTGGCCTTGGAGCCGGCGCCGAGCTGCGAGTTCTTCACTTCCACGAAGTTGCCGATGTGCACCCCGGCGGCGAGCGTGGCGGAGGGCCGGAAGCGCGCGAACGGCCCGATGTTGCACTCGGCTCCGATACGCGCGTGGTCGATGACGCAGTGCGCGAACACCTGCGTGCCGGCGCCGATCTCGCTGTTGCGGACGAGACAGCCGGGGCCGATGCGCACGCCGTCCCCGAGCGCCACGGTGCCCTCGAACACCACGTTGACATCGATGAACACGTCGCTGCCGGCGCTCACCGTGCCGCGCACGTCGACGCGCGCCGGATCGGCGAGCGTCACCCCGGCCTCGAGCAGCGCACGCGCGCCACGTTCGCGGCACAGCGCCTCGAGGTGCGCGAGCTGCGCCTTGTCATTCACCCCCAGCACCTCGCCCGCGGCGCGCGCGAGCAGCGGCCGCACCGCGACCTTGTCACGCACCGCCAGGGCGATGACATCCGTCAGGTAATACTCGCGCGCGGCATTGTCGGTGGTGAGGCGGGCGAGATAAGCGCGCAGCAGCTGCGCCGGGCAGGCGAGCACGCCGGTGTTGCACTCGCGGATGGCGCGCTGGCGCGCGCTGGCATCCGCCTGCTCGACGATGCTGCGCACCAGACCACGCGCGTCGCGCACGATGCGCCCGTAGCCTTGCGGGTCATCGAGCCGCGCGGTGAGCAGCGCGAGCTGGCGAGGACCGGTGAGGGCCAGCAGCTCCTGGAGCGTGGCGCGGCTGATGAGCGGCACGTCGCCGTACAGCACCAGCACCGTGTGCGTATCGGGTATGTGCTGCATCGCCTGCGCCACCGCGTGCCCGGTGCCCAGCTGCTCGGCCTGCAACGTCCAGCTGAGCGCCTCGCCCGCAAATGCAGCCCGCACCGCATCCCCGCCGTGGCCGTATACCACCTGCAGCGTCGCCGGCAGGAGCGAGCGCGCGGTGTCGATGACGTGCGCGAGCAGCGGCCGCCCGGCGAGCGGCTGCAGCACCTTCGGCAGCGCGGACTTCATGCGCTTGCCCTCGCCGGCGGCGAGGATCACAACGGACAGCGGCGCGGGGGCGGCGGCCGCGGTGGTGCGCCTGCGTGCCGGGGGCGCCTTGGGCCTGCTCTTGGGCATGGGGGCGGATTGTACTCAGCGGCGCACGGTAAACGAGCGGTGCTCGGGGTTCGCCGTGCCCTCGAGCTCGCCGAGTTTCCTGTGCATCGCCGGTCCGATGTACAGCTGCGGGTTGGAATGGGTCTGGTGCTCGGCCTCCTCGCGCTTGGCAATGAGGCCGGCCGCCTTGCTGAAGGCCTCCTCGAGCGAGGCGGTACCGGGCAGGGAGTCCTTGAGGAACGCCTCTCCGAACCAGGTGAGCTCGCGGTCGTCCTCGCAGCCGAAGGAGGCGTGCGCGGCATCGGCCGCGGCGACGATGGCGGTGGTGTCGCCCTTGAGCTCGTCGATGAACACCCCCGCGTAGCACGCCGACACCACCAGCAGCCGCCAGCGGATGCCGGAAGCATCCAGCGCCTGGCGCAGCTCCGTGGGCCCGAGCTGCGCGAGCGGCAGGGTGCCGTTGGAGACCTCGAGCCCGTCCTCCGAGCCGTGCGAGGTCAGGAACAGCACCAGCACGTCCTGCTCAGTATTCATGCGCGAGGCGAGCACCTTGAGCGTCTGCGTCAGGCCCGCAACGCTCGCCAGCGGCCAGGAGTCGCGGTCTTCCACGTCGTTGATGAGCAGCACCGAGCGCTGCTGCGAGCCGAAGCGCTCGCCGAACACGTCGGCGGCGAACCGCGCCTCGCGCCGGAATACCCCCTGGTCGCCGTCCCCGGCGAAGCCCACAAAGTACACGCCCGGCTTGCCGGTCTGCGCGGCCTTGACACGCGCCACGGCCGCGGCGATGCGCGCCGGCTGATCGTAGAACAGCGTCTCGGCCTCCGCGTCCTCGTCCGCCTCCTGCGCCTGCCCGGTCTCCTCCGTCACCCACAGCCGCGTGTCGAGATTGAGCGCGGCGAGTGCCCACGGGGAGGCGAGCAGCAGCACGAGCGCGGTGGCGAGTGGTGCGGTGTGCACCCGGCCCCAGGCAGCGGCCAGCAGCCGCGGGACGAGGAGTGCGAGGTACAGAAGCCCGAGCAGCGTCGCAAAGAGCGCATGACGCTCGGTCGAGCGCAGATCGCCGGCCAGCCAGAACAGCGTCAGCACCAAGGGGGCGACCGCCAGCACCACCACCAGGAGCGCGCGCGTCTGGGCGTCGCGGCTGTCGGCACGCGCCACCAGTGCGCATACCGCCAGCCCAAGCACGCCGTAGCAGGCCCAGCCGAACAGCCCGTCGAGCGCCAGCGGCGCGTGCGGCTCGCGATGCAGGAAGTCGAGCAGCGCCCATACGGCGAGGTTGATGAGCAGGAGCGCGGCGACCTGGTCGAAGCTCACCACGAAGGCATCCGGCGCCCGGCGCCGCAGGGTGAGCAGCGCAACGCCGGCGCGCAGGTTGCGCACGAGGGCCGAGAGGAGTCCGGGCCGGGCCGGACTCGCCGGAGCAGGGGCGGGATTCTCCGTGAAGGGGTCCAGCGGCTCAGCCCCGGAGCTTGCGCAGCCGCTCGAGCAGTTTCAGCTGGGCGGCCGCGCGCGCAAGCTCGGCCAGCGCTTCCGCCTGAGTGATGTGCCCGGCCTTGTCGCGCAGGGCTTCCTCGGCGCGCTGCTTGGCGGCGAGCGCCGCCGCCTCGTCGATGTCCTTGGCGCGCAGCGCGGTGTCGGCGAGCACGGTGACTTTGTTGGGCTGCACCTCCAGCACCCCGCCGCCGACGAAGAAATGCTGCTCCTGGCCGTCGGGGGTCTGCACACGCACCTCGCCGGGCTTGAGCAGCGTCAAGAGCGGCGCGTGCCGCGGATAGACACCGAGATCGCCCTGGGAGGCTGCGGCGAACACGGCCCGCGCGTCGCCCGAGAACAGCTCGCCCTCGGCGCTGACGATGTCGACGTGGATGGTGGGGGCTTCGGCCATGGCTTACTGCAGTGTCTTGGCCTTGGCGACCGCCTCGTCGATGGTGCCCACCATGTAGAAGGCCTGCTCGGGGAGGGAGTCGAACTCGCCGCTGATGATGCCCTTGAAGCCGCGGATGGTCTCCTTGAGCGGCACGATCTTGCCGTCCTGGCCGGTGAAAACCTTGGCGACATTGAAGGGCTGCGACAGGAAGCGCTGCACCTTGCGCGCGCGGTACACGGTGAGTTTGTCCTCTTCCGACAGCTCGTCCATCCCTAAGATCGCGATGATGTCCTGCAGCTCCTTGTAGCGCTGCAGCACCGCCTGCACGCCGCGCGCGGTGTTGTAGTGCTCCTCGCCGACCACCAGCGGATCGAGCTGGCGACTGGTGGAGTCGAGCGGGTCGACCGCCGGATAGATGCCGAGCGAGGCGATCTGGCGCGACAGCACCACGGTGGCATCCAGGTGCGCGAACGTGGTCGCCGGCGAGGGATCGGTCAGGTCGTCGGCGGGCACGTATACCGCCTGAATGGAGGTGATCGAGCCCTTCTTGGTGGAGGTGATGCGCTCCTGCAGCACGCCCATCTCCTCGGCGAGGGTCGGCTGGTAGCCGACCGCCGAGGGCATGCGCCCGAGCAGCGCCGAGACCTCAGTGCCGGCGAGCGTGTAACGATAGATGTTATCGATGAAGAACAGCACGTCGCGGCCCTTGCCGCCGGAGTCCGGGCGCACCTCGTCGCGGAAGTACTCGGCCATGGTGAGACCGGTGAGCGCCACGCGCAGGCGGTTGCCCGGCGGCTCGTTCATCTGGCCGTACACCATCGCCACCTTGGAGTTTGCGAGGTTGTCCTTGTCGATGACGCTCGACTCGATCATCTCGTGATAGAAGTCGTTGCCCTCGCGGGTGCGCTCGCCGACACCGGCGAACACCGACAGGCCCGAGTACTGCTTGGCGATGTTGTTGATGAGCTCGAGCATGTTGACCGTCTTGCCCACGCCCGCGCCGCCGAACAGGCCCACCTTGCCGCCCTTGGCGAACGGCACCAGCAGGTCGATGACCTTGATGCCGGTGACCAAGAGATCCTGGCCGCCGGCCTGCTCGGCGAACGACGGCGGCGGGCGATGGATGGGCAGGTATTCCGAGGCCTTCACCTCTCCCCGGTTGTCCTGCGGATGGCCGAGCACGTCCATGATACGCCCGAGCGTGCCCTCGCCCACCGGCACCGAGATCGGGCCACCGGTCCCCTGCACCGCGAGCCCGCGCTTCAAGCCCTCCGAGGAGCCCATGGCGATGGTGCGCACCACGCCGCCGCCGAGCTGCTGCTGCACCTCGAGCGTCAGATCGACGTCCTTGAGCTTCAGCGCCTCGTACACCCTCGGTATCGATTCGCGCGGAAACTCGACGTCGATGACGGCGCCGATGATCTGGGTGATGTGTCCCTCGGGAATGGCCATGCTGTCGTTCCTCAAACCGCGGCCGCGCCGCCCACGATCTCCGAAAGCTCCTTCGTGATCGCGGCCTGACGCGCCTTGTTGTAGATCAGTTGCAATTCGTTGATGAGCTTGCCGGCGTTATCGGAGGCGGCCTTCATCGCCACCATGCGCGCCGCCATCTCGGAGGCGACGTTCTCGACCGCGCCACGGTACACCTGCGACTCGATGTAGCGCATCAAGAGGCCATCGAGGATCGCCGCGGCGTCCGGCTCGTAGATGTAGTCCCAGTGCTCCTGCAGCCCCTCGGTGTCCAGCGCCTCGATGGGCAGCAGCTGCTCGACCTGCGGCTTCTGCGTCATGGTGTTGACGAAGTGCGCGTTCACCAGGAACAGCCGGTCGAGCTCGCCCTTGCGGTACGCGTCCAGCATCACCTTCACGGTGCCGATGAGATCCTTGACGTGCGGCCGGTCGCCGAGGTTCGAAACGTTGGCCAGGATCGGGGTGCCGAGGCGGCGGAAGAAGTTCAGCCCCTTGGTGCCGATGATGCACAGGCTGACGCTCGCCCCCCTGCCCTGCCACTCGCGCATCAAGAAGATCGTCTGCTTGAACACGTTGGCGTTCAGCGCGCCGGCGAGACCGCGGTCGGTGGAGATGACGATGATGCCCACCGCCTTCGGCTCGCGCGTCACCAGGAACGGATGCCGGTAGTCGGGATTGGCCTCGGTGAGATGGCCGATGACGTTGCGCATCTTCTCCGCGTAGGGGCGCGCGAGCTTCATGCGCTCCTGGGCGCGGCGCATCTTGCTCGTGGCCACCATCTGCATGGCCTTGGTGATCTTCTGAGTGCTCTTGACACTCGCGATCTTGGAGCGGATTTCCTTGGTGCCGGGCATGTTCAGTAGGTGCCGGTGGCCACGAAGTCCTCGATGATCTTCTTGAGCGCCGCCTCGTTCTCCTTGGAGAGCTTGGGCTGCGCGTTGATATCATCGAGCACCTTCTGGTAGTCGGTGTGCGCGAAGCCCTGCAGAGCCGCCTCGAACGCCACCACCTTCTTCAGCTCCACCTTGTCCATGTAGCCGTTGTTGACCGCGTAGATGGACAGCGCCATCTCCGCGACCGACATGGGCGCGTACTGCTTCTGCTTCATCACTTCGGTGACGCGCTGGCCGCGCTCGAGCTGCTTGCGCGTCGCCTCGTCCAGATCCGAGGCGAACTGCGAGAACGCCGCCAGCTCGCGGTACTGGGCGAGCGCCAGACGGATGCCGCCGCCGAGCTTTTTGATGATGTCGGTTTGCGCGGCGCCGCCGACGCGGGACACCGAGATGCCGGCGTTCATCGCCGGGCGGATGCCGGCATTGAACAGGTCGGTCTCGAGGAAGATCTGCCCGTCGGTGATGGAGATGACGTTGGTGGGCACGAACGCCGTGACGTCGCCCGCCTGGGTCTCGATGATCGGCAGCCCCGTGAGCGAGCCGGTCTTGCCCTTCACCGCCCCCTTGGTGGCCTTCTCCACGTACTCGGCGTTGACGCGCGCCGAGCGCTCCAGCAGGCGCGAGTGCAGGTAGAACACGTCCCCGGGGAAAGCCTCGCGGCCGGGCGGCCGGCGCAGCAGCAGTGAGATCTGGCGGTAGGCGACTGCCTGCTTGGACAGATCGTCGTAGATGATGAGCGCATCGCCGCCGTTGTCCATGAAGTACTCACCCATGGTGACGCCGGAGTAGGCGGCGATGTACTGCATGGCGGCTGGGGTCGAGGCGGAAGCGGCCACCACGATGGTGTGCTGCATCGCATCGTGCTCCTCGAGCTTGCGCACCACGTTGGCGATGGTCGACTGCTTCTGGCCGATCGCGACGTAGACGCACTTAATGCCCGAGGACTTCTGGTTGATGATGGTGTCGACCGCGAGCGCGGTCTTGCCGGTCTGGCGGTCGCCGATGATGAGCTCGCGCTGGCCGCGGCCGATCGGCACCATGGAGTCGACCGCCTTGTAGCCGGTCTGCACCGGCTGGCTCACCGACTGGCGGTAAATCACGCCGGGCGCGACGCGCTCGATGGGCGCAGTGCGCGCGGTCTTCACCGGGCCCTTGCCATCAAGCGGCGCACCGAGCGCGTCCACCACGCGCCCGAGCAGCTCCGGCCCCACCGGCACCTCGAGGATGCGGCTGGTGGTCTTGACCTGGTCGCCTTCCGTCAGGTGCTTGTAGTCGCCGAGCACCACCGCGCCCACCGAGTCCTGCTCGAGGTTGAGCGCCAGCCCGAAGGTGTTGCCGGGAAACTCCAGCATCTCGCCGTAGCGGGCATCCGCGAGCCCGTGGATACGGGTGATGCCGTCGGTGACCGACACGATGGTGCCGACGTTGCGCGCCTCGGTGACGGACTTGAACTCCTGGATGCGTTCCTGGATCAGCTCGCTGATCTCGGTTGCCTTGATCGCCATGTCGTTTCTCTCTGGATCGAATTCCTGATTTAGGCTGTGAGCTCGTAGGCGAGGCGCTCGAGGCGCGTACGCAGCGAGCCGTCGATGACCAGATCGCCCGTGCGAACCACGGCGCCGCCGATCAGGTCCTGGTCCACGTCGCAGTGCAGGCGCACCTGTCGCGCCAGCTTCCTGGTGAGCGTCGCGGCCAGCTTGTCCTGCTCGGGCTTGGCGAGCGCCGCGGCCGAGGTGACCGTGACGTCGGCGACGCCGAAGGCCTCGTCCTTGAGCGCATCGAAGCGTTCGGCAATCTCCGGCAGGTAACCGAGGCGGCGGTTCGCCGCCAGGATGCGCACGAGGTTCTCGCCCTCCGCACCCACGCCGATGCCGGCGTCCGCGATCACCCCGCTCACCAGCTGCGCCAGCTGCTGCGGCGTGACGCGCGGATTGCCGAGCAGCGCGGCGACGCGCTCATCCTGCACCGTCGCCGCGGCGACGTGCAGCGCCTGCGACCAGGCCTCGGCGAGCTTGTGCCCCGCGACGCGGAAGGCGGCGCGGGCGTAGGGACGGGCGATGGTGAGCCGGTCTGCCATGGCGCCTCAGATCTCTGCGGCGAGCGTGTCGAGCAGCTTGGCGTGCGCCCGCGCATCGATTTCGCGCCCCAGCAGCTTGCCGGCGGCGCTCACCGCGATGCCGGCCACCTGGCGGCGCAGCTCTTCCTTGGCGCGCGTGGCGTCGAGCTTGATCTGCTCCTGCGCCGCCGCCACGATGCGCGCGCTCTCGCTGCTGGCCGCGCCCTTGGCCTGCTCCACCAGCTCGGTGGCGCGGTGCTGCGCGTGATCGATGATCTGGTTGGCGCGCTCGCGCGCTTCGCGCACGACCGCGTCCGCCTTGCCGCGTGCCTCGGCGAGCTCCCGCTCGCCCTGCTCGGCCGCCGCAAGTCCGTGCGCAATGCGCGTCTCGCGCTCGTTCATCGGCGTGAGGATCATCGGCCAGACGAACTTCATCGTGAACCAGATCAGCAGAATGAACACGATCATCTGCACGATCAGGGTGAGGTTGATGTTCACCGCGTGGTCTCCTGCCTTGGCGAATTACGCAGCCGCCTCAGTGGTGCAGCGCGCCGAGGAACGGATTGGCGAAGGTGAAGAACAGCGCGAAGCCGATGCCGATCATCGCGACCGCGTCCAGCAGCCCCGCGACCACGAACATCTGGATGCGCAGCACCGGCAGCAGCTCCGGCTGACGGGCCGAGCCCTCGATGAAGCGCCCGCCGAGGATGCCGAAGCCGATGGCGGTACCGGCCGCCCCCAGCCCGAAGATGATGCCGACCGCCAGCACGGTCATGGCCTGAATGTGTGCAATTTCCATTCAACTCTCCTGCAAGAAAGAACCCCTAAAACCCATTCGCCCCGCCTCAGTGATGCTCGCTCGCCAGCGCCAGGTAGACGATGGTCAGCGTCATGAATATGAAAGCCTGCAGCACGATGATCAGGACGTGAAACACCGACCACACGAATCCGAGCCCGATCTGCACCAGGATCGACACCCAGCCGCCGACGCTCAGCAGCGAGTCGAGGCCGTGCTGCAGCGTCAGCACCGCGATCAGCAGGAAGATCATCTCCCCGGCGTACAGGTTGCCGTACAGTCGCAGCGACAGTGATACCGGCCGCGCCAGGAGCGTCACGGACTCGAGCAGGAAGTTCACCGGCACCAGCAGTGCCTGCACGAACACGTTCTTGGAGCTGAAGGGGTGGAGGGTGAGCTCGCCGATGAAGCCAAGGAAGCCCTTCATCTTCACGCTGTAAAAAATGATGAGCACAAAGACGCTGAGCGACATCGCGAAGGTGGCGTTGAGGTCGGTGCTCGGGACCACCTTGAGGTGCTCGAAGCCGGCGTGGTGCGCGGCGGCCGGCAGCAGGTCGACCGGCACCAGGTCCATGATGTTGAACAGCAGGATCCAGGAAAAGATGGTGAGCGCCAGCGGCGCGATCAGCTTGCTGGTGCCGTGGAAGGTGTCCTTGACCTGGTTGTCGATGAAGTTGACCAGCACCTCGACGAACAGCTGGAACTGCCCCGGCATGCCGGTGGTGGCGCGGCGTGCGGCGATGTAGAAGGCGCCGCCGAACAGCACCGCCAGCAGCACCGAGAAGAACACCGTGTCGAGATTGATGGCAGTGAAGTCGACGATGCCATGCGGCACCTTGTTCGACAGGAACGTCTCGTGGTGGACGATGTACTCGGTCGCGCCCGGGGCGTCTTCTGCTGCCATGCCTGTCAGTCCGATCACTATGCGCTCCGGCCCGTTCCGCCCAGCCTCGGCAGCGCCCCCGCGAGCGCCACCCAGTACATCAGGTACGTGGCGGCGAACCCGGCCAGCATCGCCAGCGGCGCCACCCTCATCATCTTCAGCGCGACCACGAACAGCACGACCACGATGACGAGCTTCACGGCCTCGCCGACGTAGAACGCGCCCAGCGCGCGCTGCGCCGAGGCGCAGGCGCCGCCGAACACCAGCGCCGCCATCGCGAGGCTCCCCAGGGTCGCGATCCCGCCCCCGGCGAGCGCCGAGAGGGAAGCGACCTTGCCGGCCACCCCGAGCGCCACCAGGCCCGCTGTTGCGGTCACGACCGCCTGACCCAGCACGACGCCGAAGGCCAGCCGCCGCGCATGGGGCAGATCGATCGCCGACACCTTATATAAGTCCCGTTCGAGGGGCTCTAAAGAGCCAATTGCCCTGCGTTAGAGCGGACGCAAGTGGCTTTACTTTACTCGGCCGTTCAGCCACTTAGGCTGCCCCGGCGAAAAAGCCGCGGGATTATAGAGACCGCCCGCGCACGAGTCCATAAGTGGACCCCGCACCTCGGCCGCTGCAGCGCGGCGTGTGCCAGATCCGCTACTGGATGTGCGCGAGGATCCCGTCGAGCTCGTCGAGACTGTTGTAGCTCACGATGAGCTTGCCCTTGCCGCCGCGGCCGCTCTGGATGAGCACCCGCGCGCCGAGCTTCTCGGCGAGCTCCTGCTCGAGACGTTCCACGTTCGGGTCGCGCGCCCCATCGGTCTCGCCCGCGGCGGCCGCGGGCGGGCTCTGCAGGCGGCGCACCAGGGCCTCGGTCTCGCGCACCGAGAGGCCCTTCTTGGCCACCAGGGCGGCCACCTCGGACTGCTGGCGCTTGTGAGTGAGAGCGAGCAGCGCGCGCGCGTGCCCCATCTCGATCGCGCGCTGCTCGAGGAGCGTGCTCACCTCGGCAGGCAGCTCGAGCAGGCGCAGCAGGTTGCTCACGGTGACGCGCGAGCGGCCGACCGCATCGGCGGCCTGCTGGTGGGTGAGCCCGAACTCGCTGATGAGCCGCGACAGCGCGCGCGCCTCCTCGAGCGGGTTGAGGTTCTCGCGCTGGATGTTCTCGATGAGCGCGACCGCGATCGCCGCCTCATCGGGGATGTGGCGGATGACCGCCGGGATCTCGGTCAGTCCCGCGAGCTGCGCGGCGCGCCAGCGCCGCTCGCCGGCGATGATCTCGTAGCGCTGCGAGGCAGCGCTGCCGGGTGGTCCGAGCGGGCGCACGACGATCGGCTGCACCACGCCCTGGGCCTTGATGGAGTCGGCGAGCTCGGCGAGCGTCTCGGTGCGCATGTCCAGGCGCGGCTGATAGCGGCCGCGCTGCAGAAGGTCGAGCGGCAGCTTCGCGAGCTCGTCCGCGCTGCGCAGCGGCTCGGGGTGCGCCGCCACCACCACCGGCGGCGGCGCGGAGCGCGCGCCGAGAAGGTCCGCCAGGCCGCGGCCGAGCGTCGGTTTTCTGTGCATCATCTTCGCTGGTCCTCGCCCAACTCCTGTGCCGCGTCCTGAAGCGCCGGAGGCTCATGCCCGTGCGGCTCGTCGTCCGCGCCGTTGCCGCCGCCGGCCGCAGCGCTCACTTCCGCCACGGGGCTCACCCCGGTCACGCTATCGGCGTTGGCTGCCGCGAAGGCCTTGTCGCGCTCGAGCGCTTCGCGCGCGCGCGCCGCGAACGCCTCGTCCTCGCGCCGGATCATCTCGCCCGCGAGCGCAAGATACGCGAGTGCGCCGCGCGATTCCCGGTCATGTAACAGCGCCGGCCGCCCGAAGGAGGGCGCCTCCGCCAGACGGATGTTGCGGGGAATCACGGTGCGGAACACCTTGTCGCCGAAGTGCATCGTGAGCTGGTTGCTCACCTCGTTGGCGAGGTTGTTGCGCGGGTCGAACATGGTGCGCAGCACCCCCTCGATCGAGAGCTGCGGATTGGCCGCCAGGCGGATCTGCTCCACCGTGTCCAGGAGCGCCGTCAGGCCCTCGAGCGCGTAGTACTCGCACTGCATGGGAATCAACACGCTGTCGGCGGCCACCAGCGCATTCACGGTGAGCATGTTGAGCGCCGGCGGACAGTCGATGAGGATCACGTCGAAGGCGTCGCGCTTGGGCTGCAGCGCGTGCCGCAGCTTAGTCTCGCGCCCGATCGGCAGGGTCAGCAGCCGCACCTCGGCGGCGGTCAGATCCTGGTTCGCCGGCAGCAGCGTGAAACCGCCCTGCTCGACCGTGACGAGCGCGGCGGCGAGCTCCGCCTCGCCGAGCAGCACCTCGCAGGTACTGCAGGTGAGCTGCGTCTTGTCGATGCCGCTGCCCATGGTGGCGTTGCCCTGTGGATCCAAGTCCATGAGGAGCACGCGCCGTTTGGTGGCGGCAAGCGAGGCGGCGAGGTTTACCGCCGTGGTGGTCTTGCCGACGCCGCCCTTCTGGTTCGCGATGGCGATGACCCGCTTCATGGCCACAGTGTACTGCACCGCCGCAGCCGTGCCCGCGTGCGTTGCGGAGCGGGTCGCTTAAGGCCCGCAGAAGGCCCTAGGCCACGCGCTTGCGCGGGGGGCGGCCGAGGCGCTCGCGCGCCATTTCGTCGGCGACCTCGTTGGTCGTGCGGTTCTCGCGCCGGGCGCGCTCGAAGATCTCGGTGAGGCGCGCCGGGATGCCCTGGATATCGGCGATCACCTGCTGCTCGGTCCCGCCGCCGCGGTACTCGTGCGAGACGCTGATGATGCCGCCGGCGTTGATGACGTAATCGGGCGCGTACAGGATCCCGGCCGCCTTCAGCGCGTCCCCGTCCTGCTCCTGCGCCAGCTGGTTATTGGCCGCTCCGGCGACGATGCGGACGCGCAGACGCGGGATCGAGCGGGCGTTGAGCACCGCCCCGAGCGCGCAGGGGGAGAGCACGTCGACCGGCTGGGCCAGCAGCTCCTCGGCGGGCACGGGCCGGGCCTTGAACTCATCGGCCACGCGCTGCACCGCCCCTGCGCGCACGTCCGCCACCGAAAGCTTCGCCCCCTCGCCCGCGAGCAGCCCGCAGAGGTGATATCCGACCCCGCCGGCGCCCTGCACCGCGACCGTCACACCCTCGAGGTCGGTGCGGCCGAGGCTGAATCGCACGGCCGCCTTGATGCCGAGGTGTACGCCCAGGGCGGTCTTCGGGCCCGGGTCGCCCCCGGCCTGCCCCGGAGCGGCGCCCAGCCCCGAGACGAAGCGCGTGACGCGGGCGACGTTCGCCATGTCCGCAACCGTGGTGCCGACGTCTTCGGCGGTGATGTAGCGTCCGCCGAGCGAATCCACGAAGCGGCCGAAGGCCTCGAAGAGTTCGGGCGTCTTGGCCTTGCGCGAGTCGCCAATGATCACGGCCTTGCCGCCGCCAAAGGCCAGGCCCGCCAGCGCGTTTTTGTAGCTCATGCCGCGCGACAGGCGCAGCACGTCCGCGACCGCTTCCGCGGTGCTCGCGTACGGCCACATGCGGCAGCCGCCGGCCGCCGGACCGAGCACCGTGGAGTGCACGGCGATGATGGCGCGCATCCCGGTCGGTGCGTCGTGGCCGAAGACGACCAGCTCGTGGGCGTCAAAGTCGCGCATGTCGAAGATTTTCATGGATTTTGGCTCCCGGCATTGAGCCGGCTCGCAGGGGCGCCTCTTCCAAGGCTACGCGCCTTGCCCTGCACGAATCGTCACAATAGTTGCCGATTACGCTGTTTTGATGAAATATTCATTTCACCTTCTTGCGAATCAGGGAGAGAAATTTTGCATCCCGATCTCGACCGGAGCGACCTGCGGATCCTGGAGCTGGTACAGGAGCAGGGGCAGCTGTCCTCGGCGGAGATCGCCGAGCGGCTCGGGATGACGGCCTCCACCTGCTGGCGTCGGGTGAGCCGCCTGGAGGAGCAGGGGGTGATCAGGAAGCGCGTGGCGCTGCTCGACCGGGAGAAGCTCGG
>CAZAXR010000004.1:0-19046 GCA_964489185.1 uncultured Steroidobacteraceae bacterium | reverse complement strand
CGAACAGCTCCCGCAGCACCGCCGTCGCAAAGCAGCCGCGCGCCAGTCGAAACTGCAGCAGCGCAGAATCGCCCTGCGCCTCCCAGCCGAGTTCGCGCACCGCCAGGCGCAGGCTGCGCCGCTCCTGGCGCATGCCGGCGCCGACGCACAGCGCCGCTTCAGCGGGCAGAAGCTGCGCGACGCGCGACTCGAGCGCGTGCACCGCGGCGGCGGTCGCTACCTCGCCCGCCCCCCACAGCGGCCCGCTCGGATGAATCTCGAGGCGCTGGCAGCGGCCGGCGAGCTCCTCATCGGCCTGCGGCACGGGGAACACGCTGCCGCGGCCATCGAGAATCGCCAGGTCGCCGGGCAGGAGCCGCTCCCAGCTGCCGTCGGTTACGCGCTCGGCGAGCACCGCGTTGAAGAGCGCCGAGCGTGCAGCCGAGAGCACGAAGCCGCGCTCCTGCGGCGCCAGGCTCGCCGGTGGCGCGGCAGCACGGGTAAGATTCGCGCCGCCGCGGCCGAAGCGCTGCGGGCCGAAGTAGTTCGGCACGCCGCGCCGGCGGATCTCCTCGAGGCGCGGGGCCAGCCGCGCCACGAGCCCGGCTCCGTCATGCAAGGCGCGCACGCGCACCGTGAAGTGGTTGCCCGCGAGTGCGCCACGCGGCAGCTTGCGCCGGTGGGCGTGCGCCTCGAGCACCTCGAAGCCTTCCCCGCGCAGCCCCTGCCAGTTGGTGGCGCTGCGCGGCACCGAGAACCACTGCACCGCCACGGCACGCCGGTCCTTGAGCCCCGCGTAACCGACCTCGAAGGGGCGGCACCCGGCCGCGCGGGCGAGCTCGCGCGCCACCCAGGCCGTGTTGGCATCGCGCTTGCGCACGCGCAGCAGCAGGTGCGGACCGTCTCCGGAGGGCAGGAAGCCCAGCTCCTCCTCGACCACGAAATCCTCCGGTGCGGCGCGCAGCACCGCCGTCTCGAGCGCTCCGGCGTAGGCGCGCGGCGGCGCCAGCGCGGCGCCACGTGCGTGATGTGCGGCCTCAGTCACTAGGTTGCGGTGAGCAGCACAACTGCCTGGGCGGCGATGCCTTCGCCGCGGCCGACAAACCCCAGCCCCTCGGTGGTGGTCGCCTTCAGGTTCACGCAAGCCGCCTCCACTTCCAGAAGCTGCGCGATCTGGCGCCGGATCGCCTCCCGGTGCGGGCCGATGCGCGGTGCCTCGGCGAGCAAGGTCAGGTCCGCGTTCACCACGCGCCAGCCGCGCTCGCGCAGCATGGCGAGCGTCTGCGTCACGAAGCCGGTGCTCGGGGCACCCTGCCAGCGCGGATCGCGGTCGCTGAAGTGCTGGCCGATGTCCCCGAGGCCCGCGGCTCCGAGCAGCGCATCGCACAGCGCGTGCAGCAGCACATCGCCGTCGGAGTGCGCCACCACGCCGCGCGAGTGCGCGATGCGTACCCCGCCCAGCATGACGTGGTCGCCGGGCCCGAAGGCGTGCACGTCGATTCCGGAACCGATTCGCATGGGATCCCCTCAGGGCGGCGCGCGCAGGATAGCCGCCGCCATCATAAGGTCGGTGCTGCCGGTTATCTTGATATTGGACGCAGCACCCTCGATGAGTGCCGGGTGCTCGCCCTGCCACTCGAGCGCCTGGGCCTCATCGGTGGGGAAGCGCCCCGCGCTGTGGGCCGCATCCAGCGCGGCGCACAGCCGGCCGTAGCGGAACATCTGCGGCGTGAGCGCGCGCCACAGCTGCGAGCGGTCGAGCGTACGCGCCACGGTGCGCGCCTCGTCCGCCCCTTGCGCGCACTTCAAGGTGTCGGCGGCCGGGGCGGCGAGCAGCCCCCCGAGCGGGTGGGCGGCGAGCTGCCCGAGCAATCGCTCGAGATCGTCGCGCGCCAGGCATGGCCGCGCCGCATCGTGCACCAGCACCCAGTCGCTGGCGGCAGCGCTCTGCGACAGAGCGGCGAGTGCGCTGCGCACCGACAGACTGCGGTGCGCGCCGCCGGGGGCGATGCTGATCGCGGGTCGCACCGCGGCGGCCGCCCCGTGCGCCGCCAGGCGCGCGCTCACCGCCGCCCAGTGCGCATCATCGGGGCCCAGCGCCACGACCACGCCCGCGCAGCGCGCATCTTCCAGAAAGGGTCCGAGCGCCCATTCGATGACCGTGCGCCCTGCCAGGGATGCGTACTGCTTGGGGAGCTCGGTGCCGAAGCGGCCCCCGACGCCCGCGGCGGGCATGACGAGCCAGTAGCGCACGGATCGCTGGGATCAGCGGGCCGCAGCGGTCCGCGTGCGAGGCCCGGTCGGGTGCGCCGGGACCACCTGATAGAAGGTTTCGTTGCGTGCGATCATCCCGAGGTCGCTGCGCGCGCGCTCCTCGAGCGCATCCATCCCGGTCTTCAGCTCCCGCACTTCGGCGGCGAGCTGACGATTGCGCTCGGCCAGCTGCTCGTTCTGCGCACGCTGCGCTGCGACCGCGCTCTGCAGCCGCGCCACACCGCGGATCCCGTCATCGGAGACCCATACCCGGTACTGCAGCAGGAGGACGGCGACAGCCAGCGCGGCGGCGAGCCACTTCATGGGCCCAACAGCGTATCAGAGGCGGCACTCAAGGGTGAAGCGTTCACTGAGGCGCGGGGCTCAGATCGTTACCGGGAATGCGGCGCGCCCGGCGTAACGCACCGTGCCGAGCTCGGCCTCGATGCGCAGCAGCTGGTTGTACTTGGCGACGCGATCCGAGCGCGACAGCGAGCCGGTCTTGATCTGAGTGGCGGCGGTCGCCACCGCGAGGTCGGCGATGGTGCTGTCTTCGGTCTCGCCCGAGCGGTGCGACACCACCGTGGCATAGTGCGCCTGCTCGGCCATGGCAATGCAGGCGAGGGTCTCGCTGAGCGTGCCGATCTGGTTGGGCTTGATGAGGATGGCGTTGGCGATGTGCCGCTCGATGGCCTGCTTGAGGATCTTGGTGTTGGTCACGAATACATCATCGCCGACCAGCTGGATCTTCTTGCCGAGCGCGCGCGTCAGCTCCGCCCAGCCGTCCCAGTCCGCCTCGCTCATGCCGTCCTCGATGCTGATGATCGGGTAGCGGGCGGCAAGGTCCGCGAGATAGCCGGTGAACTCAGCGGCCGAGAAGCTGCGCTCCTCGGACTCGAGCTCGTAGCGGCCGTTGCGGAAGAACTCCGAGCTCGCGACGTCGAGGCCGAGGTACACGTCCTTCCCCGGGGTGTAGCCGGCCGCTGCGATCGCTTCCAGGATCACCCTGAGAGCGGCCTCGTTGGACTCCAGATCGGGGGCAAAGCCGCCCTCGTCCCCGACCGCGGTCGACAGCTCCCGTGCCGCCAGCAGCTTCTTCAGCGCGTGAAACACTTCCGCACCGCAGCGCAGCGCCTCGCGGAAGCTCGGCGCGCCCACCGGCAGGATCATGAACTCCTGGATGTCGAGGCTGTTGTTGGCGTGCGCGCCGCCGTTGACGATGTTCATCATCGGCACCGGCATCACCGGTTCGCGGTCGCCGGCCAGGGAGGCGAGATAGCGGTACAGCGGCTGCCGCGCCGCATGCGCCGCCGCGTGTGCGGCCGCGAGCGACACGCCGAGAATCGCGTTGGCCCCGAGCCGGCCCTTGTTATCGGTGCCGTCGAGGGCAATCATGCGCGCATCGATGCCGGCCTGGTCGCGTACGTCCATGCCGACCACCGCCGCCCTGAGCGCGCCGTTGACGTGCCCGACCGCCTTGAGCACCCCCTTGCCGCCGTAGCGGCGCTTGTCCCCGTCGCGCAGTTCGACCGCCTCGCGGGTGCCGGTTGAGGCGCCCGAGGGCACGGCGGCGCGGCCCTGAACCCCGCAATCGAGCAGCACGTCCACCTCGACGGTGGGATTACCGCGCGAGTCGATGATCTCGCGCCCGCGGACGTCCTTGATGCGGCTCATTGGCTTGCGGCCCTCACAACAGCGATTCTTCGAACGGTGCGTGCTTCACCGCGCGGTCGAGCTCGGTGAGCGTGGTCAGGAGCGGCTCCATGCGCGCCAGTGGCCAGGCGTTCGGGCCGTCGGACAGCGCCTCCTCGGGACGCGGGTGCGTCTCCATGAAGATCCCGGCGATGCCGGCGGCCACGGCGGCACGCGCCAGCACCGGGATGAACTCGCGCTGCCCGCCGGAGGAGCTGCCCTGCCCGCCCGGGAGCTGCACCGAGTGGGTGGCGTCGAACACCACCGGGCAGCCGGTGCCGCGCAGGATCGACAGCGAGCGCATGTCGGAAACCAGGTTGTTGTAGCCGAAGGAGAAGCCGCGCTCGCACACCATGATCTGCTCATTGCCGGTGGAGCGCGCCTTGTCGACCACGTTCTGCATCTCCCAGGGCGAGAGGAACTGGCCCTTCTTAATGTTGACCGGCTTGCCCTGGGAGGCGGCGTTAACGATGAAGTTGGTCTGGCGGCACAGGAAGGCCGGCGTCTGCAGCACGTCCACCACCGCGGCAACCTCCGCAAGCGGGGTGTCTTCATGCACGTCGGTGAGCACCGGCACGCCGACCGCGCGGCGCACGCCCTGCAGCACCTTCAGCCCGGCCTCGATGCCGGGACCGCGGAAGCTGGCGCGCGAAGAACGGTTCGCCTTGTCGTAGGAGGCCTTGAAGATGTAGGGGATGCCGAGCCGGCCGGTGACCTCTTTCAGGTGTCCGGCGATCTCCTGGGTGAGCCCCGGGCTCTCGATCACGCAGGGGCCGGCGATCAGGAACAGCCGCTCGCGCGGCCCGACCTCGTATCCCGTCAGCTGCATGGTCCGCCCCCCACCCGCCTCAGGCGCCCGCCGCGCGCGGCAGCTGCGAGGCGCGCTGGGCGCGCGCCGCGCGCACGAAGCCGGTAAACAGCGGATGCCCGTCGCGCGGCGTCGAGGTGAACTCGGGGTGGAACTGCGTGGCAATGAACCACGGATGGTTGGGCAGCTCGATCACCTCCACCAGCCCGTCGCGCGAGAAGCCGGAGAAGCGCAGCCCGGCCTGGCGATAGCGGTCGAGGTAGTTGTTGTTGAACTCGTAGCGGTGGCGGTGGCGCTCCATGATGATGTCGCGCCCGTAGATCTCGCGCGCGTGCGTGCCGGCCGCGAGCAGCACCTCCTGGGCTCCCAGGCGCATGGTGCCACCCTTCTCGGAGGCCTCATCGCGCGTCTGCGCCCCGCGCATCTGGTCCTGCCACTCGGAGATCAGCGCGATGACCGGGTGCGGGGTGGCAGGGTTGAACTCGGTGCTGTTGGCATCGCTCAGGCCGAGCACGTGGCGGCCGTACTCGACGATCGCCACCTGCATGCCGAGGCAGATCCCGAGATACGGCAGTCCGTGCTCGCGCGCAAAACGCACCGCCTGGATCTTGCCCTCGATGCCGCGCTCCCCGAAGCCCCCGGGCACGAGGATCGCGTCCACGTCCTTCAGCAGATGCGTGCCGCGCTGCTCGATGTCGGTGGACTCGATGTAGTGAATGTTGACGCGCGTGCGGCTCTTCAGACCGCCGTGCATCAGGGCCTCGTGCAGCGACAGGTAGGAGTCGCGGATCTGCACGTACTTGCCCACCATGCCGATGTCGACCTGCCCGTCCGGGTTGGCCTTGCCGCTTACCACCTGGCGCCACTCGGCGAGGTCAGTGGCCGGCGCCTCGATGCGCAGCTTGTCGACCACGATGTCATCGAGGGCCTGCTCGTGCAGCAGGATGGGAATCTTGTAAATGTCGTCGGCATCGACCGCGGAGATCACGGCCCGCTCCTCGACATTGGTGAACAGCGCGATCTTGCGGCGCTGCTCCTCGGGCAGGGGGTGCTTGCAGCGGCACAGCAGCACGTCGGGCTGGATACCGATGCCGCGCAGCTCCTTCACCGAGTGCTGGGTCGGCTTGGTCTTGATCTCCCCCGAACCGCCGACGATCGGCACCAGCGTCAGGTGCATGTAGACGCAGTTGTTGCGCCCCAGCTCAACCCCAAGCTGGCGGATCGCCTCGAGAAACGGCAGCGACTCGATATCGCCCACGGTGCCGCCGATCTCGACCATGCACACGTCGGAGCCGTCGGCGCCGAGCTTGATGCTGCGCTTGATCTCGTCGGTGATGTGCGGGATCACCTGCACGGTCGCGCCCAGATAGTCGCCGCGCCGCTCCTTGGCGATGACACGCTCGTAGATGCGCCCGGTGGTGAAATTGCTGTTGCGACCGGTGGTGGTGCGCACGAAGCGCTCATAGTGCCCGAGGTCCAGGTCGGTCTCGGTACCGTCGCTCGTGACGAACACTTCGCCGTGCTGGAACGGACTCATGGTGCCCGGATCGACGTTGATGTACGGATCGAGCTTGACCATCGCGACCTTCAGCCCGCGCGCCTCAAGGATCGCCCCCAGTGAGGCGGCGGCGATCCCCTTGCCCAACGAGGACACGACACCACCGGTGACGAATACGAAACGCGTCATATGCATGGTCAGGGAATTCCCGTCGCCTGAGGCCGCCGCCAAAAAAATGAGGCAGCGACGACGGGCCAGCAGACTATCACATCTGTGCGCCGCGCGCGGCAGCCGTGGCGCAGCCGCTACTCGGTCGCGCTCCAGCTGAGCCGGCCGCGGCGCGGGCTCGCGGCGGTGGCCTGCACCGACTCATCCAGCCACAGCCCCGCGACCGCGACCAGCACATCGCCGGCGAAGATGAGCGGCAGATGCGCGCGCTGCGCGAGCGGGATGCGCGCCTCCTGCAACAGGCTCTTGAGCGCGCGGCGCGGGCCGCCACGCAGCGGGCGCAGCCGCTCGCCACCGCGCCGCGAGCGCACGATGAGCGGGCTGGCGAGCGCATCCAGATCGAGCGGGCCGCGGCTGTCGGCCCTGACGCAGAGCGTGCCGAAGGGGGGCGGCAGCACGCAGCTCGCGCACTCGCGCCACGGCCAGCGCGTCTCGGGCAGTTGCGGGTGACCGCGCGGTGCGGTATCCACCGTGCCCGGGCGCGTGCGCAGCGACAACAGGTCCGCCTGGCGCTGCACCAGCACCTGCTCCCAGGCCACTCGCGGGTGCGAGTCGGGGCGCGCCGCGAGCAGTGGTCCGGCGAGCTCCTGCAGCAGGCTGGTGGGCGGGGGCAGCTCCCCGGCGGCGACGATCCAGAAGCGCAGCGCGTTGCGCCGGCGCTCCGGCGGAAGGGTGCGCAGCACCTTGGCCGATAGCATCGTGCCGACGCTGGCGCGCGCCACGTCCGCAGCCCCCAGCGCGTCGAGCAGGCGCTGCGCCTCGGCCGCATGGCGCGCGCTGCGCGCCGCGGTGGCCGCCGCCGCCGGCCAGCGCGCACGGATCAGCGGCAGTACCCGGGCGCGCAGGTAATTGCGATTCAGGTGCAGCTGCGCGTTGCTGTCGTCCTCGATCCAGCTGAGCCCGCGCCCCTTAAGCCACTGCAGCAGCTGCGCATGTGGCACGGTGAGCAGCGGCCGCACCAGCACCCCGCCCCCAAAGGGCGCCACGGCCGGCATGGCCGCTAGTCCCGCCACCCCCGCCCCGCGCAGCAACTGCAGCAGCACGGTCTCGAGCTGATCGTCCTCGTGATGCGCGGTGAGCAGCGCCTCGCCCGGCCTGAGCGCTGCACGCAGCGCCCGGTAGCGCGCCGCGCGCGCTGCGGCTTCCAGCGACTCCCCGCGGCGGCGCTCTACCGCCACCGCGCGCACGCCCAGGGGCACCCCGAGCTCGCGCGCCACGGCCCGGCAATGCCGGCTCCAGGCACGCGAGTCACGATGCAGACCGTGGTCGACGTGCAGTGCGCGTACCTTGAGAGGCGAGCGCGCCAGCGGCGCGAGCGCCGCCAGCAATGCGGTCGAATCGGCGCCACCGGAGAAGGCGACGCACAGCGACAGGCGCGGGAAGCCAGGCAGCAGCTGCGCAAGGCGCGCGTGCAGCCACTGCGGGCCGAAGCTGCCCCTGGAGGCGCGCGCCGCGGCTGACACGCGCCCCTCAGGCGGCGTTTTCGGCAAATACGCCGAAACTCGCGATTTTCTCGGTGCGCGCGGCCCGCAGTTGATCGCGCGGGATCGCCTCCAGCTCGTCCAGGTGCCGCAGCACCGCGGTCTTGAGGCTCGCGGCCACCGCCGCCGGGTCGCGGTGCGCCCCGCCAAGCGGCTCCTCGATGACTTCATCCACGAGCCCGAGCTTCTGCAGCTTGTCGGCGGTGAGGTTGAGCGCCTCGGCCGCCACCTCTTTCTTGTCCTGGCTCTTCCACAGGATCGAGGCGCAGCCCTCGGGCGAGATCACCGAGTAGGTGCTGTACTGGAGCATCATCAGCCGGTCGCATACCCCGATACCGAGCGCGCCGCCCGAGCCGCCCTCGCCGGTCACCACCGTGATGATCGGGATGCGCAGCACCGACATCTCGAACAGATTGCGCGCGATCGCCTCGCTCTGACCGCGCTCCTCGGCGCCGACCCCGGGATAAGCGCCCTGGGTGTCGATGAGGGTCAGCAGCGGCAGCCCGAAGCGCTCGGCGAGGCGCATCAGGCGCAGCGCCTTGCGGTAGCCCTCGGGCTTGGGCATGCCGTAGTTGCGGCGCACGCGCTCCTTGGTGTCGCGTCCCTTCTGGTGGCCGATGATCATGAGCGCGCGGTCGTCGATACGCGCCAGGCCACCGACGATCGCCCCGTCGTCGCCGTACATGCGGTCGCCGTGCAGCTCGTTGAACTCACTGCAGATGGCGTTCACGTAGTCGAGGGTGTAGGGACGGTGCGGATGGCGCGCGAGCTGCGTGATCTGCCAGGGCGTGAGGCTCGCAAAGATGCTCTGCGTGAGCTGGCGGCTCTTGGCCTGCAGCCGCCCGATCTCGTCCTGGATGTTGACTTCGGATTCGGAAGTGACGTGCCGCAGCTCCTCGATCTTCGCTTCCAGCTCCGCGATCGGTTGTTCGAAGTCGAGGAACGAGACGGCCATGGCCTGGGAGCCTACCCTAACTCAGCGGCCGTCGGCGGAGAATGTTGGACCGGCGCTGGCCGGCGCCGCACCGTACAGCACCTGCACGCTGCCGCGGCCGAGCAGCGTCTCGAGCTGCTCGAGCAACTCACGGCTGGCGCGCACCGTCCACTCCGGTCCGAGCGTCAGCGCACCGCTCGCCGTCGCGCCGCAGTACTCGATGGTGATGGGGCACGGCCCGGGCCGCCACGGCGCGAGCAGCGTCGCGAGGTGCTCGAACAAGGCGCTCGCCTCCGGCCCGCAGCGCAGCACCAGGCGCCGCGCCTCCTGCTCGTGCACCTTGTCCAGCTCGCTGATGCGCCTCGCCGCCAGCCGCCACGCGTCGCTGAACTCATCGAAGCGCAACAAGCCCTCGATGAGCACCAGCGCATCCTTGGCGATCAGCTCGCGGTGCTTGTGATAGGTCTCCTCGAACAGCATGACCTCGAGGCGACCGGTGCGGTCATCGAGCGTCACGATCACGCGCGGTCCGCGCTTCTTCACCTCGTCGATGAGCCCGGCGATCGTGACCGGCCGGCCACCGCCGAAGCGCGAGGACTCGAAGCCGGCGAGCGGCCGGTCGCTCACCAGATCGGCGATGCGATGGGACACGAAGCGCGCCAGGCCCGACTCGAAGCGCGCGAGCGGGTGCCCGGTGAGGTACAGGCCGAGCGTCTCGCGCTCGCCGCTGAGACGCACCGCCTCGCTCCACTCCGGCAGCGCTGCCGCGCGGCGCGGCTCGTGTGCGACGAGCGGCGCGCTGCCGCTGAGCCCGAACAGGTCGTCCTGCCCGGCCGAGCGCGCACGCGTGTTCTGGTCGCCGAGCTGCATCGCCGCTGCCAGCCGGTCCATGAGCGTGGCGCGATTGGCGCCGAGGGCGTCGAGGCTCCCGGAGCGCAGCAGCGCCTCCAGTACCCGGCGGTTGACCTTCTGCAGATCGAGGCGCCGGCACAGGTCCTCGAGGCTGGCAAACGCGCCGCGCGCCGCGCGCTCGCTGATCAGCGCCTCGACGGCGCCCGCCCCGACGCCGCGTACCGCGCCGAGTCCGTAGCGGATGCTCGCCTCGCCGCAGGCGGTGAATTCGTACACCGAGGCGTTGACGTCCGGCGGCAGCACGCTGAGCCCCATGTCGCTGCATTCCTTGATGAGGGTGACCACCTTGTCGGTGTGGTCCATGTCGGCCGACAGCACCGCCGCCATGAACTGAGCCGGGTAGTGCGCCTTGAGATAGGCGGTCTGGTAGGAAAGCAGCGCGTAAGCGGCCGAGTGCGACTTGTTGAAGCCGTAGCCGGCGAACTTCTCCATCAGATCGAAGATGTGCGCGGCGAGCGGCTCGCGCACGCCGCGCGACACCGCACCGCTGACGAACACCGAGCGCTGCTGCGCCATCTCCTCGGGCTTCTTCTTGCCCATCGCCTTGCGCAGCAGGTCGGCGCCCCCGAGGGTGTAGCCGGCCAGCACCTGCGCGATCTGCATCACCTGCTCCTGGTAGAGGATCACGCCATAGGTGGGCTTGAGGATCGGCTCGAGACTCGGATGCAGGTAGTCGATGGGCGCATCACGCGGGGCGTGCTTGCGGCTGATGAAGTCGTCCACCATCCCCGACTGCAGCGGCCCGGGACGGAACAGCGCCACGAGCGCCACGATGTCCTCGAAGCGATCCGGCTGCAGGCGGCGGATGAGGTCCTTCATGCCGCGCGACTCGAGCTGGAAGACCGCGGTGGTGCGCGTAGTCTTGAGCAGCGCGTAGGTCGCCGCATCGTCCATGGGCAGCGCGCTCACCTCCAGAGCCGCGCTGCCCGGGGCGCGGTCGCGGTTGATCAACGCCACCGCGCGATCGATGATCGTGAGCGTGCGCAGTCCGAGGAAGTCGAACTTGACGAGGCCGGCAGCCTCGACATCGTCCTTGTCGAACTGCGTGACCACGCTGCCGCCGGCCGCATCGCAATACAGTGGCGCGAAGTCCGTCAGCACCGACGGCGCGATCACCACCCCGCCGGCGTGCATGCCGGCATTGCGCGTCAGTCCCTCCAGCGAGCGGGCCAGGTCGATAAGGTTCTTGACCTCGTCCTCACCCTGGTAGAGGCGCCGCAGCTCCGGCTCCTTGTCGAGCGCGGCCTCGAGCGTGATGCCGAGCTCGAACGGGATGAGCTTGGCGATGCGGTCGACGTAGCCATAGGTCATGCCGAGCACGCGCCCCACATCGCGCACCACCGCCTTGGCGGCCATGGTGCCGTAGGTGATGATCTGCGAGACGCGCTCGCGTCCGTACTTGCCGGCGACGTAGTCGATGACGCGGTCGCGCCCCTCCATGCAGAAGTCGATGTCGAAATCGGGCATGGAGACGCGCTCGGGATTGAGGAAGCGCTCGAACAGCAGGTCGTGCTGCAGCGGATCGAGGTCGGTGATCCTGAGGCTGTAGGCAACCAGCGAGCCGGCGCCCGAGCCGCGACCCGGCCCCACCGGCACCCCGTGCTCGCGCGCCCAGCGGATGAAGTCGCCCACGATCAGGAAATAGCCGGCGAAGCCCATGTGACAGATGACATCGAGCTCGCGGGCCAGGCGCTCGCGATACTGCGCCGGTAGGCTGGCGGCGGGCGCAAAGCGCGCCGCCAGCCCGAGCGCCGCCTCCTGGCGCAGGAACTCCTCGGTGCTCAGCCCGGCCGGCACCGGGTACTGCGGCAACCGTACCTCCCCGAGCTTCAGCACCAGACTGCAGCGGCGCGCGATCTCCACCGTGTTGGCGAGCGCCTCGGGGATGTCGGCGAACAGCGCCGCCATCTCCTGCGGCGTGCGCAGGTACTGCTGACGCGAATAGCGCCGCACGCGGCCCGGGTCGGCTAGCAGCGCCCCGTCGTGAATGCACACGCGCGCCTCGTGGGACTCGAACTGCTCGGCACGCAGGAAGCGCACGTCGTTGGTCGCGACCACCGGCACACCGCAGCGCGCCGCCAGCGTCACCGCCGCGGCGATGTACGTCTCCTCGGCGGGCCGTCCGAGCCGCTGCAGCTCCAGATAGAAGCGTCCCGGGAACAGCTCCAGCCACGCCCGCAGCAGCCGCTCGGCATCCGCCTCGCGCGCATGCACCAGCGCCCGCCCGATGTCGCCCTCGGCGGCACCGGAGAGCGCGATCAGGCCCTCGAGCGCGCTCGCGCTCAGCCAGCGTCGCTCGATGCGCGGGCTGCCGCGCTCCTGGCCCTCGAGGTAGGCGCGCGTGATGAGGCGCGCCAGATTGCGGTAGCCGGCTTCGGACTGGCACAGCAGTGTCAGGCGCGTCGCGGGCTGCCGCTCACCCTCCTCGCGCACCAGCAGGTCGACCCCGACGATGGGCTTGACGCCGTTGCGCAGCGCCTCGCGATAGAACTTCACCATCGCGAACAGGTTGTTCTGGTCGGTGACCGCAACCGCCGGCATGCCGGCGGCGGCCACCGCGGCCACCAGCTCGGGCACGCGCACCACGCTGTCGCTGAGCGAGTACTCGGTGTGCAGTCTTAAGTGGACGAATCCCATGCGCTCCTAGAGCGCCGCCCCGATAGCGCGCAGCAGATCCTCATCCGCTTCATCCTCCTCCGATAGGCAGCAGCGCACCGGATTGAACGAGCGCCGGTGCAGCGGCGACGGCGCGCGCACTCGCAGCGCATCAAGGTGCGCGGGCGTCCCGTAGCCTTTGTGCGCGGCCAGCTCGAACCCCGGATAGCAGCCATCCAGCGCCCGCATCATGGCATCGCGGCAGGTCTTAGCGAGAATCGAGGCGGCGCTGATGGCCGCGATGCGTGCATCGCCGGCCACCACCGCCTCGAGCGTGCACGGCAGGCCGAGATCGGCGATGCACGGGCAGCGATTGCCATCGACCCGCACATGCGTCGGCGGGATGGGCAGAGCCAGCAGCGCGCGGCGCATAGCGAGCATGGTCGCCTGAAAGATATTTAGGCTGTCGATCTCGTCGCGGTCGGCCCAGCCGATCCCGCAGGCGAGCGCACGTGCATGGATGATGGGCGCGAGACGCTCGCGCTCGGCGACAGAGAGCTGTTTGGAGTCGGCCAGCCCGCGGATGCGCCGTCGCGGGTCGAGAATCACCGCCGCCGCCACCACCGGGCCGGCGAGCGGCCCGCGGCCGGCCTCATCGACGCCCGCCACGCGCGATCGGTCACAGCCGCGCATCGGCGCCCCGCGCGCAGGCAATCACCGCCTCGGCCGCGAGCGCTGCTCCGCCGCGCCGCAGCGCGCGGTGCACCGCTTCAAATTGCTCCACCAGCTCCCGCACGTGCGCCGGGTCTCCCATCTCGCGCAGCAGCGCCTCCCCGAGTGCCGCCCCGCTCACCTGCTCCTGGAGCAGCTCGGGCACCAGCGCGCGGCCGGCGAGCAGGTTCGGCTGCGAGAAGTATCTCACCTTCACGAGCCCCAGCGTCCTGACCACAAACGCGGTGAGCGGGCTCACCTTGTAGGCCACCACCATCGGGCGGCCGGTGAGCAGCGTCTCCAGGGTGGCGGTGCCGGACGCCACGATCGCCGCATCGCACGCGGCGAGCGCGTGCTGCGCCTGCCCCTCGAAGACCTGAATCGTCGGTGCGGCAGGCACTTGCAGGCGATGCTTCTCGAACGCCTCACGTGTGGCGGCCGAGGCCATGGGGGCGAGGAAGCGCCAGTCGGGGTGGCGCGCGAAGATGTGGGCGGCGGCGCCCACGAAGGGTGCCGCCAGGCGGTTGACCTCCCCCAGCCGGCTCCCGGGCAGCAGCGCCACGACCTTCCCGGCGCCCGCGAGTCCGAGCTGGCGCCGCGCGCCCTCCTGATCGATCGTGAGCGGGATCTGATCCGCCAGCGGATGGCCCACGAACACCGCCGGCACCTGATGCCGCGCGTAGAAGTCGGTCTCGAAGGGCAGCAGGCACAGGATCAGATCGCAGGCGGCGCCGAGGGTGCGCACGCGCCCCCGCCGCCAGGCCCATACCTGAGGACTGACGTACTGCACGGTGCGGATCCCGGCCTGCTTCAGCTGCCGTGCCAGGCGCAGGTTGAACTCGGGCGAGTCGATGCCGACGAACACGTCCGGGCGTGCGGCGAGGAACTGCCGGGTGAGCGCGGCGCGCAGCCGCAGCAGACGCGGCAGGTGACCGAGCACCTCCGCAAGTCCCATGACCGCCAGCTCCTCCGAGGCGGCCACGGCCTCGCAGCCGGCGGCGATCATCTTCGGGCCCGCGACGCCGAAGCAGCTGACGCCGGGCACGCGCTCGCGCAGCGCCGTGATCAGCGCGGCCCCGAGGGTGTCCCCGGAGTGCTCGCCCGCCACGAGCGCCACGCGCAGCGGCGCCGCCGCGAGCTCGGGCAGGCCCGCGACGCTCATCGCACCAGGCTGCGCTGCGAGCCGCGGATGAAATCGACGAAGAAGCGGATCTCGGAGTGCTCCTGCGCGAGCGGCTCCAGACGCTCGAGCGCGGCGGCGAGCAGCAGGTCCGAGCGGTACAGGATCCGGTAGGCCTCGCGGATGTTGCGGATCTGCTCTTCCGTGAAGCCGCGGCGCTTGAGTCCTTCGGCGTTAACCCCGTGCGGCACCGCCGGATTGCCTGCGACCATGACGTACGGCGGCACGTCGCGCGACAGGATGCTGCCGCCGCCGAGGAAGGCGTGCGCACCGATCTTGCTGAACTGATGCACCGCGGTGAGCCCGCCGAGGATCACCCAGTCGCCGATCTCGACGTGGCCGGCGAGCGAGGCGCAGTTGGCGAACACGGTCTTATCGCCCACCTGGCAGTCGTGCGCCACGTGCGAGAAGGCCATGAAGAGGTTGTCGCTGCCGATGCGGGTCACGCCCCGGTCGTGCGTGGTGCCGCGATTGACGGTGCAGCTTTCGCGGAACACGTTGCGATCGCCGATCTCCAGGCGCGTCGGCTCGCCGCGATACTTCTTGTCCTGAGGTGCATCGCCGATGGAGGCGAACTGGAAGATGTGGTTGTCCGCGCCGATACTGGTCGGGCCGTTCACCACCGCGTGCGGCCCGATCACGGTACGCGGGCCGACGACCACCTGCGGCCCGATGATGCTGTAGGGGCCGACCGTGACGTCGGGCGCCAGCTGCGCCTGCGCTGAGATGACGGCGCGCGGATCGATCACCGCTCGGCCTCCGGGGCCACCATCATGTCGGCTTGCGCCACCTCCTGCTCGCCGACCAGCGCGGCGGTCGAGAAGCGCCAGATGCCCTTGAGCGAGCGCTCCAACTGCGCGGTCAGCAGCAGCTGGTCACCCGGCACCACCGGGCGGCGGAAGCGCGCCTTGTCGATGCCGACGAAGTAGAAGCGCGTGTTGTGGTCCGGGATGACGTTCGCGGTCACGAAGCACAGGATGCCGGCCGCCTGCGCCAGCGCCTCGATGATCATGACTCCCGGCATCACCGGCCGGTGCGGGAAGTGCCCGGGGAAGAACGGCTCGTTGTAGGTGACGTTCTTCAGTGCGCGGATGCTCTGTCCCGGGCGGCAGTCCAGCACCCGATCGACCAGCAGAAACGGGTAGCGGTGCGGCAGGCGCTCGAAGATGGCCTGGATGTCGAGTTGCACCCCTTCAGTCATGATCCTTTTCCTGCCCGGAATCGAGCCGCGCCGCACGCTCGAGCCTGCGCACCCGCTCCTCGAGCACGCCGCTGCGCTTGAAGCGGGCGACCAGGCGCCGCCAGGTGCGCGCATCCTCCAGCGGGATCGCGCTCGAGTATACGCCCGCGCTTGTGATGGAGTGGCTGACCGCCGCGTAGGCGGTGATCACGACGTCGTCGGCGACGCTCAGGTGGCCGGCAAAGCCGACCCCGCCGCCGATCATGCAGCGCCGCCCGATGGTGACGCTGCCGGAGATGCCGGTGCAGGCCGCGATCGCGGTGTGTGCGCCGATGCGCACGTTGTGCGCGACCATGATGAGGTTGTCCAGCTTCACGCCCTCTTCGATGACGGTGTCCTCGATGGCGCCGCGATCGATGGTGGTGTTGGCACCGATCTCCACGTCCGCGCCGATGCATACCCCACCCAGCTGCGGCACCTTGACCCAGGCGCCGCGGTCGGGCGCGAAGCCGAAGCCGTCGCCGCCGATCACCACCCCCGGCTGCACCACGCTACGCGCGCCGATGTGCACGCCGCGCCCCAGCGTCACGCGTGCCACCAGACGCACGTCCGCCTCCACGCTCGCCCCTTCATCGATGGTCGAGTGCGGGCCGATGAAGGCACGCGCGCCTATGGTGACGCGCTCGCCGACCACCGCGTAGGCGGCCACCTGGGCGCTCGGATCCACCCGGGCGCCCGGTGCGATGATCGCCGTCGGGTGCGCGCCCGGCACCCGCGGCGGCGGCGGGTGCAGGAGCGTGGCCATGCGCGCATAAACCGCATAGGGGTTCTCGCACAGCAGCATCGGCGCGCGACAGCCCTCGGCGCTCGCGGCGTTCATGACCACGGCGCCGGCGCGGGTGTCAGCGAGCTGCGCGCGGTAGCGCGGATTGGCGAGGAAGGCGAGCGCGCGGGCGTCGGCGTTGGCGAGCGTGGCCACGTGCTCCACGCGTGCGTCGGGATCGCCGCGCAGCTCGCAGCCGAAACGCACGGCCAGCTCGCCCAGCGACACCGACATGATTCGTCCTCGTCAGCTGCGCCGCGCAGCGCCAGCGCGCGCTACTTGCCCTGCGGCTTGGGAGCCGGCGCCGGGGTGGCGGCGGGTTTGGTGCTGGCTCCGGCGCGCGCCTGCAGCGCGGTCAGGATGGCCGGCGTGATGTCGTACGACGGCGCGGCAAAGATGACGCTCTCCCCGCTGAGGATGATGTCGTAGTTCTGCGCCTTGGCGTAGTTGCGCACCTCTTCGCCGAGGGTGCGCTGCAAGCGCGACATCTCCTCGTTGCGGCGCGCGGTGACGTCGTCCTGGAACTCGCCCTTGGCGCGCTCGAAGTCACGCGCGCTGTCGCGCAGCTCCTTCTCCGCGCGCAGCCGCTGATCCTCGCTCATGGTGGCGCCGTCCTTCTGCAGCTTGTCTTCCTTGGTCTTGATGGACTGCTGCTGCGCCTGCAGGGTGCGCTGCCGGGGAGCAAACTCCGCCTGCATGGCATCAGCCATGGCCTTGCCCTGCGGTGATTCAAGCAGCAGCCGCTGCGGATCGACCACCCCGATCTTCGGCTCCGCCCACGCCGGCACGACCGCCAGCGCTGTGCCCGCCGCCATCAACCACCCCGCCACTCTGCTGCTGATCAGACGCTTCACTGAACCTACCCTCGCATGTGACTGTTTATGTTGGGCCTGCAGCCGCGCGGGCAGCCGGGCCTAAACCTCTAGTATCGCGTAGAACGCGCCTCCGCGGCTCGAATCTTTTTACCGCGCCCGCGCCTTAGAAGGCATTGCCGACCGAGAACTGGAATCCCTCGGTCTCGTCGCCCCAGGTGGTCACCCCGTTGCCGTGCTGCGCATTCAGGGGGATCCCGAAACTGAACCGGAACAGGCCCAGCGGCGCCAGCCACTGCACCGCGATGCCCACCGAGCGCTTGAGACTGTTCCAGCCGGTGAACTGGTAGTCCGCCGGGGTGATGCCGTCGGGCCCATAGAACTTCAGGCTATGGCCGGTCTGGTAGATGTTGCCGATGTCGAAGAACGCGCTCACCCGGGCGGTCTGCGCATACTTACCAGGCATCGGGAAGATCAGCTCGTTCTGGCTGGTGATGCGCAGGTTCCCGCCGTAGGGGTTGCCGAACTGGTCCTTCGGCCCCAGGCGGCTCTCGCGGAAGCCGCGCACCGAGTCCGGCCCGCCGCCGTAGAACTGGCGGTACGGCGGGATGGCGGTGGTGGTGCCGAGCGGGGCGCCGTAGTCGACGCCCTCGAGGAACGAGAGCGTGAAGCTGTGGTAGAGCGGCACGTACTTGAGGAACTGGTAGTTGCCGATCCAGTAGCGCACGTCGCTGCCGGGGGTGGTCGCCGAGAACGACAGCGACTGACGCATGCCGCGGTCGGCGAACAGGCTGCGGTTGCGCGTGTCCCAGTCCCAGCCCGTTACGCCCTCCAGGGTCTTGAAGTTGGTGCCGTAGAAGACGAACACGTTGTTGGTGGCGTCATCGTGGGCGAGGCGCGTGTAGGGGTGGCCGTTCTGCTGCACCCACTCCTGCGCCTGCAGGGCGCTGCTCAGGGTGTTGGTGAGCAGCTGGGAGCTGTTGAACACCGCACCGAAGCGGAAGTACATGAACTCGGTGATCGGATACGCCCAGGTGGGGCCGACGCTGAGCGTCTGCGAGGAGAACTGCGACGAGGAGGAGACAAACTGCGTCACGTCGCTGTAGCTGAGCGAGATAGTGCGCTGCAGATTGTCGATGTTGGTGTACGGGTTGGTCCACTGCACGCTGTACACCTTGCTGAAGGCGCCGCCGTTCAGGCTGATGGCGATGCGCTGCCCGCTGCCGAGGAAGTCGGAATCCGCATAGCTGCCGTTGATCATGAACTTGTAGGTCTCGGAGTAGCCGATGCCGCCGGACAGCTGTGAGGCCGGGCCCTCCTCGATCTTGTAGTTCACGTCCACCAGGTCCGGGGAGCCCGCCACCGGGTTGGTCTCGAAGTCGACGTTCTTCACGTACGGCAGCTTCTGGACGCGCTGCTTGGAGCGTTCCAGCGAGGTGTTGGACAGCCAGCCGCCCTCGAGCTGGCGCATCTCGCGGCGCAGTACCTCGTCGTTGATGCGGTTCTCGCCGCTGAAGGTGATGTTGCGCACGTACACGCGGTTGCCCGGGTCGACGAAGAAGGTGAGCGAGACGGTATGGTTGACGTTGTCGGCCGTGGGCACCGGCTCGACCTTGGCGAACGCATAACCGTCGCGGCCCATGCGGTTCTGCATCAGCTCCTGCGAGCCGGTGATCAGCTTGCGGTTGAAGGTCTGGCCCGGATGGATGAGCAGCAGCTGCTCCAGATCGGCGCGCGGCACCACGAAGGTGCCCGCCAGCTTGATCTCCGACACCTTGTACACCTGGCCCTCGTCGATGTTGACCGTGATGAAGATGTCTTCCTTCTCGGGGGCGATCGCCACCTGAGTGGAGTCGATCTGGAAGTTGGCGTAGCCGCGATCCATGTAGTAGTTGCGGATCTTCTCCAGATCGCCCTGCAGCGACTCGCGCGAGTAGCGGTCGTCCTGCTTGTACCAGGA
>CAZAXR010000003.1:0-144132 GCA_964489185.1 uncultured Steroidobacteraceae bacterium | reverse complement strand
GCTTCGAAGATCAGTGGTGGAAGGATGCCGGTGTAGACGAGCTCGCGGCTCAAGTTAACTGACGGATGCCAGGGCAGAAGTGCCAGCCCGATTCCGGCCACGACCAGTCCAACGCTGTACGGGACGTGCAATCGGCGCGCTGACACGCCCACTACGCTGGCAACCAGGAGCAGGACGGCCCACGGTGCGATGCTACTTGTCACGGGGACGCAGCTCCGCGGCTGGCGGCCCGACCAGCACGAAGATCCTGTTGCCACGGTCCTGCTCCGCCGCAACACCCTCAAGCATGTTAACGGACATCTGCAAGTCTGCAAGCGCTGCAAGGACGCTGCGCTTCGCCGACGAGTCAACCCCACGCTCAGCGGCTTGGTTGTGCGAATGGCCGCTTTAGGGAAGCCACTCCGATCTCGGGTGTGGCCGAAGTTGGCCGGACAGAGACAGACGGCGCTGGTCGGACCGCACTTGATGGGTGTAAGGGTCAAAAGCCCCTCGAGGGTTCGAATCCCTCTCTCTCCGCCAAAATTAGCCGCCTTTTTGGTCTCTGCCAAAATCAAATGGGATATCGTACGGAAAGCGTACGGAATAGGACCGCTGCGTCGCCGCCCTTGCCTGAGGCTCGAACTTCCACACCACATGGCAGCCCAGGTGAAATCGCAACCGTATGCCGTCGTCGTCCAGGACCTCGTACTCCACTTGTGATTGGTTGATCGCACGCAGTGCACGTGCGTCCCGTGCCGTAGCGGGCATCGAGTTTTTCGGGCTCCTTCGCCGGCAGCCGCCCGTCTTGGAAAGGAGCACTCAGAGTTGCCGCGAGGAAGCCAGGTTGGCGGCCAGCTGCTCGCTCTCCGCCGCGCGTGCGGCATCGCCGCTCTGACGATAGGCCTCGGCAAGGATGCGCAGGCTTCGCGGATCCCGTCGGCCCGATTTTTCCACGGCCAGCTCGGCGTAGCTGCGAGCGGTTGGCGAGTCGCGCAATTCGGCCGGCTCGCAGGTCAGAAGGATGGACGCGTAGCGGCTCAGCTCGTCCGGCGTCGCGGATGCACGGCTCGCAAGATCCCGCGCTATCGCCACGCCGCGCGACGTAGAGGCTCTTGCCTCGGTCGTGCGGCCCTGGTGAGCCAGAGCCGCCCCGGCTGCCACCAGCGTCTCCGCGAGCTCGCCGCGCTCGAACAGATTCGTCGGCGCGGCAGCGGACTGTTTCTCCAGGATTGCGATGGCCTGGCGGTATGCTTCGAGCCCATCACGGCTGTTGCCACTCTTGATCCGCAGATCCGCCAGCGTTGTAAGCGACAGCGCAAAGTTCGCACTCGCCTGGGCATTGTCCGGGTCCGCGCTGACGAGTACCCGATTGATGTCGGCCGCACTGTCCGCGTGCTGGAGGGCTTCGGCAAGGTTGCCTCTGCGGCTCTCGAGGTCCGCGAGCTTGCGATGACACAGGGCAAGTATTCGGCGGAATCTGTCGTTCCCGGGGTCCTCGGCAGCGAGCGACTGCGCCCGCTGCATCGCGCCGCGATAGTTTCCCAGCGCGCCGTCCCAATCGCCGGCCGCCTGCTGCATGTCGCCGATGCGGGTGCGCATGACAGCTGCTCCGCCGCGTGCTTTCTGATCGGCGGGGTTCTCGACCGCCATCGCATCGAATACCGCGACGGCCTTGCGATAGCTGTCCAGGGCGCCAGCGCGATCGCCGAGATTCTGTAACTCGCCGTGGCCCTGGAGATCGCCGAGCGCCTGATAGCAGTCGGCAAGCGCCACGCGCAGATCGCGGTCGTGAGGCCTCTGGCGGACCAGCATCGCGAAGATCTCCGAAGCCTTGCGCAGGTTGGTCACTCCGTCACTGGCCTTGCCCAATAACGGCAGCACTTCACCGAGAGACTGATGGCTTCGCGCCAGGTATCGCCGAGCTTGCGCGTCCGTGCCGTCCGCACGCGCGAGTGCGGCGCTGATCGCAAGCGCCTTGCGGTAACTCTCCACCGCGCCCTGCGCATCGCCCAAGTTGGGCTCGTACGGATTTCCCTGCAGATCGCCCACCCTCAGGTACGCCTCGGCCAGCTCGCCCTGCAGCGCCGCGTCCTCCTGGGACTGCCGCGCCAGCTTGCTCAGATATTCGAGCGCGCGCTGGACCAGCAGCTTGCGCGCGGGCGTCGCGCCGGGGAGATTCTGAATGGAGCTGTTGAATTCGAAGAGAAACGAGGTGGCGAGCTTGCGCACGTCATTGAACTGCTGCTGCGCCCGGGCGCGTTCCGCACGCGCCACGCGCGCCTGCCACGAGGTCCCGACCACGCCGGCGATCAGCAGCACGGCGATCGCCGCAGTTGCCGCGACTCCCATACGGTGGCGTCGCATGAACTTGGCAGTGCGGTAGGCGGCCGTGTCCGGTCGCGCGTTCACCGGCAGATTCGCCAGATGCCGGCCGAGGTCCTGCGAGAGCTGCTCGACTGAAGCGTAACGCCGCTGCGGTTCCTTGCGCAGCGCCATCAGCACGATGTTGTCGAGGTCGCCTTCGAGACGCCGGCGCAGCTTGTCGGGTGTGCCCTCGCCGGCCGGGGAGCCGCCCGCGCGTGCGGCTGCATCGCTTGGCCGTTCGGGCTGTTCCTCACAGATCTGCCGTTCGAGCACCGTCGCCGAGGCGGCGCGCCCCCGATAGGGAGACTGCCCGGTGAGCAGCCGGTAGAGCAGCACACCGAGCGAATAGACATCGCTCGCGGTGGTGAGCGCCTCGCCGCGCACCTGCTCCGGGCTCGCATATTCTGGCGTGAGCCTTCTCAGCACAGTCCGCGTGGCCTCACCCGGTGGCGCGGCCGAGATCAGCTTGGCGATGCCGAAGTCGAGTAGGCGCGGGACGCCGTCGCGCGTTACCAGGACGTTGACCGGCTTGATGTCGCGATGAATGATGAGATTCTGATGCGCGTACTGCACCGCGACGCAGACGCTCTGGAAAAGCTTGATTCGCGCCGTGACCTCGAGCCCGTGCGCGTCACAGTACCGATCAATAGGCTCACCCTCGACGTAATCCATGACGAGGTATGGCAGTCCGTCGTCGGTCGTGCCGCCGTCGAGAATGCGCGTGATGTTGGGATGATCGAGTCTCGCCAGGATTTGCCGCTCGCTCTGGAAGCGTTGCGTCACTTCCTCGGTATCGAGGCCACGCTCGACGACCTTGATGGCGACCTGCTTTTCGAATGCCTGATCGGCGCGCGCGGCGAGGTACACTCGGCTCATTCCGCCGCGGCCGAGCTCGCGGATCACGCGGTACGGACCGATGCGCCGCCCCGCCTGCGATTCGGCGCTACGCTGCTCGAGGACTTTCAGCGCCTCGGCGAATGCGGCGGGCTGCGTGAAGTTGCCGTCGCCGCTGTCATGCGCTGCCAGCAGCGAATCGACCTCGCACCGCAGCTCCAAATCGAGCCCGCAGGCCTCGTCAAGCCAGGCGGCGCGCTGCTGCGGCGCACAGTCGAGCGCGGTTTGGAAGATTTCTTCGACCCGCTGCCAGCGTTCAGCCTGCACGGTGAACCTCGGATGACATAGCGCGACGCAGCCAGGCCTTGGCGAGGCGCCAATCCCGCGCGACCGTGGCCGGTGACACCTTCAGCACCTGCGCCGCCTCGTCGACGGAGAGACCGGCGAAGTGCCGCAGCTCAAAGATCCTTCCTTTGCGGAGGTCGAAAGCCATCAGACTCTCGAGCACCGAGTCGACGGCAATCAGCTCGTCGGCCCGTTCGGGGGAGATGACCGCGACATCCTCCAGCGGCACGGTCGGCACGCCCCCGCCGCGCTTCGCCCGAGAACGCGTGCGCGCGTAGTCGACGAGGACATGCCGCATGACCTGCGCGGCAACGGCAAAGAAATGATTTCGCGTCTCGTAGTTAGCATCCTGCTGATCGATGAGGCGCAGGTACGCCTCGTGTACGAGCGCGGTCGTCTGCAGCAGATGATCCGGCCGCTCCCCTCGCATGTAGCTTGAGGCGAGCCGGCGCAGCTCCTCGTACACGATGGGCAGCAGACGCTCGAAGGCCGCCTGATCTCCGGCGCGCCACTGCGCGAGCAGACGGGTCGTTTCCCCCGGAAGCGACTCGTTGAAACCTTTGGTCTCATTCATGGCGGGGTTCTTCAGACCCCTTCGTTACCGGCCCTGCCTGAGGCTCTGGCTGAAGCTATTTATAGCTCAACCGCTGACAGGTTTCGGGCCGAAATGTCGCCTAAGTCCCCGGGAGCATACTGCACACAGGGGCGGTCGATGTGCGGAAAACTTTTTGAAAACATAAAGTTAGCGTGGACGATTGTCGCCGCTGCGACATTCCTGGCGGGCTGCGCCGGGGGAGGGGGGCACGGTGGTGGAGGGGGGGGCGGCGGCGGAGGTGGTGGTGGAGGCGGCGGCGACAACCCCATTCCCATCATCAACAGCGTCTCGCCAAACGATGGCTTCACGGCGAACGCTTCGACCTCCGCATCGGCGCAGACACTGACCATCATTGGCAAGAATTTCGCCAGCGGCGCAAGCGTGCTGTGGAACGGGGCCGCGCTGGCCGGTGCCACCGTGAGCGGTGGCGGGCAGATCACCGTGCAGGTGCCGGCGAGTGATCTTCAGGCCTCGGGTCAGGCCATGGTCGTGGTCTCAAATCCGCCTCCAGGCGGGGGACCCTCGAGCCCGGCCACGGTCGATATCAGTCCCCCCGCGCAGCTTGGAAATCCATCGCTGTCTCCTGCCACCGCGAGCCAGCTGAGCGGGGGCTTCGAGCTCAAGGTCACCGCGAGCAATATTCTCACCAACTCCGTCGTCATCTGGGGCCGCGGCACGCCGGGTGAGATCGTTCTCGTCACGAAGCTCGCCAGTCCACCCGCCACGACCGGCGGCGCGGGAACCTTGTCGGCAGTCGTCCCCAACGCCCTGCTCGCCAGGCAGCTCTCTTGGCCGGTGGTCGTCGCAACCCCTGATGTCAACGGCTACCTGACGGTGGTTTCCCAGGCCACTGTCTTTAACATCACGGCACCCGTCGCACCCTCATGCCTGCTCGCCGGAGCCGGCGCCGGTGCCCCCACGTACCGCAATTACGCCTTCGTCGCCACCGGAGCGGACAACAATGGCGCTGCCTCGATGATCGGCAGCTTCCGAATCGACGATACCGGGGCGCTGGTCAATACGCCGCTTCCCAACATCGTCAATAGCTTTGCCGATTTCAAGGATCCGAAAAATCTGTTCGCAGCCATCAACAACAACGGCCGCATGCTGGGGGGCGCGGGCAGCTGCGCTGATACCGCGGGAGTGCCGGGCGTGGGCAAGGTGGTATTCACCGTGAACAGCATTCCGGGCGATACCTTCACGCTCAATTACGCCATGCGCCAGAACGGCAACGGCGGACGGATCACACTCACCGACTCGCAATACGGATTGAAAGCGACCGGCCAGTTCCAGATCCAGTTCAACCCCAACGCTTTCAACCAGGGCAGCTTCGCTTTCGGCCTGCTCGGCGAGAATGCCTCGGCGGCGCGCTATGCGGTCATCGGAGCGATCTGCACGAGCTCGCCCGTGTTCCTGCAGGCTGATTTCGCGGACAACCAGACCGGTGGTGGCACGGTCACCGGTACCGCCAACGGCTGGTCGGTGAACGCCGGCGACGCGACGATCGGACGGGCCACCACGTCGCAGCTCGACTTCAGCAACGGCCGCGTGCTGAATCTCACCCTTTACGGTGTCGGCGGCGGCAAGGCCTATGTCATGGAATCGAGCCCCATTGCGACGAGTTCCCAGGTGCTGAGCGGCGTCATCACGGGCTACAAGGGGCCGCGATGCCTCGCGACCGGCAACGGCGGCACTTTCGACAACACTGCACTCGTTAACTCCGTATTCGGAGTCAGCACGCAAGTCGCCGGCAACGCGCTCGCATCGCTCGGTGTCGTCAACAGCATTTCTCCCGGCGGCGGCGGCTCCTGTGCGGCCGGGCAGGGAAGCGCGAGCCTGAGGGCGGACGAGAATGCGAACGGCACCGGCGGCATGATTCCTGCGACCGCCGCCTGCTACTCCGTATCGGGCGCAGGCCGCGCGGCGCTTACCTTCACGGATCCGCTTACCAAGAAGGGCTCGAGCGGCACTTTCTACCTCGACGGGACTGGCATCGGCTACCTGATCGGGCAGGGAGGTGCGATTCCCTATGGCTTCGTCGAGGCGCAGGCGTCACCCGCGCCACTGCCGGGCATCGGGGGCAATTACGGCTTCGCGCCGTTCGACTTCCCTGCCGCGCTGCTCAACGTCACCAGCGTCGCGATCAGCACCGCGAGCGACACCAGCGGCACGATCACCGACAACACCGCGGGTGGTAGTCAGACTCTGATGGCGTACACGCTCGATACCACCAGCGGCCGGGGAACCGCGGTGATGACGTCCGCAACGACGTTCGGAGATACGAACATGGCGTTCTACGAAGCCGGTAGCCGCACGATCTACATCATGGATCAGACGACTGCGGCGCCAGTCATCGGGGCGCTGATCCAGTAGCCGCTAGCTGACGGCTCGCCGCGGATTCAGCCCGGGGCCTGGGGCCGCCGCCGGCTGGATGCGGCGTGCGGACTCGCCTTTCTGTCGATTGTGGCGTCGCTCGCCGTGTACGTGCATCAGCCACACCCACCGGACGGCTCACTGGGCGGGTGGGTCGGCACCGCGATGCTAGTGTGTCTGCTCCTTTTCGTGCCGGTCGCGCTCGCGAAGTACCTGCGACGCTACGACTAAGTGGTCCCGCGCCCGGCGCGCCATGGCGCTTCCGCGCGGGCTGTGCTTGAAGTCACCTGAGGCCGGCCGGAATGCGTGCGGCAACGGCCTCAGCGCCGCACTGGCGCCTCGAGCGCTGCGATGCTCCCCTCAGGCAGCGGCGTGCCGCTGAGCCTTGCTGCATACAGAGCCGCGCCGGCGTCGGGCGGAAGTCGCGCAGGGACGACGCGGTAGTGCCGTGGGCGACTCGCAAGGGCAGCCTCGAGCGGTCCGGCGATCAGGTCACGCAGCTGAAACACGCCGCCGGAGTACGACACCGGCAGGTTGGCTTCCGGAGGCACGTGAAGCTGAGCGGCCACGGCGTCAACCAGCTCCGCGAGCTCAGCGGTCGCCTGCGCGCACAGCGCACGTGCCGTGTCATCGCCCGCGCGTGCCGCCTCGGCCACCAATTTCGAGAGCTGCGCCAACTGGCTGCGCTGCGCGATGCTCTTGCCGTAGATCGCGGCACACAGGTCGAGATCATCCTCGAGAGCGAAGTGGCGCCGCACGTGCTGGTAGAGTGCACCGCGCGGCGTGCGACCGTCCGCCATGCGCGAGAAGAGTCGCAGTCCCTCGCGCGCAAGCCAGTAGGCGGAGCCTTCATCGCTGAACAGTTCGCCCCACCCCCCGGCACGTGCGCTGCGACCGGCGTACTCGCCGTAGGCGATCGAGCCGGTGCCGGCCACGATGTTGATGCCGTCCGCGCCGGCCAGCGCACCGGCCCAGCCGCACACCATGTCGTTGCCGCAGCGATAGCGCCCGGGCGGCAGGGCAGCAGCGGCTGCCGCATCGAGCGCCGGCACGAGTGAGCGGTCCTCGCCGTAGGCCGGCAGGCCCAGGAATGCGTAGGTGAGGCCGGCGGCGTCGAGGCGCGCCTGCCGCAAAGTGACCTCAATGCCGCGAGCGAGCATGGCCTGCAGCGCCTGCAGGCCGATCTCCAGGTAGTACGCCGGCCCCTCACTGTGGGAGGCGAGTACTCTGCCGCCTTCGTCGATGAGCAGGAAGCGCGTTTTGCTGCCGCCGCCGTCTACGCCGAGAAAGGTCCTCACGGGGTGCGAGTGTAGGGGTAGATCGACACGCCCTGCACCACGCGGTTCACCGTTCCGGAGGCATTCGGCGTGTCCGGAGTGATTCCCAGTGACAGCGAGCGCAGTAGCGCCAGCGACTGCGCGAACACTGCGTACGGGAGGCACAGCTCGAGGTCGGTGAGCATATCGTGCGCCGCCGCCATGCCCGCAGGCTCGGGCGTTGGGGCGGCGTTGGCCGTGGCCGGGGCGCCAAGCAGCAGCGTGTCGGCGTGCGCGGGCACATCGACTCGATTGGTCAATGCGATCACGCGGCCTGCCACGGCATCGCGTCGCAGCTCGGCCAGGAGATCCAGTTCGTAGCGACGTGTGTGAGCGTCGTTGCTGAGCAACATCACCACCAGCGTGCTGCCGTTCACGACGCTCTTCGGCCCGTGGCGGAAAGCGAGCGCGCTGTCTGCCACGGACACGACCCGTCCGTCGGTCAGCTCGAGCATCTTGAGCCCCGCCTCGCGCGCCAGCCCCTTCAGCTCGTTACTGCCGAGATATACGACTCGCTCGAAGCGCGCGCGCACCAGGCCCGTGAGCACCGGGAGCCACGAGATCATGGCATGTGCGGCGAGTCGCGCCAGGCGCGCGCTGCGCGCCTGGTCCGCGGGCAGCAGCCGCAGCGCGAGCGCCGCGGCGAGTAGCATCCCGGTGAAGCTCGAGGTCATCGCGAAGCTCTGATCGTTGCTCGCCTCCGGCAGCAGTATGGTCTGCGCGTGGCGTACGCTGCTGGCACGGCGCAACAGCGCGCCCTGCGCATTGCACGTCACGACGAGGTGCGCGCAGTGCTCGATGTACGCCTCGCCGAGGTCCATGGCTGCCACGCTCTCCGGGCTGTTGCCGGAGCGGGCGAAGTGCACCATCAGGGTCGGCGCGCGCGGCGCGAGGCAGCTCGCGGGGCTCGCCACGATCTCAGTGCTCGCCACCGCTTCGGCGCGCAGGCCCGTCGTACGCGCCAGGCTCGGAGCCAGGCACTCGCCGATGTAGGATGAGGTGCCGGCTCCGCTGAGCATCACGCGCAATGCAGGGTCGTCAAGAAGGGGTGCCACGAAGCTCGCGAGCAGCTTGTCGCCGGCGACCAGTCGTGCGACCTCGGGCCAGACCTGCGGCTGCTGCGCTATCTCGCGCGCGGTCCAGTGCGCCCCTCCCGCCTGCGCCTGCGCCGCGGTCAATCCCAGCACCTCCAGCGGTTCGCGCATGGCGGGCGGCTCAGTTGCGCCACGCGAGACCCAGGTAATAGGTCCGCCCGTATGCGCTGTAGCCGATGCCCGTGCCGCTCTCGCTCGCGCCGACAGCCTGCCCCGGTGCCCAGGGCAAATACGGGTTGCCGTTGAGGTAGCTGCGCGCCACCGCGTTGCTGAGGTTCTTGCCTTCGGCGTACACCTCGAAGCCTCTCCAGAACTTGTAGTGCACGCTCGCCGTGACCCAATCGAAGGCATCGGATATCGCGGGCCAGCCCGGCACGTCGGTGCACTGCGAGCAGGCGACGGTATAGCTCGACTGGTGGTCCCAGTTCACGTCTGCACTCAGCGCGCCGCCCTTGTCGTAGAGCAGGCCGATCGAGAAGGTGGTGGGCGGCGCGGCGTTGATGGCACCGACAAAGTTGCCGTACTGATCGTAGCTGCGCGTCTTGGTGGCGGTGTACTGCATGCGAATCCCGAAGCCATTCTCCATGATGTGCTGCCAGGTGAGCTCGATCCCCGAGAAGGTGCTCTCGGCGCCGTTGGCGGGCGCCGTGACCGTCCACAGGAACGGCACCCCCGGCACCGTTCCCGGCTTGCCACCAAAGTACTGCAAGGTGCCGAGATCGACGCCCGTCTGCACGGCCATATAGATGTCGTCGCGGATCTTCTTGCCGAATACGGCCGCGGTGAGGGCGGAGTGCGGGCCGTAGTACCACTCGATCGACAGGTCCGCCTGGGTGGCCCTGATGGGCTTCAGCCCCGCGGTGCCGTTGTAGAACAGCTCCGGCGTGCCATTGATGGCGTTGTTGGAGGACGTCGGCGCGAGCTCGCTGAGGTTGGGCCGCGCCATGGTCTCGGCAATTGCGAAGCGCAGCTGCAGCTTCTGCGGCACAGCCCAGTAGGCGACGTTGGCCGAAGGCAGAGCGAGGGTGTAGTTGCCGCTGGCGCCGATCGGCTGCGAATTGCCGTAGATGACGTTCCAAGTCTGGACGGTGCTGTTGTTCGGCTGCAGCGTCCACAGTGCCACGGGCACGGCGGAGGCGGTGGCGGCCGTGGTCTCGGTGCGCACCACGCGCAGGCCCGCATTGCCCGACCATCGGCTGGCGGAAAAGTCCGCCTGCACGTAGATCGAGTAAGTCTTCTCCGTCACCGCGTAGGAGTTGTAAGGGTTCACCTGTGGCAGCGTGCTGGCGAAGTTGAAGGGTGTGTCGCACGGAAGCCCGGTGCAATACTGCGGGTTCGGCTTACCGTCCAGACTCCTCAGGAATGCGAGCAGCTGGGCGACGTCGAGTTGCGGCAGCACGGTCGGATAAGAGCCGCCCGCGCCCCGCATGAAGTGCGGTATGTTCACCATTGAGATGACGTTGAAGCCCTGCGAGGCAAAGGAGTACGGGGCGCACTGCAGCGGACAGCCGGCGGTCTGGTACAGCGTGCCGTACTGACCGGAGCCGTTGGTCCAGTCGTTGCTGCTGTCGTCGCGGGTCTTCTTGCGATCGGTATCGCCGATGCCGAACCGCAAGCGCTCGAAAGACCCGGCATGGAAATCCCAGGCGCCATCCAGGTTGAATCCCGTGATCTGATCGTGGACCGAGTAGCCGTTGAGACCTATGTAGTGGGTCGACCAGTACTTGTTGTTGTTGAGGAAGCCGGAGTTCATCAGCGCCGTGTAGGAGCAATAGCCGGGGTTGGTGGTGCTGGCGCTGCCTGCAGGGCAGCTCGCCAGCCCGAGCTGGCCTGGCGGCAGGACCACGTTGATGCTCGGCAGGCTGCGGGGCAGGTCCTGGAAATTGAGAATGTCCTCGGCGACCGGCTGGTCGTTCACCAGGCCGGCGGTCACGAAGGTATCCGCACCGCCCTCGGGTCGGCTGGCGGTGGAGCGGTAAATGTCGAAACCGAGGCTGACTCGGTCGGTGGGCTTCCAGCTGGCGTTCAGTCCGTAGAGCCAGGTGTCAACGTTGCGATTGATGGTGTTGTTCACCATCTCCGGCTGGAACTGGTTGACCGACACGGCGGTAATGACGCCGTTCTGCACCACGGCGTTGTTCTGCCACGGCGTGCCGTCTGGGTTGGCCGGGAAGTAGTAGGACTCGTTGTAGCCGATCTGCGGGTCGTTGAGGTGCGTCCACAGCGCATCCGCGCTCAGTGTGAAGCTCGAGTTGGGGCGCCATTCCAGGCTCCCGGACAGCGCCTCACGCTTCTTGTCGTCGAAGATCGAGCCGAAAGTGATGCAGCACGGCGTCGCGGCCAGCGGCACCGAGCCGGGGCCGCCGGCGTACGGGTAGGTGGTGGGGCCGTAGATGTTCTGGTTGTAGGCATTCAGCGAGTCGGTGCGGATCTTAGTGTTGGAATAGACCCCGCCGAGCACGAAGCCGAGCGTCTGCGCGGCATTGGTGTTCTCGACGAACAGCGAGTACTTGCTGCCTTTCAGCTCCGAGAGGTCGTTGTAGTTGCCCTCGACGTGCGCGCCGGCGTGGAAGCCGGGGTTTGCGAAGGCGCTCGCGGTGCGCAGGTTGACCGTGCCGCCGATGCTGCCCTCCACCGCTGACGCCTGCGGCGATTTCAGCACGTCGGCGCCGCTGATCAGCTCGGCCGGCAGTACGTCGAAGGCCAGGTCGCGGCCATCGTCGTCGCTGGCCAGGATGCGGTTGTTGAGCGTGATGATGTTGTACTCCGGACCGAGCCCGCGGACACTGATCTTCTGACCCTCACCGCCGGTGGTGCGCTCGAGCGTGATGCCCGGCAGGTGCGCGAGCGAGTCGGCGACATCGGCATCCGGGAAGCGCCCGAGCTCGGTGGAATCGATCGAGTCGAGTACCACGGGCGCGGTCTTCTTGACGTCGAGCGACTTCTCGAGGTTCGCCCGAATGCCGGTAACGATGACCTCCTCCAGTGGTTGCTCCTTGCTGGTGGCCGCGGTGCTGGCCGTCGTGGTATCCGCCGCGGCTGCATCGGTGCCGGCCGTCGCCTCGGCCGCGCGCACCGCGCTCACGCCACCGGGCAGCAGCAGGGCGAACAGCAGGGCAAGCTTGGGCCAAGCCCCGAATCCGATCATCGACCCCAATTGCGTCTTCATTGTGTGGAATCTCTACGTGCGAGCGCCTATGGATTCCGATGTGTTCTGATGGCAGGCACGCGAGTACTCGCCGAGCACCTGCCGGATGTGGTGTATGAGCAGACTCTGCGCGCTCATCTGCATCTCGCCGCGGCGCAGGGCGCCATATGCCGCCGGCAGATACTGGCGCACGAGCGAGAGCGGCGGCGGGGTGGCATCGATGGATGATTCGAGGCGCGCCAGCGCATCGGCCACCTCGGGCACGGGCCAGCTGTAGCGGATGCGGTCGCTGAGGCTGTACTCGAGCTTCAGTTCGAGCGTGCGCCCCTCGCCGTCGTAGTACTTACGCCAGTGCGAGGGATCGCGGCGCATCGCGGCCAGGAGCGTCTCGCGTACTTTCGAGCTCCGGTCCTCGCCGAGCCACTCGCGCTCGATGCGGTCCAGCGCCCAGACCGCTTCCCGCAGCGCAAACGTGAGCGCGGGTCCCACCTTCAGGATCGCGAAGTGGTCGCGCACCAGTGCCGCCAGCGCCTGTGGGGTCTGATAGTCGGTGGAGTGCGCCTCGAATACCAGGCGCGGCTGCGACTCCAGCCAGGCACTCAGCTGCCGTGCCTTCTCGGGCACGTAGTCGATCACCGTGTCGTGGCCGAATTCCACGCCCGGCTGCACGACCAGACCGATCACCCGCTCCCACGCGGCGTCTAGTCCACGCGCTGCAAAGGCGCTGCGGTGCGCGGCGAGCGTGGCACCTGCGGCAGCCGGTTCGGTCACGGCCAGCTCGTCGAGCGCTTCGTGTGCGCCGCCGGGGACCGGTACTTCGGAGCCGATGATGTAGACCGGCGGCTCCCCTCCTACCGTCCGCCAGGCCTTCTCGGCCTCACGGCAAAGCTCTGCCGAGCGCTCCGCGATGACCTCGTCCGAAAGTCCCCGCGGGTCGTCCGCGCACGACATGGAGCAGTCGAGATGGATCTTGCGAAAGCCCGCTCGCACGTACTCGCCGACCATGACGCCAGCGCGCGGCAAGGCAACCGTCGCCGGCTGCGACTGCCAGCAATTCGGTCCGAGATGATCACCACCCAGTAGCACGCGCTCGGCTGGCAGCCCTTGCTCATGGGCCATGCGCCACACGACATCCCGGAATTCCGCGGGCCGCAGGCCGGTATAGCCGCCGTCCTGATTAACCTGGTTGGAAGTCGCCTCGATCAGCGCGTAGCCGCCGGTGACCCTCGCCTGTTGCAGAGCCGCACGCAGCACCAGCGGATGCGCCGAGCACACCGAATAGATTCCGACCGCCTCCCCGGCGCGGTGACGGCGCACCAGATTGAGCAGCGCTCTCACGCGCGCTCCTCCGGCTCGATCGCCAGCAGTGCCGCCGCCGCGAATGCCAGCACGATTCCGGTCAGCCTGAGCGGCTGGGGCACGATGCCGAGCAGCACCAGCGAGAGGAGGGCGGTGATGAGCGGCGCGCCGGCGTTGGCCAGCGGCGAGACCACGATCGCCTTGCCGTACCTGAACGCGTACACGAGGGTCAGCGCGCCGACCGAATTGAGGATCTGGGTGATGGCCGCGAGCCACGGACCATCGAGGCCATAGTTGATCGGCTGCGAGAAGTCGGTCATATGCAAGGCCACGGGAGTGAGCGCGAGCCCGATGAAGGTCATATAGAAGAAAATGCTCTCGGCGCTCATGCTGCGGTTGGCGAGCTTGATGAAGAAGGCCTGCACTCCCCAGGCGGCGAGGATGATGAGCGCGTAGACGAACCAGGCGACGCCGAAGCCGCGGGTGGCCTCGCCCGGCGCGTAGTCGAAGAGGGGCAGCGCCACGAGTGCCAGCAGCACGCCGAGCGCCCCGATCCACGTCACGCGCTCGCGCAGCCACGTCACCGACATAGCGATCGTGACCACTGGCGACAGCGCGATCAGCGGAAAGATCAGGTACGTGGGCCCGGTATGCACGGCGTGAAAGAGCAGCATCTGACCGCCCGCGCCCGTGAGTCCGATGAGACAGCCGAACAGCATCGCGCGGGGGTCGTGTTCCAGCTTCCAGCCCACGCGCGACAGCGCGTAAAGGGCTGGGGGGATCATGGTGAGCGCCCAGACGACGTAGACGAGGGTTTCGGGAAAGCCGTTCTCGGCCGGTCGGCCCGCGAAGGCGCCCCACACCCCCCAGAATGCGGTGGTCGCGAGAGCAAAGACTAGGCCGGCATGCCGATTCAACTGTCCCTCCGTGTTCCCTTAACACGAAAGAAAACGAAAGATGGGATTCCCTTCCTGTTTTTCGTTTTATTTCCTACACTATTTCGAATGCTTTCGTACCTGTCAAGATCCACCGGTGGCCGGCAGGCAGCGAAGGGACGCCACGCCGGCGCGGCACGGAAACACATTGGCTAGACTCCTCGACTCCAAAGAGCTGAGCACAGCATGAGCGCTCCGCCGACCAGCCGACGTCGATTCCTGCAGCTCATCGCGGGTACGGGCGTGGCTTCGCGCGCGCTTGCCGACGCCGTGGCGTTGCAAGAAGCGGGCGTGCCCGGCCCAGCCGCGAGCCTTGCCGACGGCACGCTGCGACTCGAGTTCGACTCGTCGCTGCACTTAAGGGTCTGGCGTGTCCGCGACGAGGCTCATGAGCCGGCGATCCCGCTTACGCCGTGGGCCGCAACCGACTCGCTGCTGCTCGCCGATGGCGGCCGCCTCGAGCGGTTTGCGCTACGCCATCAGGAGCGCGCCCCCCTCGACGGGCCGCACGGTCGGGGCACTCGACTTGCACTTTCCGGCAGCGCGGGCCGGATCGAGAAGCGCGTACGCGTCGAGCTTTACGAGCGTTACCCGGGCTTTGCGTTCTATCGCGTCTCGTATCGCAACGCCTCCGCGCGGCCTGTGGCGCTGCGCGGCTGGCGCAGCGCCGACCTCAAGCTCTTGCCTGTCACTCGACCCCTAAAGGCGCAGGGCGAGCCGCAGTTCTGGTCCTACTGCGGCAGCACTCATGCCGACCGCCGCGACTGGGTACAGCCCGTGAAGGCAGGCTTCTCGCAGGAGAATTTCATGGGCATGACAGCTTCCGACTACGGTGGTGGCACGCCCGTCGTGGACGTATGGCGGCGGGACTGCGGCCTCGCTGTGGGGCATCTGGAGGCGACGCCGCGGCTCATATCGCTCCCCGTGACCCATACGCCACAGGGCGTGAGTCTGGCCATCGCCGAGTCGCTCGAGCGCACCCTCGCATCCGGTGAGGAGCTGCAGACGCCCGAGAGCTTCATCGCCACACACACCGGCGACTATTTCGTAACGCTGGATGCCTATCGCCGCATCATGGCCGAGCGCGGCTTGGCCTCGCCGCGCGCACCGGATGCGGCCTACGAGGGCATCTGGTGCGCCTGGGGCTACGAACGCGAGTGCACGGTGCAGCTCATCGAGGACACGCTGCCCAAGGTGAAGGAGCTGGGGCTCAAGTGGGCCGTCATCGATGATGGCTGGCAGAGCAACGTCGGCGACTGGCGGCCACATCCCGGCAAGTTCCCCGGCGGCAGCGCCGACATGCAGCGTCTGGTGGGGGAGATCCGCGCGCACTCACTGAAGCCACGCCTGTGGGTGGCGCCGCTCGCCGCCGCACCTGGCTCAGACCTCCTGCACGAGCACAGCGACATGCTGCTCCTCGACAAAGACGGCGCGCCGCAGAACATCTCCTGGTGGAACAGCTTTTATCTGTGTCCGGCGCATCCGAAGACCGTCGCGTACACCGAGGCGCTGGTGCGCCGCTTCATCGGCGAGTGGAGCTTCGCGGGCCTGAAGATCGATGGCCAGCATCTGAACGGCGTCGCGCCCTGTTACAACCCGCAGCATCGGCACGCGCGCCCGGAGGAGTCGGTGGAGAAGCTGCAGGATTTTCTGCACGCCATGTACGCCACCGCCCTGAAGCTCAATCCCGACGTAGTGATGGAGCTGTGTCCCTGCGGCACCTCCTATTCTTTCTTCAACTTTCCGTCCATGAACCAGGCGCCGGCCTCCGACCCCGAGTCCTCCTGGCAGGTGCGTCACAAGGGCAAGACTCTGAAGGCGCTCATGGGCCGCAGCGCCGCCTTCGCCGGCGATCACGTGGAGCTCAGTGACGGTGGCGATGATTTCGCTTCCACCGTCGGCATTGGTGCGATCGTCTCGACCAAGTTCACCTGGCCGAAGGATCCGAAATCGAAGGACTCCTTCCTTTTGACACCTGAGCGCGAGAGCCTGTGGCGCAGGTGGATCGCGCTCTACAACGAGCGCCTGCTGCCGCGCGGCACTTATCGCGGCGAGCTGTACGACATCGGCTTTGACAAGCCCGAGGCGCACGTGGTTGAGAAGTCCGGCCGGCTGTACTACGCCTTTTATGCGCGCCGCTGGCGCGGCGCGGTGCAGCTGCGCGGCCTTGCCCCCGGGCGCTACCGCCTACGCGACTACTTCAACGAGCGCGACCTCGGCGAGGTCACCGCGCCGGGCGCGTCCTTGCCGCTCGCGTTCGAGCGCTTTGTGGTGCTGGAAGCGGTGCCGGTCTGATGTCCGTCGGCAGCGAGCGCGGTCTCTTGGTCGAGGAGCGCAGGCGGCGCATCTGCGATCTGTTGCGCAGCCAGGGGCGCGTGACCGTCGAGGACCTCGCCGCACGCTTCGGCACCTCGCAGGTCACGATCCGCGCCGATCTCTCGCGGCTCGAGTCGGCCGGTGCCCTCACGCGCACCCACGGCGGTGCCCTCAACGTTCCCGACGCCGACCAGCCCCTCGACGTCAAGCAGCTGCAGCACCACACCGAGAAACTGCGTATCGGGGAAGCCGCTGCCGCGCTCATTCGTGACGGGGAGACGCTCATTCTGGACTCTGGCACCACCACCGCGGAGATTGCACGCCGCATCCGCGCCCTTAACTTCAAGTCCATCAACGTCATTACCAACGCGCTCAATATCGCGGCACTGCTCATCGACGTGCCCGCGGTTCGGCTGATCATGCCCGGCGGGATCCTGCGCCGGGAATCGAACTCCCTGTCCGGGCCGATGGCGGAGGCGGCGCTCGGGACTCTGCAGGCCGATCGGCTTTATCTGGGAGCCGATGGCGTGGATCCGCAGCTCGGCGTCATGACGCCACACCTTGGCGAAGCCGAGCTCAACGCCAAGATGATGGCCATATCCCGCCAGGTCGTGGTAGTGGCGGATTCCTCCAAGTTCGCGCGCCGCAACATCTCCCTCATCGCCCGCATCGAGCAGCTGCACATGCTGATCACCGACCGCACCGCACCCGCCGACGCGGTCGATCAGTTGCGGCAGCGCGGGGTCGAAGTGCGGCTGGTGTGAACGCGCCGGTGCGAGCGGCAACCGGCCTGCTGCTGGCGCTGGGCAGCACGGCACTCGGCGCCGAGGTGCCGCTCTACTACACCATGGAGGATTTCGCGCGCGTCGAGAAGATCGACGCTCACATGCACGTGCACGGCATGGCGGAGCACCTCATGGCCCAGGCGATCGCGGACCGATTCCGCTTCCTGACCATCGACGTCGACGATCCTGACTACCCGCCGCTCCCCGAGCAGCTGCGCGACGCGCTCTCCCTGCACCAGCGCTACCCAGGGCGCGTCGCCTTCGCGACCACCTTCTCGGTGGAGGGCTTCCAGTCACCCGGATGGAGCGCTGCCGTGGTACGTGACATCGATGCGGCCATCGCGCAGGGTGCGGTAGGCGTCAAGATCTGGAAGAACGTCGGCATGAGCCTGCGCGATCCGGACGGTCGCTACGTGATGGTGGACGATCACCGGCTCGACCCCATCGTCGCGCACCTCGAGCAGCGGCACATCGTGCTCCTCATACATCAGGCCGAGCCGCTCAACTGCTGGCTGGCGCCTGAGAGGATGACCGTGCGTGGGGATCGGGACTATTTCAGCGAGCATCCGCAGTACTACATGTACCGGCATCCGGAGATGCCCTCGTACGAGGCGCTCCTCACCGCGCGCGACCGGATGCTACGTGCGCATCCGGCGCTAAGCGTTGATGCGGTGCATCTCGCCTCGCTCGAGTGGGACGTCGATCGGGTGGCGGCCTTCCTCGATCGGTTCCCCCAGGCCCACGTCGATGTGGCTGCCCGCATGGTGCATCTCGAGTACCAGGCGGTGAAGCAGCCCGAGAAGGTGCGGCGCTTCCTGATCCGCTACCAGGACCGCGTCCTCTACGGCAGCGACGAGGCGTACGGCCCCGACGACTCCGATCCCGCTGCCGTGGCGGCAGTGCACGCCGGCTGGCTCGCGGACTGGCGCTTCCTGGCGACCTCGGAGGTCATGCACTCCGAGGACTTCGAGGGCGCCTTTCATGGGCTGCACCTGCCGCGCCCCGTGATCGACAAGATCTACCGGGGCAACGCACAGGCTGTGTTTCCGAAGGCCTGGGACCAGCGCTCCCTCACCGGAGGCTAGGGTCGACCTTGCTTCGGTGGCATCGGAGGTTCGAGGGGGCGCGGCCGGAAGATTAGAGGGCCAGACCGTCGGACGGCTTACCAGCACTGTCGCCCATCCGACGACGCCCCCCTCGTTTCGGAGCTTCTGTTTGCTGCGAGTCGGCGCGTCACGTAATGCGTCGGAGGTCGTCAGCTCTTCCGGCAGTCCAGCGAGACGGCGCCCGTACGCAGGCGATAGCCGGCGAGCGCTAAGCAACAGTGCCTGCAAGCGCGAAAGTTGAATGTCGCCACTGCGATCCCTATACGGGTGCGTCTGGACGTGCCAGCAGCCTCGACAGCGCGCGCTTCAGCTCTTGCTGCGACGCACCTTTGGCACTGCGTGCCCGCCAAGCGACGAACCCGTCCGGCCGCACGAGCAAACTGCCGTCGGTGGCGATCCCGTATAGCTCGCTGAGCTTACCGCTCTCATCCTCGAGGCCATCGTGGCCCGGTTGCAGGATCTCGAGCTCGATTTGCGTGGCTGACCCGGCCGCTTGCGCACACCGGCGCCACTCGGCTGCGCTCGGTCCGCCCAGCCACACGAAGCGCCGATCGAAGAGATCGAGGGAGGAGATGCGCCGTCCGTGCTGCGTCAGCCACAAGTGCGGGGCCCGCGTCCCCGGACGGCCGCGGGATTCGCGGGGACTCGTGTGCTGCAGACCGTCGTCGGGCTGCTCGGAGAGGATGGCGTCGGAGCGGTAGATATAGCCGAGCTCAATGTTGAGGTCGTGTACCAGGGGGGCACACTGACCGGTCCCGAGGCTCGGGTCGGTTCGCAGGACGTAGCGGGTGTACGCCTGCTCGACCGCAAGATCCGCGACCGGCCGGCGCTCGATCTCGTAGCTCTGCAGCAGCCGGGCCGGAGCGCGCCCGTTGAGGACCGCGGCGATTTTCCAGGCGAGGTTGTGGACGTCCTGCACTCCGGTATTGCCGCCGAAGCCGCCCGTCGGTGGCATTACGTGAGCGGCATCGCCCACGATGAACACACGCTCAGTCTGTAACCTGTCGGCGACCCGCGCCTCCGCCTGCCAGTGCATCATCGCGTCGATCTCGACCGCGATGTCGCTCGAGCCGAGCGCGATCGCCACCAGCTGCCGCGCCCGCTCAGGCGTCAGGCCGGTGGACACATCCGCGACGGGTTTGGCAGGGTCGCCCAGCGTGTTGACGACGAGGAACGCGCTGTCAAAGGGCTTCTCGAAGCGGAAGAAGCCGCGCAATTGCCCGTTGTTGACGTAGACCACCGCCCAGCGCCGGCCTTCGAGCAGCGATCGCAGATTGGCACGGAAGTAGATTGTGACACTGTTGGAAAACGGGGCCCGCCCGCGCATGCCGATACCGAGTCGCTCGCGCACGCCGCTGTGAGCACCGTCGGCGGCGAGCACGTAGGCCGATCGCACCGTGCAGGTCTTACCGGTCGTGCGGTCGCGCAGTTGCGCGGTCACGCCATCCGCATGCTCATCGATGGAGACGATCTCGGCCGAGAAGCGCAGCGCGGCACCGAGCTCCCTGGCCTTCTCGGCCAGCAGCGGTTCGAGCGCGTTCTGGGACAGAAACACCCGCTGACAGGGACTCACATCACGTATGCCGGCGTTGAGATCCGCAATGAACTCCTTCGTTGCGCCGCCCACGAGTGTTTCGACGGCGACCACTCCGCCGTCCTGAACAAACTGCTGTGTCGAACGCTCGCATACCGGCGCCTCGAGACCGACCGCGCGAAGTATCTCCATCGTGCGTTGGGTCGCGTGGGCCGCGCGCGGATGGATCGCCGTACCGGAGTGACGCTCAACAGTGAGTGATTGGATGCCGTGATGCGCCAGCAGTGTCGCCGCCGAAAGGCCGACGAGACTACCGCCCACGATCAAGACCGGCACTTCGAGCTCATCCATCTCATCGCCCCTGCTAGGCCGGAAGTTCGCTTACCGAAAACATCTCCGAGATTCGAATCTAGAGTGGCGCGGAGCGGTACGAAGATCAAGACGAACGCGCGCGAACTCGCAGCGTCAATCGAACGCAATGCGGAGGATGCGAAGCTCCTCGGCCAGCTGATCGACTACACCACGAGACGCCGCTCGGGAGTCCCGAGGCGTTTGACACCTCAAGCGCCGCTCGACTTGACCGTCGGACGTTGAACGGACCCGGCGGCGCGCACACCTGGTCACTTGCCCGGCGTGAGATCGCGGCGTGCGTGTAATAGCGATTGCACATTCCTTGACCCGCAGACTCGGCCAGTGGTATGCAACGCTTACAAGAATAGGGGGGAGCGCAATGATCACCGCAGCGCCGCATGTGCAGTTATCTTTACGCCAACATACAGCGCCGTTGCGTGAGGCTCGGTGGATGGCGGGAGGAGTGGCCACCACCGTACTTCTGACTTCACTCGCGGTGATGCCGCATGCACGGGCGGCCACCGCGCACCGGGTGGACAGCAAGGCACTGCTTGCAGCCGTCGACAATCGCGCCGAATGGCTGACGTACGGCCGCACTTACGACGAGCAGCGCTTCTCGCCGCTCGAGACGATCAACACCGGCAACGTGCAGAACCTCGGTCTCGCCTGGTTCGCGGACCTGGACACGGCGCGCGGCCAGGAAGCCACGCCGCTGGTCATCGACGGCACGATCTACATCACGACCGCGTGGTCGAAAGTGAAGGCCTACGACGCGGTCTCGGGCAAGCTGCGCTGGGAATATGATCCCAAGGTGCCGGGCACGGCAGCCGTGCGCGCGTGCTGCGACGTCGTGAACCGTGGCCTCGCCGCCTGGGGCGAGCGGCTCTTTCTCGGGACGTTGGACGGGCGCCTGATCGCGCTCGACCGCAAGAGCGGCAAGCCACTCTGGTCGAAGCTCACTGCCGACGCGTCCTGGCCGGCTGGGATCACCGGTGCGCCGCGCGTGATCGACGGTCGGGTGATCGTGGGCAACATTGGCGCGGAAATGGGCGTGCGCGGGTATGTCGCGGCCTTCGACAGCAAGGACGGCAAGCAGCTGTGGCGCTTCTATACCGTGCCCGATCGGCCGGGCGCCAACACCGCGCCGCATCTGAAGCGCGCCGAAGCGACCTGGCACGGTGAATGGTGGTAGCTCGGTGGCGGCGGCACGGTGTGGGATTCGATGGCGTACGACCCCAAGCTCGACCTGCTCTACGTGGGCACGGGTAATGGCAGCCCCTGGAACCAGTCCTACCGCTCCCCCGGCGGCGGCGACAATCTCTACATCGACTCTATCATCGCGCTGAAGCCCGGCACCGGCGAGTACGTGTGGCACTACCAAACCACCCCCGGCGACACCTGGGACTTCGATGCCACTCAACACATGATCCTCGCCGACCTCGAGATCGGCGGCCGCCTGCGGCAGGTGCTGATGCAGGCGTCCAAGAACGGTTTCTTCTACGTGATCGATCGCACCAATGGGCAGCTGATCTCGGCAGCCAACTTCGTCGGGGTCAACTGGGCCAAGGGCGTCGACGTGCAGAGCGGGCGACCGATCGAGAATCCCGACGCGCGCATCGACAGGACCGGCAAGCCTTTCCTGACAGTGCCGGGAGCGGGCGGCGCACACAGCTGGCAGCCGACCGCTTATGACCCGAAGACCGGGCTGGTCTACATCCCGGCGCTGAACGCCGGGTTTCCGTTCGTGCCTGATGCCCATTGGCAGCAAGCCGCCGTCGGCTTCAATACGGGCATGGACTTTGCGGCGGCCGCGATGCCCGCCGATCCCAAGATCCGCGCCGGCGCCATGGGGGCCATCAAGGGAGCGCTCATCGCCTGGGACCCTGTCGCTCAAAAGGAGCGCTGGCGCGTGGCGCTGCAAGGGCCGTGGAACGGCGGCGCGCTGGCGACCAGCGGCGGGCTCGTGTTCCAAGGCAACACCGCGAAGGAGTTTGCGGCCTACGACGCCGCGAGCGGCGCGAAACTTTGGTCGAGGAGTGTGCAGACCGGCATCATTGCCGCTCCCATCACCTACTCGATCGGGGGCGAGCAGTACGTCGCGGTGCTCGCCGGTTGGGGCGGCATCTGGGCGCTGGCGCCGGGCATTCTCTCGGAGGTGGGTGGACCGGTCCGCAACGTGTCCCGACTGCTCGTCTTCAAGTTGGGCGCCACCGCGCAACTGCCGCCCGAGTCGACTCTCGCGCCGCGCCCGCTCGACCCACCAGCCGTGACCGGCAGCCCCGAGCAGATCGCCGAAGGCGCGCAGCACTACGGACGATTCTGCGGCGTGTGTCATGGCGATGCCGCCTACGGCGGCACGCTGCTGCCCGACCTGCGTCGCAGCCCGCTGCTCGACAGCGCCAAAGGCTGGGCCACCGTGGTGCATTCCGGAGCCCTGCAAAGTCGGGGCATGATCGGGTTTGCGAGCGTGCTCAGCCCCGAGCAGATCGACTCGATCCGTGCCTACGTCATCAAGCGCGCCGACGAGGACAAGGTGCTCGGCGAGAAGTGACTGTCCGACGGGATCTGCGGGCTTCGGGATCCCATTGGCGTGCCAAGGTTGCATCGCGCGCGCATCACGGGCGCACCATAACTATCCTTGCGGGCCGGAAAAAGCCTTTTGAGACTTGGTCTTAGTTCACTCGAGCGCGTGCGTGGCCGGGGGAGAAATCTGCGGCTCAATTGACAATTGGGATCCCAAAAGGAACACTGGTGGCGCTGTTCTTAGCTACGCGTCACTGGGATGAACCGGCACCAAACCCGAGCGATCGTGCGCATCCGCGAGATGATCCTGCGGGGGGAGCTCAGTGCGGGAGAGCGCGTGGCGGAGGCTCCGCTCGCAGAGCTGCTCGGCATGTCGCGAACACCGGTACGCCAGGCGCTGCCGTTACTCGCGCAGGAGGGGCTGCTCGCCGCGCACGAGACGCGCGGCTACGTGGTGCGCGGTTTCAGCACCGCCGATATTCTCGACGCCATCGACCTGCGAGGTGTGTTGGAAGGACTCGCGGCGCGGCGCGTGGCGGAGCAAGGCGTGTCGCGGAGTGTGTTGCAGGCATTGCGTGAATGCCTCGTCGAGGGCGATCAGATCCTCGCCGAGGGCCACGTCGCCGACAAAGCCGAAGCGCTGTACGTCGACATGAACGTGCGCTTTCACCAGCTCATCGTGCTCGAATGCCGCAGTCCCATCATCCAGCAGGCACTGGAGCGCAACGGCCACATTCCGTTTGCAGGTCCGCAGGCGCTGGCAGTGGACAAGACCAGCGTCGACCGGATGCACGAAACGCTGGCTTATGCCCATCGTCAGCATCACTACATCGTCTCGGCGCTGGAGCGTGGCGAAGGCGCACGCGTGGAAGCGCTGATGCGCGAGCACACCAATCCGGTCAAGGAAAATCTCAATATTCCCGGAATTGCCGCGCAGCTCCGGGAGGCTAAGCCACGCCTCAGTGTGGTGCGGTGACAGTGGGTATGCGCGGAACGGGGATGGCACGTCAGCCGCTCAGGCTGTGGGGGGCGTGACGAGACGGCCGATGTCGAATTTCCCGGTGACTTTCCGGGCAGTCTTTCCGAGGGGGAATAACAATGGGTCTTGCGAAACGGGTTCGTGCCGGCCGCCAAGCGTTCTGGTGCGTGGCTGCCATGCTGATTTGCGGGGAGGCAGTGGCGCAGGAGCTGCAAGAGGTGATTGTGACCGCGCAGCGGCGCGAGGAGAAGCTGCAGGACGTACCGATCGCCGTGACCGCGTTCAACAACCAGACGCTGGTCAGCCGCGACCTGAATGACATCCACTCACTGGCCAGCCTGACGCCCAGCGTCAATCTCGATGCCGGGTCGCCCTTCTCCGGCGACCGCTCGGTGCTCTCGGCCTCCATCCGTGGCATCGGACAGGATGATTTCGCATTCAACCTGAATCCCGGCGTGGGCGTGTACCTGGACGGGGTATTTCTCGCCCGCACCATCGGCTCGAACCTCAATCTGCTCGACATCGATCGCGTCGAGATCCTCAAGGGCCCGCAGGGGACGCTGTTCGGGGCCAACACCATCGGTGGCGCCATTAACGTCGTGACTCATACGCCTGGCAGCACGCCGAGCTTCGTCGCCTCCGTCACGGGGGGGCAATACAACCGGCGGGATGTCGGCTTCACCGCCGACATCCCGATCACGGACACACTGCTGAGCTCGATCACTGTCGCTTCGCAAAACCAGACCGGCTGGGCGAGGACCATTCCCTATCCGACCAGCTCACCCTGGGGTGCGACACCCTTCGTCGTGGATCCGAACACTGCGTTCCCGAAGGCCGGCTACCAGACCTCCGACACCTGGGGCGGGACGGGCGTGACGAGCATCCGCGGCAAGATGCTGTGGCACGCCTCCGACAAGCTCGACTGGACGTTCACCGGTGACTGGTCACACGAGGATCAGACGGCCCTGCCATACACGATTCTCAACACGTACTCCGGCAACCTGAACTACTCCACGTTCTCGACCATGTGGAACCTGTGCATCAGCAACAATGCGGCAACGCTCCCCGGGGCCATCTTTGCGAACGGCGGGCCGCCAGGGCCTCCCATCGTCCCCCCCGGCAGCCCCCCGGCCATGACCAATGCCTTGTTTGCCGGCCTGTGCAGCCAGTCCCGGGCGCACGTTCCGGGGCTGTCGGTCGGCGGCGCAGCGCTCCTCGCAGCCGGCTACGTAGGCGGACCTCCCGGGCCGTACAACATCAACAACCATCCCGGTACGCCCTACCTCGGCTCCAATCAGCCGCGGATTTGGTTCAATCTCGCGGCCACGCAAACCGGCAACATCGACACCACCTATGCGACCGGCCCGGACTTTGCGCGCAATGACGTGTTCGGCGGCTCGGCCACCGGCGTCTACCACATCAACGACCGCCTTGACCTCAAGTCCATCACGGGCTACCGGCAGATCAAGTGGAACATCGGCACCGATCTCGACGGCACGCCCGAGACGTTCCAGGAAGTCACCGACGCGCAGCATCAGTGGCAGGTGTCGCAGGAGTTTCAGCTGCTCGGCAAGGCTCTGAACGACAACCTGAATTACGTCGGCGGGCTCTATTACTTCAAGGAAGCCGGTTACGTGCACGACTACGTGCCGTTCGAGAGCATTCTGTACGTCTATGACGCGGCGAACGACGTCCAGAACGAGGACTACGCGGCGTTCCTCAACTTCGACTACCGGCTGAACAACTGGGGCTTCTCCGCAGGCGGGCGATACACCCATGTCAAGACCGACTTCCTTGGGGGCCAGAGCGATCTCAACTCCTTCCCGCTCGGGTCAAACCTGTGGCCGATCGTCACCGGCACCCCGTACCTGCGGTACTTCCCGCCAATCCCGGACAGCCAGAGTTGGGACATCTTCGATCCCAAGCTCGGCATTCAGTACCACTTCAGCCCGGACGTGATGGCCTACACAAGCTGGGCCAAGGGCTTCAAGCAGGGTGGCTGGACGACGCGCCTCCAGGCCGAGATTGCTGACCCGACGGCCGCGCGATTTTCCCCGGAGTACTCGGAGACTTACGAGCTCGGACTCAAGTCTGAAATGTTCAACCGCCACCTGCTCGCCAACGCGGCGGTCTACTACACCAACTACGACGGCATTCAGCTCAACATCCAGCAGGGCATCTCGCCCGTCTACACCAATGCCGGCAACGCCAAGATCAAAGGCGCGGAGCTCGAGCTGCAGTGGGCGGTCGGCGGCGGCCTGCAGATCAACCTTTCGGGCGACTACATCGATGCCTACTACACTTTCGTGAATGCGTACGCCAACATTCCACAGTCCCTTCTGTCTGATGGCTCGAACGTCTGCCCGGCGACGGGGATCGTTCAACAGCCGCCACCACCCCATCCGGCCTGTGCACACGTGCCCGCTGGCGTGACGCAGCTGGATGCCAAGCTCCCGAAGACGCCGAAGTACAAGGGATCGATCTGGCCGAGCTACGACTACAGGTTGCCGAGCGAGGCCACGCTGCGCCTGCTTGCGGCATTCACCTACACTGCCGAGATCTGGAACGACGCGCTGAACACCCCGGAGTTGCGACGTCCCGCGTCGCGTCAGCTGGACGCTTCATTCCACTACCTCTCGCCGGGAGGGAAGTATGACTTGGCGTTCGGCGGCACCAACCTGACCGATGACCGCTATTGCACCGCAGGCTCGCCCAACGCGGGAGCGGGCGAGGTCGGCTGTTACTACAACCCGCCACGAATGTGGTATCTGTCGCTCCGAGCCGAATTCGGGCGCTGAAGCCGGAGGACTGCACGGCGGCGCTCCTGCGGAGGCCCGGGCGCGGCAGGAGCAGCGCCGGCGCTTGCGTCGGTGGAGCAACTAGGAGGGGATGAACATGGCTACTACTGCCCACAAGGCTACGTCCGCTGCCCGGAAGACCGCGGGGACTGCTCACAAGGCTGCGGCGACCGTCCACAAAGGCATGAGCGCGCCACCGTCCACCGCGTACAAGATCATCGACATCCCCGAGACCTACCGCGACGTGATTCAGCGCTATGCGGTGCCCGGAACCTTCGTCGGCGCTGACGAGAAGGACAGTCCCTGGGTGCCGTTCGGAACCAACGCGGCGATCCGCCACCTCGCCTTCGACGTGCGGCACAACATCTTCAGCAACATCCTGTGGATCAAGTCCAAGGGCGTGGTCGGCACGCACAAGCATCGCGGTACGGTCGTCATGATCTGCCTCGAGGGCAGCGTCCGGTACCTCGAGTACGACTGGGTGGCAACCCCCGGGGCCTTCATCTACGAAACACCCGGGCTCACGCACACGCTCGTGACCGACGATCCGAAGGGCGTGAAGCTGTTCGGCTGGCTGCAGGGGCCGCTGGAGTGGTACGACGACAAGGGCAATTTCGTCGAGACATCCGACGTGTGGTGGTTCATGAACCACTACGAGAGCTACTGCCGCGAGCACGGCCTCCCGCTCAACAAGCAGCTCTATCTATAGAGCTTCGCCCTTTCAGGGGCTCGCGAGGGTAGCTCGACATGGCCAGGATCGTGGGCGGAATCGGCTCGTCGCACACGCCGACGATCGGCTTTGCGCTCGATGCGAAGAAGCAGGCCGATCCGGTCTGGGCGCCGATTTTCGAGGGCTACCGGCCGGTGCAGCAGTGGCTGCGCGAGAAGCGGCCGGACGTCCTGTTCTTCATCTACAACGACCACGTCACGTCGTTCTTCTTTGACCACTACTCGCACTTCGCGCTCGGGGTGGGCGAGGAATACGCGGTAGCGGACGAGGGCGGCGGCCCGCGCAAGCTGCCGCCGGTCAGGGGCCACCCGGGCCTCGCGCGCCACATCGCCACCGCGCTCACCGCGGACGAGTTCGACCTCGCGTTCTTCCAGGCGAAGCCGCTGGATCACGGCTGTTTCTCGCCGCTGTCGGTGATGTGGCCACACGAGGGCGGCTGGCCCGGCGCGCTCGTTCCGTTGCAGGTCGGCGTGCTCGAGTTCCCCATCCCGACCGCGCGGCGCTGCTTCCGGCTCGGTACAGCGCTGCGCCGGGCGATCGTGAGCTACCCGGAGGATCTCAAGGTGGCGATCGTCGCCACCGGAGGACTCGCGCACCAGGTGCACGGCGAGCGCGCCGGGTTCAACAACACGCCCTGGGACCATGAGTTTCTCGATCTGCTCGAGAGGGAGCCGGAGCGCCTCGCCGGGCTGACGATCGCACAGTACGCCGAGCGCGGCGGGCTGGAAGGCGCCGAGGTGATCATGTGGCTCATCATGCGCGGTGCCCTGTCGGCGAAGGTGAGAAAGCTCCACAGCGCCTACTACCTGCCGTCGATGGCCCCGATCGTCACGGTGATCTACGAGGACGCGTCCCCGGTGGACGCGACCGAGACCGACGGCGAGTTCCGCGAGCGCATCGGGCGCGAGCTGGCCGGGATCGAGAAGCTGCCCGGCACGTACCCGTTCACCCTCGAGCGCAGCGTCAAGGCCTATCGCCTCAATCATTTCCTGCACCGCCTCATCGAGCCGGAGTTCCGGCGCGCCTTTCTTGCCGATCCCGCGCCGTTGTTTGCCGCAGCCGGGCTCACCGATAAGGAACGCGACCTCGTGCGGCGGCGCGACTGGCGCGCGCTGATTCACTACGGCGTCATCTTCTTCCTGCTCGAGAAGCTCGCCGCGGTGGTCGGCGTGACCAATCTGCACGTCTATGCCGCCATGCGCGGGCAGAGCCTCGAGGAGTTCCAGAAGACCCGTAACGCCCAGGTGCTGTATTCGGTCGCCGGCCAGGGTGCACACGTCAAACGGTGAATGTCAGTGGGGAATTGCAGCAATGAGTGGTGAGAGTCTGGAGAGCCTGCTCAAACGGTCGGGCAACACGGTCGAGCTGCTGCGCAACTCGCAGGTCGGGGCGTACGTCTATCCGGTCGTGCCGATCGAGTTCACCAACTGGCGCAGCGAGCAAGTCGGCTGGCAGAAGACCGCGGTGCTCTACGACCAGTCGCACCACATGTCGGAGATCGCGGTGTCCGGTCCCGACGCGCTCAAGCTACTCTCGCACCTTACGATCAACAGCTTCGCCGGCTTCGCCCCCAACAAGGCGAAGCAGATGGTGCCGTGCAGCTACGACGGCTACGTAATCGGCGACGGCATCCTCTTTCATCTCGGTAAGGACGACCTCCTGTTCGTCGGTCGCACTCCCACCGTGAACTGGATTCAGTTTCACGCCGAGACGGGCGGTTACCAGGTGCAGACCATCCGCGACGAGCGCTCGCCGTCGCGGGCGCGCGGCAAGGCGGTGGTGCGCCGGCACTACCGCTATCAGGTCCAGGGACCGAACGCGGCCCAGGTGCTCGAGAAGCTCAACGGCGCTGCGCTGCCGGACGTGAAGTTCTTCAACATGGATGTCATCCACATCAAGGGCCGCAAGGTCCGCTGCCTGCGCCACGGCATGGCGGGCGCGCCGGGACTGGAGGTGTGGGGCCCGTATGCCGAGGCCGATGAGATCCGCGAGGCCATCGTGGAGGCCGGCCGGGATTTCGGTCTGGTCGAGGTCGGCGCGCGCGCCTACTCCAGCAACACGCTCGAGTCCGGCTGGATCCCATCACCGCTGCCGGCGGTGTACAGCGGCGAGCGCATGGGGAAATACCGCGAGTGGCTGCCGGCCAACGGCTACGAAGGGACGGCCTCCATCGGCGGCAGCTTTGTGGCGACGAACATCGAAGACTACTACACCACGCCCTACGACCTGGGCTACGGGCCATTCATCAGATTCGATCACGATTTCATCGGACGCGAGGCGCTGGAGAAGATGGCAAAGGGGCCACACCGCAAGAAGGTGACCTTCGCCTGGAATCCTGACGACCTGCTCAAGGTGTTCGCATCCCTCCTGGTGCCGGGCGAGGTGAGCTACAAGTACTGGGACTTCCCCAACTGCAACTACGCCTCCTCCACTTTCGATCGGATCGTACGCGGAGGCCGCACTGTGGGTTTCTCGATGTTCGGCGGCTACAGCTACAACGAGCGCACCGCGCTGTCACTCGGCATCGTCGACCCGGACATCGAGATCGGCGATGAGCTGACACTCGTGTGGGGCGAGGAGAACGGCGGCACCCGCAAGACCACGGTCGAGCCGCACCGCCAGCTCGAGATCCGGGTGAGGGTTGCCCCGACGCCCTACGCCCGCGCCGCCCGCGAGGGGTACCACCAGGGCTGGCGCACGCGCCAGGCCTGAGGTGAGCCCGGTGCCGTGTCAGCGGCGGTAGTCCTGTTGGCGCGCGGCGTAGGCGATGAAGAAATCCAGCGCGCCCGGGTCGGAGATGCCGCTGCGGTTGGCGGCTTTCTCGGCCGGCACGCCCATGAGGATGCGCCGCACCGGCACTTCCATCTTCTTGCCGGTGAGCGTGTACGGGATGCCCGGGACCTGGTAGATCTTGTCCGGGACGTGGCGCGGCGTGTACTCGCGGCGCAGCGTCTCGCGGATCTGCGCCTCGAGGCCGGCGCCGAGCTCGACACCCTGGGCGAGCTTCACGAACAGCGGCATGAAGAAGCCGCCGCCCGGCAGGTCGAGGTTGACGATCAGCGCGTCCTGCACCTCTGGGATGAGTGCCAGCGTGCGATAGATCTCGGCCGTGCCGATGCGTATGCCGTAACGGTTCAGCGTAGCGTCCGAGCGCCCGAGCACGAAGCAGCGTCCCTGCGCGTCGATCCTGAAGAAGTCGCCGTGCCGCCAGACGCCGGGGAACTCCTGGAAGTAGGTCTCGAGATAGCGACGGTTGTCCGGATCGTTCCAGAAGCGCAGCGGCATCGACGGCATGGGCTCGGTGAGCACGAGCTCGCCGACCTCGTCGACGACGCTCTCGCCGCGGGAGTTGAAGGCTTTGGCCGAGACCCCGAGCTGCGGCGCCTGGATCTCGCCCGCGCGCACCGGAAGGGTCGGCACGCCCCCGACGAACCCCGTGCAGCAGTCGGTGCCGCCGCTGCCGTTGGCGACCCAGAGGTCCTGCTTCACGTTGCGGTAGAACCAGGCCATGCTCTCGGGTGTTGCCGGCGAGCCCGCAAGATTGATGGTGCGCAGCTTCTCGAGCCGGTAGCGCTCGCGCGGCACGATGCCCGAGCGGCTGAGCTGATCGACGTAGGTCGGGCTCGCGCCGAAGGAGGCGACACCCGCCTCATCCGCCATTTTCCACAGTGCGTCGGGGGTGGGGTACGCGGGGTGCCCGTCATAGAGCACCGGCACGGCGCCCGCGAGCGGGGTGCTGGTGATGAAGTTCCACAGCATCCAGCCGCTCGTGGTGAAGAAGAACAACCGGTCATCAGGACGCAGGTCGAAGTGGAACGTCGCATTTTTCAGGTTCTCGAGCAGGATACCGCCGTGCCCGTGGACGATGGGTTTCGGCAGCCCGGTGGTGCCGGAGGAGAACAGGGTCCACAGGGGATGATCGAAGGGCACCTGGGTGTACTCGAACTCTCCGGCGCCGACCGCCGGCCGCTCGAACAGCGTCCGCCAGTGTCGCGCGGACGGCAGCGGGAGCGTCGTGTCCTCCGGGCTCAGGTACGGCAGGTAGATGAAGTGCTCGAGGGAGCTGAGGCTGGCGGCGATGTCGCGCAGCTGGCTGCGGCGATCGAAGGCCTTGCCGCCATAGCGGTAGCCGTCGACGCTGAAGAGCAGTTTGGGCGCAAGCTGCGCGAGGCGGTCGAGCGTGCCGCGCTCGCCGAAGTCGGGCGAGCAGCACGCCCAGATGGCGCCGATCGCCGTGGTCGCGAGCATCGCCACCATGGTCTCGGGAATGTTGGGCATCCAGGCCACGACCCGGTCCCCCGGCTGCACACCGAGTGCGCGCAGCTCCGTGGCGAGCGTTCTCACCTGGTTGCCGAGAGCTGTCCATGGCAGCGCAGTGAGCGGCCGGGTCTCGCTCAGGTGCAACAGCACGTCGCCGCCGGCGCGCTCACCTCGCAGAACGTGCTGCGCGTAGTTGAGGCGGGCGCCCGGAAACCATTCGGCCCCCGGCATGCTGCGCCGCCCGAGCACCCGCGTGTGCGGGGCCGAGGACTGGATCGCGAAGTAATCCCACAGCGCCTGCCAGAACCCCTCCAGGTCCCCGACCGACCAGCGCCACAGTGCGCGGTAGTCCGCAAAGTACCGCCCGCGCTCGCGCCCCAGCCAGTCGGCCAGCGCCGTCACGTTGGCACGGCGGATCCGGTCCGGTCCCGGGGTCCACAGGAGCTCACCTGGCTGCATGAGTCAGCTCATATCGTGACTAGGCTAAATAGTAAGCATGGCATACATTCTCCCGGGCGTGATACCGGATCCATGGGGAGGGCGGCGGACCGGCGCGCCTCGCCGACCGCGCGCTGCGGGCGTAGGCTTGACCGACAACTCACGCGCCCCGCTCCTCCCTGCCGCAGCAGGGCGAGGCGGGGCGGGAGCGCCATTTAACATGAATACCGAACCCACAGCCTTCCCCGCACCGAGCTCGCTCAAGGTCGTTGCGGGCACGGAAGCGGCACAGGCCGCCTACCCGTACTACATGCAGTTCACCGCCGCGGACGACCAGCGGTTCTGGTTTTATAACTCGATGCATTTCCCGGAGCCCATGTCGGCCTTCGACATGGTGACCGCGGAAGCCGCCTACTGTGCGCTCGGTTCCTCGACCACGCGCGTGCACTGTATCCCGACCACGCTCGGCATCGACTACCGCATCATCAACGGCCGCGTCTACATCGGCGGCAACGCCGTGACGGACCCCGCAGAGATCGCGCGCCGCACGGGCGAGTTCCAGCAACGCGCCTTCTACTACTACGCCAACTGGGAGCGCCTGTACGCCCAGTGGCGCGAGAAGATGCTGGCGCTGATCCGCGCAGCGCAGGCCTTTCCGAAGCTCGAGCTGCCGGAGTTCGAGCCGCTCGCGAACGTGCACGCCGGGCGCGGCATCGCCGCCAACCATCAGCTCCTCGAGATCTACCAGAAGACGCTCGAGGGCTACTTCCGCATGTGGCACCACCACTTCGAGTTTCTGCTGCTCGGCTACGGCGCCTACATGACCTTCTTCGCCTTCTGCAAGAAGGCCTTCCCCGAGATCAGCGATCAGACCATCGCGCGCATGGTGGCCGGCATCGAGGCGGAAATCTTCCGCCCCGACGAGGAGGTGCGCCGCCTGGCACGCTGCGCGGTGGATCTCGGGGTCGATGATGAGTTCCAGGACGGTTGCGCGCCGGCGACGATCATGGCGGCGCTCGAGTCGCGCGGCGCCGCTGGCCGCGCCTGGCTCGAGGAACTCGCGACTGCGCGTGACCCCTGGTTCAACATCAACGTCGGCGACGGCTTCTATCACTACCACCGCTCGTGGAACGATGACCTGTCGATGCCGTTCGCCGGACTGCCGGGCTACATCGCGCGTTTCAAGGCGGGCGAATCGCTGGAGCGTCCGATCGAGGCGCTGCAGTCGCAGCGCCGCCAGCTGATCCAGGACTATCGCGAGCTGCTCGGCTCGGAGGAGGAGCGTCAGGCCTATGATCAGATGATCGCTCTGGCGCATCGGGTGTTTCCGTACGTCGAGGGGCACAAGTTCTACTGCGAGCACTGGTACACCAACCTGTTCTTCAACAAGATCCGCGAATTCGGCGCGCTGCTCGCGGCGCACGGCTTCTTCGCGCGCGAGGAGGACGTGTTCCACCTCACGCACTTCGAGCTCGAGACCGCGATCATCGACCTCATGACCGCCTGGTCGAACGGCTCGCCGCCGCGCGGGCCGCAGCACTGGCCGCAGATCGTGGCCGCACGCCGTGCGGCCATCGCCGAGTGGGCCAAACACAGCACGCCGCCTGCGCTCGGGCCGGTTCCGGAGGTGATCGACGATCCGGCGATCGTCATGCTCTGGGGTATCACGCGCGAGAGTCTCGACCGCTGGCTGCGCGCCGACAGTGACGCGGCGAGCCGCGAGCTGCGCGGCTTCGCCGCCTCGAGCGGCGTGGTCGAGGGCCCGGCGTGCGTCGTCAAGTCGGTGGAGGAGATCGGCCGCGTGCGCGCGGGCGACGTTCTCGTCTGCCAGGTCACCAACCCCACCTGGGCACCGATCTTCCAGAAGATCGCGGGCGCGGTGTCCGACATCGGCGGCTCGATGAGCCACGCCGCCATCGTGGCGCGCGAGTTCGGCCTGCCGGCGGTAGTCGGGACCGGCACCGCCACCACGCGTATCCGCGACGGTCAGCGCATCCGTGTGGACGGCGGGCGCGGCATCGTCACGCTGCTCTCGTAGCGGCCCTCGTGAGCGCGCTCGCGCACATCGCGTGGTTCGCGGAGATCGGGCTCGGCGATCGGGAGCAGGTCGGCGGCAAGGGCGGCAGCCTCGGCGAGCTGACGCGTGCCGGGATCAGTGTGCCGCCCGGATATGTCGTGCGCACCGCTGCGTTCGAGCGCTTCCTCGCCGTGCTCGAGCGCGAGGCGCCGGTGCGCGCCGCGGTGGCGGCGCTCGCGGACGATGACCTCGCGGCGATCACCGCCTGCTCGCGCGCGCTGCGGCGCCGGATCGAGGCGGGCGAGCTGCCGCAGGAAGTGCTCGCCGATCTGACCGCGGCGCATGAGCGCCTCGTCGGAACGGGCGGCGGACAGGCGGTCGCGGTGCGCTCCTCGGCAACGTGCGAGGACGCGGCGGACGCGAGTTTCGCCGGTCTGCAGGACACCTACCTGTGGGTGCGGGGACTTGAGGAGATGGTGCGGCGCGTGCGCAGCTGCTGGGCGAGTCTCTACTCGGTGGAATCGATCAGCTATCGCCTGCAGCACCACTTTCCCGAGCAGCGCGTGGCGATGGCGGTGGTGGTGCAGATCATGGTGGATGCGGGCACGGCCGGCGTCATGTTCACGCGCAGTCCGACGACCGGGGACCGCTCGGTGGTGACCATCGAAGGCGCCTGGGGGACGGGGTCCGCGGTGGTGGGCGGTGAGGTGACCCCCGATCGCTGGGTGCTGGGCAAGGTCACCGGCGAGATCTCGGTGCGCGAGATCTCCGACAAGCAGATCCAACACGTGGCGGCGGCGGCCGGCGGCATCGAGGCGGTCGCGGTGAGCGAGGAGCGGCGGCGCCTTGCCTGCCTGAGCGATGACGAGCTGCAGCGGCTGCGCGAACTGGCGCGCCGCGTCGAGCGGCACTACGGCCGCGCGCAGGACATCGAGTGGGCGATCGACCGTGCGAGCGGCGCCATCCTGCTGCTGCAGAGCCGCCCGGAGACCGTGTGGTCGGCGAAGGACGCTGCGCCGCTCGCCAAACCCGAGCAGGATCCGCTCATGCATATCATGTCCGTGTTCGGGAAGCGCCGGTGCCGCTGACCGCTCAGGATGTCGCCGAGATCACCCGGCTGCTCGAGGAGTCGGACTTCCTCGAGCTGCGCATCGAGCACGAGGGCTTCAAGCTCACGTTGAAGCGCGCGGGAGCCCGGGGCGCGGGCGCCGACGGCGCGACGGCGACGGCCGCCGCCGCAGCGGCGCCCGCTTCATGGTCAGCGCCGGCATCGCCGGCACCCGAGCAACATGGCTCGGCCGCGGCCGACCCCTCGCTCATCGACGTCACCGCACCGCTCCTGGGCATCTTCTACCGCGCGCCGCGCCCCGGTGCCGCGCCTTTCGTGGAGGTGGGCTCGGTGCTCGAAGCGGACACCGTCGTCGGCATCATTGAAGTGATGAAGCTCATGAACAGCGTGCGCGCCGAGGTTTGCGGCACCGTCCTCGAGATCCTGGTCGCGGACGGCACGGCGGTCGAGCAGGGGCAGGTGCTGCTGCGGGTCTCGCGGGGGAGCGCCGGTGGCTGAGATCGCGCTCGTCGACACAACGCTGCGCGACGGCAATCAGAGCCTGTGGGGCGCACTCGGCATCGACACCGCTAAGACGCTCACGGTCGCCCCGCTCCTCGAGCGCGTCGGCTTCAAGGCGATCGACTTCACCACCTCGACCCACATGGGGGTGGCGGTGCGCTACAAGCGCGAGGATCCGTGGGAGCGCATCCGTCTCATGGCGGCTGCGACTCCGACCACCCCGCTGCAGTTCATGTCGACGGGCTTCCGCTTCATCTCCTGGGAGACCGCCAGTCCCGAGTTCATGGCGCTGGCCTTCGAGGTGCTGGCACGCAACGGCATCCGCCGCTTCTGCCTCGCCGATCCCATGAACGACGCGCAATCCAACGCCGCCTGCGCGCGCATGGTGAAGCGCGCCGGCGGCGAGTTCGTGATCGCGGCGCTCGTCTTCACGCTGAGCCCGATCCACGACAACGGTCACTATGCGCAGGCGGCGCGCCAGCTCGCGGCCTGTCCCGAGATCGATGCGATCTACATCAAGGACCCCGGCGGCCTCTTGTCGCCGCGCCGCGCCAGCACACTGATTCCGGCCGTCAAGGCGCAGATCGGCGCCAAGGCACTCGAGCTCCATTCCCACTGCACCATCGGGCTCGGCGAGCTGCTCTACATGGACGCGGTGGACTACGGGGTGAGCGCGCTGCAGTGCGCCTCCGGGGCAGCGGCCGACGGGATTTCGAATCCGCCCTCACTGCGCGTGGTGGAGAATCTGCGCGCGCTCGGTCACACGGTGCCGGTCGACATGGAGGCGCTCGCGGAGGTGAACCGCTTCTTCACCCGCATTGCGCAGGCAGAAGGGCTGCCGGTCGGGGCCCCGCAGCCCTTCGATGCCGCGTATCTGCGCCACCAGCTTCCCGGCGGCATGATCGGCACGATGCGCCGCCATCTCGCCGAGCACCGGCTGTCCCATCTCGAAGGCGCGGTCATCGAGGAGATGGCGCGCGTGCGCGAAGAGCTCGGCTGGCCGATCGTGATGACCCCGTTCTCGCAGATCATCCTGACGCAGGCGGTGCTCAACGTGACCGGGCGCGAGCGCTACGCCGCGGTGCCCGACGAGTGCATCCGCTACGCGCTCGGGCGCTTCGGCCGGCCGAACGTCCCGATCGCACCCCCGGTCATGGAGCGCATCGCATCGCTGCCGCGGACCGCGGAGCTGCGCGCCGAGGCCCCGATGCCGCCACTGCCGGAGCTGCGCGCGCGGCTCGGCCGCGATCTGTCGGACGAGGAGTTCCTGCTGCGGGCCACCATGCCGGCCGCGCAGGTGGACGCGATGCGCGCGGCGGGGCCGGCGGCGCGCCACTACGATCCGGAGTCTAAGCCGGTGATGGAGCTGTTGCGGCGGGTCCTCAGGATGCGCAACATCGCGGAGCTGAGTGTGGTGAAGAGCGATTTCCGGCTCGAGCTGCGCGGCGGCGCCGGCTCCGGAGCGCTGTCGGGATGAGTGGCGCCGTACGAGTCGGCGCGGCACACCCGGGCCGGCGGACCCCGGTGCGGGGCGTCGTGTTCGACGTCGACGGCACGCTGCTGCTCAGCAACCGCGCGCTCGGCGGCTACGAGCTCCTGCCAGGGGCGGTCGAAGTTTTGACCACGTTCAAGGCGCGCCAGGTGCCCTTTGCGCTGCTCACCAACGGCAGCGCTTACCCGCCGGCGGAGCAGGCGGCGAAGCTGCGCGCCGCGGGACTGCCGGTCGATGACGCACAGATGATCACCCCTTCCAGCATCGCAGCCGATTACCTGCAGCGCCGCGGCATCCGACGCGCCCTGGTGCTCGGCAGCGAGGGCGTGGGGCAGGCGCTGCGCGACGCCGGTATCGAGACGGTGCATACCGGGGAGCAAGGCGCCACGGAGGTCGGCAGCGTCTTTGTCGGCTGGCATCCCGAATGCGGCATGAAGGACATCGAGACGGCCTGTCAGGCCATCTGGGGCGGCGCCGAGCTGTGCGTCGCCTCCGACGTGCCCTTCTTTGCCACCCGGCAGGGGCGCACCATCGGCTATTCGCATGCGATCACGGCCGCCATCCGCCGCCTCACGAGGGCGCCCATGACACTCACCGGCAAGCCCTCGATCCGCGCGCTGCGCTTCGTCGCCAAGCGACTCGGTGTGCCGATGCGCGCGCTGGCGGTGGTCGGCGATGATCCGGTCGTCGAGGTCCTCATGGCGCGCCGGGGCGGCGCGACGGCGCTCGCCGTGACGACCGGAACGACGCAGCGCGACGAGTGGCAAAGGCAGCCGCGCTCGCGCCGTCCCGATGCGATCCTCACCGAGCTGCGCGAAGTGCTCGAGTGGGTGGGCAATGCCGAGGCCGAGCCGACCCGCGTCACCGCGGCTCCGCGCTCTTTGCGCACCCGCGTACGCGCGCGGCGTGCTGCCGCCACGACTTCATCCCGGCCCGCGCCAAAGCGCCGCGCCGTCCGCCGTTCAGGCTGAGCCCGGAGCGCCCCATGTCATCGAACAAGCCCTACGCCGACATTCCCGGAACCACCATCTTCGATACCGACCAGGCGCGCCTCGGCTATCACCTCAACATGTTCTGCATGTCGCTCATGAAGCCCGAGAACCGCGCGCGCTTCAAAGCCGACGAGCGCGCCTACCTCGACGGCTGGCCGATGAGCGAGGAGCAGAAGCGCGCCGTGCTCGACCGCGACTACAACCGCATGATCTCTCGCGGCGGCAACATCTACTTCCTCGCGAAGCTGTTCGCCACCGACGGCAAGAGCTTCCAGTACGTCGCCGCGCAGATGGCCGGCATGTCGCAGGCCGAATACGCGCAGATGATGCTGTCGGGCGGCCGCCCACCCGGGGGCTGAGGCGAGCGGTGCGCGCGGCGCTCTATTACGGTCGGCAGGACCTGCGGCTCATGTCGGTGCCCGAGCCCGAGCCCGGGCCCGGCGAGGTGAAGCTGCGCGTTCATTACAACGGCATCTGCGGCAGCGACCTGCTCGAGTACTTCGACGGCCCGGTGACCACGCGCAGCACCCCGCATCCGCTCACCGGGGTACAGAACCCGGTGATCATGGGTCACGAGCTGTGTGGCGAAGTCGTCGCGCTTGGCACCGGCGTCGACGATCTCGCGCTCGGCAGTCTGATCGCGGTCGAGCCGGTGGAGACCTGCGGTCACTGCCTGTACTGCGGTCTCGGGCAGTACAACCACTGCCCGGAGCTGGCGATCCAGGGCTACAACCGCGCGGGCGGCCTGGCCGAGTACACCGTGGTGAAGCGGCGCATGGCCCACCGGCTGCCGGCCGGTGTCTCCGCGCTGCAGGGGGCGCTCATCGAGCCGCTGGCCATCGCCTGGCACACCGCGAATCGCTGCGCGGTGGAAGCGGGACAGGTGGTCGCCATTCACGGCGCGGGCCCGATCGGTGCCGGTGCCTTCCTCACGCTGCGCCGGCGCGGCGTGGAGGCGATCATCGTCGATCCCTCGCCGACGCGGCGCGCGGCGCTCCTCCGGCTCGGCGCGCGTACCGTGCTCGATCCGACCGCGTGCGATGTGGTCGCGGCGATCCGCGATCTCACCGGCGGTCGCGGAGCGCACGCCTCGATCGATGCCGCGGGCGGTGCCCAGGCCTTTGCGGCGATGCTGCACGGCACGCGCATCGACGGCACCGCGGTGGTCGTGGCGATCCACCACGAGCCGGTGGTGATTCCGCCCTTCGATCTGCTGATGCCGGAAGTGCACCTCACCGGCGTGGCGCTGTCGGTGAACGCCTTCCCGTCGGTCATCGCGGAGATGGCCCACGGCAGCTACCCGCTCGATGGCTGGGTGGAGACGATCCCCTTCGAGGGGCTCATCGAGCAGGGCATCGGGCGTCTGCGCCGCCAGCAGGGCATGAAGATCGTGGTGGACGTGGCCGGCCGCTCCGGTCCAACCGCCGCGCCCTGATGACCCGAAGGAGAAGCGTGTGAAGTCCGCAGAGTTGTTCAGCGTCGCCGCGCAGGGCGCGATCGTCACCGGCGCCGGCAGCGGCCTCGGGCTCGCGATCGCCGAAGCGCTCGCCGAGAACCGGGCACGCGTGACGCTGCTCGATGTGGATGCGGGGCGCGTCGCGGCCGAGACCACTCGACTGACGGCGCAGGGCTACGCGGTGCGTGGGGAGGCGGTGGACATCGCCGATCATGCGCGACTCGAGCGCGCCTTCGATGCCGCCGTCGCGGCCCACGGCCGGCTCGATATCGTGTTCGCGAACGCAGGCGTCGACTCGGGACCGGGTTTCGTGACCGGCTGGGCCGGTGCGCGCGAGCGCAATCCGCAGGGCGCGCTCGAGAGCTACAGCGACGAGCGCTGGAACCGTGTCATCGAGGTGAACCTCACGGGCGTGTTCGCCACGCTGCGGGCCGCGGCCCGCATCATGAAGCCGCAGCGCTCGGGGAAGCTCATCGTGACGACCTCCGTCGCCGGTTATCAATGTGAGCCGGCCATCGGCGCCGCCTACCCGGCGGCGAAGGCGGGTGCGGCGCACCTGATGCGCAGCATCGCGCTCGAGCTGGCAGCATTCAACATCACAGTCAATGCGATCGCGCCGGGCTGGTTCGTCACCAACATAGGCGGCGGACACGCCAAGAACCCGCAGGTGCAGCGCGAGATGGCCGCTGTGATGCCCATGCACCGGGTGGGTTTTCCCGACGACATCAAGGGGCTCGCCCTGTTCCTCGCCTCTCCGGCCTCGGCCTACATCACCGGGCAGGAGATCACGATCGATGGGGGCTGGACGCTCGGCGCGGCGGACTGATCACAATCCGGGTGAGAGGTTGGCACGGGCGCTGACGCCACGCAACAGCCCCACTCCGGTCGTCAACAGAGCAATCAGCAGCAACACGACACCGAGGTGCAACAGCGCACTGAACGAGGCGGAGAACGCGAGGCCAAAGAGTGCCCCCGAAAACGCCACCGCCGAGGTTGGTGCACAGATGCGCGCGAGCCATGTCAGGGCGCTCGACAGGCGGGCAGAGTCCAGCAGAACCTGCAGCACCACCGAGAGAATGGTCCAGACCCCGGCGTGCGCGTGCCCTGCGCGCCACAGCGCCCATTGGGTCTCGTTGAGTTCCAAGGCGCCTGGTGCCTGTCCCACGCCGCCGTGCGTCAGTATTCCCAACAGTGTCCAGCCGCCATACATGATGGTCGGAACGATCAGAATCGTGATTCCTGACATGAGTCTCGCATTGCGTGACAGTGCCATGCTGCTTCTCCTGCCGCATAAGCCTGGAGCGTCAACCCGGTCAGCGCTCGACCAGGCGCCCGCGCTCGAGCACGTAGCCATCCGGTGGACCGTTCGCTTTCCAGTATTCGACAAAGCCCAGTTTGGCGGTGAACGCGTCGAAGCGCGCATCACGCCTGAAGGCCGCGAGCTCGGGCAGCCAGAGGGGTGGCAGGTTGATGACAGTCAGCTGTCCGGCGTGTTCCAGCTGGGTCGCGATGCGCTGAGCGATGTCGTACGCCTCGTCCATCGCACCCAGCAGCGCGTACCACTCGAGCGTCAGGATGGCCATCGGCCAGCCTTCCGCGATCCGGGGATCGAGCTTCGCGTACAGGGTGCGCAAGGCCGAGACGGCCGCGGCGCTCCCGGCGTGGTCGCCGAATGCGCCGTACACGAGTCTGACAACCTCCTCGCCGCCGAGGGCACGGACCTCCGCGGGTAACGCGGTCGTGATTAGTCCGGCGGCCTCGGCGTACTGACCTGCGCGCCGCGCCGTTTCTGAGCGGAAGATCGGGACCGGCAGCTGCGGTGGCGCCCCCAGATCCGTGACCACGCGAAGATACTCAGTCATCTCCTCGTCCTGCGCGGCCAGACCGTGGACACCGGCCAGCGTTACGGCAGCACCGACCATAGCCGGCGCAAGTTCGTAGGCACGATGCGCCTGCTCGATGGCCGCGCGCTGGCGGCCGGCGGGTGCCAGCCCGTAAACCGAGTACATCAGGTACGCCTGCGGTTCCTTGGGATCCAGGGCAATGGCGCGACGGTACGATGCATCGGCCTCGAGCCACTCGCAGCGGCCGGCCTGGAGCGTCCCGAGGAGCATGTGGGCGGCCGCCAGCTCCGGATCGAGCGCCAGCGCGCGCTCTGCCTCGCGCCTTGCTTCGTCGAGCACCTGCAGGCCGCTGGCCCCGAGCTGCACCTGCATGCCCAGCGCCGTCCCTCTCAGCGCATGGGCGCGGGCGAAGTCGGGGTCGAGCGCGAGGCTGCGCTCGAGCAATCCGAGCATGCGCTCGATCATGTCCAGTGTCAGTCCGCGGGACAGGAACAGAGAACGAGCCTGCAGGTAGCGCCGATACGCGTCCACGTTCCGCGTGGGCGGGTCCTCCTGAAGGAGTGGCCGGGATGGGCCGCCGAGATTGAGTGCGAGCTTCTGCACGATCGCGCCGGCGAGCTCGTCCTGCAACCGAAACACGTCCGCAAACTGCCGATCAAACGTCTGCGACCAGAGGTGATAGCCGCTCTCGGCGTCGACCAGCTGCGCAGTCACGCGGATGCTGTCGCCGGCACTGCGCACGCTCCCCTCGAGCAACATGGCCACGCCCAGTTCCCGGGCGATCTGGCGCACGTCGATGTTGCGTCCCTTGTAGGCGAATGATGAGGTCCGGGCCGGCACGTTCAGCCCGGGGACCCGGGCGAGCAGGTGAATAAGCTCCTCGGCGATGCCGTCACCGAAGTAATCCTTCTCGGGGTCGCTGCTCAGGCTCGCGAACGGCAGCACCGCGATCGAGGCCCGGTCGCCCGCATCGGCGCGCACCACCGGTTCCGGATTCGGCGCGCTGTCAGGTGCCTCGCGCACGGGAGCCACGAACTGATACCCGCGGCCGGGCACCGTGACGATGAAGCGCCGCCCCGCGCCGCCGTCCCCGAGCGCACGGCGCAGCGCCGAGATGACCTGGTTAAGGTTGTTCTCCTCGACGACGACGTTCGGCCAGACGGCCGCCATCAGCCTCGACTTGTCGAGGAGCTCCCCGGGGTGCTGCACGAAGTACCGCAGCGCATCGAAGCCTTTCTGCGTGAGCTCGATCGGCCGGCCGTCGCTGCGCGCCGTGAGGCTGCGCTGTGCGGTGAGGAGACGGAAGTCGCCGAACTCGTACACGCCGTCAGCGCGCCGGCTTTCAGCCATTTTCCACCCGCTTCAGAAGGGTTCAGAAGGTCTCAGCCGACACCCAAAGCCTCTTCAGGGCTGTTTGGCGATTCTAGGCTCCGGTTGATCGGGGGGCCAGTTTGCGGATGAAGCGTCATCGCCCCGGACGCGCGATAACCCGTAAGGAGCACTGAAATGTCCGAATCCACCTGTTTCCTGCCGCCGGAGTTCGCCGATATGGGTCTCATGGCGCTTGCCGATCCCAGCTTCGCCGAGCGCCTGGTCGAAGCGCTGCGGCGGCTGCCCCCGGTACCGGCCCACGAGACGTGCGCAGAGGCCAGCGCTGCGAGCCTCGCCGTGGCGGCCGATGGGCTCGAGTAGCGTCACGGCGAGTCCGCGACACACACCTCCACCAGCACGGGGTGCGTGGCCGCGAACGCTGCGCGCAGCGCCCCGTCGAGCTCCCCGCAGCCCATGACGCGCACGCCTTCCACGCCCTGCGCGCGCGCCAGCGCACAGAAATCGAGGTGCGGCAACTGCGTCCCCGGCGGCTTCGACACCCCGAAGTGTGGCGCAAACTGCTCGAGCGCACGATAGCCGCCGTTGTTCACGATCACGAACGCCACCGGCACGGCGAGCTGCGCGGCGCTCCACAGCCCCTGGATCGCGTACATCGCAGACCCGTCGCCGAGGAGCGCGATCACCTTGCGATCGGGTCGCGCGAGTGCCACACCCACCGCGGCCGGCAGGCCGTGGCCCAGTCCGCCGCTCGCACACGTATAGAAAGAGTCGCGCTCGAGCATCGGCAGGTGAGCGTGCATGGCGCCGCGGCTGCTCGGGGCCTCCTCCACGAGGAGGCTGCCAGCGGGTCTGAGCGCGGCGATCTGCTGCAGGAGGTAGCCGTCGGTGAGGCGATCCGCCGGCACGGGGGCGGCGGGTGCGGCGACCTTCGGCTGCGGCCGCACCGGCGCCTCGGCTGCGAGCAGGGCACGAATGCCGAGCCCGAGGTCGGTGACGATTGAAAGACCCACGGGGGCGCGCGCGGCGGCGGCCGCCTCGTCGGTGAGCTGCACGAGCGCCGCACCGTCCGGGATGTGCGGCCCGTGTCCCTCGACGTGATAGGTGAACACGGGGGCGCCGAGCACCACGATCAGGTCGTGACCCGCGAGGCGGGCGACGATCTGCTGGCGGTCCGCCGGCAGAAAGCCGGCGAACAGCGGGTGGCGCTCGGGAAAACTGTTGCGCGAGGAGAGCGGGCTCACCCAAACGGGTGCTTTGTGGCGCTCGGCGAGCGCGACGAGATCGTCCCACGCTTGGTCGCGGGCGACCGAGGCGCCGGCCACCAGCACCGGGCGGCGAGCGGCACTCAGCATCGCGCCGGCGCGCGCCAGCAGCGCGGGGTCACCGGCCACCACGTAGCCGACCTCGTGGGGCGGAGGCGGGGTGCACAGCCGGTCCCAGTCATCGACCGGAACGGACACGAAGGTCGGTCCGCGGGGCGGCTGCAAGGCAGTGAAGATGGCGCGGGCGATGGCCGCCGGCACGTCCTCGGCGCGCGCCGGCTCGCAGCTCCACTTCACGTATGGCCGCGGCAGGCTCGTGGCCTCCGCCGAATACAGGAACGGCTCGAACGGCAGGAGCGAGCGCGCCTGCTGACCGGCCGTCACCACGAGCGCTGACTGGTTGCGGTACGCCGTGAAGAGGCTGCCGGTAGCGTGTCCGACGCCGATCGCCGAGTGCAGGTTCACGAAGGCGGCGCCGCCGCGCGCCTGTGCGAAGCCGTCCGCCATGGCGACGACCACCGACTCCTGCAGCCCGAGTACATAGCGGAAATCGGCGGGGAAGTCCCGGTACATCGGCAGCTCGGTCGAACCCGGATTGCCGAAGATGGTCGTGAGGCCGAAGTCGCGCAGCAGCGCGAACACCGCCTGGCGAACCGTGACGCTCATGTCTTGCACGACGGCGAGCACCCCATCAGGTCGCGAGCTGTGACCGTCCCGCGGGTGCGCTGACCCGCCGCGGCGCGGTTTCTTTCAGAGCGAGCGCAATCACCGCGCCGGCGAGCGCACAGGCGGCCTGGATAAAAAGCGGTGCCGTGAGGCCGAAGTGATCCGCAGCCGTGCCGGCGAGAGCCGGGGCGCTGACACCGCCCAGGACCTCTCCGATTCCCACCGTGAGCCCCATCGAGGTAGCGACGTAGCGCGCCGGAATGGTCTCGGACGGAATGGTTCCCATGAGCAGCGGCAGGGTCCCGCTCGCCGCCCAGCCGACGAAGATGAGCGCTCCCAGCAGGTACAGGGAACCGTGCCAGTAGAGTGCGGCGAGCGGCACCAGCACGCCGAGGAGACTGCAGCCCGCCACCACGGGGCGGCGGCCGAGCCGGTCAGAGAGCCCCGGAACCACGAAGCTGAAGAATGCGGCGGAGAGCCCGAGCAGGCTCATGAGCACACTCATCTCGCCCGGGGTGAGCTGACGCACTTTGACGTAGAAGAGCGGCAGGAAGGCCCACCCCAGCACCATCCAGGAGACCATGAAGATACACATGAGCACGCACAGAATCATGTTGCGAAATCTCAGCATGGCGAAGTAGCTCATGACGGAGCTCGCACCGGCGCCTGCGGGTGGCGGCTGCTTCTGCGGCTCGTGCACCGAGCGGGCGATCAGCACCGCCATGATCAGTCCCGGGATGCCGGCGAGGAAGAACGCCATGCGCCAGCTCGAGTGCTCGGCGATGGCTACCAGCACGAGCGGCGCGACGCAGGAACCGAGGAGATTGCTGCCAAAGTTCTGCATCACTCCCATGTTGTGTCCGCGCTTGTCCGGGTCGGATTCGGCTGCAAGCAGCGACTGGCACACCGGCATGAACGGGCCTTCGACGAGCCCCATGAGAAACCGCGCGGCGAACAGGGCGAGGAATGAGCCCGCGATGCCGGAGAGAAATGAGCACAGCGAGAAGGCAATCGCACTGGCGAGCAGTATCGGCTTCCGGCGGCCGGTGCGGTCCGACAGCGCGCCGCCGAGGAATGCCGATATCGCCCACGTGAAGGAGAGCGCGGATGCGATGAGACCCACCTGCTGATTGGTGAAGCCGAGGTCCCTGGCGATGAACGGCATCAGGAAGCTGGCCGCGTTGCGGTCGAAGAACAGGAAGCCGAAGGTGATGCCGAGCACCCAGATGAGACGTTGTTCGTAGCGCATGTTGTTTGGCCAGTCTCCGGGCAGGTTAGGTTGGCCCTTCCCGTCGCGAGCGGCTGCACGTAGAGTAAGGTGCGGACGCCCGCGGCGGCGGACCGGAGGAGGCGTTATGGGCCAGGTGGGTTTTGGTCAGCCCGACAACGGCGTCATTCAGATGGCATACGTCGTGGCGGACCTGGACGCGGCGATGCGTGAATGGAGCACGAAGCTGCGCGTCGGTCCGTGGTTCGTGCTCGAGCACTTCACCGGTGTGGACCCGCTCTATCGCGGCAAGCCCTCGCAGGCCGATGTGCGGCTGGCGATGAGCTTTGCCGGCCACATGAACATGGAGCTGATCCAGCCCAACAACGATGCGCCCTCGGTGTATCGCGAGGTGATTGAGCGCCGCGGCTACGGCTTTCACCACTGGGGCGTGGCGACTTGGAGCTTCGATGCGGCCGTGGCCCAGTACGAGCGCGGCGGTTACGCGCTCGCCTTTCGCGCGGCGGTGCCGAGCGGCGGTCGCGTCGGCTACATGGACACCACGGCCGTGCTGCCGGGCTTTATCGAGCTGATCGAGCTGGGCGGTGCGTTCGAGGAGGTTTTCGGCCGCTTCTACCGCGCCAGCCTCGACTGGGACGGCAAGGACCCGGTGCGCTCTTTCATCTGACACGCCGATCGCACACGTCGCGGTCATGGTGCCGGAGCCCGTGGGCCGCTAGGCCTGTTCGCTGAGCTGCCGCTCGAGGTCGGCGAGGGTGCGATAACACGGCAAGACCTGCGCCACACTGGCGTTCGGCTCGCGGTGCTCGCGGATGGCGCCAAAGAACTCCCGGTCCTGCAACTCGATGCCGTTCATCGACACGTCCACCTGCGACACGTCGATCTTCTGCTCCTTGCCGTCGATAAGATCGTCGTAGCGGGCGATGTACGTGCCGTGATCGCAGATGTAGCGGAAGAAGGTACCGAGCGGCCCGTCGTTGTTGAAGGACAGGGACAGCGTGCAGATGGCCCCGTTCGCGCTCTTGAGCTGAATGGACATGTCCATGGCGATGCCGAGCGTCGCGCTGAGCGGGCCCTGCAGCGCGTGAGCGATTTTCACCGGCGAGCCGGCCTGGTATGTGAACAGGTCGACCGTGTGGGCGGCGTGATGCCACAGCAGATGATCGGTCCACGAGCGCGGTAGCCCTAGCGCGTTGATGTTGGTGCGGCGAAAGAAATAGGTCTGCACGTCCATCTGCTGGATCGCGAGCTCACCTTTGGCGATGCGCTTGTGGAGCCACTGGTGCGAGGGGTTGAAGCGCCGCGTGTGCCCGACCATGCACACGAGACCGGTGCGCTTCTGCAGCTCGGCGACGGCTAGCGCATCGGGCCAGTTGTCGGCCAGCGGTATCTCGACCTGCACGTGCTTGCCCGCCTGCATGCAGGCGATGGCCTGCGCGGCGTGCAGCTGGGTCGGGGTGGCGAGAATGGCGGCTTCCACGCCCGGCAGGCTCAGGGCTTCGGCCAGCTCCGTCGTGGCATGCGGCACGCCATGCTTCTGCGCCACGGCACGCGTCGACTCGATGGCGCGCCCGACGAGCGCCACGACCTCGACGTGACCGATTGCCTTGATGGCCTCAAGGTGTTTCACGCCAAAAGCGCCGGCGCCCGCGAGAACGATCTTCATGGCAGGTTCTCCAGGATCAGGTGACCCACCGCCGTGTTCGAGGCGGGCACGTGGTAGAAGCGGTGCACGGTGCGTACCTTCTCGTTCAACGCGCCACGCATGATGAGCCACATCACGAGCTCGATGCCTTCCGATCCCGCCTCGCGCACATACTCGATGTGCGGCTTGTGCGAGAGGGTTTCAGGATCGTTGATCAGCTGCTCGATGAAGCGTGCGTCCCACTCCTTGTTGATGAGGCCCGCGCGCGGGCCCTGCAGCTGGTGACTCATCCCGCCCGTGCCCCACACCTGCACGTTGAGATCGGCGGCAAACGACTCGACTGCGCGGCGGATCGCCTTGCCGAGCTCGTAGCAGCGGCGCCCGGAGGGCGGCGGATAGAGAACGACGTTGACCGGGAAGGGGATGACGCGCGCCGGCCACGCCGGCACCTGCCCGAACAGCAGCGACAGCGGCACGGTCAGGCCGTGATCGACATCCATGCGGTTGACGATCGTGAGGTCGAAGTCCTGCTGGATCACCGACTGCGCAATGTGACAGGCGAGTTCGGCGTGGCCCACCACCACCGGCACCGGCCGCGGGCCCCAGCCCTCGTCCGCCGGGGCGAACTGCTCGGCACAGCCGATGGCAAAGGTCGGCACGATGTCGAGGCTGAAAGCGGTGGCGTGATCATTGTAGGCGAGCAGGATGACATCGGGCTTCTGCGCGACCATCCAGCGCCTGGAGAAGTCGTAGCCGGCGAACATCGGCGCCCAGTAGGCATCCTGCGACTTGCCGTTATCGAGCGCCGCGCCGATCGCCGGCACGTGCGAGGTGGTGACACCTGCCGTGACGCGCGCCATTACGGCGACGCTCCCACTCTGCGGCGTGCGGCGGGGCTTAGCGTGGTCTGCGGTTGGTGAGGTCTCATGAGCTCTCCTCAGCGGCGCCAGTAGAGGCGCAGCGGGTTATCCACCAGCAGCTGCCGCTGCAGCGCCGCGCTGGTGGCGATCTTCGGAATGAAGTCCACCAGGTCGCCGTCGTCCGGCATGCGTGGCTTCAGGTTCGGATGCGGCCAATCCGTACCCCACAGCACGCGCTCCGGGAAGGTCTGGACGATGCGCCGGCCAAAGGCGACGACGTCCTCGTAGTCCGGCGGCCCGCTCTTCGACAGCCGATCCGGGCAACTCACTTTCGACCAGATGTTGGGATGCTCGCGCATCAGCTTCACGAACAGCTCGAACTCGGGCCCGTCGGCGGATTTCGCCACATCCGGCCGTCCCATGTGATCAACGACCACCGTGGTCGGCAGGGAGGCGAAGAAATCGTACAGCTCCGGCAGCTCCGCGGCCTCGAAATAGATGACTATGTGCCAGCCGAGCGGCGCGACGCGCCGTGCAATCTGCAGCAGTACCTCGCGCGGCGTCGTGTCCACGAGCCGCCTGACGAAGTTGAAGCGCACGCCGCGCACCCCGGCGGCATCGAGCTCGGCCAGCTCGCGGTCGGTGACGCCGGCCGCGACGGTCGCCACCCCGCGTGCGCGGCCCGCCGCGGCGCGCAGCGCATCCACCACCGCGCGGTTGTCGCTGCCATGACAGGTGGCCTGAACGATGACGTTGCGCTCGAACCCGAGGTAGTCACGCAGGCCCCAGAGCCGGTTCTTCGGCGCGTCGCAGGGCGTGTACCGGCGCTCGGGCGCGTACGGAAACTGCGCCCCCGGTCCGAACACGTGGCAGTGCGCATCGACGGCGCCTTGGGGCGGCGTGAACCGCGGGCGGCGCGGCGCGGGGTGAAACGGCAGCCAGTCGCGATCCATGGTGAAGGGGCCGGAAGCCGCGCTTGAGGGCCACGCCGCATCCCCGGGCCGAATGATCGCGGGCGGCGTCACTGACCCCTCGCCTTGAGCCGGGCGTCGAGGCGCGGAAAGACGCGGCGGGCGTTGCCCGCGAAAATGCGTGCTATGTCGGTGGCAGAGATGGACAGCGCGTCGATATAGCGCCGGGTGTCATCAAAGTAGTGACCGGTGCGCGGGTCGATGCCGCGCACCGCGCCCACCATCTCCGAGCCGAACAGGATGTTGCCAATGTCGATGACGCGCACCAGCAGATCGATGCCCGGCTGGTGATATACACAGGTGTCGAAGAACACGTTCTTCATCACGTGCTCCTCCAGGGGCGGGCGCTTCAGCATGTCGGCGAGCCCGCGGTAGCGACCCCAGTGATAGGGCACCGCTCCGCCCCCGTGGGGAATGATGAAGCGCAGCGTGGGAAAGTCCCGAAACAGGTCGCCTTCGATGAACTGCATGAACGCCGTGGTGTCGGCGTTGATGTAGTGTGCGCCGGTGGCGTGGAAATTCGGGTTACAGGACGCCGACACGTGCACCATGGCCGGGACGTCGAGTTCGACCATCTTTTCGTAGAACGGGTACCAGTGCCGGTCGGTGAGCGGCGGCGATGTCCAGTGTCCGCCGGAGGGGTCGGGGTTCAGGTTGCAGCCGACAAAATCCAGCTCGCGTACGCAGCGCTCGAGCTCGGCCACGGAGTTCGCGATCGGCACCCCCGGCGACTGCGGCAGCTGGCAGACGCCGACGAAATTCTCCGGGTACAGGTCCACGACGCGCCGGATGAGATCGTTGTTGGCACGCGTCCAGGCGCTCGAGATCGCCTCGTTGCCGAGGTGATGGCCCATGGCCGAGGCGCGCGGCGAGAACAGTGTCAGGTCTGAGCCGCGCTCCTTCTGCAGCCGCAGCTGATTCTTTTCGATGCTCTCGCGGATCTCCTCATCCGAGATGGCACCGGGTTTCGCCGGCGGCGCCGACGGATCCTTGAGGCCGGCGATCTGCGCATCGCGGAACTTCTGATGCGCGGCGGGTGCGGTCGTATAGTGACCATGACAGTCGATGATCATCGGGGCGCTGCCTCCCTCGGTCGCTCGGCTGCGGGCGCCGCGCCGGGCGCCCGGCTCCCTCTGAGCATCTCGTCCAGCATGTCGGTCAGGGCATCGGCGCGCAGCGCCGCGGCGTGCCTGGCGGCCCACTCCTGCCGCTCGACGATGCCCACGCTCATCCACGGCTCGAAGCCGGCCTCCGCCACCGTGCGGGCCGCCTCGCGCATTTCCTCGGCGCGCCGGCGGCCGTGCTGCAGGGAGCGCGAGATCATGTAACGGGCGAGCTTGCGCCAGTCGCCGACGGGGAAGAGATCCTGGAGCGAGGCGAGCACGGCGCCCTCGACGCCGTGACGCCGGGCGGTGAGCAGCGACTCAGCAAGCAGCGCCTCCATGCCCTTGACGATGACGCTGCGGCACATCTTGGCCGCCGACGCCTCGCCAAGGTGGTCCGAGTACGCCGCGCTGCCGGCGAAGCCGAGCGACTGCGCGAGCGGCAGAAACTCCCTGGCGTGGGGACCGCCGAGCCAGATGGGGGAGGCGATGCGTTTCGGCGCGATGGGCGACATCACCGCGGCCTCGACGTAGCGTCCGCCCGCGTCCTCGATGACGCGCGCAGCCTCCGCCTTGGTGCGGGGTGACACCGAGTTGAGGTCGAGATAGAAGGCGCCGGCGGTGAGCGCGACCGCCGCTTCCTCGGCCGCCGCGCGGCACTCGCCAGCGGTGACTGCGCAGATGAGCAGCGAGCTGCCGCCTACCGCCTCGGCCATGGCGCCCCCCGCCGCGACGAAGCTGAGCGCTGCGGCCGCCCGCTGCGGCTCGCTGCCCGCGACGGGAAAGAGCCGATCCCAGGCGGAAAGCTCCACGGTTGGCACGCGGTGCAGATCCTCGGCCAGCACCTGGCCGACCTCGCCCAGCCCGATGAGCGCCACGCGGCGCGCGCTGCTCGTCATGCCCCGCTCCACGCGCTCGCCGGAACGAACACCTGCCCCTGCATGAGCTTGCGCGCGGTGCGCAGCAGCGCCGAGCGCTTCACCGTGACGGTGCTGCCCTGGAGCTCCACATCCATCTCCACCGTGAAGAATCCCGTCGGATGCTCGATCTCCAGGCGCTGCGATCCCGCGCGTGGCACCAGGCCCGCAACCTGCGCGGCCACCGAGCCGGGCGTCACACAGGCGGTGGCGACGCTGACCGCGCCCAGCACGCCGATGGCCTCGTGCACGCGGTGCGGTATGAAGGTGCGCGTGTGGATGGTGCCACCGTGCCGCGGCGGCGAAACGAGGCACATCTTCGGCACGGTCTTGCTGCTCACGTCGCCGAGATTCATGCGCGGGCCCGCGGCGAGCCGGATGCGCTCGATGCGCGCCTTGAGCGCTGCATCGGCCTCGAGCACTTCCGGTGACTCATCGCCGCGCTTGCCGAGATCGGTGGCGCGCATCAGCACGACCGGCATGCCGTTGTCGATGCAGGTCACTTCGATTCCCTCGACGCGGTCGATGCTGGAACCGGTCGGAAACAGCTGACCGCAGGAGGACCCGGCAACGTCCAGAAAGTCGATCGGTATCGCCGCGGCGTGGCCGGGCACCCCATCGATGCGCGCATCCCCCTCGTACTCGACTGCGCCGCGCGGCGTCGGCACGTGCGCCACGGCGATGCTGCCGGTGTTGACCATGTGAATGCGTACCGGAGTCGAGTCGCCTGCGACGGGCACCAGGCCGTTCTCGATGGACCACGGACCCACGCCCGCGAGGATGTTGCCGCAGTTCTGCGAGTCGCTCACTTCCGCTTTGTCGACCACCACCTGCAGGAACAGGTAGTCGACGTCCGCATCCGCGCGTTGCGAGGGACTGATGACCGCGACCTTGCTGGTCAGCGGATGCGCACCGCCCACACCGTCGATCTGGCGCACATCCGGCGACCCCATGGCCGCCAGCAGCGCCGCATCACGCGCCGGCGCGGAGTGCGGCAGGTCCTTGGCGTGGAAGTACAGTCCCTTGGAGGTTCCGCCGCGCATGAGCGTGCTGGGAATGGCGTGCAGCATGTGCGCCTCAGGCGGGCAGCGATTGCGGGCGGTAGACCAGGCCGCGGTCGGCGAGCTTCGCGCGCATGTCGTAGAGGTCAAGACCGAGCTCGCCGCGCTGCAGCCGCTCGCGCGTCCTGGCTTCTTTGGCTTCGCGGGCCTCGCTTGCCTTGAGCACGGCGGCTGCCTCGAGGCGCGGCACGATGCATACGCCGTCATCGTCGGCGATCACGACATCGCCCGGGTTGACGAGGCCACCGCCGCACACCAGCGGCACGTTCACCGAGCCGAGTGTCTCCTTCACCGTGCCCTGTGCGTGCACGGCTTTCGACCAGACCGGGAAGCCCATCCCGGTCAGGTCGCGCACGTCGCGCACACCGGCATCGATGACGAGTCCGCGGACGCCGCGCGCGGCGAGCGAGGTGGCCAGAAGCTCGCCGAAATAGCCGGCGTCGGAAGAAGAGGTGGGGGCCACGACCAGCACGTCCCCGGCCTGGCACTGCTCCACCGCCACGTGGATCATCCAGTTATCGGCCGGCGGAACGCTCACCGTGACGGCACAGCCGGCGATGCGCGCCCCCGGATAGATGGGGCGCAGCGTCGGACCCAGCAGGCCCGTCCGTCCCTGCGCCTCGTGAACGGTGGCCACGCCGTAGTGTGTCAGGGCGTTCACCACCTCGGGATCCGCGCGGCGAATGTTGGTGTAGACGACGTTCATGACCGCAACCTGCGCTAGCCAGTAGCGCCCATTCTCCGGCCGCGCGCGCCCTGCGGGGTAATTGCAATTCGCGGCCGGGTATAAGAAATTGTGGACATGAAGGCAGACACCTCCGCGGCGTCCGGGGCCAGGCCGAACCTGCGGCACCTGGTGCTCTTCGACCAGGTCGTCCGGCGCGGCAGCGTCAGCGCCGCGGCGCGCGCGGCCCACCTCAGCCAGCCGGCGGTGACCCAGGCGGTCAGCCAGATCGAGGCTGCGTTGGGCGCGCGTCTCATGCAGCGCAGCTATTCGGGGCTCGTGCTCACGGGTGCGGGGCAGGCCGCCGCCGGGCGCATCGACCGTGCGCTGCAGATGCTGCGGGAGGCGCTGTTCGCGGCGCGCACGCGGGCCCCGAACGGCGCGCCGCAGGACGTGCTCAGCGGCATCACCTCCACGCAACTCAATGCGCTCATCGCCGTCGTGGAGGAGGGGGCGTTCGCGCGCGCCGCACGCCGCGCCGGGTGCGCGCGTACGGCGGTGCACCGCGCCGCGCGCCAGCTGGAGAGGTCTCTCGGCACCGAGCTGTTTGAAATTACGAGCTTCGGGGTGCGCCCGACCCGGGAGGCGGAGAAGCTGGCGTTGCGCGCCCGGCTGGCGTTCGCCGAGATTGCCCAGAGTCAGGCCGAGGTCGCGGCCGCACAGGGAACGGGGAGCGGTGCGACGACCATCGGCGCCATGCCGCTGGCACGCAGTGTGCTGGTCGCGCGGGCGGTGCTCGAGTTCGCGGAGAGCCGACCCGAGCACGTGATCCGCATACTCGACGGCCCCTACGAGAGCATGTTGGAGGCGCTGCGCCGCGGCGGCGCGGATGTGCTGGTTGGGGCGTTGCGCGATCCCGTGCCGTACCAGGACATCGTGCAGGAGCATCTGTTCGATGACCCGCTGGCGATCGTGGTCGGCGCCGGCCACCCGCTCGCTGGCGGCGGAGCGCCGACATTGGCGACGCTGGCGCGCTTTCCCTGGATTGCGCCGCGGCCGAACTCACCGTTGCGGCGCCATTTCGACACGCTCATGGCGCGCATCGAGCGCCGGCGCGACGTGGCACCAATCGAGTGCAACTCACTGGTCGCGGCCCGCTCGATGCTGCTCGCCAGCGACCGGGTAATGCTGCTGTCGGAGCATCAGATCCACCACGAGCTCGAGACCGGCCAGCTCGTGGCCCTGCCGCATCCCCTTGGAGCGGTGACGCGCTCGATCGGGCTCACCGTTCGCCGCGACTGGCGGCCCACCGAGGTGCAGGCCCAACTCGTCGACGGGCTGCGACGCCACGCTCGTGCAGCGTCCGCCGCTCGTCCCCGGCGCACATGAGCGCGAGTGCCCTCGCGATGCGCAGAACCCAGGTGGCTATCGTCGGTGCGGGACCCTCGGGGCTGCTGCTCTCCCAGCTGCTGCATCGCCACGGGATCGACTCGGTCGTGCTGGAGAGAGAGTCGCCGGAGCATGTGCAGGGACGCATCCGCGCGGGACTGCTGGAGTGGAGCACGGTGGAGTTGGTCGAGGAGGCCGGGATCGGTGCGCGGATGATGCGCGAAGGACTGGTCCATGACGGCTTCGACCTGGCCTTTGCCGAAGGAGGCCACCGCATCGACCTGAAGGGCCTTACCGGACGGAGCGTGCTCGTTTATGGCCAGAACGAGCTGCAGAAGGATCTCATCGAAGCGCGACGCGGCGAGTCCGACGCGGTGCTCTGGGGAGCGCGCGAGGTGCTCCTCCACGACATCGGCACCCCGGCGCCCCGCGTGACCTATCTCCACGACGGTCGCCGCGAGGAGCTTAACTGCGATTTCGTGGCCGGCTGCGACGGTTTCCATGGCGTGAGCCGCGCCGCGATCCCGCGCGCAAGCGTCACGCAGTACGAGCGCGTGTACCCCTTCGGGTGGCTGGGACTCCTCGCCGACGTGCCGCCGCTGCACCAGGAGCTGGTCTACGCCCATCACGAGCGCGGCTTTGCCCTGTGCAGCATGCGCTCGCGCTGCCGCAGCCGCTACTACGTGCAGTGTCCGCTCGAGGACAAGGTCGAGCAGTGGCCGGATGAGCGCTTCTGGGACGAGCTGCGCGCGCGGCTGCCCGAGCGCTACGCCGGGCAGCTGGTGACCGGCCGCTCGCTCGAGAAGAGCATCGTGCCGCTGCGCAGCGTCGTGACGGAGCCCATGCAGTTCGGGCGGCTGTTTCTCGTAGGAGACGCAGCGCATATCGTGCCGCCCACGGGCGCCAAGGGCCTGAATCTGGCGGCCGCCGACGTGCGCGTCCTCGGGCGGGGTCTGGCCGAGTTCTACCGCGCCGGAAGCGCGAGGCTGCTCGATGAATATTCGGCGCGCGCGCTGGGCCGGGTTTGGAAGGCGACGCGCTTTTCCTGGTGGTTCACGACGCTCCTGCACCGCTTCTCAGCCGACGCGTTCGCCCGGCGCCTGCAGTTGGCCGAGTTGGAATACCTGGCCTGCTCGGCCGCCGCTTCCCGCTCGGTCGCGGAGAACTACGTCGGGCTGGGTTTTGACGAACCGTGACGCGCCTTGACCGCTGCCCGCGCAAAGTGGTACGTAACACATACAAATGGGGGTCGGTCCGGATGCCTGATGTCACCTTGTACCACTGGGAGCCGAACGCCAATTCCGGCAAGCCCATGCTGGCGCTGATGGAGAAAGGCGTGGCGTTCAACAGCCACTACCTCGACCTCCTCAATTTCGATCAGCACCGGCCGGAGTACCTGGCCATCAATCCGCAGGGCACGATTCCGGCGATGGTGCACGGCACGCGCGTGCTCACCGAATCCACCGCCATCATGGAATACGTCGATGAGGCGTTTCCCGGTCCGCCTCTCATGCCCGCGGACCCGCGCGACCGGTGGCGCGTGCGCTGGTGGATGAAGCTCATGGACCAGTGGCTCGGTCCGAGCTTCTCCATGATCGGATGGAGCGTGTTCGTGGGCCCAGCGGTGCGGGCGCGCGACCCGGCGGAGCTCAAGGCGGCGGTCGAGCGCATTCCACTGCCGGAGCGGCGGGTCGCCTGGAGCAAGGCGATTTCCGGCCGCTTCGGCGACGAGGAAATGCGCGAGTCGCGGCGCCGCGTGGCACTCGGTATCCGCCTGCTCGAGGAGGCACTCGCCACGCGCCCGTGGCTCGCCAGCGATCAGTACAGCCTCGCCGACATCAACGGATTCAATCTCGCCTATGCGTTGCCGCTCTCGCAGCCGGCGCTGTCCAATGACGAGCTGACACCCAACATCCTGCGCTGGCTGCGCGCGGTCTATGCGCGTCCGGCGACCAGGGCCTGCTGGGCGATGGGCCGTACCAGCATGGTCGGACGCGTCAAGATCCTCGAGCAGCCGCACATCGCGGCGGGACAGATTGCATGAGCATGACGCTCTATCACGGCGAGCCCAATGGCCCGTCCCTGACCGTGCTCGCCGCGCTGTTCGCCAAACAGGTGCCAGCGGACCTCAGGCATATCGATCTCGCCCGCGGCGAGCGCCACGCCCTCGCGTGTGCGCAGGACCCGCTGGTGGCGATGAGCATCGAGGGCGAGGGACCGGTGCTGGTGGTCGATGGCGAAGCGATGACCGACTCGGTGTTCCTCGCCTGTTATCTCGATGACGTGGGGCAGGGGGTGCCTCTGCGTTCTGCCGACCCATACGGTCGCTGGCAGACGATGAAGTGGTGCCGGCAAATGATCGAGCGCACCGCGCCGGCGGCCGCGTACCTTGGTTGTCACGCGCATCCGCCCCAGGCCGACGCCGCGGTGCTGGAGCGGATCGGCAGCGTGGACCTGCGCGCGCGCTGGCAGCAGGTCACCTCCGGACAGTTCGCCGCGGAGCAGCTCGAAGACAGCCGCAGCAAGATCCAGCAGGCGGCGGAGCGAATCGAGGTGCAACTTGCCGATCGCGACTGGCTGATGGGTGCCTACTCGATCGCCGATCTCGAGAGCTACGCCTGGCTTGCCGGGATGGTGCCGCTGGTGCCGGAGCCATTCAGCAAAGCGCCGCGCACGCTGGCGTGGCTCGCGCGCGTCAAGGGATCAGCTCCTGTCGCCACAGCGTTGTCGCTGGCGCGCTCGGCAGAACCTGCGGCGAGCTGGAGCGTTGGGCCTGAAATCAACCGCTGGGGCTGAGAAGGAAAGCGATGGCCATCAAACTCTACACGGCGGCGACCCCCAACGGCTGGAAAGTGTCGATTGCGCTCGAGGAGATGGGCCTGCCTTACGAGGTGCGGGTGATCGATTTTGCGAGCAGCGAGCAGAAGGCCGACTGGTACGTGAAGTTGAATCCCAACGCCCGCATTCCAACCATCGACGACGACGGCTTCGTGGTGTTCGAGTCCGGCGCCATCCTGATCTACCTGGCCGAGAAGACCGGCCGGTTCCTGCCCCGCGACGTGCAAGGTCGCAGCCGCGTGATCCAGTGGCTGATGTTCCAGATGTCCGGCATCGGCCCCATGATGGGGCAGGTGAACGTGTTTTCGCGCTACTTCCCGGAGAAGATCCAGCCGGCGATCGACCGCTACCAGCGTGAGGTCACGCGGCTGTTCGGCGTGCTCGACCGGCAGCTCGCCGCGCACGAATACATCGCCGGTGATTACTCGATTGCCGACATAGCGCTGTGGCCCTGGGTCTCGGGCCACGACTACTCGGGTATCAGCGTCGATGAATTCAAGAGCCTGCAACGCTGGCTGGCGCTGGTCGGCTCACGCCCGGCGGTGCAGGCGGGCCGCGACGTACCGATCAAGCGCGACCGCGCGGCGGAGATCGAGCAGGCGGCGCAGACCGGCCCGAAGATGCTGGCCTGAAAGGCGGCGGCATGATCGATCTGTCCAAGGTTCGCGCGATCGACGTGCACGTGCATGCCGATGTCTCGTGCCACGACCCGGAGGACCCGGTCATGGGTCGCTTCTTCGATGCGGCGTCGGCGTACTTCAAGGCGCCGCGCGAGCGGCCGAAGATTCCCGAGATCATCAGCCTCTATCGCGAGCAGCAGATCGCGTTCTGCCTGTTCACGGTTGACTGCGAGAGCAGCATCGGTGCCCGCCGTGTCAGCAACTACGAGATCGCCGATTTCGCAGCGAAGAACGCTGATATCGTCATACCGTTCGCTTCGATCGATCCGCGCAAGGGGCGCATGGGCGCGCGCGAGGCGCGTGACCTCATCGAGCGTCACGGGGTGCGGGGCTTCAAGTTCCACCCCATCATGCAGGACATCCACCCCGCCGACCGCATCGCTTACCCGATCTACGAGGTGATCGCCGCGCACAAGTTGCCGGCGATCTTTCACACCGGCCATTCGGGCATGGGCTCGGGCATGCGCGGCGGCGGCGGCGTGCGCCTCAAGTGGGGTCAGCCGATCCTAATCGACGACGTCGCTGCGGATTTTCCCGACATGAAGGTGGTGCTCGCCCATCCGAGCTGGCCGTGGGTGGACGAGAGCCTGTCCATGGCGCTGCACAAGGACAACGTGTTCATCGACCTGTCGGGCTGGAGCCCGAAGTATTTCCAGCCGCAGATCATCCAGTACGCCAACGGCCTGCTGAAGAAGAAGATGATGTTCGGCTCGGACTTCCCGTTGATCCGCCCCGACAAGTGGCTGGAGGCGGCGCAGCAGGTCGGCTTCAAGGCGGACGTGCTGCCGGGGATCATGAAGCACAACGCCGCGCAGCTCCTGGGCCTCAAGTGAGTGAGTTCGGCACCCGCCACGTGCTCGTCACCGGCGCCTCGAGTGGCATCGGCCTGGCAACCGCGCGGCTGCTCGCGCACCGCGGTGCGCGCGTGTTTCTCATCGCACGTAACGAAGCGAAGCTCGCCGCGGCCGCCGACGCCATCGCACGCGACGGCGGCAGCGCCGCCTGGGCGGTCGCCGATGTCGCCGATCGCGGTGCGCTGCTGGCGGCGATCGACAAAGCCGAGGATGCTTTCGGCTCCGTGGCGGGCCTGTTCGCCAACGCCGGCAGCGGCGGGCGCTTTGCGCCGCTCGCCGAGTACGACGATGCGCAGTTCGACACCGTGCTGCGCACCAACCTGACCAGCGTCTACTGGGCCATCAAGCGGGTGCTGCCGGCGATGCTGGCGCGCCGCAGCGGCAGCATCGTCGTGACCGGCAGCCTGGCCAGCGCGCGCGGCATGCCCCACAACGTCGCGTACGTCGCCTCCAAGCATGCGGTGATGGGACTGGCGCGCGCGGCGGCGAGCGAGGCTGCCCCGCGCAACGTGCGCGTCAACTGCGTGCTGCCCGGTCTCATCGAGACGCCGATGCTCATGCAGCTCGACCCCGGTGCACCCATCGCAGCGATCCGCGAGCGGCTCGGCACCAACGTGCCGCAGGGCCGCATCGGGACGGCGGATGAGGTGGCGGAGCTGGTCTGTTTCCTCCTGTCCGATCGTGCCAGCCACATCACGGCGCAGACCATCGCGGTCGATGGCGGCATCCTCGGCACTCTCATACCACGGTAGGGCGTCCATGACACTCAAGTACTATCACGCGGAGCCGCTGGCCAACTCGCTGAAGTCGATGATTCCACTCATCGAGAAGGGCCTGCAGTGGCAGAGCGTCTACGTCGACCTGCACAAGTTCGAGCAGCACGAGCCGTGGTTCATCGCGATCAACCCGGAAGGGCAGGTGCCGGTGCTCGATCACGACGGCGTCATCATCACGCATACCAGCGTGATCAACGAGTACCTGGAAGACGTTTTTCCCGACGTGCCGCTGCGGCCGCGCGATCCGGTAGGCGCGGCGCGCATGCGCTACTGGAACAAGTTCTGCGACGAGCAGGTGATGAACTACGTCTCGATGCACGGCTGGCACCGCATGGTGGGCATCATCGCGCGCAGCGTCGAGAGCGGTGAGTTCGACCGCTTGATGGAGCGCATCCCGCTGCCCGATCAGCGCGCGAAGTGGCGCACGGCGCGCTCGGGCTTCAGCGAGCGGGACCTGGCGCATGCGACCGAGAAGATCCTGTACGCGGTGGACAAGGTGGAGAGGCAGCTCGGCGAGACCGCCTGGATCGCTGGGGACGCGTACACGCTCGCCGACATCAATTTCTTCTCCTACTGCGGGGTGGCGGTGGAGCGCATGTTTCCGGAAATGGAGATCGGCAGGCGCTGCCCGCGGCTCGTCGCGTGGGGGGAGAAGATGCGGGCGCGCCCGGCGGTGAAGCGCGCGCTCGCCGGCGAGGACCGCACGGCACCGGGACTACGGACCTGGTCGGGGGAGGCGCGATGAGCACCGGAGCGAAAATGCGCGCTTGGCAGCTGCCAGCGGGGTGCACCTCGATCGATCAGGCCGAGCTGATAGAGTTGCCGCGGCCGGAGCCGGCCGCGGGGCAGGTGCTGGTGCGGGTGCGCGCCACGTCCCTCAATTACCGCGATCAGGCGATCGCGCTGGGCCGCTACTTCGGCTCGGCCATCAAGGTGGCCGGCACGCCGCTCTCCGACGGCGCCGGCGTGGTGGAGGCGGTGGGTGCGGGCGTGAAGTCATTCGCTCCCGGTGACCGCGTCGCCGGCACATTCTTTCAGAATTGGCTCGACGGGCCGCCGCCGCCGGTGAAGGGGGACGCGCTCGGCTGTCCGCCCGCGCGCGGCATGCTCGCGGATTATGTCGCCTTGCCCGAGACCGGCGTCGTCAGGCTCGCCAGCTCGCTGAGCTTCGAGGAAGCAGCCACGCTGCCGTGCGCCGGGGTCACCGCCTGGAATGCGCTCATGATGGGCGTGCGGCCGCTCGAGCGTGGCCAGTGGGTGCTGTTGATCGGCACCGGTGGCGTGTCGCTGCTGGCGCTGCGTATCGCCAAGGCCGCCGGCGCGCGGGTCGTCGCGACCTCGTCGAGCGACACGAAGCTGGCGCGAACGAAGGAGCTCGGCGCCGATGCCACCCTCAACTACAAGTCGGTGCCGCAGTGGGGAGTAAAGGCGGCCGAGCTCGCCGGCGGCACGATCCACCACGTGGTCGAGGTGGGGGGCCTCGGCACGCTCGCGCAATCCATCCAGGCCGTCGGCTTCGGCGGTGAGATTGCCCTGATCGGTGTGCTCTCCATGCAGGGCGAGGCTAACCCGATGCCCCTCATGATCAAGGGCGCGAGCCTGCGCGGAATCTTTGTCGGCTCCGCCGCCATGGCGCGCGATCTGAACGCGTTCGTGGACGCGCACCGGCTGAAGCCGGTCGTCGACCGGATGTTCGATTTCGCGGCGGCTAAGTCCGCCTACGCGTACCAGTCCTCGGGCGAACTGTTCGGCAAAGTGGTGATCGCCAACCCCTAGAGGCAACGGCATACCCGGCCGTTCCCGACGCCACCCCCGCACCTGCCGCCTGATGGCGCACCGCCCTGCGCGCGGAGCCGCCGCGCTACGGGTTGATCGTTTGTGTCACATACAAAATGCGATATCATCCAAAACCCAGCTAGAAGGGGATCGACAATGGCGGCGCGCAATCTGGAAGAGATCCTGGCGACCACCGGGAACTGCGTGGAGATGCTGCGCAACTCGCAGCTCGGCGCCTACGTCTACCCCGTGGTCGCGGCGGAATTCAGCAACTGGCGCAGTGAGCAGTGGGCGTGGCAGCACAGCGCCGTGCTCTTCGACCAGACTCACCACATGGTGAACCTGTATGTGCGCGGCCGGGATGCGCTCAGGCTGTTCAGCGATACCGCGATCAACTCGATGGCCGGCTTCGCCGTCAACAAAGCGAAGCAGTACGTCCCGACGACGCCCTACGGCCACGTGATCGGGGACGGCATTCTCTTCTACCTCGCTGAGGAGCAGCTGCTGTACGTCGGCCGCGCACCGGCCTCCAACTGGTTGCGCTACCAGGGGGCAAGCGGTGGTTACGACGTCGACGTCGAGCTCGATGACCGCTCACCGATGCGGCCGATGGGCAAGCCCGTCATCCGCACGGTGTGGCGCTTCCAGATCCAGGGGCCGAAGGCCTGGGCCATCATCGAGAAGCTCAACGGCGGCCCGCTCGAACAGCTGAAGTTCTTCAACATGTCGACCATGAAGATCGCCGGCCGCACCGTGCGCACGCTGCGGCACGGCATGTCGGGCGCGCCGGGGCTGGAGATCTGGGGCCCGTACGCCGAGCAGGAAGAGATCCGGGCGGCGATTCTCACCGCCGGCAAGGAATTCGGCATGCTGCCGTGTGGCAGCCGCGCCTATCCGTCCAACACGCTCGAGTCGGGCTGGATTCCATCGCCGCTGCCGGCGATCTATACCGGCGAGAAGCTCAAACCCTATCGCCAGTGGCTCGGTGCGGACGGCTACGAGGCCACCGGCTCGATCGGCGGCAGCTTCGTCTCCAGCAACATCGAAGACTACTACCTCAATCCGTTCGAGCTCGGCTACGGCTCCTTCGTCCGCTTCGATCACGAGTTCCACGGCCGCGAGGCGCTGCAGCAGGTGAAGCCGGAAACACAGCGCAAGAAGGTGACCCTCGCGTGGAACGCGGAGGACCTGGCGAAGATCACCGGCTCGCTGTTCAATCCCGGGGGCCAGCAGTACAAGTACTTCGACGTCCCGCTCGCCAACTACGCCTCGGCCAATTATGACCGCGTGATAGATGCCGACGGCACGACCGTGGGCCTGTCAATGTTCACCGGCTACAGCTACAACGAGAAGCAGGCGCTGAGCCTCGCCACGATCCGGCCGGACATTCCACTCGGAACGGAGGTCAGAGTGGTGTGGGGGGAGGAGAACGGCGGCACGCGCAAACCCACCGTCGAGCCGCACCAACAGCTCGAAGTGCGCGCCATCGTGAGCCCGGTACCCTACAGCCGCGTGGTGCGCGAGACCTACAAGCAGGGCTGGCGCCAGCGCGGCAGTGCCTGAAGGCTGCGGCGGGTCTCTGCGGCGGCACTCGGCACAACAGTATGAAAGCTGTCGTCTCACCACCGGCCCTCGCGCCGGTCGTGCTGCCAGTCCGCACAATCGAGCCTCCCACGACGATCAGCCTTGAGGCACGGGCTGCCCTGGCGGAGGGCGCCGCTAGGGCGCCCTTGTCTTATCCCGCGCCGGACGACCTGGAGGCCTGGCGGCGCGCCAAAGAGGCAAGCGCAGCGATGTGGGAGCCGGTCGCGGCGCAAATGCTCGCGGGGTGCCGCTGCAGCGTAGACACACAGGTCATCTCAGGCGTCAGGACATACCGCTGCACGCCGAGTGAGCCGGGCAACGCGGCGCAGCCGATTTATCTCTATTTTCATGGCGGCGCCTTTGTATTCGGAGCGGGTCGATTTGCGATGGCCTTCGGCGCCAAAGCCGCCGATCAGCTGGGTATGACAACGCTATCGGTCGATTACCGTACGCCTCCAGCCCACCCCTTCCCCGCGGCCCTGGAGGATGGTTTTGCGGTCTATCGGGAGCTGCTCGCAGGCGCCGGCGGACGAAAGATCGTGGTCGGTGGCGCCTCTGCCGGCGCTAACCTGGCGGCTGCGGTGACGCTTCTGATTCGCGATCGGGCGCTGCCGCCGCCCGCCGCCGTGGTGCTGCTGACACCGGAGGTGGACCTGACCGAGGCGGGCGACACCTTCCGGACGAACGAGCTGCTGGATGTAAACCTCAAGGCAGCGCTGCCGGAATGCAACGCACTCTACGCGGGCGGACATGGGTTGACGGATCCCTACCTGTCTCCTCTCTTCGCCGACTTTGCCCAGGGCTTTCCGCCGACTCTCATTCAGTCCGGGACCCGTGACCTCTTTCTGTCCAACTCCGTCCTGATGCACAGGAAACTGCGCCGAGCCGGTATCGAAGCGGACCTGCACGTCTGGGAAGCGATGCCGCACGGCGGATTTGGATTCGGCTCGGTACCGGAGAACGACGAGATCAGCCAGGAAGTCCGGCACTTCATCGCCCGGCACTGCTGAGCTGTCCGGCTCCGGAGCCTAGAATTCCCCGACGGCCGGAAATCCCATGAGCCAGCACGATCCGCACCTCCACGACGACGACTCCTGGTTCTCGGGCGAGCAGCTCGCAGGTCTTGAGCGCGCCGTTGCGGCGGATTCGTTGCGAGCCGCCGTGCCGACACGCAACGTCTCGAACGGCGAGTACGTGCCGTGTGCCCAGACCCTGGCCCAGCGCGAGGTCGAAGCGCGCGTCACCGCGCTCGCGGAGGCCACCGCGGGCCGGCTCGGGCTCTCGCGGCGGCGTTTCCTGCGCGGAGCAGGCGGCATGGTGGCGTCGTTCGTGGCGATGAACGAGGTATTCGGGCGCTTCTTCGATGTGAGCCCGCTCGAGCTGTTCGAGCCGGCCGCGGCAGCCGAGCGCGGGCCGCCTGCGGATCTGTTCGTGCTTGATGATCAGCTGCACATGGTGCGCGATAGCCAGGGAGCTGCCGGACTGCCGCTGCGCGCCGCGTCGCAGGGCAGCGGCGCCGCCAGCCTCGCGGCGGGGTTCAAGGCGAACCCCTTCAATCCCAGCGGCTATCCCGACGAGCTCGGCAACCCCTGGTCGGCCTGGACCGGTTCGCTGCAACAGACCCCCAACGTCGGCAGCGACTTCATGCTCACCTCGCTGGTGAAGGACGTGTACCTCGACAGCGGTGTCACGGTTGCAGTGCTGAGCAACGCGCCGCTCGGGCTCTTCATGCCCCCGGGCGCGAGCCAGGGGATCCCGCCGCGGACCATTGCCGAGTCGCTGTCGTCGGAAATCCTGACCGGGTACCAGACCGCCGCGGTGCGCGACTTCGTGAACCGCATCGCCGGTTCCCCGCGCATGCTGGCCCACGGCCAGTTCTATCCCGGCAAGCACAACCTCGAGTTCATGCAGCGCCAGATCGAGGAGTGCCGTCCTGACTCCTGGAAGGGCTACACCATCGCCTTCTGCGCCAAGAACAATGACGACCCGACACGGGGTATGGAGCGCTGGAGCCTCGACGATGAAGCGATCGCTTACCCGACGTACGAGCTGATCCGCCGCAACCGCGCACAGCTCAAGGACCGGCCCGGCTTCTTCAACATCTGCATTCACAAGGGCCTCACGACCCTCGCTGACCCGGCCGACCCGGCGAGCGACCAGGCGTCCATGGGCAACCCCAACGACATTCCGCGGGCGGCGCGTGACTGGCCGGAATTCAACTTCATCATCTACCACGCCGCATGGGCGCCGCTCTTCTATGGCCAGCAGTCGCTGCGCGCCGTGCGTGAGGGCCGATTGCTGAACGGCGTGCCGGACGTGCAGTGGGTCACACGCATGGCGCAGCAGTGCGCGCATCTGCCGAACGTCTACGCCGAGCTCGGCACGACCTTCGCCGCGACCGTGACGACTTTCCCCACGGTGTGTGCCCACATCCTCGGGCAGCTTCTGAAGTACTGGGGACCCGACCGGATCGTGTTCGGATCCGACTCGCTGTGGTACGGGGCGCCGCAGTGGCAGATCGAGGCGCTGTGGCGCTTCCAGATCCCCGAGGCCATGGCGGCAACGTATGGCTATCCGCGCCTTGATGAGAGTACCCGGCGCAAGATCCTCGGGCTCAATTCGGCGCGCCTCTACAAGCTCGACGCCCGAGCGACGCTGTCGCCTGCCGGCCTCTACCGGCCCGTGCCGCGCGATTTTGCCGCACGGGTGCCGAAGGAGCTGCGCGCCACGCTCGCCGACGCTCCCGGGTCGCATCAGGGCACGCAGAGTTCCCGGCAGACGTCCGGGCCGGACCGGTTCGCGCGGCTGCGCAACGACTACCGCCTGGCCGGCGGCATCCCCGACAACCTGCGGCGCGGCTGGGTCGCGCGGGACTAGAGCTCACTCGCCGAAGAAATTCAGCTCGAGCAGCACCTGGTTCGGGTCGAGCACGAAAATCTGCCGCAGGCCCACCGCGGTGACGTTGTTGAGCTGGTGCCCGAGGCCGCGCCGGGTCAGCCGCGCCCGCAGCTCCTCGTACCCCGAGCAGCGCAGCGCCACGTGATGCAGCGCGCCGGTCGGCCCGGCGCGCACCTCGCGGTCGTAGGTGCGCGGGCACTCGAGGCTGTTGATGTGCACGATGGCGCGGCCGGTCCCGTCGTACATCCAGCGCGCATTCTCGTGCGTGAGCGGCGGCGGCCCGTCGCGCGGCTCGAGGTCGAAGAGCTCCGCGTAGAAGCGCGCGGTGCCCGCGACGTCCGCCGTAATGATGTTCACGTGATCGAGCGCTTCGACGCGCACGCCTCAGGCTCCTTTGAGTCCGCGGCGCTGCTTGCGGTAGCTCTCGCGGCGGGTCTTCTCGAAATCGATGCGCTGCGCGTGGCCAGGGTCGACCGGGTAGTCGCGGAAGTCCTCGAGGATCTCGCCGAACAGCTCGCTCAGCTCCTCCTTGAACTCGGGGTGCGGGAAGATGTGGAAGCGATCCTCGCGCATGGCTTCCAGCACGCGCGCCGCGATCACGTCCGGCTCCATGCCGAACTCGTGCACCTCCGCTAGGCGCTTCACGAAATCGGTGTTGACCGGCTTGGCGCCGGCCTTGAGCGCCTCAGGCCGGATCTCATCGCTCGCATAGATGTAGGACTTGACGAGCCCCGGGCACAGCACCGAGACCCCGATGCCGTGCGGCGCGAGGCTCGCGCGCAGCGATCCGGACAATCCACGCACCGCGAACTTGGTGGTGTTATAGATGCCGCAGACGCCGGCGGCGAGGAAGCCGGCCATGGAGGCGGTGTTGACCACGTAGCCGCGCTGCCCGGCGCGGATCATGCGCGGCACGAAGGTCATGACGCCGTTAATCGGACCGTGCAGATTCACGCCCATGATCCAGTCCCAGTCGTCGTAGCTCGACTCCTCGATCGACTGGAACAGGTTCACCCCGGCGTTGTTGAACAGCAGCGTGACCACCCCGAGCTTCGCCTCCACCGCGTCGGCGGCGCGCGCCAGGTCCTGGCGCGAGGACACATCCACCTCGACACCCATGGCGCGCGGGTTATCGAGCGCTTTCAGCGCCGCGTCGATGGAGCTGCGGCGGATGTCGGCGATGGCAACGTTGCAGCCCTCCGCGAGCAGCGCGCGCACCAGGCCGATGCCGACGCCATTCGCGCCGCCGGTGACGAAGGCCGTGCGGCCGGCAAGGTCTTTCATGACTTGCCTCGCTTGTGGCGCGCCGTCTCCGCCGCGTGGATCGGATTGCGGAACAGGAAGCCGAAGGTGCGCTTGTACTCCTCGTTCTCCGGCAGCTCGGGTACCGCCGCGCACATGGCCTCGGCGCGCTCGACGACGCCCTGGCGGAACTCGCTGTGGGTCATGATGTACAGCTCGTCGTTCAGGATCCCCTGCAGCACCCGCTGGCCGATCTCCTCCTTGGTGCGGAACAGGTGCAAGAAGTCGGTGTTCTGCCGGCGGCGCTTGTCGGCCTCGGCATAGCCGGTGTCGGCGAGCGCGGCCGGGCGGGTCTTGTGTGCCTCGGCGATGTTCGACTGCACCGCCCCCGGACAGAAGGCCGAGCAGATGATGCCGCGCGGCTCGAGCTCGGGGCGCATGCATTCCATCATGCTGAGCACGGCGCCCTTCGAGGTGCCGTAGATGGTCGCGCCGCCATGCGGCACGAGCCCGGACATGGAGGAGGTGTTGATGATGTGGCCACCCTCGCCGTGCTTCAGGATGCGCGGCAGGATGGTGACGATGCCGTTCACCACGCCGCCGAGGTTCACCCCGAGCACCCAGTCCCAATCAGCAAACGTCGCCAGCTCGGTGGGGCCGACCACTGCGACGCCGGCGTTGTTACAGAGTATGTGGATCCCGCCGAAGCGCGCCTCAGCGGCGTCTGCGGCGCGCGCGTAGGCGGCACGGTCGGTCACGTCGAGCTTGAGCGCCAGCACGCGCTCGGGCGCACCGAGCTCCACGCTCGCCTGCGCGAGGTGGTCCTCGCGGATGTCCGCGATGACGACCTTCATTCCGGCCCCGAGCAGGGCCTTGGCAATGCCGAGCCCGATGCCGCTGGCGCCTCCGGTCACGAATGCGGTCTTGCCTGGCAGGTTCTGCATGCGGCGGTTCCCCCATATGTTCAGCGGCGGCGCCGGGCGCGCAGCCACAAAGCGCTGGACAAAATGCCGCAAGTCATATTGTATCTAACACATACAGTCTGGTGCTGGCAAAGCGCAGCGCACGAGGGGGCGGACAATGGTCGCGGAAGTACCCGACGGCGTAGTTCCTGTGGCGGATGCTAGACCGCAGGCGCAGGGGTGGCCGGCCCGCAGCGCCGCCTACTACGGCCTCACCGTGATCATTCTGGCCACCGCGCTGAATTTCCTCGACGCGCAGATCTTCAGCATGATGGCCCCGCGCATCAAGGCTGATTTTCACCTCACCGACGAGCAACTTGGGTTCCTGCTGGGACCCGCCAACATCATCTTCTACGTGCTGGTCGGCATTCCGCTGGCACGCCTGGTGGACCTCTATCCGCGCAAGTACGTGCTGGCCGCAGGCATCACCCTCATCGGCGGCATCACCGCCCTCGGCGGCCTCGCGCAGAACTTCGTGCAGCTGTTCATGAGCCGCATGCTGGTCGGTGCGGGCGGCTCGGCGCACGCTCCGGGCTCGTACTCGATGCTCGCGGACTATTTCCCGCCGGCGCGACTGCCGCGCGCCATCGGCTTCCTGCAGCTCGGCTTCATCAGCGGCAACGTGCTCGGCTACTACCTCGGAGGCCTGCTGCTCACCATGGTGGCGGCGTGGCCGGTCACACACTGGATGGGCCTGACCATCCACGGCTGGCAGTGGGTGCTCATGATGGTCGGTGCGCCCGGCTTGGTGATCGCGGCCCTGCTCCTGTTGGCAAGAGAGCCGCCGCGGCGCGGCCTGGCGGGAGAGGCGCAGGACGTGCCGTTCAGCGCCGTGCTGCGCGAGATCTGGACGCGGCGGGGTGTCTACCTGCCGCTGTTCATCGGCCTCGCCTTCAGCGCTACGGAATTTCTTGGCCTTCAGGTCTGGCGCCCTACGTTCCTCGCGCGCACCTATGGCTGGAGTCCGCAGCGCATCGGCAACTGGATGAGCGTCGTCACCTTGGTGTCGTGGCTCGCGGGCGCCTTCGTCGGCACCGTATTCACCGAGTGGCTGGCCAAGCGCTACAAGGACGCCAACGTGCGCGCCGCCACGATACTCTTCGCCCTCATCATACCCTTCGAGATCGCGGCTCCCCTCATGCCCTCCGGAGAGCTTGCGCTCTTGTGCGTGGCTGCGGGCGGGGTATGCGGGCTCGCCTCCGCGGTGCCGCAGAATGCGGCCATCCAGCGCATCACGCCGAACCACATGCGCGGCCGGGTCACTGCCATCTACCTCTTCATGTTCATTTTCTTCGGAGCGTTCGGCGGGCAGCTCATCGGAAGCATCACGCAACGCGTCTTCGGCACAGATAGCGCGCTCTGGAAGAGCATTTTGCTGACGGCTTCGATCCTGCTACCGCTCGCGGCGCTCACGATTTCACGCGGCATCCGGCCCTACGGCCGTGAGGTCGTGCGGATCGAACAGCTCGAGGCGCAGAGTGCGTGAGACCGTGAGATCCGGCGTCGACTACCCCGAGCTCAACATGATCATCGGCGGGGAGAAGATTCCCGTCGGCCACCGGCGTGTCCACACCGTGGTCAACCCCGCGACCGCGGAGGCGCTCGGCGCCTTGCCGCTCGCGGACGCCGCCGATCTCGACCGCGCGCTCGATGCCGCGCAGCGGGGCTTTCGTCTGTGGCGCGATGCCGCCCCGGCGCAGCGCGCCGCCGTGCTCTCGGGCGCCGCGCGGCTGCTGCGCGAGCGTCAGGAGGAGATCGCACGCGTCGCGACGCTGGAGGAGGGCAAGACGCTCGCCGAGGCGCGCATCGAAGTGATGATGAACGTCGCACTGTTCGAGTTCTACGCCGGCGAGTGCCACCGTCTGTACGGTCGTCAGCTCGTGCGCCCCGCTGGCATGCGCTCGACCGTCACCTGCGAGCCGGTCGGACCGGTCGCGGCGTTTGCGCCCTGGAACTTTCCCATCGGCAATCCCGGCCGCAAGCTCGGCGCACCGATCGCCGCCGGCTGCTCGGTGATCATGAAAGCCGCGGAAGAAGCGCCGGCCTCCGCGCTCGCGGTGCTGCAGACCCTGCTCGATGCCGGGCTGCCGAAGGAAGTCGGTCAGGCGGTGTTCGGCGTGCCGGACGAGGTGTCGCGGCATCTTTTGGCCTCGCCGATCATCCGCAAGCTGAGCTTCACCGGCTCGACCGTGGTCGGCAAGCACCTCATGAAGCTCGCCGCCGAGGATTGCAAGCGCACCACCATGGAGCTCGGTGGCCACGGCGCGGTCCTGGTGTTCGACGATGTCGACGTCGAGCAGGTGTTGCAGGCGATGGTGGCCTCCAAGCACCGCAACGCCGGTCAGGTATGCGTCTCACCGACGCGCTTCATCGTGCAGGAGGGTGTGTACCCGCGCTTCGTAAGCGGCTTCAGCGCGCGGGCCGCACAGTTGCGGGTGGGCAACGGGTTGGAGGAGGGCGTGCAGATGGGGCCGATGGCCAATCCGCGCCGCCCGGAGGCGATGGAGCGCCTGATCGGTGGCGCCGTCAGCGCCGGCGCGAAACTCCACACCGGCGGCCGGCGCCTCGGCGAGCGGGGCTACTTCTACGCACCGACGGTGTTGTCCGAGGTCCCGATCGGCACCCCCATCATGAACGAGGAGCCGTTCGGCCCCGTCGCGCTCATCAATCCGTTCCGCACCGAGGCGGACATGATTGCGGAGGCCAACCGCCTGCCCTACGGACTCGCCGCCTACAGCTGGACCAACGACGCCGCGCGGCAGAAGCGCCTGGCGCGCGAGGTGGAGACCGGCATGTTGTGCATCAACACCACGGTGCTCAGCGTCGCCGACTCGCCGTTCGGTGGCGTCAAGTGGTCCGGGCACGGCTCGGAGAACGGCCCGGAGGGTGTCATGTCCTGCATGGTGGTGAAGGCCGTCCACGAAGGGTAATGCATGACCCACGAGCTCAAGACCGGCGGTGACCGCGGCTACCTGCGCATCGCGACTGAGGAAGCCTTCGCCACCCGCGAACAGATCGACACCTACCTGCGCATGGTCAGGGACGGCAGCGCCGATAAGGGCATGGTGTCGCTGTGGGGCTTCTATGCCCGCAGCCCCTCGGAGCGCGCCACGCAGATCCTCGAGCGGCTGCTCGACTTAGGCCCGCAGCGCATCCGCCACATGGACGAGACCGGGATCGACAAGGCGATCCTCGCCCTCACCTCACCGGGCGCGCAGCCGCTGACCGACGTTGCCGAGGCGCGCGGCCTCGCGCAGCGCGCCAACGACTACCTCGCCGGGCAGGTCGCATCGCGCGGCGACCGCTATGTCGGCATGACCACCGTCGCGCCGCAGGACCCCGAGTGGTCGGCGCGCGAGATTATCCGCGGAGCCCGTGAGCTCGGCTTCAAGGGTGTGCAGATCAATAGCCACACCCAAGGCCAGTATCTCGACCATCCGAAATTCGAGCCGATCTTCCGTGCGCTCGCCGACACTGGCCAGCCGCTCTACATCCATCCGGCGACCCCGCCCGACTCGATGATCGGACCGATGCTCGAGGCCGGCCTCGATGGCGCCATCTTCGGTTTCGGTGTCGAGACCGGCCTGCATCTGCTGCGCCTCATCACCAGCGGCATTTTCGACCGATACCCGGACCTGCAGATCATGGTCGGTCACATGGGCGAGGCGCTGCCCTTCTGGGTGTACCGCCTCGATTACATGCACCAGGCGAGCGTGCGCTCGCGGCGCTACCCGTTCATGAAGCCGCTCCGGAAGACCATCCTTGAATACCTGCGCAGCAATGTGCTGATCACCACCAGCGGCATGGCGTGGGCGCCGGCGATCCGCTTCACACAGCAGGTCGTGGGCGAGGACCGCCTCATGTACGCGATGGACTATCCGTACCAGTTCGTCGCCGACGAGGTGCGCACGCACGACAACCTGGACATTCCGCTCGCCACGAAGAAGAAGCTGATGCAGACCAACGCCGAGCGCTGGTTCAGGCTGTGAGCAACAAGCGCTTCGCGCACACCGCCGGCTACGCGCTGCTCCTGGTCGCGCTCACCAACACGATGAGCCTGCTCGATCGCAACATCCTCGCGATCCTGGCGCCGCGTATCAAGCATGACATCGGCATCGGTGACGCGGAGATGGGGCTGCTCTACGGCACGGTATTCGCGCTCTTCTACGCGTTGTTCTCGCTGCCGCTCGGGCGGCTCGCCGACGGTTGGGTGCGCACGCGGCTGCTCGGCATCACGCTCGCGTTCTGGTCGGTAGCCACGGGGCTCGCCGCCGCCGCGCACGGCTTTGCGCTCCTGGCGCTGTCGCGGCTCGGCGTCGGCATCGGCGAGGGCGCGGCACAACCGGCCGGCTTCTCGCTGGTGATGGACCACTACGCGAAGCCGCGCCGCGGCTTCGCCATGGCGGTGATTGCCGCGGCGATCGCGCTCGGCCTCGGCGGCTCGCTCGTGCTCGGTGGTGTGGCCGCCGACTGGTGGGACCACCGAAGCGGAGGCGGCGCGGCGCCGCTGGGCCTCAAAGGCTGGCAATTCGCGTTTCTGGTCGCGGCGCTCCCGGGATTCATCCTCGCCGCGCTGCTATATCGGATGCCCGAGCCGCCGCGCGGGCGCCTCGACGGCATCCCCTCACCGCCCGATCCGCATCCCTTCCAGGCCAGCCTCGCGCTGCTCGGCGCGGTGACACCCGGCGCCAACTGGCTGGCGCTCGCGGCCCGGCGAGCCGGCGCGCGCTACTGGACGGTGAACCTCGTGGCGACGATCCTCGTCGTCGGGGTGGCGGTGGTGTTGACGCGGATCACGTCCGCCCTGTCACCGCGGCCGCCGCTGCACTTCGGCTCCCTTGCTGTGAGCCCTCACGCGCTGCAGTGGGCCGTGGTGGGCTTCGGCGCCCTGGTCGTGTTCAACCTGCTGCAGCGGCTGCGTATTGCCGACCGTCCGACCTTCGAGGTGATCACGCGCTCGCCGGCGCTGCTGCTCTGCCTTGGGATCGCGGCGCTGCAGATGATGATCAACTACGGCACCATGGGCTTCACGCCCTCGTTCCTCATGAACCGCTACGGCCTGTCGCCGGCGGCCACGGGTCTGCAGTTCGGCCTCCTCGCCGCAGCCCTCGGCATGGTCGGCCCAATGATCGCGGGACCCCTTTCCGACCGCATCAACGCGCGCTTCCCCGGCGCGGGCCGTGTCTACGTCACGCTGTTCGCGCTCGGGGTCTCACCGCTCATCGCGCTTTGGGTGTACCACGCCCCGGACCCCGGGTCGTTCTATGCGCGCTTCGTGCTCTACAGCGTGGTGCTCACGGCCTGGTACCCGCCGCTTTACGCCATCATGTTCGAGCAGGTACTGCCGCGCATGCGCGGGATCACGGCGAGCCTCTACCTCATCGTCTACACGCTCTTCGGCATCGGCATCGGTCCCTTCGTGGTGGGCATGATCGCGGATGCCAACGGGGGCAATCTCGCGACCGCCATCCTCGCCATCAACTGGGTGGCTCCGGCGATCGTCGTCATGCTGGTTGCGCTCGCGCTGCGCGTGAAGCGCGACGAGGCGGGGCTCATCGAACGCGCGCGCCGCGGCGGAGAGATCCTCGCCGCCCTGCCCGCGGCGCCCGCCGTGCCCGCGGCCTGATGCGGGCGCTGCGGTGCCCGTCGCAGAGCCTCGGAGTCGAGCGCCGTCCGCGGGTTACGCGGCGAGCCCGATGTCCTGCGCGTCCGCCCAGTTGCCGTGCAGGCCGAAGCGCATGCGGATCGGGATCTGCAGGGTGGCGATCGGTCCGCGGGCGATGTCGAGCGCTTCAAACAACAGCAGCTCGCTCGAGTGCTCGTCGAGGCGGTTGCAGATCTGCACGATCCAGCCGTCGCCTTCCTGTGCCGCCCTGTGGCGCGGTATGAAGCACGGCTCCTGCAGGCTCGAGACCGGTCCGCACCACCAGTGCTGCTCGGCGCCGCTCGCCATGTCCCTGTGGAACAGGCAGTTCATGAGCAGGCCGCCGGCGCTGCCGCCGCGCAGCTCCACCGGGCGGCGCATGTCCATCTCGAGCAGCCAGCCGTGGCGATACGGCACCCCGGTGAAGCGGTCGTCGATGCGCGGGAATTCGGCGGCCGTGTCGGTGAGGCGCTCGATGCGCGTGAAGGAGGTGGAATCAGCGCTCATGTCCACCGTCCAGCGGGTCAGGTGGCTCATGGCTTCCGCGGGGTTGAACGGCGCGCCGCGCACGTCCGGGAAGAACGGGAACATGTTGTTCTTCGCTTCCGGGGTGTCAAAGTGGATGCGCGTGCCTTCCTGGAAGGCATTCAGCACGTGGCTGGCGAAGCAGTTGTCGCGCTTGAACCAGCGGATGTCCTGCGCCGTCGCGCCGTCGCGGCGCGGCAGCACGCCGAGGTACACCGGCAGGCTCGTGTCGAAGCCGAAGTGTGGCAGCCCTTTCCGCAGGCGCTCCCAGCTGCCGATGGACGGGACGATGTGGAACAGCGCGTAGTCCTCGGTGATGGCAAAGTCGTGCATCATGCAGTAGTAGGGCGCCTTGAACCACAGCTCGCGGATCAGCTCACCCGCGGGCGTGATCTCGTAGAACGTGCAGTCATCCGTGCACAGCCCGGACGCGGCATAGCCGAAGGCGATCATGTTGCCGGTGCGGCGGTCGACCTTGGGATGCGCGGTGAAGGTCTGGCCGGTCATCCTGCCGTTGAAGGAGGTGTAGCCCTCGGTCTCGAGCGTCGCCGCATTCATGACGAGCGCCGGCGAATCCTCCTTGAGCGCGTAGAGTCTGCCGCCATGGATCCAGGCGTTGGTGTTGGCCGTGCCGCGGATTTTGCCCGTGACCGACTCGGCGTCGGTGAGCGGGTTGCGGTAGGCGCCGAACAGCGCCCGGCCGGCCGCGTGCTCCAGGTTCCACTTGTCGGTGCGCGCCCAACGCTGGCGCAAGTCGCATTGACCGTCGTGGAAGTGGAAGCGGGTTATCATGCCGTCGCCGTTGAAGGAGATGTCGTCGCCCAGGCGCGGCGGGAACTGCGGATCGGGCTGCACGCGGAAGAACGCCCCGTTCAGCTCGTGGGGAATTGTGCCCTGACAGACCAGATCTAAAATATCGGCTTCGATGCGCGAGGGCGTGTTGAAGCCGGTGAAACTGAGCGTCTGGGGAAATTGGGCCATGGCGCGGCGCCTCGCACGTGGTCTTTGTAAGTTATACTAACAATCTTATCCGGGATAGGGCGATGCCAAAGGCTCCCAGAGACACGGTCGCCATCACCACACCGCACGTTTCGGGTGATGAGGACATCGGCGAGATCCGCAATATCGTCGGCTTCCACATTCGCCTCGCTCACGGTGCCGTCTACCGGCATTTCACGGAAACGTTCGCCGACCTCGATCTGACGCAGAAGCAGGTTTCCGCCCTCTGGCTGATCGACGACCATCCGGGCATCGCGCAAGCCGGCCTCGCCCAACGCATGCGCATGGACCGCGCCACTACGATGGCCATCGTCAACCGGCTGGAGGCGAAGGATTACCTAGTGCGCCGCAAGTCCCGCAGCGACGGACGCAAGCAGGCTTTGAACCTCACGGACCGGGGACGCAAGGCGCTGTCGATGGCTAAGCGCGCCATTCACCAGCATGAGCAGTGGCTCAAGTCGCGGTTTAGCGAAAAAGAAGTGACCAAGCTGATCGAGCTGCTCACCCGCATCCACGACTAGCGAGCACGAACGGCACACGAGGCCCGGCGTTGCCGGGCACCGGGGGAAAGATGACGGGCAAGGACCCGAAATCCATCATCGACGATGGCGCCATGGGGTTCGCGCAATGGGTGGCGGTGCTCGTCACCGTGGGGCTGAATGCACTCGACGGCTTTGATGTCCTGTCGATCAGCTTCGCCTCACCCGGCATTGCCAAGGACTGGGGCATCGACAAGGCGACACTCGGGTGGGTCCTTTCCATGGAGTTGCTCGGCATGGCAGCGGGCTCGCTGCTGCTTGGCGGCGTCGCCGACAAGGTCGGCCGGCGGCCGACCATACTCGGGTGCCTCGTGGCCATGGCAGCAGGGATGTTCGGCGCGGCTCACGCGCACGGCGTCTCCGAGCTTTTGCCCTGGCGGTTGCTCACCGGCCTCGGTATCGGCGGCACGCTCGCCGCGATCAACGCCGCCGCAGCGGAATTGTCCAGCCGACGCTGGCGCAACTTCGCCATGGCGCTGATGGTGATCGGCTATCCGTTGGGCGGAGTGATCGGTGGCGTGTTCGTGCAGCAACTGCTGGCGAGCGCCAGCTGGCACCTGGTGTTCGTCTACGGCGGCTGGGCGACGGCAGCGTTCCTCCCCATCGTGTGGGGGCTGGTGCCCGAATCCGTGGCGTTTCTCGACCGGCGCCGCGCGCCCGGTGCGCTCGAGCAGATCAACAAGATCCTCGCGCGCCTCGGTCGGCCGGTGGCTGAGGCGTTGAGCGAGGCCGGATCTGAGACCGCACGGCGCTCGATCGCCGACGTGCTGAAGCCGGGGCTTCTCGCGACCACCTTGCTCGTCACCTTCGGCTACTTCGCCCACATCACCAGCTTCTACTTCATCGTCAAGTGGGTGCCGAAGATCGTCGTCGACATGGGATTCGATCCCAGGACGGCGGCCGGCATGCTGACCTGGGTGAGCATCGGCGGCGCACTCGGCGGGGCGCTCTTCGGACTCATTGCCACGCGCGTCGCCTTGAAGCCCCTGACTCTCGTCGCGCTCCTCGCCGGAACCATGATGATCGTGCGCTTCGGCCACGGCGCCGTGGATCTCGCCCACCTCAAGGCGACGCTCGCCTTCACCGGGCTCTTCACCAACGCCGCGATCGCGGGCTTCTACCTGTTGTTCGCCCAGGTGTTTCCGACACACGTGCGCGCCACCGGCACCGGCTTTGCGATCGGGGTGGGTCGCGGCGGCGCGGTGCTCGCTCCGGTCATCGCCGGCTACCTGTTCCAGGCGGGACTGGCGCTGCAGACGGTAGCGCTGGTGATGGCGTGCGGCTCGCTCACAGCCGCGGTGGCGCTCTTCGCGCTCAAGGTACGCGAGGCCGACTGACGCAGTCGGCGCTCACGGAGCACCTTTGCACCTCACTTCGTCTTGTCGTACTCGCCGAGGCCGGGCTTGTACGACTTGTCGTCGAGGAACTGACTCATGCCGTGGTGGCGGCCGTCGGACTTGTCGTGCCAGTTGAGGGCCTCCTGCGCGCGGATCAGGTAGTCCTCGGCATTGCCGTAGGTCATCTCGCGCACGCGCCGCATGGCGTCTTTGGCGGCCTTGAGCGTCGTCCAGTTCTTCTTCAGGAGCTTGTGCGCCACTTCCGTCACGCGTGCCTCGAGATCCTTCGCCGGCACCGCTTCGTTGACGAGCCCCGCCGCCTGGGCTTCCTTGCCTGTCAGCGTTTCTCCGAGCAGCGCGTGGTACATGGCCTTGCGTAGCGGCATGAGTTCCGCCGCCACCTTGGTTGCACCGCCGCCGGGCAGGATGCCCCAGTTGATCTCCGACAGCCCGAACTGTGCCTCCTCGGAGCAGAAGGCGAGATCGCAGGCAAACAGCGGCCCATAGGCGCCGCCGAAGCACCAGCCGTTGACCATGGCGATCGTGACCTTCTGGTACCAGCGCAGCCGCTCCCACCACGCATACGCCTCGCGCTGCGAATGACGCACGCCCTCGAGGCCCTGTGCCTCCGTGTCGCGGAAATACTCCTTCAGATCCATGCCGGCCGACCAGGCCGAGCCCTCGCCCGACAGCACCAGCACCCCGACGTCGTTACGGAACTCGAGCTCGCTGACGACGCGCAGCATCTGGCGGTTGAGCGCGGGGCTCATGCAGTTGCGTTTCTCGGGGCGGTTGAATCTTACCCAGGCGATGCCGTCCTGCACCCGGGCGGCGACCGTATCGGCTTCACTCCGTGAGCTCATGGGATGTTACCTGCAGGTACAATTGCTATACTATATAGCAGTCTAGTCCCGCGAGGTTCTGCTGACAATTGCCCAAGGCGCGTGTGCCCGATCCCCTCGTCGGCCTGGCCGGCTACCTGCTGCGGCGCGCCTCGGCGGCGGCGCTAGCCGAGCTCAATCAGCGCCTGGCGCGGCTCGGCCTGCGTCACGCGGACGTCGCGATGCTCATGCTGATCGAAGCCTCACCCGGCATCACGCAGAGCGAGGCCGGGCGCGTGCTCGACATCCAGCGGGCCAACATGGTGCCGTTCGTCGCCCGCCTGGAGGGCCTGGGCGTGCTGCGCCGGCGCAAGATCGACCGGCGCTCGCAGGCGCTCGACGTGACGCGGCGCGGGCGTATGCTGCTCGCGCGGGCCCGTCGCCTGGTGGCCGCTCACGAGGCGGCGCTCCTCGGGCGTGTTCCGGAGCGGCTGCGTCCGATGGTGTTGCCGGTGCTCATGGCACTTTGGAGCCCGCAGGCACCGCCAGGCCGGGGAGGGTGAGATGCACACGCGCGCGCTGATCGCCTACGTAAGCCGCGGCAGCCGCCGGCCACGCTACCACGCCAACGATCACAGCCGTGACGTGCTGGACATGGCCCCCGTCGAGATGGACATCGCCGACGCGCGCGCGGCGGGACCGACTCTCGACGGCGCGGGCTTCACGCTGCTCGGCCATCGCAGCGCCGTGGCCGATTTCGGCGACCGCGCCGCGGTCGACGCATGCTACCGCCCAGAGATCATCGCGCTCATACGGGACGTCTCGGGCGCGGATCTCGTGCTGGTCAGCAGCCCCGGCATCCTGCGCTTCAGCGAGCGCTCGCCGCGATCGGGTCGGCTCGACAATTCCCGCCCGGCGCGCTTCGCGCACGTCGACGTGAGCGATCCCACGGCCAAAGCGTTTGCCGAGCGCGCCGCACCACCGGGGAGGGGCCTCGCGCGCTTCGTGTACTACAACATCTGGCGCGCTATCTCCGCGCCGCCGCAGGATGTGCCACTCGCGGTCTGTGACGCCCGCAGCGTCGCCGCGGCAGATCTGCTCGCGGCCGATGCCGTGTTCGACAAGCCGGGAGAGCCCGAATGGTCCTTCGAAGGCCTGGTGCTTGCGCACGCCGCCCGGCATCGCTGGCATTGGTATCCCGACATGCACCGCGACGAGGCGCTGGTCTTCAAGACCCATGACAGCGAGCCGGGGGGCGCGCACTGCGTGCCGCACGTCGCCTTCGACAATGGCGCCTGCCCCGCGCACGCGCCGCCGCGCGCGAGCATCGAGATGCGGGCGCTCGCGCTCTGGCTCGCCTGAGGTGCTTGTTTACCCGCGCGCGGTGCGCGCATGATCAACATCATGCGAACCTTTCCCGATACGCCCGAGTTCACAGGCCTCAACACGCCGATAGGTGAGGAGTATGAGCTTGAGCGGCTGCTCGTCGAGGGACGCATCCCGGATGAGGTTGCGGGGACGTTCTTCCGCGCAATTCCCGATCCCGCCTTCCCGCCCTATCTCGAGGACGGCGCCGCAGTGATCTCCGGTGACGGCATGGTATCGGCGATGCGCTTTGCCCCGGGTGAGGTCAGCTTCGCCATGCGCTACGTCGCGACCGAGCGGCACAAGGCGGAAACAGCCGCGGGCCGCGCGCTCTTTGGCAAGTACCGCAACCCTTACACCGACAAGCCGGAGGTCAAAGGCATCGACCGCACCGTCGCCAACACCACCCCGGTGTGGCACGCCGGGCGGCTGCTCATGACCAAGGAGGACGGGCGCCCGTACCGGGTCGATCCACGCACCCTCGCCACGCTCGGCCGCTACGACTTCGGCGGGCGCCTGAAGAGCGCGACTGTTACGGCGCACGTGCGCATCGATCCCGAGACGCACGAGCTGTTCTTCTTCGGTTACGAGTGCGATGGACTCGCCTCGACCAAGGTGGCCTACTGCATCGCGGACCGCCAAGGCAACCTGACACGCGAGCAGTGGTTCGATGCCCCCTACTGCGCGATGATGCATGACTTCGCGGTCACCGAGCGCTACGCGCTCTTTCCCATCTACCCCACGACCTGCGATCTCGCGCGTCTCCAGGCCGGCGGCGATCACTGGGTGCACGAGCTCGGGCGCGACAGCTTCGTCGGGGTCATGCCGCGTTACGGTTCGGTGTCCGACATGCGCTGGTTCCGCGGGCCCAAGGGCGTGTCGTGTTATCACATGATGAATGCGTTCGAGGACGCCGCTGGCCGCATTCATCTCGATCAGTGCCTGGCGAACGTGAATGCGTTTCCCTTCATCCAGCGCGCCTCGGGACTGAACGTGGCGCCCGGTGAGAACGGGGCGCGCCTCGCGCGCTGGAGCATCAGCCTGCGCGACGGCTGCGACGGCATCACGGAGACGGTTATAGGACCGCCGGGGGATCTGCCGATGATCCCGGCCGCCTCCCAGGGGCGGCCCTACAGTCACGGCTGGATGCTCAGCATGAACCCGCAGATGCAGGGACCGCCGGTCCCCGGCGGCCCGGTGGGCGCGATGTTCAACACGCTGCTGCGGCTCGACTTCAGCGGACAGCCGCCGCAGGGCCTCGCGCTGCCGCCCGGGCATGCCATCAGCGAGCCGGTGCACGTGCCGTCCACGCAGCACGCGCACCAGGGCTGGCTCCTCACCATCGTCGATCAGCAGACGGGCGCGTCGGACTTCGTCCATGCCCTGTGGATTCTCGACGCGGGAAATGTGGCGGCGGGCCCCGTCGCCCGCGTCCACATCCCACACCGCCTGCGGCCGCAGGTCCACGGGTGGTGGGTGAGCGCGGCGGAGCTCGACGCAGCGGCGTAGGGAAGGCCACGGGTGTCACCTTCGCGAGAAGTACGCCATCCCGCGGAACTCCATCGAGCGGCGCGGGCGGGCATCGGGACGCGTGTCGTCACGGAACGCGGTATGCGGACAACGCCAGGCCGTGGTGTGGTCTGAGTCATAGAGCTTGATGAAGATCACCTCATCCGGCTCCATGTCCGGGAAGTACCACCAGCGGTGTCCGGGTGAGTAGTGGAAGATGGTCGCGGCCGGCATGTTCTCCTCGCCCTCAATCGGCGCATACAACGCCTCGCCGGTCGGGATCTCGCTGACGTCCACCTTGGTGTTGCGCGTGCCTTCATCATCGCGCACCGAGCGTCCCTCGCAGAGCGCCAGTGGCATGTCCTGGGGCGGCTCTGACAACGCCCGCCAGAGGCTGAAGCCGATGAAGCGCCGGTACCCCGGGCCGTCCGGGTGAACCTTGCGGTACATCGCCTCGGCGCGTCCCTCAGCGAAGCTCTGCGTGAAGTCGACGTGCGCCTCGGCGGCCGGCGGCTGCACGGTGGGGCTGGTGGAGCCCGAAGTGCGCATCATGCCGCCGATCGGCACCACCAGGTCCGCGCCCGAGAGGCGCATGGCGACCGCGGCGACCTCCCGGGAGTAGGCGCAGTCCGGTCCGTACTGGCTCGGCCAGTCGGTAATCGTTGTGCGATGCCGCCCGAGGCAGAAGCCGTGCGCATCGAGCGTGAAGGGGCCGGCGCGGCGCGCGTTGCGGATGGTGACGGGGTAGGACGCGTAGACGCCGGTGTTGAATTCCCTGCCAGGGGCCCAGAAGCGGCGGTTGATGCGCGAGCTTGGCACCAGGTAGTCGATCTTCGACTCGACTTCGGCGGCTGCCTGGCTCATGCCTGTCCCACCTCGCGCATCTCACCCCCGCGGACGGAAGTCGAGACTGCCGCGTCGCTCGAGGAAACGCCAGCCTGCGGCGGTCCTCACCAGCGTGTCCTGGTAGCTGCCGATGAGGGGTGACGCCGAGGACTGCAGCGGCATGCCGCCATCCTCGGCGGCGCTGCCGGTAAAGAGCAGGATCTGACTCGTGGCCTGAGCGCGGCTTTCGCTCTCGAGCGTGACCAGGACGTTGGCGACGATATGTCGCGAGGCGCGGCGCGGGCGGTTCCTGAACGCCTGGAGGATGGCGGTGCGCCCGCTGATGAACTCGTCCGGCGCGGTCGGCCGGCTCATGCGCCCGTCCTCAGTGTAGAGCGCCGCGACCGCGTCCCATTCGGCGGTGTCATTCAGCAGGGCGTAGCGTGTGATCAGCTCTGCGATCGCCGCCTTCGCCAGCCACACACCGGCCTCATCCATCCTTGAACCCCTCGCGCGCGCGGCTGTTGTCGAGCACGATCGGCTTGCCGGTCACCGGGTGCGGGTAGTGGAACGCAACCGTATCGGTGGCGGGCCAGAGCCGCGGCTGCGGAGTGATGAGCTCATCGGGTCCGAGGGGGTCCTGCGGGTAGAGCGTCTTGGCCATGGGCACGAAATCGATCGGGGTCTTGGCCCAGCCCTCCGCGAAGCTGCCGTGCCAGAACGGGTAGTACCGCAGCGCCTTGATCCTCCACACTCCGTTCTCGCGCACGTAGCTGTTCTCATAGATCCCGCCCTCCCACCAGGCGCGCTGCCGGCCTTCGGCCGTGTGATGCAGTCCGGCCTGCATCGTCGAGCGCCCGCGCACCTGTGCCGTGCGCCGGTCGGGAGCGACGTCGATCACCATCTGCATCTGCGGGTGATCGAGCAGCCAGCCGTAGCGCGGGCCGTTGTGCCCCTGGGTAAAATCCTTCTGGAAGCGCTCGATGTACAGACGCCGCACACCGGCCTTGCCTTTGTAAATGCCGCCGAGAAACCACACCTCGCCGTCCTCGGCGAAGAGATCCACGACCTCGTTGTACTGCGACTTGTCGATGAAGTAGCCGTACGTGTACTGGACGCGGCGGATCTGGTGAATGTCCTGCTGGATGGCAAGCTCGTGCTCGAGCTTCTCGATGCGGGCCGTCAGCGCGGCAATGTCGCTCATGGATTCCCCTTTACGAACCGTGGGCTGGGCCGGTTGCGCGCGCGAGCCCGATTGCGACATATTTGTATGTACTGCCTACAAAAGGCAACAGGACATTCATGGCCGATATCCTGACCACACACGTCGGCAGCCTGCCGCGGGGGAATGAGCTGGTGCCGCTGCTGCTCGCCCGCGACCATGGCAAGCCCTACGACGCCGCCGCCTTCGAGCGCCTGGTTCAGGCCGCGGTGGAGGATGCCGTGGCGGCGCAGGTGGCGGCCGGCATTTCCATCGTGAGCGACGGTGAGCTCGGCAAGGTTGGGTACTCGACCTACATCACCGAGCGGCTGTCGGGCTTTGGCGGCCACGTCGAGCGCAAGCCCGCGCTCGATCTCGCAGCACTGCCGGAGCTGCGCAAAAAGCTCGCGGCCATCATGGGCGAACAGGAGTTCGTGCGCGCAAGCTGCATAGGCCCCGTGCGCCTCGTCAATCTCGAGCCCTGTCGCGAGGACATCCGCCGCTTTACCCGCGCGCTCGCCGGCCACCCGGTGAGGGGTTTCCTCAATGCCGCATCGCCCGGCCTCATCACGGCATTCCAACCCAACGCGTTCTACCCGAGCCACGAGGCGTATCTGGCGGACCTCGTGAGCGCTATGCGACCGGAGTACACCGCCATCGCGGCGAGCGGCGTGCAGCTGCAACTGGACTGTCCGGATCTCGCCATGGCGCGCCACACCGGCTACCAGGACCTGAGCGAGGAGCAGTTCCTGAAGACCGCCGCCGCGAACGTCGAGGCGCTGAACGCCGCGACCGCCCACATCCCGCCGGAGAAACTGCGCATGCATGTGTGCTGGGGCAACTACGAGGGGCCACACGACCACGACATTCCGCTCGAGCGCGTGCTCGGCATCATTCTCAAGGCACGCCCCGCGACCATCCTCTTCGAGGCGGCGAACGCGCGCCACGAGCACGAGTGGAAGGTCTGGGCGGAGGCGAAGATTCCCGACGACAAGGTGCTCGCGCCCGGCCTCATCGATACCCGCTGCAACTACGTCGAGCACCCCGAGCTCATTGCGCAGCGCATCGAGCGCTTCGCCGCCATCGTCGGTGTCGAGCGCGTCATCGCCAGCACCGACTGCGGCTTCGGTACGTTTGCCGGCTACGGCAAGATCGACCCGGCCGTCACCTGGAAGAAGCTGCGCGCGCTGCGCGCGGGTGCCGACATCGCCGCCGCCCGACTCAATCCGTCATAACGCAGTAACAAGGGGAGACTCACATGCGCCCGACCGTCATCCTGCTCGCCGCGACGCTGACCCTGGCCACGCTTGCCCAGGCCGACGAGTGCAAACTGAAGCCGAAGGAGGTAGTCACGAAGTTCATGAATGAGTTCTACCTCGAGAAGCGCGTGCGCGAGGCGTTCGAGACCTGGGTGGAGCCGGGCTACATCCAGCACAACCCAATGGCGCAGACCGGCCGCGACGCGGCGATCGCCTTCCTCGAGCCCTTCTTCAAGTCCCACCCCGACGCCAGCTACTCGATCAAGCGCATCATCGCGGACGGCAACTTCGTCGCCGTGCACTCGCACGCGGTGTTCACCTCGGGCGAGCGGGGCCTCGCGATCGTCGACATCCTGCGCGTCGATCACTGCAAGATCGCCGAGCACTGGGACGTCGCCCAGCCCGTGCCGGAGAAGGCGGCCAACACCAACGGGATGTTCTGAACCATGCGCTTTGCCGACAAGACCGTGGTAGTGCTCGGCGGCAACAGCGGCATCGGTCTGGCTGCGGCCAGGGCATTTCAGGCCGAGGGTGCACGCGTGGCGATTACCGGCCGCAACGAGTCGACCCTCGCCCAGGTCGCCGCCGCGAGCGGCATGCTGGCGGTGCGCTCCGACATCAGCAGGGTCGCCGACAATCGCGCGGCGATAGCCCGTATCGCCCATGAGCTCGGTGGCATCGACGTTCTGTTCGTGAATGCCGGAGTCGGCGGCTTTGCGGCGGTGCCCCAGGTGACCGAGGCGTTCTGGGACAGCGTGCACGGTGTCAACCTGAGAGGCGCCTTCTTTGCCGTGCAGGCTGCGCTACCGCATCTGCGCGATGGCGGCAGCATCGTCATCACCGGTTCCATTGGTGCGCTGCGGGCGCTCCCGGGGAACGTGGTGTACGCGGCGGCCAAGGCGGGACTACGTCAGGCAGCGCGCATTCTCGCCGCGGAGCTGCTGCCGCGGCGCATCCGCGTCAACGTCGTCTCGCCCGGTCCCATCGAGACCGAGATCTTCAAGCGCGGCGCGAGTGCGGAGCAGATTCAGGCCGTGCGTGCGGCCCTCGGCGGGGCGGTGCCGATGAAGCGCATGGGCGAGCCCGCTGAAGTGGCGCGCGCGGTGCTGTTCCTGGCCTCGAGCGAGGCGAGCTTCATCAACGGCGTGGACCTGTACGTCGATGGCGGGACCATCGAGCTCAGCTCGTTGCAGGTCAGCGAGTAGCGCGCTGTTATCCGGCCGCGGCGCTGCCGCAGTCCGCTCACGTCAGGTCGTCGAGGCCGATGTGTTGGCCCTCGGCTGCGGCACGCATCGCCGCGCGCCGCAGGCGCTCGATATGCAGGCGTCCCTCGGGGACCGGCTCCTGTGGCAGGGCGGCGCGGCAGGCGCGGTGGATCTCGTCGAAGTCTTGCGCGAACTCGGGGTGGGTGAAGATCACCCCCCGATTCTCCTTCATGCCGGCCAGCGTCTTTTCGCCCACTTCGAGCGGATCCATGCCGACCGCGAACGCCTCGCCGAAGCGCGCGAGCTCGGCGCGGTCGGGCGGCGCAAAGCCCGAGGCCGCGAAGGCAGCGGGGCGCCGCAGGGCAGAATCCCACGCATTGGTGTGGGTCAGGCCGGGACACATCAGGGACACGCCGATGCCGTGCGGCGCAAGATTGAAGCGCAGGCACTCGGTCAGGCCGCGCAGCGCAAACTTGCTCGCCGTGTAAATGCCCGCCTGCGGCCCTGGCAGATACGCAGCCATCGAGGCCACGTTCACGATGTGGCCGCCGCCTCCCAGGGCCTTGATGCGCGGAATGAAGGTGACCAGCCCGTTCACGGCCCCGCCGAAGTTCACGCCCATGATCCAGTCGTAGTCGGCGTAGCTGGCCGCATCGGTGGGGCCGAACACGCTGACGCCCGCATTGTTGACGAGGATGTGGACGGGTCCGATCTCCTCGGCCACCTCGCGCCAACGCTCGCGGTCGGTGACCTCGAGGGCGATGAAGCGCGGCAGCGGGCGGCGTTGCTGCACGAACCAGTCGGCCGCCTGCGCGCGGTAGTCCTCGCTGCGGTAGGTCAGCACCAGATCGATGCCTGCCGCGGCGAACGCGCGCGCGATGCCGAAGCCGATGCCGGACACACCACCCGTGATGAGCGCCGTCTTGCCTTTGAAGTCCATGCTCTTTCCCTCGCCTGGCTAGCTAACATTTGTTAGGGTTCCGGCGCAAGCACACGCGCGGAGGTGACCCATGTCCGACCTCGAAGCACGGCTAGCGGCTCTGGAACATCGCGTCGGCGAGCTCGAGGACGTCAACGCGATCCGCCGCTTGCACTGGGCTTACGGTTACTACATCGACTTCAATCGCGCGGAGGATGTGGTGCAGCTGTTCGCTGAGGACGGGGTGGTCGTGTTCCTTTCGGGCGAGTACCGCGGGCATGCCGGTGTGCGCCGTCTCTACGGCACCTGGTTTCAGAATTACTTCACGCAGGGGGTAAATGGCCCGGTCGATGGGCTTCTGCTGGATCACTTTCAGATGCAGGACATCATCACGGTGGCGCCGGATCGGCAGACCGCGAAGGGTCGTTTCCGGGGACTGCTCATGGGCGGAAGCCACGAGACACGCCCGTACAAGCCCGAAGGCCTGCCACTGCAGTTCTTCGAAGCCGGCGTCTACGAGAACGATTACGTGCGCGCGGGCGACGTCTGGAAGATCAAACGCCTCGATTACATGATGCAATGGCAGGCGGATTACGAGAAGGGCTGGTCGAGGACCGTAGCGCACCTGCAGCCCGCAACGCAGACCTATCCGGCCAATCCACTCGGCCCGGACGTACTCCTTCCGGCCGCCGAGGTTCGTCGCACCTGGCCGCACCGGCAGGATGTGCCGATGCACTTTGCGCATCCCCGCTTTGGCGTGGCGTTAGCCCGTAAGGCCTAAATCCCCGAGTACACGCGCAGTGGCTCCGAGGCCGCTTGCGGCCCCGCGCACCCGCCTGAGTCGGCAAAAGCTTGGACTCGTCAGCCGTTGTATGTACGCGACGACTCGGAAATAGTATGTCTTGCAAACAACCAAGTTGTTTGTTCTACTTACAAAAAAAGAAAGGACGTTCCAGTACCGCGTCGTCAATCATCGGCAACTAGAGGGGGGACGTGAGATGGAGGCTACTCATCGCCGGATTTCCAGCTTGCGGTGGTGTGCGGTTAGCGGCTTGGCGGTGCTTGGCGCGTGGAGCAGCGGGCTAGTCCTGGCGGCGGATGCCGCACCGGCAGCGGAGCAGGGCCCGCAGCTCCAAGAGGTCGTCGTCACCGCGCAGTACCGCGAGGAGAAGCTGCAGGACATCCCGATCGCGATCACTGCGGTCACCGGGGAGCAGATCCAGCAGCAGGGCGCGCAGAAGCTGTCGGACATCCTGACCAGCGCGCCGAGCGTGGCATTTCGTCAGCAGTCGGCCGCCTTCGGCGAATCGGTGACCGCGTTCATCCGCGGCTTCGGCCAGGCCGACTTCGATCCCGCCTTCGAACCCGGCGTGGGGCTCTACATCGACGATGTCTACTATCCGCGCCTGACAGGGGCGAATTTCGACCTGATGGACGTCGAGCGTGTGGAAGTGCTGCGCGGACCGCAGGGCACGCTCGAGGGCCGTAACTCCGAGGGTGGCGCGATCCGCTTCGTGACCAAGAAGCCGACGGGGGACGGCGACGGCTACCTGACGGCCGCCTACGGCACCCGCAATCTGCTCCAGCTGCGCGGGGCGGCGGACTTCAAGCTCACCGATCACCTGTTCGCGCGCATCGCCGGCACCTTCGCCAATCAGGACGGCTATGTCGATGTGTTCAACTACGACTGCGCCCATCCGACGCCGGGTGCGCCGGCATCCACCGGTGGCATCAAGTGCGATCAATATTCGCTCGGAGATGTCGGCTACCGCGCGCTGCGCGCCGCCCTGAATTTCGTCCCATCCGACAGATTCGACGCCCTGCTGAGCGCGGACTACATCCACGACGCTCACAACAACGGCGCGGAAGTGCTGCTGTACGGCAACAACCCCAATCCCAACGTGAACGCGCCAAACGGCCAGCCGCTTGACTCGCGCTTCCTCTGCGGCAGGTGGTGCAACTACACCACACTGGGGAATGCCGCCGGACCCTACTTCGGGGTGGTCTCAGGCCCGGTCAACCTGCCCGCGACTTCCGGTCAGCAACTCAACACGTTCGATGCCTATGACTTCGCGCTCAACATGAACGTCGGCATCACCGACGCGGTGAAGCTGAACTCGATCACCGGCTATCACAACTGGACCAATCAGTTCAGCATCGACGGCGACCTGTCCCCGGCCCAGACCCAGTTCGGCAACAACACGCTGGATCACCGGTTCTGGAGCGAGGAGCTGCGGTTGAACGTCGACTTTAGCAAGAGCGTACGTGCCACCATCGGCGGCTACTATTCCGATGAAAAGACGACGTACTACACACTGCAGGACATCCGCTACGTCGCCGTGCCGTTGCCCACCGGCCCGCTGCCGCTCTTCCCGCTGCAGTTCCTGGGCAATGACCCGGTGAAGACCACCTCGAAAGCGGCCTTCGGTACGCTCGTGTGGGATGCCACCGAGGCGCTCTCCTTTACCGGCGGCGTACGCTACACGAAGGACTACAAGAGCTATACCTATTATCGTTACAATCTCGACGGCAAAACGATCAACCCCTACGTCGATCCGGTCGGCGCCATTTATGGCGCCGGGTATGACGGTCCGAACTTCTTGAATATCCCGGGCCTGCCGCCCGGCCCCGTCCCCGGCACCGTCCAGGCACTCACGGGTCGCCAGGCCGTGTTCGAGGGCAACCGCACCGACTGGCACTTCAGCGCCGACTACCGCTTCAACCCGGCGGTGATGGCTTACGTTTCCGCGGGCACTGGTTACAAGGCGGGTGGCGTCGGCCCGCGTCCATTCAATGCCGAGCAGGCACGGCCGTTCGGCCCGGAGAAGCTCACCTCGTACGAACTGGGACTGAAGACCGACCTGTTCGACCGGCGCGTCCGGTTCAATACCGCTGTCTTCTTCAACGATTTCACTGACGCACAGATTGTGCTGCTCTCCTGCCCACAATACGGCGGGCCCGGGCCCTGCGCTCTGCCCCAGAACGCTGGTGATGCGCATGTCTGGGGCGTGGAAGCCGAAATTTTCGCGATTCCGGTCGGCGCGCTGCAGATCGACCTGTCGGGATCGTATCTGCACTGGGACTGGCAGTGCGTGGACCCCCAGGTGGTCCCCACGCCGGTGCTCGGGGCGAGCGGCTGCTCGAGCGATCCGGCAGTGATCAATCAACTTGTCGGGACTCCGATCGGATTCATCAAGGAGCAGGGGCACATCGGCATCCAGTATGAGTTTGGTTTAGGCAACGGCAGCACTCTGATGCCGCGCTTCGATGCCGCCTACCAGGGTCCGCAGAATGGCAGCAACACCACCCCTGTGCCGGGCTCGCCGTCAGACCTCTACGGGCGGGTCGGTGGCTTCACGGTGGCGAACGTCCGCCTCATATGGACCAATCCGAAGAAGGATCTCCAGGCGACGCTCGAGGCCACGAACGTGTTCAACCATTACTACTACTATGGGAAGTTCGACCTGACCGGGGCCGGTTCGGGAACCATCACCGGCTCGCCCGGCGCCCCCTTCGGTTGGGCGCTGACGGTCAAGAAGAGCTGGTAGAGATGACTGGTTAACCGGCGATCGACGCCGGGCAGGGGCGAACCGCACGGTTCGCCCCTGTTGTCTTTGACCGCATGCCACGAGAGGGCATGCGGGCTTCGGACCTCAGAGCTGGATGATGACCGTCTTCAGCTCGGTGTAGGCCTCAATGCCTTCCCGACCCTGCTCGCGGCCGATGCCCGACTGCTTGAATCCACCGAAGGGCAGCGCCGGATCGATGACGGCGTGACAATTGCCCCAGACGGTACCGGCCTTGAGCTTGGCTGCGAGCCTGTGCATCGCTGAAACGTCCTTGGTCCAGATGCTGGCAGCGAGGCCGTAGCTGGTGTCGTTGGCGGCCTTGGCGACCTCGTCGAGCGTGTCGAAGCGCTGCGCGACCAGCACCGGGCCAAAGATCTCCTCGCGCACGACGCTCATAGAAGGTTTCACGTCCACGAGCACCGTCGGGTTGACGTAGTAGCCGTTGGCCGCGGCGGCGTTGCCGCCCACTGCGACCGATGCGCCATCGCGCTTGCCCTTCTCGATGTACCCCATGACGCGGTCCATCTGCTCCTTGGAGACCAGCGGGCCCATGTGCCCCTCGGGATCCAGCGAGGGCCGTGGCCTCCAGAAGGCAGAGGCCTTCGCCACGCCCTCAACCATGCGGTCGAAAATGGAGCGGTGCGCGAACAGCCGCGAGCCGGCGACGCAGATCTGCCCGGCGTTGAAGAACACACCACCGGCAGCGGCGGGAGCGACCTCGTCGACATTGACATCGGGCATTACGATCACCGGCGACTTGCCACCGAGCTCCAGAGTGACGCGTTTCAGCGTCTCGGTGGCGTTGCGGTTGATGATCTTGCCGACCTCGGTGGAACCGGTGAACGCGACCTTGTCCACGTCCGGGTGCTTCACCAGGCGATCGCCCGCGGTGTGTCCGTTGCCGGTGATGACGTTAATCACCCCGGGCGGAAAGCCGGCCTCAGCCACGAAGTCGGCCATGCGCAGCGCGGTCACCGAGGTCTGCTCGGCGGGCTTCAATACCAGCGTGCAGCCAGCGGTGAGCGCTGGCGAGATCTTGAGCGTTGCCATCAGCAGCGGGAAGTTCCACGGAATGATCTGTGCCGCCACCCCGATGGGTTGGCGCGCGACGTAGCTGAACACCGTGCCACGCGGCAATCCCTGGGGGTCGAGCACTTCGCCGCCGAGCTTGGAAGCCCAGCCCGCCATGTAACGCAGGTGATCCACGGCACCGGGAATATCGACCATCTTCGCGAAGCCGACCGGCTTGCCGTTGTCGATGGCCTCGAGTTCGGCTAACTCCGCGGCGTGCGCCTCGATCAGGTCGGCGAGCTTCAGGATGGTGCGCTCGCGCACCTTGGGCGGCAGATTCGACCAGCGGCCGTCGTCGAATGCCGCGCGCGCCGCGGCGACGGCGCGGTCCACATCGGCATCGGAGGCGTCGACGATGCGGCCGACTTCGCGACCGGTTGAGGGATCCTCGACGACGAGTGTGGCGCCGTGGGTCGATGACACCCACTCATTGTTGATGAAGAGCGCCGGCTTGCGCGCGAGGGCCCGTCTGGCGGCCGGGGAGTACTCGCGCTGAACGAAGGCACTGCTGTCCTCGACGATCGGTTGCACGCTGGCCATGTTATGTCCTCCGGGATCGCGGCTCGGCCGCCGCCTCGAATGGGTATTTGTTTGTGTAGCGTACTAACTGAGCCTGGGGGGGTCAATGCAAGCGATTGGACGCCAATCAAGTACTTACGGCTCTGTGCCGCATCAGTTGGCACGCGCAGCCGCCCGTGGCAGTGGCTCTTCGAGAGGCCCCGAGAGCATTCTTTGGGAACTCGCCCGCTGGGGTCCGCGACTGACGCAGGAACATGAGTGGCTGGCGGCGCGCCGCCGATGGGGTTCGCCAATGCGCCTGCTCCGGCTTCGGCGCCGTAGGCAATCAGCATCAAGCGGACGGGCGAAGCTGCCGCCAGCACGCTCGCGGTTAAGCCGGATGCCGCCGCAGACGCCGCGCGGTGCGTGCGCCGACCGCATCCGCAATGCTCGCGAGTTGCCGTTCCCGCCGCAGCATCCCCTCGGCAGCCGGCAGGCCGAGCGTGTCGAACACCGTGCGCAGCCTGTACAGCCAGTCGTGCCGCAGCGCGGCGTGGCGGATATTGTCGTGGCGGATGCGCTCGAGGCGCGCGGGGTCGGCATCAAGCTCTGCGATGATGCGGCCGATGTCCGGGCAATCGAAGGGCGCCGGGATGAGCGCGTCGGGCCAGTCGAACTGCTGCCGGAAGTCCCCACCGCGCGGCGCCTCGCCGAGCATTACCACTCCTGCAGCGGCCGCCTCATACACCCGCGAGGAGATCTCCTCGTAGCCGTTGGTCGAAGCCGGGTCGTTGATGAAGGCCCGGTGCGCGAAGCAAAAGCGGCTGCGCTGCAACAGGCTGGCGAGCAGCAGCCGGTGCTCGCGCTGATCCTCCACGCTGAAGGTGCGCTGGCGCAGAGCCGTGCCGCTCGGGGCGACCGAGTCGTAGTAATAGAAGAAGCGCCGTTCGCCGGCGGCCAGCTTGAGCAGCGCCTCATGCGTGACGCTCGAGCGGCGGCCGATGTTGCAGACGTCGATCGTGCGGGGCGGCGCGTCCGGGTAGGGCGCGAAGCGCGGCACGTCCACGCCCAGCGGCAGATAGCTGCAGGGGCGGTCGATGAAGCGCGCGAGCTGTTCGATGGGGTGGCGCACGCCCAGGAACACATGATCGAAAGGTACGAGCAGCTCGAGCAGGTAGTGCGGAAAGCGGTGCAGCCACAGCTCGCTGAGGAAGCAGGCCGCGTAGCGGCAGTGCTGGCGCCATGCCGGGACGGCGGCGAGCGCGAACAGCTCGTACGGATGGTTGAAGACCGGAAAGAACAGCTCGTAATCGCGCACCAGCGGCACCCGGGTGTGCCGGCCGGCGAGCGCGCCGCCGCGGCGCCCGGTGCGTGTCAGGCGGTGCGTGAAGCGGTACAGGCTTCGCGACCGTGCCAGTTCGGGAAAGTTGTCGATTTCCACCCGGTCGGCGCCGGTCAACTCGCCGACGACGTCCTCGAACTCGTAGTCGATGCAGTAGCCGACTAGGCGCGCGACGCGCCGCATTGACAGCAGCAAGACGCGACCGCCGTCACCTGTTATGAGCTGCGAGCCTGCCATGTCTTTGGTCCGCGATCCTCCCGATTGCCGAGTGCTGCGTCGCCGTGATTGTCACGAAACGCCGCGCAGTGCCTTGCGGTGCTGCGGATCCGGCGGTGGCTGGCGCCAACACGGTCAGAGTGCCCTGCGCGCCCAGGTATGATATGGGCTCGCGGGTGGCAACGAAATGAGTCGCCTTCCACAGACTGTGAGCCGCTTGGCAGCCGAGTCCAGGCGCGCCGCCCGGTGATACGGCGCAGGCGAGCGAGCGGCACGGCAGCCGTCGCCAGAATCGCCCTGTGGGGCAACTTCGGTACGTTGAATCTCGGGAACGAATGCACGCTCGCCGCCGCCCTCGACAATCTGCGCGCCTGTCTCCCCGCGGCGACATTCCTGTGCGTGTGCTGCGAGCCGCGCGATGCCGCAGCGCGGCACGGAATCGCGGCCGTTCCCATGGCGGCACGTAAGGCCTGGCGCGGCGGTCCCAAGCCGCTACGGGTGCTGCGCTGGCTGTGGGTGGAGGCGCGGGAGTGGCTGCGGGCGCTGCGCCTCGCGGGAGGCATCGACGCGCTGCTCGTGACCGGCACCGGCGTACTCACCGACACGGACGAGGGAACGTTCGGGCTGCCGTATCAGCTGTTCAAGTGGTGCGTGTGCACGCGGCTGCGCGGCGGGCGGGTGCTGTTCGTCAGCGTCGGTTCCGAGGCGATCCGCCACCACCTGACACGGTTCTTTCTGCGTTTGGCGCTGCGTCTTGCCGCCTACCGCAGCTATCGCGACGAGCACTCGGCGGCGCGGCTGCGCTCCTGCGGCATCCCGACTGCTGGCGATGCCATCGTCCCCGATCTCGCCTTCAGCCTGCGGCCCGCGCTCCTGGAGGGCGGGGCGCCGCCTGCACTGCCCACGGACGCGGTGCCGCCGGCGCGTGTCGCGGTCGGGCTCTTCAACTACCGGGGCCGGGGTCGCGGAGGCGCGGCGGCCGCTGCCGCCTACGCGGGCTACCTCGAGCGGATCGCGGCCCTGATCGCGCGGCTCAGCGGTAGCGGCTACGCGGTGCGCATCATCATCGGCGACCTCGCTTACGATGCCGAGGTGCTCGAGGATGTGCGCGGGCACTTGAGCGCACGTGGCCTGGATGCAACGCAGTCCGGCATCGCCACCGAGCCTGCCGCCTCGTGGGAGCAGCTGCTCGGCCAGCTGCGCGAGGTCGATTTCGTGATCGCATCGCGCTTTCACAACGTGCTGCTCGCGCTGCTGCTCGGTAAGCCGGTGGTCTCGGTCTCCTACGAGGCCAAGAATGAAGCCCTCATGCAGCAGATGGGGCTCGGCGGCTTCTGTCAGACACTCGAGGAACTCGATGTCGAGCGGCTGCTGGCCCAGTTCGGCGCCCTCGAGACTGAGGCCGCCGCGCTGCGCGTTCGCATTGCGCAGCAGACGAGCCGCAACCGCCGACGGCTGGAGGAGCAGTACGAGGCAATCACCGCGCTCCTCGGCGCGAGGTGATGAGGACCGCCAACGGGCCGGCCCCGCCGTGATTCATGGGCCCTTCGAGCGTTGTTCCTGTGCGCGACGCGCCCCGAGGCTTCCCCTCGGGAGCGCGGTCGATCTCTCTGCCAGATCTGGCTGATCTGTTAAGAAACCCGCGGAAGGAGGCCGGTGCGTTTGCGCCCTTAGCTCGCGTGCAGGACGGCCCCAGGTCAAGCTCCGGGGCCTGAGTGACGCCGGCAGTGCCTGCTAGCGTATGCTTGGGGCCGGACGAGGCGATGAACCCCACACACTCAGGCTCGCGCGCACGACTACACCCGCCGGGATGGGTGGTGCTGTGTGCCGGTGTCGCTGCGCTGGCCGCGCGCTACGCCGCGGCGGGCGTTCCCACTACTCCCGACCTGGCGCGCGGCGAGCACATCGCGCGACTGATCTGCTCCGCGTGTCACGTGGTCGCAGCCAACCAGGAGTACCCGCCCATACTCACGCGGCCGGCGCCGAGCTTCACCGAGATTGCCAATCGTCCGGGCGTGAGCGCCGAAAGCCTGCAGCACTTCATCGTCAACACTCACTGGGACGTGGATAAGCTGCCGATGGCCATGCCTAATCCGATGCTCAGCAAGGACGAAGTGCGAGCGGTTTCCCGCTACATCCTGAGCCTGCGCAATCACTGAGCGACTGCGTCCGCGGAAATCCGCACAAGCCACGATTTCGCGCTTGGTGCGACTGTGCCGAAACTTGCCGGCGGTGACCATCCACCTCCATATCAACGATGCACTCCACGAGCTCGCGGCGCCCCCGGCACGTCTCTGCTCACGGTCCTGCGCGACGATCTAGGTCTGACCGGTACGCGCTTCGGGTGCGGTCATGGCGTCTGCGGCGCCTGTTACGTCCTGGTGGATGGAGGCGGCTTCGTGCCGGCACGCGACCAACATCTTGACAGCCGAGCAGGCCGGCTACCGCGTCATCGATCCGGACGGACAGACACGGTTCTGCGCCATCTCAGTCCGAGATTCGAGGCGATCTGCCGGATGGCGGCGGTCATGGCGTTGTTGGCACGCTCCGTGCCGGTACGGCTGACGAACCGGCGGTCGATCTTCCGCGAAGGGCCGGGACAGATTGCTGCGTTTGTCTAACGCAAGTACCGCGGCATCAACGATTAGCCGGGCGGGCGTGTCAGCACTACGCGCACGTGTTGGCTCGTCGCGCCGGTGAGTTGTAACAGGAACGTTCCCGGCTGCAAATCGTACTGCACGATCTTGTGCGGGGCGTCGCAGCCGTGCGCGGCGGCGAAGTCACTCGAGCCAATCAGCATATTGTCGCCCACCACGTCGATCCAGGCCTGAGCGCCGATGGAGACACGGTACGACCCAGGCGCGGAGATATGCAGGCGCACCAGTCCCGCGAAGCCTGTCTCTGCTCCATGGTTCTTGCGCGCGGGCGCCGCCGCGAGATGCACCTGCTCGCGGGGAGCAAGCGATAGCTCATACTGCCGGTCTGGGTCGATTGTGGGTGCTGATGCGGCATCGCGTGCGGCGCTGAGCGCCTGTGCGGCAGTCGCGAACAGCGCCCGTTCGTGCGTGACGTTCCAGCTGAATGCGGCACACGGATCATCGGCGCGGGCGGCGGTAACCGGACCTGCCGCGATCCCAAACGCCACGAGCCGGGCGACGTTTGCAAGGTGATTCATTCGGGCGCAGCTCAATTGCCGGCCCCTTTTTGAGTGCGTGCCAGAGCGATGGCCTCGGTCCGCGATGGCACACCGAGTTTGGCAAGGATCGCCGAGACGTGGTGCTCGACGGTCTTGGTGGATACGAATAGGCGTCGGGCGATGCGCGCGTTGGCCATGCCTTCGGACAGGAGCTGCAACACCTGAGCCTCGCGGTGCGTAAGACCATGCGGGTGACTGCGCGTGGACTTGCGCGAGCCGCGCGGCACCTTACGCACCCCGCGCGCCCGCAGCTGCCGGCGCAGCAGGCTCGCCAGTGCGCCGGCGCCCAGACTGTCGGCGATGGCCAGTGCTTCGAGTTGCGCGTCGGCATCGCCGTGCCAGGCAAACACCGTGGCCTGCTCGTAGCGGCAGCCGAGCTCGGCCCAGGCGCGCGCCGCGCCACGCCAGTCGCCGGAAATTTCGAGCGCGTACGGCGCTGCGACCCGCAGGGGCTCAGCACCGAGCGCATCCACGCGCCATAGCCATACCGCCACAGCGCCTTTCTTCCACAGATCATCGCCTGGCCGCGCCAGCTCGAACGCGCGCGCCATTTCGCCCGCGATGCGTCCGGTGTCTCCTGCAAGCCACGCCGCATCGGCGCGCGCGCAGGCCAGCGGACCGAGCCGCTGCAGCTCTGCGGTCGCTTCCGCAAGCTGCGCGGCCTGCTCGAAACACTCGCCGGCACCAGGGTCGCCGCGCCGTGTCCGCAGGCTGCCGAGCACGATCAGCGCAGGAATTCGATTGATGGGTGCCGTGCGCGGATGACTGACGACGGCGTCGGCGTCCTCGCCCGCCTTGTCCCATTCACCCAGCTCCAGCCACGCGCGCGCGCGCCAGGCCAGCATGTACACGCGCCAGGAGTCCAGATCGTGCTCCTCGCAGTAGCCGAGCCCGGCGGCCAGGTGGCGCGCGCCTTCCGCATAGCGATGACGGTTCACTGCGCACGTGGCGAGGTTGGTGTAGGCGCGTGCGGCGTGCTCCTGAAACCCGTGCTGCAGGGCGATCGCCAGGCTGCGCTCGAGGTCCGCGCCGCCGCCGTCGTCTTCGGTCACCAGTCGCGCGGTGCCGAGATTGTTGAGCGCGTGGCACAGAATATCGATGGGGCCGCCGGGCTCGATAAGGGCAATGGTGCGCCGCGCCAGCTTGATGGCAGATTCGCTGTGGTTGCCGAGCATCTCCAGCTGGGCCAGGTTGCTGTAGGCCATCGCCAGCTCCGGGCCGGGCGGCAGCGACTCGAGCAATGTAACCGCCTCGGCGGCGTAGCGCTCGGCAGCCGCGCGTTGTCCGCCGAACCAGGTAAGCCGCGACAGCCAGCGCCGTGCGTCCCCCTCCCGCAGGCGCGCACCGGTGGCCCGCCAGATCTCCAGCGCCGCTTCCCGCGCCTCGATCGCGCACTCGACTTGATCGGTGAGATAACACTCATAGGAGAGCCGCTCCTGAAGTAGCGCGATCTCCTCGCGACTGAGACGCTGCGGCGCGTAGCGCAGTGCCACGCGGTAGTGTGCGGCGGCCTCGCGACGTGCTCCCACGCTTGCCGCCTGTTCGGCCGCCAGCGGCGCATAGCGCAGCACCCCGGCAGCATCGCGTGCACCGTCGGCATGGTGGGCCAGGCGTGCCGGTGAGGCGCCAGGCTGCTGCGCGAGAATTGCCAGCACGCGCGCGTGCAACGCCTGGTGCTGCGGCTCGGAAAGCGTGCCCTCGAGTGCGCGTCGTGCCAGCTCGTGCCGGAAGGCGAGCGAGCCGTCTGCGGCGCGCACCATGCCGATGGCGAGGCAGCCTTCTACGCCGCCTTCATCGAGCTCCACCGCCTGCTCCAGCAGCCAGCGCTCGGTCCTGCCCGGTACGACCGAGACGAACTCGGCGATGGCGCGCGCGGGAGGCGAGAGACGGATGGCGCGCGCCAGCACCGCGTCGCGCACCGAGGCCGGCACGGCATCGCTGCCCGCGGCCAGCACCTCGGTGACAAAGAACGGGTTGCCGCCGGTCGCAGCATGCAATCCCTGCGGCGGCCTGCCCACGTCGCGCGCGAGCGCTGCCACCGCCTCCGCGGAGAGGGGTGACAGATGCAGCTGACGTACACTGTTGCGCGGCAGATCGCCGATCACGAAACGCAACGGATGGCGCGGACCGAGCTCGTCGTCGCGGTAGCTGATCACGAGCAGGCTGCGCGTGCGCGCGATGCGGCGGCCGAGGAACTTCAGCAGGTCGAGGGTCGCATCGTCGGCCCAGTGCAGGTCCTCGAGCACCATGAGAGCGGGTGACCCACCCTCGAGCTCGTCGAGCATGGCCGTGAAGATCGCATCGCGAGCTCCGGCGTTGAGTGCCGCCTGCAGCCCCGGCTGCGTTTTCCGCGCGATGTCGTGCAGCGGCGCGAGCGGCCGGGGGGTGAACAGCGCGTCGCAACCGCCCCAGAGCACCCGCGGCGCCTTGCGCTGCCGCGCTGCAAACTCCTCCAGCAGCGCGGTCTTGCCGATGCCGGCCTCCCCCTCGACGAGCGCGACCAGCCCGCCGCGGTCCACGGCCGTCTCCAGCCACCGTGTCAGCTCCTGAAGGCCAAGTTCGCGCTCGAGCAGCGTCATGGGACGGAATGTTAGCCGGAAAGCTTGCGCGGGTTGGTGGTTTGTGGGGGCGCGGAACATCGCAGGCGCCGGCGCGCAGTCGGCCCAATTGCCGCTATCGTTGCGGCCTGCACCGCCGCTAGAATGCCGGCGCTCGAAGGGCGGTGACCTTACAACAACAACGGGACACGACAGCGGCGACGCTGCTGTTCCCTGACTCTAAAGGAGAGACGACCTTGTTGCACTATCTGTGGATGTTCGTCGTCGGCATCATCGTCGGACTCATCGCGCGCCTGATCATGCCCGGCGCGGAACACATGGGCCTGATCATGACGGGCATCGTCGGCATCATCGGCTCGTTCGTCGGTGGGTTCATCGCGCGGCTGTTCAGCAAGCCGCCTGAGGGCTCGCCCATCCATCCCGCTGGCATCCTCATGTCGATCGTCGGCGCAGTCATCGTGCTGTTCATCTGGGGCAAGATTGCCGGCTGACCGCGAACGTACAGGGCGGCGAATTCGCCGCCCCGTTCCGTGCTCCCTGCAGGTCGCAGCTCAGAGTGAGTTGAGGAAGGCCACCAGGTCCGATTTCTGTTCCTCGGTCAGGTGCATGCTGAAGCGCGCGTCGTAGAAGTTCACGAGTTCGTGCAAGTCCGCCGCCGCGCCGTTGTGGAAATACGGAGCGCGGGTGGCGAGGCCCCGCAGAATCGGTCCCTTGATGCGATTGAAGTCGCTGCAGTTGCCGGTGACCAGCGCCTTGCCCGGGTCGCTGGTGTAGAACGACTCCGGCTCTCCCGGCGCGAACGGGTTGGGGCAGCCGCTAATCAGGTACACCGGCAGGTCCGGCATGCTGAGCTGCGCGAGTCCGGAGGCAATCGCCGGGTCAGTCTCCGTGCCCGCAAGCACGCTGTGAGCTGTGCCGATGTCGAGGGGCAGCGGCAGGGAATGGTTGCCGACATTGGGAGTGTCGTGGCAGCTGGTGCAGTGCCCGACTAAAGAGCTCGGGCTGCCGATCGCGGCGTTGTCGTTGAGGCCGCGGACGTTGCTGATCTGCAGCGGGAAGGAGTTGAAGAGCACTTCACCGGCGGCAATGGCGCGCCGCGCCTCGGCACGCTTGCCGTGGCCCCCGTCGTCACCGGCGTCGGCCCATTGGGAGAACAGCCTCATGGACGCCGGATTGAAAGGCTCGCCGCTGGGGTCGGCGCCGAGCGAATCGTTGATTCCCGGGTAGTACTCCTCGTTGGCCAGGTAAAACGGGCCGCCCAAGGCCAGATGCTTGGCAAGCGAGCCGGCGCGATCGTCGCGCGCCTGCGCGATGACCAGTCCCAGCTCAAAATCGACTATCTCCTGCAGCTGCTGGGCAGATGGCGACTGCAGGGCCTGGGCATGCCCCAAGGTCGCGTCCATCGCCTGGTGCGTGAGGTCGGCGATGAGGTTCGGGAAGTAGGTCTGCCCGTTGTTAAGCGGGGAGAAGGTCTCACGCCCGTCGAACATCACCGTGCTGAGGAACATCAGGTTGGCCGAGGGCAGGGGGCGCCGGTACACCGAGACCGTCGGGGGTCCACCGTTGGGGTCCGGGATGATGGCGCAGCCGTAGGGGTCGTGTACCACGCTGATCGTGAACTGCGGGTTCTGCGCGATCGTGATCCCGACCCGGATCAGGCCGTTGTGCAGCAGCAGGCTGTGGGCGGAGCGGTCGGACTGGTTCGCGCTCGGACAGTCCGCGCCGTCGACCGGGGCGAACAGCGGGTCGCGGCCGCGGGTCTGGTTGAACCGCGCGCGGGCTCCCGCCGGCGTGAAGCTCATGCCCTGCTCGGCCACGTGACAGGTGGCGCAGCTGCGCCCGTTGGTGCCGAGGCTCTGGAAGAAAGGTCCGTCGGTGCGCGTGCGACCGTTGAGATCGATGATGCCGAGAACGCCACTGGGGTCCTCGGCAAATTGCAGCCCCAGCTTGCTGCTGGCATCGTCGTTCCCGGCGAATGCTGCGGGCGCCGCCGCTGCGCTAAGAGCGAGCAACGCCGCGGTGAATTTTCTGAGCATCTTACTTAAGCCCCCTGACATGGCCGGTCTCTCCGGTCCTTGCACTGGGATCGTAATTGCCGCACAGAAAACGCCACCGGCTTGCGCTTTTAGCCGCTGCCGTGGAATGAGACTGAATCCAGAGGCAGACGCTCCCGATCGTAATTGGCGCGCAAAAGACGACAGCCTCTTGACCCGGCAAGTATCGGCTTCTGCGTTTATTGTCACGGTGGGGCATTTTGGGACATTCTGAGGTGCAGGGAGTCTGGCGTGGGGAAATGCCAGCATGCAGCACGAGCGGCTCGAACAGCTGATTGAGTCGGCAGAACGGGGCGATGCCACCTCGCGAGAGGAGCTGTTCACGGTTCTGTACAACGAACTGCATCGGCTCGCGCAGCGCGAATTGTGCCGCGGCGCCTCCTTCACCATGAGTCCCACGACGCTCCTGCACGAGACTTATATCAATCTCTCGCGGCGCCAGATCGGAACATTTCCCGACCGGGCGCGCTTCTTCGCCTACGCCGCGCGTGCGATGCGCGGCCTGCTCATCGACTATGTGCGCAACCGTCGCGCGCAGAAGCGGGGCGGCGCGTTCGAGATCACGTCGCTGCCAAGCGAGGTGCCCGCGTCCGTGTCAGTCGATGAGGATTTGGAGGGCGTAGGTGAAGCTCTCACGAGCCTCGGGGCCATCGAGCCGCGCCTGGCGCAGGTCGTTGACCTGAAGTTCTTCTGCGGCTTCTCCTTCGCCGAGATCGCCCAGCTCCTCGGAACCTCGGAGCGCACCGCGCAGCGCGACTGGGACAAGGCGCGCATCCTGCTGCGACGCTACCTGCGCGAGCCGTGGTCCGCCAGCGAGCTGGAACCGCATCGCTGACGGTCCGGGAGGATGGATGGCACGGCCAGAAAATAAGCTTTGGAGCCAGGTCTCACCGTACCTCGACAGGGCGCTCGAGCTCGATCCTCTGCAGCGCGAGCCGTGGCTGGTGGCGCTCGCCGAAGCGCACCCCGAGGTGGCGGCGGAGGTGCGCGAGTTGTTAGCGCTACACGCCTCCAACCGCGACTCTGGCTTCATGGAGCGCTCGCCGCTCACCATTGAAGACTCCCTCGCCGGGCGCAGCATCGGCCCCTACACCATCGTGCGGCTGCTCGGGCGCGGCGGCATGGGAAGCGTGTGGCTGGCACGGCGCAGCGACGGCAAGTTCGAAGGACGCGCGGCGATCAAGCTGCTCGACCGCCGCGGCCTGGGACGCGATGCCGCGCACCAGATACGTCACGAGGCGAGCCTGCTGGCGCGGCTTTCCCATCCGCACATCGCGCGCCTGTACGACGCCGGCGTGCACGACAACGGCCAACCGTACCTGGTCCTCGAATATGTCGAAGGCGAGCCCATCGACCGTTACTGCAACGCGCATCAGCTGCCTCTGGCGGCGCGTCTGCGTCTGTTCGCTGCGGTGCTTGAAGCGGTAGCTCATGCGCACGCGCAGCTCGTCGTGCACCGTGATCTCAAGCCCTCCAACGTGCTGGTGACACCCGAGGGCGTGGTGAAGCTGCTCGATTTCGGCGTGGCGTCCCTGCAGCTGCAGCCGCAGGCGCCGGCCACCGCGCCGCAGGAGGGTCCGCAGGCGATGACTCCTGGGTACGCAGCGCCCGAGCAGCTGCGCGGCGAGCCGGTGTCGGCGGCGGCCGATGTGTACTCCCTTGGAGTACTGCTGCACATGCTGGTCACGGGCGAGCACCCGTACGGTTCACGCGAGTCCACACAGACGCAGCTCGTGCGGTCGGCACTCACGGATGATCCGGCGCCGGCCTCGGAGCGGGTGGGCAACGCCGCGGAGCGACGTCGCGTGCGCGGCGATCTGGACGCGATCATCGCGCGGGCGCTGCACCGCGACCCGGGGGCGCGCTACGCCACAGCCACCGAGTTCGCGGCCGACGTTCGCGCCTATCTCGGCAATTTCCCGGTCCAGGCGCGTTCTGCGTCCCGCGCGCATGCAGCTCGCAAGTTTGCGCAGCGGCACTGGGGTGGCGTGCTCAGCGCGGTGCTGACGCTGCTGGTGCTCCTCTGTGCCACGGTGGTGACCGCGCTGCAAACACTGGAAGCGCGGCGGCAGCGCGACTTCGCGCGTGCACAATTGGCGCGAGCTGAGGCCATCAACGCTCTCAACCGCTATGTGCTGTTTGATGCCGCGCCCGGGGAGACCTTCACAATCAGCCAATTGCTCGGCCGCGCATTGCATGTCCTCGAGAGACAGAAAACCGACGTGCCCGATCGCGTTACGCTGCTGACCTCGGTCGGTTTCGCGTTCGAGATGCAGAACGATCACGTCACGGGCAAGCGAATCCTGACGCAGGCCTACGAGCTCTCGCGCCGCATCCCCGACCCGTCGGTACGCGCAAACGCGGCCTGCGCGCTCGCGAACTCGCTGGCGGATGACAGCTATACCCCGCGCAGCGCCGCGCTGATCGAGGAAGGCCTGCGCGAACTGCCGAGCGATCCGGAGTTCGCGACCGATCGGTACTTCTGCCTGTCGCGGGGCGAGCAGATTGCCAAGGCCGCCGGCGACGTGCAGCTCGCTGTTAGCCGGGGTGAGGCCGCATTGGCAGCACTGCAGGAAGCGCCCTTCGCTCACGATCTTCTCGACGTCTACGGCCACGAGGAGTTCGCTGACACGCTGCGCCACGTCGGACGCTACCGGGAGGCAGACGCGGCGTTTGCCGCTGCGTGGCCGCGGATGGTGGCGCTCGGCCGCGATGACACCTACGACGCCTCGACCCTGCTCAGTAACTGGGCCCAGGTGCTGTACCAGCTCGGCAGGCCGCTTGAGGCAGAGAAGCTCCTGCGGCGGTGCCTCGAGATCGAGCACGCCGATGAGGTGCCAGAACCCTCGCCCGTGCTACTGGTCACTTACGCTCTGATCCTGAATGAGCTCGATCAGGTGACGGCCGCCGCGCGGTATGCCGAGCGTGCCTACGAGGGCGGCAGGCGGATCGGTAACCAGACCGTGATCAATCAGGCGCGACTCAGGTTGGCGAGGACTTACGGCATGCAGGGCAAGTTCGCCGAAGCCGCGCGCGCGCTCGATGATGCCGAGCGGGCGATGCGCCCGCTGCTGCCTCCCGGACACTATGCGTTCGCTTCGCTGGCCACGGAACGGGCGATTCTTGCCCAGCAACAGAGCCGTCCGGACGTCGCGCTGCAATTCATCAACCAGGCGCTGCAGATCGTTGAGGAAGCGGGCCAAAACGGCAAGGCCGGCGCCCAGTTCGTGCCCCGGCTGCTCATGCGCCGCTCTGGTATCGAGCTCGATGGCGGCAAGTTGCCGCAAGCCGAGGCGGATGCCCGCAATGCCCTCAAGCAGTTCACTGCCCAGGAGCGACCGGGCGACTACTCGATCGATACGGGACGGACCTACCTGGCCCTTGCCCGAGCGCTGCAGGCTGAGGGACGGGACGGGGAAGCCAGGAGCGCAGCGCAGCAGGCCTCATTACAGCTTGCTAAAGCCGAAGGCCCTGAACACCCGGAGGCGCGCGCGGCTGCGGAGCTGAGCCACGCTTCTGCGGCTTCAGAGCCGCACTAAGCCCAAGGCGCGGCTTGGGCCGCCCGTGCCGCTCATTGATGAGGAAATTCAATGATGTGGTAGGATGCGCGCCCCGACGCAGCCGGGGCCGCCGGACGGCGGACTATCTGACGGCGGCGACGGGTGTCTTCGACGAACGGTGCGCCCGTAGCTCAGTTGGATAGAGTGCCTGGCTACGAACCAGGAGGTCGGGAGTTCGAATCTCTCCGGGCGCGCCAACTTACACGTGTCTATTCCGATGAGATGGGTGACGTTTTATACTGGCTGGTCGACTCTTGTAACTGAAACGCCCCTTGCGGGGTGTTTTCTTTATCGCGAATATGGCGTCGCCACCATGGACTGGATCACCGACACCATCGCAATCGGCAGCTTTCTTGAAGCGCGTAGTCACACGTTGCGTGTAGACGCGGGGATTCGATCCATCATCTGCTTGGACGCCGTTCTTCGCGATCCGGACGAGCCCAATCTCGACGTCGATGACTACGAGGTCATCGATTTCGCAGATGGTCCGGGGAACGATCCTCGCGTTTTCGACCAAGCTGTCCGGTTGGTCGGTGTCCTTTCAGAGCACTCCCCAAAGTTACTGGTGCACTGCCGGGCAGGACGCAGTCGATCGGTTGTTGTCGTCGCCGGGTATCTGATGCGGGAGCGTCATTGGTCGTGTGACAAGGCCATTGCTTTTGTTGGTGGACGTCGTGATATCCGACTTACGCCGGGCATAGAAGGGCTTCTGCGATCCGTGAGGCAGCAGACTTAGCTTCACCGCCCGGTGCGCTCGCGCAAGAGTGCGAACCCTCAAGCCGCTCGCGGCGACGTTCGTCTTCTTGCAGGACGCCTTTGATCATCAGTTACCCTTCCCCTAGTTTGGACACCAGCGGTACGCGTAGGCCGTTCGCCATGGCCATTTCAGGCCAACGAGAACCGTTGGCTAGCGAGCTAAGTCATTGACGGATCAGCCTGTCGCACAGGATCGAATCTCTCCGGGCGCGCCAAACTTTACGTTTGGATTCCACGGGTACTCCTGATGTTGTGCCTCGGCGTGTCCGCGACATCATGAATGGCTTGCAACAGATTGCGGTGCTGGCGGCCGTGTTTCTTGTCGGAACTGCGACAACGGTCGGACACGCAGACCCGCTTCCGACCCCGGCCGCAATCGTGGCGCATTACGACCGCGCGCTCGGGGGGGAGGCGGCGCTGCGGCGTCATACATCCGAGACGATGCGGGGCGTGATTGAGACCCACAGTAGCAAGCAGCTCGCGTTCGTTTATTACGCGCGCGCACCGTATCTCAGGCTCGAAAGCGTGGCGCTTCCGGAGACGCAGGGCGACGTGCTGAACGGGTTCGACGGGGAGATTGCCTGGAGCTTCGATCCGCGAAGCGGCCCGCAGCTCTACACCGGTGACGAGCGCGAGTCTGCAAAGCGCGACGCGGACTTCTACTACGCGCTTGATGAGCTGACCTGGTTCAAGTCGATGACGACAGTCGGTATCGTGAGCTACGAAGGACGGCGTTGCTACCATCTGCACGGCATCAACAACTGGGGAAAGTCGAACGATCACTTCTATGAAGTTGCGACGGGGCTGCTGGCCGGCTACGAATTTGAGGCGCAGTTGCCGGACGGTCCCCGGCTGGTGCACGAGATCTTTTCGGACTACCGCCGCATCGATGGCGTGCTCGTGCCGATGAAGCAGACGGCCAAAGTGAAGTCAAAGGCGGGCGAGGAGTGGTCCGTGATTCGGACGATCCGCTACGCCACCGTGACCTTTAACGACGTGGATCCGGCCGTGTTCGTGCCGCCGCAGGCCGTCCGGGATCTCGCCGCAGGCGGGAATCGGAAGAGCTGACCCGAGGGAGGGCGACGTCGGCCGGGATCAGCGCAAAGCGGAGATGACGTCTGGCGCAGCCACTGCGGTCCCCCGGCATTGCGCCGGCCCCCTGGTGGTCGTTGGGAGGTCGTGAGGTACTGTTAGATCGTGGTTGTGGCACAACACCAACTGGCTATTCCTTCAGATGCACGTCGCGGAGCAGTCTCAAGTAGCGCGGGTCGGAGCGCAGCGGCGCCAGCAGCGGATCGTGCTCGAGTTTGTGGCCGAGCGCCCCGTCGCGTGCCGCGACGGCCTTGCCGAGCCAATCAAATGCCTGGTCGATCTCGCCCCGATAGGCGTACACGGTCGCAATGCTGACTTCGCTTAACTCACCGCTGTTCTTCGCGCGGTCGAGAGCGATGTCCGACGCCACTCTTTGGCCAAGTGCGTGATACACGAGGGCCAGACCAATATCGCGGTCACTCCGCCCTTCAGCCTCCATTTCCTGGAGCGCTTCACGTGGCCGCCCCTGCAGTAGCAGAATCTGCCCAAGATACTTGTGGTTGCCACCGAACGTTGGGCTAATCTTGAGACCTTTGCGAAATCCCCGTTCGGCGAGAGCGAAATGTCCCAGCAAGTAATGGATGATGGCTCCGTTCTGGAGGGAGTCGGGATTGAGCGGATCGAGCGAAAGCGCCGCGTCCTGGAAGTGTAGGGCCTCATCGACGCGGCCGACATCGAACGCCAGCCACGAGCAGTTGTAAAGTACGACGGGATCGCGGGATTCTGCTGCCAGAGCGCGCTCGAGCTCCTGTTCGGCGCCGGCCCAGTCATAGTCGTACATGGCCAGCTTCAGACCGAGGATCGCGTGCGCGAGAGCCGACTTTGGGTTTAGCCGGAGCGCGACGTTGGCGGCGTCCACAGCATTCTGCCATCCGATTCGGGGCGACACCATGTAGTCGCCAATTAGGGCTAGGTGGGTAAGCGCCAGCGCCTCGGCAGCCCGCGGGAACTTCGGCTCCAGCGCGAGCACCTGCTCGAAGTTCACTTGCGCCTCGCGCAGACCACCCTCGCCGCGATCGTACGCTGACCGGCCCCGCAGGTAGAGTGCGTAGGCTTCCGGACTTCAATCGGCGCAGCTCTTGCGCGTCGTCCATCACGACGGCCAGTTGCAACGCACGCGCGATATTGCTCGCGATTTGGTCTTGCAGCGCCAGTACGTCGCCGAACTCTCGGTCGTAGCTCTCGGCCCAGAGCTGGGCGCCTGACCGAGCCTCGAACAACTGCGCCGTCACGCGGATTTGCGGGCCGCCCCGGCGGACGCTGCCCCTCAGTATGTAGGCAGCTCCCAGTTTTTCGCCGATTGTGGGCAAGTCTTCAGCCTGCCCCTTGAAATAGAATGAAGAAATTCGGCCGATCACCTTAAGCTGTGGAATCTTTGCCAGGATGTCGACCATTTCCTCCGCCATACCGTCCGCGAAATATTCCTGATCGTTCTTCTCGCTCATATCGGTGAACGACAGAACAGCGATCGACTTGTCCGGGATCGCCGGTACACCTGATGCAGGCGAGGCTATCAGCCGATCTGTCGACTGTTCCGTGACGAGTTGTTGTTTCGACAGCCAGAACTTGTCCGCGAGCAGATACGCGACCGCAAGCACCAGGCCGACGACGATCGCCCGGTTGAGGCGCTGCCCGGTCTGGCGTCGGATCGATCTGTGCGGATCGACTTCAGTGGTGGGCTTCAACCCCTCCGGCGTAATCTCGTATGCCCACGCAAATAGGAGCAATGCCGGAAAGCCCATCGCCATCAGGATGACCACGAGGCGGTTGGCCCAGAGAGGTACTTCCAGCATGTGAAAGAGGACGTGTACTGGGTCCAAGATGAGCCAGCACACGACGAGATAGAGAATCCCGACACGGATAACGTTGCGCTGCTTCAGTTGTTGAAGGAACCGGAACTCAATTGTCGAGTGGTGCGCGTGCGCGTGGCCTGGGGCGTGCGGTGCGCCGCCATTCGTCCCGCCGGACGTGGGCTGGGCGGTCGCCACAGGCCCGGTCGGGGCCTGCCCCTCTCGAGATTCGGGCGTTTCTGCCGACATTTCGTGCCCTCAGCCCCCTAATTGGCCCGAGGATGCGCCGGGGGCACTAGGCTCGCAACTCGTGAGCGATCGTCGGTGCTTGCGCGGTGGCGATCGGTTGCAGTCGTATTGTCGTACTTCGGTAGATCGCCCTCTGGCAGCGCGGGCACTCCTGCCGGCGTCGATCCGGGACCAGGTCCCGCGGGATCCCGAAGAATCCGTACGAGCGAGCCTCTGTGACGGCCGTCACAATTAGCGTTCTACATATGCCGGTCGCGCGACCTATGTGCGGCGCCGTACAGAGTACACGCTGTCGGGCGGACTACGGTCGCCGAGTAGTCGGATCTGCCGCCTCTCTCTGCCAGCGCCGGTCCGCCACCATCGAGTGCGAAACACTCAAACGGAATTGGTCGTGAATCAACGGACCACTCATCCTGGCAAGTTCCCGCCACTCGACCGACGCGCGCCACCGCGAGACGCAACCGCCAGCGGAATAGAAGTCCACGAAGAGAAGTGGGGTACGGTCACCGTACAGCACGTGTACAAGATGCGCTGCGAGTGTGGTCGCTCATGGTTCGAGCTTGAACTTCCGAGGTTCGTTAAGTGCCCTGCCTGCCATAAGCTTGGCTTCGTTTCCACGTAACTGACCCTCCGGTGCCCCGGCTACGCTGTTCGTGCTCCGGAATACTGTGTTACCTATGTGTCCGAAAGGACACAAAACAACAGCCAGCGGCTTGGAGCGTGGGCTGAATGGGCTCTTTGCATCGGCGAGCGCAAAGTAGCGTGAGAGCGTGCAACCCGGCAGCCTTGCCCACCCGCGCATCAAGGCGTGTGGCTGGCGTCGATGTACACGTCCACGAGTTGTCCCGGGTATAGCTGCACCTGCTGAGGTTTCACGAGCCGGAAGATGACGGGCAGGACGCGAAGATCGACACGCTCAGCACGCTCATTGGACAACTGAATTTTTGGCGACACGTACGGCTGCACCCGCACAAACTGTAGTGGAATGTTGATATCGGTGCCGCGCACGAAGAGCCGCGCCTGGGTCCGCGGCCCCGGCGCGAGCCGATGAATGAGGATCTCATCGATATAGCAGCGCACCGAGAGCGACCCCGCATCGCCTCCACCCATCAGTATGAGCGGCGCATTGCCGCCGAGAATCACATCATAGGTGCCCTGCGCTGAGGCGTAGCTGCCGACCGCGGTCTGTATCGAAAGGATCCGGCCGTCGACTGGCGCACGCAGGACGTACTTGTCGAGCTGCTCTTCTGCGGCCCGGTAGGCCTTATCGAGCGCCGCCACCTGGTGCGTCTGGCTGTCGATGTCGTATTTCCACGCGCCGGCTTTGGCAAGCTCGTACTGCCGCCGGCTCACGGCGAGGTTCGCCTCCGCCACCCGCACCGCATTGCTGGCGGTGTCGAGCTGGTCTTTGCTCACGAGGTCCGGACCGAGCTCGCTCGCGCCGAGAAGCTTCGCGTACGAATCCTGGCTCAGTTTCAGTGCCGCGGCGGCCGCATCGACCTGGGCGTTATAGACGGCGAGTGACTCTGGGCGTGGCTGCGCCCGCAGTTCCGCGAGGGCAGCCCGTGCGGCTTCCGCCTGTGCTTGCAGCTGCTCTGCGGTCGCGCGTTGCACGCTGCCATCGAGCGTGAGCAGCACGTCGCCTTTGTGCACAGCCTGCCCTTCCGTGACCGCAATCTCCCGGACTGTTGCTGCCACCTCGGCGTAGATCGGGATGTTGACGCCGTTGTCCTGATCGCTCTGCACGATGCCGTTGGCATAGATGCCGTTCGCGAACGGATTGGGCGCCGGATTATAAATCGGCGGCTGCGCCTTCGGCTGGATCGAATAATAGACTGCGCTGATCAGGCCGACGAGCACGCCGGCGCCGGCGAGGATGAATAACCAGCGATTATTCATGGTGTGCGCACGTCTTCGATCCGCGTCACACGGCCATCCTCCATGTGCATGATGCGATCCGCGAACTCGAATATGCGGGCGTCGTGCGTCACGATGAGAATGCAGCGCCGCTCGTTGAGCACCTCCCGGCGGACGAACTCGATGATGCGCCGTCCCGTATCTCCGTCGAGCGAGGCCGTGGGCTCATCGAAGATCAGAAAGTCCGGATGACCGACGACGGCGCGTGCAATCGCCACGCGCTGTTGTTCGCCTCCGCTGAGCTTCATCGGCGCTAGGGCCGCCTGGCCCTCAAGACCCACGACCTTCAGGTACGCCGTGGCTTGCGTGATCGCGCTTTCCCACGGTACGCGCCGCAGAATCAGCGGCACCGCTACGTTCTCCGCCGTGGTGAGCCGTGGAAACAGGTGGTAGTCCTGGAACACAAAGCCGATCTTCTGCAGCCTGAGGTCCGCGAGCTCATTGTCGTCGAGCGCCCACATGTTGCGACCATCAAGCTCGACTACGCCGGCGTTGGGGCGGAGAATCCCGGAAAGCATGGAAAGCAACGTGGTCTTACCGCTGCCGGAAGGACCTACTACGTAGAGCATCTCCCCGAAGCGTGCCGCGAAACTCACATCGCGCACCGCCATAGTGCGCAGCTCCCCTGCGCCGAACCACCTCGTGAGGCCTTCGCATCGAAGTGCCGCGGAACTCATGAACTATGCCCGGAAGATCTCGAATGGCTCGATGTGGACGACGCGCCGCACGCCGATGTAGCTGGCGACCGCCGTGATGATCAAGACCATGACGAAGGCGACCGCGAGGTTCTGGAAAGTGACCATAGCAGCGTAGTCAGGAAGGCGCATCTTGGCGGCCACTATGAGCAGCGTACAGACGCCGACGCCCAGTCCGTATCCCGTCAGCCCGGTGAAGCCTGCCTGGAAGAGGATCATCGCGATGAGCTCCTGGCTCTTGGCGCCGATGGCTTTCAGCGCGCCAAACTTGTCCAGGTTTTCCAGGATGAAGGTGTAGAAGGTCTGTCCGGAGATCGAAAGCCCGATCAGGAAACTGATGGCGGTCATCAGCAGGATGTTGGTCCCGACACCAGTCTGGTACTTGTAGAAATTCGCGGTGCGCGTGATGAAGCCTTCGCGGGTGAGCGCCAGGTACCCGAGTGCGGCGACTTGACGCTCAATATCGCCTACCTGGGCGTCGCTCTTCGGCTCGACGAGCACAAAAGCCATCGTGAAGCGCGTGGAGGGCAGGTCCTGCGTGGCGCGGCTGTAAGTCGTATACAGCGTCGGAATCCCAAACAGGCCGCCCGAGGCAACGCGTCCGACGCCGACAATCAAGGCACGGTGGTCGTTGATTTCGAACTGTACGCCAACATGTGGTGAGCCGAGCTTTTTGTATTCGGCATCACGCACCACAATGAACGCATCGTCGGCATAAATGTCGTTGATGCGTCCCTCGAGCAGGGCAGGCCGACCGATGAGACTCGTATCGTCCAGGCCGATGATCGACACGGCCTGGTAGTCGCCGTTGGGAAGCTTCAGTAGCCCCGAACCGATGTAGATCGGCACCGCGTACTTCACGCCCTTCATCCCGCGCACGGCGTCGAGGACGTAATCCGGCAACGGGACATTGTTGCTAACTGTATTGACCGCGCGGTCCATCACCCACACGCGCGCGCCGGTGTTGATGATGGTCGCGGAGGCGCGGTTCATCAGCCCGGAGAAGAGCGAGGTCATCATTACCATGAGCAGCACCGCAAAGCTGATGCCGACCAGGAGCGCTGCGAACTTGCCACGATCGTTAACCAGCAACTTATAGGCGATGCGAAATAGGCCGAGCATCCGGGTAGTCTCAGAGAGGCTGGAGCCCGGGTGAATAGGTAGCATTACGGACTCCGTTATCAGCGGCAGGCGCACTGGGGCAGGGAGGGCCCTGTCCGCAGTCCATCTGGAGCCATCGGCGTCTTGACAGGTATTGCTCGCGATCGGTAAGGAACTGGTCGGCGACGTCACCAAGACCGGACCCCAATATTCAGGCGGGCGTCAAGTACGTGCGCTTTTTGAATGATCAGTATTACGCGGACGAGCCAATGACAAGCCTGGACAAGGCATTGTTTGCCTTCGCCTGGTACGACGTTGGCGCGCACCGTATCGCGCCGCTGCGCAGGGAAGCCGAGAAAGAGCGGACTCGATCACAACTTCCACATCGTCGGGCACGTAGCCGAAGAGAAGATCGGGCCTGAGACGGTGCCTTAGGTCGTCAACATCTACAGGTATTACAGTGCCTATCGCCTGATTGGAGACGCCTTGCAAGAACGGCAGCAGCAGATCGAGTACACCAGCAACAATGCAAAGTAGGCACGACCCGCCGGCGCTGACCGTCGCTCGCGCAGCGCGCTGCGATGTCCGCGGGTCGGTTTAGGTCGAACGCATGCTAGGGCGATGTCATCGCACTCCCTGCCACGCAGGAGCGCTCAGCTGCGCCGCAGCTCTCGTTGTCTGGCACTCACAGGCCGCCCTGGCTCAGGGCGAGGGGCCGCGCGCATTCCAGATATCGCCCGAGGGGACGCAGATCATCTCCGCCTATGGAGTATTCGGACACGCCAATGAGTCCTTCGATCCCGGCTCGGTCATCGACGGGGCCAAGGTCGAAGTCCGGGTCGGTACGCTGGACTACTCGCGGGGCTTCTCGTTAGCCGGACGTGCTTGGGCACTGCTCGTTACCTTGCCCTTTGGAGAGGTAGACGGATCAGTGACCCGGCCGGGGGTTTCAGCATCCAATCGCAGCTCCGGCATTGGAGACTTGCAGCTCGGAGCAGTCTTCGGCCTCCTTGGCTCGCCTTCAATGTCCCAACGGGACTACGACGCTTACCAACCAGGGGGCGCGCTGGGCCTGCTTGCGAGAGTATATGCGCCCACCGGTCAGTATGACCGCTCGCAACTGTTGAATCTCGGATCCAACCGCTGGGCGGGACAGCTTGGCCTGCCGTTCATCTACTACCTCGGCTCATCATTTTCCGATCCCACGCTGACGACGTTTGAGGTGCTGCCGTCGGTCACCTTCTACGGCGCGAACCACCAGCCATACCGCGCCAATGAAACCACGCAGGCTCCCATCGTCCAGCTCGAAGGTCACATCACACGCAATCTGAATTCCCGGTTCTGGATTTCGCTAGATGGCTTGTTCAGTTGGGGCGGCGAGACCACGACGGACGGTATCAAGGATGGCAACCAGCAGCGGGCATTCGGGCTGGGCGCGACAGCGAGCGTGGCCCTCGGCAACCAGGCCGAGGTGCAACTGAGCTACGGGGTCCCGGTAACCACGAACAACAGCGGCGTCAGCGGGCATCTGGTGCGCCTGATGGCGTCGCTAGCGTTCTAGATGAAGTGCCTTCTTGGGTCGCGCCTCTCGCGGGTCAGGGTAGTTCTTGCTCTCGACAACCGCGAGCACCTCGGCGCTCGCTTGCGAGAGGTGCGTCGCGAAGCCGGAGGGCCGCTGTCAGGCGAGGACTATCGCGCCCGCCCGCTCGATCGGGTCGAGCAGACGCCGATGGGTCACGGTTAAACTGTCGCGCGAGGCTGGCCGTGTCGTCGGTCGGGGAACGCAATACCCATGTCGAATCGACTGTATGCCGAGGCGCTCGCTCGCTGGCGAAGCGGGCGGGGGGCTGAAGCAGAGTCCCTGGTCCGGGCGGCGATTGGCGAAGACCCCTTTGATGTCGATGCGCAGCGACTGCTGGCGGAAATCTGCGCTGCGACCGGGCGCTTGGCTGCCGCTCTCGAGGTGAGGGCCGCTCTGAGCAACCTCGCTCCGGTGGATGAGGACAACCTGCTGCGCCTCGCCGAGCTGCGGCTCGCGACCGGCCGGGCACACGAGGCGCTCGCCGATTTCGAGCGCCTCTTGAGCAGACCGTCAAATGCGGAGGCGGCGCATCTCGGGCGGATTCAGTCGCTGCTCGCGCTCGGGCAGGCCGAGCAAGCGCTGCGCGCGTGCGATGAGCTCCTCGCCGCGCATCCGCAGGCGCAGAGCCTGAGGATTCAACGGGCCTACGCCCTGGTGGCGCTGCTCCGTCCCGTCGAGGCACTGGCAGCGGCTCAGCAGGCGGTCGCCCTGAATCCCCGTAATGTGCAGGGCCAGCTCGTTCTGGGTACGGCGGCTCTGGCCGCCGGGGTGCCGGCGTTGGCACTGCAAGGCTACGAGCAGGCGTTGTCGCTGCAGCCGCGACTCGTGCGTGCCATTGTGGGCAAAGGACTGGCGCAGGTGGCGGCCGGGAGCCACCAGGCGGCCATTGAAACACTGACGCAGGCAGTGCACATGGACCCGGCGGGCGCCACCCCGGTGTTTATACAAGCGGCCTACCACTTGCTTCAGGTCGGAGGGGCTGAAGCCGCCCTGCAGGCGTTTTCGCGGCTGCTAGGTCTGCAGCCGCGGCTGGTCGCGGCACGGCAAGGGCGGGCGGTAGTGCTGACCACCCTCGGGCGCTACCAGGAGGCGCTGCCGGAGCTGCGCACCCTGCGTCAGCAGGCCCCTGGCAGCGACTACCTCGCCGGGGTGTACTTTCACGCCCAGCTGCAGGAGTGTGACTGGAGTGACTACGAGCGCTCCCGTCAGGAGTTGGCGGAGGGTGTACGCCGTGGCGAGCGCGTCGACACGCCGCTGAGCTTCATTGTTCATAATGAGTCGCCGGGCGAGCAGCGGCTGTGCGCGCAGATCTATGCCGCGCAGCGCTGCACAGCCCCCGGCGGGCCGGTCCAGCGGCCGCCGCGGCCCGCGGGCGGGCGTCTGCGGGTCGCGTATCTTTCGGCCGACCTCCGGGACCACGCCGTCGGACAGCTCGTCGCCGGCGTCATCGAGTGCCATGACCGTACGCAGTTCGAGACGTTCGCGTTTTCTACCTCCGCCGATGATGGCAGCACGCTGCGGCAGAGAATTGTGCACAGCTTCGAGCACTTCATCGATGCGGCACCGTGGACCGACGAGGCCATCGCCGCGCGCATGGCCGAGCTGCACATCGATATCGTCGTCGATCTCACCGTGCACAGTACCGGCGGCCGGACCGGCGCGCTGGCGTACCGTCCGGCGCTGGTGCAGATCAGCTTTCTGGGTTACCCGGGCACTTCCGGCACCGACTTCATCGACTACATCGTCGCGGACCGGCACGTCATCCCGGAGGTCGAACGGAGCGAGTACAGCGAGCAGGTCATCTATCTGCCGGATACCTACCTGCCAAGCGATGGCGCGCCAGTGCCCGGGCCTGCCGTGAGCCGCGCGGCGGCAGGGCTACCCGAGAGTGGTTTCGTGTTCTGCTGCTTCAACGCTCATCACAAGATCTCGCCCGGGCTGTTTGAAGTCTGGGCGCGGCTGCTGGCCCAGGTTCCTGGCAGCGTTCTGTGGCTGCGCAGTCCGTCGCCGAGCGCTCGGGCCCGCCTCGCCGCACATCTCGCGGCACGCCAGGTCGATCCCGGGCGGCTGATCTTTGCACCACGCACCGCCACGCGCGCCGAGCACTACGCGCGCTTCGCTCTTGCAGACCTGTTTCTCGACACCTACCCGTACAACGCTCACACCACGGCGAGCGAAGCCCTCGGCGTTGGCGTGCCGCTCGTGACGCTGCGTGGCCGCTCCTTTGCCTCGCGGGTCGCGACCAGCCTCCTCGAAGCCTGCGGGCTACCTGAGCTCGCGACCGATTCGGTGGAGCAGTACGAGCGCATGGCGCTGGAGCTGGCGCGCACCCCGCAGGCTCTCGCCGGGCTCAGGATGCGCCTGCAGCGGCTACCGCAGAGCGCTCCGCTGTTCAACACACGGCGTTTCTGTCAGCACCTGGAAGCGGCGTACCTTGAGGCGTGGCGGCGCTACCGCGACAACGAGACGCCCGGCGTGCTGCGGGTGACGCCGGGCGCAGATTGATCCGGGCTGGCTTGACGATCGCACCGGGCGCCGCGCGCGCAGCGCGGCGCCCGGTGAGTCTTGGCTCAGTGAATCAGCGGAATATTCGCCGCCAGCTCTGCGTTCACGATCGCGTCCAGCTTCGAATCGATGTGAAAAAAGCGCGCGACGGTCCGTGCTGAGAGCACCTTCATCATTTTCTTCATGTAGTCTTCCTTGACCTCCGGGATCCGCTCTTCGATCTCGAGCGCTTCCTTCATCAGGCGGTGCGCCTCGTCCTCGCTCATTGCGTCGCGGTGGGCCGCATAGTCGGAAATCATCTTCACGCGGCGATCGCCGACCTTGCGCATCTCAGCGCGGTACTCGTCGTATAGCGGCCAGAATGTCTTGGCCTCGGTGGGTGTGAGCAGCATGGCGGCCTTGACTACCGCGCGCCGGTCCTGCCCCATCTCATCACGCATCATCTGGATCGCGGGCCCGGCATCGGCGAATTTCTCGTTCACAATCGGCTCATCGGCGACGGCGATAGTCGGGCTCAGTAGCACAGACGCCGCGGTGACGCTCGCCGCCATCAGTGACGCGAGGAACAGTCGCGAATCGGACGAGCGAAGGCAGTTGAGGAAGCGCACGGTAGTCACTCCATGGTGAAGCCCTGGGCGTCGTTCTACAGCGACGCCGGCGTGCCGTACATAGGACTCTGGACCTAGGTACGGCGCAGCATTCCGCCGCGAGCCAGCCGATTGCGTGCGGCATGCACGGAATGTGCGCCGCGGACGTGATGCCGCTCACGGTTGGGCGGCGGACCCAACCGCGAAAATGCCCACTTGGCGTAGGGATCTGCACCGCAGGTATCCGTCATGGGAATGACACAGATCGTTGTCGGCGCCGCTCTGGGCTGCATCGCCGCTCAGGGTGGTCTCTACGGCGTCAGGCGACTGCTGGGTTGGCTGCAGCGCGACGAGGTCGGTGCCCGCATTCGGGCCCTGACTCCGCCGTCGGGGCACGCGCTCATCGGCGCGTTCATCAAGTACGCAGCTCCGGTCGGCGCCAGCGTGGCGGTTATCACGCTGGGCGTATGGGCGGTCGGCGATTACTTTACGGCGCGCGCGGCAGCGCGCAGCGCCGCGCTGGCGAGCACGACCGATTCCGCGCCGGCAGTGCCGGTGGCGCACGCGCCGCCGCGCACCGAGCCGGCGCACACGGCCGCGGCGCCCGCCGTGGTCGAGGCTCCGGTAGTCGCGGCCGTCAGCAAAGTGGACCCGTACGCCGACCCGGACTACAAGGTGCAGCGCGCACCCCATCGCCCCGGCACCGCGCTCACCCTCAAGGAAACCCTGGTGCGTCGTTCCGAAGCCAAGGCGCGCAACGAACTGCTCAGGGAGATTCAGCAGCACCTCGCCCGCTCGCAGTACGACTGCGAGGCCGCCGATCGCGCCGGCAAGTATCTCAAGGCCGACCTGGACGTCTGGGGCTTCGCCAGCTGGCAGGCGAAGTACTTCCCCATGGAGGGCTACAAGGGCGCGACGGTGCCGCAGTGCAAGACCATCAAGAACGTCGTGGATCCCGGGGCGCTTGATCTGCAGTCGACCGTCGCGCAGCGTCCGTAGCTCAGTTGCCGCAGTGACAGAGTGCGTCCTTGAAGCCCTGCTGCGCGGCAGTGCGCTGAATCGCCGAGTCCAACGCGCGATTGAGCGTTTCCTGGTAGTTCTCGACACTGCCGGTGTAGCCATAATTGCCCCCCTCGCCCTGCACCGAGCCGCTCCAGCAGCTCTTGCCCGTGGCGCTCTGCACCTGGGCGGTCAGCTCCAGGGCTGCCGAGTAGCTGGAGCGATGCCAGATACTTTCGGTGGTGTGCAGGGAATCGATCGCCAGGTGCAGTTTCGGAGCACCTCCCTGGAACACGACGCCATTCTGGGTCAGGAAGCTCTGGGCTCCGCCCTGCGCCCAGGCGGCCACGTCGCTGGTGGTGGTGACTTCAGCCTTGAGCGGCTTGCTCTCGTGAACGCGAACGCCAAGCGTCTTGTCGTGGCGCGCGTCATCGGCGGTCACCTGCGAGAGCGCGGTGCAGGCCAGACCTCCGAGGAGGCCCGTGCTCTTGGGGTCTGACTTGTAGGCGAGCGGTACCGAGAGATTGTCCACGCGCGACACTGCGCACGCCGACACGACCGTAACGATCAATGCGACCAGAGTTTGCTTGTGCATTCTTGTTGTCCCTGAGGCTGTGGGCCGCATGATAGCCGAAGGCGGGTCACGCGCGCAGCCAACATCAGCGAGGAGTACCTCATGCGCTGTGCGCTCGTGATTCTGACCTTGTCGTTGTCGCTGCCACCGTGTCCGGTGGCGCTGGCTGGCACCCCCGACAATCTGCGCGTTGCCGAGCGCGTATTCCTCGAGACGCTGGCACAGGGCCGCTTCGAGCGGCTCGATGAGATCTACGGTGAGGGCTTTGTCGCGCACGGTGCCTCCGCAGACTACAACCTCAGCCAGGACACCGCCGCGACACGCTCGTGGCGCACCGCCATGCCCGATCTGAAGGTCACGGTGGAGCGCACTGTGGCCGCCGCGGACCTGGTCGCAGTGCACTGGAAGGCCGTCGGCACCAACACCGTGAGCGCCGCAGGCCTGCCGGGCCGGGGCGATCGCGTCGGCATCGAAGGCATGACGTTCTTTCGCTTTGCCGCCGGGCGCATCGTCGAGGAGTGGAGTGTCGTGGACGTGGCGACGCTCAGAAAGCAACTGCACTGAGCCGGCCGTGAGGTTGGCCCCGGGGGTGCGTCCGAGCTGTCTGTTTCCGGCAACGGTGGTGCTGTATTCGGGCCCCGCGGAACAAGTTCGAGCCGACGGTTTGTGACGCCCGTCACTCTGGGCCGAGCGGCGGCTTGTGTGACAGCCGAATTTGAGAGGCCCGGACACGAACTAGGCGCGGATTCCACTTAGCTTAATCCCGTGAAAATCCGTCCGAAACTCATAGCGCTGATCGCCGGGATCTTCGTGATCCTGGGGCTGGCCGAGATTCTGGTGGAGAAGCGCGCCGTCATGCCCAGCTTTGCGGAGCTGGAACGGACGGATGCGCGCACGAGCATGCGCCGCGTCGACAACGCCCTTAGTTTGCTCATCGACCGCGTGGCGATCTCGGCCACCGAATGGGGCAACTGGGATGAGACCTACCGTTACGCGGTGGAGCGCGATCCGCAGTACGTCGCCTCCAACATTACCGACATCGGACTGCGGCAGCTCGACATCAACGTGCTGTTGTTTGTTACCACCGACGGGAGCGTCATCGTCGCCCGCGATCTCGACCTGACCCGCGACCGCCCCCTGGAGCTGGACCTCACCGCGCTCAAGGCGCTGCCGGAGCATTTCCCGTGGCGCAAGAACCTGCGCGGCGAACGCGTCATGAAGGGACTGCTGCAAACCAACCGCGGCATCTTGATGCTCGCCGGAGCGCCGGTGCTCGACGGCTATGGGCACGGCCCGTCGCGCGGCCTGTTGTTCATGGGCAAGCTGTTGTCCAATGAAGTGGTTGCTGGAATCGGCGCACAAGCCCAGGCGAACCTCGCGATGCTCGCAGCCCCCGCGGGCGGCCAGCGCGAGTGGCTCGAAGAGACCGAACGCCTGACGCGCGTCTACCGGTCTTTCGACGACGTTTACGGGCGTCCGATCCTGCAGCTGCGGCTGGATGTGCCGCGCGAGATCACCATGCGCGGCCGCATGGCGGTCAGTCTTGCCTCCGCCTGCCTGATCGCTGCCGCCGTGATCGTTGTACTGTTGCTGCTGTTTGTGCTGAATCGCACGATCCTGAGTCCGCTGGCGCTCCTGACCCGGCACGTGGTGGCGGTGGGCGCGGACAAGGATCTGACTCCACGGCTGGAACTGCAGCGCGCCGACGAGATCGGGACGCTGGCGCGTGAGTTCGACCACATGGTCGCGCGGCTGGCGGAGTCGCGCACCCAGCTCGTCGACCAGTCCTATCAGGCCGGCTTTGCGGAGCTCGCGAAAGGCGTGCTGCACAATCTCGGCAATGCGATGACGCCGATCGGCGTACGCCTGGCGACGCTCGCCGAGCGCTTGCGGGACACCTCGGCGGAAGAGGCCGCGCAGGCGGCCGAGGAGCTGCAGCAGGACGGCAACGCCGACCCCGAGCGCCGGGCCGACCTGCAGGAGTTCCTGCGCCTCGCGTGCCGCGACCTCGCGCACGTGGTGAAGTCCGCGCAGGAGGATCTGGCGCTCATCAGCCGCCAGGCGAGCGTCATCCAGGGAACCCTGACCGAGCAGATGCGTTGCGCGCGCAACGAGCACGTCATCGAGCCGGTGCGCCTCACCGAGCTAGTGGCGCAGTCGCTCGAGATCGTTCCGGATTCCTGCCGTGCGCGGCTGGCCATCCACACCGACGACACGCTGCGCCGCCTCGGCGTGGTGCGTATCGCCCGCACCGTACTGCGCCTGGTGCTGCAGAACCTGATAATCAACGCCGCCGATGCGGTGCGCGATGCCGGCAAGGAGCGCGGCGTGCTGCGCTTCAGCGCCGAGATCGTGCGCGAGGGCGGCGGCCAGCAGCTGCACCTGCAGTGTATGGACGACGGTGTCGGCATCCCGGCCGACAACCTCGAGCGTGTGTTTGAGAAGGGATTCTCGACTAAATCGCCAGAAACCAACCACGGCATCGGTCTGCACTGGTGCGCCAACGCCATCGGCGCGCTCGGCGGGCGGATCTGGGCCGCCAGCGACGGCCCGGGGCGTGGCACCGCGCTGCATCTCGTGGTGCCGCTTGCCACTCGCGAGCCTGTCGCGCTCGCCGGAGCTGCGTGAGGTCTGCCCATGGCTGAACAGAACCCCAAACCGATTCGCGTGCTCATCGTCGACGACGAGCCCGAGATCCGCGATTCCTACCGCCAGATCCTGCAGGAGAGCGAAGCCAGTCTCGAGATGACCGGCTTCCACGAGCTGCGCAGCCGCCTGTTCCGCAAGAACCCCATGGAGGCGCTGCGCGCCCGCGCCGCCGCGCGCGCCACCAGCTTCGAGCCGGTATTCTGCGACCAGGCGCAGGCGGGGGTCGCGGCGGTGAAGGAGAGCCTGGCGCGCAATCAACCCTTCGCCGTGGTGTTTCTCGACATGCGCATGCCCCCCGGCAAGGATGGGGTATGGGCGGCGACGCAGATTCGCGAGCTGGACCCGGCGGTCGAGATCGTGATCTGCACGGCCTATTCGGACGCAGACCCCTCCGACATCGGCGGCTACGTGCCACCGGAGGACAAGCTCTCCTACCTGCAGAAGCCCTTTCATCCGCATGAAGTGCGGCAGATGACCATCGCGCTCGCGAGCAAGTGGCGGGCCGAGCGGCGCATCGTGCGGCTCGCGTACTTCGACACCCTCACCGGACTGCCCAATCGCGAACAGTCCCACAACCGCCTGGTGGGCGCGCTGCAGGCGGCCCGCGAGAACGGCCGCACGCTGGCGGTGCTGTACCTCGATCTCGACAACTTCAAACGTGTCAACGACACTCTCGGCCACGCGGCGGGCGATGAGCTGCTGTGCGTGGTCGCCGAGCGGCTGCGCAGCTCGCTGCGCTACGGCAGCGATTCGGACGCGCACCACGCCGCCGGCGGCTCACGCCCCGGGGATATCGCGCGCCTCGGTGGTGACGAGTTCCTGGTGCTGCTGCCGAACTTGCGCAGCAGCGTCGATGCGGGCGGGGTAGCCGAGAGGCTCATCCTCGCGTTGCGCGAGCCGATCCAGCTGGCCTCCAACTCGGTGGTGGTAACTCCGAGCGTCGGCATCGCGCTCTATCCGCAGGACGGTGCTGATGCCGAAACGCTGCTGCGCAATGCGGATCTGGCGATGTACTTCGCCAAGCGCCGCGCGCCCGGAACCTGGGCCTACTTCGACGTCTCGATGAATGCCACGGCGTTGCATCGCTTCACCATCGAGGAGCAGCTGCGCGGAGCGCTGGAGCGCAACGAGTTCTCGCTCCAGTACCAGCCGCAGTTCGACGTGCGCACCGGTGACATCTCCGGCATCGAGGCACTGCTGCGCTGGACCAACGCCGAGCTCGGTGCGGTCAGTCCCACCGAGTTCATTCCGGTGGCCGAAGAGACCGGTCTGATCCTTGCCATCGGCAAGTGGGCGCTGCGCAGCGCCTGTGAGCAGGCGCGCGCGTGGCTCGCCGACGGCCTGCCCGTCAGAAGGATGGCGGTTAATGTCTCCGGGCGGCAGTTCGCGCTCGCCGAATACCCCGAGGAGGTGCGCGCCATTCTGCAGGAGACCGGGCTCGACCCGGCGGTGCTCGAGCTCGAGATCACCGAGTCGGTGGTCATGGCGGATGAGGTCTGGGCGGAGAAAGCGATCAACCAGCTCAAGCAGCTCGGCATCTCGCTGGCCATCGATGACTTTGGCACCGGATACTCGAGCTTCGGCCGCCTGCGCCATTTCCCGGTGGATCGCCTGAAGATCGACCGCTCCTTCGTCACCAGCATCACCGAGCACAGCGATGATCGCGCGATCGCCGCGGCCATCATCGCCATGTCGCGCTCACTGCGCATCAATGTGACGGCCGAGGGAGTGGAAAACTTCCCGCAGCTGACCTTCCTGCAGGAGCAGGAGTGCCAGGATGCGCAGGGGTTCCTGCTGAGTCGCCCGCTGCAGGCGGACGCGGCGCGCGAGTTGCTGCGCCGCGTGAACGAGGTCGGCGACGTCTCGCGCACCCAGCGCCTGAAAGCCATCACCGGCTGAGGTCGGCGCTCATGCCCACCCGCCGGCCGGCTGCCGGCGGATTCCGCTGCGCATTTGTATAGAATTGCGCCTTCACGACTCCGGCCCCTTCGGGCTGACGGAACCGGAAGGTTATGCAGACCGCGCTCGCCGATTTCGTCAGGGACACGCCGCAGGGGCGCGAGGCGAACGACATCCTGCGCAGCTGCGTGCATTGCGGCTTCTGCCTGCCCGCCTGCCCGACTTACCAGCTGCTCGGCGACGAGCTCGACAGTCCCCGCGGACGCATCTACCTGATGAAGCAGCTGCTCGAGGGCGAGCCGGTCACGGCCCGCACCCAGCTGCACCTGGACCGCTGTCTCACCTGCCGGGCATGCGAGTCGGCCTGTCCCTCGGGCGTGCAGTACGGCAGGCTCCTGGACATCGGCCGCAGCCTCACCGAGGAGCGCGTGCGGCGCGCCCCGGCCGCCCGCCTCACCCGCCTGCTGTTGCGTAAGGTCGTGCCGTACCCGCGGCGCGTCGGCGCGCTCGCCGCTCTCGCCCGCGTCGTGCGGCCGTTGCTGCCGCGCACCTTGCGCGCGCGCGTGCCGCCGCCGAGCGCCGCGTCCTCCTGGCCCGCCACGCGCCATGCGCGGCGCGTGGTGCTCATCGAGGGCTGCGTGCAGCCCGTCCTCGCCGCGGGCATAGATCCCGCTGCAGCGCGGCTGCTCGACCGTGTGGGGATCTCGGCGGTGCGCGAGAGCGCGTGCGGCTGCTGCGGCATGCTGGATCATCACCTCGCGGCCCACTCCGCGGCCGCGGCGGCGATGCGGCGCAACGTCGATGCGCTCTGGAAGCACGTCGAGGCCGGAGCCGAGGCCATCGTCATGACCGCCAGCGCCTGTGCCTCGATGCTGGCCGACTACGGGCGTCTGCTCGCCGGCGATCCGCGCTACGCGGCGCGCGCGGCGCGCATCAGCACGCTCACGAAGGACATCAGCCAGCTGCTCGCCCCGGAGAGCGCCGCACTCGCCGCGGCGATGCACGGCCAGCGGGCTCCGCCCGCCGCCCCCCGGCGCGTCGCATGCCACTCGCCCTGCACCCTGCAGCATGCTCTTAAGGTGCGCGGAGTGGTCGAGAACATCCTGAGCGGCGCGGGCTTTGCGCTCACCGCGGTGAGCGACGGCCAGCGGTGCTGCGGTTCCGCCGGCACCTACTCGATCCTGCAGCCGGAGCTGTCGGCCGAGCTGTTGCGATCCAAGCTCGCGGCCCTCGAGGCCGGCCGGCCGGACATCATTGTCACCGCCAACATCGGGTGCCTCATGCACCTGCGCAGCGGCAGCGCGACGCCGGTGCGTCACTGGGTGGAGCTGCTCGACGCAAGAGTCGCCGATGGCTGACCAGTGGGGTGAGCGCATGCCGCGCTCGGTGACGCTGCTGCAGACCATCGTCGTGTCGGTGGGCATCACCATCGGCAGCGGGATCTTCCGCGTGCCGGCGATCGTGGCGGGACAGCTGCAGCTGCCGGGCCCCATTCTGCTGTGCTGGCTAGTGGGTGGAGTCATTGCGCTGTGCGGCGCACTCAGCGTCGCGGAGCTGGCCGGCGCCTTGCCGCGCTCGGGCGGGATATTTGCGTTTCTGCTCGAGGCCTACGGACCGCTGCCCGCGTTTCTGTTTGGCTGGACCGAGCTGACCGTATTGCGCGCGACAGCGCTCGGGGCGATATCGACCATCTTCGCGGAGTATCTGGGGTACTTCTGGCCTCTGGTGGCAGTCCATGTGCACCAGACGGCCGCGCTCGTCATCGTGCTGGTGGGCGCCATCAACTACGTGGGGGTGCAGCGGGCGGCGGCGGTGCTGGGCGTCACCACGGTGCTCAAGTACGCCGTGCTCCTTGGCCTCGGAGTGTTGGCGTTCACAGCCACCGGCGGTGGGGCCAGACATTTCCAGTCGGCGTGGCCGCAGGTCATGCCGCTGTCGCTGCTCGCCACGGCGCTGATCCCGGTGATGTGGACCTACGACGGCTGGGCAGATCCGGCGTTCATGGCCGGGGAGATCAAGAACCCCCAGCGCAACCTGCCGCGCGCGCTCATCAGCGGCGCCGCGTGCGTCATGCTGGTGTACCTCGTGGTCAACGTGGGCTTCCTGTACGCGCTCCAGCCGGCCGAGATCGCCGGCTCCAAGCTCATAGCCGCCGACGTCGCCGCGCGCATCCCGCTCCTCGGCGGCCGCGGCGGCGGCGTGGCCGCGGCGGCGGTGGTGCTGGCGGCATTCAGTTCGCTGAATGCCACCATGATGGCCGGCTCGCGGGTGTTCTTTGCCATGGCCGACCGCGGACTGTTCTTCCGCGCGGTCGCACATGTGTCGGCGCGCTACTCGACCCCATCGGTGGCGCTCGGGCTTGCGACCGCTCTGGGGGTCGCGTACGTGCTGTTTAATGACTTCGCGCAGCTCGCCGACAAGTTCATTCTCGGGATCTGGCCGTTCTACGCGCTCGCGGTGGCGGCGGTGTTCGTGCTGCGCCGACAGCGTCCGGAGCTGCCGCGTCCGTACCGCGCCTGGGGCTACCCCCTCGTGCCGGCGATATTTCTGGTCGCGTCGCTCCTCATGGTGCTGAATGCGCTCTACACGGACCCGCGCGCCACCCTGATGACCCTCGTCATCATCGCGGCCGGCATCCCGGTGTACTGGCTGTGGGCACGCCGCGGGCGCAGCATGGCAGCGGAGCGCGCCACGTGAAGCGCCCGGTGCTGCTCGGCGCGCCCGCGGCGCTGGTGCTGCTAGGCGCGCTCGGCTGGTACCTGTGGCGCACGCATCGCAGCGAGGACCCGTACGCCGCTTTCTCCCTGTTCGGCAACGTGGACGTGCACCAGGTGGAGCTCGCGTTCCGGGTCACCGGACGCATCGCGGAACTCAAGGTTCAGGAAGGCGACAAGGTGAGCGCCGGCGAGACACTCGGCACGCTCGATCCCGTACCCTTCCAGGCGGACGTCGACTCGGCCAAGGCCGACGTCCAGCAGGCACAGGCGCAGTTCGACAAGACCGAGCGCGGCTTCCGCGTCGAGGAGATCGGCCAGGCTCGCGCCACCGTGGCGCAACGCGCTGCGGACGTCGAGAACGCCCAGGTCACACTCGCGCGCCTCCAGGCACTTCTGCCCTCGGGACTCGCGACCCATCAGCAGATCGACGATGCGCAGGCGCGCCTGCACATGAGCGAGGCGCAGCTGGCTGTGTCGCGCCAGCAGCTCACCCTCGAGCTGCGCGGCTCACGCATCGAGGACATCGAGGCGCAGAAGGCGACGCTGGCTGCCGCCAAAGCCCGCCTCGAGAAGGCGCAGACCGCGCTCGCCGACACGACGCTGCAAGCACCGAGCGCCGGCATCATCTCGGTGCGCGCGCGCGAGAAGGGCGCCATCGTGCAGGCCGGGCAGACCGTCTACACGTTGACACTCAACGATCCGGTGTGGATCCGTGCCTACGTGTCCCAGCCGCGCCTCGGGCGCATCAAACCGGGCATGACGGTGCAGGTGACCATCGACTCGATGCCCGGCAGGCAGTACCCGGGTGCCGTCGGGTTCATCTCGCCGGAGGCCGAGTTCACACCCAAGACCGTACAGACCGAGCAGGTGCGCGATGACCTCGTGTACCGTATTCGCGTGATTGCGAGTGATCCGGACAACGTGTTCCGCCAGGGCATGCCGGTCACGGTCCTCGTGCCGCCCGCTGCGTCGGCACCCTGAAGCAGGACCCGCGCGGTGAGCACCCCGGCACCGTCCACGCCTGCCGCCGTCGGGGCGGCGGCGAAGGTAGTTGGACTGTCAAAGAGCTTCGGCGCCACGCGCGCTCTGGATGAGGTGTCCGCGGCACTGCCGAGCGGGATGATCCTCGGACTGGTCGGTCCGGACGGGGCGGGCAAGACCACGCTCATCCGGCTGCTCGCCGGGCTGATGGAGCCCACCTGCGGCAGCGTCGAGGTGCTGGGACGTAGCGCGCGCGCCGAGGGTGGCACGACGCAGGCCGAGACGGGCTACATGCCGCAGCGCTTCGGGCTGTACGAGGACCTCTCGGTCCTCGACAACCTCAACCTGTACGCGAACCTGCGCGCCCTCGACCCGGATACCCGCGCGCAGCGCTTCGCACAACTGCTGAAATTCACCGACCTGGCCCCCTTCACCGCGCGGCTGGCGGGACAGCTCTCCGGAGGCATGAAGCAGAAGCTGGGACTGGCGTGCGCCCTGCTCGGGCGGCCGCGCCTGCTGCTGCTCGATGAGCCGGGAGTCGGGGTCGATCCGCTCTCGCGGCGCGAGCTGTGGCGCATGGTGAGCGAGCTGGTGGCCGGCGGGGTGACGGTGCTGTGGTCCACGGCGTACCTGGAGGAGGCCGAGCGCTGCGCGCACATCTGGCTGCTCGATCGTGGGCGGCTGCTGTACGACGGAGCGCCGCGGGCACTCAGCGAGCGCGTGCGCGGGCGGGTGTTCCGGCGCCGCGTCGCTCCCGGCACGGCGCGCCAGACCGCGGACGACGAGCTGATGCGCGACGCCGTCCTGGATGCGGTAATCCAGGGGGCGAGCGTGCGCCTGGTGGCCAAGCCCGGGGCGGCGGGGCAATTCGCCGCCAGCCCCTACGAGGGCGTGGCGCCGCGACTCGAGGACGCCTACGTCGAGCTGCTGGGCGGGGCGCGCAAGGGCGAGAGCCTGCTCGCCAAGGGCTGGCCGGAGAGCGCGGCGCGGCCCGCGGCCGCGGGTGCGGATACCCTGGTGCGCGCGCAGCAGCTCACGCGGCGCTTCGGGGACTTCGTGGCCGCCGACCACGTGGGCTTCGAGGTGCACGCGGGCGAGATCTACGGGCTGCTCGGGCCGAACGGTGCCGGCAAGTCGACCACGTTTCGCATGCTGTGCGGACTGCTCAAGCCCACCAGCGGCGAGGCCAGCGTTGCCGGAGTGAATCTGCTGCACGCCGCGAGCCGTGCGCGCGCCCGGCTCGGCTATATGGCGCAGAAATTCTCGCTGTACGGGGACCTGTCGGTGGCGCAGAACCTCGACTACTTCGCCGATATCTACGGGCTCGGCCGGGCCGCGAAGCGCGCGCGCGTGCAGGCGATGATCGAGCTGTTCGAGCTCGGCCCGCACCTCAGGTCCAACGCGGCGCTGCTGCCCCTGGGGTTCAAGCAGCGCCTGGCGCTCGCCTGCGCCACGCTGCACGCACCGGCGGTACTGTTCCTCGACGAGCCGACCAGCGGCGTCGACCCGCTCATGCGCCGCGAGTTCTGGCACCACATCAACGCGCTCACCGCGCGCGGGGTGGCGGTAGTGGTTACGACGCACTTCATGGAGGAGGCCGAATACTGCGACCGCATCGGCCTCATCTGGCGCGGCCGCAAGATCGCCGAGGGCACCCCGGATGAGCTCAAGGCGCGCGTGGCGGACCCGGCACGCCCCGAGCCCACGCTCGAGGACGCCTTCATCGCGCTCATCGAGGGGGAGGCGGCATGAAGCTCGGGCGCCTGACTTCCTGGTGGCAACAGCTCGCCGCCGTCATGATCAAGGAGGCCAAGCAGGTGGTCCGCGACCCCTCGAGCTGGATCATCGCGGTGATCCTGCCACTCACGTTTCTGTTCCTGTTCGGCTACGGCATCTCGCTCGATACCACGGTGGTGAAGATTGCCGTGGTGCGCGAGGACCCGGGTCGCGACGGTGCGGACTTCGCCGCGGCGCTCACCGGCTCCAAATGGTTCCTGGCAGTCCCGGCCGCCGAGCGCCGCTCCGGCGAGCGCTTGCTGCAGGATCAGAGCGTCAAGGCCGTCGTGATCATCCCGGCCGAGTTCTCGCGCCTGCTCAACTCCGAGGACACCACCGCGCGGGTGCAGGTGCTGGTGGACGGCGCCGAGCCCAACACTGCCAACTTCGTGCACGGCTACGTGAACGCCATCTGGAGCAGCTTTCTCGCCGGGCGCGCGCGCCAGCAGGGAGCCACCGCCACCGCGCCGGTGAGCGTCGAAATGCGCTTCTGGTACAACGCCAACGCCATCAGCCGCTGGTTCCTGATCCCGGGGTCGATGACGGTGATCATGACGCTGCTCGGCACGCTGCTGACCTCGCTGGTGATCGCGCGCGAGTACGAGCGCGGCACTCTCGAGGCGCTGTATGCGACACCGCTCACGCGCGGCCAGATTCTGATCGGCAAGAGCCTGCCGTACTTCCTGCTGGCCATGGTGTCGATGGCGGTGTGCGTGCTCACCGCGCTGCTGCTGTTTCAGCTGCCGCTGCGCGGCTCGTTCCTGACGCTCGGCCTGGTGTCGGCCGTGTTCCTGGTACCGGCGCTCGGGCAGGGTCTGTTGATCTCGGTGACCATGAAGTCGCAGATGGCGGCGGCGCAGCTCGGGCTCATGACCGGTTACCTGCCGGCGATGATGCTGTCCGGGTTCCTGTTCGACATCCGCTCCATGCCGGGCTGGCTGCAGGCGATCACTTACTTGATTCCGGCACGCTACATGAACGTGTCGCTGCAGACGGTGTTCCTGGCGGGCGACATCTGGGCGGTGTTGCTGCCTAACATGCTGTTCATGATCGCGGTGGGCGCGGCATTCTTCGGGCTTACCTGGCAGCGTCTGCACAAGCGCGTCGACTGAGGAGCGCGACCATGCTGCAGCGCCTGCTGGCCATCATCCGCAAAGAGCTGATCACCATGCTGCGCGATCCGCGCGCCCGTATGTCGCTGATCCTGCCGCCCATCATCCAGCTGTTCATCTTCTCGTCCGCCGCCACCATGGAGGTGAAGAACATCAGCCTCGGCATCGTCGATCTCGATCGCGGGCCGTACGCGCGCGACATCGAGCAGCGCCTGCGCGGTTCGCCGAGCTTCACGCGGCTGCCGCTGTACCCGAATCTCGCGGCGGCGCGCGCCGCGCTCGACCGCGAGCAGGTGGTCGGGGTGCTGGTGCTGCAGAGCGGTTTTTCGCCGGATCTCGCCGCCGGGCGCCCGGCCAGCGCCCAGCTGCTGCTCGACGGCCGCCGCTCCAACGCGGCGCAGATCACCGCACAGTACGTGAGCAGCATCGTCGCCGCGCAGGGGGTGAGCCTCACCGGCGCGGCGCCGGGGGCGGCCGCCGTGCCCGACGCGGAGGTGGTGATCGCCAACTGGTTCAATCCCAACCTCGATTACACCTGGTACATGCTGCCGAACCTGGTGGGCACGCTGAGCCTTGGCGTCGCGCTCATGATCACGGCGCTGTCCGTGGCGCGCGAGCGCGAGCTCGGTACCTTCGATCAGACGCTGGTGTCACCGGCGACACCGGTGGAGATTGCGCTGGGGAAGCTCCTGCCACCGCTGCTGGTGGCGGTCATGCAGGCGACGCTGTACCTGCTGATCGTGACGCTGCTCTACGGGGTGCCGTTTCGCGGCAACCTGCTGGTGTTCTACGCGGCGGTGCTCGCGTTCGCGCTGGCGTGCGCGGGCGTGGGGCTGTTCATCTCCTCTCTGGTCCACACCCAGCAGCAGGCCTTCCTCGGAGCGTTCGCGGTGCTGTTGCCGTTCGCCCTGCTGTCGGGGTTCGCGACCCCGGTGGAGAACATGCCCGGGTGGCTGCAGTTGGTGACCGGCATCAACCCGCTGGCGCACATGCTGCGCCTGATGCAGGGACTGTTTCTCAAGGGGGCCTCGCTCGCCTCGCTCGCCCAGGACCTCGTGAAGCTCATCGAGATCGCCCTGTGCACCACGTTCGCCGCGGTGCTGCTGTTCAGCCGTAAGGCCGCCTGACGCGCAGCGCGTGCGCTGCGGCGCGCTTCGTATAAGATGGCGCGCTCCCCGCGAGGACTCCATGAGCGTACGCACCTCAGGCAAAGGCGCCCTGGCCTGCGTTTTCATCGTCGTGCTGGTCGACACGATCGGTTTCGGCCTGATTCTGCCGGTATTGCCGCGCCTCATCATGCAGCTCACCGGTGTGACCGTGGACCGCGCGGCCGGCTATGGCGGCTGGTTGTCGTTCGTGTACGCGCTGATGCAGTTCTTCTGCGCGCCGGTGCTGGGAAACCTGAGCGATCACTTCGGCCGCCGCCCCGTGATCCTGTTCGCGCTGCTGGCGCTCGGCTGCGACTATTTCATCATGGGCTGTGCGCCGGTGATCTCGTGGCTGTTCATCGGGCGCATGGTCGCCGGCTGCGCCGGCGCCTCCTTCACGCCCGCCTACGCGTACGTGGCCGACATCACCCCGCCTGATAAACGGGCGCAGAGCTTTGGCCTCATGGGCGCTGCCTTCGGGTTCGGCTTCATAATCGGACCGGGGATCGGCGGGCTGCTCGGATCGCTGGGGCCGCGCGCCCCGTTCTTCACCGCCGGCGCCATCGCGCTCGCTAACGCCGTGTTCGGTTATCTGGTGCTTCCGGAATCGCTGCCGCGTGAGTCGCGCCGCGCCTTCCACTGGGCGCGCGCCAACCCGCTCGGCACGCTGCGCCAGATGCGCAACTACCCGGCGGTGAGCCTGCTGCTGCTCGCCCTGTTCCTGTGGCAGCTCGGGCATCAGGTGCTGCCCAGCACCTGGGCCTTTTACACCATCGCCAAGTTCCACTGGACCGACACCGAGGTCGGCCTGTCGCTTACCTTTGTGGGAGCGATTATGGCCGTGGCCCAGGGAATGCTGGTGCGGGTGCTGATCCCGTGGCTCGGAGGCGAGCGGCATGCCGCGCTCGCCGGCTTGGCCGGCGCGGTCCTCGCTTACACCGGATACGCGCTCGCTACCCAGGGCTGGATGATTTATGCGGTGGCACTGTCCACCTTCATTTTCGCGCTCACCTATCCCTCGATGAACGCACTCGCTTCGCAGCAGATTCCCGCCACCGCCCAGGGCGAACTGCAGGGCGCGGTCGCCTGCCTCTACAGTCTCAGCTCGATTTTCGGTCCGCCGCTCATGACGCAGGTGTTCCGCTACTTCTCCGCGCCGCAGGCTCCGTTGCACTTCCCGGGGGCCGCATTCCTGACTGCGGCGGCGCTCACCGTGGGGTGCGCGCTGCTGTTCCTGAAGGCGCTGCGGCGCGCGCCGCCGGCCGCGGTGGCCTCCATCCCCACCACGAGCTCCGAGGCCTGAATGCCGCTGCGCTTTGCTGCCCTCTTCTTATTCCTGGTGCTGGCCGCCGCCGCGGCGGCCGCCACGACGCCCGCGCCGCCGCCACCACCGTCCGCGCCGCTGCCACCGATACGGCACGTGTTCGTGCTGCTGCTCGAGAACCGCACTTTCAGCATCACCTTCGGTGCGCGTTCACCCGCCCCGTACCTGGCGCGCACGCTGCGCGCACGCGGTGCGCTCCTCACCCAGTACTACGGCATCGCGCACGCGAGCCTTCCCAACTACATCGCGCTGGTGAGCGGGCAGGCGGCGAACCAGGAGACCCAGCTCGACTGTCCCACGTTCCGCGAGTTCCGCCCGAGTGCCGCGCGCCTCGATGCGCACGGCCAGCTGCCGGGCATCGGCTGCGTGTACCCGAAGAGCGTCCCGACGCTGCCGGATCAGCTCGAGGCGGCCGGACTCAGCTGGAAGGGTTACATGGAGGACATGGGCAAAGACCCCGCGCGCGAGTCCGCCACCTGCGGACACACGCCGCTGGGGCAGGTGGAGGCCACCAATACCGCGACGCCGGGCGATCAATACGCCGCCAAGCACGATCCGTTCGTGTACTTCCACTCGATCATCGATGACCGGGCGCGCTGTGATGCGCACGTGGTCAACCTCGAGCAGCTGCGACAGGACCTGCAGAGGGCGGCCAGCACGCCCAACTACGTGTTCATCACCCCCAACCTGTGCAGCGACGGGCACGACCTGCAATGCGCCGACGGCCGCCGCGGCGGTTTCACCGCCATCGACACATTCCTGAGGCAATGGGTGCCGCTGATCGAGCGTTCCGAGGCGTTTCGCGCCGACGGCCTGCTCGTGATCACTTTCGATGAATCCGATGGCGCCGGCCCCGAAGGCTCGAGTGCCTGCTGCGGCGAGCGACCGCTGCCAGGAGCGAGTTTCCGGCCCGGCTTCAATGGCCCGGGAGGCGGGCGCATCGGCGCAGTCGCCCTGTCACCGTTTGTGAAACCGGGGACCGTCTCGGCGGTGCCCTACAACCACTACTCGCTGCTGCGCACTGTGGAGCTGATCTTCGCGCTGCCGCCGCTCGGCTACGCGGCGGAGCCGGACCTGCGGCCCTTCGGCGCAGACGTGTTCACCGCCGCCGCGCCGCATCCACCCGTTCAATGAGCTCGGTGGCGTAGGGGTTGCGCGCAAACGGGGTGAAGAACGGACGCAATGGGGAGAAGCTCACCTCGCGCCCGAAGCGCCCGGGATTGCGCAGCGTGAGCGTCAGGCGCGGCGGATTGACGAACTGCGTGCAGCTCACGTTGATGATGTCCTCGAGCGCGATGCGCTCCTCCTCGCTCCCGAAGCGCACGATGAGCGCATCGCCGGCGTCGAACACCTCATCGGCGAGATCGAACACCAGCTTGCGCAGGATGGCGTAGCCGAGCACCAGCGCCAGCAGCGGCGCGATGAATACCGGGGCCGGTACCCGGCTGCCGCCGCGCAGGCCGGCCAGCGCCCCCGCGAGCGCCAGCGCCATGAGGCCGAACCACAGCACCGGGAACACCCGCTTGAGGAAGAATGTCTGGCGCGAGGAGACGCGCCGCCCCGGCGCGAGTGTCAGCATCTGGACCCCCGATCGACAAATAGCTGCCGAGGCAGTAATATTTCCGGCAGTAATCTGGACCGTCCGTCCGCGGCAGGATAGCAAGCCGCCCCCATGAGCCCGAAAGCCGCCGTCAAGGCCGAGACGCACGTCGCGGCGCAGCCGCCCGCGGAGGGGCTGAGCGTCGGTCATCTGATGGGGCGCGCGCGCGCCTCGCTCCTGTCCTCGCTGGATGCCGAGCTGCAGCGCTTCGGGCTGAACGCCATGCAGTTTGCGGTGCTGAAGCATCTTTCGGAGGGCGCGGCGCGCACCGCGGCCGACCTGTGTCGCCTCATGCACCATGACACCGGGGCGATGACGCGCCTCCTCGACCGGCTCGAGGGCAAGGGGCTGCTGCGCCGCGAGCGCTGCCGCGAGGACCGGCGCGTGGTGTTTCTGCGCATGTCAGCCGCCGGGCGCGCGCAGCTGCCGCGCCTGCGCACGCTGGCCACCCGCGTGGTCGAGGCCCATCTCGCCGGCTTCACGGCCGAGGAGGTCGCGGCGCTGAAGGGCTACCTCGGACGGATGATCGATAACGGGCAGGCGCGCGGGCAGAATCCGGCCACATCCGAAGGCGGTAACCCATGACTACGCGAACCCTCCTGAGCGCGGCGAGCCTCGCCGTATTCCTCGGCGGCTGTGTCGAGCGCGGCGACTGGAAGCCGGCGCCGCAGCTTGCTCCGCAGGCACTCGGCGCCGCCCGCACCCTGGAGGGCTCGCAGCTCGATGCCGGTGCCTGGCCGCAGGATGCCTGGTGGCACGGCTACGGCGACCCGCAGCTCGATGAGTTGGTGGATGAGGCGCTCAAGGGCAGCCCGTCCCTCACCACGGCTGAGGCGCGCCTGCGCGCGGCCCAGGCGCGCGCCGTAGCGGCGCGCGCCGCGCGGTTGCCCTCGACGGCCCTCAACGCGGAAGCCACCCGCCAGCGGTACCCCGAGAACTACCTGTTCCCGCCGCCGCTTGCGGGCAGTTACGTCACTGATACCCGCGCGGCACTGGATTTCAGCTACGACCTGGATTTCTGGGGCAAGAACCGTGCGCTGCAGGCGGCGGCACGCTCCGGTGTGCAGGCGGCGGAAGCCGATCGGGCGGCGGCACGACTGGCGCTCGCCGTGGCGGTCGTGCAGGCCTACATCCAGCTCGACCTGCAGTACGCGTTCTTGGACGTGGCCCGCGACCAGCTCAAGCAGCAGCAGGGGATTCTCGACCTGACACAGCAGCGCGTGACGGCCGGGCTGGAGAACACCGCGCGCGTCAAACAGTCGGAAGGACAGCTGGCGCTGATTCGCGCCGGCCTGGCGTTCGTCGAAGGCAACGTGGAGCTGGCGCGCAACCAGCTCGCCGACCTCACCGGCGCGGGACCGGACCGCGGCCAGGAGCTCACGCGCCCGCAGCTCGCAGCCCCGGCCGCCATTGCGCTGCCCGCGGTGCTGCCGGCGGAGCTGCTGGGACGGCGCCCGGACATCGCCTCGGCGCGCGCGCAGGTCGAGGCAGCTTCCCACGAGGTGAAGGCCGCGGAGGCGGACTTCTATCCCAACGTGAATCTCACCGCCTTCGCAGGCTTCCAGAGCTTGGGGCTCTCGCAGCTGTTCGACGCCTCCGACCGCATCGTCGGTGCCGGCGCCGCGCTGTCGCTGCCGGTGTTCAACCGCGGCGCACTGCGCGGGGCACTCTATGGCCGCCAGGCGCAGGTGGATGCCTCCGTGGCGCAGTACAACCAGACGCTGCTGGATGCGGTGCGCGAAGTGGCCGACGTGGTGGCCAACTGGCGTGCGCTGGAGCGCGAGACCTCCGAGCAGCAGCTGGCGCTCGATGATGCGCGCCGCTCCTACGATCTGACGACCGACCGCTACCGTGCCGGGCTCGACAACTACCTGAGCGTGCTGTCGAGCGAGAATCAGGTATTCCTCGCCCAGGCCCTCGGCGCCGAGCTGCAGGCACGCCGCCTCAGCTTCAGCGTGGACCTGGTGCGCGCGCTCGGCGGCGGCTACACCGCGCCGACGCCGGCCAGCTAAGACGCCCCCTCAACCGCGGCGAGGAGTGCACATGGATGCCAGCGTCGAAACTGCTCCCGCCCCCACCCGGCGCCTGCAAGGGCAGCGGCGCCGCTGGCTCATCATCCTGGCGGTGGTGCTGTTGCTCGTCGCGCTGGCGCTGTTCGCCTGGTGGCTGCTGTACGCGCGCTACTACGAGAGCACCGACGACGCCTACGTCGCCGGCGACCTGGTCAATGTCATGCCACAGGTCAGCGGTACGGTGGTGTCGATCGGCGCCGACGAGACCGATCTGGTGCGTGCCGGACAGGAGCTGGTGAGGCTGGACGCGACCGACGCGCGCATCGCGCTCCAGGACGCCGAGCAGCAGCTGGCGCGCACCGTGCGCCAGACGCGCACGGTATTCGCCAACCGCGATGAGCTCGAGGCGGTCGTCGCAGAGCGCCGCGCCGATCTCGCCCGGGCGCAGGCGGACTTCAACCGCCGCAAGGGTCTGGCCGCAACCGGCGCGGTGTCGGCGGAGGAACTCGGGCACGCGCGCGATGCACTGAATGCGGCGCGCGAGGTGCTGACCGCCGCCGAGAAGAACCTGGCCGCGAGCCGCGCGCTCGTCGGTCACACCGACGTTGCCGAGCACCCCGACGTGCAGGCCGCCGCCACTCAGGTAGAGCGCGCCTGGCTCGCCCTGCAGCGCACCAGCGTGCATGCACCGGTCACCGGCTACGTCGCGCGCCGTAGCGTACAGCTCGGCGAGCGCATTGCTCCGGGTGCTCCGCTCATGGCGATCGTGCCACTCGAGCGGCTATGGGTGGCCGCCAACTTCAAGGAAGTGCAGTTGACCCACATGCGCATCGGGCAGCCGGTCAAGGTGGTGAGCGACCTGTACGGCCGGCACGTCGAGTACCACGGCCACGTCGAAGGCCTGGGGCTCGGGACCGGAGCCGCCTTCGCGCTGCTGCCCGCGCAGAACGCCACCGGCAACTGGATCAAGGTCGTGCAGCGCGTGCCGGTGCGCATCGCCCTTGAGCCGCGCGAGCTGCAGACCCACCCGCTGCGCATCGGGCTCTCGACCAAGGTGACCGTGGCGGTGCGCGAGGACGCGGGCCCGCAGCTGGCGCAGTCCCCGCGCGCGCAGCCGGTGCTCACCACGCGCGCCTACGACGTCGACCGTTCGGAGATCCAGGCGCGCATCGCGCAGATCATCACCGACAACACCCGCGACAGTGCTGCCGTGGTGCCCTGATCACTCGAGCTTGGCGTAGCACAAGGGCAGGGCGGTGGTGTACTTGATGGTTTCCAGCACGAAGCTCGCGCTCACATCCTGAAACTCCACCGCCGAAATCAGCCGCTTGTACACCACATCGTAGGCATCGATGTCAGGCACCACGATGCGGATCAGGTAGTCGACGTCCCCGCTCATGCGATGTATCTCCGTCACCTCGGGGATGTCGCGTACCGCGCGCACGAACTTCTGAAACCATGCCTCGCTGTGGTTGCCGGTCTTGAGCGTGACGAACACCGTCGTGCCGACGTTGAGCGCGTGCGCATCGAGCAGCGCCACGCGCCGGCGGATCACTCCCTGCTCCTGCAGCTTCTGGATACGCCGCCAGCAGGGTGCCTTCGACAGCGCCACCCGGTCGGCAATCTCGGCCGCCGTCAGCTCGCTGTTCTCCTGCAGCAGGTCCAGGATTTTGGCGTCCAGCTTATCCATGAAACCCCCGGATTGCATTTGCCATCCCTTACGCAATATTGTTGCGCAGACCGCCCCAACTTGCCATCCGTTAGCAACCCTATTCCGCGGCTATATGGATAGCATTATTGGTTATGAGCCTCACTCGCGCCTTCACCGAGCACCCGGCCTCTGTTGGGGAGAGCTACGGGGAGCACATGGGCCAGGCGGTGTGCTTCGGCACCCGCATGGTGTTTGCCGGGCTTGCCTGCCTGGTGCACGGGGTGCTGCCGTTCCTGTTCGTGCGCACCGGCAGTCGGGCCATCGCCGAACTCAATGACCGGATGCTCCTCAACCGGCGGCGTGCACCGGTCCTTACGCTCGCGAACGACAAGCGGCTGCCGCTGTAACCGTGCGCACCCTGCTGCGGGCGTTCACACCCGCGCTGGCCGCGCTGCGCGCCGCGGCGCCGGGCCTCGCAGTAGCCATCGCTCTCGCCGCACTCGCGCGCGGCATAGCCGCGCAGCTGGCCCAGGGTTTGGCCGGCCTGCCGAAGTTTCCGCTCAGCCCGGTGATGTGCGCGGTCGCGCTCGGCATGTTGTGGCGCAATACCCTCGGTGTGCCCGCGTGGGCGAGTAGCGGACTGCACTGGGCGATGCATCGGCTGCTGCGGGTCGGTATCGCGCTCGTCGGACTGCGTCTCACGCTCGGCGGCGCCACGGCGATCGCACTCACGGCGTTGCCGGTGGCACTGACCTGTCTGGCCGTGGCGCTCGGAGCCGGCTTGGGCATCGCGCGCCTGCTCGCCGTGCCGCGGCGTCTGGGCGTGCTGCTGGCGATTGGTACCGCGGTGTGCGGCTGCACGGCGGTGGTGGCGATGTCGCCGGTGATCCGCGCACGCCACGTCGAGACCGCCTTCGCCGTCACCTGCGTGGTGCTGTTCGGTTGCGTCGCGATGCTGCTCTATCCGTGGGTGGCCGGCCACTTCTTCGGCGCCTCACCGGTGCACGCCGGGATCTTTCTCGGCACCGCCATTCACGACACCTCGCAGGTGATCGGCGCCGCCCTCATCTACTCGCAGCAGAGCGGCGCGCCGGCGGCGCTCGCGGCCGCCAGCGTGGCGAAGCTGCTGCGCAATCTCTCGATCGCCGTGCTCATCCCGACCGCGGCATGGCTGGTGCAGCGGCACCAGGCGCACGGCGCGCACCAGGACGCCACCGGGACGGCCGCACCCGCAGCGCGCCGTACGTCGCTGGTGCCGTTGTTCGTTATCGCGTTCGTGGCCTTCATCGTGCTGCGCACCGCCGGGGATGCGCTGTTCGGCTCCGGCGCCGCGCTCTGGCAGCACCTGGTCAACACCGGTTACGACGCCTCGGATCTGTTCCTCACCTGCGGTATGACGGCTGTGGGCCTGTCGGTGTCCTTCACCGACATGTGGCGCATCGGCTGGCGCCCGCTGGCGGCTGGTTTCGCGGTGGCAACACTGGTCGGCAGCAGCAGCCTGTTGCTCACTGCGGCGATGCTGCACTGGTTCGCCTGACACGGTTGCGCGCGTCGGCGCCGCTCCCACGCTACACTGGGCGCACGCCCGCACCTGGCGCAATAACGAGGCGAGCGATGGCGAGCAGACGATCCAGGGTTTCGCGCACCGCGGCGATGCGTGCGGTGCGCACGCTGTTGAGCTGGGCAGGGGAGGACCCGCGGCGCGAAGGGCTGCTCGACACCCCGCAGCGTGTCGTGGACGCCTACCGCGACTGGTTCTCGGGCTACGACATCGACCCGGCCGCCTATTTGCGGCGCACTTTTGAGGAAGTGGGCGGCTACGACGAGCTGGTCGTGCTGCGCGACATCTCCTTCGAGTCGCACTGCGAGCATCACATGGCGCCCATCATCGGGCGGGTGCACATCGGCTACCTGCCCGCCGACAAGGTCGTGGGCATCAGTAAGCTGGCGCGGGTGGTGGATGGCTACGCACGGCGCTTCCAGGTGCAGGAGAAGCTCACCGCGCAGATCGCCGACTGCATCACCGAGGTGCTCAGGCCGCGCGGGGTGGGGGTGGTCGTGGACGCCGTGCACCAGTGCATGACCACGCGCGGCGTGCACAATCGCGGCGTGTCGATGGTGACCAGCCGCATGACCGGTGTGTTCCGCTCCGACGCCCGCACCCGCGCCGAGTTCTTGCGCTTCATCGGCATTGCCGGGGCGCAGCAGCTGTAGCGCCGGCGGCGGCGCCTTGCCTCAGACGGTGGCCGCAGCGTCGGCGCGTGCGGCGCGTTTGCGCTCCTGTTCCTTGAGAAAACGCTTGCGGATGCGGATGGAGAGCGGGGTCACCTCCACCAGCTCGTCGTCCGCAATGAACTCGACCGCATACTCGAGCGTGAGCTGAATCGGCGGCGTCAGCAGGATCGCATCGTCCTTGCCGGCGGCGCGGATGTTGGTGAGCTTCTTGGTGCGGATCGGGTTCACCACCAGATCATTGTCGCGGCTGTGAATGCCGATGATCATGCCCTCGTAGAGCTTCTCGCCCGGGCCGACGAACAGCCGCCCGCGCTCCTGCAGGTTGAAGAGCGCATAGGCCACCGCCTCGCCGTTCTCGTTGCTGACCAGCACGCCGTTGTGCCGGTCGGGGATCTCGCCCTTGACCGCATCAAAGCCGTCGAAGATGTGACTCATGAGGCCGGTGCCGCGCGTCAGGGTCAGGAACTCGCCCTGGAAGCCGATGAGCCCGCGCGCCGGTACGCGGTACTCGAGCCGCACACGCCCGTTGCCATCGACGCTCATGTCGCTGAGCTCGGCCCGCCGCCCGCCGAGCGCCTCCATCACCGCGCCCTGATGGGCCTCCTCCATGTCCACCGTCAGGGCTTCGTAGGGCTCGTGCACCTCGCCGTTGACGATTTTCGTCAGCACCTGCGGGCGCGACACCGCCAGCTCGTAGCCTTCGCGGCGCATGTTCTCGATGAGAATCGTCAGGTGCAGCTCGCCGCGCCCCGAGACGCGCAGCACGTCCGGCTCGTCGGTGTCCTCCACGCGCAGCGCCACGTTCGACTGCAGCTCGCGATACAGCCGCTCGCGCAGCTGACGGCTGGTCACGAACTTGCCCTCGCGCCCGGCGAGCGGCGAGGTGTTGACCTGGAAATTCATCTGCAGCGTCGGTTCATCGACCGCGATCGGCGGCAGGCCCTCGGGGTGCTCAGGGTCACAGACCGTAACACCGATATTGACCGCCTCGATGCCGGTAACCGCCACGATATCGCCCGCGCCGGCTTGCTCCACCGGCAGCCGCTCGAGGCCGGTGAAGCTGAGCACCTGTCCGATCCTGGCCGCGCCGCGCTCCTCGTTGCCGTAGCGCAGCGCCACCGTCTGCCCGGCACGCACCACTCCGCGGCGGATGCGGCCGATGCCGATGCGGCCCACGTAGGAGCTGTAGTCGAGGGTCGAGATCTGCAGCTGCAGCGGCAGGTCCGCCTGCGCCGCCGGCGGCGGCACGTGCTTGAGGATGGCCTCAAACAGCGCCGACATGTCCGGACGGCGCTCGGTGTAGTCGGTGCTCGCCCAGCCCTGCAGGGCGGAAGCGTAGATCACCGGGAAGTCCAGCTGCGCATCGCTCGCGCCGAGCTTGTCGAACAGGTCGAAGGTCTGGTCGATCACCCACGCCGGGCGGCTGCCCGGGCGGTCGATCTTGTTCACCACCACGATCGCCTTCAGACCCTGGGCGAGGGCCTTGCGTGTGACGAAGCGCGTCTGCGGCATCGGGCCCTCGACCGCATCCACCAGCAGCAGCACCCCGTCCACCATCGACAGCACCCGCTCGACCTCGCCGCCGAAGTCCGCGTGCCCCGGGGTGTCGACGATGTTGATGCGCGTGCCGCCGTACTCGATGGCGCAGTTCTTGGCGAGGATGGTGATGCCACGCTCGCGCTCGATGTCGTTGGAATCCATGATGCGCTCGCCGAGCCGCTCGTGCGCCGCGAAGGTGCCCGACTGCTTCAGCAGGCAGTCGACCAGGGTGGTCTTGCCGTGGTCGACGTGCGCGATGATGGCGATGTTGCGGATCGGACGGTTCATGGGGCGATGGTGAGCGGCGCCGCGCGCCGCGCCCGGCGCATGCACGCTCGGGGCGCTGTCAAAAAAAAGGGTGCGCAGGGTAGCAGATTCGCCCGCCGGGCGCCTGCTTTGCGGCGCAGGCCCGTGCGCGGCCGGCGCCCGGGTCTCAGGTGCGCGGCTTGCCAATGCGCAGCGCCGCCACCGCGCAGCGCACCTCGACGAAGAAGGAGATGAACGCCGCGCTCAGGCACACCATGGCCGCGACGAACAGCAGCGCGATCACCGCCCCGAGCTCGGAGCCGAGGAAGGCGTTGGCGAACAGGGTGACCACCACCAGCGCCACCAGCAGCGCGGAGATGGCGCACAGCGAGATGGCGATGTTGATGTAGTGGGCACGCCGCGCCAGCACCGCGAGGTCGGCGTGCAGCTGCTGGGCCTTGCCCGGGTGGTCCTCGAGCTGCTCCTCGAGCTTGCGGGCGCGGTCGACGATGCGCGACAGGCGGTTGGTCAGCACCCCGAGCGTGGCGGCCACGCCGGACAGCAGGAATACCGGCGCCACCGAGGACTGAACCAGGCGGGCAATATCCATCATGTGCGCTCTCCGGAGCCGGCGCCCCAAGGGTTGGACGCTGGGGCGTTTTTTACCATAGCGCGCCGACCCTGAGCGTCGCTGTTGCGGCCCCCTCGGCGGTTGTTGTACGATCGTTCAATAACGCCGCCTTCCGGACCGCCCTGCCATGAAAGTCAGTTCCCTGCATCGCGTCGATGCCGCCGCACCCGCCGACCTTGACGGGCTGAGCCTGCCGGCGTGGATTTACCGCGACCCGGAGTTCTTCGAGCGCGAGCGGCAGGCGATCTTCCGCAACAGCTGGCAGGTCGTGTGCCACCTCAGTGACATCCCGAACGCCGGGGACTTCCATACCTTCGATTTCTTCGGCGAGTCGGTGGTGGCGGTGCGCGGCCAGGACGGGGCGGTGCGCGCCTTCCACAACGTCTGCCGCCACCGTGCCGCGCGGCTGCTCGACGGGCCGCACGGGCACTGCAGCGGCCGCATCACCTGCCCCTACCACGCCTGGAGCTACGCGCTCGACGGCCGCCTGGTCGGCGTGCCCAACAAGGACAGCTTCAAGGGCCTGGACACGGCGCGCCACGGACTGGCCGCCCTCGAGCATGAGGTGTTCCTCGGCTTCATCTTCGTGCGCTTCGCGCCCGGGCTGCCGAGCGTGCGCGAGATGGCCGCTCCCTACATGCACGAGCTCACCCCCTACCGCATGGAGGAGCTGGTGCCCATGGGGCGGGTCAGCCTGCGGCCGCGGGCGGTGAACTGGAAAAACGTCGCCGACAACTTCTCCGACGGTCTGCACATCAACGTGGCGCACCCGGGGCTTACGCGGCTGTTCGGCCGCGGCTACGGCATCGAGGCCAAGCCCTGGGTGGACAAGATGTGGGGCACGCTGCGCGACACGCCCTCCGGGAACTGGTGCGAGCGGCTGTACCAGCACTTGCTGCCGAAAGTCGAGCACCTGCCGGTCGAGCGGCAGCGGTTGTGGACCTATTTCAAGTTCTGGCCCAACGTCGCCTTCGACATCTATCCCGACCAGATCGATTTCATGCAGTTCCTGCCGATCTCGCCCACTGAGACGCTGATCCGCGAAATCGCCTACGTGCACCGGGACACACGCCGCGAGATGCGCGTCGCGCGCTACCTCAACTGGCGCATCAACCGCCGGGTGAGCCTCGAGGACAAGGCGCTCATCGAGCGGGTGCAGTCGGGCATGGCCTCGAGCAGCTACAGTTCCGGCCCGCTGAGTGACGGCGAGGTATGCCTGCGCAGTTTCGCGCGGCGCATGCGCACGCTGATTCCCGAGAGCACCCTGCCGCACGCTCCGGCGCGGGGCTGGAGCCATGGCTGAACGATCCCGCCGCGGCGCTGCCGGGCGCTGCGATGTCCTGATCATCGGCGGCGGGCACAACGGACTGGTGTGCGCCGCCTACCTCGCGGCTGCCGGCCTCAAGGTGACGGTGCTCGAGCGGCGCACGGTGGTCGGCGGAGCGGCGGTCACCGAGGAGTTCCATCCCGGCTTCCGCAACTCGGTCGCCGCCTATACCGTCTCGCTTCTTAACCCCAAGATCATCCGCGACCTTGACCTCCCCGCGCACGGGCTGCGCGTGGTCGAGCGGCGCGCGGCGAATTTCCTGCCCACCGAGGACGGGGGCTACCTGCTCACCGGCGAGGGACGCACGCAGCAGGAGCTGGCGCGTTTCTCGGCGCGCGACGCGGCGCGCCTGCCCGAATACGGCGCGCGGCTCGAGGCGATCGCGGACGTGCTGCGCGACCTGGCTCTCACCACCCCTCCCAACGCCACCGACGGCAGCTGGCGCAGTGCCCTGCCCGAGCTGCTGCGCGCGGCGCGCGTCGGCGGGCGCGTGCGGCGCCTCGACATGCGGCTGCGGCGCGAGCTGCTGGCGCTGTTCGCAATGTCGGCCGGTGACTACCTCGACAACTGGTTCGAGAGCGCTCCCATCAAGGCGGTATTCGGCTTCGATGGCATCGTCGGCAACTACGCCAGCCCCTACGCACCGGGCTCGGCTTACGTGCTGCTGCACCACGTGTTCGGCGAGGTGAACGGCAAGCGCGGCGCCTGGGGCCACGCCATCGGCGGCATGGGCGCGATCACCCAGGCGATGGCGGCGGAAGCGCGCCGGCTGGGGGTCGAGATCCAGTGCGACGCCCCGGTCCAACGAGTTCTTCCAAACAAGCTGGTCTTGAAAAACGGCGACGAACTGACCGCCCGGGCTGTCATCGCCAACGTCAACCCAAAACTTCTCTATCTGCAGTTGATGAACGAGAAGGATCTTCCATCCGAATTCGTCGAGCGGATGAAGAAGTACAAGTGCGGCTCGGCCACCTTCCGCGTGAACGTCGCGCTCTCGAAGCTGCCGCGCTTTTCCGTCCTGCCGGAGGAGGGCCCGCACCACGGC
>CAZAXR010000002.1:0-69390 GCA_964489185.1 uncultured Steroidobacteraceae bacterium | reverse complement strand
TGAACCTCAAACAGTTTGCCTGGCGGCCATAGCGAGTGGGAACCACCCGATCCCATTCCGAACTCGGAAGTGAAAACGCTCTGCGCCGATGGTAGTGTGCCTTTCAGGCATGCCAGAGTAGGTCACCGCCAGGCTTCAAACCGAAACCCCTGAGGTCGCAAGATCTCAGGGGTTTTCCTTTTGTTTCGTACTCGGGCGACCCGAGCCTCCTGCTGCACGCTGCGGCCCCCGGAGGGTAGTGCAACGGATTTTTCGCACTTCAGGCTGCTGCCTCCTGCTTTACTCCTTTCCCCCCATTTGAAGGCCGCTCGGGGCCTGTGCCTGCCCTCCGGAATTCCGGGTCCTGGACGCATGGGCACGCCTGTGTGCACAGATATATCAGACCGCGGGCGTTCGGGGCCGCTAGCGCACTGCCAGGGCGCAGATGGCGCGGGGATGCACCGTGCGCGCTCAGTGCACTGCGCGATCGAGACCGAGTCCGAAGACGATGGGTGGCTAAGAAGCATCGATCACGGGTTCTGAATTTTCTCTGCGCGACCGAAACACAACCTTAGCAGTACGAAACTACTGTATTTCAGGGGATTGCGCATATGAGGCAGAGCGCGGAGACTGGAGCCGCGGGATCGCCGATTTGCGCGTTTACAGCAAAGGCGAACTGCTTAAGGGGGGCATGGAAATTTTAGTTCAGGCGTATAAGCACGCCCGGCTCATGGAGGAATCGGAGTCGCGCGTGCAGATGGCCGCGTGCTTTCAAACGCCGGCCGACTTGGTCGCAGCTCGCATCCTCGAATCGCGCGACGCGTATCAGCGTTGGACCGCGGAGCATAGCGCGCTGATGCGCCAGGTTTCGTGCGAGCACCGCCTGCCGCGTCAGGTGGTGGCGCTGCGATCGATGGCGTTCACCCTTGTGCACCGCAAGGCGATGATGGAGTACGTGCGCCAGCGGCAGCTCACCGGCCGCAAGCGCATGCAGCTGTTCGCGCTCTTCTACGGCAACCGCGACTACTGCAATGCCGTGCTCGCCGAGCACAGCAACTTCGTGCGCTCCATGTCCAGCTTCGTGTGCACCACTCACATCGGCGAGCACCTCATGCAGGACGCGGCCTTCGATGAGCCGATGCAGCTCTACGAGGAATGGTTCGCGGAATACTTCCGCGGCTTCTGCGACGTGGAGCTGGCGGCCACTGAGGAGGAGAGGCAGCGGCTGGGGCCGCTCGCGGCGCTGCGTCCGCTTCTCAAGCACCGCCTGAGCGAGGCCCGCCAGGCGATCCTCGCCATGCCCCAGCATCCCGACCGCGAGTGGCGCGAGGTCACCATCCGCAAACCCACCGGCGAGACGCAGCGGATGCGCACCATATTCGGGGCCGGCTGAGCCTCGACTCACCTCCCGGAGCGAGCGCGATCGCGGGAGGACCGCGAGCCGCAGCGCGCCGCGCTAAGCCACGCGGCGAGCGCGGCGCTCCTCTGACTGGCACGGGACACGTGAGCCTCTCCTTGTTCCGAGTGGACAACCGTGGCCGCACGTAACGCGGGCGCATCGGCGCGTGGGAGCTCACGGCTTGACGCAGGCGGGGCCGCGTGGTGCGCTTTACGACAAGGAGGTCGTGATGATTACCCGCATCTGGCACGGACGGACGGCGCGCGAGCGCGCGGATGACTACGCTGCTTTCCTCGTGATGCGCGCTATACCCGATTACCGCGGCACCGCGGGGAACCTGGATGTGGCGATCCTGAGGCGCGACGAGGGAGAGGTGAGCCACTTTCTGACCGTCACCCGCTGGCAATCGGAAGACGCCATTCGGGCCTTTGCCGGAGAGGATGTCCTGAAGGCGAAGTACTACGCCGAGGACCGGGAGTTCCTGCTCGAGTTCGAACCCGAGGTCCAGCACTTCACGGTCGTGTCCTCGGCCGCGGCGCTCTGAACGGCGCTGGCGGACTACTTCTTGAGGGGCCTCGAGGGCTTGGCGGGAATCGCGGGCTTGGAGACCTTCGAGGAAGTTGCGCGGCCGTAGGGGTCGTAGCCGCCGCCGGGGCGCTCTTCTTCGATCGAGAGCTCACGGTTCCGGTCGTTCGTGTCCTCGAGCTTGAGCCCCGGCACCTCGAGCTTCTTCAGAAGCAGCGACGTGCTGTCGAGCGCAGCGCGCCCGGTCTTGGCGACCCAGTTCCAGACCGCATTACCGCGCGAATCGTGAACGACGCGTCCCGCCGGCTGCTGCGGCGGGGCGGCGGGCGGCTTCGGAGCGGCTGCCGGTGTGGCCGCAGCGGCGGGCTTCTGCGGTGTGGCGGGCTTGGAGCCGGAGAACAGGGCTTTGAGGCGGATGGTCGGCATGATTCCCGTGCCGCGCGGGACAATGGAAAAGCAGTCCGTGCAGGCCCGTTGAGCATAATCAAAGCCCGTCCCTGGCTGGCGCGCAGCGCCGCAATCTGTGCAGGGGATCACAGATCCCCTGGTCGGTTTGGGCGGCTACCAGCCGATGCCGTAGTCCTCGCCGTGATTGCTCGAGCCGCCCCAGAACGAGCCGTGCTTGCGGTCCACGAAGATCGCGTTGATGGGGCCGGAGCTTCTCTCCTCGAACTCGAGCTGGTAGCCCATGCGCGTCAGCTCCTGCCGCACCCACGGCGGGGTCGCGGAGTTCACCGTGAGTCGTCCGGGGAAGGACTGGTGGTCGTTGAACGAGTCGCGCATCTGGTAGCTCGTGATGTTCGCCGCCTCGCTCGCCTCCTGGACCGTCATCCCGAACTCGACCACGTTCAGGAAGAATTGCAGGAGGTTCTGATCCTGCGTGTCACCGCCCTGCACCGAGAAGATCAGGTACGGCTTGCCGTCCTTGAGCGCCAGTGAGGGGGTGAGCGTCGCGCGCGGGCGCTTCCCGGGCGCGAGCACGTTGTACGGGTTCTCGTTCGCATCCAGCACGAAGCTCTGCATGCGCTGCGAGAGCCCGATGCCGGTGCGGCCGGCGATCACCGCCGGCACCCAGCCGCCGCTCGGGGTGACGGACACGGCCCAGCCCTTCTCATCCGCCGCCTCAACGCTCGTGGTGCCGAGCCGGAACGTGCGGTCGAACTCGGACATGGCGATGGGGGTCTGTGCGGGCATCCGGCTGTGCCACTTGTCGAGGATGGCCGTGAAGGGATTGGTGCCGCCCTGGTATGGGTAGGGGTCGCCCGGGCGCACGTCCGGATCGTTGCGGTCGCGGTTCGCGAGCTTGGCGCGGTCGCGGGCATACTCCTTGGACAGCAGGCCCTTGAGCGGCGGGGCGGGCGAGAACGCCGGGTCCCCGTAGTAGAAGTCGCGGTCGGCATAGGCGAGGTTCATCGCCTGGTAGAGCGTATGGATGTAGCGGGCGCTGTCGTAGCCCATGGACTTCAGGTCGAAGTTCTCGAGGATGTTCAGCGTCTGCAGCATCACCGGGCCCTGCACCCAGGTATCGAGCTTGTAGACCTCGATGCCCTTGTAGCTGGTGCGCACCGGCTCCTCGATCTTCGCCTTCCAGCTGGCGAGGTCCTCGACAGTGAAGAGTCCCCCGAGGTCGCGCACCGCCTTCACGAGATCGTGCGCGACGTCGCCCCTGTAGAAGCGGTCGTAGGCTGCGTAGATCGCGGCCTTGCGGTCCTTGCCTTCCTTCAGCGCCTGCTGCTCAGCTTCCACGAGCTTGCGCAGCGTCGCGGCCAGATCCGGCTGGTGGAAGATCTCGCCCGGCTCGGGCGGCTCGCCTGAGTGCGGCAGCAGCACGCGCCTGGAGTCGGGCCACTCCCTGAGCTTGTCCTTGTAGTGCTCGATGGTGTGCACGAGCTCCGCTTCCATCGGATACCCGTCCGCCATCTCGATCGCGGGCGCGAGCACCTGCTTCAGGCTCATGGTCCCGTACTCGGCGAGCATGGTCATGAGGCCGCCCGGCGTACCCGGGGTCACGGCCGCGAGCGGCCCGAACTCCGGCGGGTACTTCATGCCGAGCTTGTGGAAGTACTCGGGCGTCGCGCCGGTGGGCGCGACCCCTAAGCCATTGATGGCGACCACCTTGCCGGTGTTCGGGTTGTAGATGAGCGCCTGGGTCTCGCCGCCCCAGGAGAGCGTGTCCCACATGGTCGAGGTAGCCGCGATCATGGCGCACGCGGCGTCGATCGCATTGCCGCCCTGCTCGAAGATCTTCGCGCCCGCGGTGGCGGCGAGCGGCTTGCCGGTGACCGCCATCCAGTGGCGGCCGTGGAGCGCGGGCTTCTGGGTGCGGCCTTCGGCGTGCGGGCCGCCGAATATCACGCTCGCGCTCACCATGGCCGTGAGAGCGGTGCGCGCCAGGCCCGATTTTCCATGGTTCTGTTCCGGGCTCTTCGATGCCATGTCGTCTTCCTTCAAGGCTCGTACCGAGCGCGGAAGCATATGGCAGACTGTCAACTCGCGCACGCGGCAAACGTTCATGCGCCTGCGGCGCACTGCAGGATCCCGTGAGCTTCGCGACGGTTACCAATCTTTGCATTTACCCCGTGAAGTCCGCGCGCGGCCTGACTCTCGATACCGCGCGCATCGTCTCCACCGGCTTCGAGTGGGATCGCCAGTGGATGATCATCAACGAGAAGGGCGCGTTCCTCTCCCAGCGCACTCACCCGCAGCTGACGCAGATCGCTCCGGAGCTGGGCCCCGAGGCGCTCACGCTCAGGGCGCCCGGGCTCCCCGCGCTCACCGTGCCATACAGCCGTGAGGGCGAGCGGCTCGCGGTGCGCGTGCACCGCGACGGCTGCGTCGGCGTCGACCAGGGTGCCGAGGCCGCAGAATGGGTGACACGGGCGCTGCGCGAGAGCGTGCGACTGGTGCGGGTGCCGGAGTACACCGAGCGCCGCGCGAACCCGAAATTTGCGGGTGCGGAGCCGGCGCCCATGGGGTTCGCGGACGGCTACCCGATCCTGGTTTGCAACCAGTCCTCGCTCGATCAGCTCAACGACCGCATGCCGAAGCCCATTCCCATGGACCGCTTCCGCCCGAACATCGTGCTCGATGGCCTGCCGGCCTGGTGCGAGGACCACATCGACACCCTCGTCATTGGCCGGGTGACGCTGCGCCTGGTGAAGCCCTGCACGCGCTGCTCGATCCCCTCCGTCGATCAGCGCACCGGGCAGCCCTCCACCGACCCGCTGCCGGTGCTGCGCCCGTTCCGCTTCGACAAAGAACTGCTGGGCATTACCTTCGGTGAGAACGCCGTCATCGTGGCGGGCGCGGGCTCCGAGGTGCGGCGCGGCAGCTCCTGCCGCGTCAGCTTCGAGCCGGCCGCGGCGGCCTCCTGAGGCTGACCAACACGTCACCAATCTGCCACAGACGCGAGCGCGTGCGCAGGGCGCCTCGGAGGCGTTGAGTTCCTGCTGCGGACCTGACGGAGGTCCGCTCCCGGCCCCCCAAACTGTGCGCAGCGCACGACACCCCCGGCACCCCTTCCGCCACACTTTCAGTGAGCTTGTCGGGGCAAAGTGTGAACCAGTTGGCATTTGCGGTCGGTGCGCTCGCCGGGACGCTCTGCGCGGCAATCGCCTGTTGGCTGTTGCTGCGCCGGCGTCCGCGCGAGGAGGCCTGGGTAGACAAAGCGGTCTTCGAGCAGTGGCCGACGGCCGCGCTCGTGCTCGATCCGGTCTCGGGCAGCCTGGTCGCCGCCAACCCCGCGGCGCTGCACAGCCTCGGCTACTCGATCGAGGAGCTGCGCAGGATGCCCTTCACCGAGCTTTTCAGCGCGGAGGGGTTGAAGTCCGTCGATCTCATCGGGCGGCTCCGGCAGGCGACCAGCCGGGCTCCCCTCGCGATGACCCAGAAGGGCAAGGACGGCTCGATGCTTACGGTCGAGGCGAGCTGTTACAGCCTGCTGCTGGGCGAGCGGCAGGTGCTCGCGGTGACGGTGCATGACATCAGCGAGCGCCGCACGGCCGAGAACCAGCTCCTGGAGAAGCACCAGGCGCTCGATCACCTCGCGAACCACGATCACCTCACCGGGCTCCCGAACCGGCTCTACCTCGCCGGTCACCTGCCCGATGCCATCGAGGAGGCGCAGCGCCACGGCAGCGCGCTCGCCGTGCTGTTCCTGGACCTCGACCGGTTCAAGCACGTCAACGACTCCCGCGGCCACGACACCGGGGACAAGCTCCTGAAGACCGTGGCGCAGCGCATCCGCCAGACCATGCGCGCCGAGGACCTGGTGGTGCGCATGGGCGGGGACGAGTTCGTCGTGGTCATGCGCGGCATCAAGAGCACCGATCAGGTGAAGGATGCCGCCGTGCGCATCAACCACGCGCTCGGCGCCCCCATGGTGGTCGACGGGCGCACGCTCGTGACCACGGTCAGCATCGGGGTGGCGCTCTACCCGCACGACGGCGTCGACATGGGCGAGCTGCTGCGGCACTCGGACACCGCCATGTACCAGGCCAAGGATCGCGGCCGCAACAACTTCCAGCTCTTCAGTCAGAGCATGGACAAGAGACTCAAGGAGCGCATCGCCATCGAGTCGAGCCTGCGCACCGCGCTCGAGAGCCGCCAGCTGGACGTGCACTACCAGCCGATCGTCGACATCGAGTCGCAGAAGGTGGTGGCGCTGGAGGCGCTGCTGCGCTGGAAGCACCCGAACCACGGCTACGTGCGCCCCGAGCGCTTCGTGAGCGTCGCCGAGGAGGCCGGCCTCATCGTCCCCATCGGGGACTTCGTGCTGCAGCGGGCGATCGAGGACATGGTGCGGTGGCGCCAGTCGGAAGGGACCCTGGTGCCGGTGGCGATCAACGTCTCCGCCGTGCAGCTGCAGCGCTCCAATCTCGCCGAGAGCATCTCGCGGCTCACGAAACAGCACGGCATGGAGCCGAGCCTGCTGCAGATCGAGCTCACCGAGAGCGCAGTGTTCGAGCGGCGCGAGGCGCGCGCCCGCGAGGCCGCCCAGGATGCGGTGGCGAAGCTGCGCGAGCTCGGCGTGCACATCGCCATCGACGACTTCGGCACCGGCTACTCGAGCCTCTCGTACCTCAAGCGCTGGCGCGTGGACACGCTCAAGATCGACCGCAGCTTCGTGCGCGACCTCGTGACCGACATGTCGGACTTGGCGATCGTGAGCGCCATCATCGCCATGGCGCGCCACCTGCACATCCAGGTGGTCGCCGAAGGCATCGAGGGCTGGCAGCAGCTCGAGAAGCTGCGCCAGCTCGGCTGCAGCTACGCGCAGGGGTTCCTGTTTGCCCGGCCGGCGCCGGCGGCGGACTGCCAGCGCTATCTCAACGGCGTGCCGCTGGATCTCACCCAGCGCCTCCCGGTCCTGGACCGCCTCGAGGCCACAGGCGGCACCGACAGCGTGCTGCCCGCGGCCTGATCCCGCCGTCGCCGGATCACCGCAAGTCCCGTCCCCGAGCCTGAGCTCAGGCGGCGCGTGCGACAATGCGTCATGCCGAAACAGCCCGAAGCCAGGCCCCCTCAGCAGTGCGCGGACGCCGTCCTCATGGTCCGACCGGCCTCCTTCGGCTTCAACCCCGAGACCGCCGCCTCGAACACCTTCCAGAAGCCGGGCGGCCCCGCAGCGGCGCACGCCACCAACGTAGCCCGCGCGGAGTTCGATGCACTGGTGCGGGCGCTCGTGAGCGAGGGGGTGAGCGTCTGCGTTGCCGAGGACACCCCGGAACCCGTCAAGCCCGACGCCGTATTCCCGAATAACTGGGTGAGCTTCCACGAGGACGGGACGCTGGTGCTCTATCCCATGGAGGCCGCGAGCCGGCGGCACGAGCGCCGCCAGGAAGTGGTCGACCAGGCGGTTGAAGCGCTGGGGTTCAGGGTCTCGCACCTCCTCGATCTCACGCACTACGAGGACGAGGGGAAATACCTTGAAGGCACTGGCAGCCTGGTGCTCGATCGCGTGGCCCGCGTCGCCTATGCCTGCGCCTCCACCCGCACGCACCCGCAGCTCGTGAAGGAGTGGGCGGAGGAGCTCGGCTACGAGCCGGTGATGTTCGAGGCCGTGAACCGCGGCGGCATCCCGGTCTACCACACCAATGTGCTCATGTGCTTCGGCGAGCGCATGGCGGTCATCGGGAGCGAGGCGATCGTGCCCTCCGACCGGGGCCGTGTGCTCGAGCCGCTCAGGGCGAGCGGTCGCGAGATCATCGAGATCGGGCACACCGAGATCGAGCAGTTCGCGGGCAACATGCTCGAGCTCGGTACCTGGGATGAAGCCCTCGGGGACTCGCGCGTGCTGGTCATGTCCGAGACCGCCCGGCGGGCCCTCAGGCCCGAGGTGTTCAGGCAGCTCTCCGGCTGCACGGATTCGGTGCTGGCCGTGCCGCTGCCGACCATCGAGCGCCTGGGCGGCGGGAGCGTGCGCTGCATGCTGGCGGAGGTGCTGCGCACGCCATGACTCAATTCCTCGTCAAGGCGGTGCTGTCGTACCTCCTGGGCTCGGTCATCGGGAGCCTGCTGCTGCGCCCGCTGGCGGGCGGGGTGGATATCCGCACCGTCGGCAGCGGCAATGCGGGCGCGACCAATGCCATGCGCGCGCTCGGCAAGAAGGTGGCAGTCGTGGTGCTGCTGATCGACGTCGCCAAGGGCTGGGTGGCCACCGCGCTGATTGCGCCGTGGGCGATCCCGGGGATCGCCGCAGTGCCCGAGTGGCAGGTCTGGGACGTCACGGCGTGCGGCATCGCCGTGATGCTGGGGCACGTCTACCCCGTGTGGTACGGGTTCCGGGGAGGCAAGGGATTTGCGACGCTGGTCGGTGCGGTGCTTGGCATCAGCGGCTTGCAGTTCCTGCATCTGCTCCTGGTGTGGCTCGCGGTGGTGATCATCACCGGGTACGTCGGGCTGGCTTCGATCCTGTCGGCCTGGGGACTGGCGGTGACACTGGCCGTCAGTCACATGAGTCCGCACGCGCCGCTCGCGACGTTCGGGGTCCTCGCAGCGCTGCTCGTCACCGTCACGCACCGCGCGAACATCGCGCGCATGCGCGCAGGCACCGAGAGCCGGGCGAAAAAGCTCTGGCTTCTGGGCCTGCGCAAGCGAGCACCCTGATGGGCGGTGCGCGACCGGCAAGGGCGATGCGGGCTGCGCGCGTGAGCGAGCCGCTCGTGGCGCAGGTGTTCGGGGAGCTCGCGGACGGGCGCTTCCACTCGGGCGAAGACCTTGCCCAGGCACTCGGGGTGAGCCGCAGCGCCGTCTGGAAGGCGTGCGCGCAGCTCCGGGACCTCGGCGCGACGCTGCATGCAGTTCGCAACCGCGGGTACCGGCTCGCCCACGCCGCCGAGCGGCTGGATCCTCAGAAGATCAGTGAACGCCTCGCCCGCGAGGTGCGCGATCACGTCGCGGGCATCGGGGCGCTTTGGTCGATCGACTCCACCAATACGGCGCTCCTCAAGCGGCCGAACCCGCCCCATGGCACGAGCGAAGTACTGCTGGCGGAGTTCCAGTCCGCGGGCCGGGGGCGGCGCGGACGCGCCTGGCTCGCCCCTCCGGGCGGGGCGATCTGCCTGTCGCTGAGCTGGACGTTCCGGGAGGTGCCCGGGGACCTGCCCGCGCTCGGGCTCGTCATCGGGGTCTGCATGGTGCGGGCGCTGAAACAGGCGGGCGTGAAGCACGCCTCGCTCAAGTGGCCGAATGATGTGCTCGTGGACGGCAGGAAGCTCGCCGGGGTGCTCATCGACCTGCGCGCCGAATCCCAGGGACCGGCGTGCGTGGTCATCGGTATCGGGATGAACGTCGCCCTCGGGGCGCCGCTGCTCAAGCAGATTGCGGAGAGCGGCACGGCCGCCACGGACCTCGTGACCGCAGCGGCAAGCGAGAAGTCACGCAACGCGCTGGCCGCGAGTCTGGTGAGCGCCTGCATCCGCGGACTCCTGGAGTTCGAGCGCGAGGGTCTGCGACCCTTCAGCGCCGAGTGGCGCGAGGCGGATGCGCTGCGCGGCCGGCCGGTCAACGTCGCTTCCGCGGAAGGAATCGCCAAGGGCCTCGCGCGCGGCATCGACCTGCACGGCGCGCTCATGGTCGAGACGCGCGAGGGCGTGCAGCGCTTCATCTCGGGCGAAGTCACCGTGAGAGCGGCCTGATGGCAGTTCTCCTGGTCGACATCGGCAACACGCGCATCAAGTGGGCGCGATTCGACGGCGAGCGGCTCGGCAAGGGGCGCGCGGCGGTGCACTCGGTCTGGCGCCCGGCGGATTACGCACGCCGGCTCTTTGGCGCGGGGCAGCGGATCGAGCGTGTGGTGGTGTCGAGTGTCGCCGGCGCGAGGGTGGACAGGGCTCTCGCCGCGGCAGCCCGTCGTTCCGGCGTGCGTACCCGGTTCGTGAGTGTCCCGCGGAGCGCGGCGGGCGTCACGGTCGGGTACCTCGAGCCCTGGCGGCTCGGCGTGGACCGGTTCGTGGCGTGCGTGGGCGCGCATCACCTCTTCAGGGGGGTCGCGGTCTGCGTGGTCGGAGTCGGCACCGCGATGACCCTCGACCTCATCGATGCCAGGGGGCGCCACCGCGGCGGGGTGATCATTCCAGCACCGGGCCTCATGGTCGACACGCTGTTCAGCAATACTCACGGCATCCGCCGCCGCTCGCAGGGCGGGGGGCTCGGCGGAGCAGGGCTCTTCGGGCGCTCCACGCGCGCGGGTGTGGTCCAGGGGGCACGCTACGCGGCGGCGGCTCTCGTCGATCGTGCAGTGGAGGAGGGCGAGGTGTTCCTGCGGCGTAAGCCGCTCGTCGTGATGACGGGAGGACAGGCATCTGCGATCCGTCCGCTGGTGCGGAGCTCCTCGGTGGGAATGCCCGACCTCGTGCTGCGGGGCCTCGCGGTGCTCTCGCAGACACCACAGCTTCGTCGTTGATCTAGAATCCGCCCGTGCGCAATGCGTTCCTCGCGCTGCTTCTGGTCAACCTCGGGTATTTCGCCTGGGCAAACTGGGTCGACACGCCCAAGCCCCCACCGGTCAACGAGGCGATCGGAAAACTCCCGCACCTGAAGCTGGTCGAGGAGCTGCCGCCGGAAGCGCGAGCACCGGCCGGCGGTGCGGAAAAGACCGCGCTCAATCAGACCGCCGCCTGCTTCTCGGTCGGACCATTCGGCGATCTCGTGAACAGCGCGCAGGCGGCGGCGCTCCTGAAGGCGAAGGGCTTCGATCCGCGCCAGCGCGCGCAAGAGGGCCAGACCTCCGACGGTTACTGGGTGTTCGTCGGCGGTTTCAAGAATCAGAGCGAGACCGACCGTGCGCTGGTGACGCTCGAGCACGACGGCATCAACGACGCGGTGGTGATGCCGGAGACCCCCGACGCCGGTCGCCGCCTGTCGCTCGGACTCTATGGCGACAAGGCGCGCGCCGAGCGGCGGGCGCAGGCCGTGCAGCAGACGGGGCTCAAGGCAGAGGTGGCCGAGCGCAAGATCCCCGGGACCCTCTACTGGGTGGACCTGGCGCCGCTCCCCGGTATGACGACCATCCCGATCCAGGATCTCTTTGCAGAAGGGGTCAGGTCGCGGATCGCTGTCCAGCCCTGTCCGGTGTCTGCCCAGTCCGCATCGACGCCGCCGGGCTCGGCTCCCGCCCCTGCCTCGCGAACCCCGCTAGCCTCAGCGACGAAGCCGCCGGCGACGCGCGTGGCCGGGGCGTCAAAGCTGCCGTGAGGCCTGCGTCGGGTCAGCTGTTTCGGATACCGAGCGCCCGAGGTCCACGAGGTGACTTGGTGCCGCCGGTCTGGATCGAACAGACGACCTGCCGCTTACAAGGCGGCTGCTCTGCCACTGAGCTACGGCGGCCAGGACGCGAATTGTACGCAGCACGACCCGGGCGGTCATGCATAAGGCCCGAGGCACGTGAGGTTGAGCCGGCCTAGGCGTTCCGGGTCACCCGCACGTGGATTTCCACGATCCGCCCGCGGTGCACCGTAATGGCCATGATCGAGAAGAGCTCCCGGCCCGGGCGCCAGGAGCAGTGCCAGGCCGACCGAGTCGGCTATCAGCGCCTGCTGCTCCGGAGGCGGCGCATCCTGCGTGTCCTTCCATAGCGGCTCAGAGGTCACCGCGGCGGCGTGATCATCCCGGTGCCGGAAGCACCCCGGTCGATCGAATTCCGGTCGGCGCAGCCTAATCACGCCCGGATGCTGCGCGAGGTGCTGCAGGAGAGCTGGCCGAGCGCGCACAGCGGAAGCCGAGGTCCGAGGTGGTCGAGTTCCGATTCAGGGAAGACAACACGGCGAGCCGCAGAATCATCGGATAATTCTCCGGGTCGGAAACCGACAGGGCCGCCGCGCCGCACGACATGGCCGTGTCGCCGGGACTCATGACCATGCCCGCGTGCTCGTGGTCGGAATGCCCTCGCGGCATGAACAGCGTGTCGAAGTCTTCCACCCACTCCCACACGACACCGTGCAGGTCGCGTATCCCGTAGAGATTGGGTGGCTTGAGTCCCACGGCCGGGAGCGGTGATCCCGGCGTGCGGCTGAGAGTGGCGAGTATCGTCTGCCGCCACGCCGGATCGTGCCGCGCATCCGCGACATGCTCATCGGCGGCGGCCGCGAACTCCCACTCTACCCACGCGGGCAGACGGGCCTGGCGCGACTCGCAATACGCGCGCGCGGCCGACCAGCTCACGTGCGTCACGGGCTGATCAGCCTTGGCCTGGGGACCGAGCTCGAGCGGCCGAGACCAGTGCTGCAGGTAGCGGCCGTCAGCCAGCGTTGCGGGCACCTGACCGCGCTGCCACTCGGGATGGGCGCGTACAAAGTCCAGGTACTCGGCGTTGGTAACCGGTGTGCGCTGTAAGGCAAAAGGCTCGACGTGCGACGCCGCGCCGGCAGCGCCTTCGGGTAGAACGGAGCGAAATCCGCCGCCCGGGATCGAGGCATACGACTCAACCGGCGCGGCGCCTTCTGCGGCAGTGACTCTCGGCGCCGACGCTGCGAGTGCCACCGCCAAGAACGTCAGCACGAGGCTTGCTGCAGATGACATGAACGATCCCCAAGGATTCGGCGCAGCAGGCGCCCGGTTGCACGGTGCATCTATCGGGAGACGCCCATGCGGTCGATCAGCGCTCGAATGCTCGCGCCGCGCTCGACACTACCGGTTGCGCAAGATGCGCAGCCCATCACTTCCGTCAGCGCTACCACAACTGAAGCCGCCCCATAGCACCTAGCCAGTTCTCCGATCGCGTGGTTGAGCTGGCGCACGCAAATGGCAACCTCATCCGCATCAACGCCGCCAAGGGTGTCGCGCTCCTCGCGTCCTGCCATTCCTGCAACTCCTTGTGTTTCGGTCTTTCCAGCCCGCTAGCTGGAGAAGACCACGTGATGCCCCGCGTATCAATCGGTGCTGCTACCTATGAACGGGGCATCCTTCCACCCGGAAAGGATCGCCCGGGCGTCGAAGGATCTGGGAGCAGCGGTTTTGTAAATCGTTGGTCGCCTGTTCGATTCAGATAGCCGCACCGCCTTACGCTGCTGTCGGGGTGAGTGCGCCCGGCGGCGGCGGCAAGTTCCCCAGTGCAGCCTCGATGGCCAGCCCGAGTTCGAGCATTTTGCGGTCGGCGCCGGACGGGCCATCGAATTCGAGCGCCACCGGCAGCCCACCCCTTGTCAGTCCGGCTGGCAGCACAAGGCCGGGCAGACCGGCGGTGCTGCCAGGGGCGATATTGCGGGCCATTGCTACGTCGAGCGGCATCCGCTGTCCCCGCACCTCCACCTCCATGTCTTCCTCGCCCAACTTCGGAGCGGGCAGGATGGTCGTCGGGAACACGATCGCGGCAACCCCGTTGCGCACGAAGTAGTCGCGATACATCGTGCGCAGCGCCGGCAGGTGAACCTTCACAATCTCGTCGTACTGCGCGTCGGGCACGAAATCGTGGCCGCTGGGTGTCACGGCTGGCTCGATCATCTTGCGCACGTCGGGGCTTGACTGGGCGAGGAGCTGCTCGAAGCTCACCCCGCTGTGAAACTCCGCCAGATAACGCGTCAATGACGGCTTAACGTCATGGTTCTGCACCGGATCCGTGGTGAGTCCGATCAGGCGCCGCAGCTCCGGGAGCTCACTTTCGACGAGCTCGACTCCGGCGGCTTTGAGCCTTGCGAGGGCAGCGTTCGTCACCCGCTCGGTCTCGGCGTCGAGCCCGGAGAACCAGTAGGAGCGATTGACTCCGACGCGCACGCCCTTTAGAGATCTCGTGGATGCAGTCGCGTCACCGCCCTTAAGCGCGCTGTCGAACAGCAGCAGATCCGCGACCGATCGCGCGTGTGGCCCGACCTGATCGAAGAGCGGTGAAATCGGTACGCACCCATGTGTTGGGTACCGCCCCGTGGTTGGACGAAATCCCGTGATCCCGCAGAGCGCCGCTGGCACCCTGATTGACCCTTCCGTGTCCTCGGCAATTCCTAGCGGTGCCATGTGGTAGGCGATCGCTGCGGCCGTGCCACCGCTGCTGCCTCCTGGTATGCACGTCGGGTCGTAGGGGTTGCGGATCGTGCCGAAGGCGTGGTTGTTGCTCGTGTAGCCGTAGGAGAGCTCATGCAGGTTGGTCTTGCCGAGCAAGATGGCGCCAGCTTCGCGCAACGCTCGTACTAAGGGCGCGTCCTCGCTCGGCTGAAAGTTCCTCAGCGCCGGTGTTCCCGCAGTAGTCGGGAGGTCCTTCGTATTGACGCTGTCCTTGATGGGAATCGGCAGGCCGTGCAGGGGGCCGAGCTTGGCACCGGAGCTGCGCTTGCGATCGCACTCGCGCGCAGCTTCGAGCACGCTGTCGGGGCGCAGCGTAATGAAGGCGTTGAGGCGCGTACCCCGCTTGCACTGGTTCAGTAGCGCACTCGCATAGCTCTCGGCGCTGATCTCGCCGTTCCGCATGGCGCGTAATGCCTGGGTCGCCGTGAGTGCGAGCGGGCTCTCTTTGGGCGGCGCGGCAGGGACCGGCCGGGCTACACCGAGCCCGCCGAGTGCCGCGGCCGTGTGCGCTACGAATTGTCGACGAGTCATGCGGTTGTCGTTTGTCATGTGGTGCGCCTCTGCGGGTGATGCGCCAGCGCAATAGGAACCGGGCTCACCCGCCCGTCGAGTTTCAACGGAACAACGGCGCCTGGCAATCGTGCGCGGGTTCACAGCGGGCCCTCAGGTGTGCCAGCATCCGGCAACCTCGATGCTGGCGCGGGGCCTACTCGCATGATCAAGAGCTCCTCTCATTACGCACGCTGCGCGCACCGCGCGCCTCCCTAGTGGCCGCGGGACTGCAGGAAGCCGGGCCGGCCGCGGGGGCGCGCCCGTGGCATTTCCCACGCGGCGCACAACTCGTCATCGGATTCGAGTTCTGCGAGCGCGTCGGCTTCTATTCGATGGTCTCATTACTGGCGCTGTTTCTCTCGGCCAGCCGCGCGGCGGGCGGTTTCGGGTGGCAGGACAAGCCGGCGCTGACACTCCTGGGAATATTCAGCGGCCTGATGTACGCGCTGCCGGTGGTCGGCGGCTGGGTTGCCGACCGCTTGCTTGGCCATCGCCGGGCGCTCACCGTCGGCGGCACGCTCATGTTCAGTGCCTACCTGCTCCTGAGCGCAATCGTCTTCATGACACGCGTGAGTCCGGTGCAGGCTCCGATGGGGCTCTGGAGCATCCCGGATGGCCTGCCTGCCGCCATGCGCAGCGCCTACGTGTCGGTTTCGGCGGGCTTCTGGATTTCGATCATCGCACTGGTCGCGGGTAACTCGTTGATCAAGTCGACCCTGGTGGTCGCTCTCGGGGATACGTTTTCGGGACAGGACACGCGTCGTGAACCGGCGTACGCCTACTACTACGCGGGCATCAATCTGGGCGGACTGGTGGCCGGAGTGGCCGCCGGCTCGGTGGCCGCCGCCAATGGATGGGCACCGGCGTTCGGCGTATCCGCGATCGCCATGGGGATCGCGCTCGTGGCCTATCTGACCTTCGGTCACCGCTACCTGAATCCCCGCGCGGCGAGTGTGCCCGGGGAGGCTGCGGCGGCAGCGCCGACGAACACAGCCGGGTCCGGAGTGCGTCTCTTCATCCTCGCGGTATTCGCTTTGCTGCTTCTGGTCTACTCGATCGGCTCATTTCAGCTGTGGGGAACGATGTCCCTGTTTCTCGAGCGCAGCGTGAACCGCCACGTGACCGCTTTCGAAATCCCCACCCAATGGTTCACCTCGATCGAGTCGGCGGCGCTGATCCTCGCCGCCCCCGCCTTCGCGGCACTGTGGGGATCGCTGGCGCGCCGCAATCGGGAGCCGGACAACCTGATCAAGTACGCTCTGGCACTGTTTCTCGGTGCGGCAGGGCTGCTGCTCTTTGCCATCGCCGCCTGGCCGCACGTCGGAGCTGCCAAGGCCGGCTGGTTTCTGCCGGCGCTCGGCATCTGGATCCAGGCCACGGGCGAGGTGGCGGCTTGGACTGTCACCTATGGCCTCGTGTATCGACTCGCGCCGCAGCGTATCGTCTCCGCAGTAATGGGCGCCTTCTATGCCATGACCTTAGGTCTTGGCGGCTATCTCGCCGGGCAGGTCGGTACGTTCGCCGAACACCTGGGGCAGGGCCGCTACTTCCTCGTGCTCGGCATCGCGACCGCGGCGGCGGGGTTGGTGGCGCTGCTGGTCCGTCCGGGATTGCGAGCGCTCGCGGCGAGCAAATCCATCGACCTGTATTCACGAACGGCATAGGGTCCGACCCACCGACTCGGGGCAGGCTTTACGGGGGCAGGGCGCATGAATAAAAAGCTGGTTTTCGCAACGCTCGCCGCCGTCGTCTGCGGGACGCTCCGCGCCGCGAACCCCGTACAGTTGAGCGTGACACCCGAGGCGGGGCTGATCGATGCGCCCTTCCACGTTCAGCTGCGCAATGTCCTGCCCGGCGCGCGCGTCACGCTCACATCCTCGCGGCCCGATGCAAAGGGACGAACCTGGACGGCGGTCGGGGAGTACGCCGCCGACGCTGATGGCGCGGTGGACGTCGACCGCTCGCCTTCGCTGGGCGGAAGTTATGAGGGTGTCAGCCCGCACGGGCTCTGGTGCTCGGCATTGCCGGTGGCACCCGACAAGCTGTCGACGTATGTCGCCGAGCTCCCGAGCCTTCCGGAGCTGGGAACCGCGCCTGAGCTCGACGTGTCGGGCGAGTATCGCGTGGCGCTGAGCGCCCGCATCGACGGCAAACCGGTCGCATCGGCCACCGCGGTGCGCAGCTACGGCCCGCCCGGTGCGACGCAGGAGGTGACCGCGGCCGGTGGCGTTCGCGGTGTGCTTTATTCGCCGCCCTCCGGTGCCGCCACGCAGGTGCCCGTTGTGGTGCTGGCAGGCTCAGGTGGTGGGCTGCCGCGCGCGCAGGCGGCGCTGCTCGCCGCTCACGGGCATCCCGCGCTGGCGCAGGGACTCTTCGCCTATAAGGACCTGCCGCCGTCGCTCCTCGGTATCCCCCTCGAGAGCATTCGCGCGGGCGCGAAATGGCTGGAGCAGCACACGGGCGCGAAGCGCGTGGCCGTCATGGGCACCTCGCGCGGCTCGGAAGCGGCTGGGCTCGCCGCCAGTTATTTTCCGGAAGACTTCGCGGCGGCAGTCGTCTACGTGCCTTCGCACTTGAGCAACGGTGCCTTCGCGCCCGGCGTGACGCAGCTTAAGGCGGCATGGACCTTGGGCGGCAAGCCGCTGCCGGCCGATCAAGGTGAGACCGACTCCAACAACGCAGCGGATGCCATGCACGCGCTCAAGCCCCCGGGCTTCATCGGGACCCCGTACTACCTGAAGACCTGGAGCGACCCCAAGGTGGCCGCCGCGGTCGGCATCCCGTTCGAGAAGATGAGTGGGCCGGTGCTGGCCATCGGCGCAGGCGCCGATCAGATGTGGCCGTCCTTCATCGGTGCCGAGCGCATCCGCCAGCGTCTCATCGCCCACGGCAAGGCGGAGTCGGCCGAGGTGCACGTGTATCCCGGCGCCGGGCACATGATCACCCGGGTCGGCTACGGCGGGCCCCTGTCGTCATTCGTGTTTCATCCGGTAGCCAGGGACTTTGAGGCGACCGGCGGGTTGCCCAACGCGAATTGCGAGGACTCTTACGACGCGTGGGACCAAGTGATCAAGTTCCTGTCGCGGATCAAGGATCACTAGATCCCGGTCTCGCCACGGACAGCGAGGCGGCGACTAAGTGGCGAAGACAATCGGGTGTCTGATGGTCTCGCTCAGCACCTGGATCTCACGCCCTGCGGCGCGGTGCGGAACCTGCTGCTTCTTCAAGTACGCCGCACAGCGACCCAGATCCTCCACCTGAAAGACCAGGCCCGCTAGGTGCGGCGGCGCCTCGGCGCGGGACGCGGATTGCATCCCGAACCGGCTGCGGAAAACATCCGCGGACAGATACTGGATCCCGGGCTCCTCCCCGCCGCCCGATCCGAGCAGCACCTTAAGACTCCGCTCGGCGTCCGCGCCGCTCGGTCCGGCCGCATAAAGTGTCTTCAGCCGGAACGCCCCGTTGGGGTGCACGACTGGCTCGCGCGGCCAAACGAGCTCCGGGGTGAGGTGCTGGCAGAAGAAAATATACACATCGGCCGCCGATGCGGGCGTGAGCGGTGCGATCGTGAACCGCGCGGTATGCCATTGACCGTCGACCCGGACCGGGCGAGACACCGGTTCGGGCGCGCCGGCGGAAGCTCCCAGGCGCGTGGCAGCGGTCGCGTCGCGGGCGGCGTCCGCCGTACGCAGCGCACAGCCCATGAGGGTGCTGGCCTTGTCGAGGAGCGCGCTCGCAGGCCCGGGCTGCTCGATGGCCAGCAGCTCCCAGTAACAGCGCCCGAAGAACATGAGGTGATTCGAGGTGCCGCGGCCGGGATGCTCGCCGCGCTCGGTGAGTTCAAAGCCCATGCCCGCCAGCGCCGCCCGTGCGGCTTCGCGCTCCGTGGTCACGGTGAACAGATGGTCGATCGGGAAGGCCATGGCGCTAAGGCGTCCTCGGGAAGAGAAAGATCGATACGTGGCCGCAGGGGCGCCGGGCTACTCGTGCTTCCAGTCGCGGGGCAGTCGTCCGTAGTAGCGCTTGAACGCGCAGGAGAAGTTGGCGGGATACTCGTAGCCCACGCGGTAGGCGATCTCGGCGACCGACAGCTCCGCTTCGACGAGCATTTGTGCCGCGACCTCCATGCGCCGCTGCAGCACGTACTCGTAGATTGTCACGTTGAGCAGCTGCTTGAAAGCCGCCTTGAGCTTGGTCTGGTTCATCCCGACCATGCGTGCGAGCTGCGGAATGGTGGGCGGCGTGGCGTAGTGCTGCGACAGGTAGTCGCGTGCCTCGTGCACCCGCCGCCGATCGCGCGACAGCAGAGTGCGTCCGCACGAGGCTGCGCCGCCGGCGGACAGGTCGGTCACGATCTGGCAGACCATCTCCATCGCCAGCGCCTCGAGGTACGCCGCGCGCACCGTCGACAGCACACTGTAGCGGGATGCATGGATCCACTGGGCGGCGCGGAACAGCTCGGGCGTCAGGCTGACCCGGTTGCTGACACCGGCGGTAAGGCCCGGGCCGGCGAGAGCGCGCAGCGGATTGGGCGCTTCCTCGAGCGGCAGCCCCAGGCGCTCGCTAAGCAGTTCCGGTCCGCAATGCAGGACCACGAGCGTCGTCGGCACTTGGCCGGCGATCATGTATCCGCCGCCGCGCGCCCCGCCGCAGACGTGCAGGTGCGCCTGCGGACTCTCGAGCGTGGTGCTGCCGTCGCGATTCAGAAGCCGGCCGGCGAGCAGCACGCGTATCTTGAAGAACGACCCGCCCTCGACCGAGATCCAGCGGTCGCGGCGATAGGCCGCCTCGGTGATCGAGAGCGACAGGTGGTCCGACAGCCGGAAGAAGTCCCACCATCCATCCCCGTCCTGCGGCGCGACATACTCGCGCAGTCCGGCACGGCGGCTGGTCCTGGAGCGTGTGGCCTGGGGTTCGTCGCGGGCGCGTACGGCGCCGCCGGTCAGGGCCTCGATGGCGGTCCCGTAGTCAAGCCACGATAGCCCGGCGATCGGCCGGTCGGCGACGATCAGGTCCGCAAAGCTGCCGCGCGGCCCGGTTCGCGCGTGCGGTGAAGCGGGCTCAAGGAAATGAGGCGTATCGTGGCAGGCGACCACTTCCTGCAGACTCTAAGGCAAGGCCTCCTTAAAGCCAATCCCGCCTTTAATGCGGACGTCCGCTTGCGGTATCCATCGGTCGCACGCCAACATTTCGCGGCGGGGATCTGCGCTAGGCTGAGCGCTCAGTACTCCAGGCATCGGTACCCAGCAGGCGAGAAATGAGAGCAGTCCTCACGGTCGGGCATGGCACGCGCGATCGGCTGCAGCTGGATGAGAACTTCCCCGATCCGCAGGCGGCGCGCGACGAGGTGCTGCTGCGCATCGCCGCCACGGCGGTGAACTACCACGACATCTTCACGCGCCGTGGCATGCCCGGGATCAAGATTCCGCTGCCGGTCATCGTCGGCTCCGATATCGCAGGCGAAGTCGTGGCGGTCGGTGCCGACGTGCAGGCCTGGAAACCCGGTGACCGGGTGCTGGTCGACCCGGTGTTCCGCGACGGCAAGCGTTTCGGAATGATCGGGGAGACGACCCATGGCGGCCGCGCCGAGCTCATCGCGGTGCCCGCCGTGCAGCTCGTCGCGGTGCCGCAGGCGGTGTCGCTCGAGGATGCTGCGAGCCTCCCGCTCGCGTATGGCACGGCGTACCGCATGCTGGTGACCCAGGGCGGGCTCGCGCGCGGCGAGAAGATTCTGATCCTGGGCGCCAGTGGTGGTGTCGGCGTCGCGTGCGTGCAGATCGCAAGACTCCTGGGCGCCGAGATCGTGGCCGGCACCAGCTCGCCCGCGAAGCTGCGCGCGCTCACCGCGCTGGGCGCGGATCACGCGTTCGACTACTCGAAGGAAGGCGTGGTCGATGCCGTGAAGCGTATCTGCGGCAAGCCGCGGGTGAGCGGCGGGGGCGGGGTGGACGTCGCCGTCAATTTCACCGGCGGCGACACTTGGCGCGACACGCAGCGCACGGTGACGCACGGCGGACGCATTCTCACCTGCGGCGCGACCGCAGGCTTCGAGGTGGTCACGGACATGCGCTACCTGTGGACCTTCGAGCACCGCTATGTCGGCTCGAACGGCTGGTCGGTGGCGGACCTCGAGGCGCTACTGGGCCTGATCGCCGAGGGCCGGCTGAAGCCGGTGATCGACCGCGTGCTGCCACTGGCTGATGCGGCGGAAGGCGAACGGCTTCTCGAGGAACGCGAAGTGATCGGCAAGGTGCTCCTGAAGCCATGACGGGCCGCAGCATGCCTTTCGCCCAGAGCGGCAACCTCGGGGACCTGATCCGGCCCGATGTTGCCGGGGAGCGCCTCGCGGTCATCGATCTCTCCGCCTCCGCCCGCCGCTGGAGCTACGCGGATCTGGATGCGGCGGCCGATGGGTTCGCAGCTTCCCTGGTGCGCGCGCCGCTGCCCGCCGGCGCGCGCGTCGCGATCCTCGCGGAGAACTGCGCCGAGTACTTGGTGGCGTACATGGGTACCATGCGCGCGGGCTGCGTGAGCGTGCCGGTGAATCAACGCCTGCCGGCGGACACGGTGCGCTACATCCTCGCCGACTGTGCGGCACAGCTCGCCATCGTCGATGCGGCCCGCGAGGCGCTCCTCCCGGGCGGGCTGCCGCGCATGGTGATGCGCTCCCCGGGCGCTGCGGCGCTCAATCCGCCGGCGCGCGCCGCAACCGCGCGGGCCGCGCGGCGCACGCTGCCGCCGACCGGCGAAATCCTCTATACCTCGGGGTCGACCGGCCGGCCGAAGGGCGTGGCGCTGTCACACGCCGGGCAGCTGTGGGCACTGAGCGTGCATGTCGGGCCGACCGCGCTGGCGGGCGAGCGGTCGCTCATCGTGGCGCCGCTCTATCACATGAACGCGCTGTTCAATGTCTCTGTTTGCCTGCTCAACGCCGTCGAAGTCGTGCTCATGCCCCGCTTTGAAGTGAGCGCTTACCTCAAGGCCGTGGCCGAGTATCGCTGCACTCACTTAAGCGGCATCCCGACCATGTTCGCACTGATGGCGCGCCAGCGTGAGCTGCTCGCGACCCTGGATTTGAGCTCGGTGAAGGCCGTGACTATCGGCTCGGCGCCGCTCACCGAGGCCCTGGTGGCGCGCGTGCAGGAGATGTTTCCGCAGGCGGCCATCAGCAACGGCTACGGCACGACCGAGGCGGGGCCCTCGATCTTCGAGGATCATCCGAAAGGGTTGCCGCGACCGCTCCTGTCGCTCGGCTATCCGCTGCCGGACGTCGAGGTGCGGCTCGTTGGCGGAGCGGGCGATGAAGGCGTGCTGCAGGTGCGCTCCCCGGCGATGTTCAGCGAGTATCTGAATCTGCCTGACGTGACGGGTGCCAAGCTGCGCGATGGCTGGTACGACACCGGCGATGTGATGCGCCGCGACAGCCAGGGCTTCTACTACTTCACGGGCCGCGCCGACGACATGTTCGTGTGCGGCGGCGAGAACGTCTATCCGGGCGAGATCGAGAAGATGCTCGAGCGCCACCCCGCGGTGCTGCAGGCCGCCGTGGTGCCGGTGCCCGATGAGATCAAGGGCGAAATCCCGATCGCGTTCGTGGTGCTGAAGGACCGGAATCTCCCCCTGGAGGAGCTGAAGCGTTTTTCGCTCGAGGCGGGCCCCGCCTTCAGCCATCCGCGCGCGTTCGTAGTGGTGGACGAGTTACCCGTTGCCACGACCCATAAGCTCGACAAGCGTCCCCTCAACGCGCAGGCGCTCGAGGCCGCCCGCGCCCTCAAGCGCTAACGGCGTTAACCTTCCTTGGTCCCGTACGTGCCGCGACCGATCGCGACCAGGCGGTCCTGATCATCCAGGACGTCGATGTCGACGACACCGACGGTCCGGCCCGCCTTGCGGACCCGGGCCTGCGCCCGCAGACGCGTGTCGGAGGCCGGCCGCAGGTAGTCGATACGGATATTGATGGTGGGCACACCAAAGCCGAGCACCGCCCAGAGGGCGTAGTCACCGGCGATGTCGATGAGACTTGCGATCGCGCCGCCGTGATACTGGCGTGTGCCGGGCGAGCGCTCCACGGACGAGGTGTAGCGCATCGCGATTTCCACCTCGCCGCTCGTGCGCTCGAGACGGGTGCAGGACAGATCAAAGAGCTGCTGGAATGGCGACTCCTTGAGGAGCTCCGTCAGGGTCGATTCTTCGCTCACCCGCGTCTCCCGAAACTCGACGCTGCGCTCGACTGAATCTAGCGCCTTGATAACCGGATCGCTACTGCTCATAGCGCATCGCTAGTGGATTGTGGCCGCGTGCGGGCTATGCTGCCCTGGAATCGCAGCGTCCTCGAATCCCGCGTCTGCAAGCATGCTTTTCGCGTCGACTCGCATGCTGGGGCCAAGGGTCGAAGTCCCTAAGATGTCACTGGGTCTGGGCAGGCGCGGAGGGGATTCCGCCCGGGACGCACGCATCAGGGGGGTGTATGGGTAAGCAGCGCTCTGTTCCGTTGAGTTGGATCGCGCTCGCGCTCCTGGTCACGACACTCGCCGCGACAGCCGCTTCGGCGCAATCGGCCGCCACCGGCGCTGCCACCGCAGGCGGCGACAGGCTCGAGGAAGTCCTGGTCACCGCGACCAAGCGTACCGAATCCATTCAGGACGTGCCGCTGAGCATTACCGCGCTGTCGGCCACCCAATTGGAGGCCATGGGCGTCCAGAATTTCTTTGACTACGGAACCGCCATACCCAATTTGTCGTTCGGCATTGGCGCCTCCGACGGCTCGCTCTCCGGCCGCGGAATTGCGCTACGGGGCATCCAGGGCTCGAACACCACCGGCTTCTACATCGACGATACCCCGGTGCAGGAGACACTTGACCCGCACATCGTGGACATTGCGCGCATCGAGGTGCTGCGAGGTCCCCAGGGCACTCTCTATGGCGCGGAGTCGATGGGCGGCACGGTGCGCTTGATCACCGAGCAGCCGAGCTTCGAGAAGCTCGATGGACAGGTGCACGCCCTCGGCTCGGACACCCAGCATGGCTCATTAAATTATCTCATGGAAGGGGTCGTCAACGCTCCGGTCGTGGCGGACAAGGTCGCCCTGCGCGCCAGCGCGTTCTATGAGTTCGACGACGGCTATTTCGACAAGGGCCTGGGTCCGGAGGCGGCGCCACCCACCACCACCCTCACGCACGTCGGCAGCATGAAGTACTACGGGGGACAGATCGCACTGCGCTTCGAGCCCGTGAGCGGGCTCGACATTACCCCGCGGATCATGTACCAGCGGACCGACCAGGAAGGGTCGCCTTATGCCTACGATACGGCCACCAATCTGCTGCAGCGCGAGGTGTTCAATCTCTATCCGGGGGGCACGGACAAGTGGTACCTGGCGAGCCTCACCATCAACTACACCGCACCGTTTGGCAGCTTCGTGTCCTCGACCGGCTACTTCGATCGCACGACCTTCGAGCTCGAGGATGATACCGACGTAACACAGTACTTCCTCGGGACGCCCGCGCCCATCGCGAGCCCAATCACACGCCAACAGGACCTGCGTCGCTTCGCGCAGGAAGTCCGCTTTTCCTCCACGTTCCAGGGGCCGGTGCAGCTGCTCGTCGGTGGCTTCTACTCGGATAGCACGCGGCCACGTGACTACGAGTGGACGGCACCGGGGCTGCCAGCCGTCATCTCGCCGAGCGATCTGCTGCTCACGTTCATCGATAAGCGCGACGCCAAGGAGTACGCACTGTTCGGCGATGTCTCCTACGACATCACGCCGAAACTCAAGGCGACCGTAGGTGCGCGCTGGTTCAAGGACACCGCGACCTTCCATCAGTTCACGAACGGCCTGTTCTTCGGCAGCGTGCCGACCGTCTATGACGCACCCGAAAGTAGTGAAACCGGCGTCACGCCGAAATACCTGCTGGAATACAAGGTCCAGCCGGATGTGCTGCTTTACGCCGTGGCGGCCAAGGGCTTCCGCGAGGGAGGCAACAATATCGCGCTGCCTCCGGGCCCGGCGCCGGCCGGGTGCGACACGGATCTCGCCAATCTCGGCGTCACCGCAGCCAGCGTCAGCTCCTTCAAGTCCGACAACCTCTGGAATTATGAGGCGGGGTTCAAGTCAAGCTTCGGGGGCCACCGCTTCATTGTTAACGGCGCGGCATTTTCCATCGATTGGGACAACATCCAGCAGGCCGTTCACTTGCCGCTTTGCGGTTACGGCTACACGGGCAACGCGGGTCGCGCGCGCAGCACGGGCTTCGAGCTCGAATTCAGCGGGCGGCTCTTGCCCGAACTGACGCTCGGCCTCGGCGTCGGCTACACCGATGCGCACATCACCGAGCAGGGGCCAGGCACTCCGCAGAAGGCCGGCAGCCCCGTCTATCAGGTGCCGGACCTCACGATCGCGAGCAATCTCCAGTATGAGCGGCCTGTCACCGCAGCCTGGGCCGGCTTCGCGCGTGTCGATTACTCCTACGTCGGATCCAGCTACTCGGCGAACAACGACGTGCAAAGCCCGCGCTACCGTCCCGGATACCAGCTCGTGGATCTGCGAATTGGGGGCCGGAACGAGCGCTACGAGGTGACTTTGTTCGTCAAGAATCTCACCAATAAGCTCGCCAACCTGGGTGACGCCATCCTGATCGGATCGGAAGAGCCCGGCCATCCACGGTTTGTCATCAGTACTCCGCGGACTGCTGGAATCGAGGGCCGGATGCGCTTCTAGTAGCAGGCGGTGATAGTTGGCGCGGAGCAATCTCATGCGAAAACTGAAGCCAACAGCTGACACCGGTAGGCGGCGCCCTTCGCGGCGTCGTTTCTCCGGCGCATCGGGCCGGCTGCTCATCCTCACGCTCGTTCCGTTCGCCACGATCGCCCTCACGCCCGCCCGCGCTGCCGCTACGGGGACTGCAGCACAACCAGCACAGGCCTTTACCAACGCGGTGCTCATCGACGGCACTGGTGCCCCCGCCGTCGAACACGCGACCGTCCTCATACGCGGCGCCACCATCGAAGCTGCGGGGCCTGCGGGGCAGGTGGAAATCCCGGCTGGAGCAGCGGTCACCGATCTGCGCGGCAAGGTGCTGATGCCCGGGCTTGCCGACATGCACGTGCACCTCCTGGGCGGCTGGGATGGGCACGCGGTCGACATGCTCGGCTATCGGCGCTACATGAACGCCCTGCTGTACGCCGGCGTCACCACGGTGCTCGACACGGGCAACGTGCAACCCTATATCGTGCAGCTGCGCGCCGAGACCGCCGCCGGCCGGCTCCTCGGGCCGCACATCTACTGCGTTGGCGGTATCGTCGACGGCGCGGATCCGGTCTGGCCGCCGATCTCGTACGCGGTCGCCTCGGTGGGGCAGGTCGCCCCGGTCGTAAAGGGCCTGAAGCGCGACAACGTCGATCTGATCAAGGGCTACGTCGGGCTGTCGCACTCGGTGCTGGAGCGGCTGGTCGAAGAGGGACGCAAGGTATCGCTCAAGGTCATCGTCGATCAATGGCAGCGCAACGGCTCGACCGACCTGGTGGAGGATGGCATCTACGGCTTTGCGCACCTGCCGACCCGGCGCTTGTCGCCGGATACCGTGCGCTTCATGCAGGAGCACAACACGGTATTCATCTCGACGCTCATCGTGTTCGAGAGTCAGACCCGCAATCGGCTGCGGGATCTCACGTTCGTTAATGATCCACTGGTGCGCGACACCAGCCCGCCATCGTTCCTCGAAGGGCTGCGTACCGAGGCCGCCCGTAAGCTCAATGACGAGGAGGCTGCTCAGGCCCAGCAGTGGGAAAAGCGGCAACAGAACGCCATGGCCAACGCCAAGGCACTCTTCCGTGCCGGCGTGCTGCTGGCCGCGGGAACCGATGCCCCGTACCCGGGCGACATGCAGGGCGAAGGCCTGCATCATGAGCTTGAGCTGCTCGTGGCGGCCGGTCTGACGCCGCTCGAGGCGATCACGGTGGCGACCCGCAACGCCGCCCGCCTCATTGGCGCCAGTGACTGGGGCACGATCGAAGCCGGCAAAGCCGCCACGTTGGTCGTCGTCGACGGCCGCCCGGACCGCAACATCTCCGATACACGTAAAGTGGTCGAGGTCATGCTGCGCGGCCGAAAGATCGACCGCGAGTCCTTGAAACTGGTGCACCAGAACGACCCGGGATACGAGCCCGTGTCTCCCACGGACTTCTAACGTGATGAAGAGCGCATCAACGCGCCGGAGTCTCGCGGTTGCTCTGCTGTGGCTTGCGGCCTTGGGTGGACTTGATGTCACGAGCCCTGCGTTGGCGCAGACGCAGGTCCCCGCGGTTGACTACAAGCATCTGGCCGACCTTATCGTGAACCGCTCCTGGAAGCTTGCACCTGGCGAGCGGGTCGTTCTGTTCTCCGACGTCACGCGCGACCCTGGAATCGCAGCACCGCTGCGTGAGGCCATCAAGAAGGCGGGCGGAGTGATCGAGGAAATCGCGGCCCCGGACTCGCGTGCGGATGCCGGCCTCACGCCTCGCCAGCGCGCCGATCGATTCGACCACTGGAAGGTCCTCTTCCAGCACTCGCAGGCGGCCATCTGGCTGCCCTCCGACCTGACCGCGGTGGACGACCAGCCATTCGAGCACTTGGTCGAGGCATCGCGGGTGCGTTCCATCCACTTTCATTGGTTTCTGCCGCCCGATGCGTCGGACGTGCCGCTCATTGAGATGATGTATCAGCGGGCGATTGAGATCGAGCCGGCCGAGATTGCGCGCCGGATCGCCGTCCTGGAGAGCGCACTACGCGGCACAACTGTGCGGGTGACCGCGCCCAACGGCACCGACTTCAGCTTCAAAATTTCGCAGAACGCGCAGATCCACCGCAACACCGGTGAGGCGACCAAAGAAAAGGTGCGCGATGCGCGCTCAGTACGCGACCGGGAAGAGGAATTGCCGGCCAGCGTCGTACGCACCACGGCAATCGGGGAGGCACAGGGGACGTTCATCGGCTACATCTCGTTCGATACCCGTTCGGGACTGGTCAGGGCAACCTTTAAAGACGGGAAGGTGACCACCCTCGAGTCCCTAAGCGGACCCAAAGAACAGGTAGAGGCCTGGAAGAGGGCCACCGGAGCAAAGGACCGTCCCGGAGAATTCGTCATCAGCACCAACCCTGCGCTCGCTGCCGTGTTGCCGTCGGGTTACATGCCTTATTACGGCTATGGAGCCGGAGTAGTCCGGCTCGCGATCGGGGACAACTGGGAATCGGGCGGGCCCAATCGCTCATCGAACGGGGAGTTCCTGCTGTTTCTGCCGGGAGCGACACTGACCGCAGGTACGAAAACCCTGATCACCGCGGGAGCTCTGGCCTTCAAATGAGGGCGCCGTGACGCTCAGGCACTGGTCGGGGCGGTCCAAATTCCTCAGCCGGCAGTCGATCCAGGAGGCGGCCGAGCCTCACGCTTTATCTGAGGGAGTGTGAGACCTGCAAACGTGACTCGCTTAAGAAGATCAGTCAGCTAGTTTTGCCAAGCCGGCCCATGCTTGCGACATGGGCACGATGAACATTTCTCTACCCGATGCGCTTAAGGACTTTGTTGGCGAACAGGTCAAGCGGGGTTACGGCACGAGCAGCGAATACGTGCGGGAACTGATCCGTAAGGATCAGCAGCGGTTACACCTGCGTGAGCTTCTGCTCGCGGGGGCAGCTTCCAAGCCCGCCGCACCCGCCGATTCAGATTACTTCAAGAGACTTCGTACGCGGGTGCGGGCGGCGCGCACAACGGGCGCTCGGCGGTGATCGGCAAGCCGATCGTCCCCCGTGAGCAAGCCAACCGCGACATCGATGAAGCCCTCGAGTACTACCTCAAGGCGGCCAGTGACAAGGTCGCGCTCGGCTTCATTGACGCGCTGGAGAAAGCGTATACGCACATCAGCCGGCACCCTGCGAGCGGCTCAACGCGCTACTCGGTGGAATTGAACCTGCCGGGTCTGCGCTCTCGGTCTGTCAGGCGCTTTCCGCACATCGTGTTCCACGTCGAAGCGACGGACCATATCGACGTTTGGCACATTCTGCACGGTACCCGCGAAATCCCCGCGTGGATGCAGGAGACCGGGCGCGAATAGACCCAGATCTCCGCTGCTAGCCTCGTCGCTGTCGCCATGCCGCGTCGTTCTTCTCCCTCCCCTCGCGCGGGCGGTCAGCCGGTTGGCAAATCCTTCCCCTGCCCGAAAAGCAGTGCTAAATGCACTGCAGCAGGCGGGGCCGTACGCATTTCTCGCAATGGCAACCGAGCTCGAACGAGCGTGCAATTGGCGAACGAATCCTCAGGCCCGTGTCTGAGCGTCGGACGATGACGATTGCAACGCTGCGGCCTGGGGGGGAGAGTCTTGAATGCTGATTCATGAGATGAGTGAGGACGAATGCCGCGCTGCCCTCAAGGAGATGGATTTCGGCAGATTAGCGTGCGTCCGCGGTGATCAACCCTATATTGTTCCCGTGCATTTCTCGTACGACGGGCGGCATCTTTACGGAATCACCACGCTCGGACAAAAGATCGAATGGATGCGCTCTAATCCGCTTGTCTGCTTGGAAACTGACGAACGGACGTATCATGACCGATGGGTAAGCATTGTTGTGTCTGGTCGCTATGAGGAGTTACCCGATACGCCAGAGCATCAACACGCGCGCGCTCACGCTCTCGAAGTTCTGCAGAGCCGCACCATGTGGTGGGAGCCTGCTTGTGTCCCCACTGAGCGGCGGGAACGGCGTCCGCCGATCTTCTACCGGATCAGCGTTGAACAGGTGACCGGACGCCGAGCGACACCTGACGCGATTGAAGTTGCCGCTGAGGAGTCGCCTTGGTAGGGGGCGGATAAGGGCACCGGTGCCGCGATAGGGAGGCAAAGACGGTTCGTGCCGAGGACGCTCGGTAGCAGTCGCTAAGAGGACCACTCGGATCGGATGCGACAGCGCCCCATTTGGGCGGCGCGTTTTCGTTAATGCCATACCATCGGCCGATGGCGCAGCTGCCGGCTCTGTCAGTGGGTCAGAGCCGAAACCATTAAGCGGACGCACGTGAGTGTCTGCAACGGGTCAAAAACTGGCTAGTGCAGCATGTCCGCCGCCTTCTCGGCGATCATGATGGTCGGGGCATTGGTATTGCCGCCGATGAGGCGCGGCATCACTGACGCATCCACCACGCGTAGCGCTTCCAGGCCGCGGACGCGCAGCTGCTCGTCGACGACCGAAAGCGGATCGCTACCCATGCGGCAGGTGCCGGCGGGGTGATAGATCGTCTCGGCTTTGCGTCTTGCGATCTCTGTCAGATCCCGCGCGGCGAGAAGCTTCTCTCCGGGGAACACCTCGGCGCCGCGAAACGGCGCGAAAGGCGGGGCCTGAACGATCTGGCGCGACAGCCGGATGCCCTCGAGCAGCACTGGCAGATCGCGGGCGTCGCTGAGGTAGCCGGCTTGGATCAGCGGCGGGTCGTGCGGGCGGCGCGAGCGCAACCGCAGGCGGCCGCGGCTGTGAGGTCGCAACACGCATGCGTGCACGGTAAACCCATGGCCCTCGAGGCGATTGCGTCCATGGTCATCGAGCTGTGCCGGAACGAAGTGCAACTGAACGTCGGGACGTGCGTCCGGAGCGAGCGGGCTGTGGACGAACGCCCCAGCTTCGGCAATGTTGCTGACACCGGGCCCAGAACGAGTCAGCAGATAGCGCAGCAGCACGCCGATCTCCTGCCAGCGGGTGAAGTCATAAGTGATCGGGCGGCTGCACTTGCACAGTGTGCAGAAGTCCAGGTGGTCCTGCAGGTTGCAGCCGACTTCCGGGAGAGCGGCGACGACCGGTACGTCGAGTGCGCGCAGCTCTTCCGCCGGTCCGATGCCCGAGAGCAGCAGTAATTGAGCAGATCCGATGGCGCCGCCGGCCAGCAGAACCTCTCGCTCGGCGTGCACACGGGTGCTCACTCCGCGATGCAGGTATTCCACGCCTACCGCGCGCGTGCCCTGGAAGAGGATGCGTGCGGCGAGGCAGTGCGTGCGGATCTCGAGATTGCGGCGGGATCGGGCGGGCCGAAGATAGGCCGTGGCGGCGCTGCAGCGGCGCCCGCGGCGCTGTGTGACCTGATAGAAACCCACACCTTCCTGACTGGGACCATTGAAATCCGCATTTCGCGGCAAGCCGCAGGCGGCAGCGGCCTCGACGAAGACTGCGCTCAGCGGATTGCGGAAGCGCAGATCCTCCACCGCCAATGGCCCCCCGACTCCGTGAAATTCGCTGGCGCCGCGCGCCTGGTCCTCGGCCTTGAGGAAATACGGCAGAACGCTCGCGTAGCCCCACGTGCTCGATGCCGAGGATGCGGCCCACTCAGCGTAGTCGAGTGGATGGCCGCGCGTATAGCACATGGCGTTGATGGAGCTGCTGCCGCCGAGCACGCGACCGCGCGGCCAATACAGTCGCCGGCCCAGAAGCTCAGGCTCCGGCTCGGTGTAGTAACCCCAGTCGATACTCCGGTTGCCGACCAATCGAGCGAGGCCGGCCGGCATGTGAATGAAGGGATTGCTGTCCGGTCCGCCCGCTTCGAGCAGCAATACCCGCAGCTCGGACCGCGCCGACAGCCGGTTCGCGAGAACGCATCCGGCGGAGCCCGCGCCGACGATGATGTAGTCGTAGCTAGGCTCGGGCATTGAGCACCGGCTCGGGTGGCAAGGGGCTGCTGGCCGAAGGGTCGCCGCGCAACAGCGTCTCCATCAGCTGTGTCTCACGCTCGCGAATCGCCTGCAGCAACGGGCGCGCACTGCCCATCCGGCGGAAGGCGGCGAAGCCACGTTCCAGGAACTGCTGCAAGACGCCGAAGCCGGCCGCGCGCGCAGGCAGATGCGCCGCGCGCAAGGCGAGGCCTATCCAGCGCTGGCGCACCAGCTGCTCGAGATCGGCGCCAATGCTGACGCTGAGATCGATCTGGCGCTGCCGCTCCGCGGCCCTGCCAAGCGCGCGGTAGGCCATCGCATACGAAGCATCGGTCAGGGGGCGCTCCAGCAGCTGCTCGAGCATCCCGTGATCGAGCTCTACCGTCAGCACGTCGAGCTCAATCGCCTTTGCCAGCACTCCGAGCAGCGCCGCGGGCAGCGCCCGCCTGAGAGGGCTAACGGCACGGCTCAGCTCCTGATCGCGGCGGCTGAGGTCCTGCGGGCCGTAGAGATCATTCAGGAAGAACTCCACCGCTGCGGTGTAGCGGGGTTCGCGACGTAGTCCGTCGTAAGTCTTGGCAAGTCGCCTCGCCTGCCATGCGCGCAGCGCCCGCAGCCGCTCGCTGAGCGCGGGGTTGTGCAGCGGGCGTGCTTCGAGTGCGCGCCGGCGCGCGAGCAGCCGCTCGATCTCCTCGCCGGGCGGCTGCTCGTTCATGCGTCCGCCAGTGCCGCAAGGGTGTGCGCGATCGCGCGGCGCGAGCTGAGCAGCGCCAGGTGTCCGAACCCGCGCAGCTCGTGAGCTTGAGCGCCTTCGAGTCGGGCGCTGCGCGACGGCACGATGAGGCTGTCCTCGAGGCTATAGATGCTGGTGAGGGGGGCGGCGAGATGTCCTTCCTGGGCTGTGTTGATCGCTTGCAGCCAGGCCGAGTCCGGAAACATCTGCTGCATCGGTGGCGACCACGGAAAGCAGCGCGCAACGCGCGTGCCGTGATGCGGCGTCGCGATGGTGACGATGCGGCTGACCGACTCCGGGCCGAGTAAGCGCAGGGCCGAGCGCGCCACCAGTCCCCCCATGCTATGGGCGATAATCGACACGCGGGCGCCGTTGGCTGCGCGCTGCAGGGCACGCAGTTCCTGTGCGACTCGCGTGGCGTGGATCTCGATGTCGGCGAACAGCGGCTCGAGGTTCAGCGCGCGCACCGGACCGAAGCCCGCTGTCTGCAGCGGCTTGAGCCATGGTCGCCAGACGTTGCAGTTGCAGACGATGCCGTGAATGAGTAGCAGCGGGCGAGCGGCACGCTCCGCAGGCACCGCGCCGCCGCCGACCTCGACAGCCGCCGGTAGCGGATCTCGTCGCAGCGCCATCGTGAGAACTGCAACGTTGAAGGCGATTGCTTCGCTGAGCAGTGCGCGCATCGTGTGGAGGAGGCGGCCGGTCCCGCCGGGTGCGAGAAGGGCAGCGATGAGGAACGAGGCGGCCACGAGAGCGCCGGGAAGCAACACTGACAATGCCAGCGCTATTGCAAGTGCGGCGCCAATGGGCAAGGAGAGTCCGGCCGCAAGCATCGCGGCCAGTGCGGCAGCGAAAGCGAGCTCACCTCCCAGCATCGACCGCCACAACCGCGCTGCCACCGGCGACTATCCACTGTGCATCGCAGGGACGACCAAGCGCTCGAGCCGCCCGAGCGCCCGATCGAGGCGCCGGCAGGCCTGACGGGCGCGCTGAGCGCGCTCACGCGCGGCGGTCGAGAAGCTACGGTGCCGGTCACGCAGGATCTGCATGTTGAGACGCAGACCGTGTCGTCGCAGCAACGCCGCCAGCGTATCCGCCTGCGCGAGCAGGTCGCGCCGCGTCTGACGATAGGCATGATCGACCAGGCGATGGCGGCCGGCGTAACGGAAGACATTCGTGAAGAAAAGCGTCTCGTCACGTCGATCGGGTTCGAGCAGCAGCGTATCGGCGTTCGGAAAGCGCGCGCGGTAGCTGTTCATCCCCACCTGCATGCGCGAATGAATCAGCGCCCGGAACGTTTGTCCCAGAATGGCTGGCAGGCCTTCTTCGGCAAGGTTCTTGTAGCTGCGGCCGTGCGCATGCGTAGCATCAAACGGCACGAGCGGGTTGACGCAAATCACAAGGTCGCAACCGGCCTCGAGCGCGAGGGAGGCGTGCATCGTGCGGATCAGGGCGCCGTCGACGTAGTGTCGACCGTCGATCTCGACAGCAGGGTAGAGGCCGGGCAGCGCTGCGCTGGCGACCACAGCGCGCGAAATTGGCACGCGATCGTATCCCACATCACCAAAGGCCACCGATTCGCCCGTGCTCAGTCGAGTGGCAACCACGTACAGTCGCGCACGGAGCCTGCGAAAGTCGTCGGTATGACCGCCGCTGCTGTAGGCCTCGTGCAGATAACTCTCCAGGGGCCGGTTGTCGAAGGCGGCCGTCGGAGCGATCTTTGCCAGAGCTCCGAGTAACGTCTGCCAGCCGCTGCCAAGCGGATCACGCGCGAACTGCGTCGCAGCCGCTGCAAGTGCGGTAGGCAGACGTGCAATGCGCCGCTTGTAGTCACCGAGCGCCGGCTGCAGGAACATTTCCGGGGTGAGCACCCGCGGCCCCTCGTTGTAGATGAAACTGGTGCCCATCGAGGTCGTATCGACGCCGTTGGCGAGGCTTGCCGCGAGGAACGAGCCGGAACTGACGCCCACATAAACGTCCAGTTCCGTCAGCTGACGGCCAAGCAGCGCTTCCCCGAGCGCATGCAGAACTCCGAGTTCATAAAAAGCACCGAGCGGCCCCCCGCCGGCAAGGGCCACACCGAGCTTTCCGCCCGCACGGCGGCGCCGTGCGGACTGGATGGTCAGCATCGCCGTCTAGTGTGCGGCTGCCGCAACGGACGTCTTGCTGCGTGCCCTGACCTTGCGAGTGCCGGCGAGCTTGTCGATGTTGCCGTTAAGCATATCGATGCGCTTGCTGAGAGCTTCGACCTCTTCAGCACTCGGCACACCCAGCTGGGTCAGCGCCCGCTGCACGCGTGTCTGAAACATCTTCTCGAGGCTGTTCAGCGTATCGGTCGCCTGACCGCGCACACCGCCCACCCGTGCGTTAACGGCCTTCATCAGGCCCTTCATGGCCTTCTCAGCAGCACCACGCTTCTGGGCCTGAACGCGCGCACCTTCTGCCACCAGCTCCTCCAGCAACCGGGGAGCTCCTCCGCTGGCCTTGGAGGCGGCGCCGAGTCCTGCCAGCCAGATCTGGTGCACTGTTCCGAGGAGCCGCTGCTGCGCACTCCCCCCCACGGGACGGGCCCTCTTACGGAATCTCCTGTTGCTAGCCATGTCGTATTCCCCTTCGCTGTGAACTCAATAGCGATTAATACTGGCTTATCAGCCTATTCGAGGACCTACTATAGGAAGTGGACGGGGCGTTGTGGATGCGTACTTGCCGAAAGACATGAGCAGGAAGGACGCGGCGCCGGGCCGCTTCCGCTACACGGGTGACAAGCTGCACCGGCAGTGGGAGCGGCTGCACGTGGGGGACTGCGAGCCCTGGCCTGATGGGCGGCGGGTCGCCGCCATTGCGCGGCAGCAGGCGGGCTTTGCGGATCTGGTGGCCGCTCGGGGCGGGACGGCGGCCGTGGCGGAACAGCTGCAGGAGGCGTGGCGGCAGTTCCATGCCGGCGATTTTGTCGCGGCGGTTGAGTTCGGTGACGCGCTTGGTGCACTGGGCGCATCGGTCGCCAATAAGTCGGTGGCGGTCCAGGCCCTGTATTTGCCACGGAGCGAGTCGCAAAAGCTGCAGATGCTCACCGCAGCCATCACGCGCGGCGAGGGCGCGGTCGCTCAGTTGTCCGATTATCCCAATGCGCACTACATGCTCGCGCTCGTGCTCGGGCGCTACAGTCAGCACATCTCGATTCTCAAGGCGCTCGCCCAGGGCCTCGCCGGTCGCGTCCGAGCACATCTCGAGCGGACGCTCAAGCTCGAGCCGCAGCATGCCGAAGCCCACGTTGCCTTCGGCCTCTATCACGCCGAGATCGTGAGCCAGCTCGGAGCGCTGGCCGCCAGCCTCACGTACGGGGCATCGCCCGACGCGGCGCTCGATCACTTTCGCCACGCCGCGCAGCTCGCACCCGCCTCTGCCATCGTGCACATCGAGCACGCACGCGGGCTGCTGCTGCTCGATGCCGATCGTTATCGCGAGCAGGCGCGGGCACTGTACCGCCGTGCCGCCGCATGCCAGCCCCGCGACGCAATGGAGGGTCTGGATGTCGAGCACGCATGTCGCGGCTTGCCGGCCACGGTCAGGCGCCGAGGCTGAACTCAGCGGCAGGCAGGTGTTACCCAAGGAGCGATGCGCCACCGAGCAGAACCAGGTACACCAGCCGCTCGAACTCCGCATCGATCAGGGCAACCAGCTCGTCCGGCCGCGGAATCGTCTCCCGGTCTGAGATGACTCCGAACTGCACACCGCCCCGGTACGAGAGGATACTGACTCCGGTGCCGATACTGCCCGCCTCCGGCACCCAGAAGAGCACCTGCGTGATCTCGGCGCCGGCGAGGTGCAACGGTTCGGGAGGACCTCGCAGATTCGAGACGACGAGGCTCGCCTTGGCGCTGAACAGCGCCGTCGTGGGCTCAGCCACCGAAGAGGGCAGCATGCCCACGACCGAGAGCAGTCCGAGAGTCGCCGCTGCTTGCGAGGAGCCCTTCAGCTGCTGCATGGCCCCGTGGACGGCGTAGAGGCGCTCCAGCGGGTGCCGCAGGCCTATGGGAAGCTCGGCAAAAACCAACCCAAAACGGTTCCCGAGAGTCACGGGCTCATCCTGCGCGCGCAGATTCACTGGCACGACCGCTCGTATGCTCACCTCGGCGAGCTCATCGCCGTGCGAGGCGAGATAGCGGCCCAGGGCGCCGGCCAGGGTCGAGAGCAGCACATCGTTCACCGTGCAGCCGAGCACCTGGGAGACGGTGCGGACCTCCTCCAAAGAGAGCGGCGCGGCCCATGCCGCACGGCGGGCCCCCGAGAGGGGCTGTTTGAGGCGCGTGCGCGGATCATCCGACAACGCCGCGATGTGCAGCAGCTCACCACTGTACGCGAGTGCGTCGCGAGCCACGGCGGTGGCCTCGGTCGGGTGCAGGAGGTAGCCGACGCTTGACTCCAGCAGATCCACTCCTCCACGCAGCGCGGCCGCAACCGGTAGCGGCACCAGCTCGGTGAGTCCGGACAGATGGCCGGACGGAGCCGGCCCGCGCTGCTCAACGTACTGCCCCGCACCCGCCTCATCGGTGAGGGACAGCAGCACCCGCATCAGGGCGATCCCGTCGGCATAACAATGGTGGATGCGCACGATGATGGCGCTGCCATCCCGGTAGCGTTCGACGACATGGAACATCCACAAGGGCCGTCCCGGATTGAACGGTGTGCTCGCCAATTCGCCGAGCAGCGCTTCCAGCTCGCGCTGCGTGCCCGGTTCGGGCAGGGCGACGTAGGCAATGTGGTCGTCGAGGCTGAATTGCTCACTTTCGACCCAGCGCGCCCCCAGAGCGTCAGCGACCGGAACCCAACGGAAGCGCTTATGCGCCAGAAAGCGCTGTGCGATGACGTCGCGGTAGCGGGCACGGTCGAAACCGGGACCCACGACGATCAGGCCCGCGACCACCATCAGATTCGTGGGCCGCTCCATGAGCAGCCACGCCCGGTCGGCACCCGAGAGCCGCTCCACGGTGCTCATATGCAGACTGTGGCGCATCGCTGCCCGCTTGTGACCCTCGGTTTACCACGATATGCAAACCGGGGCTCCGGCGTACGGTAAAGGGCATCGCGTCTGCGGGATAAGTGGGTCAGATGGGATACTTCGTCACCGGAGGCACGGGTTTCATCGGCCGGCATCTGGTTGCGGCACTTGCCCAAGGGGGCAGGCCCATTTATGTCCTGCTCCGGGCCGGCTCGCGAGCCCGGTTCGAGCGCGTGGTTCGCGATTGCGGCGCGCACGCCGACCTCCTGGTACCGATTGAAGGAGATCTGGACAGGCCCCTGCTCGGGGTGGCCGACCCGGCGCGGCTGCGAGGAAAGATCAGCCACTTTCTGCACCTCGGAGCCCTGTACGACCTCGGTGCCGGTGATGCCGAGCTCGAACGCGCCAACGTCAGTGGGACCCGCCACGCGCTCGACCTCGCCCACGAAGTGCAGGCGGGCTGTTTCCACCTCGTCAGCTCGATCGCCAGCGCGGGGCTCTACCCTGGAACCTTCACCGAGACCATGTTCGAGGAGGCCTGCGGGCTGGACCATCCCTACTTCCGGACCAAGCATGAGTCCGAGGCGCTGGTGCGCAGCTCGTGCCGTCTGCCCTGGAGGATCTATCGCCCCGGCATGGTCGTGGGCCACTCCCGCACCGGCGAGATGGACAAGATCGATGGCCCCTACTACGTGTTCAAGCTCATTCAGAAACTCCGCGATGCTGTGCCGCGCTGGATGCCGCTTATCGGCTTCGAGGGCGGGCATATCAACCTGGTGCCGGTTGATTTCGTCGCAGCGGCAATCGCGCACCTGGCACACGTCCCCGGCCAGGACGGGCGCTGTTTCCACCTCACCGATCAGCGGGATTACCGCGTCGGGCAGGTGAACAACATCTTTGCGCGCGCAGCGCACGCTCCTACCATGACGCTGCGCCTGGAATCGGGCGCCATCGAGGCGCTCGACTCGCTTGGGCGGGTCGCACGCGAGCGGCTGCAGCCGCTGCGCCGCCTCGGCGCGCAGATGCTGCGTGAGCTCGCGATCCCCAGTTCGCTGATCGACCTACTGAACTATCCGACCCGGTTTGATAACACGCAGGCGCAGCGCCTGCTCGCGGAAGCCGGCATCCACGTGCCGCCGCTCGAGGACTATGCCTGGCGGCTGTGGGACTACTGGGAGCGACATCTCGACCCGGACCTGTTCAAGGCACGAAATCTCCAGCAGGCTGTGCGTGGCAAGCGGGTTCTGATCACTGGGGGCTCTTCCGGCATCGGCCGTGCGACCGCCTTGAAGCTTGCCGCGGCAGGGGCGCGTGTGCTGATCGTGGCGCGCGACCCGCAAAAGCTGCAGGCGGTGCGTGCGGCAGTCGAGGAGCAGGGAGCGGCCGCGAGTGTCTACCCGTGCGACATCACCGATGAGCACTCATGTGCTCAGCTGATCGCGCGCCTTCTGGACGAGCACGGCGGTGTCGACATTCTCATCAACAATGCGGGCCGCTCGATCCGGCGCGCGATCGAGCATACCTACGATCGCTTTCATGACTATGAACGTGTCATGCGTCTCAATTACTTCGCGGCAGTGCGCATGACGCTCGGGTTGCTTCCTGGGATGGTGCAGCGCGGAGCCGGTCAGGTGATCAATATCTCCTCGATCGGCGTACTGAGCAACGCGGCGCGCTTCGCTGCGTACAATGCCTCGAAAGCCGCCCTCGAGGCCTTCACGCGCTGCGCGGCTGCCGAGTACAGCGAGCGCGGCGTACACTTCAGCGTGGTGAACCTCCCGCTGGTGCGCACGCCGATGGCGGAGCCGACCAAGATCTACCGGCACTTCAACCTGATCCCCGCGGACCAGGCCGCCGCCATGGTGTGCGATGCGATCATCGAGCGCCCCGAGCGGCTCGCGACTCGGCTCGGCACCCTCGCACAGCTGGTGGAGGTGTTCGCGCCGCGCCTTGGTACCGCGATCATGAGCGAGAGCTTCAGGATCTTTCCGGACTCAGAGGCGGCCGGAGCGGCGCAGGGGTCGGATGCGGTCGCGACCCCGGACATGCTGGCGTTTGCATCCTTGATGCACGGCATACACTGGTAACGCGTCAACGCACGTGCGCTCAGGCGGCGCGCGTGGCTTGCTCCGCCGCCAGCTCGCGCCGCAGGATCTTGCCGATGTTGGTCTTCGGCAGGCTGTCACGGAATTCGATGTACTTGGGCAACTTGTACCCAGTCAGGCGCTGGCGGCAGTGCTCCTGCAGTTCCTCGGCGCTAAGCGAGAAACCCTTACGCGCCACCACAAAAATTTTGACGGCCTGCCCGGAGCGCTCGTCGGGTACTCCCACGCAGCCGCATTCGAGCACGGCGGGATGCTCGCCCACCACGGCTTCGATCTCGTTGGGGGTTACCTTGAATCCCGAGACGATGATCAGATCCTTCTTGCGGTCGACGATTTTGAGGAATCCGTCCGCCTGTGCGACCGCGATATCGCCGGTACGCAGCCAACCATCCGCGGTGCGCGTCTTTGCGGTCTCCTCGGGTTGATTCCAGTAGCCCGGCATCACCTGCGGCCCGCGCACGCAGAGTTCGCCTGGCTGTCCCGGCGGCACCTCGACTTCACCATCGCGGATGCTGATGTCAGTCGAGGGCAGCGGCACGCCGACCGTTCCGACCTGCGGCGCATCGAAGGGATTGCAAGCCACTACCGGGGAGGCCTCGGTGAGGCCGTAGCCTTCCACCAGTGCCTTCCCGGTGATCCGCTGCCATCTTTCGGCGACGCTCGGATGCAGTGCCATGCCGCCCGCCGCCCCGAGCTTCAGCATGGAGAAGTCCAGCTGCGCAAAGCGTGGATGGCTTAGGAGCGCGTTGAAGAGCGTGTTGACTCCCGTGATCATCGAGAAGCGCCACTTGCCGAGCTCGCTGATGAAGGCAGGGATATCGCGCGGATTGGTGATGAGTACGTTGAGGCCGCCGTGTCGCAGGAACAGCAGGCAATTGCAGGTGAGGCAGAACACGTGATAGAGCGGCAGCGGCGTGATCATCACCTCACGCCCGGGCTCGATCAGCTTGCCCCACAAAGCCCCTATCTGCAGCAGGTTGGCGACCATATTGCCATGGGTGAGCATCGCTCCTTTTGCAACGCCGGTCGTGCCACCCGTGTATTGCAGGAACGCGCGGTCCTCGGGGTTGATCGCGGGCGGTTGGAATTGCAGCCGTGCGCCCTGCGCCAGCGCCTGCCGGAAGGGGAAAGCATCCGGCAGGTTGAAGTGCGGGACCAGGTGTTTCAGCCGCCGAGCCACGAAATTGACGGCGACGCGCTTGGGAAAGGGCGCGAGATCGCCCAGGGCTGCCGTGACGATGTGCTTTATCTGCGTGTCGGCGCGTACCTGCTCCAATACGTGCGCGAAGTTCTCGAGGATGACGATGGCACGCGCGCCCGAGTCGATGAGCTGGTGACGGAGCTCGCGTGGCGTGTACAGCGGATTGGTGTTGACCACCGTCAGCCCGGCACGCAGCGCGCCAAACATTGCCACCGGGTACTGCAACACGTTCGGCATCATCAGCGCGATGCGATCACCGCGCGCCAATCCCTGGGCCAGAAGATGTGCGGCGAAATGCCTCGATAACCGCTCCAGCTCGTGGAACGTGAGGGTTACGCCGAGATTGTGGTACGCGGGACGATCGCTGAAACGTCGACAACTGTCATCGAAGAGCTCCACCAGCGAACGAAACGCATTGACGTCCACCTCAGCGCCGATCCCCGCTGGGTAGGCTTTCAGCCAGGTCTTATCCATCACGGCATGTCCGTTAAGCAGACACCCTACTCATACGCTCTTCGCCGCCAGGAAGCGATTCGTGAATTCTACGGATCCCTGCCGCGCTTGCGGACGCGCTAGGTGAATTCTACGGATTCCCTCCGCGCCCGCGGAGGTGCAGGGTTCGCCTCAGCACGGTCGGCGCAGTCAATGGAGAGGTGCGGTTATGCGATGCAATCGTTGCGGCGCTCTGGCGGCGGGTATGGTGGGGGCGCTTACGAGCTCGGCAGCTCTTGCCTCCGGATTTCAACTGCAGGAGCAGTCGGCGAGCGGATTGGGGCTGGCTTACGCGGGGATGGCTGCGGCCGCGCAGGACGGCAGCACGGTGTTCTGGAACCCAGCCGCCATGTCGCAGCTGGGGGGGTCGGGTTTCGCGCTTGCCGCCGACTACGTCATTCCGAGCTTCAAGTTCACCAGTGCCCCGGGCGGTTCGACGTATGAAGCCTTTGGCAACGGCGGGGATGGTGGAGTCTCGACGCTGGTGCCGGCTTTATACGCATATACCACGATCAACCCGCAGCTCGCGCTCGGCATCGCGATCAATGCTCCCTTCGGCCTGAGCACGGAGTGGGACAGCCCGTGGGCCGGGATGTTCTACGGAATCAAGTCTAAGGTTGAGACGCTCAACATCAACCCGGCAATTTCGTGGAAGGTCAACCAGTTTCTGTCGCTCGCCGCGGGTGTGAGCTATGAGCGGCTGCAGGCGACGCTCACCCAAGGCGTGACGCCGCTGATCCCGTCGGCGCAGGCGCGAGTCGACGGCAGCCAGTGGCGCTGGGGCTGGAACCTCGGCGCGCTCCTGGACTTCGGTCAGGGCACGACTCTCGGGGCAACGTACCGCTCGGCCATCGGTTATACGATCAGCGGCAATCTCGGGTTCAACAATCCGATGTTCGCGCCGCTGGCATCGGGCGTTGAGGCGCAGCTGCGGCTGCCCCAGACCTTCTCGATCGCCCTGTCGCAGAAGCTGACGCCGCAACTGCGGCTACTGGCCGACTTCACCGCGACGGGCTGGGACACGATCAGCGCGCTCACAATCGTCGCGACCACCGGCCCGGCTGCCGGGATGCCGGTGGCGAATACCCCGTTGAACTTCAAGAACAGCTGGCGCGCCGGCGCGGGGTTCGAGTATCAGCTCAATACACAGTGGCTGCTGCGGGCCGGGATGGCCTACGACCGCTCACCGGTACAGGACGAGTTCCGCGAGCCGCGGCTCCCGGACAACGATCGCACCTGGCTTGCCGCAGGCGCGAGATTCGAGCCGTACCCGGGTTGGGCGATCGATGCCGGCTACGCTTACCTGTGGGTGAAGGACGGGCCGAGTGAGCTCACCCCGGCGGGTCCGCTGCCCGGTGCCTTGACGGGCACCTACCGCGCGAACGTGAATGTGGTGGGACTGCAGCTGTCGGTTCACTTCTGAATGCAATTGCGAGGGCGCGTAGCGTGCAGGGCGGCAGCGCTCTCAAGCGCGGGTCATGCGGTTGAGCAAGGATCGCAGGCGGCGAGTCCAGGGCGGATGCAGTCTGCGCACAAAGTTGAGGCGGCGGCTCGGGGTACACACGGAGCGTGCGTTGGAGAAGGCTTTGAACCCCTCCATTCCGTGATAGCGGCCAAGGCCGCTTTCTCCGACCCCACCAAAAGGCAGATCGTCCTGAGCAATATGCACGAGAGTATCGTTGATGACGACGCCACCGGAAACAGTCTCATGCAGCATACGATCGATGCGAACTCGATCGCGATCAAAGTAATACAGTGCCAACGGGCGGGGCCTGCTCGAGAGGAAAGCAAATACGTCGTCGAACGAGTCGTAGCTGACGATCGGCAGGATCGGCCCAAAGATCTCTTCCTGTAACAGGCGCATGTCCGCGGTGACGCCCGCCACGAGCGTCGGGGCGAATCGCAACCCGAGATCCTTATCCTCACCAGACAGCTGGCGAGTCGTCGGCTCAAGAATCTCGGCCCCTTTTGCGCGTGCATCCTCCACCAGCTGCGTCAGCCTGAAATGCTGCCTCTCGCCCAATATCGATGTGAACTGCGGGTTGGTTTCGGAGACCGGGTACATCTGTTGGAGCGCGGTGCTCAGCTCCTTCAGTAACTCGTCACAGCGCTCCCGGCTGACCAGCACGTAGTCGGGCGCAATGCACGTCTGACCAGCATTGATGAACTTGCCGAACACGATGCGGCGCGCGGCGTCGTGATGCGGGTAGCTGTGGTGAACAATCGCCGGCGACTTGCCCCCGAGCTCCAGTGTGACGGGCGTGAGATTTGTCGACGCACACCTCATCACTTCCCGTCCCACGGACGTGGAGCCCGTGAATACGAAATGATCAAAGGGCAGGGTCAACATCTCGGCCGCGACCGCTTGTTCGCCGCAGAACACTTGTGCGACATCCGCCGGGAGCGCCGCTGCGACGATTTTCTCGAAGGCGCGCGCGGCGTTCGGCGTCCGGCTGGACGGGCGGACGATAGCGCGGTTCCCGGCGGCCAAGGCGCCGATCAAGGGTCCCATGGCCAGATAGAAGGGATAGTTCCACGGGGACAGAATTCCGATGACGCCGAGCGGCTGATAGATCACGCGATTTGACGCGAACCAGAAGGGGAACTCCGCGGAGCGCCGCTCCGGCCGCATCCAGCGAGCCAAACGGCGCCGGCAGTATCTCAAGGAGGAAAGCGCAGGAAAGATCTCCGCCTGCAGAGTCTCTTCCACCGCCCGAGCACCGAAATCCTGCCTGATCGCTTCCGCAACAGCGAGCTTCGATCCTGCGATTTGCTTCTCGAGTGCCTCGAGCATCCGCAGCCGCCGTCGCAAGTCCGGGTACGGGTCCCGGCGGGCAGCGCGACGTAAATCATCGAACGCGGTAGTGAGCGACGTACCCACCTGTGGTCTCTCTCTCCTGCAGCGCGCCGATGGCGAATTCCCGCCTCCCGAACGCCCCTGAGGGTGGCAGGTTACGCCATTGGTTCGAGCGTGCTATCGGGGCTTTTCCGCACGGTCATCTTCGCCCCGCACAAGCTCAGGGCGGCTGCGTCGCGGTTCGCAGGCTCGAGGGCGCAGCGAGGTTGCCCCAATGGTCGCATTCATGCTCTGTGTTCCGTCACACGGGCGAAGGAGGAGTTTTGTGGCGACCCATCGTTTCGGTAATTAGATAGCAACCCACTGTTTGAAATTTGTAAACTGGAGGTCATCTGTCTCGACTCAGATGGCCGGCATCCATTTGATTTATAGGCCTTTTCTTGCGCCAAGGCGGCAACACGTCGCCGCTTGGCACGGACTTGGCACAATCCGCACTTAGTGGTGGGTGACTCAGTGTGCGGTTCACCCCGTGCATGATGCGCAGGCACCGGCAGCGAAGCAGAAGAAGCCGTGAGAAAATGCCTAGCCGCCGCATCTTCATCGCCGCCGGGCTCGCCGCGCGCACCGCGGCGATTGCCCGCTCGGACACTCGTCCAGACATGATCCTGTTCAACGGCAGGTTCCTGACCATGGAGGCGCGGTGGCCGGCTGGCAGGTCGGCGCGCATGCCAACGCTGACGTGGCGATCGACACGATTATAGGCGTCTACCAGCAGCTGCAGCGCGAGTTTCCACGACGCGATCCACGCCTGAGGAGTGTGAGGCTTGCAAACGTGACTCGCCTAAGAACTGTGTCAGCTATCTGGCGAACGTTCAGGATGAGAGGGCACAGCGCTCCCGGAGTCCGGAGCGCCCAGCAGCCCGGATTCCAGTGCCTTGAGTACGGCACGTGTGCGATCGCGAACACCGAACTTGGCGAGGATGCTGGAGACGTGATTCTTGACCGTCCCCTCCGCGATGCCGAGGGCCTCGCTGATTTCCCGGTTGCTGTACCCGCCAGCCATCAGACGCACGACTTCCGACTCGCGTTCCGTAAGCTCCTCCCGCGGTGCGTCTGTGTCGATGTGAACTGCACTGCCCGCGCGTAGCAGCCGCTCGGTGACGGCGGGCTGAAACACGGTCGCGCCTGCGGCGACGGCGCGGATCGCTGCGAGCAACTGCTGATACGAGACGTCCTTGAGCAAGAAACCGCGCGCGCCCGCGCGTATGCCATCGAGCACGACGTCGCTGTCGTCAAAGGTCGTGAGAATGAGTGTCGGCGGCAGGGCGTCGCGGGCTGTCAGGGCGCGCAGCACTTCGATCCCGTCCTCACCGGGCATGCGGATGTCCAATAGCAATACGTCCACGGTCATCGCTAGTACGCGCGCTATGGCTTCCGCGCCGTCTGCGGCTTCACCCACTACCGAGATACCGGGATCCATTTCCAGGAGCGTCCGGATGCCCTGGCGGATGAGCATCTGGTCATCTGCGATCAGGACCCGGATCACGCCGCGCCGCCGTGCCCGGGCAGCAAGGCAGTGACCGCGAAGCCGCGGCCGGGCTGCGTCACCACGCGAAGCTCACCGCCGGCCTGCGCGACGCGCTCACGCATGCCCCGGATCCCGAAACCGCCATCCGCACCCTCGCTACCGCGACCGTCGTCGCGGGCCTCCATGCGCAGTGTCTCCCCCTCACATCTGACACGGAGCCACAGGTTATCCGCGTTTGAGTGCCGTGCGGCGTTGGTCACCATCTCCTGCGCACAGCGTAGGAGCGTGTGCGCGCGCTCGGGGTTGGCGATCCGCAAGCCCTCCGGGATGTCGAGATGGATGTGCGGACGCGGCACGGCAGCAACCAGCGCATGCAGGGCATCGGCGAGATTCACGCCGTCCCGGGACTGAGATTCGGCGACGATCTCGCGCACGTCACTCAAGAGTCGCCGCGCCAGGCCCTGGGCGGTGGCGACGCTGGCGCGGGCCGCTCCCTGGGTAAGTTGCAATGCGGCCTCGAGATTCAGTGACAGCGCCGTCAGGTGATGGCCGAGTGCATCGTGCAGCTCCCGTGCGATGCGCAGCCGCTCCGTCATGCGGCTGCTGTCGGCGAGGATCCTCCCGACCCCACGCAGCTCCGCATTGCTGACCGCGAGCGCGGCACGCGCAGCACTCTCCTGCGCCATGGCGTTGAACACGAAGAACGCCACCAGCTGCAGACCCAGGTAGGGTGGCAGCAACAGCCACGCGCCGCGTACGTTGAAGGTGATCGCATCGGCGACGCCCAAGAGCAGCGTCTGCCCGAGGATCCAGGCGATTCCCGTCTTCCAACCCACTCTTGTCCCGAGCTGCATGGCGATGAGCGCAAGCAGCGCGCCCTCGTAGCCGTTACAGCGAAGCAGCACGAGCGCCAGGGCCGTGACGGCGGCCAGGCCCAGCAGCAGCACGTGCGGGCGGCGCATGTCCAGGGCGAAGAGGGCGCCGAAACTCAAATACACGACGCACCAGCGCCAGTCGAAAAATCCAGCCCCCACGTGATAGAGCAGCGCGGGGAGCGCCACCAGCAGCCACGTCGCGAGCCCGATGATGCCGATGAGTCTCGACTGGGACATGGGCGTGATCTCCGGGGCGAGCATGGCACCCGACCCGGCAACCTGCAAATAGGCCGGAAGTCATGCCTGCATGCTCGGCCTACCGGCACATGTGCCGCGTCCGGACATCGCTTAGGGTTTTCGCACTTGAACTTCGGCACCCGCAGCGACGCGACGGCGATGAACAATGCGATTCTGTCACTCCTCGGCGCCGGCTTGCTCTGCACCTCCGCGCTCGCCACGCCGGACTACGGTAAACGAGCCCAGGTCCTCGAGCCCTCGATCAAGGCCCGGATCCTCGGAAAGTGGACCAATCCGGTCGACGGACTGGTTATCGAAATCAGCTCGGTCGATCTCGTCTCCGGACAGATCAGGGGCACAGTGTCACCCGCGTCAGGCCCGGCTGCGGCCGACGAGCACGAACTCATCGGCTGGATCAGTGCTGCCCCGCGCAAGGAATCATTCGACGGTGTCGTTCCGGTCACCTTCAGCACCACGCTGTATGAATACGGAACGCTGCCGGTGTGGGCGGGGTTTCTGCGCGATGACAAGCTCGTCACCATGCACTATCTCGTGTGGCCAAACCGCCCGTATTCCTGGGATCACATCTCGACCTTCCAGGAAACCTGGACGAAGTTGCCGTGACCATGCGCTCGTCAGGTCGGATTACGCGCTACGACTCGGTGGCGATGACTTTGCACTGGATGATCGCTTTTCTGATCGTGCTCGACTTCGCGCTTGCGCTTTCCTTCAGCCAATTCAACCCGGGGGATACTTTGTACCTGGCTGTGGCCTACGACCTGCACATGTCCACCGGTGCGTGCATCCTCGCGCTGAGCATCGTGCGAGTGGTGTGGCGGCTGACACACCGGCGCCCGCCACTGCCTGAGATGGGCCCCGTGCCGCGTTGCCTCGCCCGCAGTTCCCACTTCCTGCTGTACGTGTTCATGATCGCAGCGCCGCTGAGTGGATGGCTCGTGCTGTCGCTGCGCCATCAAATGACCAGCGTCTTTGGCCTGTTCCGATGGAACTGGCCCACCTTGCCGACCATTGGCACCATGCCCCATGCCGACAGACAGTTCTGGCACGATTATGCGCTGCCTCTGCACACGCGTCTGTCATACCTGGGCATGTGCCTGCTCGTGCTGCACGTCGTGGCGGCGCTGTACCACCACTTCTGGCGGCGCGACGACGTGCTAATGCGCATGCTGCCGCGGGTGCCGGGCAGGTTGGGGACGCGCGGCGTTGCCAGCAGCACCTGACCTCCTACGATGGATCGGAGCATGAGATGGGTTGCCGCGGCATTGCTCGCGTACGCCGCCGCCTTCGCCGAAGCAGCGCCGTACACATATCGCGTCGACCCCAATCACACGCACCCCTTATTCGAAGTGGATCACTTCGACGGTCTGTCCACGTGGCGCGGCCTGTTCAAGTCCACTAGCGGCACCATCACGCTCCACCGCGAGCACGGCACCGGAACGGTCGACGTCTCGATCCAGATGTCGAGCATCGACTTGGGCCATGACAAGCTCAATCAGATAGTGGTTGGAGCGAAAATCGGGGATTGGAACGGCCTGGACGTCGAGCGCTACCCGACGGCCGAATACCACGGCACGCTCGGGGACTTCGTGCAGGGCTCACCGACCGCGGTCAAGGGTGAACTGACGCTGCACGGCGTGAGCCGGGCCGTGGCGCTCAAGGTCGGCTCCTTCAAATGCATTCCCGACCATCCGTTGCTCAAGCGCGAGGTGTGCCGCGCAGACGCCGTCGGCACCTTCAACCGGGAGGACTTCGGGGTGAGCGCCGGCCTGCAATTCGGCTTCAGGCAGGAAGTCCTCTTGCGGATCCAGGTGGAAGCGATCAGGCAGGATTGAGTGCCAGGACCCTCAGGCCGCTTTCGATACGAGCGGCCATCGAATCGACGGCAGTGCCTAGCCTATGGACGGCTGATGCCCAGATCATGTCGCGCCTTCGTGAGTTGCACTGCGCACGTACGCGGTGCACTGTGTGTCGGCATCCCTCGGATCAGTGTGCTGCTGCGCTCAAGCCAGGGCCGCGGGGCAAGTGATCGTCGCGAGCCGGGAGGGATGTCATCGCGAGAGAGGAGTGCGATCAATGCCAACACTGCTCGTGACCGGCGCGAACCGAGGACTGGGACTGGAGTTCACGCGCCAATACCTTGCCGAAGGCTATGCGGTCATCGGTGCGTGCCGACAGCCTTCGACAGCGCAGGCCCTGCAGTCAATCGCCCGCGACTCGAAGGGCGCGCTGACCGTCATCACGGCTGACGTGACGGACGCCGTGAGCGTGCGCCATGCGGCTGCGCAGGTGAAAGGCGCGGTCGATATTCTGCTCAATTGCGCGGGAGTGATCGGCGGACGCGGACAGCACGTCGGCTCGATCGACTACCAGGACTGGCGGCAGGTGCTCGAGGTCAACCTCATGGGCCCCGCGCGCGTGTGCGAAGCCTTCCTCGATCACGTGGCGAGGAGCTCGCGGCGACTCATCGTGACGATTACGAGCGGCATGGGGTCGCTGGCCGACAACACCTCCGGCGGCTCCATTCCGTATCGGACCTCGAAGGCCGCCGTCAACATGCTCATGCGCAGCGCGGCGATCGATCTCGGACCGCGCGGGATCGGCTGCGTTGTGGTAAACCCCGGCTGGGTAAAGACCGACATGGGCGGCCCGAACGCCAAGCTCTCGCCCGAAGAGAGCGTATCCGCCATGCGTCGCCTGATCGCGAGGCTGGGACCCGGCGACTCGGGCCGTTTCTATAACCACGATGGTCGCGAGTACCCGTGGTGAGTAGCGCTTAACCTCGGCAACCTTCTGACGGCCGGTTTATTAAACAGGTAGGTCTTCCCCACCGAGGCTGGCACAACTGTTGACCCGAACGCGTAGGACCGGGCGCCAACGGCCGCCCACCCGGCGCGATATGTGGCCGCGATCGTAGAGAGATCGAATTCCCAACGTGCCTCAACCGACGACCCGATGAGGGGCAGCAGGACGATGACGGACATCGGCAGTGTCTCCGGCGGCAGGGGCCAACGGTAGCCCGCCGGACCGCGACGGGTGCTGATTTCAGTTTGAGATCGGCGCCGGCGCGAGAAACGCGCCCGGATGCTCCGGGTCCTGAAGTCGAATGAACACGCCCAAGCCCTGCGCGATGACAAGGTCGGCCTTGCCGTCGCCGTTGATGTCCGAAACTGCTACCGCCGCGACAGTGTCGTTTCCCGAGGGGGAATAGTTCACAGCGGCCTGGAAGTGTCCGGGTGCGGCGGGGTCCTGCAGTAACACCGAGACCCCGGAGCCATTCACGGTGCAGGTGGGCGGGCATCGACCCGCGATCGAGCCCAGATTGGCCACCACTACGTCAGTCAGGCCGTCGCCGTTGAGATCTGCGGTCGCGACCGAGAACGAGCGCTGCTGCGTCGCGTAGGTCCTCGCGCCGAGGAAGTGACCGGGATTCGCTGGATCCTGCAGCAGCACTGAGGCACTGGCAGTGGTGGGATCGGAGGGTGTGCCGATGTTGGCCACCGCGAGGTCGAGGGTCCCGCCGCCGTTGAGATTGGCCGCCACGGCGGCGATGGGCTGCGCGCCCGCGGCGTAGCTCTGGGGTGCCGCGAACCCGGCGCCGACGCCGGCATCGTGCTGGAACACGAGCACGTCGACGGCATTAGTCACGATCAGGTCGAGTCGGCCGTCGCCGCTCAGGTCCGCGAGCGCGATCGAATAGACCGGTTCGCCGATTGAGATCGTCTGCTGTGGCAGGAAGGTTCCGGCCGGGCCACCGGGGTTCTGCAGCAACAAGGTGACGCCACCGTCGTCGGCGACCGCGAGATCCGGCTTGCCGTCGCCATCGAGATCGCCCACAGCGACGCTCTGCGGGTTCGGTCCGGTCGCATAGCTCGCCGCCGGCAGGAATTGTCCCGGATGGGCCGCGTCCTGCAGCAGGACGGACACGTCGCTGACGCCCGCGCCGCTCGTAGCCAGAATCGCGTTGGCCGTCATGATGTCTGGCCGGCCGTCACCGTTCAGGTCGCCGATAGCGACTGACACCGGGTCGTTGCCGACAGCGTAGGTCGAAACCGAACGAAAGTGCCCGGGACGCGCCCGGTCCTGCAGGTACACGGCGACGAAACCCGCGTGAGGCGGCGCTCCCGAAACCGACGAGTAGGCGGCGACCACGTCGGGCACTCCGTCGCCGTCCAGATCTGCGACGGCGACCGCGCTGTAGGAGAGAGAAGTGGGCGTCGGTGGCGGTGACCCGCCGCCACCGCCACCACCGCCGCATCCGGAGAGTGACATCAAACTCCCCAGGAGCAACGCAGGCCAAATGCGCGTTGGGTTTGGTCGCCGTCTCATGAGGTCGATTTAGAAGCCGTCGGCGTGACGCTGCAATCAGGACTAGTGCTTAAGCGTCGCTGCTATCGTTGCGCTGCGTGGTGAATGCACCTGGGCCGCAACCCGCGAAAGAGCTGAGCGCGTGGCCGTCCCTGGAGGCCGGTGTCGATCTTCACCTCCGTCAGCCAGCGCAGTACCGCCCTTGGATACGAACTCTGCGCCGTCACCGAACCCGGCTGAGAAGCGCGACCTGCTGCCTCGCTATCTCAGGCTAATTTGCGACTAATCTCGCGCTCGACTTGCTTTCCAAGCTCATCAGCGTTAACAGAGCGCCGCGCTATCTCTGTCTAAGGGTCTTCCGCTGCCCATTCGAGCCAAACCGCACTCGCAACTCCAAGTAGCACGGGTCCGACGAACACTCCTACGAGCCCGAATGCAATCAAACCTCCGAATGCGCCAAACATGACGAGGAGAAACGGTACCCTGGTGACGCTGCTGATAAGGAGGGGCCGCAGCACATTGTCCGTTGGGTGCACGAGCAAGACGCCCCACGCCAACAGCAAGACGCCCTTCCACGTATACCCGGCAAGGAGAAGCCCCACGCCGAGGGGAGCCCAAATGAAGGCAGTACCCAGAAGGGGAGCCGCTGAGAACAGCCCAGTCAGTGCACCAAGGACAATGGGGGCCTCAAGGTCAAGAATCCAGTATCCGATGCCGGCGATCACTCCTTGGGCCAGTGCTGTGACGATCAACCCGTAAACTACCGCCCGGGTCATGACTCCCGCGGCACGTATGAAACGACCCAGTCGATCGTCGAAGAATCGCTTTGCTACGCGGTGCGCCTGCCGAACTACCGAGTCACCGTCGCGATAAAAGAAGAACAATGTGAGTAAGGCGATGAAAACTTTGCCCACGGTTCGACCCAAGCCGCCGACCAAAGCGCCTAGTTCGCCTTTCCAGTCTTTGAGGCCCGACGTAATCTCGCGGCCCAGGGCAGCCGGGTCGCTTGCATATCGGTCAACGCCAGCCTGCAGCCAGGAGCCGAACCCGGGGATGTTGCGAATGGCAGGGGGTAGCTCATGGGGTTCTTGCGAGAGGTATGCACTGACGCTGCGGTAGGCATCGACCAGCTCGTGCTGTATGAGCACGAGGAGCCAGAATAGGGGCACAATCGCACCTGCAACAACCAGCAGCGTCATCACCGATGCCGCAGTGTTGTTGAACTTTCGAAATGGCGCCCGGAGTCGCCGATACAGCGGCCAAGTGACGTAGGCAAGGATAGCCGCCCACAGGATCGAAGCCAGAAACGGGCGCAGTACCAAGACACAAAGGACGCCTAGCGCGCCCACAAGAATGGCAAGAAGAGCGCGCCTCAAGAGGAGCGACGCAGCTCCCGAGCCATTGTCGCGTGCTGAAACTTCCATGACGACTCAAAACACTATTACGCCACGTTGGGCGGATAGCTCTACGGATAAACCCTGATGCTGTTCACAGGAAACCGCTGGCACAGTGGCGAGGATTACGGGGCCGGGAGATGAGTGTTGGGGTCATTCTAGGGAAGCAGGCGGCACGCGAAAGTGCGGCGACTGGGGCAGTGCTCGCGGCAGAGCAATCCATGGCTAAGGAGGCACGATTTTCGGCTGTGCAGGAAGCGAGTGTGGCCGCTAATCCATCCCGCCAGAGTCCCCGAGAGCCTCACATACCGGGACGTCGTGGATACGGAACCCAGTCAACGCCTCGCGAAGCACCATCACCTGATTGACGCGGTTCACGCGCGACCGACGGCCGCTCGCTGGCGGCTGTGAGAGAGCAGTGAGCTTATTATCCCTCGGCGCGGAGCGACTCGTGCATTCCGACTCCAGCGGACTCTCAGGCCTCGACGACCAAACTGCACAGCAGCGCCTCGCAGCGGAGGGGCCGAACGAACTGCCGTCCAGCAAGCCGCGTACGGCACTCAGGATCGCGCTTGAAGTGGCACGGCAACCCATGTTCGTGCTCCTGGTCTCGGCAGGCGTTCTCTACCTGACGATGGGCAAGGCGGCGGACTCACTTGTGCTGTTGGGGTTTGTCTTTGTCGTCATGGGGATCACGGTCGTCCAGGAGCGTCGCACCGAGCGCGCTCTTGAGGCGCTGCGGGACCTCTCGAGCCCGCGCGCGTTGGTCGTGCGCGGGGGCGGGCCAAAGCGAATCCCCGGAAGAGAGGTCGTGACGGGAGACATCCTCTTACTCAACGAGGGCGACCGCGTTTCGGCTGACGCGATTCTCAGACGCTCCAGCAGTCTCAGTGTCGACGAGTCCCTGCTGACCGGCGAATCCGTACCGGTCCGGAAGGTCCCTTCCGACAACGCGCGGCACCTCGAGCGCCCCGGGGGCGACGACCTGCCGTCCGTCTTTGCCGGCACGCTGGTCAGCTCCGGCCAGGGGATCGCTGAGGTCGTGGCGACCGGAGTGCGCACCGAGCTGGGGAAGATTGGCAACGCGCTGCAGAAGATCGAGCCCGAGCCTACGCCACTGCAACGGGAAACCGGACGCATCGTACGCATCCTCGCGGTCGTTGGCCTGACAGCCTGCGCCGCTGTTGCGATCGGCTATGGGCTCACTCGTGGGGGATCCTGGCAGGTTTGGAAGGACGGATTGCTCGCCGGCATCGCCTTGGCAATGGCCATTCTGCCAGAGGAGTTTCCCGTCATACTGACGGTGTTTCTCGCGCTGGGGGCCTGGCGCATCTCGCGCAGCCGAGTGCTCACTCGTCGGCTGCCGGTCATCGAAACATTGGGTGCGGCCACTGTCTTGTGTGTCGACAAGACAGGAACTCTGACGCAGAACCAGATGACGCTGCGGATGGTGACAACCGAGGCGGCCGCGATTGAAGTCGACGAGGGTCTTCGCACCGTTTCGAACGGACTGGATGCTGTTCTGCAGTCAGCCGTACTTGCAAGCAGGCTGAATCCGTTTGATCCGATGGAGCGGGCACTCCAGGCGGCTCGCGACCGGTTGTTGCCAGGGGCCAAGGATGCTCACCGAGATTGGGTAGTGGTCCGCGAATACCCGCTGACGCCGGGGCTGCTGGCAGTAAGCCACGCATGGCGATATGGCCATGAGGGCTCGGTGGTCGTCGCCTCCAAGGGAGCGCCGGAGGCAATTGCCGAACTGTGCCATTTCTCACCCGATCAGCGCGCGCACATCAGTACTCAAGTCAAGCAGCTCGCCTCGCGCGGTCTTCGTGTCCTCGGCGTGGCCCGAACCGAACTTCCCGCCCGAGAGCTGCCAAAGGAACAGGCGCAGCTTGCACAGAGATTCCTGGGGCTTGTGGGGTTCGAGGATCCGCTGCGCACCAGTGTTCCGTCAGCCGTGGCCGAATGCCGAGCAGCCGGTATCCGCATCATCATGATCACGGGAGACTACCCGGAGACCGCTTGCAATATCGCCCGCCAGGCGGGGCTCGACAGCCCCGACTCGGTCATCACTGGGACAGAGCTCGAACGAATATCGGACGCCGAGCTGGCAGATCGAATTCGAGAGACTCAAGTCTTTGCGCGCGTCATCCCGGAACAGAAGCTCAGAATCGTGACGGCGTTGAAGGCGAACTCCGAGGTGGTGGCGATGACCGGCGACGGTGTCAACGATGCTCCGGCATTGAAGGCCGCTCACATCGGGATCGCCATGGGCGGGAGGGGTACCGACGTCGCACGCGAGGCGGCATCGCTGGTCCTGCTGGATGACGATTTTTCCTCGATCGTGGCCACGGTGAAACTTGGTCGGCGAATCTACGACAACATTAAGAAGGCGATCAGTTTTACCGTCGCGGTTCATGTCCCGATCGCCGGACTGTCTATCGTGCCGGTCTTGCTCCCAGGCTGGCCGCTACTCTTGCTGCCGGTGCACATTGCTTTCCTGGAGCTGATCATCGATCCGTCCTGTTCCCTCATCTTCGAGGCTGAGCAAGCTGAAGCCGACATCATGAGGCGTCGCCCCCGAAGCACGGCGGCGCGGCTGTTCAACGTGCGAACTGTCGGATCTGCGGTTCTTCAGGGATTGAGCGCGCTGGCAGTTTGCCTCGTGATCGTGTCTCTGGCCCGTCCGCGCCACGGGCCAGACTCCGCGCGCGCGCTGTCCTTCGCCGCGCTGGTTGCGTCCTTCCTGATGATTATCCTCGTTAATCGGTCGTGGACACGGTCGGCTCTGAGCATGATGCGTGAACCAAACCCCGCATTATGGTGGGTGCTTTCGGGAGCGGCCGTACTCCTCGGCGCGATCTTGACAGTACCGGCACTGCGGAGGCTGTTCTCCTTCTCGCCCCTTCACACTGACGACCTTGCGCTTAGTGTGCTCGCCGGAGTTCTTTGCCTACTGTGGTTCGAGCTCCTCAAGCGCTTTCGCCGCTCAAAGCCTCTCGATACTGAGCGCTGGGAAGAACCGCGCTGAGAGTCATGTATCGCAAACCGCGACGCGATGATGGCTGACTTGGCAGCGACCTGTTTGATGAACTGAGGAAGGGTTTGACGTCCTGGCTGATCAGCGTGCCGGCAAGAGGACGTTGCGTACTACGTGCTGAAGGCCAGGCCCGCGCCAAGCCTATGCTGGCACCCGCTCGCGTTGCGACGGGAGGTCCGGGCACAGGACGAGCTTGCCCTCGAGGCCGCCCGCCTCGAGACGACGGTGTGCCTCTGCGACCTCATCGAAGGAGATCCGCTCGGCGACGCGCGGCCGGATGACGCGAGTTGCCAACAGGCCAAAGAGCCGCTCCAGGTCCTCCTGGAACCATGTGGGATGTCGCGCCCGCATCAGATTGATCGAGTAGAGGTGGACACGCTTGCCTCCGGGCAACCAACTCAGCAACTGCCTCCCTAGATATATGCGCGCAATCCACACCAAGAGGCTGAGCAGACGACGCTGCGGCTGCACGCTGGCCGTGTAGCCGTAGGCGCAGACTAGTCCGCCGCGCTTGAGTGCCCCGAACGAGCGGCGATAGCCGTCCTCGCCGATGCCGTCGAAGACGACGTCGAACCCGCCGGGCAGGACGCGCGTGAAGTCTTCGCGTTGGTAGTCTATCGGCGTGGCACCGAGCTGGCGGACGAGCGCCGCGTGTTCGCCGCGCGCGGTTCCCCACAGCTCAAGGCCCGCCATCCCGCCGAGCACGAGCAGCGCTTGGCCGACGGCGCCAGCGGCTCCCTGTACGAGGACGCGCTGTCCTCGGTGCACTCGGGCCGCGCGGTGAAGGAGCTGGTACGCGGTCGTCCAGCTCAAGATGAGCGCGGCCGCCTCCGCCGCATCGACGCCTGCCGGCACGCGCGTCAGGTCCCTGGCCCGGAGCGTGCGATAGGCGGCGTTCGACCCAAGAACCGTCATGTCAGCGACACGCTCGCCTAGCTGAAAGCCGCTCACGTCATCGCCGAGCTGATCGATTTCCCCAACGACGTTATAGCCCAGCACGAACGGCGCCTTACGAGCCGCAGTCTGCGGGTAGAGGTGGCGCCGGATCGGCACGTCGGTGTACTCCAGACCCGAGGCGAGTACGTGGACTCGCACCTCTCCAGGCCCGGCCGTCGGCAGGGGAGCGTCTACCACCTCAAGCCCTTCGGGACCGCCGAAGCGGCTGACTTGAACAACCCGGTTGCGCGGCTCGCTCATGGGCGAACTCCCGGTAGGTGCAATTTTGGTGAGCGCCTTGCTCCTTTACCGTTCCTGCAAAGCAGTTCACCGCGAATGCCGGGTTAACTCCATACGCGCATTGCGTAAGGAGATCAGGGCTTTCCCTGCTGTCTCCGCGGCCGCATGCGAGGCCGCGCAGGCTGCACGCACTGCAGCGCAACCGCTCTGCGACAGGAGGCCCTAATGGGCAATCCCGAAGCTGGCGACTTGATTGAAGGAACCGGTGGCCTGCGCAAGGTGCACTTTGGCGATGCCCGTCGAGCCGCAACGGCGGCGCTCGCGCGCTATCTGTCGGCTCCCACTGAGGCCGCATGGGAGGTCAAGACGAGAGCAAAGCACCCCACCAAGCGCACCGCGTAGATCATAGCCATGATCATCACTGCATCGATCCGACGTCGTAGATCGCCTCTATTCGCCGGATCCATCCGGAGGCGCGTGTCAAAGAACGGGCTTGCCTCGACACCGACGCAATTGGGCGAGGTGGTTGGCCGCATTGCAACCTTTCTCGGACCGGTTATTGCCGCCGCTCGAGACAGTGTCGTGATCAAACTTACATGGCCGCCTGGCGGTCCCTGGGCAGGACGCACCGTGAAAGCAGCGAAATTCAAGCGCGTCGGGAGCAGAGCCGATTGCCCAAGCGGCGTTGTCGATCCGCTTGGTGCAGCGGTTGCCTAGAACCGTTGGTCGGGCCGCCGCGGCCTCGCGTCCGCCTCTCTATATCCAATCCGGCTCCTGGCCGGATCTCCATTTGATGCTGCATCCCACGCTCGGTGTCTGCTCCGGGGGCACGGGGTCCCCGCACAACAGCGCCTCGGCTGCCGAGCGCAGGTCCGAGCCGGTGACCGGAATATTGTTCCCGGGCCGGCTGCCATCGAACTGTCCACGATACGCAAGCCGCCGATTGCGATCGAATAGAAAGAAATCCGGTGTGCAGATTGCCTGATACGCCCTCGCCACCTGTTGCGACTCGTCATACAGGTATGGAAAGGTGAAGCCTTTGATCGTCGCGATACGGGTCATCTCGACAGGCGCATCGGCGGGATAGCTCTTGACATCGTTCGAGCTAATCGCCACGACGGCGAGTCCGCGCGGGCCGAAATCGCGCGCGAAGGCTACGAACTCATCGAGAATGTGCTTCACGAAGGGGCAGTGATTGCAGATGAAGGCGATTAGCAACGCCGGCGAAGACGAGAAGTCCTGGAGCGCTACTGTTCGTCCGCTCACCGTGTCGCTCAACGCAAATCGAGGGGCCGGTGTTCCAAGAGGCAGCATTCGAGAGTATCGCCGCGCCACGGTTCCTCCTCGTGATGGATGTGACACTAATTAAACCGACCGCGTGCCCACAGGCGTAACCGGCACCTGGTCGGCATGCGCTACGCGCGCGCCGCGATCGGCTTCGTGCGCAGCCTGCCCGTAAAATCACGTTTCCCGATCCGAACACCCTTCCAGCGCAGAATGTCGTAGGTCGTCGCCGCATGGAAGTAGAAATTCGGCTGCGAGAAGGACAGCAGGAAATTCTCGGCGGTGAAGTCGAGGTGACGCTCCCCGGCTGTGAAGCGCATGTCGCGCCCGACCAAGGCGTCGATTTCCGCCGGCTCAATCACCTCGAGCGCGGCGCGTGTGTCCGCGATCCGATTCTTGAGCGCCGCGAAACTCTCGGGAGGCGGGGTCATATCGGGAGAGAAGACACCTCGACGCACGCCCTCGATCGCACCGAGGGAGTGCACCGCGGTCGATTTCACCTGATAGGCAAAGGGCAGCATGTCCTCGGCCAGGCGGGCCTTGATGATGTCCTGCGGTGCGATCCCTTTCTCCGCACAAAAGGCCTCGGCGGCGTCGAGCAGGCCGGAAACGGCCCCTAGAATCTGTTGGTAGGGCGGGATCGTGGCGGCGTAGAGTGAAAAGGCCATGGCATTCCTCGAGATCAATCGCAGATGGATGAGTCGAATCTTAGTCTGCGCGTTGAGCGGAAGCACTTATTCCGGGTCACAGCAACAACCGTGGGTTGGCCGGCCCGATCCCCCTGGTCATAAGCCGGTTGCGGGCCATGGGCTCCCATAAGGCCGGCTCCCGGCCAATATCTGCCGCCCGACAAGATTTCGAGCATTTCCACAAAGCGGCCGTTCGTTGCGCCTAGTAGTCGTCTCCCTGCAGGGGGCTTAGCGAAACACATGAAGATGACCGTGCACTGCGCTAGTGATTCTGCTGGCTATTCTCGGCTGTGTCCTGCTGATGGCGTCTGAGCTCGCCTCCCCGGCAGCGCACCCGAACGTGCCTGTCACAGACCCGGGGCGGGTGCAGGAGCATCTGGTCGAGCTGGCGCGCTTCGGCTGTTCGAGCGGATACGCGCGCGCGCTGGGGAGATCGCCCGGGTTCGTAACACCAGCATCGAGTTTCGGGGCCTCGAGGCGACCGCGGTAACCCCAGTATGCAATGCAGTGGCCGTCAAGTTTGCTTACAATCCCGGAACACTCTAATCCATCCGCTACTGGGGGGACGTTGGGACCCTGGCACCATTCGCCAAGAGCCGAGCAAGAGTGAATCTGTCGATTCCCGAGAGCGCTCAAGATCTGGGAGCGCCAGTGCAGAGGGTATTTCCTGTACCGTTTGTAGTACCAATCTCAGGCCGTTTGCGGCACCCGCTCATTTTCGCGGTCCTCGCTTGCACTGTCTTTGCCGGCTCACACGGTATGGCTGCCGACGCTCCGGCTGCCAGTACGGCTCGGCCGAAGGAGAAAGTCACACTCGACCTGGGAGCGGTGAATAAGCCGTGGCAGGGCGACCTCGACGGCATGATCGCGCGGCATTTCATTCGCGTGCTCGTCGTGCCGAGCAAGACCTTCTATTTCATGGACAAGGGTGTGCAGCGCGGTTCCACCTACGACCTCGTCCGCCAGTTCGAGGACGATCTGAACAAGAAGCTTGCGCGGCAGAAGAAGTTGGGCCAGAAGAATCTCAAGGTGCGCGTCGCTTTCGTGCCGGTGGGCCGGTCGCGCCTTGCCGAGGCGTTGACCTCCGGCAGGGGCGACATCGCGGTTGCTGGCATCACGATTACCGAGTACGGCAAGCAACTCGTCGACTTCTCGGCGCCCTTGTACACCGGCATGAACGAAGTCGTCGTGTCCGCACCGGGCGTGCCGGCGGTGAACAGCGCGGAGGAGCTCTCGGGCAAGGAGGTCTTTGTCCGTAAGATCTCCAGCTACAACGATGCCCTTATCACACTCAACCAGCGCCTCGCCGTGCAAAAGAAGCCGCCGGTGGTTATCAAGGAGGCGTCTGAATATCTTGAGGACGAGGACCTGATCGAGATGGTCAATGCCGGACTGATCCCGATGACGATCATCAAGGCCCCGGTTGCGAAGTTCTGGAAGCAGGTATTTCCGCAGATTACCGTCAACGAGCAGGCCGCGGTGCGCACGGGCGGCGAGCTCGCGTGGGCCATTCGCAAGAACAGTCCGCAGCTGAAGGCGGCCGTCGATGACTTTGCCAAGCGCAACGGCAAAGGCACGACGATCGGGAATACGATCCTCGCCCGCTATTACGGCAGCGCCAACTACGTCAAGAACGCCGCTTCGGAAGGCGAGCGCAAGAAGTTTGCGGCGTTGGTCGGCTACTTCCAGAAGTACGGGGACAAGTACGACATGGACTGGCTGCTGATGGCCGCCCAGGGATACCAGGAATCCCAGCTCAACCAGCAGGCCAAGAGCCAGGTGGGCGCCATCGGCGTGATGCAGGTGATGCCAGCCACGGGCAAGGAAATGAAGGTCGGGGACATTACCCAGACCGAGGCGAATATCCACGCGGGCGTCAAATACATGCGCTGGGTAATCGATCAATACTACGCCGACGAACCGATGACGAAACTCAACAAGGCGCTATTCGCGTTCGCGTCGTACAACGCCGGCGCGGGCCGAATCGCGGGGTTGCGCAAGGAAGCGGTGCGACGGGGATTGGACCCGAACGTCTGGTTCCAAAACGTCGAGTACGTGGCCGCCGAGAAGATCGGCGCGGAGACGGTCACCTACGTCGCGAACATATTCAAGTATTACGTCGCCTACCGACTGATCATGGATGAGAAGGCGGCGAAAGAGGCGGCGGCGAAAGGACTGAAGAAGTAGGGTTGGGCAGAATTCAGAGTCTCTACGTCTTGGATCCCGCGAATTGGGCGGGGGCGTGCTTTGGGCTAAGCCAATAGTCCCCGTGGCCCACGAAGGCGGGTCAGTCAGCGTATTGCCCCGACCCATGTGAAACTCGCCCCGAGCTTACCTCGTGCCAGCCTCGTGCCAGCCGAGCGCGGTGCTCGCTGGCGTTTGGCAACACCAGGCAGTCAAGGCTAAGGGGCTGAATTGCAGCGGGAGTTCCTGGACCACCAGTTGACGGGGGGACTGCTTTGCCGGGTCGCCGTGAACCGCGGCGTACGGACTAATACCGATGGCGGCGTGGCTGAGTCGGATGCAGCATAAACGACGACAGGACTCGAGGGAGAGGGCAATGGAGCATCGCTGGGGACATCGGCTTTCGACCAAAATACCGGTCCGACTGAGATGTATGCAGTCACCTGACAGTGGTTGCAGGTGCCTCGGTTGCCTGGAGAACGTTAGTGCCAGTGGAGCATCGATCAGAACAGAGCTCGGTATCCGCCCTGCGCCCAATGTCGTCGTCGAGACGCTGGCCCCAGCCCTCGGCCTGCAGGGTCGCGAGCTCCCGGCTTCTATCGTTCGAGCGACCTCCGGCGAGATATGCGTCGAGTGGATGGAGTTTGCATCATCTGGGGTGTCCGCGGTGATGACGGAGACCATGCTGAATGGCGGACGAAGCGACGGTGAACGCCCGATGCCTACTCTCGGCCGCGTCCGCTTCTGTGCGCTGGCCTCCGCTACGCCCGCATAAATGCGCAGTGACAAGGGAACTCAGCGAGCGCCCTCGCCAGACGTTAGGCTATGCCTTGCCGGTAGAACGATTTGAACGATCTCAAGCCTCTGCTGCCACGGGAACGGGACGCTGATAGCAGACGATCGTTAACGCCCGCTTCGGATTAAAACTGGCCGTACGGGCCAATCGGTCAGCAGGCGGTCAGGAGCAGATACCGAAGCGTTCAGTTCAGTTCCCTCTACAGTCGCAGATCCTGTGGGCTGCCTTACCTCTTCGGTACGGGCAGGCCGACCTTGCGGCAGAATGCGGCGAAGCGTGGATCTTCCCGGTAGCGCCCAATGAAAGGGTCGTAGAGGAGGAAGCCGACGCCCACGTCCCGGTTGTTCCAAGCGCGGTCGAGCCAGACGAAGGCATTGTCCGCATCATGCCGCAGCGCATATACCTGGGCGATCTGATAACTGGATATGTCAGTATCCCTGTCGATCAGAGTCTTGAGCGCCGCATCTGCGGCGGCGCGATCCGTTCCGACTTGGCGAGCGAGCGCCAGCGAGGTGTCCTGCTGGACACCCGGTGGAACCTGCTGGGCGAAGTCGAGCGCGGCTTGGACGTCGCCGCGCACAATCTCGATCACTACCCGAGTTGCACGAGGCCGCGGTGCGTCGGGCTGTAACTCGATCGCCTTGTGAACCGCCGCCTCGGCTTCATCGTTCCGGTTGAGGCCAATTAGATAGAGTGCAAGCCAATTGAACCAGTAGGCTCGCAACGGATCTGTCGCCAGGGCTTGTCGCGTGAGCTCGACGGCACGCTCCGGCTTACCCACTGTTGCAAGCTGCAGGCCCAGCCAGAACTTTACCTCCGCATCGTTTGGAGTTAATTGCGCAGCGCGCTTGAATTCTGCTTCAGCCCCGCTCCAATCCAAGTCTGCACGTGTCAACAGGAGGCCGCGTGCAGCGTGCGCGCGCGCCGAGTCGGGCGCGAGAGCTAGCGCTTTATCGGCTGCGGTGCGTCCTTCAGCGTGAGCCTGGCGCGCGGCGGCGCCGCCGAGAAATTCGGCCGCCAGACCTGTCGATGCAATCGACAGTGAGCTCCATGCGACGGCGTAGTGTGGATCAAGCTGCGTCGCCGTCCTGAATAGATCGATCGCATGACGAAGATCCCCTTCAGTGTCGCGCGCACTGTAGAAGTTGCCTTGCAGCCAGACGTTATAGGCGTCGAGATTTCCGCTCGCCGGGCGGTCGCTCTGCGTCGGAAGCGACCCCGCCGGGAGGAGCTTCACTTTCAGGACGCTGATCACCTCCCTAGTGATGTCATCCTGCAGGCGAAACAGGTCACTGTATGCGCGGTCGTAGCGTTCCGACCAGATCGTGCTGCTATCAGCGACATTGATCAGCTCCGCTCTGATGCGCACTGTGTCGCCGACGCGCTGTACGCTCCCCTCCAGCAGCCTCACCACCCCGAGTTTGGAGCCGATGGTGCGGGTGTCATCCTTGGTGTCGCGGAACTGGAACGAAGAGTTGCGCGCAATTACTTTGAGGCCCGGCACCTGTGACAGCGCGGTGATCAAGTTCTCCGACAGCCCGTCAGAGAAGTACCGTTGGTCCGGATCACCGCTCTCGTTCGTCAGCGGCAGCACCGCGATGGAGGTAGCGCCCTGCGCGCCGGGGCCGGATCCCCTAAGCCGCTCGAGCGCGAAATACCCCAGTGCCAGGAGCATTGCCGCCACAATCGCCGTGTATAGGACTCCCGTCCGCCGGAAGATGAGCCGGCGCGGAACCGGTGCACTATTGGCGACAGTGCCGCTAGCGGAACGGGCGGGGTCCGTCGCGGGAGAACTCTCGGGCGAGAGCAACCGCCTGACCCGCTCGACAAATGCGGGTGACGTTTCACCTGCGGGCAGGCGCGTCCATTGTACTTCGCGGAACCGCTCTGGCGCCCGCTCATCGTCCTTGGGAGTGTCGTCAATGACGACTGGAAACAGGAAAGCCTTGTCGGCCGCCATCAAGTGGCAGCGATCAACCGCGAGCTTCCACTCAAGGCGGAAATAGCCTTCGTCACGGTCGTGCGTGTTCTTCGAAATGACCGGGACAAATAGCGCGCAGGTCTTGATCTGCCGGCGGATGGAGTAGTCCCATGCATCCCCGCCCCGCAGCTCGCTCTGGTCGAACCAGACTTCGATACCGGCGGCGCGCAGAGCCTCGCAAATCCTATGGGCAGCCGGGGCGTCCTGCGAGGCGTAACTGAGAAATACCGCGCGCGAAGGCTCAGTCACCGGCCACACCACCCTTGATAGGTCGCCGGAGGCCTTCAAACTGCCTCCGCGGGCGGCAGCTTAGCCCAAGTGCTTCAATTTTGGAGCAGCCGCGTCACCGGATGCGGGGACAACCGGTGACGACCGAGACGCGGCGTGCTCAAAGTCCTCTCCATTACTCTTGAACGGCAGTTAACGGGCAAACCGTTGGGCCGCTTCGGGTTATAGCGGTCATCTTGGAATGGCCCGCATCAGCCTCGAGCCCGCGTCCTTTGGCACGCCATTGGCACACTTGCTCCCTCAAGTAGCCACAAACGCACGCAATGTGGCCTCACTATGTGTTTGATGTGTTAGATGTTGGGCACCAGTAGTGTCAGGGCGCTGTTTGTAAGCCGCAGGACATCCGTTCGAATCCGATAGCGGGCATTTTTCTTCCAGGCCGAAAGGCCTTGATCAACCTCGGATTGCTTCGCTGCAGCACACCTTGATAGCAGCGAGCGTGGCCATCCTGCCCGCTCGCTGCAGGCTGATCCGGCGGCTTCTGCCGCCCTCCGGGAGCTAGTCGATAGGTTCCGCGCCCGCCTCCCATGCGTGGGTTTGGGTTAGGTCTCGCTCGCGAATCTCATATCTAAAGCGGCGCTGTACGGCTCCCTATCGCAGTGGCAGGAGCCACTGCAACAGCGCTGGGCGCCGGAGTCATCGGCATACCCCATTCAGCCTATTACAATTGTCTCACTCGAAGGAGATGACGCTATGAACAAGCAATTGCTTAGCCGACGTCAATTTAGTGCGCGTTGTGCGGCCTTCGGATTAACGTTTCCCGCGCTAACTGCAGCGCTTGCTGCGCAAAATGCTGCACAGGTTCTTGGTACCGGTGCGGCGTCGAAGCCTGCTGCGCCTACCGTAAAGCTTCCAGACGGCACAACCGTCCCGGCGCTCGGTCAAGGCTGCTGGCACCTCGGTCGGGGAAGGCATCCGCTAGCTGTCGAGGAAGAGGCGCTGCGCACAGGCATCTCGCTCGGCATGACGTTGATCGATACGTCGGGAAACTACGGCAACGGCCGCTCCGAGCAATTCATTAGTCACGTGATTGCCGGTCAGCGCGACCGCATATTCCTGGTCTCCAAGGTGGAGGCCAATGAAGTGTCTGGCGATGGCATCGCGCGTGCTTGCGCGGCGAGCCTCGCTCGTCTCAGCACCGAGTATCTGGATCTCTATTTGCTGCATTCGCCGGTTCCCAGCGCGCAATTCTCCGGCGTCGTGGCCGCATTTGAGCAACTACGCGCGGCGCGGAAGATTCGCGCTTGGGGAGTATCCAATTTCAGCGTCGGCCAGATGGAAGATCTGTTCCGCGTTCCTGACGGCCATCGCTGCGCCACCAATCAGGTCCCTTACAGTCTCAAGGACCGTGGAATTGAGCGCGATGTCTTGCCGTGGTGCACGCAGCACAACCTGCCGGTCATGGCGTACTCTCCGCTCGGTGGCGACAACAACCTGGTAGTAGGTGACCGCACGCTGGCGCAGGTCGGCAGTCTCCATAGTTGCTCGGCCGCCGCGGTTGCGCTGGCTTGGGTGATTCGCAGCGGGAGCGTTATCGCAATTCCCGAATCCGGCTCTCCAGCGCACGTCAAGGAAAACTCTGTGGCGCTTTCGATAGCGCTCACGCCGCAAGACGTTCAGACCTTAGATGCAGCGTTTCCCGGACCACTGGGCGCAACCTAGCGAGGAGCGTGTAACTTACGAGAATCATCGACGGACCGGGGCATCCTTGCGCCTGCCAATGTCTGCAAGCGTCAGCAGCAGTCGTTGGACGCAGGCCCATCATTTGTTGGAAAACGTGTCGCTGAAGATGTCGTATTCGCCAACGTATGCATCGCTGCGCATGGAGAATGCGCCCATCACGGTGTGAAATATGTCGCGCTGGCTATGAACGTGCTGTGATTCGAGCCGGCCAATGTGCACAGCCTTACGGCGGATGAATTCGTCGGACATCCAAACAATAAAGGGAATTTCCTTCTGCTCATCCGGCGCGATGGAGTACGGTATTCCGTGAAGGTACATGCCGTGCTCTCCCAGGGATTCGCCATGATCGGACACATAGATCAATAACGCCGCCGTATCCTGCAGCTGCTTGAGCACGCCAACGACGCGAAAGAGAAAATAGTCCTCGTACAAAATCGTGTTGTCATAGGCATTTACCAGTTCGTCATGGGTGCACTTGCCCAATTGAACCGACGTGCAGACCGGCTTGAAGTATCCAAATTCAGTCGGATATTGTGTGTAATAGGCTGGCCCGTGACTACCAGACTGGTGAAGAACGACGAGAACTCTTAGCCTTGATGAAGCCTTGATTCGCTGCTCGAGCCTGGACACGAGGATCTCATCGTAGGCGCATCGCGCCTCTGGGCAGTCTGCCGAGAGGTCGCTCGCTTTCTGATACGTCTGAACTGCGATCGGAGGTTCGCCCCAGTTCCGGGTTCGCCAAATGACGTCTACTCCGTTTCGCTGCAAGTAGGAAGGCAGAGGTTCATAGCGTTTTGACAATGGCGATCCGGCGTCAACGTTCGATAGCATGCATCGAACCGCCGCGGTGGTGTAGGTGGCGCAGGCGGTCGCATTCTTGAGGGCGACGACGCCTGCTTTTGTCAGCAGCGGATTGGTTGGGCGGTAGTAGCCGTAGAGTTGGAAGTTCATCGTCCGCGCGGCTTCGCCGATGACCAGAATGACCACGGTCTTTTCGTTGGAAGTGAAAGTGGCCGGCGGCAGCGGAGCCTGCACGTCGGATGCCATCAGACTCGGCAGCAGGTATCTGCCAGTGTTGATGATGTAGGACCAGGGCATGATCATGCCGCCGACCCTTTTTGAGTTTTCGTCGAACCAGAGCCAACTGCGGGAGGCCAAAAGGCACCAGGTTACGGCGCTCAACAAGCAGGCTAGGGCGAGGGCAACGAGTTGCGAGCGTGGAGTCTGCCGGATGCGAACTCGCGTAAGGAGCCAGCAAGGCAGAACGCCAAGGGCCAGTGCATAGGCGATTAGGGTTGGATGCAGATATTCGGAGGACTCGGAGAAATCTGAGTTCAGCACATTCCCCATCATCGTTTGGTCCAGCACGACGTGATAGGTGAGCACAAAGTACACGGCTACCGCGTTGCCCATCGCAATCAACATGCAAAATGGTTTCAGCAGCCGATTAGAGATGAGAGCCAGCAAGGTGAACAGGAGCACGGTCTCGGACAGCGGTACAACCAGCAATGTGGCCAGCGTCATGTCCCCGGTGAAAGAAGACAGATCGAGATTGCTCGCCCCGAACGACAAGAGCGGCAGGTGGTACAGCAGTGCGTTGAGCACTGCTGTCACCGCGATGAAAGTAGTCGCGGTCGGGGTGAAGCGGAGGCGGTCGCCGGCCATTGGTGTCCAAGTATGGCGCGGCGGATACGAGGCGCCTCGGAAGACGAGATTGGAAGGAGTCCGCCGGGGACGCGCAAGAGTGGATGAGGCAAACGGCAGCTAGGCCCTAGCTGGTCAGAGAATCGGCGTCCCCTATGGCTTGGGCCTCTTCGGCACGAGGCATGTTGCATCGAGAGCCCGGAGAATCCCTATGGCAGCTCGAATGCGCCCGCGACGACTGCTTGAAGAAGCATCCGTAGCGTTAGTCCGACGGTATCGCCGCGGACGTTCGTCGTGAGCTGTAGCTCAGCGCCTAGCGCAACGGCTACCCCACTGCGAATATGTCGCGTACTTGCCCACAGCTAAGCGCTTCGCGTTGTGCTAGCGTGCATGTGCACCGACTAGGGAGATCTAGCGGTCGCGGAGGACATATGAAGAAATTACATCTGTTCGCCGTAAGGACTGGCGGCCTTCTGGCCTTTGCGTTTCTATGCAGTATCCCAGAGGCGGCACAGGCTTGGCCCACCGCCGCCGTGCCGGAACCGGGTACGCTGGCATTGTTGGCATTGGGCCTGAGTACTATCGGCGCACTCCGCTTCGGACGCCGCGGGAAGTGATGACTTGGAACGGCTCCTTCGGGGGCCGTTCCTTTTACCCGGGCACGCGTGGACTCGCCCCACCCTGGCGCCGCAACGGAGAATGCTCCGCCACGCGTGACTTCGCGACTCAGTCTCTTAAGAACGGCCCGACGTGTGCTCTTGCACCTCAACTTTTAGATGGCGCACGCCGGTGTCGCTGAGTGAGTCGGGATCGGTCCACTTTTCCCTCTCGGCAAGCCGCTTGAGTGTCTCTTCGAGTGTCTCGGGGGCTCGGGAGACGCGGCGAGGTAAGTCACTCAAAGGCTTTGATCCCGCCGGCGATCCTGGCGTCTGATTGGAATCGATCCCCCGGTGGACGCGTTGCTCCACGAGATACGGGATTGAAGTGGCGCCCATACCGGCTTCGCGTGCGCGCGTGACCTCCTGCTCGGCAACAGGCACCACAGCTGCGGAGGCGAAGTTCGAGCGCACTTGGACGGCGACTTGCTTCGCAGAGATCGGATCTCCGAAGAAACCCAGCCGAAGAAAATAGCGGGAACGCCCCTCGCGGCGACTTTCTGTCGCGTAGAGCGTATATGCCTTGAATATCGCGAGCGACGGCACGCGGGTCAGGTCGATCGGCTGCGCCGAGAAGTGGAGCTGCACGGCAAAGGAAACCGGTGCACCCTGAACGACAGCCTCCTTCAAGGCGTGCCGAGTACTTGTTTCGTCGGGGTGGAGCAAAGCGATCTGATCGCAATTCCGCTCATCGACGTCGCCCTGAACTGCGGAAACACGGCGCGTTTCCAGAATCTTTAGGACCTGTGTGTCGGTCAAGGATTCATCATTGACCTGGGCAGGGTCGCTGCTTTTGGGACCCACTGGCCGAGAATCAGCCGGCTGCAACGAAGGCGCCTCGGAATTGGGCGGCCGCAAGAACGCGGCCGGTGCGATGGTTGCGAACGCGTCGGGATAACGGCCGCGTACGGCTTCTACCCATCGCTCGGCATCCGTCAGCGTCTCGAAGTACCCCATGTGGAGGTACAACCGCTCACTGCCATCCGGCTGATGCGCACGACTGGTGAAGAATCTGAAAGCCTTTAGCTGCGGTGATTGGGGCGGCCGGATGGACACAGGTGCCGCCAGCCGGCACAGCGTGAGCATGAAATGGCCAATACCAGCCTGCGCCCGCTGCACTGGATGGGGGTTCGACGACCCAGTGGGCGGTGCCGATGTTGATGTCATAAGCTCTCCCTGAAACGAACGTTCGAGTCACGGTCGGGAGAGCGCCAGAACTAATGCAGGCGAGCTTGCACGCTCACACCCGGGAGTGGAGTGGCAACCCCGCTGTCTTAGGCCGTCACGCCCTTAGACCGGTAGCTTTGCGTCCCCGCCTTTCGAACGGGTTTGCCCTTGTGTCTAGCTCGGTCGCCATTTGGAGTCCACTCATGACTCGCAGAATGGGAGCGCGCTGTCATAAGCATGGCCGCTTGAGGACTATATGTCTAGTGGTGTGGCGCCTCAAAGGCAGTACCCGGTGTGCCTAAGGCGAGCCGCGCGCCGCTCCCAAGTCCGAGCGAACGCCGCTTGCAACGTACCGTCGATTACCAGTATCCGGGACGAGGGAGTCTGCGCGGGCACTTAACCTGCTGAATCACCGAGAAATGACTAGAACCTATCTCAAAACCGAATAAACACGCTGTTTCATAGGTAAAATCTACGCGTGCTACGGATAACGGACGCGCAGTGGGAGC
>CAZAXR010000001.1:0-198044 GCA_964489185.1 uncultured Steroidobacteraceae bacterium | reverse complement strand
AGGTCGCCAACACCTGGCTGGGCGCGACGCGGCTGCAGGTGGCGGCCAACTGCCTCGGGCGGGCGGAGCGCGCACTCGAGTGCGCCAGGCAATGGGCTGTCGATCGTGTGCAGTTCGGCCAGCAGATCGGCAAATTCCAGGGCGTGTCGTTCAAGCTCGCCGACATGGCGGTCGAGCTGCGCGCCGCCGAGTTGTTGACTTTGGAGGCGGCCTGGAAGCTGGGTCAGGGCACCGCGACCGACATGGACATGGCGATCGCGAAGCTCAAGGCGAGCGAGATGCTCGCGATGGTGGCCGATGAGGCACTGCAGATCCACGGCGGCATGGGACTGATGAGCGATCTGCCGCTCGAGCGCATCTGGCGCGACGCGCGTATCGAACGCATCTGGGACGGTACCAGCGAAGTGCAGCGCCACATCATCTCGCGCGCGCTACTGCGCCCACTCGGCGCCTGAGGCGTGCGGCGCCGCGGCGCCCTCAGGTCATCTGCCTTTCCACACCGGCTTGCGCTTCTCGGCGAAGGCGCGCGCCCCTTCCTTGAGGTCTTCCGAACGGATGACTTTCTGCACGGCCGTGAGCACATCGTGCAGCTCAAAGGCGGGGTTTTCCGCGACCATTTCCGTGTGGCGCAGCAGCTGCTTGATGGCCGGGAACAGCAGCGGCGGTCCGTCGGCGATCTGGCGGGCGATCTCACGCGCCTTGGCGAGACCCTGCCCCTTGGGGACCACGTGATTGGCGAGTCCCCAGTGCTTGGCCTCGGCCGCGTCCATCCAGCGCCCGGTCATCAGAAACTCGACCGCGACGTGGTAGGGGATGCGGCGGCGCAGCTTGACCGTGCCCGCATCCGCCAGCACCCCGACGTTGATCTCCGGGAGCGCAAAGCGCGCGTGCTCTTCCATCACGATAATGTCGGTCCCGAGTACGATCTCAAAGCCGCCCCCGCAAGCGATGCCGTTGACGGCGGCGATCAGCGGCTTGTCGAGGTTGCGCGGGTGATTGAGTCCGCCAAACCCGCCAACGCCCCAGTCTTCATCGGACTCCTCTCCGGCGGCGGCGCCCTTGAGATCCCAGCCCGGTGAAAAGAAGCGCTCGCCCGCGCCCGTCACGATCGCGACCCGCAGCTGCGGATCGTCGCGGAAGACGGTGAATACCTCGTTGAGACGCCGGCTGGCGGCGAGGTCGATGGCGTTCGCCTTGGGGCGGTCGATCGTGACCTCGAGAATCGCACCGTCAGTCGCGGTTGTGATGCCATCTGACATGTCAGGGTTCCTCCACACGGATCAGGGCGTCCACGGCCACCGCACCCGCCCCGCGCGCGCGCACGATGACCGGGTTCAGGTCGAGCTCCACGAGGCGTTCGAGATTGGCATGAGCGTAGCGCGTCACGGCGAGCGCCGTCCGCACCAGCGCTGCGATGTCCGCCGGCGGGCGGCCACGGTAGCCGGCGAGTAGCCTGGCTATCCGCAGGCGTCCGACCGCCGCGGCGATGGCGGTCTCGGTGAAGGGCGGCAGCAGCGTGACTGAATCGTGCAGTAGCTCGGTGAGTATCCCGCCAGCGCCGATCACCAGCAGCTGCCCGAACTGCGGGTCGACACTGATGCCGATGAGCATCTCCGCCACGCCGTCGCCGATCATCTCTTCCACCAGGAGCGTATCGGACAATTCGGCCAGCCGCGCAGCTGCCGCGGTGGCATCGGCGCTACTGCGCACGTCGAGGATCACGCCGCCGACCTCTGACTTGTGTTCAAGGGCAGCGCCGGCAGCCTTCATTACCACCGGGAAGCCCAATTGCGCGGCCGCCGATGCGGCCTTGGCCGCCGGGATCAGGTGCGCGCGCGGCACGCTGACGCCGTAGGCTGCCAGGGCACGCTTGCTCTCCGGTTCACTGAAGGAGCGCACGGTGCGCGGCGGATGGAGCGGCTTCTGCAGGGCCACCTCGCCTCCCTGCGACCAGCGCTCGCCGACCGCGCCGGCGAGATCGAGCGCCTCGAGTGCTTCGCGTTGTCCCTGCAGGGGCACGATGCCGGCCGTGAGGCACTTTTCGCGCGTCGCGGCGGACAGCGACTCGGGAAGGGAGGAGATCAGCACGCCGCGAGTCTGCGCGCCGGGCAGCGCCGCCGCGAACTCGTCGATCACCTTCACGTAGGTGGAGTCGTCCGCGCTGTCGGGGGGAGGGCAGTCGATGAGGAATCCCACCGCGTCGAAGCCGGCGCGCTGCGCGATGCTGAACATGGCGCGCTGGCGCGGGTAATCGAACCAGACGTGGGTGTGGAAATCGAACGGGTTGGACACGTGCACGCGCTCCGACAGCAGCGTTTGCAGCTCCGCGGCGGCCGACTGCGGGATGGGGGCGAAGTCGAGAGCCGTGTGGCGCGCCGCGTCCGCCGTCATCGCCATGTCGCCCCCCGAAGCCCCCATGGTGAGCACACGCCGACCGCGCAGCGGGCCGCCGGCATGAAAGATCTTCAGCGTCTCGCACAGCGTCGCGAGCGATTCACAGCGGGCGATTCCCGCCTGGGCGCAGAAGGCATCGACGACCACGTCCGCCCCGGCCAGCGCCCCGGTGTGGGTGCGCACGGTGCGCTGCGCCGCGGCCGTGCGTCCGGCCTTGATGAGCGCGATGGGCTTGCCGGCGGCGCGCGCCTGCGCGGCGGCGTGTGCGAAGTGCGACGCATCGCGGATGCCCTCGAGATAAAGTCCAAAGGCGCTGACGCGCGGGTCGGCGCACAGGTGCACGATGAGGTCTTCGGCGGCGAGACGCGTCTGGTTGCCGACGGTCAGCAGGCAGCCGATGGGCAGCGAGCGGGCGTTGAACAGCAGGTTGAGCGCGATGGTGCCGCTTTGGCAGATCAGGGCCACGCCGCGCTCGCGGCGCGGGCCCACGACCTGATCGGGCCACAGCGCTGCGCCGTCGAAGAAGTTGATAAATCCGTAACAGTTCGGACCGAGGAAGGGCAACTCGCCGGCCGCGCGCGTCAGCTCTTGGGTCAGGTGCTCACCTTCGGCGGTGGCGGTCTCGGAGAATCCCGCCGCGAAACACACAAACCCGCCGGCGCCGCGTCGCGCGAGCGCCGCCACGATCGCCGGAACCTCGCGGTTAGGGGCGGCGATGAAGCTGGCATCGGGCGCCCCCGGCAGCTCATCAACCGAGCGGTAGTACGGCTGGGACGGGGAGGTGGGGCGGCGGGGATGCACGCGCCACAGATCGCCCGCATAGCCGATGGCCCCGCTGGCTGCGAATGCCGCATCGGCCCACGTGCCGCCGATCAGGGCGAGAGTGCGCGGTGCGAGCAGACGTTGCAGCGCGCTCGCGCTCATGAAGCGCGGCTGGCGCCGCGCAACTCCATGCGGCGCGACCCGGGCAGCGACGCGGGCGCACCGGCATCCGCGGCCTGCAGCTGTGCCAGCGTAGCGCTTACCTCGGGCGGAAACGGAGTGCTCGCGGCGCCGCTTGGCTCCTGGCGCACGTGCAGCAGCATCATTTCCACCACTGCCGCGACTCCCGAGGCCGCGGCGCGTCGCAGGTCGAAGGCGGCGTGGATGCGCTTGTGGTCGACCCCCAAGATACGCACATCGACGAGCGCGGTGTCGGCTGCCTTCACTTCGTCGAGAAAGTGCACATGCATTTCGACGGTATAGAGGGTGCAATGGGTGCGCGCGCGGTACCCGGCGTCCAGTCCGATGCGGTCCATGAGTGCATCGGTCGCCGCGCTGACGATTAGCACATAGTAGGCATCGCGAAGGTGGCCGTTATAGTCGATCCACTCTGGCTGGATCGCGGTCGTGTAGATCCGCAGGCCGCTCACTTGAGCTGCAGCCGCTCGCGGGTCTGGGCCGGGGTGAGAATGCGCGCACCCATCGCCTCGATGATGGTGCGCGCTTTTTCGACCAGCTGGGCGTTGCTGGCGTATACGCCACGGCTCAAGTACAGGTTGTCTTCCAGCCCCACGCGCACGTTGCCGCCGAGAAGTATCGACTGCGCAACCCATGGCATCTGCATGCGGCTCACGGCGAACGAAGTCCACACGCAGTCGGCAGGAAGATAGTTCACCATGGCGAGCAGGTGCCCGACGTCCGCCGGCACACCGTAGGGGATGCCGGTGCACAGCTGGATCATCGCCGGCGCCGGTATCAGCCCCTCCTTGATCATCTGCTTGACGAACCACAGGTTGCCGGTATCGAAGACCTCGAGCTCCACCTTGACGCCCAGGTCGCGCAGAATCCCGGCGCCCTGACGGCAGTAGTCGGGCGTGGAGATATAGGCACGGTTGCCGTCGCCGAAGTTGAGTGTGCCGCAGTCGAGGGTGGCAATCTCCGGGCGGTACAGGCCCTCGCCGCACAGCTCGATCACGTGGCGCATGCGCTCTTCCTGTCCCACAAAGTCGGTGCCGGGCGCGGGGGTATCCTTCAGGCCCTGGTTGCCGACGCAGATATAGCCGCCCATGCCGCAGGTGAGGTTGACCAGCACGTCAACCTTGCTTTCGCGGATGCGCTTGACCACCTCGCGATAATGCCGGGTAGCCATGCTGAAGGCGCCGGTTTCCGGGTCGCGCACGTGAATGTGCACAATAGCGGCGCCGGCGCGCGCCGCGTCGACGGCGGAACTCGCGATCTGCTCGGGCGTGATCGGGCAGTGCGGGCTCTTGGTGACCTTGGTGTCGTCGCCGGTGATGGCGCAGGTGATGATGACGTCGGAGTTCATGCGGTCCTCGCCTTGAGACGCACGCGGGTTGGTAATATTATGTTCGTAATAATATAACGTGGCGATGCGGGGCGGCAAGCCGCGCACCGGCCGCACCGGTAAGGAGAGGGGCATGCAGACGCAAATGCTGATCGGCGGCCGGCTGGTCGCCGGCGAAGGCGCGGTCGAATCGGTGTTGGACGCCGCCAGCGGTGCGCAGATTGCGGCCGTGGCGGGGGCATCGGAGCAGCAGGTGCAGGCGGCGGTCGCCGCCGCGGAGGCCGCCTTCCCGGGCTGGGCGAACACCGCGCCCAAGGAGCGCGCCACACTTCTGACACGCATCGCGGACTCCCTCGAGGCCGGGGCGGCGGACTATGCGGCGTTGGAATCGCGCAATACCGGCAAGCCGCTCGCCGCGGCGCTCGCCGACGAGTTGCCGGCCATTGCCGACGTGTTCCGCTTCTTTGCCGGCGCTTGCCGCTCACCGCAGGGGTTGGCTGCGGCCGAATACCTGCCCGGTCACACCAGTATGATCCGCCGCGACCCGGTCGGGGTGGTCGCTTCCATCGCGCCGTGGAACTACCCGCTGATGATGGCGGCGTGGAAGATCGCCCCAGCGATCGCCGCCGGCAACACCGTGGTGCTCAAGCCCTCCGAACAGACGCCGCTGACGGCGCTGAAGCTCGCGGGGCTGCTCGCCGAGGTGCTGCCCCCGGGGGTGGTGAACATCGTGTGTGGCCGCGGCGAACCGGTTGGCCGGCTCCTTACCAGCCACCCGCGCGTGCGCATGGTGTCGCTCACCGGCTCGATCGCCACCGGGCAGAAGATCCTGGCGAGCGCGGCCGAGTCGCTCAAGCGCACGCACCTGGAGCTCGGTGGGAAGGCCCCGGTGATCGTATTCGATGATGCGGATGTCGAAGCGCTGGTGAGCGGGGTGCGTACCTTTGGCTTTTACAACGCCGGTCAGGATTGCACGGCGGCCTGCCGCCTGTACGTCGGCCAGGGTATCTACGAGCGTGTGGTCTCGGATCTGACCGCCGCCGTGCGCACTATTCGGGTGGGCAGCCAACAGGAGCCTGGCGTGGAAATGGGGCCGCTGATTTCGGCGGTGCAGCGCGAGCGGGTAGCCGGCATGGTGGCGCGCGCCGCCGCCGGCAAGCACGTCGAGCTCACCACTGGCGGCAAGGCGCGCGGCGGCGCGGGTTTCTTCTACGAGCCGACCATTATCGCCGGCGCCCGCCAGGAGGATGAGATCGTGCAGCGCGAGGTGTTCGGGCCCGTGGTGTCCCTCACCCCCTTCACTGACGCCGAGCAGGCGATCGGCTGGGCGAATGACTCCGAATATGGGCTGGCATCCTCGGTGTGGACGCGCGACATTTCGCGGGCCATGCAGGTGGCCGCGCGGCTGCAGTACGGCTGTACCTGGATCAATACGCACTTCGCCCTGGTGAGCGAGATGCCGCACGGGGGCTTCAAGCGCTCCGGGTACGGCAAGGATCTGTCGGTCTATGCGCTCGAGGACTACACGGTCGTGCGTCACGTGATGGTGAAGCTATAGACATCCGGCGCGCTCGGCAGGGCCTGGCATGCACGGTGCCCCTGGCCCTGGCCGCACTCGCGTGCGGCTGCGGCAACGGCTCCACTGAAGAAGCCGGGCGAGAGAAGCTGCTGCACGTCTACAACTGGGCAGACTACATCGGCAAGGACACGATCACGCAGTTCGAGGCGGCCACCGGCATCCATGTGGTGTACGACACCTACGACTCCGACGAGACCCTGGAGGCCAAGATGATGGCTGGGGACTCCGGCTACGACGTGGTCAGCACCTCGATGGACTTCTTCAGTCGCCAGATCAAGGCCGGCATCTATCGGCCGCTGGACAAATCACTGCTGCCGAACTGGAAGAACCTCGACCCGCACGTGCTCGCGGTCGAAGCCGAGGCCGACCCCGGCAACCGCCACGCCATGCCCTACCTGCGGCACGTCAACGGCTTCGCCTACAACGTCGATATGATCCGCGCGCGCATGCCGGACGCGCCCGTGGACAGCCTCGATCTGATCTTCAAACCCGAGATCATCCGCCATTTTGCCGATTGCGGCGTGACGTTCCTCGACTCCGCGGAGGACGTGCTGCAGCTGGCACTGAACTACTTGCACCTCGACCCCAATACCCAGAGTCCCGACGACTACCGCAAGGCCGAGCAGTTAGTGCTGACGGTACGTCCCTACGTCCGGGCCTTTGATTCGAGCGAATACATGAACGGGCTGGCGAACGGCGAGTTCTGCATCTCCATGTCCTGGTCGGGTGATTACGCTGCTTCACGCGCACGTGCACAAGCAGCGGGGGTCGATGTGAACCTGGCGTTCACCGTGCCGAAGGAGGGCGCCAATGGGTCCTACGACGCGCTGCTGATACCGGCGGATGCGCCGCATCCGCTGGCCGCACACAGGTTCCTGAACTTCATCCTCGAGCCGCAGGTGATCGCCGGTATCACCAACTACATCCACTATGCCAACGACAACCTGGCGGCTAACCCGTACGTCGATCCGCAGATCCTGAACGATCCGGCGGTCTACCCGACCGCGGCGATCGAGGCGCGGCTGTACCGGGCGGCCGAGGCCGATCCGGCGCTCGAGCGGCTGCGCACGCGCACCTGGACGCGCATCAAGACCGATCTGTAGGGTGCTCAGCGACCCGCGAGCTGCGCTTCGAGCGCGCGGCGGCGGTCGGCGCGCGCCAGCAGATAACCTGCCGCCACCACGCACACTCCGACCGCGCACACGATGAGACTGGCGAGTGCATTGACGTCTGGGCTGACCCCGAGCTTCACCTTGGAATAGATGACCATCGGCAGGGTGCTGGCACCGGGACCAGCGACAAAGCTCGAGATCACCAGGTCATCGAGCGAGAGCGTGAAGCACAGCAGCCAGCTGGAGATCAGCGCGGGAGCAATGATCGGCAGCGTGACCTCGAGGAATGCGCGCGCCGGAGTCGCGCCGAGATCCTGGGCGGCTTCCTCCAGCGAACGGTCGGCCGACTGCAGACGCGACTGCACCGTGATGGTTACGTAGGCGGTGCAGAAGGTGATGTGCGACAGCACGATGGTCGAGAAACCGCGGAGCGGCCAGGAGAACAGCTGCACCATGGAGACGAACAGCAGCAGTTGCGTGATGCCGGTGATGATCTCCGGCATCACGAGCGGTGCGTTGACCATGCCGGTGAGCAGCAGCCGCCCGGGAAAGCGCGCGAAGCGTACCAGTGCCACGGCCGCGAGGGTGCCAAGGATTACCGCGGCGCTGGAGGCAGCGAGCGCTACTTCCAGCGACAGCAGCGCCGCGTCCAGCAGCTGGCGGTTGTGCACCAGCCGCCCGTACCAGGCGGTGGAGAAGCCGCCCCACACGTTGACCAGCGGTGAGGCGTTGAAGGAGTACGCGATCAGCACCAGGATCGGCAGGTACAGCACCGCGATGCCGAAGAACAGCATCGAGAACAGGGCGGCGGACGAGCGTCGTTCCATCACGGCGGTCAGGCCTCGAGCTGCCGCACGTTGTAGTACTGGTAGACCGCGATCGGGCCGACGAGCAGCAGCAGGAACGCAATGGCCACGGCTGAGGCTACCGGCCAGTCGTGATTGCCGAAGAACTCGTCCCACAGTACGCGTCCGATCATCAGCTGGTTGGGGCCGCCCAGCAGCGAGGGGATGACGAACTCTCCGACAGCCGGGATGAACACCAGCATCGAACCGGCGATCACGCCCGGAATTGACAACGGGAGGGTGATGTCGATGAACGCGCGCCGCGGCGTGCTGCCGAGGTCCGCGGCGGCTTCCAGCAGTGTCGGATCGAGCTTCTCGAGTGTCGCGAACAGCGGCAGCACCATGAAGGGCAGGTACGAATAGATGATGCCGAGGTACACCGCCAGGCTGGTGCGCATGATGTGCAGCGGCTGGCTGATGATTCCGAGGTGCATGAGCGCCGTGTTGAGAAAGCCGTTGTCGCGGATGATCCCCTCGAGCGCGTAGACGCGCAGCAGGAACGAGGTCCAGAACGGCAGCATGATGACCAGCAGCAGCACTCCCTGAAGTGACTTCGGGCTGCGGGCGATGGCATAGGCCATCGGGTAGCCGAGGAGCAGGCAGATGAGGGTCGAGAAGAAAGCCGTGCGCAGCGAATACAGGTACGCCACGCCGTAGACTTCATCGGTTAACAGGTAGCGGTAGTTGCCGAGACTCAGCGACAGCCGCAGGTGATGATCCGGCGTCCAGGAGATAACGTCGGTGAATGGCGGGACGTGGGGCGCGGCTTCCGCGAAGCTGATTTTGAAAGCGAATGCGAACGGAATGAGGAAGAATATGAACAGGAACAGCAGCGGCGGCAGAATGATGAGCCAGCGGCCCGGACGCCAGGTCGGTTTCATGTTGCGCTTTGCGACGGTGCCCGCGGACTATTGTGGGGGATAAACTTGCGCCCAGTACAGCGTACGCCCGAACCGAGGAAGCGGTGAGTGAAGTGAGCCGCGAGCGAGCCTCCAACACGGTCGACGGCCCCCGCCCTGCCAGCCGCGCGGCCGATGGCGGCGGCGGCTCGCGCATTCGCCAGCGTCAGCGCCAGCGCCTGATCGACGCCTGCATCTCGGCCCTGCACATCTACGGGCCCTCGCGCACCACGGTGGAGAAGGTCGTGGCACTAGCCGACCTCTCGCCGGGTATCGTGCGCTTCTACTTCGATTCGAAGGCGGCGATGCTGGTCGCCTCGCTCGAGCACCTGGCCGCGGAGTTCCAGGAGCGCGTGATGACTCCGGTCACGCGGCTCAAGGAATCCCCGGCGCAGGCGCTGGCATTGCTGGTGGACCTGTATCTGGATGCGGATATCGCCAGCCCGCGCAAGGTGTCGGTGTGGTATTCGTTCTGGGGCGAGGCGAGCGCGCGCCAGGAGTACCTGGACATCTGCGGGCAGAAGGACGATGACTTCGCGGCCCTGGTGCACGAGCTCATCGAGCGCATGATCGCTACCAGCGGGGCAGCGCACCTGGACGCCGACGCCGTGGCGCTCGGGCTGATCGGCGTGCTCGAGGTGCTGTGGCAGGGATTCGCATTCCAGAGCGAGGCCAACATCGACCGCGCGGCCGCCGTGGCCCGCTCGCGCAGGTATCTCAATTCGGTATTTCCCGGCTACTTTGGCAGCCCGGACGCGCAACCGCGCTCCGCCGCCAGTGGGTTGCTGCCCGGGCGCCTGCCCGCCCGCGCGTATGCGGATGACAGGCTGCTCGCCGCCGAGCGCGAGCAGCTGCTGCGGCCGGCTTGGCAGGTGCTGGGGCACGAAGCCGAGCTGCGGGTGGCCGGGGACTACGTGAGCGGGGAGCTCGCCGGCGAGCGCGCGCTCGTAGTGCGCGCCGAGCGCGGCCGGCTGCACGCGTTCCGCAACACTTGTCGACGCCGCCCGCATGCCCTGGTCAGCGCCCGCCATGGACGCTTCAAGAGCGCGATCCACTGCAGTGCGCACGAGCTCACTTATACGTTCGACGGACATCTGGTGGCGGGCGCGACTCCGGGGGACCTGGTGCCGCTGGAGCTGCTGCGCCAAGGGCGGCTGGTATTGGTGCGCGCCACCGCGGGCGCAGCCGGCGCCGGCGAGCGCGCGGGCGAGGTGGCGCATGCGGCGTGGGACGCCTTCAGCGCCCTGACACCCGCGGCGGTAACGGATCTGGAAGTGGCCGCTGACTGGAAAGTTCTGGTGGAGCAGTGGCTCGAGACCCCGCTCGCCCACCAGCACTTCGTGGCTCCGAATCAGCTGCTCGAGATCCGCGCCGAGGGGGCGGCCATTCTGCAGGTGATACCGATTGCCGCGGGGCGCAGCCGTCTGCGCTGCTTCGAGTTCACCGCGGGGGCCGCCGCGAAGCGCACTCGGCGTGGTACTGCCGGGCGCATGCGAGGGACGTCCCTTACGGCACAGGTGGCGCTCGCCGAGTCCACCCAGGCGGGCCTGATGGCTGGGGCCGACGGGGCGCCCGAGGCGGGGCCGGTCCCTCCCGCGCTGGCAGAGTTTCGCGCACGCGTTGCCGCTGTGCTGCACGCGCTGCCGCGGGAGCCGAGCGGACGCTGACTCAGGAGAAGCGCGCCGGCGGCTCGGGCAGAGACACTTCCGGGATGCGCGCCCGCAGCAGGTCGTGGAACTCGAGCATCCAGGTCTCGATCTGGGACAGCGGCCCGGGACGGTAGGCGCTGTCGGCGATGCCGCGCTGCAGGCGCTCGCACAGCATGCGGTCTTCCTTGTTCACTTGCATGTTGATGCGGTTACCGAGCCAGCGCATGAGGCGCATCTCGCGCCGCGTGTCCGCGACGCCGAACGCCGCACCACGGATCAGCGCCTTGCCGGGCCCGCGTGGCAGGACCTGAAAGAAATCGACCTGTTCGGGCATGATATCGATGCCGAGGTTGGGCAGGCAGCTGTAGAAACGCCAGCTGCGCCGGTGTGGCTCCGGCAAATGAGGCGCGGTCACTGCGGCCACGTGCTTCTGATAGACACGCTCGCTCCAGCGCGAGGACGGCGCTTCACGCATCCAGCTGATGCCGCGCGCAATACCTGGAATCCCGCGCTGATCCTCGTAGTCAGGTGTGAACATGCGATTCAGGCCCGGATGGCCGATGGGGACGTGATAGGACTCGAGGTAGTTGTCCATCGCGATCTTCCAGTCGACATCCCACTCCTCGCAGTAAAGCGGCTGCGTGGGCACGAGCTCCTCGAAGCGATAGGGCGCCAGCTCTTGCACTATCGGCGCCCAAGCCTGTGAGGGCGGCGGCGGGACCTCCGGGCCCAGACACACCCACACGAACCCGAGCGTCACGTCCGTGCGTACCGAGTCGAGCCCGTGCTCGCGCAGGTTGAGATCGGGGAAGCTTTCCTTCGCGGGTGTCGCCAGCAGCGAGCCGTCGTAGCGGTACGTCCATCCGTGGTACGGACAGGTGATGCGCCCGTGACAGTGTCCGCTGCCCTCGAGTAGCCGCGTGCCTCGATGGCGGCAGACGTTGCGCAGCGCGCGGATGTCGCCGCCGGGCTCGCGCACCACGATCACGCTGTCGCGCCCGAGCTCGAACGTCACGTAATCCCCGGCGCTCGGAATCTGGCTGACGTGACAGGCGATCTGCCAGCTCGGGCGCAGGATCCGCTCGTACTCGAGGCGCGTCATCTCCGGGTGGTTATAGACCCAGGCGGGGAGGGCGCGGGCGATGCGGGCAGGGTCAGCCGGGTGGACGGCGGCGGATTTCATTGGGGCTCCCGGCTGGTTCAAATATATGATCGTACAATTTTAGCGCAGAAAATTATATGATCATATAGACTGTCAGCTTCAAGGGCGTTGCGCCGGCGCTTAGTCCTTTAAATCTCGGCACTTAGCGGGTGAAGCCATGGCCAGAACCCTCACCAGGAATCACGAGCATTATCGGCGCGCCCTCAAGCGGCTGCCGCTCGGGGTCGCCTCCAACTTCCGCTTCTGGGGCGAGGAGCGGACCATTTATGTCAAACAGGGCCGCGGGGCGCGCATTACCGATCTGGACGGCAACGTGTACGTCGACTATCGCATGGGCTACGGGCCTTCGATTCTCGGCTACGCCGATGCGCGGGTGGATGCCGCCGCGCGTGCCGGCATGGAGGTGGGCGGGGTGTTCGCGCTCTCCACCGAGCGCGAGTACCAGGTCGCCGAGCGCATCGCGCAGATGGTGCCGGCGGCTGAACTGGTGCGCTTCTCCAATTCCGGCACCGAAGCGGTAATGGCGGCGCTGCGTCTGGCGCGTGCCTACACCCAGCGCGACAACTACGTGATCCTGGAAGGCAGCTACCACGGGCTGTTCGACGCGGCCATGTGGTACACGCCGATGGACAAGTGGAAGCAGGTCGGCGATCCGGAGGTGTATCCGTACAGCGAGGGCGTGCCGCTGTCCACGCGGCACTTCGCGCACTTCGTGCAGGCGAACGATGCCAACCAGCTCGAGGACGTGCTCAAGCGCCACGGCGACACCATCGCCTGCCTGCTGGTCGAGCCCATCATGGGCAACTGCCTCGGGATCGCGGCCGACCCCGCCTATATGCGCGCGGCGCGCGAGCTGTGCACGCGCTACGGCGTGGTCATGATCATCGATGAGGTGAAGACCGGCTTCCGCGTCGCGCGCGGCGGGGCACAGGAGCTGTACGGCGTGCGCGCCGATCTGTGCACCTTCGCCAAGGCGCTCGGCAACGGCTATCCGATCTCGGTGCTCGCCGGACGCGAGGACATCATGCGCAAGCTCGGCAAGGGCGTGGCTCACGGCGGCACCTACACCGCGCACCCGGTGTCGCTGGCGGCCGCCGAGAAGACGCTGGAGATCCTCGCCACCACCGACGCACTGGAGAAAATCGCGACCTTCGGCACGCGGCTGCGCCAGGGCATGTCGACCATCCTCAAGACGCGCGGCATCGCGCACAGCTTCGTGGGGCATCCGTCCATGAGCGGCCTGTACTTCGCACACGAGCCGCCGCGCACCTACCGCGACTGGAAGGGCAGCGACTACACTTTCTACGACGCAGCCGCCAGAGTGCTGCACGATGAGGGCGTGCTGTGCGAGCCGGATTCGCGTGAGCCGTGGTTCGTGTGCGAGGCGCACGATGACTCCTGCCTTGTCGACACCCTCAGGGGCTTCGAAATCGCGATCGACCGCACCCTCGATGCACTTCCGGCGACGCGCCGCGTGCCCGCGTAGCGCCAGCCGGCGAGGGGGGAGGGAAGGGCGCCCGTGACCAAACGTGCCAACCGCCATGACGCGATCGTGGTGGGCGCGGGCCACAACGGGCTGGTGGCTGCCTGTTACCTGGCGCGCGCCGGCCTCGACGTACTGGTGCTGGAACGCAATCCCTACATCGGGGGCGCCGCCGTCAGCCGCCGTCTGTACGACGGCTTCACCTATTCCAACTGTTCGTACGTGTGCAGCCTGCTGCGCACCGAGATCATCCGCGGCCTGGAGCTGCCGCGCTACGGCCTGCAGATCATCCCCTACGAGGGGGGCTGCACCATGATGCGCAGCGGCGAGCACCTGGCGATCTACGACAACCACGACGCCATGCGCCGCGAGTTCGCACGCCACTCACGCCACGACGCCGAGGCTTACGATCGTTACGTGCGTGACATGCTGCGGCACTGCCGCTTCATCAAGCCGCTGCTGCTGCGCGCGCCGCCCGACCCGACCTCCTTCAAGCCGCGGGATATCCGCGAGCTGCTGTTCCTGGGCCGTCACTTTGGCCGGCTCGGCGAAGCGCGCCTGTACGACACGCTGCGCTTCTTCACCATGAGCTGCGCGGACATGCTGGAGGAGTACTTCGAGAGCGAGATCGTCAAGGCGCACCTGGCGGGCAGCTCGATCATCGGCACGGCGCTCGGGCCGTGCTCGCCCGGCTCCGCCTACGTGCTGCTGCATCACTACATGGGCAGCATCGACGGGGCGGTGGGCGCGTGGGGCTTCGCCCGCGGCGGCATGGGGGCCATCACCCAGGCGCTCGCGGCCTCGTTGGCGGGCAGCGGCGGGGCGCTGCGCGCCAGCGCGCCGGTCGCGCAAGTACTGGTGCGCCACGGACGCGCCACCGGCGTGGTACTGGAGGACGGGGAGGAGATCAGCGCGCCCATCGTGGTCTCGAATCTCGACGTACGCCGCACGTTCCTCGAGACGGTCGCTTCCGAGCACCTGCCCGAGGAGTTTGTGCAGCAGGTGCGGCGATTCAAGATCCGCGGCTCCTCGGGCAAGCTCAACATCGCCCTCGACGGGCTGCCGCATTTCCCCGCGCTCCCGCAGGGCTCGCCCTGCATCCGCGGCGACCTGCACATCACCGACACCCTGGAAATGGTCGAGCGCGCCTACGATGACTGGAAGGAAGGACGGTGGTCGGCCGCACCCTACGTCGACATGCTCATTCCGACGCAGATCGACCCGACCATGGCTCCCGACGGCAAGCATTACATGTCGGTGTTCGTGCAGTACTGCCCCTACCAGCTCGCCGCAGGGGAGTGGACGGCTGAGCGCCGCGAGGCTTTCGGCCGCACCGTAATCGACGCCATCGCGCGGCACAGTCCGGACTTCAAGGACCTGATCCTGCACGCCGAGATCCGTACCCCGCGCGATATCGAGAACGAAGTGGGGCTCACCGAAGGCAACATCTTCCAGGGCGAGCTGACCTTCGATCAGCTGCTGTTCAATCGCCCGATCCCCGGCTATGCGCAATACCGCGCTCCGCTCAAGGGCCTGTACATGTGCGGTTCGAGCACGCATCCAGGAGGCGGCGTCATGGGGGCGCCCGGGGCCAATGCCGCGACTGCCGTGCTGCGCGATCTGGGGCGGCGGCAGTGAGCGCCCCTCGCCGCACGCAGTACGACTGCATCGTCGTCGGCGGCGGCCACAATGGCTTGGTGTGCGCGGCGTATCTGGGGCGCGGCGGACGCTCGGTGCTGGTAGTGGAAGCGGCCGAACGCTTAGGGGGTGCGGCGGTCACGCGGCAGTTCGCGCCCGGTTTCTCGGTGTCGGCGTGCGCGCATCTGCTGCACCTCATGCCGGGCGCGCTCATGCGCGAGCTGGATCTTGCAGGTTCGGGGCTGAGGCTCGCGGCCGAGGGGCTGCCAACGACGGCGCTGTCGCCCGACGGTCAGCACCTGAGGTTTGGCCCAGCCGATCTCGCAGCGCTTGAACAGCGCTCGAACGTGGACGCCGCGGCCTACACCGAGTGGCAGGCACTGGTGCGGCGCCTGTCCGGGGCGCTCTATCCGCTGCTCGCTGCCACCCCGCCGCGTCTGGTCAGCGGCGCCTGGCGCGACCGCGCTGCGCTCTTGGGGCTCGGGCTGGGGTTGCGCCGCCTCGGGCGGCGCGACCTGCGCGAGCTGCTGCGCATCGGCGGCATGTGCGTTCACGATCTGCTGGAAGAGCGCTTCAGCCTGCCGCTGCTAAAGGGAGCCGTCGCGCTCGATGCCGTGCTCGGGACCAACTACGGACCACGTTCCCCCGGCACCGTGATGTCGCTGTTGTATCGCGCGGCCGCCTCACGGGGTACGGATACGTTGACCCAGCCGCGGGGTGGTCTGGGCGCACTGACCGCGGCTCTGGCGAACGCGGCGCGAGCCGCCGGGGCCGAGATCCGCACCGGTGCGGCAGTGGAGCGCGTGCTGGTGCGCGACGATCACGCGGCGGGTGTGCTGCTCGCCTCCGGGGAGGAGATCCATGCGCCGACCATCATCTCCAGTGCAGATCCCAAGACCACCTTCCTGAAGCTCCTGGGGAGCGAGCACCTGGATGCGGGCTTCACGCGGCGGGTGGCGCAGTTGCGCGCGCGCGGACTGGCCGCGAAGCTGCACCTGGCTCTTGATCGGGCGCCGCAGTTCCCGGGCGTGGATCCGGCTGCGCTCCGCGGCCGGCTGCTCATCGCCCCGTCGAGCGACTACATCGAGCGTGCCTACAACCATTCCAAGTACCAGGAGTTCTCGGGCTCACCCATGCTCGAGATCACCGTACCGACGTTCGCCGATCCGGACCTCGCCCCCACCGGACGGCACGTGATGTCAGTGATCGCCCAGTACGCTCCCTACTCGCTCGCCGGCGGCTGGGGCGCTGAGCGCCAGCGCTTCACTGAAGTCATTCTGGAGACGCTGGCGCCGTACGCGCCCGAGCTGCGCGGCTCGATCCTTGCGAGCGAGCTGCTGACACCGCCGGACATCGAGCGGGAATTCCGCATCAGCGGCGGTCACTGGCATCACGCCGAACTCGCTCTCGACCAGTTGCTGATGCTGCGCCCGGTCCCCGGCGCCGCGCAGTATCACTCGCCGCTGCACGGGCTCTACCTGTGCGGGGCGGGGTGCCACCCCGGTGGCGGGGTCATGGGGCTCGCCGGGCGCAATGCGGCGCGGCAAGTGCTGACGGAGGCAGCCTGAGATGCTTACCGAAAGCGAGCCGCACTATCGGCAGCCGCTGCGTAAGACGCCCTTTCACGAGCGCTGCCGCGCGCTGAGCCAGCTCGACAGCTTCGTACCCTGGAGCGGCTATACCACCGTCGACGTCTTCACCAGCGTCGAGCAGGAGTATTTCGCGATCCGCAACTCCAGTTCCCTCTACGACCTGACCCCAATGGTCAAGTACCGCGTCACCGGTCACGATGCGCTGCGCTTCCTCAATCGTCTCATGACGCGCGACATCGCCAAAGTAGCGCCCGGCAAGGTGGCCTACACGCTCTGGTGTGATGATGCGGGGAAGCTCATCGATGACGGAACGGTGTTCTGCCTGGCGCCCGGTGAGTACCGCGTATGCACGGCCGAGTGGCAGCTCGACTGGTTTCGCGCCTCGGCCATAGGCTTCGACGTGCAGATCCATGAGATGACGGAGGAGGTGGCGGCGCTGGCGGTGCAGGGGCCAAGCTCGTACAGGCTGCTGCGCGCCGCCGGTGTCGCAGGCGTCGAGCGTCTCAAGCCCTTCGAGCACGGCGAGTTCGCGCTGACCTCTGGCGGGCGCGCTCCTATTACCCTCCTGGTGTCGCGCACCGGCTTCACCGGTGACCTGGGTTACGAGCTGTGGATGGCGCCAGCGGATGCGGAGCCGGTGTGGGACGCGTTGATGGACGCTGGCCGTAGCCGCGCGCTGCGGCCCATCGGCTCGCGTGCGCTCAACATCGCCCGTATCGAGGCGGGATTCCTGCTCCCGAACGTGGATTTCGTGTCCGCCGCGCACACTTTGTACCTGGGGACCGAGCGCTCGCCGCTGGAGCTGGGACTCGCGTGGCTGGTGGATTTCAACAAGGGGCACTTCAGCGGGCGGCGTGCGCTGCTCGCGGAGCAGCAGCGCGGCCTCCGGCGGCAGCTCGTGGGGCTGGACATCGAGGGCCAGAAACCCGCGCACGGTGCGCTCCTGTACACCCAGCGCTCGGGCAGGAAACAGGTGGGCAGTGTCAGCTCCGCCATCTGGTCACCGACCTGCAAGCGCAACTTAGCGCTCGCCATGGTGGACGCGCCTTACATCGCGACCGGCTCGACCGTGTGGGCTGACATTTATCTCAATCGCGAGCTGGTGTGGGAGCGGCGCATGGTGCGGGCGCGGGTCGTGGAACGGCCGTTCTTCGCGCCCGCGCGACGTCGCGCCACGCCGCCGGCGGACTTCTGAAGGCATATCCCGAGGGACCATGATCGCTAACCAGTCGAAGCCCCTCGCTACCCGTCCCTGGCTCGATCCGGGCGCGACGCCGCAGATCCTCATCGACGCGGTCAGTAAGAGCTACGAGGCGGTCACGGCGGTCCAGAGCGTGAATCTCGGCATCTACAAGGGCGAGATGTTCGCGCTGGTTGGCGCCTCGGGCTGCGGCAAGACGACCTTGCTGCGCATGCTCGCCGGCTTCGCGCTGCCGAGCAGCGGGCGCATCTGCATCGACGGAGTGGACATGGCGCCGGTGCCCCCGCACGAGCGTCCCGTCAACATGATGTTTCAGTCCTACGCCCTGTTCCCACACATGACGGTCGAGGCCAACGTCGGCTACGGGCTGAAGCGACTGCCGCTCAGCGCCGCGGAGAAACGGCAGCGCCTCGAGGAAGCGCTCGACATGGTGCAGCTCGGGGGACTCGGCGCGCGTAGGCCGCACCAGCTTTCGGGAGGCCAGCGCCAGCGCGTAGCGCTGGCGCGCGCACTCATCCGCCGTCCCAAGGTGCTGCTGCTCGATGAGCCGCTGTCGGCCCTCGATAAGAAGCTGCGGGAGCAGACGCAGTTCGAGCTCATGGATCTGCAGGACAAGCTCGGCATCACCTTCGTCGTAGTGACGCACGACCAGGACGAGGCGATGGCGCTCGCCACCCGCATCGCGGTCATGGATCACGGCCGGGTGGTGCAGGTCGGTACGCCGGCGGAGATCTACGAATTTCCCCGCAGCCGCTTCGTCGCCGACTTCGTCGGCACCACCAACCTGTTCGAGGGGACGGTGAGTGCCTGCGAGCCGGGCCTGATCACCGTGCAGTGCGCGGAGACCGGCTGCGAGCTGCTGGTGGACGATGCCGGAAGCTTCAGTGTCGGCCAGCGGGTGTGGGTGGCGCTGCGGCCCGAGAAGGTGCGCCTGGGCAAGCAGCCGGTGAGCGCTGCGCGCACCAACCAGCTGCGCGGCACGGTGTGGGAACTCGGCTACCTCGGCAACCGCTCGACCTACCAGATCAAGACGACGACGGGGAAGCTGGTCACGGTGTTCGCCCAGAACGAGCGGCGCACCTCCGAGGCGGTCATTGACTGGAGCGATGAGGTGTTCGTGAGCTGGAGTGCCGATGCAGCGGTGCTGCTGCAGACCTAGTGTCTGAAACAAAAATTCGGGGGAAGCCAATGAAGAATGCAATTCGTGCCACCACCTCCCTGATGTGTTTGCCGCTCGCGGCGGTGTCGCTGCTGGTTTTGTGGCCGCACAGCGCGCGTGCGGAAGGTGGCGTGGGCGTCACGGGCGCAGCCGGCGCGGCGGAGCAGAATGTTCCGGCGACCGCGGGCGGCGCGGCCGCGCCGCGCGCCGAACTGCAAGAAGTTGTGGTCACGGCGCAGCGTCGCGAGGAAGCCCTCAGCAAGGTGCCGATCAGTGTGACCGCGCTCACCCAGGTCGACATGGATGAGAAGGGCATCAAGGACTTCATCGACATCGCCCGCTACACCCCCGGCGTATCGATCGACAACTCCGCGACCAATGCGATCTCCATCCGCGGCATCTCTTCCTCTGCGGGCCCCGGTACCACGGGCATCTATATCGACGACACGCCGATTCAGATGCGTTCGGTAGGCTTCAACCCGGATGATGCGCTGCCGAAGACCTTCGATCTGGAGCGCGTGGAGATCCTGCGCGGACCACAGGGCACGCTTTTCGGCGCCGGCGCTGAGGGCGGTGCGGTGCGCTACATTCTCACCCAGCCGAGCGTCAGCACCGCGAGCTCCTACCTGCGCAGCGAAGTGTCCTATACCGAACACGGGGAACCCAACTATGAGCTTGGCGTCGCTCTCGGACGGCCGGTCATCGACGGCACGTTTGGCGTGCGCGCCAGCGTCTGGTATCGCTGGGACGGCGGCTGGATCGACCGTGTCGACCCGACGACGCGTGAGGTCACGGAGAAAGATATCAACCATGCCGGGACACTGCTGGCGCGTCTCGCCGCGACTTGGCAGCCGGCGGTCTCTGTCAGCGTGACGCCGAGCATTCTCTACCAGAATCTCAAGAAGCACGACGACTCGACCTACTGGCCGGCGTACTCGGATGCCGGCGCGGGACACTTCAATACCGCGACACCCGAGACGGTCCCGAACTACGACGAGTACTACCTGCCGGCGCTGAAGCTGCAGTGGGACCTCGGCAAGAGCCAGATCATCGGCGACGCCTCCTATTTCCATCGCAAGCAGACCACGGCCTACCAGGGTACTGTTTACGATCTGAGCTACTACCAGACGGCGGGCGCGTACTTCGGCTATCCGTGCCTGCCGACACCTGCCGCCATCGATACCTGCCCCGGTCCGGTGCCGCTGATTGATGGCAACGGTATCCACCTGCCGGCGCAGTTCGCCAACTACGCGACACCTAACTTCATGAACAACTCGCAGGAGAATTACTCCGCCGAGCTGCGCTGGCAGTCGAGTGACGAGTCGGCGCGGCTGCACTGGACCGCCGGAGTGTTCTGGCAACTGGCAAAGCAGGAGAGCCTCGAGGAGCTGCGCGACCCGCAGATCAACGCGATGTACACCTACCTGTACGGGACCGATGCTATCAGCCTGTACTGTCCGCCCGATCCGGTGGCCTGCCCGGGACCGCCCGATTTCGCCACCTCGACCGCGTCGCCCGACTATTCATGTCCGATGAACGCCGCCTATCCGGCGATTCCGGCCTGCGACATCTACTACAACAAGAACACCACCTTCGACCGCCAGATCGCCTTCTACGGGGAGCTGAGCTACGCGTTCACGGACTGGTTCCGCCTCACTGTCGGCGAGCGCTTCTCGCACACCGAGTTCTCGCTGACGCACAACGCTGACGGCCTCGAGAACTTCGGGCCCTACCCGGGCGAAGTCCGCGCCAGCCAGAAGGAGTCGCCCAACACGCCGAAAGTTGTCGCCTCGTTCCAGGTCGACCCGAAGAATCTCTTCTACGCCTCTTATGCCAAGGGGTTCCGTGTGGGTGGCGGCAATGCTCCGCTGCCATCGTACTGCCATGACGATCTGGTTGCGGCGGGGTACCCGAACGGTGCGCCGCTCACCTACAAGTCCGACTCGACGGAGAACTACGAGATCGGCTCCAAGAACACGCTTGGGCAATCCCTGCGCATCGCGACCAGTCTCTACTACATCAAGTGGAACAACATTCAGCAGAATCTCTATGTCGCCGGTAACTGCGGCCTGCAGTTCACCGACAACCTGGGCGAGGCGGTGGCGTGGGGCGGAGACCTGCAGGCGGAGCTCGCACTCGGCCAGGTACGCATCGATTTCGCGACCGGTTACACCAGCGCGCGTTACACGCGGAACTCGCCCGCCGACTGCACCCCATACGCCGTCGCGCCGGCCGGCATCCCCTGCAAGGCCAGCGATGGCAATGCGATCTCCGGGCAGGCCGCGATCGACTATGCGCCGGGCACCAATCCGCCGTTCACGGTAGCGTTCGGCGCGGAATACAGCTTCCGGCTGGTGCAGCACGATGCCTTCGCGCGCGCGGACTGGACGTACCAGAGTCGCAATCCCTGGCCGGCAGCGCTGCAGGATCCGCGCAATGCCGCGGTCTACAACCCCTTCACCTACACCTTGCCCTCGACCAGTTTCACCAGCGTCCGGGCCGGCGTATACGTGGGTGAGTGGCAGATCGCACTGTTCATCGATAACCTGTTTGGATCGGCGCGAGTGACCAACTACGCGCTCGGTCAGCCGGCCGGTGCGCCGACGGTGCAGGAGAACGACTATACCTACCGCCCGCGCACCTTCGGTCTCAATGCCAGCTGGCACGTGGGAGCGCACTGATGTGTACGCGGCTGCAGAGCGCGGAGCGTTGCGCGCAGGCGATCGCCGCGCAGCGCGCCGGCCACGCGCTCAGCCGCGACTTCTACTGCGACCAGGAGTTGTTCGAGCACGAGGTGCAGCGACTGATCCTGCGCCACTGGCATTGCGTCGGTCACCACAGCCAGGTGCGTGCGCCGGGGGATTTCTTCACCACCAGCCTTGGCGGCGAGCCGCTGCTCGTGGTTCGCGGGCACGACCGCGCGGTGCGTGCCTTGCTGAATGTCTGCCGGCATCGCGGCTCGCGCGTGTGCACGCAGGAGTCCGGGCATGCGCGCGGCGGCGTGTTCGTCTGTCCGTATCACGCCTGGAGCTACGGGCTCGACGGACGGCTGCGCGCCGCACGTCATATGCCTGATGACTTCGATCGGGCGAATCACGGGTTGAGGAGCGTTCACACGCGGGTCGTCGAGGGCCTGATCTTGGTGTCGTTCGCCGACACGCCGCTCGGTCTCGAGCACGTCGAGGCGGCGCTCGGGGGATCCGCGCGGCTCTATGGCTGGGCGCGGGCGAAGGTAGCGCACCGTGAGAGCTATCCGGTCAAGGCGAACTGGAAGCTCGCGGTGGAGAACTACATGGAGTGCTACCACTGCGGGCCGGCCCACCAGGAGTACTCGCGCTTTCATCTGTACGCGCGCCCCGCGCCGCTCACCCGCAGCGCGGACGAGCGCGTGCGGGCGCGGGCGCGCGCGCTCGGCGTTGCGCTCGAGGAGGTCGATTACTGGGGGCTAAACGCCAGGCCGGGCCAGGAGGCGGCCGACAGCGCGCGCTCCGCCCTCGGCGAGGGTGCAGTCAGCGGCAGTGAGGACGGTCGGCCGTTGGCACCCTTGATGGGGCAATTCTCCGACTACGATGGCGGCGTCACGTTCTTCGACGTCGGACTGACCAGCAACTTCCTCGCCTACCCTGATCACGGGCTCATCTATCGCTTCATTCCCAACGCCGTGCAGGACACAGACATGGAGGTCATCTGGCTGGTGCGCGAGGATGCCCGCGAAGGCGTCGACTACGACCTGGAGCGACTCACGTGGCTGTGGAGGGTGACCAGTCTCGCCGACAAACGCATCATTGAGTTGAATCAGCAGGGGGTCAACTCGCGCTACTACGTGCCGGGTCCCTATACGCCCATGGAGCAGCACACCCAGCGATTCGTGGAGTGGATCCTGACCGAGTTGCGGAGTCCCGCGTCCGCGGACGGCACTCCGCGCCGCGCTGCCTGACGCAGCGGCGCGTCAGGGGCGGCTCAATTGCGACCGCACCCAGTCCTGGAACTGCCGCACCGCGTATTCCTCGGGCATCAGCACGCCGGCGGTGTACGGCAGGGCGTGCAGCCCCCGCTGGTTGACCTCGCAGATCGCAGCGTCCTCGCTCATGACGATGTCGGTGAATTTGACCGCGCCGCTCAGGTCGCGGGCGGGATCCGCCAGGGTTTCCGGCCGTACCAGAAATTCGATGCTCAGCTCGGTGCGTTCCGGCGCGAGTGGCCGCAGCCGCACGACGCGTACATAGTCAACGTGCGCCACGATAAACATTGAAGGGAGCGAGGTCACGTACAGGTGAGCGATGCGGCGATCTTCGGCACTGAGCTTGGGGAAGGGCACGCCTGCGGCTCTGCCATCCATTGACCAGGATTCGGCGCCGCGGCGCACACCACCGCCGTAGCGCGGGTCATCATCGCTCGCGTGATCCTGCCAGCGAGGATCGTCGCGCCGTTCGAGCAGCGCGCGGCCATAGAGCGGCACCAGTTGCGACAGCCGCGGGTGCACCCCGGGGCAATGCAGGCATTCGTTATAGTTTTCCCAGAATACCTTCCAGTTGCACTCGAGCGTCTTGCACAGCCGATGTGCGACGACCAGACTCGACAGCTCCCAGGCGTCGAGCCGCTCGAGGGGCAGATCGACGCCCGCGGCGAAGGGCGGTGGCGCGGGTGTCAGGGCGGCAAATACAAAGCCGTTCCACTCTCTCACCGGCAGGCCGTAGAGCGCGAAAGCGGCCGGATCAAAGCCCTCGCCGGGCAGCTGAGAGGAAGTCTGCAGCAGCTCACCGCTCAGGCTGTAGCGCCAGCTGTGATAGGGGCACACGATGCCGACTGCGGGGAAGCGCCCTTCCGCGCTGCGGCACAGGGTGGCGCCGCGGTGACGGCAGGTGTTGTGGAAGGCGCGCACCTTCCCATCCTCCCCGCGCACCGCGAGGAGCGACTGGTCCCCGAGCAGCAGGGTGCGGAAGCTGCGGGGCGCAGCGACATCGCTCGCGCGGCACAGGTAGATCCAGTTGCGATACCAGATCTGGCGCAGCTCGTGCATGTAGTGCGCCGGATCGTAGTACCAGGATGCCGGCAGCGTCGCGACCGGGGCGGTCAGGCCCGCGTAACCGGGATCGCGTCGGACGGGCGGAGGGTTCGCGCTCATGGTGTGTGCTCAGGCCGGATGTGCCATGCCGGCGTGAGCAGCTGTTATTGTAGCGAAACCGACAGGGGCGCCGGAGGCAATCGCAAACCAACGATGGTACCGTGACGGCCGCATGCCATCCGGTGACATACCTGCGGCCGCAGCGCGCGCTGAGAGACTCAACACCCGCGCCGCCGGCGTCGTCGGGCTGGCGGTGCTGTGCAGTCGCGTGCTGGGTCTGGCGCGCGAACAGATCTTCGCCGCGCTGTTCGGCGGCGGGCGCATCATGGATGCGTTCACCATCGCCTTCCGCATCCCGAACCTGCTGCGCGATCTGTTCGGCGAGGGGGCGCTGTCGACGGCGTTCGTCACCGTGTTCACGCGCACCGCAGCACTCGAGGGCGATGCGGCCGCCTGGCGCCTCGCCAACAAGGCCGCGACCCTCACCGTCGTGGTCCTGAGCGCCATCACCCTGCTCGGCATCTGGTCCGCGCCGTGGCTGGTGGCCGCGCTGGCCCCGGGCTTCGATCCCGGTAAGGCAGCGCTCACCGTCACCCTGACGCGCATCATGTATCCGTTCATCCTGCTGGTGTCGCTGGCGGCGCTGGTCATGGGAATGCTGAATGCGCGCAACGTGTTCGGCATCCCCGCGATGGCCTCGAGCTTCTTCAACCTCGGATCGATCGTCGCCGGCGTGCTGCTCGGTTACTGGCTCGATCCACACTTCGGCGAGCGCGCGATCCTCGGGCTCGCCATCGGCACCCTCCTCGGCGGGGCGCTGCAGCTGCTGGTGCAGCTGCCGGCTCTGCATCGTCAGGGCTACGCGTTCCAGCCGGATCGGCGCTGGGCTGACCCCGGAGTGCGCGCCATCCTGCGGCTGATGGGCCCGTCGGTGATCGCGGCCAGCACCACGCAGGTGAACGTGTTGGTGAACTCGATATTCGCCTCGCAGCTGGGCGACGGACCGACGTTCTGGCTCACCGTGGCGTTCCGCCTCATGCAGCTGCCGCTCGGCGTCTTCGGCGTGGCGCTCGGCACCGTGGCGCTGCCGTTGCTGGCGCGCATGGCCGCCGCCGGCAACAACGTGGGGTTCCGCAGCGAACTGGCGCGCGGCATGCGGCTCGCCTTCCTCATGACCATTCCGGCCAGCGTCGGACTTATGGTGCTCGCCGAGCCGATCATCTCGGTGCTCTACCAGCACGGACGCTTTGGTGCTTACGAGACCGCCGAGTCCGCTGGCGCGCTGCGCTTCTACGCCATCGGCCTATGCGGCTATGCCGCGCTCAAGGTACTCGTCAATGCCTTCTACGCCATCGACCGGCGCAAGACGCCGATGGTGGTGAGCTTCATTGCGGTGGCGCTGAACCTGGCGCTCAACTGGATCTTCACAGTGGGGCTGCACTGGGGCCATCGCGGCCTTGCGTTCTCGACCGCATGCGTGGCGAGCAGCAACTTCCTCATCCTGTATCTGCTGATGCGCTCGCACCTCGGACGGCTGGAGTCGCGCTTGATGCTCGCACTGCTCGTGAAGGTGGCGCTCGCGTCCGCGGTACTGTTCGCCATCGCGTGGGCCGGCGCCCACTGGCTGCTCGCGGACTGGGCAGTGCAGACGTTCTGGCCCAAGTGCGTGCGGCTCGGCCTTGTCATCGCCGCAGCCGCTGGCGCGTTCTTCATGTGTGCCAGTGCGCTCGGCATCGGGGAGGTGCGTGATATCGGCGCCGCCGTCCGCCGCCGCTGGCAGCGCGGCAACAAATAAGAACGCGTCGCGGTCCAATCCGGACCCTGTCGCGGCCGTATCTGCGCCGCGCCGTAATTCAATCAAGATTCAGCCAAAGGACGGCGCGATGAGAGACATGAAGTCGTATGGGAATTGCGACGTCGGCGCTGCTGTTGGGTTGCGCGGCTCCGATCTGCGCGCAGAGTTGCTATCCGTATCAGTATCCTGGTCCCGCGCCGGTGCAGTGGTTCATCGACGCCGGCGGCAGCATCACGGAGAAGCAGACCGCGGACTTCTTCGATAACGGCTGGACGGTCGGCGGCGGGATCAGCTTCAGTCCCTATCCCGGACAGCCGTTCATGCTGCGCGCCGACCTGCATTACAGCCGCTTCGACGCGACCAACGAGCTCCTCGCACTCAATCAGGCCGTCACGCAGGCTCCGATCGACAACGGCACCATGCAGACGCTGACCGGGCTTCGACCAAAATGCGCTGCTGGCGAGTCAGGACACCACGCATTTCGCCTGGAACGCCGGTCTGGGCATGGACTTCGTGCTGCCGCGCGGGCAATCCTGGTTCATCGAGGCGCGCTATGAGCGCGTCGAAACCCAGGAGCTGACGGAGTTCGTCCCAATCCGCTTCGGCTTTCGCTTCCAGGGCTCAGGTCGCTGAGGCAAACCCGATGCACGCCGTGAGCAGCTTCTCCAGCACGGCGCGCATCGGGGCCGCAAACCCCTCATCCCACGGACACGGCCAGTTGCCGGGATCCACCTCGCCGACCGGCTCGCGCAGATAGCCGCGGCAGGCGAGCTCCATCTGCACCGCGTGCACGCCCTCATCGGGGCGGCCGTAGTGGCGCGTCGTGTAGCCGCCCTTGAAGCGCCCGTTGGTGACGCGCGAGAGCTGGGCCGCGTCACACAGCGACTCCAGTTGCTGTGTGAGCTGCGCCGAGCAGCTGGCGCCGGAGAAGGTCCCCAGGTTGAAATGCGGCAGCGTGCCGGTAAACAGGCGCGGCACCACCGAGCGGATGGCGTGGCAGTCGTACAGCACAATGGCGCGATGTTGCTCCCGCAGCCGCGCGATCTCGGTCTCGACCGCGCGGTGATAGGGATCAAAGTACAGCGCGCGGCGGCGTTCGATCTCCTGCGATGAGGGCGCACGGCCGGCGCGGTACAGCGACTCGCCGTCAAAGGTCGTGCTCGGACACAGTTCGGTGGTCGCCTGCCCTGGGTAGAGTGACACCCCCGAGGGGTCGCGGTTCGCATCGATCACGGTGCGCGACAGGCTGGTGCGCACCACCGTCGCGCCGAGCCGCGGCGCAAACTCGTACAGGCGCTCGATCCACCAGTCGGTGTCCTTGCGCGCCCGCCACGTGGAGACCAGACCCGTTTCGATCTCCGTCGGAATGAGGGTCCCGGTGTGGGGCATGCACAGCAGCAGCGGCGCTGGGCCGCGCTGCACGCTGAGCCAGGTCGCGGGTACATCGTTCATCGGCGGGAATTGTCCTTGAGCTGCGCCGTGGCCGGCAATCATCAATAATGTACGCCATGACCAGCCTGTGGTTTGAGTCCGCACTGCTGCCGCAGGGCTGGGCGCGGCACGTGCGCGTCAGCGGCAGCGGGGAGCTCATCGAGCGCATCGCCTGTGACGTGCAGCCGGCTGCTGAGGATGAGCGGCATGCGGTGGCGCTGCCCGGGCTGCCCAACGTGCACAGCCACGCCTTCCAGCGCGGTCTCGCCGGCCTCACCGAGCGGCGCGCACCCGCCGGCGACAGCTTCTGGAGCTGGCGGGAGCTCATGTACCGTTTCGTCGAGTACATCGATCCGGATGAGCTCGAGGCGGTGAGCGCGTTGGCGTTCGCCGAGATGCTCGAGACAGGGTTCACCCAGGTCGGCGAGTTCCACTACCTGCACCACGACCGCGACGGGGCGCCATTCGCCGATCCCGGCGAACTCGCGGGTCGCATCGTCGCGGCAGCCGCGCACACCGGCATCGGCCTTACGCTGCTGCCCACCTTCTACGCGCACGCCGGGTTCGGGGGTGCCGCGCCGCAGGAGCGGCAGCGGCGCTTCGTCAACGACCCGGAGCGCTTTGCGCTGATCCTGCAGGCGTGCCGCCAGGCCGTGCGCGCCGTGCCGGGCGGCCGCGTCGGGGTCGCCCCGCATAGCCTGCGCGCCGTGAGCCCCGCGGAGCTGGCGGCGGTGGTGCCAATGGCGCAGGGCGGTCCGGTCCACATCCATATCGCGGAGCAGACCCGCGAGGTGGAGGAGTGCGTCTCCTGGAGCGGCCAGCGGCCGGTCGAGTGGCTGCTGGAGCATCAGCCGGTCGATGCGCACTGGTGCCTAGTGCACGCCACGCACGCGACCGATGCGGAGCTGGCCGCCATTGTCAGCCACGGGGCGAGCGTCGGGCTGTGCCCGGTGACCGAGGCGAGCCTGGGTGACGGCATCTTTCCGGCGGCCCGCTTCCTCGCCCACCAGGGACGCATCGGCATCGGCAGCGATTCCAACGTCCTGATCGATGCCGCCGAAGAGCTGCGCGCACTGGAGTATTCGCAGCGCCTCGAGCAGCGCGCGCGCAACGTGCTCGCCCTGACCGCCGGGGCCTCCACCGGGCGCAGTCTGTTCGAGGCCGCGCTCGCGGGCGGCCACGCGGCGCTGCGGCCAGGGGAGACGGTGCCGCCGGGCCTGGCGGCGGGCAATCCGTTCGATGTGGTGACGCTCGACCCCGCGCATCCGGCGCTGCTCGAACGCAGCGCGGATGAGATCCTGGACAGCTGGATCTTCGCGGCCGGCCGTGGTGCCGTGGACTGCGTATGGCGGGCAGGTGTCAAGGTGGTGCAGGGCGGGCGGCACCGCGACCGGGCGGGCATTGCGGCGCGCTATGCTCGTGCGCTCAAGCGGCTGCGCAGCTGAGCTCGACGGGACACAGATCATGATGCGAAAACTCTCGGGCGCACTTCTGGCCCTCGGCGCCGCCATCGCGCTGGGCGGCATCGCGCTCAACCGCCACGAGCCCATCAATGCGCTGTGGATCGTCACCGCAGCGGTGTGCGTGTACCTGCTCGGCTACCGCTTCTACGCGGCCTGGATCGCCGCGCGCGTGCTGGCGATCGACCCGACGCGCGCCACCCCGGCCGAGCGGCTCAACAACGGCCGCGACTTCGTGCCCACCCACCGCATCATTGTGTTCGGCCACCACTTTGCGGCGATCGCTGGGCCGGGCCCGCTGGTGGGACCGACGCTCGCCGCGCAGTTCGGCTACTTGCCCGGCACGCTCTGGATCCTGGTGGGCGCGGTGCTCGGCGGGTGTGTGCAGGACATGACCATCCTGCTGCTCTCCACGCGGCGCGACGGGCGCAGCCTCGGGCAGATGGCCCGCGATGAGCTCGGGCCGCTCGGCGGCTACGCCGCGCTGGTTGGCACGCTGCTCATCATGATCATCCTGAGCGCGGTGCTGGGGCTGGTGGTCGTCAACATCATGAAGCACAGCCCCTGGGCCACCGCGACGGTGTTCGGCACCATTCCGGCGGCGCTGATCGTGGGGCTGTACCTGCGCGTGTGGCGCCCCGGCCGGGTGCTCGAGGCGACGCTGCTCGGCGTGGTGCTGGTGCTGCTCGCGCTGCTCGGTGGCGGCTGGGTGGACCACCATGACACGCTGCGCACGCTGTTCGACTATTCGGCGCTGGCGCTGGCCGGCTTCGTGATCGTCTACGGGCTGTGCGCGGCGGTGCTGCCGGTGTGGCTGCTGCTCGCGCCGCGTGACTATCTGTCGACCTTCCTCAAGCTTGGCACGGTAGTGCTGCTGGCGGTGGCGATCGTGCTCACCCACCCGCAGATCCGCATGCCCGCGGTCACGCAGTTCATCGACGGCAGCGGCCCGCTGTTCGGCGGCAAGCTGTTCCCGTTTGTGTTCATTACCATCGCCTGCGGGGCGATTTCCGGCTTCCATGCGCTGGTGGCCAGCGGCACGACTCCGAAGCTCATCTCGAGCGAAGCGGACGTGCGCCTGGTCGGCTACGGCAGCATGGCGCTCGAGTCGCTGACCGCGATCATGGCGCTGATCGCCGCGACCCTGCTCGAGCCGGGCGTGTTCTTCGCCATCAATAGCGCCGCCGGCGTGGTCGGTGCCACGCCCGCGGAAGCGGTGCGCACCATCAGCGGCTGGGGATTCCCAGTCTCTGCCGAGCAGATGCGTAACCTCGCCAGCGCCATGGGCGAGAGCACGCTGTTCGCCCGCACCGGCGGGGCGCCCTCGCTCGCGGTGGGCATGGCCAGCATTCTCGGCGGCAGTTTCGGTCGCTCGCTGCTCGCGGTGTGGTACCACTTCGCGGTCATGTTCGAGGCGGTGTTCATCATGGCGGTACTCGATGCCGGCACGCGCGTCGGGCGCTTCATGTTGCAGGATCTGCTCGGGCACGCGTGGCGGCCGCTGGGGCGCACCTCCTGGTACCCTTCCGTGCTGCTCGCCAGCGCCCTCATGGTGGGCGCGTGGGGCTACTTCCTGTACATCGGCGTGATCGACCCGAACGGCGGCGTCAATATCCTCTGGCCGCTGTTCGGCATCGGCAACCAGATGCTGGCGGCCATCGCACTGTCGGTGGCCACCGGGACCCTCATCAAGTGCGGCCGCGCGCGCTACGCTCTGGTGACCGCGCTGCCGCTGGCGTGGCTGGCACTCATCACGACCACTGCCGCGTGGCAGAAGATAGCCAGTGCCGACACCCGCGTCGGGCTGTTCGCCGCGGCGAGCGAGCTGGCCCGCAAGCTCGCAGCCGGAGCGCTGCCGCCTGAGCGCGCAGCGCTCGCGCCGCAGCTGATCTTCAACCTGCGGCTGGATGGCTGGCTGACACTGCTGTTCACCACCATGCTGTGGCTGGTGATCCTCGACATGCTGCGCGTCTGTGCGCGACGGCTGCGTGGCCTGCCGTTGCGCGCCGGCTCCGAGGCGCCTTACCAGCCGCGCCTGCTGCAGAGCGCGGGGGGGCGGGCATGAGCGCCGCGTTGAGGCGCGCCCTGACCGCCCTGTGGGGTACGCTGCGCGCGCTCAGCGGGGATGATGCCTACGAGCGCTATCGTGCCCACCACGCGGCGCATCATGCGCACGAGGCGCCGCTGACGCCGCATGCGTTCTACGCCGATATGCAGCGCCGCAAGTGGAGCGGCGTGAGCCGCTGCTGCTGAGCGGCGCAACCGCCCGCGCGCGCGGCGCGCTGCACAGCCGCAAGCGCCCGTGCACCTTTGGTCCCATCGTGCGGAAGTGCCGGAAAATGCTAGGATTGCGCGCTTCATGCAGGGCGTTCCGGCCAGCTGCCGTCAGGGGCAAGGTAAGGATATGGCACTCAAGATCATGATTCTCGGCGCGAACGGCTTCATCGGCAGCGCGCTCACCAACTCCATCCTGCGCAACCGCGACTGGGAGGTCTACGGCATCGACCTTGCGGACAACAAGCTCGGCGACCTGCCGGAGAACGACCGCTTTCACTTCGTCGAGGGCGATATCACCATCAACAAGGAGTGGGTCGAGTACCACGTCAAGAAGTGCGACGTGGTGGTGCCGCTGGTAGCGATCGCCAATCCCGCGCAGTACGTGACCCATCCGCTGCGCGTCTTCGAGCTCGATTTCGAAGCCAACGTCGATGTGGTACGGCACTGCGTCAAGTACGGCAAGCGCCTCATCTTCCCCTCCACCTCGGAGATCTACGGCATGTCGCCGGATCCGGTGCTGGACGAGGAGAGCAGCCCGCTGGTGTACGGGCCGATCAACAAGCAGCGCTGGATCTACGCCGCCTCCAAGCAGCTGCTCGACCGCGTGATCTACGCCTACGGCGTGCGCGACAACCTCGACTACACACTGTTCCGGCCGTTCAACTTCATCGGCCCCAACCTCGACAACGTCGAGGAGCCGAAGGAAGGCAGCTCGCGCGTGTTCACGCAGTTTCTTTCCAACGTGCTCTACAAGCGTCCGATCAAGCTGGTCGACGGTGGCAGCCAGAAGCGCTCGTTCACCTACATCGACGATGCCATCGAGTGCCTCCTGACCATACTCGAGAACAACGCCGGCCGTGCCACCCGGCGCATCTTCAACATCGGCAACCCCAGCAACTGCATCTCGATCCGCGAGCTGGCCGAGCGCACCATCCGCATCGCCCAGGAGTTCCCGGTGCTGCGCGATGCCGCCCGCACCACCGAGATCGTGGACATCTCCGCCGGCGAGTACTACGGCAAGTACTACCAGGACATCCAGGTGCGCGTGCCCAACATCGAGGCTGCGCGGCGCGACCTGGGATGGAAGCCGACCACGGACATGGACACCGCCATCCGCCGGACCATCGATTTCTACGTGAAGCAGGAAGGCTTCGGGACGCGCGCGGCGGCGATGGCGGGCCTCTAGCCGCGCTTCCTTGGCCAGCTCCGACATGGGAGGGGGGCTGCGCGCCGGCGCCCCGGGCTACCTGGCGTGGATCCTGCTCCTGGCGGCTTGGTTCGCCACCGTCCCGGTGCGCCCCATGCTCGACCCGGATGAAGGCCGCTACGCCGAGATCCCCCGCGAAATGGTCGCAAGCGGCGACTGGGTCACTCCGCGTTTCGATGGCCTCAAGTACTTCGAGAAGCCGCCGCTGCAGTACTGGGCCACGGCGGCGGTCTACAGCGTCTTCGGCCTGCACGAGTGGAGTTCGCGGCTCTGGTCCGTGGGGCTCGCCTTCGCCTGCCTGCCGCTGGTGTTCGTCTGGGTGGCGCGCTTCTACGACGCGCGCCGTGCGCTCGCGGCGCTCACCGCACTGGCGGTGAGCCCGTTCTTCGCCGTCGTCGGGCACATCAACCTGCTCGATGCGGCCTTCGCCTTCTGGCTCACCGCCGCGGTGCTGGCCTTCACCGCGGCGCAGCGCGCCGCTGCGGGCGCCGCGGACGAGCGGCGCTGGATGTTGATCGCCTGGGCCGCGGCGGCACTCGCGGTGCTCTCCAAGGGCATCGTGGTCGGCGTGCTCGCCGGCGGGGCGCTGCTGATCTATACGCTGCTCGAGCGCGACACCCTGACCTGGCGGCGCCTGCACCTCGGTCCCGGGCTGTCGCTGTTCCTATTGATTGCCGCGCCCTGGTTCATCGTGGTGTCGCTGCGCAACCCGAGCTTTCCCGGGTTCTTCTTCGTGCACGAGCACTTCGCGCGCTTCCTGACCACCGTGCACCGGCGCGTCGAGCCGTGGTGGTTCTTCCTGCCGCTGCTGCTGCTCGGGGTGCTGCCGTGGGCGCTGCCGTGCGTGCGCGCCTGCCGCGAGGCCTGGAGCGAGCCGGTGGGTGAGGGGGCGACCGCCCGCTTCAGGCCGCGGCGCTTCCTGCTGATCTATTGTGCGCTGACACTGTTGTTCTTCTCGGCCTCCGGCTCGAAGCTCGCGCCCTACATCCTGCCCATGATGCCGGTGCTGGCAGCGCTCACGGGAGCGGCGACGCCGCAGCCGTGGGGCCTGGCGCGGCTGGCGGCGCGGGTGAATGCCGCGCTGGTGGCGCTCATCGCCGTGGCCGGCCCCCTCTACAGCCTGGTGCATAACAACTTCGTGCCCGCGCAGGCCGTCGGCTGGGTGATCGCCGCGGCCGCGGCGGCGTTGGTGGCGCTGGTTGTGTCATTGCGCGCATCGGTTGCCAGGGAACTGCCGCAGGTGCTCGCCATCTGCCTGTGTGCGATCCTCGCGTGGCAGTGCCTGCTGGCAGGGTACGCCGCCGTGCCCCCGGCACGTTCGGCGCGCGAACTGGTGCGTGAGGTACGGCCCTTTGTAGGTCCAGGCACGGCGCTCTACAGTGTGGGACAGTATCGGGAGACGGTATCGCCGTACCTGGGCCGCACGCTGCAACTGGCCGGCTACGAGGGAGAACTGCAGTTCGGACTCAGCGAGGAGCCGGCGCGGCGCATGAGCAGCGAGCAATTCGCGGCGCGCTGGAGCGCCGGGGGCGACGCCGTGGCATTCTTCGACCCCGGGGTGTGGGACGAGTGGCGTCGCAAGGGTCTCCCGGGGCGGGTGATCGCGGCCGATGACCACACAGTAGCGGTGAGCCGCCTTTGAAACTGACCGACTTTTCGATTCTGTTCCTGGGCGTAGTGCTGAACGCCCTGGCTCAGCTCGGCCTCAAGGCCGCCACGCGTGTCACCGGGCCGCTGGTGGCCACCGATAGCAGGGTGTGGCACCGCGCGCTCGACCTGCTGGTCGTGCCCTCGTTATGGTATGCGCTCGGCGCCTACGGCCTGTCGGTCATCGTGTGGCTGGTGGGCCTGTCGCGCGTGCCGGTGAGCCAGGCATATCCGCTGCTGTCGCTCGGCTACGTGATCAACATCGGGCTCGCCTGGTGGCTGCTCGGTGAGGTACCGAATGTGCAGCGCGTCGCCGGCATCGGCGTCATCGTGTTAGGTGTGGTGTTGGTGGCTCGCTCATGAATGATTCGACTCGGGAGGCGGCGCGCTTCCTGCCCTTTACCCGTCCGCATATCGACGAGGACACGATCGCCGCGGTCGCCGACGTGCTGCGCTCGGGCTGGCTGGCGAGCGGACCGAAGGTGGCGCAGCTCGAGGCGGAACTGTCGGCGTACTTCGGCGGGCGCCCGGTGCGCACCCAGACCTCCGCGACCGCCGGGCTGGAAATGGCGCTGCTTGCCTGCGGCATCGGCGCGGGCGACGAAGTGATCACGCCGGCGCTGAGCTTCGTGGCCACCGCCAATGTGATCGTGCGCGTCGGCGCGCGCCCGGTGTTCGTCGACGTGGGTCTCGATTCGCGCAACATCGACCTGGACCAGCTGGAGGCGGCCATCACCGCGCGCACGCGCGCCATCATGCCGGTCCACTTCGCCGGACTGCCGGTGGATATGGAGCGGCTCTATGCGATCGCGCAGCGGCACCGGCTGCGGGTCATCGAGGACGCCGCGCACGCTATCGGCTCGGCGTGGCGCGGCCGGCGCATCGGCAGCTTCGGCGACCTGGTGTGCTTCAGCTTCCATCCCAACAAGAACATCACCACCATCGAGGGTGGGGCAATCTCGGGCGGCTCGCCCGAGGAGCTCAAGGCGATCGAGCTGCACCGCTGGCACGGGCAGCTCAAGACCGGTGCCGACGGCTTCGACACGCTGCTCGCGGGCGGCAAGTACAACCTCTCGGACGTGGCCGCTGCCGTGGGGCTGGGTCAGCTGAAGCACCTGGAGCAATTCAACGCCCGGCGCCGGCAGCTGGTGGCGCGCTACTTCGAGCTGTGGGCCCACGACCCGCCGCTGCGGCTGCCGGAGAGGGGCGATGAAGGTCACAGCTGGCACGTGTTCACGCCGCTCCTGCCGCTCGAGCAGCTGAAGCTCACGCGCGGGGAGTTCATCACCGCGATGCGCGAGCGCGGCATCGGCGTCGGGGTCCACTATCCGGCCATCCACCTGTTCAGCTGCTACCGCGCGCTCGGCTACCGCGAAGGCCAGTTCCCCAACGCCGAGCGCATCGGGCGCGCGACGGTGACCTTGCCATTGTTCCCTGCCATGGAGCTCACCGACGTCGAGCGGGTGGTGGAGGCGGCGAGCGCGATCGTGCGCGGAGCGCGCCGATGAATCCCGACATCTCGGTCGTCATCCCGGTGTACAACGAGGAGGAGGGGCTGCCGCAGCTGTTTGCGCGGCTGTACCCGGCGCTGGATGCCCTCGGGCGCAGCTACGAGGTGGTGTTCGTCGACGATGGCAGCGCCGACCGCTCGGTTGCGGAGCTGCGCGAGCAGTTCGAGCGTCGCCCCGACGTCACGCGCGTGGTGGTGTTGGCACGCAACGCCGGCCAGCACCTTGCGATCCTTGCCGCGTTCATGCACACGCGCGGCACCTACGTCATCACCCTGGATGCGGACCTGCAGAACCCGCCGGAAGAAATCGCGCGGCTGGTGGCCGCGATGGACTCGGGCGCGGATTATGTGGGCACAATCCGGATCAGCCGCCAGGACCGGCTGTGGCGCAAGGCCGCCTCGCGCCTCATGAACCGTCTGCGCGAGGGCACGACTTCGATCCGCATCACCGACCAGGGGTGCATGCTGCGCGGCTACCACCGCAGCGTCATCGACGCCCTCAACCGCTGTACCGAGGCGAGCACCTACGTGCCAGCCCTCGCTTATACATTCGCGCGCCATCCGGTGGAGATCGAGGTCGCGCACGCCGAGCGCACCGTGGGTCAGTCGAAGTACTCGCTGTTTCACCTGATCCGGCTGAACTTCGACCTGATGACCGGGTTCTCGGTCGCGCCGCTGCAGTTCTTTTCCATGTCCGGCATCGTCATCGCGCTGCTGTCGCTCGGCTTTGTGATCTACCTCGCCATCCGCCGCGTGATCATGGGACCGGAGGCCGAGGGCGTGTTCACCCTGTTCGGCATCGCCTTCTTCCTGATCGGCGTGGCGCTCATCGGGCTGGGGGTGGTCGGCGAGTACGTGGGACGCATCTACGAGCAGGTGCGCCAGCGTCCGCGCTACACGGTGGCCGCGGTGCTCGGCGAGGGCGAGGCGGGCGACACCGTGCAGCTGCCGCGCCCGCAGCCGCCCTCCGCGGTGCCGGCGCCGCTGCCGGCACCGGAGCGCGCGCGGGGGGCGCTGGAGTGAGCCGGGCGCGAGCCGTCGTCTTCGCCTATCACGATGTCGGAGTCCGCTGCCTGAAGACCCTGCTGTCCGCCGGCATCGACGTGGGGCTGGTGGTCACGGTGCGTGACGATCCGAACGAGCGGCGCTGGTATGCCAGCGTGGCCGCGACGGCGGCCGAGTACGGCCTGAACGTGATGGCGCCGCCCGATCCCAACACGGCGGAGCTGGAGCGCACGGTGAGCGCGCTGCAGCCTGATTTTCTGTTCTCGTTCTACTACCGTGCGCTGATCGGCGCGCCGCTGCTGCGCGCCGCGCGGCGCGCGGCGCTCAACATGCACGGCTCGCTGCTGCCGAAGTACCGCGGCCGCGCGCCGGTCAACTGGGCCATCCTCAGGGGCGAGCGCGAGACCGGCGCCACACTCCACTACATGGTGGAGCGGGCCGATGCGGGCGACATCGTCGACAGTCAGGCGGTGCCGATCCTCGCCGATGACGATGCGCGTGAGGTGTTCGCCAAGGTCACCGTGGCCGCGGAGATGGTGCTGGCGCGCTCGCTGCCGGCCCTGATCGCCGGCACCGCCGCGCGCATCCCGCAGCCTATTCTGGCGGGGCAGTATTTCGGGCGCCGCACGCCCGAGGACGGTCGCATCGACTGGAGCCGTCCGGCGAGCGAGATCCACAACCTGGTGCGCGCCGTGGCGCCCCCGTTCCCGGGCGCCTTCGGTCTGGTGGGCGGGCAACGGTGGGAGATCCATCGCACGCGCCTCAGCGAGGCGCGCGCGCCCGCAGGCGTGGGGCCGAGCCTCTTCTGCGCGGGCCCGCACGCGTACCTCGCCTGCGGCGGCGGCGGGGCGCTGGAGCTGCACGCCGCGGCCGATGCGCGCGGGCCGGTCGACCTGCCGGCGCTCTCGGCCGAGCTGGCGGGCAGAACGCTGCCTCTGTCATGAGCTGAGCGTTGCCGCGTCGTGGCTCTCATCGCCCTCAAGATCGACGTCGATACCTACCGCGGCACCCGTGAGGGGGCGCTGCGCCTTGCGGACCTGCTCGAGCGACTCGGCGTGCGCGCCACCTTCCTCTTCAGCCTGGGCCCCGATCACACCGGGCGCGCCATCAAGCGCGCGTTCCGGCGCGGCTTCCTCGGCAAGGTCAAGCGCACTTCGGTGCTCGAGCATTACGGGCTGCAGACCCTGCTCTATGGGGTGCTGCTGCCGGGGCCGCACATCGGGCGCACGTGCCGCACGCAGATGCAGGACATCGCGCACCGCGGTTTCGAGGTGGGCGTGCACACCTGGGATCACGTGCGCTGGCAGGACGGGGTGGGACGCGCCAGCGAGCCGTGGACGCGGCACGAACTCACCCTGGCGTGCGATGAGTTCACCGAGATCTTCGGCCGCAGGCCGCTGGTGCACGGGGCGGCGGGCTGGCAGATGAACCGCTACGTCCCGGCGCTGCAGCAGGCCCTGGGTTTCCGCTACGCCTCGGACACGCGCGGCACCGGCCCCTTCCTGCCGGTGCTCGATCACGCGGCATCTGCCGTGCCGCAGTTGCCGACCACGCTGCCGACACTGGACGAGCTCATCGGCCGTCCCGACCTGCACGGGACGGATCCGGTGGAACACCTGCTCGCACTCACCGACAGCGCGCCCGCGCGTGACCAGGTGTTCACGCTGCATGCCGAGCTCGAGGGCGGCAAGTATCTGGACTCCTTCGAGCGGCTGCTGCGCGCCTGGCAGCAGCGTGGGCTGAACCTCTCGGACCTGGCCACCTGCGCCGGTCAGCTCCACTTCGCCAGCCTGCCTCACTGCAGCATCGTCGCCGGCACCGTTCCCGGGCGCTCGGGGACCCTGGCCCTGCAGTCACAGTGGCACAGCTCCTGAGGGCCTAAGCGCATGTCGCCATACGGACTTCTGGTGTTCTCGCTCATCTACGGGCTCGCGGTTGCCTCTCCCGGACCCGGCGTCGCGGCGGTAGTGGCGCGCGCGCTGGGGCGCGGCGCGCGCGACGCGCCGGCGTTTATCGCGGGATTCGTGGTCGGAGATCTGGTGTGGTTCACACTCGCGGCCACCGGTCTTGCGATGCTCGCGCACACCGCCTACGGCGTGTTCGTGGCCGTGCGCTACCTCGGCGCGCTGTATCTGCTCTATCTCGCCTGGCGGTTGTGGACGGCGCCGCCCCGGCCGCTCGATGAGGCGCGCGCCGCGCGGCGCGAGCGTCCGCTGCAACTGTTCCTCGGCTCGCTGGCACTCACCCTCGGCAACCCCAAGACCATGGTGTTTTTCCTGGCGGTACTGCCTACGGTGGTGGAGCTGAAGCACCTCAGCGTCGGCGGATTCCTCGCGATTGCCCTCACCATCGCGTGCGTGCTGCCGCTGGTACTCGGGGCCTACACCGTGGGCGCCGCGCGGGCCCGCGCACGGCTGGCGCGCCCGGAGGTGGCGCGTTGGGTGCAGCGCGGCACCGGGGTCGTCATGGCCGGCGCCGCGATCGCGGTCGCCACCCGCTGAAGCGCGGCCGCGCCCAGGAGGGCTGCCCGGCGGCGCACGCACAATATTTTCCCCGGCTCGTGCGTCTTAAGCAGCAGATGCAAGCGCTGCTGAGTGAGCCCCTCACCCCCGCGCAGCAGGACCGCGATATCGCGGCGACGGTGCAGCGCGAGCGCGGGCGGCTGCTCGCCTTCATCCGGCACCGCATCGCGGATGCGGCCGAGGCGGAGGACATCCTGCAGGAGACGCTGTACGAGCTGGTGCTCGCCTACCGCGTGCTGCAGCCGGTGGAGCAAGCGGGGGCGTGGCTCGCGCGCGTGGCGCGTAATCGCATCATCGATCGGTTCCGCCGCCGGCGCGAGGCCCCGATCGGCGGGTCGCCGGAGCAAGAGCCCGGGCAAGACACGCTCGAGGACCTGCTGCCCGCACCCGATGCGGGGCCCGAGGCGGCGGTGATCCGGGAGATTCTGCTCGCGGAGATCGAGGCGGCGCTCGCGGAGCTGCCGCCCGAGCAACGCGAGGTGTTCATCGCGCAGGAGCTGAACGGGGTGAGCTTCCAGGAGCTCGCCAGGCGCTCCGGCGTGAGCATCAACACGCTGCTGTCACGCAAGCGCTACGCGGTGCAATCCCTGCGGCGGCGCCTCAAGGCAGCGTGGGATGACTGGCTGATGACATGAGGAGAGTGACGTGAGCGTGAGACGTGTGGTGCGTTGGACGGCGATCGGCGTAGCGGCAACCGTGGCGATGCTCGCGCTGCTGCTGCTGGTGGGTCTGGCGGTGATGCTCTTGTGGAATCAGCTCGTGCCCGAGCTGTTCCACGGGCCGGAGCTGCGCTACTGGCAGGCATTGGGACTTCTGATCCTCAGCCGGCTGCTGGTCGGCGGACTGCGCGGCGGCCACGGCCACTGGCGCCAGCGGCGCTGGCGCGAGCGCTGGGAACAGATGAGTCCGGAGGAGCGCGCGCGGCTGCGCGAGAGATTCATGAGCGGGTGCGGACGCGGCGCGGTGCCTCCCGACTCCGTCGCCGCGCCTCCTCACCCCTAGCGCCGCGCGCTTGACGCAACTCCGCGCCCGGGCTCACGCTCGGCCGCGGTGGGCGCGACGCGACAGGGGGCGGCGGGCGGCGGAGTCAGTCCGCGGGTCGTGGCACTGCTTGCGCTGGCGGCGTTCATCAACTACGTCGATCGCGGCAATCTTGCAACCGCGGGCCCCCTGATCGGCGAGCAGTTCGCGCTCACCAACACGCAGCTGGGACTGCTGCTGTCGGCGTTCTTCTGGAGTTACGCGCCCTGTCAGCTGTCCGCCGGCTGGCTCGCCGAGCGGCTCGAGGCACGCCGCGTGCTCGCTGCGGGTCTGGCGATGTGGGGCGCGGCGACCGCGCTCACCGGATTTGCGGGCGGGTTCACCGGGCTGCTCGTGCTGCGCATTGCGCTGGGCGCGGGCGAGAGCGTCATGTATCCCGCGAGTTTCAAGATCCTGGCGCGCGAAGCGCACGAGTCCCAGCGCGGGCGCGCCAACGGCTTGCTGGCGGCGGGGCAGCTCGCAGGACCGGCGTTCGGCACGCTCGCCGGCGGACTAGTGATGGCGTGGTACGGCTGGCGCCCGGTGTTCGTCGTCGCGGGCCTGGTGTCGCTGCTGTGGCTGTGGCCATGGCTGCGCACCCCGCCCGCGCAGCCGCAGGTACTGCGTGCCGCGGAGTCCGGCGGCCCGGCAACCGTCGCCCTGCTGCGCAAGCGCCAACTGTGGGGCATGTGTCTCGGAAACTTCTGTCACGTGTACGCGCTGTACGTGATCCTGAGCTGGCTCCCAGTCTACCTCGTCAAGATGCACGGCCTGTCCATGGCCCAGATGGCGCCGGTCGGAGGCGCTGTTTACCTGCTCTCTGCCTGCAGCTCCGTTGTCACCGGCTGGGTCTCCGACCGCTGGCTGATGGCCGGCGCCGGCACCGATCGGGTGCGCAAGAGCGCGCTGCTTGCCGGCATGGCAGGTCTGGCGGTGTGCTTGAGCGCCGGCGCGGCGGCGCGGCCCGCGGGGGCGCTGGCGGCGCTGGCCGGATGCGGCGTCTGTCTCGGCGTACTGACCCCGGCGATCTTTGCCAGCGTGCAGACACTGGCGGGAGCGGGCGCCGCCGCCCGCTGGATGGGAGTGCAGAACTTCTTTGCCAGCCTCGCCGCGCTCAGCGCCCCGGTCATCACCGGCGTCGCCGTGGACCGAACCGGCACCTTCGCCAGCGCTTTCCTGGTGGCCGCATTCCTGGCGCTGCTCGGCATGCTCGCTTTCGCTTTCATCGTGCGCCGGGTCGAACCCGTCGAGTGGGGAACGATGGCATCGCGCGAAGTGCTGGCAGCGCTGCGCCGCGGTTGAATGAATAAGCGGCCGCGGCGTCGGGGTTGACGGGTATACACGCGTCGGGCCACGCTCGCGTAATCGTGATTCCACAAACCATGACCGCGGTCGAGATCCGCGAGCCGGGCCCCCCTCAGGTGCTGCGGGCTGTGCAGCGCCCGGTCCCGACGCCCGGTCCCGGCGAGGTGTTGATCCGTGTGGTGGCGGCCGGGGTCAACCGCCCGGACATCCTGCAGCGCAAGGGCATGTACCCGCCACCGCCCGGCATTACCGACATCCCCGGCCTGGAGGTCGCAGGCGAGGTGGTGGCACTTGGTGCCGGCGTGCAGGAGCCCGCCCTCGGAGCACGGGTGTGCGCGCTGGTCGCCGGCGGGGGCTACGCGCAGTACGTCGCCGCTCCGGCACCTCAGTGCCTGCCGGCGCCGGCTTCTTTGAGCCTCGAGGAGGCGGCGGCACTGCCGGAAACGTTCTTCACCGTGTGGCTGAACGTGTTCCTGCGCGCGCGGCTGCAGCGCGGGGAGACGCTGCTGGTGCACGGCGGCTCGAGCGGCATCGGCACGACCGCGATTCTGCTGGCCAAAGCGTTCGATGCGCGGGTCCTGGTGACTGCGGGCACGGCGCAGAAGTGCGCCGCCTGCCGCGAGCTCGGCGCTGATCTCGCCATCAACTATCACGAGGGCGACTTCGTGGCAGCGACGCTGCGCGCCACCGACGGTCGCGGCGCCGACGTCATTCTGGACATGGTGGGCGGGGACTACCTGGCGCGCAACGCAGCAGCGGCAGCGGTCGAGGGCCGCATCGCCCTCATCGCCACCCAGGGCGGTGCGAAGGCGGAGCTGGACTTGCGGGCGCTGATGAGCAAGCGTCTCACCATCACCGCGTCCAGCCTGCGGCCCCAGTCGGTCGAGAACAAGGGACGGATCGCCGCCTCTCTGAAGGCCAATGTCTGGCCCCTGTTTGAGTCGCGCGGCTTAAAGCCGGTGATCCATGCCCGCTTCCCACTGGCCGATGCGGCCGCAGCGCACAAGCTGATGGAGTCCGGCGCCCACATAGGCAAGATCGTCCTTCTGGCCTGAGCCGTGCTGCGCTGCCCCGGCCGGGGAAACTCGGGGGTGGCAGCGTGCGAACTGTGAACTGGCCGTTACGAGCGCTACGAAATTCGCCATGCCGTCACGGAATTGCCGTACTCTTGCGCGCCAGACTGCCCGTACCAGGGTCGACGGAGAACCACCCGGATGAGCTTCTCGCCTTATGGTCTGCTGGAACTGCCCATGTGGGGCTACTTCCTGGTCACGTTCCTGACCATCGAGACGATGTTCCTCGGGGTGACCCTGTACTTGCACCGCGACCAGTCCCACGGCGGGCTCATCCTGCATCCGGCCCTGCGCCACGTATTCCGTTTCTGGCTGTGGTTCAGCTCCGGTGCCGTCACCAAGGAGTGGGTCGCGGTACACCGCTGCCACCACGCGCACGCTGACCAGCCGGGCGATCCGCACAGCCCGGTGGTGTTCGGGGTGCGGCGCGTGCTGTTCGAGGGCTTCGAGCTGTACCGCGCCGCGACGCGCGACCCCGACATCATCCGCAACTATGGCCGCGGCACCCCGGACGACTGGCTCGAGCGGCACGTGTATGCCGCGTATCCCTACCTCGGGATCACCCTGTTCATCGTGGCGCACCTGCTGCTGTTCGGAGTGCCCGGTATCATCATGATCGCCGTGCACCTGGCCGCGCAGCCGTTCTTCGCCGGCGGCGTCATCAACGGACTCGGTCACGCGGTCGGCTACCGCAGCTTCGAGATGCCCTCGACGGCGACCAACCTGGTGCCGTGGGCATTGCTGCTCGGCGGCGAGGAGCTGCACAACAACCATCACGCCTTCCCGCGCTCGGCGCGCTTCGCGGTGCAGCGCTGGGAGCTCGACATCGGCTGGCTCTTCATCCGGGCCTTCAGCGCACTCGGGCTGGCACGGGTGCGCTGGGTGGCGCCGCGCCCGCATCTCGAGCGGCGCCGCCAGGAGCTCGACAGCGAGACCGTCAACGCACTCTTTACCAACCGCATGCACGTGCTGCGCGCCTATGCGCGCCGCGTGGTGCTGCCGGTGTGCCGCGATCTGGCGCGTCATGAGCGCGGCGCGGTGCCGGCAGGCGCCGGCAAGCTGCTGGTGCGCCATCCGACCCTGCTCGCCGAGGAAGCGCGCCGCAAGCTGCGCGAGCTGCTCGACAAGTACGAGGTGCTGCGCCGCGTGGTCGAGTATCGCGACGGGCTGCAGCAGCTGTGGAACGGCGGCACCGCGAACCAGGCGCCGGCGCTGGCTCAGCTGCGTGAGTGGTGCCGCCGCGCCGAGGAGAGCGGCATCGCGGCGCTGCGCGACTTCGCCAAGGGCTTGCCCGCCTACGCCCGCGGCTAAAGGCCGCAACCCTACGACTTCACCGGCAGAGTGCTGGCGCGCGTCACGGTGCGCATGGCGAAGCTTGAGTGCACGCGCGCCACGCTCGGCAGTCGCGTGAGCTGCTGGCTGTGGATGCGCTCGAAGTCGGCCATGTCCGCCACCACCAGCCGCAGGAGGTAATCGTGCTCCCCGGTCATGAGGTAGCACTCCATGACCTCGGGCACCTTGCGCACCGCGCTCTCGAACGCCTCCAGCCCCGCCTGACTCTGCCGATCGAGCGTGATGCTCACGAACACATTGACGGGGAAGCCGGCACGGTTCTGGTCGATGAGCGCGGTGTAGCCCTGGATCAGTCCGCATTCCTCCAGAGCGCGCACCCGGCGCAGGCAGGCCGATTCAGACAGGCTCACCTTGCCGGCCAGCTGGGTGTTGCTGATGCGGGCGTCCTGCTGCAGTAGTCGCAGGATGGCGCGATCGTAGCGGTCGAGCTCCATATGCGCAAGAATCCTTCGAAGAATAGCCACGAGACCGCAGATTCTGCCACAAGTACGGTCTCCGGGCCCTGCATTTCGCAAGCTGCCGCCCCGTGCTCGACCCTAATCTGCACCGATAACTACAAGCGGGGGACCGGACCATGCGCATCGGCGTTCCGAAGGAAATCAAAGTTCACGAGTATCGCGTCGGCCTGGTGCCGGCGGGCGTGCGCGAGCTCGTCGGCGCAGGCCACGAGGTGCTCGTCGAGAGCGGCGCGGGCAACGGCATCGGCGTGGATGACGCGCAATTCCGCGCCGCGGGCGGCGCCATCGCCGCGCGCGCCGCCGAGGTGTTCGAGCGCGCCGACATGGTGATCAAGGTGAAGGAGCCGCAGCCGGTGGAGTGCGAGATGCTGCGCCCGGGGCAGGTGCTGTTCACCTACCTGCATCTGGCGGCCGATCCGGCGCAGGCACGTGGGCTCATGAAGTCCGGCGCCACCGCCATCGCCTACGAGACGGTGACGGGCCGCAACGGCACGCTGCCGCTGCTCACCCCGATGAGCGAAGTCGCCGGCCGCATGTCGATCCAGGTCGGCGCGGCGAGTCTGCAGAAGGCTCATGGCGGCTTCGGCGTGCTGCTCGGGGGCGTGCCGGGTGTACCGCCGGCCAAGGTGGTGATCCTCGGGGGCGGTGTCTCCGGCACCCACGCCGCAGAGATGGCCGTCGGCCTGCGCGCCGATGTGACGGTGGTCGACCGTTCGGTGGATCGGCTGCGCGAGCTGTCCGCGATGTTCGGCTCCACGCTGCACACCGCCTACTCGACCACCGAGACCATCGAGCGCCTGGTGCGCGATGCGGACCTGGTGATCGGCGCGGTACTGGTGGCGGGCGCGGCCGCGCCCAAGCTGGTGACGCGCGCCATGGTGAAGACCATGAAGGCCGGCGCGGTGTTGGTCGACATCTCGATCGATCAGGGCGGCTGCTTCGAGACCAGTCACCCGACCACGCACGCCGACCCGACCTTCGTGGTGGACGGAGTGATCCACTACTGCGTCGCCAACATGCCCGGGGCGGTTCCTCGCACCTCCGCCCTGGCACTCACCAACGCCACGCTTCCTTATGCGCGCGCGCTGGCGGATCTCGGCTGGCAGGCCGCGTTCAAGCGCGACCCGGGGCTCGCCGCAGGGCTGAACGTGCACGCCGGGGAGATCACGCACGAGGTGGTGGCGAAGGCGCTCGGACTTACGGCGCGCCCGGCAACCTGAACGCCCTGCCGCGCAACGCTGCCTCCAAAGGGATGTGGCTTCACTCGCCGTGGGTCGCTACGCTAGGCGCGCTCGACTTCACAGAATGGAGGTTCCCGTGATGAAGATTGCGCTGCCGGCGGCGACGCTGGCACTCGTGGCTGGCTCGGCGCTCGCTGAACCGGTGACCTACCAGGTCGATCCCGCCCACACCTATCCGAGCTTCGCGGCGGATCACTTCGGCGGTATGTCGATGTGGCGCGGCAAGTTCGACAAGTCTTCGGGAACGATCGTGATCGACAAGGAGAAAGGCACCGGCACGGTCGATATCACGGTCGATGCCTCCTCGATCGACTTCGGGATGCCGAAGCTCAACGAGCACGCCAAGTCGGCCGAGATGTTCGACGTGGCGAAATATCCAACGGCCACCTTCAAGGGCAAACTCACCGGCTTCAAGAACGGCGCACCGACCGCGGTCGAAGGGGAGTTCACACTGCACGGGGTGACCCGTCCGCTGACGCTCACCATCAACCAGTTCAAGTGCATGACCTACCCGCAGGACAAGAAGGAGCACTGCGGTGCGGACGCCTCGGGCACCATCAACCGCGCCGACTACGGCATCAGCTACGGGGACAAATACGGCTTCAAGATGGACGTGCCGCTGGCGATCCAGGTGGAGGGCGTGCGCCAGAGCTAGGCGCGACGCTCACTTGATCCGGGACACGGCCTCGGCGGCCAGCGCCAGCGAGGCCGTGAGGCCCGGGGACTCGATGCCGAACAGGTTCAGCACCGCGGGCACCCCGTGGGTGCGTGCATCGTCGATGCGGAAATCCGCGGCCGGCTCGCTCGGTCCGCTGATCTTGGGTCGTACGCCGGCGTAGTCCGCCCGCAGTGCCCCGTCCGGCAGCGCCGGCCAGTAACGGCGGATCGCAGCGTAGAAGCGCTGTCCGCGGGCGGGGTCGACGCGGTACTCCGGCTGCTCAATCCACTCGACATCCGGGCCGAAGCGTGCGCGACCGGCCAGATCCAGCGTGAGGTGGATGCCGAGCCCGCCGGGTTCCGGAACCGGGTACAGCAGGCGCGTGAACGGTGCGCGCGCTTCGAGCGTGAAGTAGTTGCCCTTGGCGAAGTAGGGCGTGGGCACATGGGCGGCCGGGAAGCCCTCCATGAGAGACGCCACCGACGGCGCCGCAACCCCCGCGCAGTTGATGAGCCGGCGTGTGCGCAGCTCGGGCTCCTCGCCGTTGACGCCCACCCGCACGTACTGCTCCTCGAGCACCAGGCGCGTCACGCTGCTGCTGCAGGCGAGCAGCGCGCCGCCGGCTTCCGCATCGGCGAGCAGCGCCAGCATGTAGGCGTGCGAATCGATGATGCCCGTCAGCGGGGCATGCAGCGCAGCGACGCACGCCAGCTGTGGCTCGAGGGCGCACGCCTGCTGCTGGCTCAGACTCTCAAGCTCCACGCCGTTGGCACGTGCCGCGGCCGCGATCGCCGCCAGCTGCGGTATCTGCTCGGCGGCAGTCGCGACGATGAGCTTGCCGCAGCGTCGGTGGCCGATGCCACGCGTGCGGCAGAACTCGTAGAGCCGCTCGCGCCCGGCGACACACAGGCGCGCCTTCCACGAGCCGCGCGGGTAGTAGATGCCGGAGTGGATGACCTCGCTGTTGCGTGAGCTGGCCCCGGTGCCGAAGCGCTCCGCGGCCTCGAGGATCAGCGTATCGTGGCCGGCCGCGGCGAGCTCGCGCGCCACCGCGAGCCCGATGACTCCCGCTCCCACGACTATCGCGCCCACCTCGTCCATCGCGGGGAAGTGTAGACGCTCGGCGCGCGAGTCACTAACCCGTGCCCTACAATGGCGCCGATGCCCGAGGTGAGCTACGAACTGCAGGGTGAGGTTGCGATCCTCACCCTGTGCAATCCACCGGTGAACGCGCTCAGCCTGCCGGTGCGGCAGAGCCTCAGGCAGGCGCTCGAGCGCGTCGCGCAGGATGCGCAGGTGCAGGCGCTGGTACTTGCCGGAGCCGGCGGCACCTTCTGCGCCGGCGCCGACATGGAAGAAGTCGCTTCGGGGGCGGTGCTGCTGCCGCCCATCATCCGCGAGCTGCAGGCGCAAATGGAGGCGTCCGACAAGCCGATCGTGGCAGCGATCGAGGGCGTCGCCTGCGGCGGCGGCCTGGAGCTGGCGTTGACCTGTCACTGGCGCGTCGCGGCTCCCGGGGCGCGCCTCGGGCTGCCGGAGGTGAAGGTCGGACTCATCCCGGGCTCGGGCGGCACGCAGCGCTTCACGCGCCTCGCAGGTCCCGAGGCGGCGCTGGAGGCGATCACCTCCGGGGCGCTGTTCGGCGCGGAGCGCGCGCTCGCGCTCGGTCTCATTGACGCGATTGACGGCGAGGCGCGCGCCGCCGCCGTCAGACTTGCGCGCCAGGTGCGCGCCGAGCGGCGAGCGCTGCGCCTCGCGAGCGAGCTCGAGACCGGCATCCGCGGCGTGGATCCGGGGCTGTTCGCGGCCTTCCGCAAGAAGAGCGCGCCCCGCACACGCGGCCAGCTCGCCCCGGCGAAGGCGATCGACTGCATCGAGGCGGCCTGCACGCGCCCGAAGGAGGAGGCGCTGCGCTTCGAGCGTGAGTGCTTCCTCGAGTGCCGCGACAGCGCGCAGCGGCAGGCCCTGATGCACCTGTTCCACGCCGAGCGCGCGGCGCGTCGCATTCCCGGCGTGCCGCCCGAGCTCGCCCCGCTTCCCATCCGCAGCGCCGGCGTGGTCGGCGCGGGCACCATGGGCGGGGGCATCGCCATGTGTTTCGCCAACGCCGGTATCCCGGTGGCGGTGCTCGAATCCTCCGCGGCGGCGCTCGAGCAGGGCCTGGCCGCGATCCGCCGCAGCTACGACGCCTCGATGGCGCGCGGCAGCCTGTCGGCCGAGCGCGCCGCGGCCGCGCTGGCGCTGATCCGGGGAGTGAACGAGTACCCCTCCCTCGGCGGCGCCGACATTGTGGTCGAAGCGGTGTTCGAGGAGCTGCAGGTGAAGCAGCAGGTGTTTGCGCAGCTGGATGTGGTCGCCGCGCCACACGCCATTCTCGCCACCAACACCTCCACGCTCGACATCGATGCGATCGCCGCCAGCACCAGGCGCCCGGCGCAGGTGGTCGGCACGCATTTCTTCAGTCCCGCGCATGTCATGCGGCTGCTCGAGAACGTGCGCGGGCGGGCGACTTCGCCCCAGACCCTGGCAACCGTCATGGCGCTCGGCAAGCAGCTCGGCAAGGTGCCGGTGCTGGCCGGCAACTGCGACGGCTTCATCGGCAACCGCATGCTGATGTACTACGGTGCGCAGGCGGAGTTTCTGCTCGAGCAGGGCGCGACACCCGAGCAGATCGATCGCGTCATCGAGGAGTTCGGCTTCGCCATGGGGCCGCTCGCGGTGCGCGACCTGGCCGGCAACGACGTGGGCTGGCGCATCCGTAAGGCGCGTACCCTGCCGCCCGATGAGCGCTGGTCTCCGATCCTCGAGCGTATGGTCGCGGCGGGGCGCCTGGGCCAGAAGGTCGGCCGCGGCTACTACCGCTACGAAGGCCGGACGCGCATTCCCGATCCGGCGGTGATCGAGCTGATCGAGGGCGTGTCAGGCGAGCTGGGCATCCGTCGCCGTGCGCTATCCGACCAGGAGATCCTCGAGAGCCTGCTGCATCCGCTGGTGAACGAAGGCGCGCGCATCCTGGAGGAGGGGATTGCGCTGCGGTCCGGCGACATTGATGTGGTGTACGTGCATGGCTACGGGTTCCCCGCGTGGCGCGGCGGCCCGATGTACTGGGGCGAGCAGGCTGGTGTCGCGCGTGTGGTCGACACCATGCGCCGCCTGTCGGCGACGAACGGTGCCCGCTGGCGGCCGGCGCCGCTGCTGGAGCGTGTGGCGGCCACAGGTCAGGGCTGGGACAATGTACGCGCGGCGCCGGCCGCACCACCGCATACCTGACAACGCCTGAACGGCGGCACAGGAGGAGACATGCGACCACCCTTCACCGTGGCGGCGGCGCTGCTGTTGTTCGCCGGGCATGTTGACGCCGACGCACCACCGGACGCGCACGCCATGGCGCAGTTTCCGGCAAGCGTCGCGGACTGGGCGCACGGGGCGCGCCTGTTCGAGGGCCTGGGGAGCTTTCACCGCCCGGTTACCACCGCCTCGCCCGCCGCGCAGCAGTACTTCGATCAGGGCATGCGCTTCCTGTGGGCGTTCAATCACGACGAGTCGACACGCTCGTTTGCGAAGGCGGCCGAGCTCGACCCGGCTTGCGCCGCCTGTTACTGGGGCGTGGCGCTCACCGTGGGACCGAACTACAACGTGCCGGCGATGATCGAGCCGCGGGCACGCGTCGCCTTCGATGCCGTGCACAAGGCGCAGCAGAACGCAGCACACGCCTCGCCGGTTGAGCAGGCGCTGATCGCGGCGCTCGCGGCGCGCTACCCCACCGCGCAGCCTCTCGACCCGTCGAATCTCGCTCCGGTGCTGAGCGCGTATGCCGAGGCGATGCGCGAGGTCGCCGCACGCTTCCCGGATGACCTGGACGTGCAGACGCTGTGCGCCGAGAGCGAGATGACCGTGAACGCCTGGAAGCTGTGGACGCCGGACGGGCAGCCGGTGGCGGGCACGCCTGAGATCGTCGCGCGCCTGGAGGGCGTCCTGCGGCGCGATCCCAAGCACCCGGGCGCCAATCACTACTACATCCACGTGATGGAGGCCTCGCCCGATCCGGGGAAGGCGACGGCCGCGGCGCAGCGCCTGACCGGCATGATGCCGGCGGCCGGACATCTCGAGCACATGCCCGCGCACATCATGCAGCGAATCGGCCGCTACGAAGAGGCCGCCGAGGCCAACCGGCGCGGCGTCAAGGCCGACCGGGACTACTTCGCCTCCACCAGCGCGCCGGACTACTACGCCATGTATCTCGCGCACAATTACGCGTTCCTGGCGTATTCCGCCGCGATGGCCGGACGCAAGGCCGAGACGCTGGCTGCGGCGCAGAGCGTGGCTCAGACCGTGCCAGTCGACATGCTGCTCATGATGGGCGACTCCGGCTGGAACCTGTCTCTGCCGTACGTCACGCTGGTGCGCTTCGGGCTGTGGGACGAACTGATCGCACTGGGGCCTCCCGACAAGCGCGCACCGGGCCTCACCGCGGCCTGGCTGTACGGACGGGGCGTGGGGCTGGCAGCGCGCGGCCGCATCGCGGATGCCAGGACGGTGCTGGCCGAGCTGCACGCGCTCAGCGCGGCGACCCCGCCCGAGGCGATGGCGGGTCTCAACTCGCTCAGGGGCGTGCTCGCGGTCGCCGAGCCGATTCTGGCTGCGCGCATCGCCGCCTCCGAGAAGCACGACGACGAGGCGATCGCACAGCTGCGACAGGCGGTCGCCGCCGAGGACGGGCTCGCCTACAACGAGCCATCGGACTGGTTCTTCCCTGCCCGCCACCTGCTGGGGGCGCAGCTGCTGATCAGCGGGCGAGCCGGCGAGGCCGAGAGCGTGTACCGCGACGATCTCGCGCGCCATCCGCACAACGGCTGGGCGCTGTACGGGCTGGCCGCGGCGCTCAAGCGCGAGGGCAAGAGCGCGGAAGCTGCGCGCACGCGCCGCGAGCTCGAGGCGGCCTGGAAGTACGCCGACGTCCGGCTGCAGGCGTCGGCCTTCTGGTTCGCAGGTCCCGACGCCACCACGTGCGAGTGTCAGCGCGAGGCGCTAGCCAATCGGTAAGCGTGTCGTGAACTTCTTGGTGCGCAGCACGAAGCTGGTGTTCACTGAGCGCACCGCGGCGAGCTGCAGCAGCTGCGTGGACAGGAAGTGCTCGTACGCCTCCATGCTCGCGGCCACGATGCGCAACAGATAGTCGTTGGTGCCGCTCATGGAATGACACTCGAGCACCTCGGGGCGCTCCCTGACCAGCTGATCGAACTGGCGCACCGACTCGGGGTGATGGTTCTCGAGTGACACGAGCGCGTAGGCGAGGATCGGCAGACCGATGGCCGGGGCGCGCAGCAGCGTCGCATAGCCTGCGATGAACCCCGCCTGCTCGAGGCGGCGCAGTCGCCGCCAGCATGGCGCTGCGGACAGGCCGACGCGCTTGGCGAGCTCCTGATTGGAAATGCGGGCATCGGCCTGCAGCTCCTCGAGGATGCGCCGGTCGAGCCGGTCGAGCGTCTTGGCAGCAATCGGGCTATGACCTGGCATGCGCAAGGATATTGCCAAACGAGTGCCTTTGAGGGCAACAGAGGCAAGATAATTGCATGAAATCGGGCATAAGCTGCGCCATCCATACCCCAGCGAGAGCCCCCATGGCCGCCAGCACGAGCGCGATCCCGGCCGCCTCAAGCGAGAACCCGCAGCGCGAGGTGCAAGCTGACTGGCGGCGCGTCGCGTCCCTGGTGCACGCCTCGCGCGCGCTCGATGACATCGAGGAGATGCGCCTGGTGCCCGAGCGCAAGGTGCTCTATCAGTTCTCGGCCCGTGGGCACGACCTCGCGCAGATCCTGCTCGGACTCGAGCTCACCGACAGCCACGACGGCGTGAGCGTGTATTACCGCTCGCGCCCGCTCATGCTGGCCCTCGGCGTGAGCCTGGAGGACGCCGCGGCCGGACCCCTGGCGCGCAGCGGCTCCTTCAGCGATGGACGCGACATCGGCGTGGTGTTCAACCGCCCGGCCGAGGGAGGCACCACGGTACTGCCGGCGTGCGGCGGGGTCGGAGCCCAGTACACCCCGGCCGCCGGCTGGGCGCAGGCGATCCGCTACCGGCACGAGGTGCTCGGTGAAGCCTCCTACGCGCACAGCATTGCGGTGGCGCTCGGTGGCGATGCTTCCACCGCGACCAACGGCTTCTGGGCGGCGCTGAACATCGCCACCACGCTGCAGCTGCCGATGCTGTTCTACATCGAGGACAACGCCTTCGGCATCTCCGTGCCGGCACGGCTGCAGACCCCGGGCGGCAACATCGCGGCCAACCTCGCCGCCTTCGGCGGCCTCACGCGCTTCGAAGGCAGCGGCAGTGAGCCGGCCGAGGCCTGCGCGCTCATTCGACGCGCCGTGGCACACGTGCGCGGCGCGCGCGCGCCGGCGCTGCTGCGCCTCACGGTGCCACGCCTGTCCGGGCATTCCGGGCAGGACACCCAGGCATACAAGTCGGCGGAGCTGCTCAGTGCCGAGCGCGCGCGCGACCCGCTGCCGGCGCTGCGCGCGCTGGTGGTGCCACGCCTCATGCCCGAGGCAGAGTGGAGCTCGCTCGCGGCAGACGCGCGGCGCGCGGTCGAGAGCGCGGTGGCGGCAGCCCTGGCACGCCCGGCACCGGATGCGCAGGAGCTCACACGCCACGTCTTCGCGGATGCGACGCTGCAGCTGCAGGGCGGGCTGCAGCCCGAAGGCTGCGCGTACGCACCCTCGGACAGCCGCGCGCAGCCGGAGGCGACGCGCAGCAACATGCTCACCGCCATCCGGCGCACCCTCGATGTGGAGCTCGCCGCCAATCCCCGCATGGTGGTGTTCGGCGAGGACGTCGGACCCAAGGGCGGGGTGCATGGGGCAACGCTCGGACTGCAGGACAAGTACGGCGCGCGGCGCGTATTCGACACCAGTCTCTCCGAGGAGGGCATCATCGGCCGGGCAGTCGGCATGGCGCTCGCCGGCCTGCTGCCGGTCGCCGAGATCCAGTTCCGCAAGTACGCCGACTCGTGCGCCGAGCAGCTGAACGACTGCGGCACGCTGCGCTGGCGCACGCGCAACCGCTTCGCCGCTCCCATGGTGGTGCGCATGCCCGGCGGGTTCTTCAAGTGCGGCGACCCCTGGCACAGCCAGACCAACGAGGTGGCGTGGGTCCACGGCATCGGCTGGCAGGTGGCCGTGCCCTCCAACGCCGAGGATGCCGTGGGGCTGCTGCGCACGGCGCTGCGCGGCAACGATCCGGTCATCTTCTTCGAGCACCGCGCCATGCTGGACGGGGCGTGGGCGCGCCGTCCCTACCCGGGCGATGCCTACGTGGTGCCCTTCGGCCGCGCCCGCACGGTGCGCGCCGGGAGCGAGCTGACCGTGGTTACCTGGGGCGCGATGGTCGAGCGCTGCGAGCTCGCCGCGGCACGCTCGCAGGTTGACGTGGAGGTGCTCGATCTGCGTACCCTCTCGCCCTGGGACAAAGAGGCCGTGCGTGCTTCCGTGGAAAAGACCCGCCGCTGCCTGATCGTGCACGAGGACAATCTCACCGCCGGCTTCGGGGCGGAGGTCGCGGCGATGCTCGCGCAGGAGTGCTTCTTCAGCCTCGACGCGCCGATCGAGCGGCTCGCCATGCCCGACATCCCAAGTCCCCACGCTCCGGTGCTGCTGGAGGCGGCGGTGCCGGATGCCAGCGCGATCTGCCGCACGATCCAGCGCCTGGCGAGCGTGTGACATGGCGGCCAGGGTGGAAATCCGCGCGCCGGCCGAGCAATCCGAGGGCACGCGCCTGCAGATCCTGCGCTGGCTGAAGCAGGTCGGGGACGCCGTGGCACTGAATGAGCCCCTGATCGAGATCGAGACGGACAAGGTCACCGTGGAGCTGCCCGCGCCCGGCGGCGGAGTGCTGCGCGAGATCCTCAAGCACGAGCACGACGAGGTGTCCCCGGGAGAGCTGCTCGGACACATCGAGACGGCGGTTTCCGCGTCGGCCCCGGCGCTGGCGCCCCGCGACGCGGCGCTCGATGCGGTGGCCGGAGCGCCGGCCGCATCCCACGCGCCCCCGGCAGCCTCGGCGGGCTCTGCCCGCGCGGCCGCCCCGGGGGGGCGCGCGCCGGCGTCGTTGAGCCCGGCGGTGCGGCGGCTGCTGGCCGAGCACGGACTCGAGGCCTCGGTGGTGGCCGGCAGCGGCAGTTCCGGGCGCATCACGGTCGAGGACGTGCTGCGTGCGGCGCAGCAGCGCGGGCAGCAGCCGCAGGCAGCGCCCGGCGCCGCCGCTGCGCCGGCCCCGCCGGCCGCTGCGCCTTCCCCCAGCCGGCGCGTGCCGCACACCGCCGTGCGGCGCCGGATCGCCGAGCACATGGTGCAGAGCCTGCTGCATACCGCGCCGCACGTGACCAGCGTGTTCGAGGCGGACCTGAGCGCGGTGCTCGCCGACCGCGCGCGCCAGCGCGAGGAGTTCGCGCGGCGCGGTGCAGCGCTCACGCTCAGTGCCTACTTCGTCCAGGCCGCGGTTGCTGCGATCCGCGCCGTGCCCGAGGCCAACAGCCGCTGGACCGATACCGCGCTCGAGATCTACGAGGCCATGCACATCGGCATCGCCACCGCCGTGGAGGGCACGGGGCTGGTGGTGCCGGTGCTGCGCGATGCGCAGGCGCGCGACCTGTTCGACACCGCACGCGGCCTCGGCGAGCTGACCTCGCGCGCCCGCCAGGGGCGCCTGTCCCCGGCGGACGTGCGCGGCGGCACCTTCACCATTTCGAACCACGGCGTGAGCGGCAGCCTGCTGGCCGCTCCGATCATCATCAACCAGCCGCAGGCGGCGATCCTCGGGATCGGCAAGCTCGAGAAGCGGGCGGTGGTGCTGGAGGAGGGGGACGAGCAGAAGATCGTGGTGCGGCCGTGCTGCTATGTGACCCTGACGCTGGACCATCGCGTCATGGACGGGCATCAGGCGAACCGCTTCCTCACCACTTTCGTTGACACCCTGACACACTGGCCCGGCTAGTGGGATGATGGGCCGCCGTGCGCGCGCCGCATCAGAACACCGACCTGGAGCCCATCGAGCGCGCCAGCGCCGACGAGCTGCGTGACCTGCAGCTCACGCGCCTCAAGTGGAGCGTACGGCACGCGTTTGAGAAGGTCGCACCCTATCGCGCCAAGTGTGAGCGCGCCGGCGTGCACCCGGATGACCTCAGGAGCCACGCCGACCTCGCGCGCTTCCCGTTCACCGTGAAGGACGACCTGCGCGCGCACTACCCCTTCGGCATGTTCGCGGTGCCGCGCGAGCAGCTGCTGCGCGTGCACGCCTCCAGCGGCACCACCGGCAAGCCGACGGTGGTCGGTTATACCCGCGCCGACATCGACACCTGGACCGGGCTGGTGGCGCGTTCCATCCGCGCCGCCGGCGGGCGGCGCGGGGACCTGGTGCACATCGCCTACGGCTACGGGCTGTTCACCGGCGGACTCGGGGCCCACTACGGTGCCGAGCACCTCGGCTGCACGGTCGTGCCCATGTCCGGAGGGCAGACCCAGCGCCAGGTGCAGCTCATCTGCGACTTCAGGCCCGACATCATCATGGTGACGCCTTCGTACATGCTGGCGATCGCCGAGGAGTTTCAGCGCCAGGGGCTCGATGCGGCCGCCTGCTCGCTGCGCATCGGCATCTTCGGGGCCGAGCCCTGGACCGAGGCGCTGCGGGCGGAGATCGAGACGCGCGTCGGCCTCGATGCGCTCGACATCTACGGCCTGTCGGAAGTCATGGGGCCGGGCGTGGCGAGCGAATGCATCGAGACCAAGGACGGGCCGGTGATCTGGGAGGATCACTTCTACCCCGAGATCATCGACCCGGTGAGCGGCGCGGTGCTGCCCGACGGCGCGCAGGGGGAGCTGGTCTTCACCACCCTCACCAAGGAGGCTCTGCCGCTCATCCGCTATCGCACCCGTGACCTCACGGCGCTGCTGCCCCCGAGCGCGCGCTCCATGCGGCGCATGGCGCGTATCAGCGGCCGCTCGGACGACATGCTGATCATCCGCGGCGTCAACCTGTTTCCGAGCCAGATCGAGGAGCTGCTGCTGAAGGTCGCAGGCCTTGCTCCGCACTACCAGCTGGAGATCACCCGCGAGGGGCATCTGGATCAGGTCACGGTGGCGGTGGAGTGCGTGCCGGAGCTGGCGGCCGATGCCGCAGCGCGGCAGCGGGCACAGCATGAGCTGCAGTCGGGCATCAAGTCGAGCGTCGGCATCAGCACGCGCGTCTCGGTCGGCGACCCGGGCTCGATCGAGCGCTCGCCCGGCAAGGCGCGGCGGGTCATCGACCGCCGACGCCCGAACTAGGAGAGTCCCCCAAAGCGCGCGTGCGCGGCGGAGTTGGCCGCCGGCAGCGGCCGCTGCAGCCGGTGCGCATGGGCCGAGAGGTACGCTTCGGCGGCCGGGAACACCTGCGCGTACAGGCGGCGGCACAGAGCGTACGCTGCGGCTCCGACCCACGAGCGCGGCAGCAGCGGGGGCGGCAGCAGCGGATCCTGCAGGTGGATCTTGCGGTACTCGTGGATGAGGAGCGTGCGCACCAGGAATGCGGTGGCGGGGGACAGCCCCGCTGCGGCGGGCGCCTCGAGCGGCGCGAAGCGGGCCAGAAAGCGCCGGTAGCGTCGTGCGAGCTGCTTCAGGTCCCACCCCTGCGAGGCGATGCGGCGGTCCGCGGCGAGCGAGCCGCTGCGGCTCTCCACCAGCAGCGCCTCAGGCTCAGCCCCGAGGTCCCTGAGCAGGCGGCGCGCCTGCGCCGTGCTGACGCCCGGGTGCGCGAGCAGCAGCGGGTTGAGCTGACCGAAGCCAAGCCACTTGAGCTCCTCGCGCAGCGGCGCGCGCTGCGGGCCCGGCGGCATCAGCAGCAGCGTCCAGCGCCCGTCCCACTCCGTCGGACCCGCGCCATAGATGCGCCGCGTGGCCTCGGCAAAGCGCTGTGCCCCGCTGCGCGTCAGACGGTACTCGCTGCGGCGGCCGGAGCGGCGGCCCGCGAGCCAGCCGTCGCGCGCCAGTCGCGCCACCGAGGTGCGCACCAGGCGCTCGGTGAGTCCGAACGGTGCGGCCAGGCGAATGAGGCTCCCGAGTGTCACCGCCCCGCCGCGCGGGGCAATGGCGTCGCCGCAGATCGTGATCAGGAGCGAGCCGGCGCGCAGCGGGCGCTGCGCGCGGAACTGGCGCAGCACGCGGCGCACCGGGGCGGGAAGCGGCGCGGGCGCTTTCGGGTCCATAAGCCGGCAAATTGTGACACAGGAAACTGAGCCTATGTGCTATTCTTGTGTCATATCTCGCCGGCAGCCGCGGAACACTCTGCATGTACACCCAGGCGCTCGACACTCACGGCAAGGAAGCGGTGCCTGCGAGCGCGGAGGCGGAGGTACTCGCGCAGCGCTTTCAGGCGCGCGTCGATGCCGAGGAGAAGATCGAGCCCAAGGACTGGATGCCGGAGGCCTACCGCCAGACCCTCATCCGCCAGATCTCGCAGCACGCGCACTCGGAGATCGTCGGCATGCTGCCCGAGGGCAACTGGATCACGCGCGCCCCGACGCTGCGGCGCAAGGCGGTGCTGATCGCCAAGGTGCAGGACGAGGGCGGTCACGGCATGTACCTGTACAGTGCCGCCGAGACCCTCGGCATCGAGCGCGCGCAGATGTTCGAGCAGCTGCTGTCGGGGGCCGCCAAGTACTCGAGCATCTTCAACTACCCGACGCTCACCTGGGCCGACATCGGCGCCATCGGCTGGCTGGTGGACGGCGCGGCGATCATGAACCAGATCCCGATCTGCCGCTGTTCCTACGGCCCGTACGCGCGCGCCATGGTGCGCATCTGCAAGGAGGAGAGCTTTCATCAGCGCCAGGGGTTCGAGATCATGATGACGCTCGCCGAGGGCAGCGTGGCGCAGCGCCACATGGCGCAGGATGCGCTGAACCGCTGGTGGTGGCCCTCGATCATGATGTTCGGGCCGAGTGATGCGGACTCCAAGCACACCGCGCAGTCGATGCGCTGGAAGATCAAGCGCTTCAGCAACGATGAGCTGCGGCAGAAGTTCATCGACATCACCGTGCCGCAGGCGCACTTCCTCGGGCTCACCATTCCCGACCCGCAACTGCGCTGGAATGAGGCCACGCAGCACTACGACAGCGGCCCGATCGACTGGGCCGAGTTCCACGCGGTGCTGAAGGGCAACGGGCCGTGCAACCGCGAGCGGCTCGAGGCGCGCCGCGCCGCCTACGAATCCGGCCGCTGGGTGCGCGAGGCGGCCGCGGCACACGCCGAGAAGGAGCGGCGGCGCGCGCAGCGCGCCACCGGCACGTACGACCGCTGAGGTGCAGCACATGAGTCAGGATTGGCCGCTGTTTGAGGTATTCATCCGCTCGCGCGCGGGACTCGAGCACAAGCACGTCGGCAGCGTGCACGCCGCCGATGTACGCATGGCGATCGAGCACGCGCGCGATGTGTACACCCGCCGCCAGGAGGGGATCAGCATCTGGGTGGTGCGCTCGCAGGACATCGTGGCCTCCGACCCGCAGGAGGCGGAGGCGCTGTTCGAGCCGGCGCGTGACAAGGTCTACCGGCACCCGACCTTCTACAGCATCCCGGAGGAGGTCAAGAACCTGTGAGCAGCGTACCCGACACGGCCGATGCCGCCGCCAGCGAGCTGCGCGCGGCACGCTGTCGCTACGTCATGCGCCTCGGCGATACGGCGCTGCTGCTCGGGCAGCGCCTCGGCGAGTGGGTCGGCCACGCCCCGGCGCTCGAGGAGGACCTGGCGCTCGCCAATCTGGCGCTCGACCTGATCGGGCAGGCGCGGCTGCTGCTCACCTACGCGGGCGAGCTCGAGGGCCGTGGGCGCGACGAGGATGCGCTCGCGTTCCTGCGCGATGCGCCCGAGTACGCCAACCTCACCCTCGCCGAGCAGCCCAACGGCGACTTCGCCGCGACCATCGTGCGGCAGTGGCTGATCGACACCTGGCAGCTGGAGATCTACCAGGCGCTCGCCGGCTCCCCGGACATGCGCCTCGCGGCCATCGCCGCCAAGGCGCTCAAGGAGACGCGCTACCACCACCGCTTCAGCAGCGGCTGGCTGGCGCGCCTCGGCGACGGGACCGCGGAGAGCCATGAGCGCGCGCAGCGCGCGCTCGATGAGCTGTGGCGCTTCACCGGCGAGCTGTTCGCCCCGGATGAGGTCGACGCGCGCCTGCAGGCCGCGGGCATTGCCCCGGCGCTGCCGACCCTCGAGCCCGCCTGGTCGGCGCGCGTCGATGCCGACCTCGCCGCCGCGACACTCAGGCGGCCTCAGGCGCAGCCCTATCCGTGGCAAGGCAAGCGCGGCGTGCATACCGAGCACCTCGGGCACATGCTGTCGGAGATGCAGCACCTGCAGCGCACTTACCCCGGGGCGCGCTGGTGAGCGTCATGGCGGCCGCGCCCGGCTCCGCCACGAGTGGCAGCAGCGGCAGCGAGCAGCAGCTGTGGGAGCTGCTCGGCACGGTGCCCGACCCGGAGATCCCGGTGCTCAGCATCGTGGATCTCGGGATCGTGCGCTACGTGCGCCGCGGCAGCGACGGACGGCTCGCGGTGGGACTGACGCCCACCTACTCGGGATGCCCCGCCACCGAGGCGATCCGCGCCATGGTGCGTAGCGCGCTGGATACCCACGGCTACCACGATGCACTGCTCGAGGAGGTGCTGTCGCCGCCCTGGACGAGCGCGTGGCTGAGCGAGGCCGGGCGTCGCAAGCTTGAGGCCTTCGGCATTGCTCCACCGCAGGAGCCGGTCGCCAACCCGCGGCGGCTGTGGCAGGCGGCCGCCGTCGCCTGCCCGCGCTGTGCGAGCCGCGCGACCGAGCGCGTCAGCGAGTTCGGCTCCACGCCCTGCAAGGCGCATTACCGCTGCAGTGCCTGCGGCGAGCCCTTCGATTACTTCAAGTGCATCTGAGATGCTGAAGTTCCATTGCCTGAGGGTCGCCGAGGTCAGCCCGGATGCGGAGGACGCGGTAGCGATCGCGCTCGAAGTGCCGCAGGCGCTGCGCGCGGAGTATCGCGGCAGCCCCGGCCAGCACGTGGTGATACGCGCGAGCGTCGACGGGCAGGACACGCGCCGCACCTACTCGCTGGTGAACGCCCCCGGGGAATGGCCGCTGCGCATCGTGCTGCGCGTGCACGCCCACGGCCTGATGTCGCGCTACCTCGCCGAGCAGCTGCGCGCCGGCGATGAGCTCGAGGTGCTGCCGCCCAACGGCAGCTTCACACCCAAAGAGGCCGTCCCAAGAGCGGCGACCTATGTGGCGTTTGCCGCCGGCTGCGGCATCACCCCGGTGCTGTCGGTGGTGCGTGCGCTGCTGGAGCGCCCGCACACCCGCGTCATCGTGTTCTACGGCAACAGCGGCAGCGCGCGCACCATGTGCCTGGAGGAGCTGCTGGCACTCAAGGACCGCTACCTCGAGCGCCTGGCGCTGCATTTCGTCATGAGCCGCGAGCCGCAGGAAGTCCAGCTGTACAACGGCCGCATTGATGCGGCGCGCGTGCGCGAGTTCGCGCGCACGCTGTTCCGGCCCGCCGAGGTCACGGAGTATTTCCTGTGCGGCCCCGGGGACATGATCGAGCAGGTGGGTGCGACACTGCGCGAGCTCGGCGTCGAGCCCGGGCGCGTGCACGCCGAGCACTTCACCCTCGCCACCACCTCGGGGCCCGCCGGCACGGCTCCCGAGCCGCGCGCGCCGCGGGGTGCGCCGGCCCGTGACGCCGCGCTACCGGTCCCCGGGCCGAGCGCAGACCAGGCCGAGGTGACCGTGCTCATGGACGGGCGGCGGCGCAGCTTCACCATGAAGATGCAGGAGGAGACGGTCCTGGATGCGGCGGCGCGCGCCGGCATCGAGCTGCCGTTCTCGTGCCGCGCCGGTGTGTGCTCGACCTGCCGCACCAAGCTGGTGCGCGGGGAAGTGGACATGGCGCAGAACTACGCCCTCGAGGACTGGGAACTGCAGCAGGGCTACGTGCTCGCCTGTCAGTCCCGGGCGAAGAGCCCGGTTCTCGAGCTCGACTACGACGAGAAGTGAGCGGCGCGGTTCAGGCGCCAGGAGCTAAGTCGGTGAGCTATCAGCACATCCTATTCACCGTTTCCGAGGGCGTGGCGCGCCTCACCTTCAACCGGCCCGAGCGCCTCAACAGCTTCAACACCGCGATGCACGCGGAGGTGGCCGCGGCACTGGCGGGCCTGCGCGAGTCGGCGGCGCGCGTGCTGGTGATCACCGGCGCGGGGCGCGGCTTCTGCGCCGGCCAGGACCTCAACGATCGTGCCGTCACCCCGGGGTCGGCGCCTCCGGACCTCGCGCACTCCATCGAGCAGCACTACAAGCCGCTGGTACTGGCGCTGCGTGGGCTGCCGCTGCCGGTAATCGCCGCCGTCAACGGCGTGGCGGCCGGTGCCGGCGCCAACATCGCACTTGCCTGCGACCTGGTGATCGCCGCGCGCTCGGCGAGCTTCGTGCAGGCTTTCTCCAAGCTCGGGCTGGTGCCCGACTCGGGCGGCACCTGGTTCCTGCCGCGCCTGGTCGGGCCGGCGCGCGCGCTGGGGCTGGCATTGCTCGGCGAGAAGCTGCCTGCCGAGCAGGCGGCGGCCTGGGGACTGATCTGGCGCTGCGTCGAGGACGCAGAGCTTGCGCAGGTGGTCGAGGAGCTCGCACGGCAGCTGGCTGCCGCCCCGACCCGGGGACTGGCGCGCACCAAGCAGGCGATCTATGAGGGACTGAACCGCACGCTGGCACAGCAGCTCGACGTCGAGCGCGACTACCAGGGCGAGCTCGGGCGCAGTGCGGATTACGCCGAGGGCGTGGCGGCATTCGCGCAGAAGCGCACGCCGCGCTTCACTGGCCGCTGACCAAAGCCGCCCCGGACAGGTGAACACATGAGCAATACGCCCGACAGCGCAGCTGCGCAGCAGCGCGCGGAGCAGACCGCCGCGGCGTTGTTCGCGCGCGACCGTGCTTCGCAGGCCCTCGGCATGCGCATCACCGCGATGCGTCCCGGGTGGGCGCGCGTGGTGATGCGGGTGCGCGCCGACATGGTCAACGGTCATGGCGTGTGCCACGGCGGGCTGGTGTTCGCCCTCGGAGACAGCGCGTTCGCGTTCGCCTGTAACTCGTACAACGAGTCCACGGTCGCCGCGGCCGCCGCCATCGATTTCCTGGCCGCGGCGCGCGAGGGTGATGAGCTGACGGCCGAGGCGAGCCAGGCGTGGCGTACCCGGCGCAACGGCGTCTACGACATCGTGGTCAGCAATCAGCGCGGCGAGCGCATCGCGCTGTTTCGCGGGCGCTCGTACCGCGTCGACGGGCAGGTCATAACCTAGAGGAGGCCCCCATGCAGCTTCAGAGCTTCATCGCCGGGCGGTGGCAGAGCGGGGCGGGCAGCGGGGTGTTGCTGCGTGATGCCACGACCGGGGAGGTGATCGCCAGCGCCAGCGCCGATGGGCTGGATGCGCGCGCCATGCTTATCCATGCCCGCGAGGTCGGCGGCGCGAACCTGCGCAAGCTCACCTTCCATGAGCGTGCGGCGCTGCTCAAGGCGCTGGCGAAGGACCTCAACGAGCACAAAGACCAGTTCTACCCGCTGTCCTACGCAAGCGGGGCCACCAAGGGCGATTCCTGGATCGACATCGACGGCGGCATCGGCACCCTGTTCGTGTACGCGAGCAAGGGGACGCGCGAGCTCCCCAACAGCCACGTGTACGTCGAGGGTGCGGTGGAGGCACTGTCGAAGAACGGTACCTTCCTCGGGCAGCACATCTGCGTGCCGCTGGAGGGGGCCGCGGTACACATCAACGCCTTCAACTTCCCCGTCTGGGGGATGCTGGAGAAGCTCGCCCCGACACTGCTCGCGGGCATGCCCGCGATCGTCAAGCCGGCGACCCAGACCTGTTACCTCACCGAACAGGTGTTCCGCCGCATCATCGACTCCGGCATCCTGCCCGAGGGCGCGGTGCAGCTGATCTGTGGCGGGGTGGGTGAGCTGTTCGAGCACCTCACCTGCCAGGACGCGGTGTCGTTCACCGGCTCGGCCGCCACGGCGCGCAAGCTGCGTCAGCACGCGGTGATCACCGATCAGTCGGTGCGCTTCACCAGCGAGACCGACTCACTCAATTCCTCCATCTTGGGACCGGACGCCGCGGCCGGCACGCCGGAGCTGGACCTGTTCGTGCGCGAGGTGGTGCGCGAGATGACGGTCAAGGCCGGCCAGAAATGCACCGCGATCCGCAAGGCGATCGTGCCGGCGGCACGCGCGGCCGAGGTTACCGAGGCGCTGCGCGCGGCGCTCGCGGCGGTGGTGGTCGGCGACCCGCGCCTGGAGAAGGTGCGCATGGGCCCGGTGGCTTCGCTCGCGCAGCGACGCGAGGTGCTCGGGCAGCTGGCACTGCTGAAGCGCGAAGCCGAGGTCGTGTGCGGCGAGGAGGCCAGGGAATTCATGGGCGCCGACGGGGAGCGCGGCGCGTTCCTCGCACCGACGCTGCTGTATTGCCGCGATGCGCGCAACGCGCGCGCGGTGCACTCGGTGGAGGCATTCGGGCCGGTGTGCACCCTTCTCACCTACGACAGCCTCGATGAGGCGGTAGCGCTCGCACGCCGCGGCGGCGGCAGCCTCGCCGGCTCCATCTTCAGCGCCGACGAGCAGGCCGCGGCGCGCCTGGTGCTCGGGCTCGCGCCCTTCCATGGCCGCATCGTGGTCGTGAACCGACACTGCGCCAGGGAGTCCACCGGGCACGGCTCGCCGCTGCCGCATCTGGTGCACGGCGGACCAGGGCGTGCCGGGGGCGGGGAGGAGATGGGTGGCATCCGCGGAGTGCTGCACTACATGCAGCGCACTGCGGTGCAGGGCACGCCGGATCTGCTGAGCGCGGTCACCGGCCGCTGGGTGCGGGGCGCACGTCAGCTCGATCCCGGGACGCATCCGTTCCGCAAGCCCTTCGGCGCACTCGCCATCGGCGACACGTTCAATTCGGCGGAGCGCGAGGTGACGGTCGAGGACATCGAGCGCTTCGCGCAGCTCTCGGGTGATCACTTCTACGCGCATACCGATGAAGCCCAGGCGGCGCGCAACCCGCTGTTCAAGGGACGCGTGGCGCACGGCTACTTTCTGGTCTCCGCCGCGGCCGGGCTGTTCGTCGATCCGCACTATGGTCCGGTGCTCGCCAACTACGGCATCGACTCGCTGCGCTTCACCAAGCCGGTCAAGCCGGGCGAGCGCATCAAGGTGCGCCTGACATGCAAGGAGAAGTCCCTGCGCGCCGGTCAAGGCTACGGCGAGGTGCGCTGGGACGCGGCGATCACCAATCAGGACGGCGAGTCGGTCGCCAACTACGACGTGCTCACCATGGTGAGCGAGAAGGCGGTTCCGGACGAAGCCTGAGGGCCTGCGCTCACTTACAGCTGTCTGCGATAGACGATGAATCCGGACTGCTGCGCGACCTTGTCGTAGAGGGTGCGGGCCGTGGAGTTGGATTCGTGGGTCAGCCAGTACAGGCGGGTCGCACCGGCGGCGCGTGCCCGCTCGGCCACCGCCTCGATCAGCGCCCGGCCGACGCCCGCGCCGCGCAGCGGCGCGGCGGTGAACAGGTCCTGCAGATAGCACACCGGCTCGATGTGGATCGTGCTGCGGTGAAAGAGATAGTGCGCCAGTCCCACGAGCCGCCCGTCGAGTTCCGCCACCAGCGCGTGCACCGGCTCGGTTGCAGCAAAGAAGCGCTCCCAGGTCGCGTCGGTATTGACGCGCGGCAGCGCCGTGGCACCTGCGCGGCCGTAGAAGGCGTTATAGCCCTCCCACAGCGGCAGCCACTGCTCGAAATCGGTGTGCCGCACCGCGCGCACGCTGGCCTGGGTCGGTGGCATGTCACTTGCCGAGGGTAAAGGTATGGCCGCGGGCGGAGACGGCCTTGATCAGGGTCCATACGGCATCGCCCGGGTGCAGCGCGAGTGCCTTCTGCGCGGCGTGCGTGATGCGCGCCAGCACCGTGGCGCCGCCCACATCGAGCCGCACCAGCACCGCCCCATAGGCATCGTCCTCGAGCCCGAGCACGGTGCTGGCGAGAGCATTGCGTACGCTCAGGCCCTGGACCGGCTGCGCCGCCAGGATGATGTCGCGTGCCAGCAGCTGCAGGCGCACGCGTGCGCCCAGCGGCGCGCCCCGCAGGCTGATCTGCACGGTTCCGGTTCCGAGGGCCAGATCCGCAGTGCCATTCTCCTCATCGAGGCGCGTCACGACGCCATCGAGCACCGCCCCGACGTGGTCCGGGCCGACGATGCTCTGCAACAGCGGGTTGAGGCTCATCTCGTTGACCGGTCCATGGGCGAGCACCTGTCCGCCCTCGAGCAGCACCAGGTGCGTGGCGAGCCGCAGCACCTCCTCGAACTGGTGGCTCACGTACACCATCGGGATCCACAGCCGGTCGCGCAGCGCCAGCAGGTAGGGCAGCAGCTCCTCGCGGCGCGCCGCATCGAGCGAGGCGAAGGGCTCATCGAGCAGCAGCAGGCGCGGCTGCGACAGCAGCGCGCGCCCGATCGATACCCGCTGCCGCTCGCCGCCGGAGAGCTGGTGCGGACGGCGCTGCAGCAGCGTGCCGAGCCCGAGCAGGGCGACCACTTCGTCGAAGCCGATCGCCGCCGGGGTCACGCGGGTGCGCCGGGCGCCGTAACGCAGGTTGCCGGCGACCGTCAGGTGCGGGAACAGCCGTGCCTCCTGGAACACGTAGCCGATGCGCCGTCGCTCGGGCGGCACCAGGATCCCGGCGCGGGTGTCGGTGAGCACCTCCTCATCGAGGCGCACCTCGGCCGCATCCGCCGGCAGCAGTCCCGAAATAACGTTGATGAGTGTGGTCTTGCCGCTGCCGGAGCGGCCGAAGAGCGCAATCACCCCGGGGGTCGGCGCGGCAAACTCCGCCGCCAGCAGGAACTCGGCGGAGCGCTTCAACACCCGAACCTGCAGCATGTCAGCGGCCCAGATAGCGGCGCACGCGCCGCACCAGCAGCTCCGCGGCCAACAGGCCGGCGAATCCCAGCGCTAAGGACAGCAGCGCCAGGCGCAGCGCCAGGGCATCACCGTTGGGGGATTGCATGGCCGTGTAGAGCGCCAGCGGCAGGGTGCGCGTGACACCGGGGATGTTGGCTGCGAAGGTGATGACGGCACCGAACTCGCCGAGGCCGGCGGCGAAGGCGGTCACGGCGCCGGCCAGGATACCGGGCAGCATGAGCGGCAGGGTGATGGACAGGAAGCGGTCGGCGGCGGCTGCGCCGAGCGTGCGGGCGGCCTGCTCCAGTCCCCGGTCCACGGTCTCGAGCGACAGCCGCATGGCGCGCACCATGAGCGGGAAGGTGATCACGGCAGTAGCCAGGGCAGCGCCGGCGGTCGTGAATGGCAGCACGATGCCGAAATGCGTGCGCAGCCAGGCGCCGATCGGGCCACGTGTCCCGAACAGCAGCAGCAGCAGGTAGCCGACCGCCACCGGCGGCAGCACCAGCGGCAGGTGCACGAACGCGTCGAACAGCATGCGCCCGGGGAAGCGCGCGCGCGTCAGCAGCCAGGCCGCCAGCACCGCCAACGGCAGACTGAAGGCGACGCTGCGCAGCGCCACCTCGAGACTCAGGCGCAGGGCGTCCAGCTCGGGCGAGCCTGTGGATCCGTTCATTGCAAGCGGCGCGGCGGACTTCTTGTTACGGCCGGAACTTTCTCACGACCGGCGCGGCGCGGCTAGCCGTGGTGCCGCAAAGGCGGAAGGGGCGTCAGGCGACCAGGGCCGCCTTGAGGGTGATCGGGGCACCCGCAGCGGGTGCCACGGCATGTGCCGCCAGGCCCTTGTGCGCGAGCCACTCGGGGTTGAAGAGCCGCGACTGATACCTCGCACCGCCGTCGCACAGCACGGTGACGATCAGGTGTCCGGGCCCGAGCTCGCGCGCCACCTGCACCGCCGCCGCGACGTTGATGCCGGAGGTGCTGCCGAGGAACAGACCCTCCTCGTGCAGCAGCCGGTACACCCAGCGCACCGTGTCCGCATCCGGCACGTGCACCGCATCGTCAATCGGAGCGCCCGCGAGGTTTGCGGTGACGCGCCCGATACCGATCCCCTCGGTGATCGAGCCCGAGCCGGTCGCCTTGAGCTCGCCCTCGCGCACCCAGGCGTACAGGCTGCTGCCGGGAGGGTCGGCCAGCACGCAGCGGATCGAGCGGCGGCGCGATTTGAGAAATTCCGCCACCCCGCCGAAGGTGCCGCCGGTGCCGCTGGCCGCCACAAACGCATCGATGCGGCCGTTGGTCTGCGTCCAGATCTCCGGCCCGGTGGTGTGCAGGTGAGTCGCGCGGTTGGCGGTGTTGTCGAACTGATTCGACCAGATCGCGTCGGGGAGCGAGGCGGCGAGGCGCTGCGCGACCTTCTGGTACTGATTCGGATTGCTGTAGGGTACCGCCGGCACCTTGTGCAGCTCCGCGCCGAGCATCTCCAGCAGGCGGTACTTCTCGGGTGACTGGTTGTCCGGCATGACGATCACGCAGCGGTAGCCACGCGCGTTGCACACGTGCGCGAGACCGATGCCGGTGTTGCCCGCGGTGCCCTCGACCACGGTGCCGCCGGGGCCGAGCGTGCCGCGGCGCTCGGCGTCCGCGACGATCGCGCTCGCGGCGCGATCCTTGACCGAGCCGCCGGGGTTCATGAATTCCGCCTTGCCGAAGATGTCGCAGCCGGTCTCCTCGCTGGCGCGCTTGAGGCGGATGAGCGCGGTGTTCCCCACCGCGCCGATGAAACCGTTCACCGGCGTCATGCGACGGCTCCTTCCCGCAGCGCTTGCTCACCGAGCCCGCCGAGCGCTGCGCTGGCGGCGAATGCGGCGACGTTGCCGGCGATCAGCAGCGCCGGCGGCTGTACCTCGCGCTGTACGGCGAGCGCCGCGACTGCGCCCAGCGTGCTGCGCAGGATGCGCTGCCCGGGGAGCGTCGCCTGCTGGATGATCGCGACCGGGTGGGCGGCGCAAGCGCCGGCGGCGCGCAGCCGCGCGACGATGCGCGGCAGCTGCGCTACGCCCATGTAGAACACCAGCGTGTGGCGTGGGTCGGCGAAGACCCGCCACTCCTCTGGCCCCCCCTCCTGCTGGTGTCCGCTCAGGAAGGTCACCCCGTGGGCGAGGCGCCGATGGGTTAGGGGCATCGCGGCCGCGGCCGCAGCAGCGAGCGCGGCCGTGATGCCCGGCACCACGAGGAAAGGAATGCCGTGCGCGGCGAGCACCTCGATCTCTTCGCCGCCGCGGCCGAACACCAACGGGTCGCCGCCCTTTAGACGCGCGACGCGGCGGCCTGCGCCGGCGAGCCGCACCAACAGCTCATGAATGTGTTGCTGACGGCCGGGCTCGCCGCACTCCTTGCCGACGAAAATGCGCTCGGCGTCGCGCCGCGCCCGCTCCAGCACCGCCGGACTGACCAGGCGGTCATAGAGAATGACGTCGGCCTGCTGCAGCAGCTGCAGCGCGCGCAAGGTGAGCAGGTCCGCGTCACCGGGACCTGCGCCGATCAGGTACACCTCGCCAAGCGGCGCCGGTGCCGGAGTGGCGGTGAGACGCGCGGCACGCAACTCGCGCGCCAGCGCGTCATTGGCGCCGACGGCATCGCCGGCCAGCACCCGTGTTGCCACCGGGCCGTCCGCGATGCGCTCCCAGAACGGCCGCCGCGCCGGGGAAGCGAGGACTCGGCGCAGGCCCTCGCGCTGGGCTCCCATGAAACGCGCCAGGGCACCGAGCCGCTCGGGCAGCAGCGCCTCGATTTGCGCACGCACCCGCCGCGACAGGACCGGGGCGGCGCCCGAGGAGCTCACCGCGACCACGAGCGGAGAGCGATCGACGATGGCCGGGAAGATGAACGTGGAGAGCTCTGCGTCGTCCACGACATTGACCGGCACCTGCCGCTCGCGCGCGGCGCGGGAGACCGCGGCGTTGACGGCACGTTCGCCGGCGGCCGCGACCACCGCCACCGCACCGCGCAGCTGTGCGGGCGTGAACTCGGCCGCAAGCCAGGTGAGCTCGCCCTGCGCGGCGCGCCGCGCCAGCTCCGGCTCGATCTGCGGGGCAACCACGCTCACGCGCGCCCCGGCCCTCAGCAGCCACAGCGCCTTGCGCCGCGCGACCTTCCCGCCGCCCACCACCAGCACGGGCTGCGACTTCACGCGCAGGAACACCGGCAGGTAGTCCATGGCGAGTGCTCCCGGGCTCAGGCCGGGGCGGCCAGGGCAGAAGGCTTCGGCTGCAGTCCGCATTCGCGCGACTCCGGCCGCTCCCACCACCAGCGCCCCGCGCGGCGGCTCTCGCCGGGCTGGATGGCACGGGTGCAGGGGGAGCACCCGATGCTCGGGAACTGGCGGTCGTGCAGCCGATTGTAGGGCAGCTGGCGGGCGCGGATGTACTGCCACACCTGGGCCTCGCTCCACTCGAGCAGCGGGCTGATGCGGTACAGGCCGTGCCCGGCGTCCCACTCGATGGGGGCGGCGCGGGCGCGCTGCGCGGAGTGCTCGCGCCGCACTCCGGTGATCCAGGCCGCGAAGCCGGCGATGGCGCGCTGAAAGGGCTCGACCTTGCGCACGCGGCAGCACTCGAGCCGCGGCTCGAGGCCGCGGTAGAAGCCGTTCACCCCCTGGCCGGCCACCAGGCGCTCGAGTGCGGCGGCATCGGGATACACCACGCGGATGCGGCGCCGGTAACGGCGCTGCAGCTTCTCGAGCAGCTCGTAGGTCTCCTCGTGCAGGCGCCCGGTGTCGATGCTGAACACATCGATCTCCGGAAACTGCGCCCCGATGATGTCGGTTAGTACCATGGCTTCGGCGCCGAGGCTGTTCGAATACACCAGCCGTCCGTGCTGCTGCAGCGCCCGACCGAGCAGGGCGCGCACCTCGAGCGCCTTGCGTTCCAGTTCGAGTGTCGGCACCTCAGCCATGCTGCGCCCGACTATAGCGAGCGCACCCATGGCCGCTGAACGAATGATTGCTTCTTTAGAGTTGCGCGGCGGTTATAGAGCGGTTACGGAGCGCTCACAGAACGGTTGGCGGTTAGGTTAGTCTTGGCGCTATGAAGCTGCACCAGCTGCGTTACCTGGCCGCCGTCGCGCAGAGCGGTCTCAACATCACCGCCGCGGCGCATAAGCTGCACACCTCGCAGCCCGGTGTGAGCAAGCAGATCAAGCTGCTCGAGGATGAGCTCGGATTCCAGATCTTCGTGCGCGAGGGTCGCAACCTCACGCGCATCACCGCGGCCGGGCAGCAGGTCATCGACCGCGCGCTGCGCATCCTGCAGGAGGCGCAGAGCATCCGGAACCTCTCGACCGAGCTGCGCGATGAGGGCAAGGGGAGCCTGTCGATCGGCACCACCCACACGCAGGCGCGCTATGTGCTGCCGGACGTGATCCGCGTGTTCCGCAGCCGCTACCCGCAGGTGCGGCTCAACCTGCATCAGGGGACCTCGGAGCAGATCGCCGAGATGGTGGCGAACGATCGCATCGACTGCGCCATCGCCACCGGCTCGGAGCAGCTGTTCGCGGATCTGACGCTGCTGCCGTGCTACCGCTGGAACCGCACGGTGATCGTGCCGAAGGGCCACCCGCTCGCCGACGGCACGCGTCTCACCCTCAAGGCGCTGGCGACCTACCCGATCATCAGCTACACGTTCAGCTTCACCGGCCCCTCGTCGCTCCACCAGGCCTTCGCCAAGGCCGCGCTCACCCCCAACGTGGCCATCACCGCGCGCGACGCCGACGTCATCCAGACCTACGTGCGGCTGGGGCTGGGCGTCGGGATCGTGGCCCACATGGCGGTGGATGAGCACGATCCGGATCTCGTCGCCATCGACGCCGCGCACTTGTTCCCCGCGCACACCACCTGGATCGGATTCCGGCGTGGAACGCTGCTGCGCAAGTACATGTACGACTTCGCGCAGCTGCTCGCCCCGCACCTCGACCGTCGCCTGGTGGAGCGCGCGCACCGCGCCGCCTCGGCCGAGGAGGTGGCGCAGATGTTCGCCGAGGTCGCGCTGCCGCAGCGCTGAAGGACTAGGAGGAAAAGCGCCGGAAGCGCAGCGGCACATCCGCCGCGCCCGGCTGATAGGCGACGTCGTAGCGCCGCAGCGCGCGCCGCGCCGCCTCAGGATCCTCGCCTTCTGCCAGCTCAAGAGCATCGAACCCGCAGCGCGCGAGCAGGAACACCTGATCCTGGCGCACGCCTGCGCCGACGGCACGCAGCTCGCCGGTGAATCCCCAGCGCTCGCGCAGCAGGCGCCCCGCGGAATAGCCCCGGCCATCGCCGGGAGTGGGGAACTCCACCGCCACCAGGGCCAGGTGCGGGAGTTCGTCCGCGAGCTCCTCGACCCGGTCGGCCGGGCCTAAGCGCACCCCGAGCCGGCCGGGGTGGCTGCGCCAGGCGGGCGGGTCACGGCGCAGCTGCGCCAGCGGCACGATCAGCGCGTCGCCGTCCGCGGCCGCCTCGCCGAGGTGGCGCCACTCATCCGCTACCCACTCACGCCGCCGCAGGATGTACCGCATAGGCGCTCGCCGTGAAGGGCTCGAGTCCCACCCGCCGCAGGGTCTCGATGAAGCGCTCGTCCGCGGCGCGCAGCGCGCGATAGGTCTCGACGATACGCTCGATGGTCGGGGCGACCTCGTGCTTCGGCACCGACGGGCCGATCACTTCCCCGAGCGCGGTGGAGCCGGTGGCCGAGCCGCCGAGGCTGATCTGGTACCACTCCTCGCCATGCTTGTCGACGCCGAGGATGCCGATGTGACCGACGTGGTGATGGCCGCAGGCGTTCATGCAGCCTGACATCTTGATCTCGATCTCACCCAGGTCGTATAGGTAGTCCAGGTCATCGAAGCGCTGCTGGATCTGGCGCGCGATGCCCAGGGTGCCGGCGTTGGCGAGGGAACAGAAGTCCAGTCCCGGGCAGGCGATCATGTCGGTGAGCGTGCCGATGTTGGGGAAGGCGAGCCCGAGCGCGTCCAGCTCGCGCCACACGCCGTACAGCTCGTGCTGCGGCACGTCCGCCAGCAGCAGGTTCTGGTTGTGCGTGCTGCGCACCAGTCCGAAGCTCACGCGGTCGGCGAGATCGGCGATCGCCTCCATCTGCTCCGCGCTCATGTCCCCGGGAACCGCATGGTGGTTCTTGAGCGCCACGAATACCGCGCGGTATCCGGGTACCTTGTGCGCGCGGGTGTTGTAGCGGTACCAGGCCTGGAAGCGCGCCCCGCGCCCGGCGGTGACGTCGAGGTCCGCGAGCACCTGGTAGGGGTGCGGGCGGAAGAAGGCGCGTACTCGCTCGACCTCCCCGGGCGGCAGGCGCGGCGCCTGCTCGACCCCGGCGTGCCACTCGGTCTCCACTTCCTCGCGGAAGCGCGCCGCGCCCAGGCTCTTCACCAGCACCTTGATGCGCGCCTTGTGAATGTTGTCGCGGCGGCCGTAGCGGTTATAGACACGCAGGATCGCCTCGAGATAGGACAGCAGCTCGGCGAGCGGCAGGTACTCGCAGATCAGCTGGCCGATCATGGGCGCGCGCCCGAGGCCGCCGCCCACCAGTACCGTGAAGCCGATGGCGCCGTCGGCGGCGCGCGTGAGGTGCAGGCCGATGTCGTGCACCTCGGAGGCGGCGCGATCCTCGGGCGAGCCGGTGATCGCGATCTTGAACTTGCGCGGCAGGTAGGTGAACTCCGGGTGCAGCGCGGCCCACTGGCGCACGATCTCGCAGTAGGGGCGCGGATCATCGACCTCGTCGGCGGCGACGCCCGCCAGGTGATCGGCGGTGACGTTGCGCACGCAGTTGCCACTGGTCTGGATGCAGTGCATCTGCACGGTGGCAAGCTCCTCGAGGATGTCGGGGACGTCCGCGAGCTGCGGCCAGTTGAGCTGCAGGTTCTGGCGCGTGGTGAAGTGACCGTAGCCACGGTCGTAGCGCCGTGCGATGTGCGCGAGCTTGCGCAGCTGACGCGTATCGAGCAGGCCGTAGGGAATCGCGATGCGCAGCATCGGCGCGTGGCGCTGGATGTAGAGCCCGTTGCGCAGCCGCAGTGGGCGGAACTGCTCCTCGCTCAGCTCGCCCGCCAGGTGGCGGCGCGTCTGGTCGCGGAATTCCGCGACGCGCTGATCGACAAACGCCTGATCCAGCTCGTCGTAGCGGTACATGCGATCGAACTATAGGCGGGGCCTCGCGGGCGGCTAAATACCGTGTGGTTAGGTGGGCCTCTTTCTGGGGTTATGAGCCTATGCAACACTTGCGCTAACTTGTCTTGCGGAGGCGCACGTGGCCGGACTGTATTTCGAGGAATTCAGCGTCGGGCAGCGCTTCGAGCACCTGGTGCGGCGCACCGTGACCGAGACCGACAACCTGCTGTTCAGCGCGCTCACCATGAATCCCGCCGCCATCCACCTGGATGCGGAGTACTGCAAGGGCACCCCTTTCGGGCAGCCGCTGGTGAACAGCGTGTTCACCCTCGGGCTCCTGGTCGGGCTTTCCGTGTATGACACCACCTACGGGACCACGCTCGGCAACCTCGGCTGGGAAGAGGTGCGCTTCCCCAGGCCGGTGCTGATCGGCGATACGCTGCACGCGGCGACCACGGTGGTGTCCAAGCGCGAGAGCCAGTCGCGCCAGGACTCGGGGATCGTGGTGTTCGAGCATCGCGCCTGGAACCAGCGCGACGAGGAGGTCGCCTCCTGCCGGCGCGCCGCGCTCATGCTGAAGAGGCCGCCCGCGTGAGCACTGAGGCGACCGCGCCGCTGCGTTCGCTGCTGTTCGTGCCCGGTGACAGCGAGCGCAAGCAGACGAAGGCGCTTGCCACCGCCGCCGATGCCCTGATCCTCGACCTGGAGGATTCGGTCGATCCTGCGCACCTCTCGGCCGCACGCACCCGGGTGGTGCAGCTGCTGCGCTCGCGCGGCGCCGCCCGGCAGCCGCAGCTGTGGGTGCGCGTCAATCCGCCCGCGGGGCAGCTGTGGCGGGAGGATCTCGAGGCGCTGTTTGGCGCCGCCGACGCTGTGCCCGCGGGCCTGGTGCTGCCGAAAGTGTCCGCGCCGGAGGAGATCGTCGCGGTCGCGGAGCGGCTGAACGCCATCGAGGCGCACGGCGGGCTTGCGCCCGGGGTGACGCGGCTGCTGGTGATTGCGACCGAGACACCCCAGGGGCTGCTGGCGCTGCCGCAGTATCCGCTGCGTCTGGCGGCCGCCCCCGCGGCCCGGGCGCGCTTGGCGGGCCTCACGTGGGGCGCGGAAGACCTGTCGGCAGCGCTCGGGGCACTGGGCAAGCGCGACGCCGCCGGCGCCCTGACGTTCACCTTTCAGCTCGCGCGCACCACCTGTCTGCTCACCGCGGCCGCGCTCGGCATCCAGGCGATCGACGGAGTGCACACGGAGTTCCGCAACAGCGAAGGTCTGCGCGGCGAGCTGCAGGCCGCGCGCCGCGACGGCTTCAGCGGCAAGCTCGCCATCCACCCCGACCAGATCACCGCCATCAACGCCGCCTTCACCCCATCGGAGGCCGAGCGGGCCCATGCACAGCGGGTGGTGGCCGCGTTCGCCGCCGCCCCGGGCGCGGGCGTGGTGAGCCTCGACGGTCAGATGATCGACCGGCCGCACCTGGTGCAGGCGCAGCGCATCCTGGCGAGCGTCGAGGGGCGGGGCAGCTGAGGGCTATTTCGGCGTCTCGAGCGCCAGCAGATCCTCGGGCGTATCCACATCGACGGCCGCGCTCGGCATGGGCACGCGCACGAGCCGGTCGGTGTTGCGGCGGAGCAGGGCACGCGCGCCCACATCGCCGCGCAGCTCGCTGAGCTGGCGGAAGGCGCTGCGCGGAAAGATGGCCGGCACGCCGCTGATTCCGGCGTACAGCGCGGCGGCGATGTATTGCGGTTGCTTGCGCCAGGTGCCGGCGAGACGCTTCAGGTCGTCCGCGCTCACCGCCGCCTGGTCCGCCAACAGCAGCAGCACACCGCTGCAGGTGGCCGGCAGCCGCGCCACACCGGCACGGATCGAGCTCCCCATACCCTCGCGCCAGTCCTGATTCACGACCACCGAGCCCGGCGAGTGCTTGAGGAGCGGGGCGAGCTCGGCCGCGCCCGCGCCGAGCACCACGATGAGCGCGTTGCCGGCAACCTCGGAGGCCCGCGTCACGGCGATATGCAACAGCGGGCGGCCCGCGACGCGCACCAGCTGCTTGGGCGAGCCGAACCGGGTTGAGGGCCCGGCGGCGAGCACGATTGCATACAGGCCGTCACTCACCTTGGCGCGGCCTTCAGCTCTTGCCATGGCGCCGCTCCGAACCGTCGCCGGCGCGCGCCGCACCGGCCGGCCGCAGCCTGCGGGTGCGCGCGTACAGCTCGCGCTCCCTGAGGATCACGTCCGCCGTGAGCGCAGACACCGTGCGCCAGTCTGCGATGCGCGCGGCCTGCGCAAGCCATGGCTCGAGCGCTGCGCGTCGCTGTGACCACGGCCCGCACAGAAAGTCTGACAGGGGCGCCCAGTCCCCGCCGCTACGCGCGGCCCCGAGCAACTGCAACGCCTCGCGGCTCTGTCCGGAAGGTGCGGAGGGCGCAGTCGCGCTGCCCTCCGGCAGCGACTGCGCGAGCGTCACGAGCCGCTGATCGCGCTCCGCGAACCAACCGAGCACCCTCTCAAGATAATCCGCGCACGCTTCCAGAAATTCCGCCCCCGCCGCCGCGCCCGCGCACTCGGCTGCGATCTGCACTGCGTGCCGGCGCTCCCGGGCGAGCTGATTTTGGATGAGCTGGAGTTCGTTCATCGCCGGCAGCTACTATAAGTCACGCGAACTGCATTCCCTAAGCCTATGATTTAGCGGCTAGTGCCGGGGCCGCATGCAGGTAGGCGTGCAGCTGGGCGACGATGGCGAGCGCGACCGATTCGGGCGCGCGTCCGCCGAGCGCCAGGCCGACGGGCGCGCGCAGCCGCGGGCGCAGCGCGTGCGCCTCCTCCTCGCCCAGCTGGGCGAGCAGCCGGTCGCGACGCGCGGCCGGTCCCAGCAGGCCGACATAGCCGATGCGCGCGCGCGCAAGCGAGCGCAGGTAGGCGAGGTCCGAGACCAGGTGATGACTCATGATCACCGCGGCGGAGAACTGTGCCAGATCGAGTTCCTCGGCAAGGCCTGCGGGGTTCACGCGCACGACGTGCTCGGCTTGCGGGAAGTGCGCCGCCACGGCGTAGGCCGCGCGATGATCGGCGAGCGTGACCTTCCAGTTGAGGCGCGCCGCGAGATCGACGAGCGGGGCAGCGTCGGGACCTGCGCCGAGCAGCAGGATCCGCGGCGGCAGCGACAGCGGCAGCACGAACAGCTCGATGCCGCCTGCAGCTTGCACCCAGCGCGTGCTGCCGTCCGTGGCGGACTGCGACAGCGCCGCCTGCACGGCCGCAGCTGCAAGCTCGGCGCTGCCGGATGAGGGCTGTGCACCGGGCAGCGCCAGCGCGCCGCGCGGCACGTGCGGGTCGGTGGAATCGACCACGATGCCGACCGCCGTGGCCGCGTGGTGGCCGAGCGCCGCGGCCAGGTGCGCGAGCGGCTGCCAGTCGTTGTCCGGCCCGGCGCGCAACAGCAGAATCTGCATGTCGCCTTCGCAGCCGATGCCCAGCCCCCAGAGCAGGTCGTCCTCACCGCGCAGGTCGTAGCGCACCGGACGCGCCGCGCCGCTGGTGATGACGGCGCGCGCGTGCTCGCGCAGGTCGCCCTCCAGGCACCCTCCCGAGAGCAGCCCCGCGTACTCGCCGCTCGCGGCGATCAGTATGAGCGCGCCGGGCTTGCGGTAGGTGGAGCCGGCCGTGCGCACCAGCACGCCGAGCGCGAGCGCACGCCCGGCGGCACGCTCGCGTTCGAACAGCGGCAGGAGCGGGTCGAGAAAGGCTTCCATGCCCTTGGGATTATGCCATCGCGGTGTCGGCGGCGGCCCGTGGGTCGTTGCGCCTGCCCGGGCGCCTCAGTAGAGTCACACGGCCCCCTGTTGGCTTTAGAAAATTCCGCCTCGATGGTCAATCCCGCTCCCTGGGTCGTGCACAAGTTCGGGGGGTCGAGCGTCGCTGACGCCGACTGCTTCCGCAAGGTCGCGGCCATCCTCGAGTCTGCCCCCGCCGGACGCCTCGGCGTGGTGTTGTCCGCCTGCCGCGGCGTCACGGATGCGCTGCTGCACCTGGTAGCGCTCGCCGAGCGCGCCGACCCGGCGCTGCAGGGGGAGATCGACCAGCTCAACAGCCGCCATGCGGCCATCGCCGCGGAGCTGCTGTTGCAGCCGGGGGCGCAGGCGTACCGCGCCGCGCTGGATGCGGACTTTCGGGAGCTGGCGGAGATTCTGCGGCCGGTCACCGCGGCGCACAGCGCCTCGCGCACGGTGAGCGATCGGGTCGCGGGCTACGGGGAGCTGTGGTCGACGCGGCTGTTCCAGCGCTTCTTCGCCGAGCGCGCGCGGCGCGCGGGCGAGGTGCGGTGGCTGGACGCGCGGCGCGTGGTGGTGGCCGAGTGGGGACCGCTCGGGCCCGGCATCCAGTGGAGCGAGTCCCGGGCCAACCTCGAGCGGCTCGTGCCTGCGGACTTTGCGGGGACGCTGGTGATCACCGGGTTCATCGCCTCCGATGGCCGCGGCGTGCAGACCACCCTCGGCCGTAACGGCAGCGACTTCTCCGCCTCCATATTCGCCGACCTGCTTGGCGCCTCGGAGATCCACATCTGGACCGACGTGGACGGTGTCATGTCGGCCGACCCGCGCCGCGTACCCGATGCGACGGTGATCGACTCGCTCTCCTACAACGAGGCGATGGAGCTCGCGTACTTTGGTGCCAAGGTCATTCATCCGCAGACCATGGCGCCGGCGGTCAAGGACGCCATTCCGATCTGGATCCGCAACACCTTCGCGCCCGCCAAGGCCGGCACGCTGATCTGCGCCCGGCCGACCTCCGCGTTGCCGGTGAAGGGCATCACCAGCATCGAGCGCGTCGCGCTGGTCAATCTCGAGGGCACGGGGATGATCGGCGTGCCGGGCACGGCGCACCGGCTGTTCGGGGCGCTGCGCGAGGAGGGCATCTCGGTCATCCTGATCTCGCAGGGCAGCTCCGAGCACTCGATCTGCTGCGCCATTCCGCAGGAGCAGGCGGAGCAGGCCGCCGCGGTCATCCGCCGCGCGTTCGCCGGCGAGCTGCAGGGTGGGCAAATTCAAAGTGTGGATGTGGACCCGGATCAGGCGATCCTGGCGGTGGTGGGCGACGGCATGGCGGGAACCCCGGGCGTGGCTGCGAAGCTCTTCACCGCCCTCGGGGCGTCGCGGGTCAACGTGCGCGCTATCGCTCAGGGCGCCTCGGAGCGCAACATTTCCGTGGTGGTCGACGGCCGCAGCGCCATGCGCGCGCTGCGCGCGGTGCATGCCGGGCTGTACCTGTCGCCGCATACTATTTCGGTGGGTGTCATCGGCCCGGGGACCGTGGGCCGCGTGCTGCTCGATCAGCTCGCCGCTCAGACGGAGCACCTGCGTAGCCAGTTCAAGCTCGACCTGCGGGTGCGCGGCATCAGCGGCTCGCGGCGCATGGTGCTGGCCGAGAGCGATCTCATGGCACGCGACTGGCGCGCTCAATACCAGGCGAGCCAGGCGCCGGCCGACCTGACGCGTTTCGTCGAGCACGTGCGTCTGGACTATCTGCCGCACACCGTGCTCATCGACTGCAGCGCCAGTGCCGAGGTGGCGGCGCGCTATGCGCACTGGCTGGCCGCCGGGATCCACATCGTGACGCCCAACAAGAAGGCCAACAGCGGCACGCTCGCCGACTATCGCGCCCTGCAGCAGGCGCGGCGCACCGGTGCCTCGCACTACCTGTACGAGGCCACAGTGGGGGCGGGGCTGCCCATCGTGCACACCCTGCGCGATCTCATCCACACGGGGGACGAGATCACGGGCATCGAAGGCATCTTCTCCGGCACGCTCGCGTACCTGTTCAACGTCTACGACGGCGGGGTCGGCTTCTCGGCCATCCTGCACGAGGCACGGCAGCGCGGCTTCACCGAGCCTGACCCGCGCGATGACCTGTCAGGCATGGACGTGGCGCGCAAACTCATCATCCTCGGGCGCGAGATGGGGTTACCGCTCGAGCTCAGCGACGTGAAGGTCGAGAGTCTGGTGCCGGCGGAGCTCGCGGGTGGCGCGATCGAGGAGTTCATGGCGCAGCTGCCGCGCTTCGATGCGGCGTACGCGGCACGCCTGGCGGGGGCGCGCGCGCGCGGCAAGGTGCTGCGCTACCTCGGCAGGCTGACCGCGGGGGGCCCGGCGAGTGTGGGGCTCGAGGAGCTCGATGCGCGACACCCTTTTGCCAACATCGCGCTCACCGACAACATCGTGCGCTTTGCCACGCGCCGCTACTGCGACAACCCCCTCATCGTGCAGGGGCCGGGGGCGGGTCCGGAAGTGACCGCCGGTGGGGTGTTCGCGGACCTGTTGCGCCTGGCGGCGTACCTCGGTGCACGGCTGTGAGCGGCGCCGGGGCCGGGCGCGCCACGGCGTTCGCGCCCGCCTCGGTGGGCAATGTCGCCATCGGCTTCGACATCATGGGCTTCTCGGTGGATGCCCTCGGCGACCGGGTCACGGTCAGCCGCCGCGCATCCCCCGGGGTCGAGATCACCGCCACCCGCGGCGTGGCAGGCGAGCTGCCGCGCGAGCCCGGGGACAACACCGCCGGCCGGGCGCTGCTGGCCATGCAGGAGGTGGTGCGCCCGGGGTTTGGCTTCAGCATCGAGATCGACAAGGGCATTCCGCTCGGCTCCGGGCTCGGTGGCTCGGCGGCCTCCGCCGTGGGTGCCGTGGTGGCGGCCAACGCGCTGCTGCCCCAGCCGCTGGGGGAGCTGGAACTGCTGAAGTTCGCGATGGCGGGCGAGGCGGTGGCAAGCGGCGCGCGCCATGCCGACAACATCGCCCCCTCGCTGTTCGGAGGCCTGGTGCTGACGGTCGGCATCGACCATCCGCGCATCAAGCAGATTCCGGTGCCCCCGGGGATCCGCGCGGTCATCGTGCATCCGCACATGTTCCTCGCCACCGCCCGCGCCCGCGCGATACTCAAGCGCAGCGTGGAGATGTCGGACTTCGTGTGGCAGACCGCGAACCTCGCGGGCTTCATCTCCGGCTGCTACACCAGCGACCTGGAGATGATCCGCGCCTCGTTTGAGGACGTGGTGATCGAGCCGCAGCGCGCGGCCCTCATTCCCGGCTTCCAGCAAGTGCGCCAGGGCGCGATGCACGCCGGCGCGCTCGGCTGCTCCATCTCCGGCGCCGGTCCCTCGATGTTCGCGCTCGTGCCGGAGCCGAACGCGGCGGCGGTGCTCGCGAGCATGCGACACGAGTTCGCGCGCCAGTCACTCGCGACCGACGCCTGGGTGATCGAGATCCGCGCCTCGGGCGCGCGGATCATCGGTTAGGGCGTGATGGGCGCCGCTGCGGTCTTCGTCAGCTCCCGCGGACAGGCGCCCGCGGTCGGGTTCAGCGCCGCGGTGCTGCAGGGACTGGCACCGGATGGCGGGCTGTACGTGCCCAGCCGCTGGCCGCGCCTGTCGGCCGCGGACTTCGGCGAGGCGCGCGAGCTGCCCGCCGTGGCCCGCTGCCTGCTCGCGCCTTTCCTGGCCGGCGATGCGCTCTCGCCGCTGCTGCCGGAGATCTCACGGGAGGCTTTCAGCTTTGAAGCGCCGCTGGTGCCGCTGGACGCCGACGGGCACGCGGCGGTGCTCGAGCTGTTCCACGGCCCGACGGCCGCCTTCAAGGACTTCGGCGCACGCTTCCTCGCGGCCTGTTTTGCGCACCTGCACGGGGCGGATTCCAGGCCGCTGACCATCCTCGTTGCCACCTCGGGAGACACCGGCGGGGCCGTGGCGGCCGCCTTCCATGGCCGCCCCGGAGTAGAGGTCGCGGTGCTCTTTCCCAAGGGGCTGGTTTCACCCACGCAGGAGCGGCAGCTCACCTGCTGGGGCGGCAACGTGCGCTCACTGCGCGTGCGCGGCACCTTCGATGACTGCCAGCGCCTGGTCAAGGAGGCCTTCCTCGATCCGGCCCTCGTCGCCCGGACGCGGCTGTCCTCGGCCAACAGCATCAACCTCGGGCGTCTGCTGCCGCAGTGCGCCTATTACGCCGCCACCAGCCTGGCGATCTGGCGCGCCTACGGCGAGCCCGCTTCGTTCATCGTGCCGAGCGGCAACCTCGGTAACGCGCTCGCCTGCCTATGGGCGCGAGCCGTCGGGCTGCCCATCGAGGAAGTACTGCTGGCTCACAACGCCAACCGCGCGGTGCCGGAGTACCTCGCGAGCGGCGAGTGGCGACCGCGCCCGAGTGTCGCGACGCTCGCTTCGGCGATGGATGTCGGCAACCCGAGCAACATGGAGCGCCTGCGCACCCTGTATCCGGGATTGGAGGAACTGCGCAGCGCGGTGAGCACCTGCAGCGTCAGCGACGATGAGATCCGCGCACGTATCCGCGCCGGCTATCGCGAATTCGGCCAGATCTGGTGCCCGCACACGGCGACCGCGGCCGAGGCCTGGCAGCGGCTGACGCCGGAGCGGCGCCACGCGCGGCGCTGGGTGCTGGTCTCCACCGCGCACCCGGCGAAGTTCCGCGAGATCGTGGAACCTCTGATCGGTCACCCGGTGCCCATGCCCGAGTCGCTGACAAAGCTGTTCGCGCGAGCGGTGCAGTGTGTTGAAATCGACGCGACACTCGAGGCACTGCGCGGCGCGCTGCAAGGGAGGAATTGAAGGTGGACGAGTTGGCGAAGCTCCCCCCTACCGCCTGGGTGCTGATCGCGGCCGCGGCGGTGCTGGGGTTCAGCCTGGCGTGGGCCTGGCGCTGGTACCGCCACTACCGCGCGCGCAAGGCACTGCGCGCCGCGGTGACCGGCGGGACCGCCGACCATCTCCGCAACTCGCTGGTACCCGACGGCATGGGCGGGGGCTTCCACGTCGATTATCTGCTGCTGACCCTGCGCGGGGTGGTCGTGATCGACCTGCGCGACGTGCGCGGCAACATCTTCGGGGGCGACCAGATGGCGGAGTGGACCGTGATGGACGGGGCGCACCGCTTCACCTTCACCAACCCGCAGGGGGCGCTCTATGACCGCATCGCCGCGGTGAAGGCGGTGGCCGGGGAGGTCCCGGTCGAGGGTCGCGTCGTGTTCACGCGGCGCGGCAAGTTCCCCAAGGGGCTGCCGAAGTGGACCCTGATGATCGACGCGTTGCGCGCGGAATTCCCGGCCGCCGACCACGAGGCGCCGGAAGAGACCGTGGCGCGCTACCGCGAGGGCTGGCAGCGCCTGAAGGATGCCGTGAAGCCGAGCTACATGGCGGACATGCGCTAGGCGGTCAGCGTCTGCGCGTGATCGGCCAGCACCAGCGAGACGCAGGCGGTCAACTTCTTGGCGTAGTCGATGTGCAGGAACTCGTTGGGGCCGTGGGCGTTGGCATGCGGGCCCAGCACTCCGGTAATGAAGAACTGCGTGCGCGGGAAGCGCTCCCCGAGCATGCCCATGAACGGGATGGTGCCGCCGCAGCCGATGTGTACCGCCTCGCGGCCGTAGATGGCGCGTGAGGCGCGATCGATGGACTGTTCCAGCCACGGGGCGAAGGCTGGCGCATTCCAGCCGCCGTTGGCCGAGTCTGCCTCGAAACTTACGTGGGCCGCGTAGGGCGGCTCGCGCTCGAGCGTCTCCTGCACCGCACGCGCGGCGCGCGCCGCGTCACAGGTGGGGGGCAGGCGCAGCGAGAGTTTGACCGCGAGCTCGGGCAGCAGCACGTTGCCGGCCGCGCGCACCGCCGGCAGGCCATCCGCGCCGGTGACCGCGAGGGTGCCGCGCCAGGTGCTGTTGATGAGGAGCTCGGTCGGATCGTTCGAGACCGGCTGCACGCCCGGGAGCCAGGGGAGTTTCCCGGCCACTTCCGCTCCCAACACCTTCGCGGCGGCGCTCGCCTGAGCGCGGCGGTCGGCGGGCATGCTGACGTGCAGCTCATCGAGCAGCAGATCGCCAGTGACCGGATTTTCGAGCCGTGCGAGCAGCTGCTCGAGGATGCGAAACGGCGTGGGCGCGATGCCGGTGGCCATGCCGGAGTGCACGCCCTCGCTCAGTACGCGCACCTTGAGCGTGCCGACGAGATTGCCGCGCAGCGAGGTGGTACACCATACTTGGTCGTAGTTGCCGCACTCGGCATCCAGGCACACCACCAGCGACGGCTCCCCGAGTGCCGTGCCGAGCGCGCTCAGGTGCGCCGGCAGATCGTCGCTGCCGCTCTCCTCGCAGGCCTCGATCAGCACCACGCAGCGCGGCAGGCGCACCTGCTGCTGCTTGAGGGCCGCGATGGCGGTGAGGGAGCTGAACACCGCATAGCCGTCGTCGGCGGCGCCGCGCCCGTAGAGCTTGCCGTCGCGCAGCACCGGCTCCCAAGGCCCCAGCCCCGGCAGCCAGCCGGTGAACTCCGGTTGCTTGTCGAGGTGGCCGTACAGCAGCACGCAGCCCGCAACCTCGCCGGGCACGTCGACGAGCAGCAGCGGGGTCTTGCCCGGCAGGCGCCGCACCTCCACGCGTGCCCCGGGCAGCGGCTGCCTGCGGCACCAGTCAGCCATCAGGGTAACCGCCTGTTCCATGTAGCCGTGCTGTTCCCACTCCGGGTCGAACAACGGGGACTTGTTGGGGATGCGTACGTATGCGACCAGGCGATCGACGATCGACTCGTCCCAGGTGGCGGCAATCGTGCTGGTCAGGCGCTTGGCGTCCATGGGCATCCTCGATTCTTGATAAACAATAGCTTACAGGTACATCCGCACGTCGATTCTTGGAGGTCTGGGCGCGGCGCTCACACCTCCGGCAGCCCAAACAGTGCACGCGCCGCGGTGGTGCTGGAGCGTGCGAGCTGGGCGAGGGGCTCGCCGCGCGCGCGCGCGACCGCCGCCGCGATGTGCGCAAGATACGCCGGTTCGTTGCGGCGCGAGGCAGGTTTGGGATCGAGGTCGCGCGGCAGCAGGTACGGACCGTCGGTCTCGAGCAGCAGCCGCTCGGACGGAATGCGCCGCATGAGTGCCGCCAGATGCGTGCCGCGCCGCTCATCGCACAGCCAGCCGGTGATGCCAATCGCAAGCCCGAGCTGCAGATAGCAGTCCAGTTCCTCGGGCCCGCCGGTGAAGCAGTGCGCCACACCACGCCAGCGCGTGGCATGCTCGCGCAGGATGGCCACGAAGTCTGCGTGCGCATCGCGCTGATGCAGGAATACCGGCTTCGCGACGCGCGCGGCCAGCTCGAGCTGGCGGTGAAACGCCTGCTGCTGGGCGGCGCGCGGGGCGAAGTTGCGGAAATAATCGAGGCCGCACTCACCGACCGCGACCACCTCGGGGCGGCGCGCCAGCGCCTCGAGCTCGGCCGCGCGCTCGGCGCTGAGCTCGGTGGCGTGATGTGGATGAACTCCCGCGGTGGCGAACAGCCGTCCCGGCTGCGCCCGTGCAAGCTCGATGGCGCGCGCCGTGCTCGCAAGGCTCGACCCCGTCAGCACCATCTGCGTCACCCCGGCGGCGCGGGCGCGCGCGAGCACCGCGTCGCGATCCGCATCGTAGCTGTCGTGCGCCAGATTGATGCCGATGTCGATCAGCGGCACGGGCTCAGCCGCCGGGGCGGCGACTGCCGAGGGGCCTGTGCTATGGTCGGGCATGTGCACGCGCATTCTACTGAACGGCGGAGAGTGGCAGCGGATGGGCGCGGGCGCCATCACCGCCGGGCGCGCTACCGGGCCGAAGGTGCGCTGGCCCGCGGCGCTTGGGGCGCTGGCGCTGCTCGGCGGAGGCGCAGCACACGCCGATGATGCCGCCTGGCGCGATATCGAGAGCCGCATCCAGTACGGCTACTACACCGAGGATGCGCGCGCGCTGCGCAATCTTGCGGATGCGATCGCCGCGGACGAATCGCGCGACAAGCTGCACGGCTATTACGCAGCGCTCACCGAGTATCGCCTCGCGCAGCTGGCCGCGCGCACTCCTGCGGGCGACTCGCCGGGTCAGCGGGCGCAGCGCTGCGTCGCAAGCACCGACGCGGCGCTGGAGCTGCAGGCTGATTTTGCTGATGCGCTGGCGCTGCGCGCCGCGTGCCTTAGCGCGCCGCTCGCGGGCGGGGGAGTGCATACGCCATTCTCGGGCCACCGGGCACGCAAAGACCTGGAGCGCGCGCGGCAGCTCGCGCCGCGCGATCCGCGCGTGCTGCTGATCGATGCGATGAGCGACTATGAGCTGGCACCTTCGGCCGGCGGCAACAAGGAGCGCGCCCTGCCGAAGCTGCGCCAGGCGGTTGCTGCCTTCGAGAGCGAGCGCGGCGGCGCGGAGCGGCTGCCGGGGTGGGGAGCTGCGGAGGCCTATGTGTACCTGGGGCGCGACCTGCTAGATCACAGCGATCCGATCGGGGCGCGCGATGCTCTCGAGCGCGCACTGCTGATCGCACCCCAGTACGCCGAGGCGCGCCGGCTACTGGCCAAGGTCATCTCCGGCTGAGAGCCGCGGTCCGCCGCGGCACACTTTGTCAAGCGCCGCGCCCCCGCAGCGGTGCAGCTGCCGCCGGCCCCTTGAATGTTCGCGCATGCGGCAAGCGCGCGCGGCTGATGATATCGTTGCGCGCCTTCGCAGGCGTAGCGGACGATGCCTCCGGACAACGACAACAAAGCGCTGTTGGAACAGCTGCGTATCGATCGTGGGGCGCAGGAGCACCGCCGCATCCCGCCCCGTTTGTGGATCGGCGCAGCGGTACTCGCGGCGGTGCTGGCTGCCGTGCTGGCGGGGCTGTGGCTGTTGCGCGGTGGGCCGAGCGTCGAAGTGGAGGCGGTGACCGCGCAGCCGCCGGCGCGCGCCGGCGGCGCCACCGCCATTCTGCAGGCCACCGGCTACGTGACCGCGCGACGCGAGGCGACCGTCTCGACGCAGATCACCGGCACCCTGACCCAGGTGCTGATCGAGGAGGGCGACCACGTCACGCTCGGCCAGGTGCTGGCGCGGCTCGATGACACCGCGCAGCAGGCGGGCCTCGCGCAGGCGCAGGCGCAGCTGCAGGCCTCGGAGGCCCAGCTGACTCAGTTCCAGGCGCAGCTCGGGCAGGCGCAGCGCGATCTGGTGCGCAATGAGGATCTGGTGGTGCGGCAGCTGGTCTCGCAGCAGGCGCTCGAGACCGCGCGCACCCAGGTGGAGACCCTCAGCGCCCAGGTGGAAGCGCAGCGCAAGCAGGTGAAGCTGGCACAGGCCGGCGTCGAGGCCGCGCGGGTGCAGCTGGGCTACACGGTGGTCCATGCGCCCTTCACCGGGGTGATCATCGCGAAGGCGGCGCAGGCCGGGGAGATCGTCTCGCCGATCTCGGCCGGCGGCGGCTTCACGCGCACCGGCGTGGGCACCATCGTCGACATGGAGTCGCTGGAGATCGAGGTGGACGTGAACGAGGCGTACATCAACCGCGTGCAGCCCGGACAGCGGGCGCAGGCGGTGCTGGACGCCTATCCCGACTGGACCATCCCGGCACACGTGATCGCGATCATCCCGACCGCCGATCGCAGCAAGGCCACCGTCAAGGTGCGCATCGGCATCGACCAGAAGGACCCGCGCATCCTGCCCGACATGGGCGTGCGCGTTTCCTTCCTCGAGGAGACCCAGCCCACGGCCGGGGCCGCCGCAGCGCCGCCCAAGGGAGTGCTGGTGCCGACGTCCGCCATCGTGCAGCGCGCGGGCAGCAGCGTGGTGTTCGTCATCGACGGCGAGCATGCGCGCGCGCACCCGGTAGTGCCGGGACAGAGCTTCGGGGATCTGCGCCTGGTGGAGGGGATCGAGAGCGGCGCGCGCGTGGTACGCGCCCCGCCGGCGGATCTGCAGGACGGCGCGCACGTCGCCATTCACACATCGTGAGGGACTATCCGTGAGCACACTGGTTGAAACCCGCAATCTCAGCAAGGTGTACGAACGCGGCAAGGAACGGCTCGAGGTTCTGCATCACGTCGACCTCGATATCGCGCAGGGGGATTTCCTGGCGCTCATGGGTCCTTCGGGCTCGGGCAAGACGACGCTGCTGAACCTGATCGGCGGCCTGGACTCGCCGACCGAGGGCACGATCAGCGTCGCCGGCAAGCGCATCGACTCGCTGAGCGAGGGTGCGCTCGCCAAGTGGCGCTCGGCCCACGTCGGCTTCGTGTTCCAGTTCTACAACCTGCTGCCGATGCTCAGTGCGCGTCGCAACGTGGAGCTGCCGCTGCTCCTGACCCGGCTGTCCTCGGCAGAGCGCAGGCGCAACGCCTCGGTGGCGCTGGAACTGGTGGGCCTCAAGGATCGCGCCACGCACAAGCCGGGCGAGCTCTCCGGCGGACAGCAGCAGCGCGTCGCCATTGCGCGCGCCTTCGTCTCCGATCCCACGCTGCTGGTGTGTGACGAGCCCACGGGAGATCTCGACCGCCAGTCGGCCGCCGAGATCCTCACGCTGCTGCAGCAGCTCAACCGCGAGCACGGCAAGACCATCATCATGGTCACGCACGATCCGAAGGCGGCCGAGTACGCGCGCCACACCCTGCATCTGGACAAGGGGACGCTGGTGGAGGGTGCCGTGACGCAGGCGGCCGGCGCATGAAGTATCTGCACCTGGTGTGGGCGGCGCTGATCCGCCGCAAGACGCGCACCGTATTCACACTGCTGTCGGTGTTCGCAGCCTTCCTGCTGTTTGGCCTGCTCGACTCGGTGCACAGCGCCTTCATGGCGGGCAGCCGCAACGTGGCCGGGGTCGACCGCCTGGTGACGGTGTCCAAGGTGAGCTTCACGCTGTCGTTGCCGAAGAGTCTGTACGAGCGCATCCAGGCGGTGCCGGGGGTGGCGCAGGTGACCTACGCCAACTGGTTCGGCGGGATCTACCAGGATCCCAAGAACTTCTTCCCCAGCGAGGCGGTGGCGCCGAACTTCCTGTCGCTCTACCCCGAGTGGCGCATGTCCGAGGACCAGCGCAAGGCGTTCCGCGAGACCCGCACCGGGGCGGTGGTCGGGGCGAGTCTCGCCAGGCAGTTTCACTGGAAGCTCGGCGACAAGATACCGCTGCAGGCAACCATCTTTCCGCAGAAGAACGGCTCGAACGATTGGAATTTCGATCTGGTCGGGATCTATCACGTCACCGACCGGAAGCTCGTCAGCCAGGAAAACCTGTTCTTCTTCAACTGGGACTACTTTGACGAGGCGCGCCAGTTCGGCAACGGCAACGTCGGCTGGTACATCACCAAGGTGAACGATCCGGCTCAGGCAGACCGCGTGGCGCAGGCGATCGATGTGCTGTCGTTCGATTCTGACCATGAGACCAAGACGCAGAGCGAGCAGGCGTTCAACGTGGCGTTCGTCAGCCAGTTCGCCGACATCGGGCTGATTGTCGGCGCCATCATGGGTGCGGTGTTCTTCACCCTCATCCTCCTGACGGGCAACACCATGGCGCAGGCGGTGCGCGAGCGCATCCCGGAGCTCGCGGTGCTGAAGACCGTCGGTTTCTCCAATCGCAGCGTGCTGGCATTGGTGCTGGCCGAAGCGGCGGTGCTGCTGCTGATCGGCGCGGTCGTTGGGCTGCTGCTCGCGGGCGTGGTGGTGAGCGCCGTGCGGCTTAAGCTCGGCACCGCGGTGCCGCTGGATCCGGTCGGGGGCGCCATCTGGGCGCAGGGGCTGGTGCTCGCGATCGCGGTCGGACTGCTCGTCGGGGCGCTGCCGGCGCGGCGCGGCATGCGGCTGCGCATCGTCGATGCGCTCGCCGGTCGCTGAAGCGGAGGACGAACGTGCTGAGGGACGTTGGCTGGGTGCTGGGGCTGCTGGCGGGGATCGCCGCGGCGCTGCTGTTGCTGATCGTGGTGCCGTGGTGGGTGCTGCTGGCGTGCATCGTGGTGCTCGCCCTGTGGATGGCCCTGACGCGCACCGGCCAGCAGACCTGGTCGGTGACGCAGGTGGGGCTGGCGACCATACCGCAGCGGCTCGGCTCTTCGGCGGTCATCGTCGTCGGCATCGCCGGGGTGGTCGGCGTGCTGGTGGCGCTGCTGGCGATGGCGAGCGGCTTCGAGGCCACGCTCAAGGAGACCGGCGACGACGACACGGTGATCATGCTGCGCGCTGGGGCGCAGACCGAGCTCAACTCGGTACTGAGTCACGAGACCGCGCAGTTGCTCGCGCAGCAGCCGCAGGTGCTGCGCGATGCCCAGGGACAGCCGATCGCCTCCCCGGAGCTGGTGGTGGTCGCCTCCCTGCCGAAGAAGAGCAACGGGCTTGATGCCAACGTCGAGCTGCGCGGGGTCGGCGAGCACGCCTGGCAGCTGCACCCGAACGTGCGCATCGTTGCCGGACGCCGCTTCACACCGGGTCTGCGCGAGCTCATCGCCGGCAAGGGCGCGCGCGAGCAGTTCAAGGGGCTCGAGCTGGGTGCGAGTCTGAAGCTCAACGGCCAGGTGTGGACCATAGTGGGCGCCTTTGAGTCAGGAGATGCCCACGATTCGGAGATCTGGGGTGACACCAATGTGGTCGCCTCGACCTATCGCCGCGGCAGCAGCACTACCACCGTGGTGGCGCAGCTGACCCGCGCCAGCGCCTTCGACGCCCTCAAGGCAAATGTGGCGAGCGACCCGCGCCTGAAGCAGGACGTGAAGACCACGCGCGCTTACTACAGCGCCCAGTCCGAGCAGCTGACGCGCCTGATCCGCATCCTCGGTACGGTGGTCGGCGTGATCATGGCGGTGGGCGCCGTGTTCGGCGCGCTCAATACCATGTACGCGGCGGTGGCGGCGCGTGCGCGCGAGATCGCCACGCTACGTGCCATCGGCTTTCGCGGCCTGCCGGTGATCGTCTCGGTGCTGATCGAGACCATGCTGCTGGCGCTGCTCGGGGGCGTGATGGGCGCTGCGGTCGCGTGGCTGCTGTTCGACAACTACACCGCTTCCACCCTCGGGGCAAACTTCAGCCAGGTGGTGTTCGCCTTCCATGTGTCGCCGCCGCTATTGTGGAGCGGACTGAAGTGGGCGCTGGCCATCGGCTTCGTGGGCGGGCTGTTCCCGGCGGTGCGCGCCGCGCGCATCGCGGTCACGGCCGGGCTGCGGGAGCTGTAGCGGCGGCTACGGCCGCGCCAGCGCCGCGCACAGCGCCGGCACGTCCGCCTCCGGCTGGTCCCAAGAGACTACGAAACGCGCCTCGCCCGCGGACTCCGCGCCCCAATCGTAGAACTCGAACCCCGCATCGCGCAGCGTCTGGCGGCGGGGCACTCCGAGGCTGACAAACACCTCGTTCGCCTCTACCGGGTGCAGCAGTGCCGCGCCCGCGGCGTGGCCGATGCGCTGCGCCAGGCGATTAGCACGCTCGGCGTTGCGCCGCCACACGCCGCTCTCCACGTAGGCCAGCAGCTGCGCCGCGACGTAGCGCGATTTCGACACGAGGTGGCCGGCGCGCTTGCGCCGCAGCTCGAAGTCGCGCACCAGCTGCTTGTCGAAGAACACCACGGCTTCCGCGGCCAGCGCACCGTTCTTGGTGGCACCGAAGGACAGCACGTCGACCCCGGCCCGCCAGGTGATATCGCCCGGGTGGCAGCCGAGAAACACCAGCGCGTTGGCGAGGCGCGCCCCGTCCATGTGCACCTTGAGCCCGCGCCCGTGCGCCAGTTGGCACAACCTGCCGATATCGGTGGCGCGGTACACCGTTCCGAGCTCGGTGGCCTGCGTCAGCGACAGCGCTGCGGGCTGCACGTTATGGACGCTGCTGGGATGTGCGGCCAGCGCCGCCCCGAAGGTGCCGGGGTCGAGCCGTCCGTGCTCCCCGGGCAGCAGCGCGAGTTGCGCACCCCCCGAGAAGAATCCCGGGGCGCCGCACTCGTCGGTCGCGATGTGCGCGTCTTGGTGCGCAAAGATCGCACCATATGGCGGGCTGACGGTGGCGAGCGCGAGCGCGTTGGCGGCCGTGCCGGTCGTCACCGCAAAGGCGCGCACTTCGGCGCCGAAGAAAGCGCCCAGGGCCTCATCCAGACGCAGCGTCAGGGGGTCATCGCCGTAGGAGATGGCGAGTCCGCCGTTCGCTTCCTGGACGGCCTCGAGGATCTCGGGAGAGGCACTGCCGGTGTTGTCACTGAAGAAACGCAAAGCGAAGGCTCCTTGTGTGCGATCACTCGATGCGCCAGCGGAATGACCAGGCTCCAAAGGCCAAAAAGGCGAGCGCGGTAGCAGCCAGGAACAGCAGATGTGGTGCGACCTGCGCAACGCCGGCGCCATCGAGCATCACGGCACGCGCAGCGTCGAGCACGTGCGTCAGGGGGAACAGGTGTGCGATCCACTGCACCCAGCGCGGTGATCCCTCGAGCGAGAACCAGATTCCCGACAGCAGCATCATCGGCCAGGTGAGTACGTTGAGCAGCCCCCCGACCAGCTCCTCGCTGGAGAAGCGCGCCGCGATGGTGAGCCCGAGCGCGATCATCGACAGCGCGCCGAGCACCGCGACCGCCGCCAGTAGCAGCAGGCTGCCGGCGCTGTGGAAGCCGATAACCGCGCCGATGCCGATGTACAGAATTGCGGTGACGGTGAGGATCAGCAACAGGCGCGACAGCACCTGGGCGCTCAGGAACTCAAATGCGCTGAGCGGGGTGGCGTGCAGGCGCTTCAGGAAGCCGCTCTTGCGATAACGCAGCACCACGTAGCCCACCCCGAACAGACAGCTGAACATCATGTTCATGCCGAGGATGCCGGGGAACAGCCAGTCGACGTAACGCACCGCCGCCCCGGCGACCGGCTGCCGTTGCGCGCTGGGGTCGGCCGCCAGCAGCAGCTTCTCCGCGATGTAGCCCTTGGGCGAGTCGGTATTCACCCAGTAGCGCTGCGGTGGCCCGACAGCGACCAGCAGGTCGATCTGCTGATGCGTCACCTCGCGCAGCCCCTGCGGCAGCTGTGGCACGGCGATGAACTGCACGTAGCGCTCGCGCAGGAAGGGGGCGGCCTGCGGGTCGACGCGCGCGCCGAGCACGCCGACCTTGAATAACGGGCGCGGCGGGCCACCGAACACGAAGCCCATGCCGATCACCAGCATTACCGGCAGCAGCAGCGTGAAGATGAGCGTACTGCGGTCGCGCACGAACTCCAGGTTGCGGGCGTGCAGCACCGCGAGCAGCCGTGCGATCACGGGCGCAGCTCCTTGCCGGTCAGATCGAGGAACAGGTCCTCGAGATTGGCGGGGCGGATGCGCAGCCTGCCGAGCGGGACGCCGGCGGCGAGCAGCTGACGCAGCGTGGCTTCCAGGTCATCGGTGGTGATCTCGGTGCGTGCGCCGCTGTCGAGGACCTTCAGTGGCAGCTCGCGGGCGTGCGCGGGGAAGTCCTCGCGCGGCAGTTCCAGCAGCACCTCGGCAAAATGCTCGTGCAGCAGCCGCTGCGGCGGCCCCTGGGCCACGATGCGGCCGCGATCCATGATGATGAGCTCGTCGCACAACAGCTCGGCTTCCTCCATGTAGTGGGTGGTCAGGATGATGGTCTTGCGGCGCGCCTTGATCGACTGCACCAGCTCCCAGAAGTTGCGCCGCGCCTGCGGATCGAGGCCGGTGGTGGGTTCATCGAGAAACAACACCGCCGGGTCGTTGACCAGCGCGATGGCGAGCAGCAGCCGCTGCATCTGGCCGCCGGAGAGCTTACGCGCATCGCGGCCGGCGAGTTTCTCCAGCGCGCACAGCCGCAGCACCTCATCCACCGCGAGCCCGCGAGCATACAGGCCGCGGAACAGCGCGATGCTCTGGCGCACGGTGAGGAAATCCTGCAGCGCGGTCTTCTGGAACAGTATCCCGGCGTCCTCGCGGAAGCGGCTGCCGAGCGGCTCGCCGCAGTAGCGTACCTCGCCGGCGGTCGGGGGCAGGATCCCCTCCATGATCTCGATGGTGGTGGTCTTGCCTGCGCCGTTGGGCCCGAGCAAGCCGAAGCAGATGCCTGCCGGCACGCTGAAGGACAAGCCGTCCACCGCCGTGGTGGCCGGGTACTGCTTCACCAGATCGCGGACTTCGATAAGGGCTGTGCTCACGGTGCGGTCTGGGGCTGCGGCGCTGACTGCGGGGTAACGCGCGTACTTCCTATGACGGGTGGCTGCCGGCTTTATTTTGCGCGGCAGTGTACCATCCCAGCGCATGACGACCCGTGAATACGACAAGTCCGAGCGCGTACAACTCGCGGACGAGGCGGTGCACTGGGATCTCGGCACCTCGCTCTCGTACGGCGAATACCTGCATCTGGACAAGCTGCTCGCGGCGCAGCGACCGGTGTCGAGCGAGCACAACGAGATGCTGTTCATCATCGTGCACCAGGTGTCGGAGCTGTGGATGCGGCTGATGCTGCACGAGCTGACGGCGGCGCTGCAGTGTGTGACGCGCGATGACCTGGACCCGGCGCTGAAGATGCTGGCGCGCATCTCGCGCACCCAGACGCAGCTGCTCACGGTCTGGGACGTGCTCTCGACCATGACACCGTTCGAGTACTCGGCATTCCGCAACGAGCTCGGGCGCTCCTCGGGCTTCCAGTCGCTGCAGTACCGGCTGCTGGAATTCCTGTTCGGCAACAAGAACGCCGAGATGGTTGCCGTGCATCAGCGCGATCCGGCTGCGTACGAGATCCTGTCACGCGCCCTCGCCGCGCCCTCGTTCTACGACGAGGTGCTGCGGCTGCTCAGCCGCCGCGGCTACGGTATTCCCGAGGACTATCTGTCGCGCGACTTCTCCGAACCCTACCGCGCCAGCAAGCAGGTGGCCGGGGCGTGGCTCGGTGTGTACCACAACGCCGACAAGGGTTGGGACCTATACGAGCTCGCCGAGCGCATGGTGGACCTCGACTACAACTTCCAGCTGTGGCGCGCCCATCATCTGAAGACCGTGGAGCGCATCATCGGCTACAAACCCGGCACCGGCGGCACGGGCGGCGTGTCGTACCTTGCCAAGGCGCTGGAGCTGAAGTTCTTCCCCGAGCTGTGGCAGATCCGCACTTCGATGTAGGCGCGCCCGGCTAGCGCGCCCCGACCAGCACCGGCGGTTCCCGGTAGTAGTCCGGAAACAGCGTCTTCAGATTCCTGATCTTCGGCAGGTCGTTGATCACGATGTAGGGGTAGGCGGGATTCTTGATGTAGAAGTCCTGGTGGTAGCCCTCGGCGGGGTAGAACCCCGGCAGCGGGTCGATGCGCGTCACGATCGGCCGGGCAAACGCCTTGCCCTGATTCAGCTGCGCGATGTAGTGCTCGGCGACGTGCCGCTGGCTGTCATCGGCGTAGAAGATCGACGAGCGATACTGGGTGCCGGAGTCCGGCCCCTGGCGATTGAGCTCGGTCGGATTGTGCGCCACCGAGAAGAACACCTGCAGCAGCTCGCCGTAGCTCACCTGCGCCGGGTCGAATACGATCTGCACCGACTCGGCGTGCCCGGTGCTTCCGCTGCCGACGTCCTCGTAGTGCGCCGTCGCTCGCGAGCCGCCGGCATACCCTGCCAGCACCTGCTGCACACCGCGCACGTGCTCGAATACCCCCTGCAGGCCCCAGAAGCATCCCCCGGCGAGCACCGCGGTCTGCGTGTGACCCGGGGCCTTGGGGCTATCGAGCGCCGGCGGAGGGATCACCACCGGCGCCTCGGCCGCGGCGCAGCCGCTGACCCAGGCGAGCGCGGCCAGCAGAATTCCGAACAGGCGGTTCTTCATGGCGAGGGAGCTCCTGCGCCTCAGGCGCGCGCGGTGAAGGTGAGGGCCACCGAGTTCATGCAGTAGCGCAGCCCGGTCGGCTTGGGTCCGTCGTCGAACACGTGGCCCAGGTGCGCGTCGCAGCGCCGGCACGACACCGCAGTGCGCTGCATGCCAAAGCTGTCATCGGCTCCCTCGGCGACGTTGAAGCGCGAGATCGGGCGGTAGAAGCTCGGCCAGCCGGTGCCCGACTCGAACTTGGTGCGCGAATCGAAGAGTTTCGTGCCGCAGCACACGCAGCCGTACAGACCGTCGGCGTGGTTGCTGTTGAGCGGACCGCTGAAGGCCGGCTCGGTGCCCTCGTGACGCGTCACCTGGTAGGCGAGCGGGCTCAGCTGCGCGCGCCATTCGGCGTCGCTCTTGATGAGGCGCGGCAGGTTCTGCGTGCCGCGGCTGCGGCCATCGGGCCCGAAGTCCTCGATGCTCACCGTGGCCGGCGGCTTCGCCCCTGCCGGCGGCGCCGCCGGCACCAGGCGCGTGCTGCCGGCGGCGGAGCCGAGCGCCAGTGCGTAAGTGAGCAGCGTTCTGCGTGACATGCCACCGTCAGTGCTCATGGCGCTCTCCGTCAGCCGAAGGTAAAAGAGTAGGCCTGCACGTCCGGGTCGAGGAACTCGATCGCGAACGTATGCTCGGTCACCGCGCCGCTCTGACGCAGCAGCTGGTACAGCCGCTGCTCGGCGACGCGGCCGCTGCCGTCGGGCTGCACGTCGGTGCCGTGGTCCGCTCCCGGTGCGCGGCCGTCGAGCGTGACGCGGAAGCGCACCACGTGGCTGGGCGCACCGGGACCGAGCACCAGATGCAAATCGCGCGCCCGGAAGCGGAACACGATGCGCGCCGGCGCCTGCGTGGCGACCGCGCGCTCGCCTTCCACGCGCCAGCTGCCGGACAGCGCCCATTGATTGAGCTGCAGTGCCTGCGGGACGCGGTACGTGTGCGGCTCATCCGGCACCTCGCCGCCTGCGGACACGAAGTTTGCGGCGCGCTCGTAGCCGATATAGGTCTCGGGGGAGCTCACCTGCGCCAGGTCGGGCGACGCCTCCACACCGCCGCCCTCGATCCCCCCGGCCGCCGCAGGCAGATGTGCCGCACCCGCCTCCATGAGCAGCTGCCGCAGCAGCTGCTCGGTCTCGCCATACTCGCCCTCGCCGAAATGATGGCCGCGGATGCGGCCCTGCGCATCGATGAAGTAGTGCGCCGGCCAGTATTGATTCTGGAACGCTTTCCAGATGACGTAATCGTTGTCGAGCGCGACCGGATAGGTGATCCCGAGGTCGTGCACCGCACGCGTGACATTGGCGACGTTCTTCTCGAAGGCGAATTCTGGGGCGTGTACGCCGATGACGACCAGCCCCTGATCGCGGTAGCGCTGGTACCAGCTCTTCACATACGGCAGGGCGCGCAGGCAATTGATGCAGGAGTAAGTCCAGAAATCGACCAGCAGCACCTTGCCGCGCAGCTCCGCCCGCGTCAGCGGCGGCGAATTGAGCCACGCCACGGCGCCACTGAGCGCCGGCACCTGCCCCTCGACCGGCGGATCACCGGCGGCTGCAGCCACCATCATTGCGTCGCTCGAGCCAGCACCGGCCGCTCTCATCGTGTCCTGCATTGCCATCGTGCCGCCAGCGCGGCCGCGCGGCGCGATCCGATCGATGAGGGCCTGCTCGACGCTGCCGGTGCTCGCCACCGAGAGACGCGTCAACACGCCACGGTCCCAGCCGAGGGCGATGGCCGCGACCGCCAGCAGCACCGCCGCTCCCAGCGTGCGGCGCAGCCACTCGCCGGCGGCGAATGAGCGCTTCAGCGCGGCGATGACGCGCGTGCTGGCTGCGGCGACCAGTGCCAGCGAGGTGACGGCCCCCAGGGCATAGGCCAAGAGCAGCACCGTGGTCGCGCTGCTCGGCCCCTGGAGCGCCGCGCCGGTCAGGATCAGACCCAGGATCGGCCCGGCACACGGCGCCCACAGAAAGCCCGTGGCGACGCCTAGCACCAGGGAGGAGAGCACCCCGGCACGCGTATTGCCCTGATCCGACAGCCGCGCCCCGAGCGCGACCACCGGTCGCGTGATCCAAGCGGCGAAGCGCCGCGACAGCAACGCGAACGCACTCAGCGCCAGCAGCCCAAGAGCCAGCAGGCGGCCGTAGTCGTTGACATGCACCGCCCAGGCGCCGCCGACCGCGGCGAGCGTCGAGATGGCGGCGAAAGTCGCCGCCATGCCCAGCAGCAGCGGCAACGTGCTGCGCGCGAAGGGCTGCTCGGTGCGTGCCAGCACGAACGGCACCACCGGCAGGATGCACGGGCTCAGGATCGTCAGTGCGCCGCCGAGAAATGCCAGGATCGCAATGAGCATTCGGTCTCCAGTGTCACACGCGCGCTGCGGACGCTACTGTGCCGCGCGGGTTGCTGCTTTGGCTACTGATCAGACCCTGTGCCGGGGGCTTTTATTGCAGCCGCTGCGGGGCAGGGTGGCAGGCGCAGACCGGCGCTTCAGCGCCAGGTGAGACAGGCAATCCCGTCGCGGCCTGCGGTGCGCCGGGCGCGCGCCGTGCCGTTCACGAGCATGCCGGAATCGGCCAGCCGCAGATGCTCGAGATCGCTGGCGGCGTTGGCGTACGCCTCGATTCGCGCGCCCGGGTAGCGCGCGCGCAGCGCGGCGAGGCAGCGCGCTTTCTCGGCACCGCGCCGGTTGGGCGTCGTCAACCGGCCGACGAGGCGGTCGCCGTCCCACTGGATACCGGTGCACAGCGCTTCGTCGAAACCGAGCGCGGCCGCGATCGCAGGCACATAGAGATCGGCACTGGCTGAGAGAAGCACGAGGCGATGGCCGTCGCGGCGGTGGGCGGTGAGGGCGGTGAGGGCATCGGCAAACAAGCCGCGCTGCAGAAGGCGCGGCACGAAGCTCGCGGTCCACGCTTCCAGCGTCGCGCGGCTCTCGCCGCCGAAGGCGGCACGGATGAGCGCAGATTTCAGCTCGCCACGGTCGGCGCGCCCGAAGGCGAAGCATGCCAGCACCGGCAGCACCCCGAACAGGCGCAGGCAGCGCCCGGGATGCGAGCGCAGAAAGCCGGTGACGTAGGGCAGCAGCGTGTCGCGGCGCGTGAGCGTGCCGTCGAGGTCAAAGAGCGCGAGCGGGCGCTGATCGCTCAGGCGCTGCCGCCCGCCCCGGCCAGCTGACGCAGTACGTACTGCAGGATGCCGCCGTGGCGGAAGTACTCGCGCTCCTTGGGAGTATCAATGCGCAGGCGCGCCTTGAACTGCGTCGGTGTGCCGCTGTCGGGTATGGCCGTGACGCTGACTTCGCGCGCATCCGTGCGGCTCAGGCCGGTGATATCGAAGCGCTCGCGTCCGCTCAACCCGAGCGAGGCCGCATTCTGCCCTTGGAGAAACTGCAGCGGCGCGACTCCCATACCGATCAGATTGGAGCGGTGGATGCGCTCGAAGCTCTCGGCGATCACCGCCTTCACCCCGAGCAGCAGGGTGCCCTTGGCGGCCCAGTCGCGCGAGGAGCCGGTGCCATACTCGCGTCCCGCGAGGATGATGAGCGGCCTGCTTTCCTTGCGATAGCGCATCGCGACGTCGTAGATCGAGCCCTGCTCGCCGTCGGGCAGGTGCACCGACACTCCGCCCTCGACGCCCGGCACGAGCAGGTTGCGCAGCCGGATGTTAGCGAACGTGCCGCGCATCATGACCTCGTGATTGCCGCGCCGCGCACCGTACGAGTTGAAGTCCTTCGGCTCCACCCCCTGCTCGATGAGATAACGCGCCGCGGGACTGCTCTTGGCGATGTTGCCGGCGGGCGAGATGTGGTCAGTGGTGACCGAATCACCGAGCAGCGCAAGTACGCGTGCTCCCCTGACGTCCTCGAGCGCCGCCGGCGTCATGGTCATACCCTCGAAGTACGGTGGGTTCTTGACGTAGGTAGATTTGGCATCCCAGCTATAGAGCTGCCCGGCCGGGACCTGGATGCCGGCCCAGTTCGCATCGCCCTGGAACACGCTCGCATAGCTCTTTTGGAACATCTGCGAGTCGATGGAGCGCGTCAGGATCTCCTGCACCTCCGCATCACTCGGCCAGAGATCCTTGAGGTACACCGGCTTGCCATCCTTGCCGGTTCCGAGCGGGTCGCTCGTTAGGTCGATATCGAGCGTACCGGCGAGTGCGTACGCCACCACCAGCGGCGGGGAGGCGAGAAAGTTCATGCGCGTCTCCGGGTGCACGCGCCCCTCGAAGTTGCGGTTGCCGGAGAGCACCGAGCAGGCGGTCAGATCGCCCGCCTTCACCGCGGCGGAAATCTCCGGCTTTAATGGCCCGCTGTTCCCGATACAAGTAGTACATCCGTAGCCGACAAGATCGAAACCAACAGCGGCGAGGTCATCCAGCAGGCCCGCCTTGGTGAAGTAGTCGGTCACCACGCGTGAGCCGGGCGCAAGGCTCGTCTTGACCCAGGGCATGGAGTTCAGGCCGTGCGCGCGGGCCTTGCGGGCCAGCAGGCCCGCGCCGAGCATCACCGAGGGGTTGGAAGTGTTGGTGCAGCTGGTGATGGCGGCGATGAGCACCGCGCCGTCCTTGAGCTCGAAGCTGTGCCCGTTGAGCGTAGCGCTGGCGACGCCGCGCGCCTGCGGATTGCGCGCCGTGCGCTCATCGGCAGCCTTCTTCGCATTGCTCTGATAGACCTGCCGCGCGGACTTGAGCGGCACGCGGTCCTGCGGGCGACGCGGGCCGGCGAGGCTCGGCTCTACCTTCCCGAGATCGAGCTCCAGGACACCGGTGTAACGGACAGGTGTCGCCCCCTGGGTGCGCCACAAGCCCTGGGCCTTCGCATAGGCGCTCACCAGCTCGATACGCTCGCGCGGCCGGCCCGACAGCTCCAGGTAGCGCACCGTTTCGACGTCGATCGGGAAGATGCCGCAGGTGCTGCCGTATTCGGGGGCCATGTTGGCAATGGTGGCGCGATCGGCGAGGGGCAGGTTCGCGAGCCCGTCGCCGAAGAACTCCACGAACTTGTCGACAACGCCCGTCTTGCGCAGCATCTCGGTGACGGTCAGCACCAGGTCGGTGGCCGTCGCCCCCGGCTGCAGGCGGCCGTCGAGCCGGAAGCCGACCACCTGCGGGATGAGCATGGTGACCGCCTGACCGAGCATCGCCGCCTCGGCCTCGATGCCGCCGACGCCCCAGCCGAGCACCCCGAGGCCATTGATCATGGTGGTATGAGAATCGGTCCCGACCAGCGTGTCGGGGTAGGCGCGCCGCGCGCCGCCGGCTTCGGCATCGAAGATCACGCGTGCGAGGTACTCGAGATTGACCTGGTGGACGATGCCGGTGTTGGGCGGCACCACGGAGAAGTTGCGGAACGCCGTCTGACCCCAGCGCAGAAACGCGTAGCGCTCGCGGTTGCGGGTGAACTCGATGGCGGTGTTGGCGGCGAGCGCTCCCGGGGTGCCGTACTGGTCGACCTGCACCGAGTGATCGATCACCAGCTCGGCGGGATTGAGCGGATTGACGCGCTCGGCGCTGCCTCCCAGGCGCACGATCGCATCGCGCATCGCGGCGAGATCCACCACGCAGGGCACGCCGGTGAAGTCCTGCAGGATCACGCGCGCGGGAGTGAAGGCGATCTCGTGCGAGGGCGTCGCCGCCGGATCCCACTCGAGCAGCGCCTCGATGTCGGCGCGCGTGACGCTGACGCCGTCCTCGAAGCGCAGCAGGTTTTCGAGGAGCACCTTGAGGGCGTAGGGCAGCCGGGCGACTTTGTCCTGCGGCAGCGCCGCGAGGCTCCAGATCTCGTACGAGCGGTCGGCGACTTTGAGTGTCGAGCGCGCCCGGAAACTGTTAGTCATGCGTGTCTCCGCCGGAGAGCACACAATTATATCGGGCCCCCCCGGGGCTTGCTGGCTCAGAGTATCAGGCGGCGGCGCTGCGGCTGAGGGCAGGTGTGACCGCGTCAATCACCGCACCGCCCAGGCAGCGGTCGCCCTCGTAGGCAACGGCGTACTGCCCGGGTGTCACGGCACGCTGCGGGTGCTCGAAGTCAATGTGTGCCGTGCCATCGGGGCGCGGTGTCAGCAGCGCGGGCTGGTCCGACTGGCGGTAGCGCACCTTGACCGCGCAACGGAACGGCTCGCGGCGCGGCGGCGCAAGCCAGTGCCATGACCCGGTACTGAGCGCCGCGGCGGCGAGCAGCGGGTGGTCGTGACCCTGCACGACGATGAGCACATTGCGCGCGCCGTCCTTGGCGGCGACGTACCAGGGCTGCTCGGGACGGCCGGCGCGGCCGCCGATGTGCAGCCCGGCGCGCTGGCCGAGGGTGTAGAACGCGAGCCCCTCGTGCGTGCCGAGCGGCTCCCCTTCCGGCGATTCGATCGGTCCGGGGCTCGGGGCGAGGAAGCGGGCGAGAAAGGCACGAAACGGCCGCTCGCCGATGAAGCAGATGCCGGTGCTGTCGGGCTTGTCGTAGACCGGCAGGCCGGCGTGCCGTGCGCGCGCGCGCACCGCGCCCTTGTCCAGTTCACCGAGCGGCATGAGGGTGCGCGCCAGCTCGCCACGCGCCACCTGGTGCAGGAAGTAGCTCTGGTCCTTGGCGGCATCATCTGCCTTGCACAACGCGATGCCGTCGGCGCCGCTGACCAGACGCGCGTAGTGGCCGGTGGCAAAGTGCGAGCCCCCCAGGCGCCGCGCCCAGGCGAGCGCCACCCCGAACTTGATCTCGCGGTTGCATAGCACGTCCGGGTTGGGCGTGCGCCCGGCCCGGTGCTCGGCGAGGAAGTGTGCGAAGACGCGCGCGCGGTATTCGGCGGCAAAACTGGCGCGGTGCAGGGGAATGCCCAGCTCGCGCGCGACCGCGCGCGCATCCTGGTAATCCTGCGCGGCGGTGCAGTAGCCGTCCTCATCCTCCTCCCAGTTGCTCATGAACAGCCCCTGCACCTCCCAGCCGCGCTCCACCAGCAGCAGCGCCGCGACCGCGGAGTCGACGCCGCCGGAGAGCCCGACGATGACGCGGGCCCCGGGAGCAGGTGGAGGTAGAAGCTGCGCAGGCATGCGCCAATTCTAGCGCAGCGCGCGCCGGCGCCCCGCCGGGAGGGTCACAGCGAGGCGACCGCCGCGGTGTCGGCGAAGGCCGGAGCGCTGTCGAGTGTCAGCGTGGCCACGGCACCGAGATCCTGGTGCCGGCCGGCCAGGAAGTCCTGTACACAGCGCAGAACCAGCGGACTGCGCAGCCGGGCACGTTGCTGTTCGAGCTCGGACGACGCCAGCCAGTGGGTGCGCACGATGCCGCGATCGAGACGCTGCGCCGCGTCGTGATCGCGCACCGTGCCGGTGAAGGCGAAGCGCAGAATCGACGGGCCGGAGGCGGGGTTGCGCCACAGATAGATGCCGAGCAGCGCAGCGGGTTCAAAGCGCCACGCCGTCTCCTCGCGCGCTTCGCGCGCGACCGCCGCGAGCAGCGTCTCGCCGCGCTCCACATGGCCGGCGGGCTGATTGAGCAGCAGCCGCCGATTGACACGTTCCTCGACTACCAGGAAGCGGCCGGCGGTGTACACGACCGCCGCTACGGTTACCACCGGAGTACGCAGCATGGTGCAAATTGTAACCGGGGGCGCGTGTGCTCCCGCGGTGCAAGGCTCGGAAGGAGGGGGTTTAGCCGCGGCGCGCGGCGCGCAGGCCGTGCTCGGCTGCGCTGGCGTTCCAGACCTGGTCGAATTCCTGCAGGTACACGCGCGCGGCCGCGGGATTGTTGATGTCGGCAACCCCGTCCCAGGTGTCGGCGCGCATGCGATACACGATGGCGCGATCGTCGGCGATGAGGTACGTCGAAGCGCGCTGCGGGGCCTGCGCGGCGACGTAGCGGATGTCGATGCAGCTCGACAGGCGCCGGCCCATGGCGACGAAGCGGTTGCTGTCGCGCAGCACCCGCGTCGGCTCGGCGAGCAGCACGCGCACCTTGGCGAAGCTGCGCGTCAGGACGAAGTGCTTGATGACCTCGAGGAAGGCGCTCTGGTCGTACAGGTCCGGCTCGAGATCGGGTGTGTAGATGGAGATGAGGCGCTGCGCGGTTGCTGCAATCTCGTTAACGGCCGCCCGTACTTCGGCGAGCGAAGTCAGCACGGTGAGGGTCTCGGTGCCCTGGCGCGCGGGAGTGGTGTTGCCGCTGCCATTGACGGATTCGGGCGCATAGCGAGCATTGGCGAGCTGCGCCAATGCACCGTTCAGATCGAGTTCCCCAGTTATGGCCACAAATGGCGCCCTGCATTGCCTTATGAAAGTCGGGCTGCCGAGGATCTTAGTAACCGCGGTGCGGATTGCCTTGTCGAACCGGTCACGGTTTCGCGGGCTCGGCGCCGTACAGTAAGTCAAAAGCGCGGGCTGGTTCGCACTTTATGCTGTGTTCTGTCGCATAGTGCCGACAGTTTCCGCGCAGAGCCCCATCAAGGGGTTAGGGCGTCTTGATGCTGTGAATTCGCCGTGCCAGTTCGGCGGCGAGCCCGGTATAGAGCGCCGGTGTCAGGTTGCGCAGGCGCGCCTTGTCCGCAGCCGCGAGCGGTAGGGCGTCGATGAAGGCGGCGAGCGTCGCTGAATCAATCGTGCGGCCGCGGGTGAATTCCTTCAGCCGCTCGTAGCCACCCGGCACGCCGGCGGCGCGCAGCACGGTCTGCACCGCCTCGCCCAGCACCTCCCAGGAGGTGTCGAGATCGGCGCGCATGCGCGCCGCGTCCGCCTCGATCTTGGTGAGCCCGCGCCCAAGCGCACTCCAGGCGATGAGCGTATGTCCGAGCGCCACGCCGAGGTTGCGCAGCACGGTCGAGTCAGTCAGGTCGCGCTGCCAGCGTGACACCGGCAGCTTGTCGGAGAAGTGTCGCAGCAGCGCGTTGCCGATGCCGCAGTTGCCTTCCGCGTTCTCGAAGTCGATGGGATTCACCTTGTGGGGCATGGTCGAGGAGCCCACCTCGCCGGCCGCGGCGCGCTGGCGCAGGTAGCCGAGGGAGATATAGCCCCACAGGTCGCGGCACAGATCGATGCAGACGACGTTGACCGCCGCGACCGCGTCGCAGTATTCGGCGATCCAGTCGTGCGGTTCGATCTGCGTGGTCCACGGGTTGTATTCCAAGGACAGCGATCCGATGAAGGCCTCGGCTACGGCCGGCCAGTCGGCCTCCGGCAGTGCCGCGGCATGGGCGTTGAAGTTGCCGACCGCACCGTTCCACTTGCCGAGGATCGGTACCGCCGCCCAGCGGCGCCTGGCGCGCGCCAGCCGCGCGGCGAAATTCGCGAACTCCTTGCCGAGGGTGGTGGGACTAGCCGGCTGCCCGTGGGTCCGTGCCGGCATGGCGGTGTCGGCGAAGCGCTGCGCGAGCTCGGTGAGCTCCTGGGTACGCGCATCCAGCACCTTGAGTAGCAGCGTGCGTGCCACCTGCAGCAGCCGCGCGTAGCTCACGTTATTGATGTCCTCGGATGTACAGCCGAAATGCACCAGCTCCAGAGTCGCCTCGCCCGCGCCGGCGGCTGCGAGCTGCTCGCGCACGTAGTACTCGACCGCCTTGACGTCGTGATTGATGCGCGCCTCGATGGCCTTGACCGCGTGCGGCGCGGCAGCGTCGGGATCGGTTGCGAGGTGCTGCGCGCGCTCGCGGACCGGCGCGCTGAGCCGTGCGCCGGGCAGGCGCGGCAGCGCGCCGCTCAAGTGCAGCAGCCATTGCGCCTCAACGCGGATACGCTCGCGGATCAGCCCGGCTTCGGAGAGCAGGCCGCGCAGCGGCGCGGTGGCTGCGCGGTAGCGCCCATCGACCGGCGACAGCGCGTCGAGCGCTGCGGAGGGGTCGGTGGGGCTCGCGGACATGCGCTACTATCATAACGCATACGGCCGGCCGGCCCGACGCCAACTGCGGCGGAGTGTCACGCATGACGAGTCCCTTCCGGGTGGAGCATGACAGCATGGGCGAGATCAAGGTGCCCGCAGACGCGCTGTGGGGGGCGCAGACCCAGCGTGCGCTCGAGAATTTTCCGATCAGCGGCGTTGCCATGCCGCCGGCGTTCATTGCGGCGCTGGGCCTGGTGAAACAGGCAGCGGCGCGCGCCAACCGGGCGCTGGGGTTTCTGGACCCCAAGCTGGCAGAGGCGGTGGAGGCGGCGGCGGCGGAAGTCGTGGCCGGCGCGCACGATGCACATTTTCCGATTGACGTATTCCAGACCGGTTCGGGCACCAGCACCAACATGAACGCCAACGAGGTGATCGCGGCTCTGGCGAGCCGCCGCTTCGGCAAGCCAGTGCACCCGAACGATCACGTCAACATGCAGCAAAGCAGCAATGACGCGATTCCGACCGCCATCCATGTGAGCGCCGCACTCATGGTGCGGCGCGAGCTGAACCCGGCGCTCGAGCACCTGATCACGGTGCTCCGCGCCAAGGAGCGCGCGGTCGCGGGTATCGTCAAGACCGGCCGTACGCATCTGATGGATGCCATGCCGGTGACTCTGGCGCAGGAGCTGTCGGGCTGGCGCACCCAGATCGAGAACGGGCTGGCGCGCCTGGCGGCAGTCGAGCCGCGGCTGCTGGCCCTTGCGCAGGGTGGCACCGCGGTGGGTACCGGCATCAACGCACACCCCGATTTCGCCAAGCGCTTCTGCGAGGAACTCGGCGCGCTCACAGGGGTACCGTTCGTGCCGGCGCGTAATTATTTCGAAGCCCTCTCGGCGCAGGATACGGCGGTGGAGCTGTCGGGACAGCTGAAGGTGATCGCCGTGAGTCTGATGAAGATCGCCAATGACCTGCGCTGGATGAACAGCGGGCCGCTGGCGGGACTTGCCGAGATCGCCCTGCCGGCGCTGCAGCCGGGCAGCAGCATCATGCCCGGCAAGGTGAACCCGGTGATCCCGGAGGCCACGGCCATGGTGGCCGCGCAGGTAATCGGCAACGACACCACCATCACCATCGCGGGACAGGCGGGTAACTTTCAGCTCAACGTGATGCTGCCGGTGATCGCGAGCAATTTGCTGGAGAGCATCCGGCTGCTCGCCAACGCCGCGCGGGCGCTCGCCGACAACGCCATTGCTGGCTTCAAGGTCAACGAGGCGCGGCTCGTCGAGGCGCTGGAACGCAATCCCATCCTGGTGACCGCCCTGAACCCGGTGATCGGCTACGAGAAGGGCGCCGCCATCGCCAAGAAGGCATACGCCGAGGGGCGGCCGATCCGCGAGGTCGCGGCGCAGATGACCGACCTGCCGCCGGAGAGACTCGCCAAGCTGCTCGATCCGGCCGACCTGGCCGCCGGCGGGATCAAGGGCGGCACGGGCGGCGGGGGCTGAACACGGGCTCCAGCACTTCAAGCGAGCTCGAACGCGACTGGGCGGCGGTCATCCGCGCCCGGCTCGCGGGCAGCGAGCCGCGGCACGCCCGCGATCAGTGGCTGGCGCCGGGGCTGTCATCGGCCGCCACCCGTGCCTATGCCAGCTCGTTTCCGACGCAGCCGGTACCCGCCGCGGTGCTAGTGCCGCTCGTCGAGCGCCCCGAGCTCACGGTGCTGCTCACGCAGCGCGCGGCACGCCTGCGCAGCCACGCCGGGCAGGTCAGCTTCCCGGGCGGACGCATCGAGTCCGCCGACGGCAGCCCGCGCGCGGCGGCCCTGCGCGAAGCGCGCGAGGAGATCGGACTCGAGGAGCGCTTCGTGTCGGTAAGCGGCTACCTGCCCGATCACGTCGTCATGACCGGATTCCGGGTCACGCCGGTCGTCGCCTTCGTCAAACCCGGCTTCAGCCTCACCCCGGATCTGCGCGAGGTGCAGGACACTTTCGAGGTGCCGCTGGACTACGTCTTCGACTTCTCCAACTACCGCGTGCGCCGTCGCCGCTCCGGTTTCACCGGCGAGGAAGTGGAGTTCTATGACCTGCCTTTTGCCGGACGGGACATCTGGGGCGCTACCGCCGGCATACTGATGACATTGTACCGGCTGTGCGTCGGGCCATTTCCCCATGACTGAGGCCGAGCGGGCACTCACTGCACTGCTGCAGCTGATGGCGCGGCTGCGTGACCCGCAGCACGGCTGCCCGTGGGACCGCGAGCAGACTTTCGCCACCATCGCGCCCTACACCATTGAAGAAGCGTACGAGGTCGCCGACGCCATCGAACGCGGTGACGCGCAGCACCTGCGCGACGAGCTAGGCGATCTGTTGTTTCAAGTGATCTTTCATGCGCGCATGGCCGAGGAGCGGGACTGGTTCGACTTTGCTGCCGTGGCGCACGCCATTCACGACAAGCTGGTGCGCCGCCATCCGCACGTGTTCGCCGGCGCGGCGCTCGCGGCGGAGGACCTGGTGCGTGTCTGGGAGGAGCAGAAGGCGCAGGAACGAGCCGATGCGGCAGCGCGCTCCGGAGCGGCAGCCGTGCTGGGCGGCGTCCCGCGCGCGCTCCCAGCACTCACCCGGGCGGCGAAGCTCGGTCGCCGTGCCGCACGCGTCGGCTTTGACTGGCCCGACCCGCGCTCGGTGCGTGCCAAGGTGCTCGAGGAGCTGCACGAAGTTGACGCGGCTCTGGGCGCCGGGGAGCCATCCGCCCAGCCGGCCGCAGCAGGAGCTGCGCCGCTGAACGCGGCGCTCGCCGAGGAATTCGGTGACCTGCTGTTCTCCGTCGTCAACTGGGGTCGACACCTCGGTGTCGATGCGGAGCAGGCGCTGCGCGCAGCCAACAGCAAGTTCGAGCGGCGCTTCCAACGCATGGAAGAGTTGGCACGCCAGCGCGCGCTCGAGCTCGCGCAGCTGTCTGCGGCGCAGTGGGATGCGCTGTGGCGCGAGGCCAAACTGAACGCCAGCTGAAGAGACATCTTGTGAGGTGCGAAGTCGCGAGCCAACATGCGAATGCGCTACCCTTGGCTGCAGCGATGAAACTCAGACACAGCGCACTCTTTATATCTCTGCTCTCGGCAGGCGCCGCGGCGCCGCTGCCCGCGGCGCCCGCGGAGGTGTCGCTGCAGCGCACGACGGTGGTGTCCATGGATGAGGCTGTGAAGATGGTCGAACAGCGCTTCCGCGCGCGGGTGGTCAAGGCGGAAACGCAGCGCGAAGGAGAGCACACGGTGTACGTGTTGCGGCTGTTGAACGATTCGGGTCGGGTGTGGACGGTGCACGTGGACGCGACGAGCGGGGCGATCAGCTAGCACGTCGGATCAAGAGAAGGGCGGCATGCGCGTTCTGGTAGTGGAAGACGAGGCGGCGCTGCGCGACACGCTCAAGGCGCGGCTCGCCGAGGCGGGCTTCACGGTGGACGTTGCGCGCGACGGCAACGAGGCGCTGTTCGCCGGCCAGGAGTATCCGCTGGACGTCGCCGTCGTCGACCTCGGGCTGCCCGGGCTTACGGGGCTGGAGGTCATCCGGCGGCTGCGCGCCTCGAAGAAGACCTTTCCGATCCTGATCCTCACCGCGCGCGACAACTGGCAGGACAAGGTCGAGGGATTGCAGGCCGGCGCCGATGATTACGTCGCCAAGCCCTTTCACTTCGAGGAGGTGCTGGCGCGGCTGCAGGCGCTGCTGCGCCGCGCCGGTGGCTGGGCGAGCCCGCAGCTCAAGTGCGGACCGATCGTGCTGGACACCCGCGCACAGACGGTGCAGGTGAACGATACCGCTGTGGAGCTCACCACCTTCGAGTACCGCATCCTCGAGCACCTGATGCTGCGTGCCGGTGACGTCATCTCCAAGACCGAGCTCACCGAGCGCCTGTACGATCAGGACTTCGAGCGCGACAGCAACGTGATCGAGGTATTGGTGGGGAGGTTGCGGCGCAAGCTCGATCCACAGGACCAGCTGCACCCGATCGAGACGCTGCGCGGCCGCGGCTATCGCTTCGCGCTGCCGCGCGACGCGGGACCCTGAGCGCGCGGCTCCGCCGTCCCCGTGCATTCGCTCAGTCGGCGGCTGCTGTTCTCGGTTTCTGTCCCGCTGGCGCTGTTCTTCGGCGTGATGATGTGGGTGCTGGACACCGGCTTCCGCGCACTCTCCGAGCGCTCCATCCAGGAAGTGCTCGATTCGCAGATGGTGTCGCTGATCGCGGCCGCCGATCCCCAGCCCGACGGCGGCTACGCCCCGGAACCCCAGGAGCTCGACCCGCGCCTGCGCACACCGCGTTCGGGACTGTATGCCGAAATCCGCTCCCCGCAGCACGAATGGCATTCGCCCTCCACCGCCGGCGTGCAGACCGATTTCGGAGCACTGCTGCCAAGCGGTGAACGCAACCTGCTGTACGGCAGCTTCGGCCACGACCGCGTGGCCATCGAGAGTCGCTCGATCCAGTTCGAGAACGAGGCCAATGCTGCACGCTCGCTGACATTCAGCGTGGCGGTGTCCCTGACCCCCTACGAGGAACAGCTATGGCGTTTCCGGCAGCAGATGCTGGGTTGGTTCGTCGGCCTCATGGCAGTGCTGCTGCTGACCCTCGCCGCGCTGCTGCACTGGGTGCTCGCGCCGGCGCGCCGCATGGAGCGCGAGATCCGCGCGGTCGAGGAGGGCAGGAGCGAGGCGCTCTCCGGCGGCTACCCGCGCGAGCTGTCCGGGGTCGCCACCAACCTCAACGCGTTGCTGGTCGGGGAACGCAAGCGCGTCAGCCGTTACCGCGACACGCTCGGTAATCTGGCGCACAGTCTGAAGACGCCGCTCGCAGTCATGCGCTCGAGCCTGCCGGCCGGAGGCGGTTCCGGCGCCACGCTGGGCGCGGAGATCGACCGCATGAGCGGCATCATCGAGCACCAGCTGAAGCGGGCTGCGGCCTCCGGCGGGGCGCTCCTCGGGCAGGCGCCGGTCGATGTGGCGCACGTGGCCGCCGATCTGCGCGTGGCGCTGCTGCGCGTGTACGCGCACAAGGACCTGGTCATCGAGCTGGCCGTGGCCGCGGCGGCGCAGTTCGTAGGCGATCGCGGTGATCTCACCGAGCTGCTCGGCAACCTCCTGGATAACGCCTGCAAGTGGTGCCGCTGCCGCGTGCGGCTCACGGTCACCACTGATCCCGCCGCCGGTCCGCGCGAGCGGCTGAGCCTGGTGATCGAGGACGACGGACCGGGGATCTCCGCGGAGGATCGCGCCCGCGTGCTGCAACGTGGGGTGCGGGCCGACGAGAGCGTTCCCGGCCACGGGCTGGGGCTCGCCATGGTACGAGACACGGTGGACCTGTACGGCGGGCGGCTGGCGATCGATGGCTCGCCCCTTGGCGGCGCGCGCTTTTCGCTGCGCCTGCCCGGACGCTAGAGCTTGAACTCGATGCCCTGCGCGAGCGGCAGGGCGCGGCTCCAGTTGACGGTGTTGGTCTGGCGGCGCATGTACGCCTTCCAGGCATCCGACCCCGACTCGCGGCCGCCGCCGGTATCCTTCTCCCCGCCAAAAGCGCCGCCGATCTCGGCCCCTGAGGTGCCGAGATTGATGTTGGCGATCCCGCAGTCACTGCCGGCGGCGGACAGGAAGGTTTCCGCGTTCTGCAGCCGGTCGGTGAAGAGTGCCGACGACAGCCCATGCGCCGCGGCATTCTGCGCCGCGATCGCCTCGGTGACCGAGGCCACCGGGATCAGGTACAGGATGGGCGCGAAGGTCTCGCTCTGCACGATCGGCCACTCGTTGCGCGCACGCACGATTGTCGGCTCGACGAAGTTGCCCGGCTGCTTGAGCACGTGCCCGCCATAGAGGATCTCGCCGCCGGCCGCGCGTACCGCGCTCACGGCTGACTGGTAACGCTCCACCGCGGCGGCATCGATCAGCGGGCCCATGAGGGTGCCGCTCGCGAGCGGATCGCCGATGCGCACCTGGCCATAGGCATGGATCAGCCGCCGCTCGAGCTCGGCGGCGATGGCCTGGTGCGCAAACACGCGGCGCGTCGTGGTGCAGCGCTGCCCGGCGGTGCCAACCGCGCCGAACAGGATCGCCGGGACGGCGAGATCGAGGTTCGCGGTCTCATCGACGATCACGGCGTTGTTGCCCCCGAGCTCCAGCAGGCTCTTGCCGAGGCGCGCGGCCACGCGCTCCCCGACCTTGCGCCCGACCTCGGTGGAGCCGGTGAAGGAAATCAGCGCGACGCGGCGGTCATCGACGAAGCGCGTCGCCAGCTCCGTGCCGCCGTCGATGAACAGCTGGAACACTGCGGGCAGGCGCTGCGCCTCCATCACGCGGTTGCACAGATGCTGCACGGCAAGGGCGGTGAGCGGGGTCTTGGGCGAGGGCTTCCACACGCAGGCGTTGCCGCAGATCGCGCCCAGGAAGGCGTTCCACGACCACACCGCCACCGGGAAATTGAACGCGGAGATGATGCCGACCACGCCGAGCGGGTGCCACTGCTCGCTCATGCGGTGCTGCGGACGCTCCGAGTGCATCGTGAGCCCGTACAGCATGCGTGACTGGCCGACCGCAAAGTCGGCGATGTCGATCATCTCCTGAACTTCGCCCACGCCCTCGGCGAGGATCTTGCCGTTCTCGAGCGAGACCAGGGTGCCGAGGTCATCCCTGTGGCGGCGCAGTTCCTCGGCGAGCAGGCGCACGGCCTCGCCGCGCTTCGGGGCCGGCACTTCGCGCCAGGCGGCCGCGGCGGCCACGGCCGACGTCAGGACGTGCTCGTAATCCTCGAGGGTCGCGGGCCGTACCTGCGCGAGCAGCGTGCCATTGGCGGGATTGCGTACGTTGAGAAGCGCAGCGCCGGTCGAGCTCGACCAGCCGTGAGCCCCCGACCAGGCGCCGGGGTTGAGCGGACCGAGCCCCAGGCGGCGCAGCAGCGCGTCCGTGTCGGTGTTCATGCGTTAGCCGCCTTCTGCCGGCGCTGGTGGCCGGTCTTGCCCGCAACGACCACTTCGCCGGACACGTGCTTGGTGCCGCCGGGGGCGTAGTAGCGACCGAAACGGTTGGCCAGAATGTCCGTGAGCCGAAACTGCTCCTGGGCCACGAAGCCGTGGTACTTGCCCTTGTGCTCCAGGACCAGGTCCACCACCGCGGTAATGCCTGCTGCGGTGGTCACCTGAATGGCCGACCACAACCGTCCGGCGATCACCTGCGGGTAGATCTTGTTGACGTAGTTCTCCTCGCGCAGCTGCCCGTCCTGCGTGCCGGTCACCGCGGCGTACACGATCACCACGTCCTGCAGCGTCTGCGGCACGGCATTCTCGAGGATGCGCTTGAGTGTGGCGCGATCCCGATTGAGCTTCAGGTCATTCATGAGCAGGCGCATCTGCTCGCAGTGCCCCGGGTAACGGATGGTCTTGTAGTTCATCGACTCGAGACGTGCGCCGTGAGTTTCGGCGAGCGAGCCGAGGCCGCCGGAGGTATTGAAGGCCTCGTAGCGCAGGCCGTCGATCTCGATCTCCTCGAGTCCTTCGAGCGGGGCGACATCCACCAGGCGGCCGTCGCTCACCGCCTGGCAGGGGTTGCCGTACTCGTTGATGAGTCCTTCGGTGGACCAGGTGAGGGAGTACTTGAGGACATTGTTCGGATGCTGCGGCAGCGCACCGACGCGCAGCTTCACCGCCCGCAGCGTGTCAAAGTGGGTAATGAGCTCCGCGGCGGCGATGCTGATGAAGCCCGGCGCCAGCCCGCACTGCGGCACGAACGCCTGCTGGGCGCCAGCGCCGATGGCGCGCACGGCGCGGGTGACCTCGACGTCCTCGGTCAGATCGAAATAGTGGATGCGGGCCTTGCGCGCCGCGTCCGCGACCCCGGTGTTGCAGTAGTAGGGCAGGCTCGAGATGACCGCGTCCACCGGGTGCGCGGCCAGGTGCTTTGCGAGGCTCGCGGTGTGCGTGGCATCCAGGGCATAGGGGGCGAGGTGCCCGCTGCCATGGGCACGGGCCACGGCCTCCGCGGCCGCGCCGTCCACATCAGCCAGCTGGACCCTGTAACTGCCCGATTCAGCTAGTAATCCGGAGATCAGTGCGCCGATTTTGCCGGCGCCGAGAATCAATACGCGGTGCATACGCCCCTCTTGAAAAGGGGCGCATTCTGCCCTCGAAGCGCCTTCTGCGCCAGCTGCGCCGGGGCCCCGGTCTGAAGGGGGGCCGGTGCCCCCGGGGTTGCGCAGTTTGCGTGCTAGGATCAATCACATGCGAGCGCCCGAGACCACTTCCTGGCACAGCGCCAGCTGGCAGGCCAAGCCTGCGCAGCAGCAGCCCACTTATGCGGATGCGGCGGCGCTCGAGCGCATCGTGGCGCAGATCTCGCGCCTGCCCCCGATCGTGGTGTCCTGGGAGGTGGAGGCGTTGCGCGTACGGCTCGCCGCCGCGCAGCGCGGCGAAGCGTTCCTGCTGCAGGGCGGGGACTGCGCGGAGACCTTCGCCGCCTGCGAATCCGACACCATCGCGAAGAAGCTCAAGATCCTGCTGCAGATGAGCCTGGTGCTGCTGCACGGTTTGAAGAAGCCCGTGATCCGCGTCGGGCGCATGGCCGGTCAGTACGCCAAGCCGCGCTCGGCCGACACCGAGACGCGCGAGGGCGTCACACTGCCCAGCTACCGGGGCGATCTCGTGAACCGGCCGGAGTTCACCGCCGCGGCGCGCGCGGCCGACCCGGAGCTGCTGCTGCGCGGCTACGAGCGCGCCGCGCTGACTTTGAATTTCGTGCGCGCGCTGGTGGATGGCGGCTTCGCCGACCTGCACCACCCGGAGTACTGGGACCTCGGGTTCGTGCACCAGGCGCCGCTCAAGGAGCAGTACCAGGGCATCGTGAAATCGATCGGCGATGCGCTCGACTTCTTCGAGGGCATGAGCGGGCACCCGGTGCACGAGGCGACGCTCGTCGACTTCTACGCCAGCCACGAGGGACTGCATCTGCTGTACGAGCAGGCGCAGACCCGTTTCATTCCGCGGCAGAACCGCTGGTACAACCTCTCGACCCACATGCCGTGGATCGGGATGCGTACCGCCGCGCTCGAGGGCGCGCATGTCGAGTATTTCCGCGGCATCTCCAACCCCATCGGCGTGAAGGTCGGTTCGGCCATGGACGCTGCGTGGCTGCAGGGACTGGTGAACACGCTCAACCCGCAGAATCAGCCGGGGCGGCTCACCTTTATCCACCGTTTCGGCGCCAAGGACGTGGCGGCCTCGCTGCCGAAGGCTATCGAGGCGGTGCGCCAGACCGGGCAGTCGGTGCTGTGGGTGTGCGACCCCATGCACGGCAACACCGAGACCACCACCGGGGGCATCAAGACGCGCCGCTTCGAGAACATCCTCAAGGAGCTGGATCTCGCGTTCCGCATCCACTCCGAGATGGGATCGCACCTGGGCGGCGTGCACATCGAGCTCACCGGCGAGGACGTCACCGAGTGCACCGGCGGGGCGCGCGGGCTGACCGATCAGGACCTGCAGCGTGCGTACCGTTCGACCGTAGATCCGCGGCTGAACCACGAGCAGGCACTCGAGCTGGCCATGCTCATCGCCGAGCGCAGCCAAAATCGCGCCGAGCAGCGACCGCGCACGCCCGCGCGCTGAGCCGCTCCGCGACGCGCTACCAGCACCCCGGAGGGCGGGGTGAGCGGCACATGGATGACTGAGTCGTACGACCCAAACTGCACCCGCTGTCCCAGGCTCGCGGCGTTCCTTCGCCAGACCCGCCACGAGCACCCGGACTACTGGGCACGCCCGGTGCCGTCGTTCGGCGACGCCGCGCCCCGTATCCTGATCGTGGGGCTGGCGCCCGGCATGCACGGCGCGAACCGCACCGGCCGGCCGTTCACCGGCGATCACGCCGGGATCCTGCTGTACGGGACGCTGCATGCGGCAGGGCTGGCGAATGCCGCGCAGTCGGTCTCGGCGCAGGACGGACTGCAGCTGCTCAACGTGCGCATCGCCAACGCCGTCAAGTGCGTGCCGCCGCAGAACAAACCGCTGCCCGAGGAAATCCGCCGCTGCAACGCCTTCCTCGTCGCGGAGCTGCAGGAGCTCGCGCGGGTGCGGGTGTTCGTCGCGCTGGGGCGCGTGGCGCATGATGCCGTGCTCTTGGCACGCGGCTTGGCGCGCGCACGCTTCCCGTTTGCGCACGGCCGCGAGCATGCGCTCGATGCCGCGCAGGTGCTGCTCGACTCATATCATTGCAGCCGCTACAACACCGCCACCCGGCGTCTCACCGCGGCCATGTTTCGGCAGGTGATGGCGCGCGCCTGCGAGCTCGCCGGGCTGCCGGGGGCGCCGGCCTTGGTGGGCGGCTGACGGCTGGTATGTTCGATCACAAGGAGTACCTCGCATCGCTGCCGCGGCGTCCCGGGGTGTACCGCATGTACGGTGCGGACCAGCAGCTGCTGTACGTCGGCAAGGCGCGCAGCCTGAAGGACCGGGTCGGGCACTATTTCCTCGCCAGCAACGTCGATCCCAAGGTGCAGGCGCTCGTGGCGCAGGTGAGCGCCATCGAGGTCACGGTCACCAACTCCGACACCGAGGCGCTGCTGCTCGAGTACAACCTGATCAAGGAGCACAAGCCGCGCTTCAACATCGTGCTCAAGGACGACAAGAGCTTCCCCTACATCCAGCTGTGCGACGACCACCGCTTCCCGCGGCTGGCGTTCTACCGTGGGGCGCGCGCGGCCGGCACGCGCTACTTCGGCCCGTTCCCAAACGCCGGCGCGGTGCGCGATACGCTCAACCAGCTGCAGAAGCTGTTCCGCATCCGCAACTGCCGCGACAGCTTCTTCGCCAACCGCAGCCGCCCGTGTTTGCAGCATCAGATCGGGCGCTGCTCGGCGCCGTGCGTGGGGCTCATTAGCCGCGAAGCGTATGCCCAGGATGTCGCGGCAGCGGTCAAGGTGCTCGAGGGGCGCAGCGAGGAAGTCACCGCCGAGCTGCAGGGGCGCATGGAAGCCGGCGCCGCGCGGCTGGAGTTCGAGCGCGCCGCGCAGATCCGCGATCAGCTTTCCGCGCTGCAGCGCATCCAGGCGCAGCAGTTCATCACCGCCGAGGGTGAGAGAGACGTCGACGTGTTTGCGATCGTCAGCGAGCTCGGCGAATTTGCCGTGAGCGTCATGCTGGTGCGCGGCGGCCGCAATCTCGGCACCACCACCTACTTTCCGCGCGCCGTTCTCGCCGAACCCCACGAGGCGCTCGCATCCTTTGTCATGCAGTACTATTCCGGCACCGATGCGCCGCCGGAGGTGCTGCTCGGCAGCCGCATTGAGGAGAGTAGCGCGCTCGCCGAGGCGCTCAGCACACGCTGCGGGCATGCCGTCGCAGTGCGGCACCCTGCCCGCGGCCTGCCGGCGCGCTGGGTGGAGCTGACGCGCGACAATGCAGCCCAGGCACTGCGCATGCGGTTCCAGCAGAAGGCCGGCATGGATGAAATGCTGGCCGACCTGGCCGCGGAGCTGGATCTGCCCGAGCCGCCGGCGCGTCTCGAGTGCTTCGACATCAGCCACACCGGCGGGGAGGGGACCGTCGCTTCCTGCGTGGTCTTCGGACCGGAGGGGCCACTGAAGAAGGAGTACCGCCGCTTCAACATCGCGGGGGTCACGCCCGGGGATGACTACGCAGCGCTGCGCCAGGCGCTCGAGCGCCGCTACAGGCACGTTCGCGCCGGCGAGGTTCCGGCGCCGGATCTGTTGCTGATCGATGGGGGCGCCGGCCAGATCAGCCAGGTGCACGAGGTGCTGAGCGAGCTGGGATTTGGCGATCTGACGCTAGTCGGAGTGGCCAAGGGACCGGACCGGCGCCCCGGCCAGGAGCGGTTGTTCGTCTACGGCGCCACCGCACCGGTCGTGCCCGAGGCACACGCCCCGGCCGCGCGCCTCATCCAGCGAATCCGCGACGAGGCCCATCGCTTCGCCATCAGCGGCCACCGGCGCAGGCGCGCGCGCCGCTACAACGAGTCGGTGCTGGAGGCCGTGCCGGGACTGGGGCCGGCGAAGCGGCGGGCACTGCTGAAGCACTTCGGTGGTCTGCAGGGCGTCATGCGCGCCGGTGTGGCCGACCTCACACAGGTGTCCGGAATCGGCGCGGCGCTGGCGCGAACTCTTTATGATCACCTGCACCCAGGCTCGTAGGCGCATGGCATGCCCTGGAATCTGCCCAACACGCTGACGTGGGCACGGATCGCTGCGATCCCGCTCATCGTGGTGCTGTTTTATCTGCCGTACCCGTGGGCGGATGCGGCGGCGGGCCTGCTGTTTGCAGCCGCCGGCATCACCGATTCGCTGGATGGTTACTTCGCGCGCCGCCTCGGGCAGATCTCGCGCCTCGGTGCCTTCCTCGACCCGGTGGCCGACAAGCTGATCGTGGCCGTGGCGCTGGTGTTGCTGGTGAGCAAGGACCCCCGTCCGCTCATCGTACTCACCGCGGCCATCATCATCGGCCGCGAGATCACCATCTCGGCGCTGCGCGAGTGGATGGCCGAGATCGGTCACCGGCGCAAGGTGGCCGTGTCGCAGCTCGGCAAGTACAAGACCATCCTGCAGATCGTCGGCCTGTCCTTGATGCTGTACCGGGTGCCGCTCTTCGGGTTGCCCACCTATAACCCGGGCGTAGTGCTCACCGAGGTTGCGGCGGCCGCGACGCTGGTGTCGATGCTCGCCTACCTGCGGGCAGCCTGGCCCGAGCTTACACGTTAGGACTATCGCGTAAGATACTGTTTAACAAACAGTTAATAGCGGCCGCTTGGAAAGCAGGCACGCCCGGTGAGCCGCCGGGCTCGCCTTGACTTCCCGAGGGGTGTACATAGAATCACGCGCTCTCTCGAGGACGCGGGCTTAGCTCAGTTGGTAGAGCGGTACCTTGCCAAGGTACAGGTCGACGGTTCGAACCCGTTAGCCCGCTCCAATCTCCCCGCGGATCACTGCGCTCACCCCATGCCGAAGAGCTTGGCCGCCTGGCGCAGCGTCTGCCATACGCCCCAGGCGATCGGGATACCGACTGCAAGCCACGCGGCGATCACGGCCCAGGTGGGTGAAGGCGCGGCAGCGGGCGTGGTGGCGCTCGCCGGAGTGAGCGCCTCGTGAGAGGCCGCATCCAGGGCTCTGATCTGCTCGGGCGTCATCACGTACTTCTCCGCTACCGGCCGGATCAGCAGGTTGCAGATGAACCCGATGACCAACAGTCCGGCGAGCACGTACATAGTGGTGTTGTAGACCTGCGCCTTCGGGATCCCGTGGGCGAGCTGATATTCGCGGAACGTGCCGACCAGGTAGGGACCCAGCACGCCGGCCGCCGACCAGGCCGTCAGTAGCCGGCCGTGGATGGCGCCGACCATCTTGGTCCCGAACAGGTCCGATAGATATGCCGGCACGGTTGCGAAGCCGCCGCCGTACATCGACAGGATGATGCAGAAGAAACCGACGAATAGCGCGAGACTGCCGATGGCGGTCGTCCAGGGAATCGACGCGTAGAGGATGAACCCCAGGACGAAGAACGTCATGTAGGTCATCTTGCGGCCGATCTTGTCCGACAGCGAGGCCCAGAAGATGCGCCCCGCGATGTTGAACAGCGACAGCAGACCGGTGAAACCGGCGGCAATGGCGGCGATCGCGGCCAGCTGCGGCTGGGTGAGCTGATCGAAGGCGGCGGCCACTCCGATCAGGCGCCCGGCAAAAACCTCCTGCAGCAGCGGGGAGGCCATGCTGATGATGCCGATGCCCGCCGACACGTTGAGCATCAGCACCAGCCACACCAGCCAGAACTGCGGGGTACGCCAGGCCACGTTGAGATGCACTTCGTGGGTCGTCACCAGCGGCTTGCGCGCCGTGGACGCATCCCAGCCGGCGGGCTTCCAGTTCGGCGGCGGTAGACGGTACCCGAGCGCTCCGCCCATCATGAACACGAAGTAGCCCGCCGCAAGCACCAGGAAAGTCTCGATGACGCCGACCGAGGTCGGGGTCGCGAAGTGCACCATCAGCTTCTGGGCCAAGGGCGCCCCGATCATCGCACCGCCCCCGAAGCCCATGATCGCCATGCCGGTCGCCATGCCGCGCCGGTCGGGGAACCACTTGATGAGCGTGGAGACCGGGGAGATGTATCCCAGGCCGAGGCCGAGCCCGCCGATGATCCCCGAGCCCAGCCAGATGAGCCACAGCTGGTGTTGCGAAACGCCGATCGCCGAGAGCACCAGGCCGCCGCACCAGCACAGCGCCGCGGCCACGCCGGCCTTGCGCGGCCCGACGCGCTCGAGCCAGCCGCCCCACAACGCGGAGGCGGTGCCGAGGAACACGAAGAACAGGCCGAACATCCACGTCTGCAGCATGGGAACTTTCCAGTCGCAGCTCGTGGTGGTGAGGTAATAAAAGATGTTGGCATCGGCCGGGCATGCCACGGACTTGGTGATGCCGATCGCCTTGGAGAGCGGCAGCCAGAACACCGAGAAGCCGTACGCCATGCCGATGCACAGGTGAATCGCCAGCGCGCACGGCGGCACCAGCCACCGGGAGTAGCCGGCCGCGGCGATGATGCGTTCTTTGTCGAGAAAGCTGGGAGCCGTCATTGCGTTCGCAGCAGACATTCGTCGCTCCTTTGTTATTCGGTTCGCAGCCAGGTATCAGGAGTCGCGGCGTGGCGTGCACACCACGTTGGGGTCCGGCAATCGACGCATTCTTATCTTTTTGTTACCCTAACGCCACTGTGACAAAAGCGCCCCGCGGTGTTGTGCCCCGCGGGGCGTACTAGTCTGGGAACCTCTGTTCCCGTTGTTGCGGGTTTCACCTACTGGCTAGGTGGCAGAGTGGTCATGCAGCGGCCTGCAAAGCCGTCTACGCCGGTTCGATTCCGACCCTAGCCTCCAGAACCTCGTCTCGGCGCGTCCTGCCGAGACCTTCTGCGTCCTTGAGATTCATCTAAGTCGTTGAACGTACGAACTTCGCGCGTCAACGGCTGTCCCGTGGCGTCTTCTGGTGTCGCATTTTGCGTTGGGGTACGTGGCTGGGGTACTTTGCGCCCATTGGGGTATCTCGGTGTTAGGTCATCGTGCTCAACGACACGAGAGTTCGTAACGCGAAGAGTCGCGAAAAAGCATTCAAGCTCTACGACAAGCGCGGACTGTTTCTCCTCGTAACGCCCACCGGCGGACGACTGTGGCGCTTCAAGTATTCGATGCACGACCGCGAGAAGCTGCTCTCGCTCGGTGCGTACCCGGACGTCACGCTCAAACGCGCGCGTGGGAAGCGCGAGGCCGCCCGGAAACTCATCGCCGATGGCGTCGACCCAGGCGTCCACCGGAAGGCGGAGCGCGCTGCGCTTGCGCAATCGTTCGAGGGGGTGGCCAAGGAGTGGCTCGAGCTGCAAAGCAAGTCGCTCGCGCCGGAGACGATCTCGATTCTCTCCGCACGGCTCGACAGCGGGTTGTACCCCTTCATCGGTAGCCGCCCGGTCGCGTCGATCACGGCCCAGGAAGTGCTTTATGCCCTGCGTCGTATCGAGGCGCGCGGCCGGCATGAGACGGCCCATCGTGTCCGGGCCCTGGCAGGGCGCGTCTTCCGCTACGCGGTCGCCACAGGCCGCGCTCAGCACGACGTCGCGGCGGACTTGAAAGGCGCGCTGGCGCCGGTCAAGTCCAGGAACTTCGCCTCCGTCACCGATCGGGCGCGGGTAGGCGAGCTCATGCGGGCGATCCACGGCTACAGCGGCCATCCGGTGACCGCGTTGGCACTGAAGCTCGCGCCGCTCGTTTTCGTGCGCCCCGGCGAGCTGCGCGCTGCGGAATGGTCGGAGTTCGACCTGGGGAACGCTGAATGGCGAATCCCCGGAGATCGCATGAAGATGGGCGAGCCGCACCTCGTGCCGCTGTCACGCCAAGCGCTCGCGATTTTACGCGAGCTTCAGCCGCTCGCCAGGGGAGGGCGGTACCTGTTTCCATCGCTTCGCACGCGGGACCGTCCGATGTCCGATAACACCATCAATGCGGCTCTGAGACGCATGGGTTACACGAGCGAGGAACAGACGGGGCACGGGTTCCGCAGCATGGCGAGCACGTTGCTCAACGAGCAGGGCTTTCCGCCCGATGTCATCGAGCTGCAGCTCGCGCACACGGAGCGCAACAAGGTCCGCGCCTCGTACAACAAGGCACAGCGGCTCCCCGAGCGGCGAAAGATGATGCAGGCGTGGGCCGACTATCTCGATGGCCTGCGTACGGGGGCGCGGGTGATTCCGCTGCGGCGGCAGTTCCGGTAGTGGCGTGTGTCATGGGCGACTGCCTGGACATCTACGCATGAACCACTTGAGTCCACGAGCTCTCGCGGAGAAGCGGCTGACGACTGGCGGCGATCTTTTCCAAAGCACACTCCGCCTGGTTTGGCATGTGGTCCGTCTGCCGGCTTACGTGCTCCTCGCCATCCTTGAGCCCCTCGTCCGATTTATCCTGGGGGCGTTGGCGCTGCTCGGCGTTCTCACGGCATTGTTTTTCAAGCTCTATGGCGTGCCGCACTTTCCCTTCACCCTCATGCTCGGCGCGTCAGTAGGGCTAGGATTGATGCTGGTCGGCTATTACGCGCTGCTCCGCTTGTTTTCCAGATAGCGCAAACGGTCTCCCACACGGAACAGGAAGACACTATTCGCATCTTCAGCGCCAGGCGTGCAATGCGGTCGGAGCGGAAGCTGTATGAAGAAGGGTAAACGATCAAACGGGAAGGGGCTGCGCCGGGAATACAAGCGCGCAGACTTTCCAAAAGGATTGGCGCGCGGCAAATACGCCTCACGCGTGCGCGCGGGCTCAAATGTTGTTCGTCTTGATCCGGAGATCGCCAGCGCGTTTCCGACCAGCGAAGCGGTCAACGAAGCTCTCAGCACCGTCCTTAAGGCCGCAAAGAACGCCCGAGTGTCAAAGGGGCGTTAGCCAGGGGCGACCGCAAGCCGCTCGGATCGCCATGATCGGAAATTGACGATCGTCGGTGCCCTCGGGAATGGTCACAGGAGTCCCACTACCAAGGCGAGCAACACCGCCAGCAGCACGTAGGCGACATAGGCGTTGATGAGGCCGTGATGCATGGAGGCCAGTTTGCGCGCCAACCCCAGGGCTGCTTTCGCCATCGGCTGGACCGCAAATCGGTCCATGACGTGTATTACCCGATGTTCGCGACGAATGGCGTTGCGAAAGTGCTCGACGACGGTTTCGCGCGCGTCTTCCACGGTCGTAGGCCGGAAGAACGCATCGAATATCACCCGCACCGGATTGGAGAAGCCGGTCGCCGTGTAGGTCATCTCCGGCAGCAGGCGCCGCACGCCACCGTCCCAGCGTTCTCCGTGCGTCAGCTGCCGAGCGCGCGTCAGCCACAGACGGAGCACCGCCCAGGTCATGAGCAGCAGTGCGATGAGCGCGATCGCCATGTAGGAGGTCGACATCGCGAATACCACCGGGTTTGCTTGACCCCCACGATGCAGCACCACCAGGCCGCGTCCCGGCAGCACGCTTTGCCCTGTCTGAGCCCCCAGGTCGTGGAACTCCGCCGCGAAGGCCGGCGGCAGCGCCTCATGTCCGACCGCGGAGGCGAAGAACGGTGGAACCAGCGCCTCGGTCGCACTGGCGCGCGTCAAGGGCTGAAGCTCGTGACTGAGCGCTGGAATCACATAGGTCGGCAATGCGCCCAACAACAGGCACAGTCCGGCAAGTACCAGCACCGGCGCCACGGACAAGGCGTGCGCCTCGGTAGCGCGCGCGGCAGCGGCCGAGCGCGACACGCCAAGGAAACCCATCGCGAACAGTTTCACGAAACAGGTCACGGCCAGCGCTGCCGTCAGCGCCAATCCGGCGCCGCAGAGGGCGAAGACGATCTTGACCGGTATCGAGGGGAGTTCCGCCGACCTCAGCAGGGTCTGTAGCGTCAGCCACTCGCTGACGAAGCCATTGAAGGGAGGCAGCGCTGCGATCGCGAGCGTACCGATCAGCACCGCGATCGCAGTGAGCGGCATGGTGTGAATCAGGCCGCCGAGGCGATTGAGATCACGTGTGCCAGCACGGTCGTCCACGGTCCCCGCTCCCATGAAGAGCAGCGCCTTGTATACCGAGTGATTGACCAGGTGGTAGAAGGCGGCGACGAAGGCGATGGCGGCGAGGTCTTGACGGCCGTAGCCAACGAAGACCAGGCCCGCGCCGAGGCCGACCGTCACGATCCCGATGTTCTCGATAGAGCTGTGCGCGAGCATCGCTTTCAGATCGTTCTCGACGGCAGCGTAGAGAATTCCGACCAGCGCAGACACCGTGCCGACGACGAGCACCACGAGCCCGGCGGCGAGCGTGCTGACGGGCAGGAGGTCGACGTTGACGCGCACGATCCCATAGATTCCCAGGTTGAGGATCACCGCGGAAAGAACCGCCGACACGTTCGCCGGCGCTGCCGGATGTGCGCGCGGCAGCCAGGTATTGACCGGCACCAGGCCCGCCTTGACGCCGAAGCCGAAGAACGTCAGGAGAAAGACCAGCCAGCGGGCTACCGGCCCGAGATTCGCGGTCGCCTCTCTCAGCGCCGCAAACTGCAGAGATCCCGCATTCACGCCGAGGTAAAGCAGGGCCAGGGCGACCGCGATGAACCCCGCCTCGCCCATCGCGAGCATCAGGAACCCCGCGCGACTGCTTTCCTCGCGCCGGTGCTCGAAGGCAACGAGCAGGTAAGTGAGAAGCGACATTGCCTCCCAGGCGAGCAGGAACAGCAGCGCATCCCCGGCGATCAGGATCAGCACGATCGAGGCGAACAGCAGCAGAAACCAGGCGTTCATGGCCCGCAGGCTGTAACGCTCCGCGTAGCGCTGCAGGTAGGCAGCCGAAAAGACCGACACCGCCATCACGACGATCGCAGCGGTGAACAGGAAGATCGCCGAGAGTCGATCGAGCGAAATGGACAGGCGCCCGAGCGGGATGATCGTCCAGAGGGTGCCGATGAAGGACCTTCCCGACCAGAGCACCCTGAGGCTGGCCGCAGCCGCGGCCGCCGCAGCCGCGGCGCCGGTCCAGGCCAGCAGCGTCGGGCAGCGGCGGTCCGGAACGATCAAACCGGCCAGCGCTCCCCCGACACAAAGCGCGCACGCGGCAGCAAGCAGCCATCCATCGGCGTCCATGAAGCCTCCTCGCCCGCCGAGGCGTCGGCGCGGTCAAAGCGTCAGGATCTCGGCAGCAGGACGAGCACGATCAGCAGGGCCAGAAACGCGTAGGTCACGTAAGCATTGATCTTTCCGTGATGCATGGCGGCGAGCAGGCGGGCGAATCGGAGTGTCGTCGTCCTGACCGGTCGAAACACGAGGCGGTCGACCAGATGGACACGTTCCGTCTCCCGTCGGATGGCGTTGCGGAAGTGCTCCGCCACTGTCTCGCGCGTGTCCTCCACCGTCGTCGGACGGAAGATCGCATCAAATATCACCCGCACGGGATTGGAAAATCCCGTTGCCGTGTAAGTCATTTCCGGCAGCAATCGTCGCAGCCCTCCGTCCCAGCGTTCGGCGCGTGCGACCCGCCGCGAGCGCGTCAGCCATAGCCGCACCACCACCCAGGTGAGGAGCAGCAGCACGATGAGCGCGATCGCCATGTAGGAGCTCGACATCGCGAACACCACGGGATTGCTCTCGCCGCCTCGATGCAGCACCACGAGTCCCCGCCCCGGCAGTACGGCCTGCCCGACCTGCGCGCCGAGGTCGTGGAACTCCGCTGCGAATGCCGACGGCAGCCCGCGGTGCCCGGTTGCGGAAGCAAAGAACGGCGGCACCAGCGCCTCGGAAGCACTCGAGGTGCTCACCTGCACCGAGACCGGATCGAGCAGCGCGATTACATAGGTGGGTAGGACGCCGAAGCCCAGGCACAGCAGCGCCAGCAACCCCATGGCAGCGAGCGCCGGCCGGCCGGCTTCGCTCACGTTGTTCTCGGGAGGAAGCCGGCGCATCCCGAGGAAGGTCAGGGCAAACACCTTCACGAAGCAGGTCACTGCCAGCGCAGCCGTTAGCGCGAGCGCCGCCCCGCAGAGCGCGAAGACGATCTTGGCACCCGTGGAGGAGAGCTCCGCCGCTCGCAGCAAGGACTGAAGCGTCAGCCATTCGCTGACGAACCCGTTCAACGGCGGCAGGCCGGCGATCGCCAGTGTGCCGACCAGGAAGACCGCCGCGAGTAGCGGCATCACTTTGACGAGGCCCCCGAGGCGGTCCATGTCGCGCGTGCCAGTTCTGGCCTCCACCGACCCGACGCCGACGAACAGCAGCGTCTTGTAGAGCGAGTGGTTTGTCAGGTGGTAGAGCGCAGCGACGAAGGCAATCGACCCGAGGACCGGATGCCCCGCCGCGATGAAGACCATCCCGGCGCCCGTGCCAGCGACGATGATGCCGACGTTCTCGATGGAGCTGTGCGCCAGCATCACCTTCAGATCGTTGTCCGTTGTTGCATAGAGAATTCCGATGAGCGCCGAGGCGGTTCCGATTCCCAGCGCGACGAGCCCGATCGTGACATCGCTCGCCGGCAGCAGATCGGCGTTCACCCTCAGGATTCCGTAGAGGCCCAGATTGAGCGTGGCACCCGCAAGTACGGGAGCGAACGCGCGCGGCGCGGCGGCATAGGCACCTTGTAGCCAGGAATTCACCGGTACTAGGCCCGCCTTGACGCCGAAGCCGAAGAAGGTCAGTAGAAACACCGCCCAGCGGGCGCCCGGACTGACGGATGCGGCGGTGGATTTCAGCGCACCGAATTCGACCGAGGGCGCATTCATGGCGAGCAGCAGGAACCCGAGTGCAGCCGCGAGCGTTCCGGCTTCACCCATTGCGAGCAGCAGGTATGCCGATCCCACCTGCGCGTCGTGCTCGCCCCGACCGCTCGCGATCAGCAGGTAGCACAGAATCGACATGACCTCCCAGGCCAGGAGGAAGAGCAGCGCGTCTCCGGCTATCAGGATCAGGACAATGGACGCCGCAAGCGCGAGCGACATGATCGTGAAAGCCCGCTCACGGCCTGGCATCGACCCGCCGCGCAGTTCTCCGGCCGCGTAGATGGCGCTCGGGAGCAGCACCAGGCCCGTCACCAGCACGAGTACCGCCGACAGCGGGTCGAGCCGCAACGTCAGCGTGGCGAGTCCCGGCAACGGCCACAGCGCTCGGCTGAAGGTGTCCCCGGAGAGGAGCGTCACGGCGCCGGCCGCCGCGGCCGCAATCGCCGCAATGCCGCCTGCGCACGCGAGCAGCGCTCCCTGGCGTTTCGAGTGGGTAACGAGGGATAGCGCGATGCCAGTGCCGCAGGCGGCAAAGCACGACACGATGAGCGTCAGACTTACCATGGCGGGGCTAGGTCAAGGGGGCGCTGACACCAGCGAGGCCGGGGATTTGCGTCCCACTGCGACGAGCAGGCCGTGAAGGATCGCGAGCGGTGGGGGAGGATTGCCCGGAACCTCGACGTCGATGGGCAGTAGGTCCGTCGCGCCCTGAGCGCAAACGAAGCTGTCGGCGAACACACCGCCGGAGAGCGCACAGGCGCCGACGGCGACGACTCGCTTCGGTGTCGGCATCGCCTCGTAGGTCTTGCGCAGCGCGACCCGCATATGGTCGGTAAGCGCGCCGACGATGAGGAGGACATCGGCGTGACGCGGGGTCGGCGTGATGAAGAATCCGAGTCGGTGCATGTTGTAGTAGGGGTTATTGAGCTGCTTGACCTCGTTCAAGCAGGCGCCGCAATCGCCAGCGTCAACCACCAGGATATGGATGGAGTGGCTGAAGGGCTGGCCGAATGCATCTCCTGTGCGGACTTCGCCGGCTAGTCCCGCCCACTCATAGTCGGTCTTCCATGCAATGGGCCGCGCGGTGCCGCGAACGCAGCGGTAGCAGTGAACGCAGCGCCGGTAGTTGACCGAGACGGCTCCCCGAGCCTCTTCGAGCGCGTGCACGGGACATCGCTGCGCGAGGCGCGCGGCTTCGGCGCCGAACTCCCCGCCGACCGGGAGCCCAGGCGTGACTCCCGCGGCGGACTCCGAGCGGTGTGGGTACGCGGTCGTCTTGATGCCGGTGCTGATGCCCTTGAGGACCCATCCGCTCATGATCCCTCCGGTTGCGTCGCTCTGTTCTTCATCGATCGCTCTCTGCCACGGACAGATCGAAAGTCGAGAGAATGATGGGGAAGTCCTGGAAGGCAAATTTCTCGGCGCCCAGATGGAAGCTGTGCCAGTTGGTGAAGGATGGAGTGACCACGCGGTACCGCTGCACGTGTCCGCGGCTGTCCAGGCGCACCCAATGAAGGGTTGCGCCGCGCGGTGCCTCGGTCCAACCGAGCGCGGCACCCGCGACGAGCGCCGCCGGTCGGTACACCTCACCTTCCTCCAGGGCAGCGGCCGACTGTTCCATGATGCGTACCGACTGTCGCGCTTCCGCGAACAGCACGCGCAGGCGGGCGTAGCCGTCGCCCTCCTGCTCGGTCGGCACGTCAAACTGGAACGCCTCGTAACCCGAGTAGGGTTGCACGCGCCGCAGGTCGCGGCCCAGTGCCGAGGCGCGCGCGACCGGACCGACCAGGCTGTAGGCCCTGGCGGTTCCCGGCCAGATGACTCCGACCTCCTCGATCCGGTCGAGGAAGCTGCTGGAGACGGTCAGTTGCCGTTCGAGCTCATCGACTCGCGCGAGGATAGCCTTCGCGCGTCGCAATGCCCGCTCACAGGCCTCGGTCGGGAGGTCGGTGAGGAGTCCTCCCGGCGCGAGCAAGCCGAAGAGATAGCGATGGCCGGTGAGCTCGCCCGAGACCCGCAGCAAGTCCTCCTCCAGCAATCCCGCCTGACTGTTGGCAACCGCGAGCGCCGTGGATTCACAGATCTCCTGGATCGCGCCGGCGTGATGCCGCAGTCTCTCCAGTTCGGCCAAGAACACCCGCAGCAGGCCCGCGCGCCGGGGCACCGCGGTGCCGCCAATCGACTCGACGGCCTGGCAGAAGGCAAGGCCGTGCGCGAACGCGGTCGTCGCGGCGAACCGTTCCGCAATTAACAACGCCTCATCGGCGAGCTTGCCTTCGGCGAGCTTCTCGATCGCCCGCCACTTGTAAAAGAGCCGCGTCCACGAGCGGATCACGTCCTCGCCCACGGTTTCGAGCTGGAAATGGACCGATTCGGTTACCCCGGAGAACTTCGGGCCGATCGGCATCATGAACGCCCCTGATTCCTGCACGACGCGCCGCGGCCGCCAGTCGGCGCGCGGCTTACGGTCGCACATCGCAGCCTGTGCGTCGAAGCGATGCCGCATCGGTTCGACGGCCTCCTGCCAGGCGTCGTCGTGCAGCACGAAGTCGCCTAAGCGCGGGTGGCCCTCGAAGCGCACGCCGAAGAGATCTTCGGCCTCCCGCTCGTGCCAGTCCGCTGCCAGAATCTTCGATTCGATGACGATGCTGGGGAAGAGCTTCTCCTCGATCGGCGCCTCCACCCGCACGTGGACCCAGCCCACGTCGGGTCCGCCGGAGAACACGTAACGCAGACCCCACGTCTCCGGATGCTCCTCGACGATCAGGCCCGCGAAGGCAAAATCCAACTCGTGGAAGAGACGGCGGCAAACCTCGGCAAGCACGGCGCGGTCGCAGTCCACCTCGCTCACCCGCCGCGCAGCATCGAGTCGGCACCGCACCCGACCCGAAAAGGTTCGCTCGATCCAGTCAAGTAGCCCGGTGTAGTTCACGGCGATCTCACCTGCTGAGCGCCGCAGCCGCCTGCTTCAGCAACTCGTCAAGAGGCGGGGGAATGTAGACGCCCAGTACGATCACGGGGATAGCGGCAAGGAGCAGCGCGATGGCGCAGCTCAACGGCAGGCGGAATCGCAACGCGGCGGTCTCGTCCGGCGGATCCTCTTCCGCCTGCCCGCCTGCCGCCGCGCCGAAGACCATCCGGTTCACGTGCAGCATGACGCCGAAGAAGGCGATGACGATGAACAGGGCGAGGAGGCTGGTCACCAGGTACTGGCGCTGCACGAGCCCGGCACGCAGGATCGCGAACTCGCTCAGGAAGACCGCAAGCGGCGGCGCCCCGGTGATCGCGAGACCCGCGAGAAGCAGCGCGGCGCCGGCGGCGGGCGCGCGGCGGATCAACCCTCGCACGGAGCCGATCTGGCGCGTACCGACGGCAAGGAGCGTCGCTCCGGCGGCAAAGAAGCAGAATGACTTGGTCACGGAATGAGTGACGATCTGCTGCATCGCGCCATAGGAAGCGGATGTGCCGAGTCCGACCGCCGTGAGGATGATTCCCATGTGCTCGACCGTGGAGAAGGCAAACAGCCGCTTGTAGTCGGTCACCTGCAGCAGCAGCAGAGCCGCCGTGCCGACTGAAATCAGCCCGAGGACGAGCGCCCACGTTTCGGCGTGAGCCCCCGGTACGCCCTGCATCACGGGAAAGAGCCGCAGGATGACATAGAGGATGGTGGTGGTCTCGATGCCCGAGAGCAACGCGCACACCGGGGAGGGCGCCTGACTGTGCGCATCGGGGAGCCAGGTGTGCATCGGCACGAGGCCGACCTTGGTCCCGAGGCCTATCAGGATGACGAGGAATGCGGTCTGCGCGACGAGCGGCGGCATCGTCGGTGCCGCGGCGATCAGTCCCGTCCACGTATATGGCCCGGCACCGCCAGCGTGCATGGCCGCGAACAGCAACAGGAACCCGAACAGCGCGAAGCCCGCACCCATCAGCGACAGGACCACATACTTCCATGCGGCCTCGAGCGCCTCATGAGTGTTCTCGAAGGAGACGAGGAGCGCCGAGCATAGCGTCGTCAGCTCGACCACGATCCACACCAGTGTAGGCTCCGTGAGCAGCGGAATGGCCAACATCGAGAAGACGAACAGGTTGTAATTGGCGTAATACAGCCGCAGCCTTCGCGGCGTCCGCTCGCCGTGCGCCATGTAGCCGACGGAGAAGATAGCCGCCGTGGTCGCGACCACCGCGATCAGCAGCAGGATGAGGGCGCTCAGGCCGTCGACCATGACCCAGTTCGACCAGCCGGGCCCGAGCCCGGCGGCCACCGAGCCGCCCGCCGCGATGCGCCATGCCAGCCGCGCGGCGAGGACCAGCACGAGGAGGCACGAGAGCAGCGTCACGCCCGGCGTCCACCAACGCCTCCCGGAGGGAATGCCCGCCAGAGCGGCGGCGACCAACGGGGGCATGAGGATGACGACGACGTTCATGGGGTCACATCGCCTTCCGCTTGCGCCGCCGCTTCCTTGAGGCTGGCCAATTCCCCGACCGCCGTAGTGCCGACGTGTTGTTCGACCGCCCGCACCAGGACGCCCACGATGAACACGATGATCAGGCCGTCGGTGGCGATGGCCAACTCGACCAGCACGGGCAGATCGCGCGCGACCGAGATGCCGGCGAGAAACGCACCGTTCTCCATCGCCAGGAGCCCCAGTAGCAACGGCAGCGCCTCGCGGCGAACGGTGAGGGTAAAGGCGCCAAGGAAAAGCCCGGCGATGCCGATCGGAACATTTGGTCCGCGATACTCGGGGGGAAGCGCCTGCATCAACGGAATGCCCAGGAAGTAGGCGCCGATCGCGAGCGCCAGCGCGATCGAGAGCGCAGTGGGGATGTTCAGCACCTGGTCGATCTCGCGGCGCGTGTAGATCTCCGCCGGCGCGGTCCTGCGCAGCAGCCACGGGACGATCACCGGCTTGGTGATTAAATTCACCAGCGCGACGCCGAACAGGTGCGGCGAGTGGAACCGCAGGGCGAGCAGCGCGGCGGATGCTGCGAGCAGCAGCGACTGCGCGATAAACAGATGCAGGCAGGCTCGCGCCTGCCGCATGGCCACGATGCCGAAGGCGGTGAGCAGGAAGAGCCCGGCGGCGAGTGCGTTCAGGTTCTCGAGGAGTGGCTGCATGGTCGTACTCATCCCACGGTCAGGCCGCGAAAACCTGGGCGATCATCGCGGCAACCGAAGTGATGAACGCCGCGCCGAGGAATTCAACGATGCGGAACAGCCGGAGCTTTGCGAGCGATGACTCGATGACGACCAGCAGCAGCACGAAGCAGAAGATCTTGAAGAGCACCAGCGGTATGGCGAGCAGCACTGCGCCCAAGCTCTGCTGCGCCGCCAGTCCCCACGGGGTCACCAGCACGTTGAGGAAGATGCACAGCAGCACAAAGAACTTCATCTGCCCGCCCCATTTCATCAGGGCGAAACCTCGCCCCGAATATTCCAGCGACTTCGATTCGTCGATCATCGCCAGCTCGAAATGTCCAGTCGGGTTGTCCACCGGGATGCGGCCGCCTTCAGCGAGGATCAGCATGATGAAAGCCAGCACGAGCAGGACGTGGGATGGCGCGAAGAAATTAGCGAGCGGGGTCACCCACTTCTGCTGCACGATGTAGGGAATCGTCGAGCCGGCGACGAAGGACACCGTGAAGAACACGATCATGAAAACCGGCTCGGCGAGGAAGCCGACCATGCGGGTGCGGCTGGCACCCATCGGTCCGTAGGGATTGGCGCTGTCCACCGCAGCGAGGGTGGCGAAGAATCCGGCCAGCGCGAGTACGAAGCCGCCGCCCAGCATGTCACCCATGAATGCAAAGAAAAGCGGATAGCTGGTCAAGACCGGGATCAGCAGCGCCACGAGGATCGGCGCGACGAACACGATGTAAGGCGTGAAGCGGAAGATCCAGGAGCTGTCCTGGGAGACGATCTCGTCCTTGTGGAACAGCTTCCACAGGTCGCGGTAGGGCTGGAAGATGCTCGGTCCGCGCTTGGACTGCACCATTTCCTTGAGCCGCGAGGTGACGCCCGATACGAGCGGCGCGAATGCCAGAACGACGAGCACCTGGAGGAGATTGAAACCGATGCGCGCGCTCATCGGTCTCGCACTCCAGCATTTCCTGTTCTCATTCGTACCGCAACAGGCATAAAAAAACCTACGGAGCTAACCCTCATCGGGCGCCTCACGTAGGCATCATCAGCCTCTGCGGCGGTTCTTTTGCGGGAGGAATGCCATCTCCCCGGACGGAATATACGGAGGACCGAGCGATTCGGCAACTCGGTGCCGCGCCTGCAGCAACAGCGCGTTCCGGTCAGCCCGCCATGAGCTCAGTCTGCAGGGTCGGAGCGGTCCGGATGGAGGATGCCAAACACTGCCGGAATCTGGGCGTAGAACAAGCGCACCTCGTGCTGATGAAGGAACGAGAGGAGATCCTGCGCTTCCTGATCCGTGACGATGAATTCAACCTCTACCGTCAGTGCCCCCTGGGGCTCGAACAACTTGCTCTCGTGCAACACGTGGTGGCGACCGAACCCGGCCATCGCCCGGAAGGCAGAGCCGCCCCGGACGCCTCGCTTGTTGGCTTGCTCCAGGAGCCACTCCCACACCAACCGTCCGTGGTGACGGTGATCCTGGTGGACGTAGAACCGTAAGAACGAACCCTGCATGAGCTCGACCTGTTACTGCTGGCGTTCGCGCCGTCACATGCCGGTGATCGACGGGATTCTAATAGGGTTACCGCGTTGGTGCTCGGCCCGTTCGCTTCCAGAACCCCTCCTCATCGTAATCCGTGAGCGGGCTCGTCCATGGTCGACCAGATGCCGGACTCCAGCCCTCGGGTGCGAGCAATTTCAGCTCACCCTGGCGCAGGCTGATCTCGGTGTCGGTGCACAGCAGACTGGCGTATAGATGTCCCCTGTGCCAATAACGGGCATCGGACATGAGTTCCGTGCAAAGAGCGATCCATCCAGGACGGCCCTGGGCGGTGCGCAGAAGCAGCTGCTCGTCCTCCAATTCGACCGAGCGGCCGTTCTCAGCGCACTTCGAATGAAGCAACGCCCGCAATTGAGCAATCGAGGCGAGCGGCATGCGAACGGAGAGGGCGAGGCTTTTCGCTCGCTTGCGCATACGCATTCGTTCGCGCTCGACGTCGACATCGACCACGAACAACACTCCTGCAATGCCGCCACGCAGACGCCGCAAGAAGCCCACCATCGCCGGGTTGGCCTTTGAGAAATGATCCAGCAGCAGCACACAGCGCCTTCGATCCGCCGCGCTCCAGAGCCGGTAGCGCGCCGTCCGGCGGTTCACGCTCTCGATGTTTACGTCGGGGTAGGCGTTCTGCAACGCTCGGGTGATGTCATCGAGACAGCAGGTCGAGTGTGCAATCGCGCACGGAATGTTCGACCGCAGAAACCGGTCGTGCAACTGCGTTACGAGCCTCGACTTGCCGCTCCCGCGCGGACCGTAGAGGAGCAGATGCTGGCCGCGACCTACGCGCTCGAAAATATCCGCCCGCAATTGGTGGACGCTGGGGTGCACGGTGAGTTGTCAGCTTCTCAGGCGAGAAACGCTCATCTCGGGGGCCGGGTAATCATAACGTTCGCGGGCGCCGCGCGCGGGGCGCTTGTCCGGGGAGCGCAGTGTGAACGAGCGTAACGCGATTAGGCACATCGTGTTGGCATACGACGCCTCTGAAGAATCGGACCACGCGTTCGAGTACGCGCGCCTGCTTGCCCAGCGATTCGATGCCGCGCTCGATGTCGTGTGGGTCATTTCGCCTCCCGCCCTCGCGGAGGGCGCTGAATTGACGGCGGCTCTTGAAGAGGGCGCCGTCAAAGCGAAAGAGGGGCTCCGCCGGCTGCGTCACGTCACCCGAGGCGAGAGCTTCACGGTTAGGTTTCTCACCAAGGTCGGCCGCCCATTCGGGCAGATCTTGACGCACGCCGCGGAGGTCGATGCAGATCTCATCGTCGTGGGGCACCGACGTCGCACGCTGATGGAGCGTGGGTTCAGGGGTTCGACGGTCATCAAGGTCATCGAGGCTGCAGGCTGTCCGGTGCTGGTCGTGCGTTGAGCGCTTCGGGAGTCGTGTGCGAGCCGAAGCCGGGGGTGCACCATGCGTCAACGCCGCCACGGGCTCGGCGGGGGCGAGGGGTCTGTGTGCCTCATCGTGTAAATTCGATACCGCGGCCGCGCGTAGACTTGTCCGACGGCGTCCGTGCGGTTCGCCGCTGGTTCACGAAGCGCATGAGATCTGCGGCGAGCCGTTCCCGGTCCGTCATCACGGGCGGCAGCTGCTTGGCAAAGTAGCGCACGTCGCCGGCGAGCACGATCTCCCCCTGAGCGTCCAGCGCAGCGGCCACTTTGATCCAGCCATCGACAACGGCTTGCCGGATCGCCAGCAGCTTGGCACGTGCTGGGTCATTAATAGTCATCGCACTTTTGAGTTCTCGGGCGACATCGTGGACTCTCGCGCGCAAGCGGTCAGAGCGTCCGCGGCGCATCGCCTGGTAGCTCGCCTCTTTGAGCCTGCTCTTGGTTCGGCCGCGCACCACACGCGCAGTGGCGTTAGCGGGAACACCTTGCGCCCGCATCAGTTCTGCAAAGTGCTCGCGCCACTCCCGCAGCATGGCCTTGTCGATATGCAGCCGCAGCCCGTCCCGGCCTTCCGCTTTGACGACCAGATGCACATGGGGGGTGTTCCTGATGCGTGTGCAGCGCCATGGCGTATTGGTGCTTCGCGCCGAAGTGTTCGCGGGCGAAGACCCTGGCCGCCGCAAGCACCTTGTCGGGCGGAGTGGGCCTGGGCATCGAAAGCACGATGTTGTGCGCCAGCTTTAGCGGGCGGGGAGCATGCTGGTCATCGCTTCCTTTGCGGTACTGTCCGGGCGTCAGCTCGAGATGCCAGCCCTTGAGGAAGTCTTTCTGCCCCTCCTTGTCGATTCGCTGCCCTTCTTCCGTCTCGATGTCGATCCTTCCCTTACCGCTGATGTAAGAGAAGTGCGCCGCGACCGCACCGGTACTGCGTCCGCCGCCGGTGACCTTCACCATGACCTCCGGAGCCCGTCTTACCGTTCGCGCGATCTGGGCAATCTGCCCCGGCGTGAATCGGTCCCGCCTCTGAGGACCCGAGCGGCCGTGGCTCAAGATCTCCAGAAAGGGATCCTCGTGACGGCTCACGCGAACCCCTACCTTACTCATTGCGCGTCTCCCAGCTGATAAGGGCGGCACGCGCCAGGTTGTGCGTGTGTCGTTCCAGCGCCTCTACGGCGGCTCGCGTGCGGCTCAGTTGTTGCCGGAGGTCCTCCCTCTCAGTGCCAACCAAGGCGGGGTTGCGAGACGTCTCAACGAGTACGCGGCCGAGCGCCGCCAGCACGATGATGCTTTGCTTTAGCGCCGCGAGCTCGGAGGCGGGGAGGGGAGGATTTGCCCGGAGGTGCGCCCGAGCCAGCGCCGCCAGGTAGGTCGAGGCCTTCATCCCCCGCTGCGCCGCCCGCCGCGCAATCGCCGCCCCCATCCCCCGGACGCAAGCGGATGGTGATCCGATCGGTCGATGCTTCACGTTCAGCTGCGACGACCGCCTCCTGGGACGTCTGACCGTCCGGGTCTAGCACTGCGCGAATCGCCACGAGCGCCAGCGCCGACTCCGACATGCCGGCGGCATCCGCGAGCCTCACAAAGCGTGCCTTCTCAGCCGCAGAGGGGCGGGCGGTGATCGAGGGCAGAGGCGATCTTGCGGAGCGGCATGCCATGATGAGAGCCGCTTCTGCTGCAAGCGCGGACACTTCGCTATCCTGCCCCCAATGCGAATTACACTTGACAACGTGCGCCCTGCGAAGAGAGAGAGACCGCGATGATGGACTCGGCTACTTGAACAGTTCAGCCGACGAAAGCACGGTGTTTGAGCCGTTACAAGGGCCTCCAGGGTGGCAGCTGCGCGCGTGATGGGTTCCGCCCGTAATGAGCACCGTGCCATCGACCAGTAGCGTCGCGGTATGTCCGTCGCGTGCCGTGATGAGCGAACCTGTCGGCACGAAGCCTTCACTCTCGGGAGCGAAGAGATTCGCCGTAGCGAGAGAAGTCCAATTACGGCCGCCCGCGACAACGAGGCCGCCCGCGACGAGGACCGTGCCGTCGTTACGCCATGTCGCTGTGGATCCGATTCCGGTCGGCAGCCCGCCAACCACTGAGAAGGTCCCGGTTCCGGGGCTGAATAACTCGGCCGTGTTGTCCGTTCCGGTGACCAGGACGGTTCCGTCGATCAGCAACGTCGCGGTATGCCCGGAGCGTCCCTCGCTCATACTGCCGGTCGAGGTGAACCTGCCACTCATGGGATCGTAGAGTTCTGCGGAAGCGACCCCGGGACCTGAGGGAATCGGCACCGTGCCGCCCGTCCCGAAGTCCTGCACGCCCCCAGTGATCAGCACGCGCCCGTCGGGCAGCAAAGTCGCCGTATGGGCACTGCGCGAGATCGTCATGCTGCCGGTCGCCGTGAACGTACCGGTAGAGGGGTTGAAGAGTTCCGCACTTGCCGTTTCACCTCCAGCGACCAGTACCTGCCCGTTCTGCAACAGCGTCGCGGTCTGCCCAAGATGTGGCGCGAGCATGCTGCCCATCGCTGTGAACGTGCCGGCCTTCGGATCATAGAGTTCTGCGATCAAATCCCCGCCGCCGCTCAGCAGGACCTTCCCGTAGTTCGGCAACGTCGAATTTGCGAGCAGCGTGGCGCTGCGCGTGTCCTGGGCGATCGTCATGCTGCCGGTGGCGGTGAACGTGCGACTCGTCGCGTCATACAACTCCGCGAATGCCACCCCGCCGCCGGCGATCAGCACGCGCCCGTCGAGCAGCAGTGTCGCCGTGTGAGCAGTGCGAGCCACGATCATGCTCCCCGTCTGCGTGAACGCCGACGCAGGCCGGGCCATCGCGACACGAACCGTGAAGGGCGTGGCCGGCGAACTCTGATTCAGTGCGTCCTTGACTGTCAGAGTGATGGGAAAGATGCCCGCCGTTAATGGTGTTCCACTCAAAATACCGTCGGAGCTGACGGTCAAGCCCGCCATTGGTGCTGTTGGCGGGGTCCAGACGAGCGGCGCGAGTCCGTCGCCCGCCGTAAATGCGAAGCTGTACGGCAAGCCCACCGTCGCTGTGGGTGGCGGCGTGTCGTTGATGGATGGTGGTGGGGGTTCGCTGATGGTAATCGCATAGGCGACCGAGTTCGCTGCCGGCTTCGGCGTGCTGCTATCGGTGACGGTCACCGTGAATGCGAACGGTGTCGAGCGGGCGGCCGTCGGCGTGCCGCTGAGCGTGCCGCTGGAATTGAGCGTGAGGCCCGGTGGCAATGTCCCGGCCGTGATCGTCCAGCTGAGCGGCAAATTACCGCCCGTGGCGGTGAACGTGAACTCATACGGCGTGCCGTGCACACCCGCGGGAGGCATTTGCCCCGGACTAACCATGACTGCATCGATCTTGAGGCTGACGCGTAGGGTTCCGGTGAGCGTTGGAGTCGAGGAGTCGGTGACCCTGACCGTGAACGCGTAGCTACCGGCGCTCACGGGAGTTCCGGTGAGTTGCCCCGCCGAGCTCAGGGCGAGTCCCGGCGGCAACGCGCCGGTTTCGGACCACGTGAACGGCGGAGCACCACCGCTCGCGACCGTGAACGTGTAGCCCGGGTAAGCAATCCCCGTTGCACCGGCCGGCGGTGAGCTGGCAGTGATCGTCGGTGGCCCTGGACCCCCGTCGCCACCGCAAGCCGATACGATTAGCGTCAAGCCAATGACGAAACTGCTCAGATGCCGCATGACTGTCCCCTCTGCGGCGGTCTACCGCCGGGGGCCAGTTGTCGCCTAGCGAGCTTCGGTGTGCATGAACTTCTCGGGAAGCTTGGTTCCCGTTTCCGTGAAGATTTCAGGAACGGCGTCGGCACCCGCGGCGGCTACGTCGAACGACTGCGACCGGGATGCGGCCTGGATTAATGCTGAAAGGGCGGAAAACTCCGGCCGAGGCCCTCTCAAGGGGAGGGGAGTCCCCGGTCATCCCCCCAACGCTTCACGAACTGTAGGCTGACCTGTCTCCCGAGCAGCGAGCCATTGGCCGCGTCATAGCCGAAATTGCCACTCATCAGGTCGTATTGATTGACGAAGGGAGTGGCCTGATCGAAGAGGTTGTTCATGCCGAGATTGCATTGGGTGTGAGCCATCCAGCCCCGCCCGCCGTCGATGCGGTAACCGAGGTTCAGGTCGACCGTCGTCCACGAATCGACGCGCCGCCCTGGCACGGAGCCCGGATCCTGGTAGGCGCCGGTGTGGTTGACGGTCGTCAGGACGGTCCAGTACCTGTAGGACCATGACAGATGCGCCGCCAATCGCAGCTTCAAAGGGTAGCCGACCGTATCGACGTAGTCGTAGACCGGCGCCGTGTTCGTGATTTGTTGGTCGAAGTTTAAGACGTAGGTGCCCTGGAGACCGAACGCCCACTTGCCTTGCCGTGTGTCGAGCGCATAGTCGGCGGCGAGATCCACGCCACTGGTCCTGGTCCTGGCCAGGTTGCGAAACCGCGCGTCGATGATAACGGTGATCGGGTCGCTGCAATCGCCGATGCTAGTGGAAACGAATCGGGCGATGCCCTTGCAAGTGGCCGCGAGCTGCGCCGGCGTGGGGTTGCGTGTGATCAGCGAGGCGAGTTGCGCCTCCTGGGTGAGAAAGTCCACCGATAGGGGGCCTACATTACGGATTTTGCCCTTGTAGTCGACGTTGAAGTAGCTCACCGACAGCGAGAGGCCGGGTGTCACGCGCGGCATAATGTCAGCGCCGACGGACCAGGCGGTCGAGGTCTCCGGCTTCATATCTGGGGTTGGACCGTAGAGTAGCAGCGCAAGTGAGCCGGTCGGAGACTGAGACTTCGGGTCTGTGACGTACGCGACCCTCGCATCACCCATTTGGTCGGGGTTGGACCACAGGAACGGCGGCGCTCGGAATGACGTGCCCCAGTTGCCGCGCAGGCCGAGGGCGCGGGTTGGGTGCCAACTCAGGCCCAGCTTGGGATTGAAGCTGCCGCCGACATCGCTGTAGTGGTCATAGCGACCGGCGAGCGACAGATCCAGGCGATCCGCCATTGTGCCCGCGGGCGCAGCTACGAGCGGCACTGCGAGCTCGACGAACCCGGCCCAGACGCCCCTGCCACGATTCTCGGGGCCGTCGGCGATGTTGAGTCCAGTGGAATGTTCCCGGCGAAAGTCGCCACCCACCGCCACGCGGAGGGGTCCCGCCGGCCCAGTGATTAACGGCCCATCGGCGATGACGCTCGCCAGCGTGGTGGTGAATACATTCAATGCGTGATAGGTGCCGCTTTGCGCGCGCAACGCCGCAAGCGTCGCGGGGTTGGTATGCGAGCCGTCGCCGAAGATGTTGAGCGCCGTGGCAGGGTCGGAGCTTCCGAGGGCGGCGTCAACGGCACCCCTGTTGAGCAGATTGTACTCGAAGAAATCCGTGAGCGATTTCGAGTAGGCCATGGACAGGCGCAGCTGCCACTCGCGCGAAATGAGGCCCTTCAGGTCCGCCGACATGAACGAGGTCTCGGTCCGTCCGGTGTCGCTGATCGGTCCCACATCGGGCGTGATGTCGTAGGCCTCCGTCACCTGCCCGCCCAGATGGTTGAACGCATTCGCGGCCGGTACCGTATAGCTGTCCGGCGGCTGCGGATACGTAGTGTCGAACTCGCGCTCGGAGAAGCGGCCGTCGACCGATAGCTCCCAGCGGCTTGTCAGGTTGTAGGCGGCGCTGAGGAAAGCACTGCGCATGAGCTGCTTGGGCAGGATGTCGTTGTCGAGACTACCATTCGAGTAGTTGACGGCGCCCAGTACAAGGTCGGCAGCGGTCAGGTTCGTCCCATCCTGCCCGCGCGGTATCGCCGCCTTCGGCAACCCGGTGTTGGGGTCGACGATAGTGCCCGGGTTGCCGCCGACGGCGCGCAGGTCACTGCCGCCAAAACCGCGCAAGTCGCCACCGGTGGCGCAATAGGCTCTGGCACTGCAGGCCAGAGCGCGGCTGTCGTCATATTGCAGGCCGAGCAACACATGTCCCCAGGAGCCGCTGTGACCCCACAGGCCGGCAAGGGTACCTTCGTTGGCATCGCCGTCCGCGGTAGCCCCGCGCACGCGTGCTTCGAAGCCGTCGAAGTCCTTGCGCAGGATGATGTTCACCACGCCACCGATGGCATCCGACCCATAGAGCGCCGAAGAGCCCTCGGGCAGGATCTCAATGCGCTCGACTGCCGAGCCCGGAATGCTCGAGACATCCGTGGACGATCCCTGGTAGCCGTCCTCCCCCTGCCGCTGGCCGTTCACCAACACCAGAGTGGTGCCGACACCCAGGCCGCGCAATTGCACCTCAGCTCCGCGGTCAAAGTAGTTGAAGGAATCGTTGCCGTCGCGAACAGCGGAATTGACGCGATTGAAATTCTGCGTCACGGTCGCCAGCACGTCCTCGATGCGCTCGTAGCCACTGGCATCGATCTGCTCGCGAGTGATCACGGTCAGCTTGGAACCGGCGGCATCTATGCCGCGGATGTGACTTCCCGTCACCACGACTTCTTCGAGATCGGCCGACTCCTGAATGCTCGCAGGCGACTCTGTCGCCGCGCCGCGCGCCACGACCATACAGGAGACGCTCACGAACAGCCCGACCCGGGCGGCTCGGACGCCGATTGCCCCCTTTCTCATTTAGTTCTTGGTTCCCCCCGGAATCTTCGAGTCCTCGCGCGTCGGGTACATTTCCGAGACGCCGCAGTTCTTCGAGCTGACTGCGCTGCCCGTCGGTATGACGCTGCACGTGGCTCCCGATAGCCTCGAGGGTAGCTTAGGGGTAACTTTTAAGTCCATGTCTACCGAGGTCCATCGAAGACCGTGAGGTGGATCTGCTTGTCAGGGAACCCTGATAGCTCATCGATTCATTGTCTTCGGTCGTCTGCGGGCGCTCCACGGAGACTCGCGAAGCAGTCTGCTGTTAAAGTCGTGCGCTAGGGGGTAAGAATCCTATCCGGCGATCTCATCTCGTCGGCGTTCGAGAGATGAGAGAGCACAGAGCGCGAGGTGAGGTGAGCGCGACTTTTCACGATCAACGCGTTCACACGGGTATCCAAGCAAAGACTCTTCGCACCGCCAAGCCCGTGAAGAGCGCCTACTCAGACCGATAAAGAATATGTCAGCAGCCGACTCGCCCGAAACCAGATCTGGCACTTTCATTGTCGGCGACCTGTACCTCGATGTCGGGCAGCAACGCGTCACTCGCGCGGGAAGCGACCTCGGCTTGCCGAATCTGTCGTTCCAACTTCTTGTGGCCCTAGTTCGCGCTGCGCCAAATGTGCTCAGCAACGAGTCTTTGATGACACAGGTTTGGCCTGGCCTTGTTGTCAGCCCGGAGACGGTGAGCAAGCGCGTCAATCTGCTCCGCGAGGCGCTCGGCGATGACGCTCGCGAGCCCCGGTACATTACCGGGGTACGCAGCCGGGGCTATCGGCTGATCGCCTCGGTCTCTCGGGCCACCGAGGGAGCGCCTCTACCGAGTTTGCCGACTCCAATACCGGAGGGTTCCCCACGCGCCGCCGAGTTGCCCGTTTCCCCAATCCCTGTCGGGATGCACCCACCGGAATTACCGACGTCACGGTCGCGAGCGCAACGCTGGGCGGCATTGTCCGTCCTCACGGCAGGAGTGCTCATCGCCGCCGCCATTGGTGTTCGATGGGCCGCACGGCATCAGACTGAAGGGGCCATTCCCCCTCACGCGACGACCACCGCAGCCATTGGAACACTCTCGCGGACAGTCGCCGTACTGCCCTTCGACAGCATCAGCGCCGATCCTGCAGACGCCTATCTGGCGCTCGGCCTCCCGGAAATGATTCTCAACCGCTTGTCTCGCATTGATGGGCTCTCCGTCATCGCGCGCAACTCTTCGTTCGCGCTCCCCACCAAGAGCATCGACTCGCGCGAGATCGGCCGGCGCCTCAATTCCGGGTATCTGATCGGCGGCAGCGTACAGCGCGAGGCGGATCAACTGCGCGTGGCGGTGCACCTCGTGGATAGTGCCTCGGGCACCATGGTCTGGTCGGCACATTTCGATCGCGGTCTGCACGACATCTTCAGCATCGAGGATGAGATCGCCGACCAACTCGCGGGTGCGCTATCGGTGCGCCTGGGGGAGCCCGAACCCAAACTCCCAGCCGGCGAGCGCAGCGCGAATCTGGAGGCTTATCTCGCTTTCTTGCAGGGTCGTGCGTTGCTGGGTCGCTTCACGGTCGCCGAGTCGGAAGCCGCGGTGCCGTATCTTGAGAAGGCGATCGCATTGGACGCCAATTTTGCGTCCGCTTACGCGTCATTGTACGACGCGAGGATGCAAGCGGCCGATCAACGCCGGGAAGACTTGACGCTGGCCAGGGAGCGCTACCGCCATCTGGTCGATCGGGCGCTTGAACTGGATCCCAAGTCGGGGGCCGCACTCTTTGCGCGCGCGATGTGGGCCAACGAGCCGACCATTGCAGGGCGCGCGCCTTCGGGTAACGCGTCGACGACTGCGCGGGAGAGCGATTTTCGCCAGGGCGCCTCACTTGATCCCAGCAACGGGCGCGGACTGGTCGCTTACGCCGAGTTTCTCAGGTGGATCCTAGAACGACCAGACGAAGGTAGGTGGGTTCTGAAGCGCGCCTTGTGGGTCGATCCGATGTCGCCGAGCGCGCGTTTCACAGATGCCGAGTTCAGTCTCGACGATAGCGGCGTCAAGATCTCAGAACAAAAAAACCTGCAGGTGCTCGAACTCGATCCGAACTTTGTTCCGGCGCTGCAGCGCTATGGGAGGCTCCGTTGGTTGATCGACGGCAAGCTGGCCGAAGCCATCCAGATCATGGAGCACGGTATCGCGCTCGATCCCGAGAATTTGTGGTTGCGTCACGCGGCCATGGCGGTTTATCTCGACCTGGGCGACGCGCAGGCGGCACGCGCCTTAGTCGCGGGGACGGCGCCAAGCCCGCGCGAAGTGGGACTGCAGGCGATGTACGAAGGCGATTGGCGACGTGCGGGACTCTCGGCATACGATGAGACGGGGTGGAGCAGCGACAGCGACTACTGCGAGCTCTGGCAGGGCGAAGCACTGCGCGACTACGCGTTGCGGACGGCAGAGTTCGACCGCGCGATTGCGTTCATCAAACAGAAGTTCTTTCTGGGCGGCGCTCCAGCGCAGCACCTGGAGGTATGCAATGACAGCGCTGCCGTCTATCTCTCGGAACTCCTGGCGGCCTCCGGCCAACCGCAACAAGCAATTGCCTTGCGGCGTGCCGCGGCATCGTGGAACGATGCCAACGGGGCGAAGTATCTTGGCGGTTTGCGCCGCCTCCGCGCTCGGGTGCTGTTGCTCGACGGCAAACCGGACGCGGCGCTCGCGGAGCTGGCCGAATCATTCCGTTCGGGGTCCTACGCCTATTGGTGGTATACCCTGAATCACGATCCGTTGTGGTTGCCGCTCCATGGCGACACGCGATTTCAGGTTATTGCGGGCGACGTGCGGCGCTATGTCGACGCGGAGCGCAGTCAGCTCGAAGCATTGCGCCGACACGGGGACGTTCCGAGGCGCAAAGATCCGGCCGGTGCGAATGCACAGGGGCAGCATAGTCATAGTCGGTGAGGGTTGCCCCCTGAGGCGTCGGGAGTCCTGAACCCGGATTCGACCCCATAAGAAGGGCGGTTCGGGTGCACCGGAGCACGGTTGCAGGCGCCTTCCTGAAAACTTCGGGAAAACAGGACGCCGCCTTCGCGCCGCGTTCATGCATCAAAAGGCATCTTGAGTCACAAATGATCCCCGCGGGCGAGCGGCCACAAGGGGATCGGATGTTGCGCCTTTTCGGATCTGCGGCTGCGCTGGTCTTACTCGGGGTCGCGTGCGGCGACGGCGGGCGGGCTTCGTTGGCGACGCCGAAGCTCGCCTATAACGGGTCAATGCCTTTTCCGGCTGTGATTGGCGAGGCGATCGTACTGACTCCCGTGGTCTCGGGGACTCTCGGCCAGTACCGAGTCAGCCCCGCGTTGCCGGCAGGCCTGTCGATCGATGAGCGGAGCGGGGTCATATCGGGTACGCCGAGGACGGCCAGCGGTCCGGAGACCTTCGTGGTGAGTGCCACGGGTGCGGGGGTTCGCGTCACGTATCCCCTGGTGCTGAGCGTGACCGAGCCGCCGCACGGCCTCTCCTACACGAGTCCAGTTACCGCGACCGTGGGGGTGGCGCTCGCGCCATTGAGCCCAAGCATCTCCGGAGCGGCCGATCACTATGCCGTTTCTCCAACTCTGCCCCGAGGCATCCTGCTCGATAGCAGCAGCGGGATCCTCTCAGGTACACCGACCGAAGCGAGCGGTCTCGCGCCCTACACGGTCACGGCGAACAGCTTGGCCGGGAACACACGCTTCATTCTCTTGCTCACCGTGAAACCAGCGCCGTCAGGTGCCATACCCAGGCATGGGCCCGCTACCTGCTTGCGAAGTCACAGTCGCGGGGTGGTGGCCGGTGTCCTCACGTTTCTTAGGTCCAACAGGGGATCGCAATGCGCTACCGATGGACTTCATTGATCCTTGTTTCCTTGGCCAGTTGTGGCGGCGGCGATGGCGGCGGCGTCAGCGACAACCCGCCGCCGCCGCTCGGGTGTGTGAGCACCGCAACCGTCGTCTGTACCCAATCGGGTCAGCTCCAAGGCGCGGTTGAAGGAGCCTTCCGTGCCTTCCGCGGGATTCCCTTCGCGGCACCGCCTGTGGGCGATCTGCGCTGGCGTCCGCCGGCGCCTCCGGCCAGCTGGCAGGGCGTGCGCAGCGCCACGGCATTCGGCAACCGCTGCCCACAAGTCGACAACAACGGTCAGCCGCTGGGGAACGAAGACTGTCTCACTCTGAACATCTACGCGATCAATCCGCCTGCCAGTACCAAACAACCGGTGATGGTGTTCATTCACGGCGGGGCGGAAAGCCGGGGCAGCGCCCAGAATGCACCGTGGGATCTCGGCCCGCCGCTTGCGGGCCAGGGCGTGATTGTGGTGACCGTGCAATACCGCCTCGGGCTGCTCGGCTGGCTCGTGCACCCCTTGCTCACGGCAGAGGCACAAGGCTCCTCCGGAAACTATGGCCTGATGGACCTAGTCGCGGCCCTGAAATGGGTGCGTGACAACATAACCGAATTCGGCGGCGACCCAGCGAAAGTGATGATCTTTGGCGAGTCCGCCGGATCGCTGAATGTGCAGGCCCTGCTCGCGTCCCCGGCGGCAGCAGGACTCTTCTCGGCCGCCGCCATGGAGAGCCGCGTGCTCCGGGGCGGCCTGATCGGCAGCAGTGTCGCCGACGCTTATCCCTGGTACGCAGGCCTGGAGAGTCTCGTGAACTGCGACGCCGCCGCCGATGTGCTGGCCTGCCTGCGAGCGGTGCCGGCGGACACGCTGGTGCAAACGAGCCTCAATAGCGCCGCCACAGGCTGGGTCAACATCGAACCCAACATCCTGCCAGAAGACCCTTTCAACAAGTTGCAGCGGCTCGGCTCAGCGGTACCTCTGCTCATTGGCTCCAATAGCGATGAAGAGGCATTTTCTTACGTGCCGGGCCCCGCCCTCGATCCCAGCAGCTACGCCGCTAGGATCCACGACCAATTCGACCCATTGGCGGCCGGAGCCGGCGACACGATCCTGTCACTCTATCCCGCGGCGGATTACACCAACCCCAACTACGCGCTCAGCGCTGTAGAATCAGATGCTCACTACACCTGCGATACGCGCAATCTGGCCCGCGCAGCAAGTGACGGCCGGAGACCTCGAGTCTGGCGATATCTGTTCACGCATCACTACGAAAACGACGCCGGTCTCAATGCGATGGGGGCGTTTCACTCGGCGGAGCTCAATTTCGTGTCAGGCAATCTCCAGACATTGACGGCGGGTATTCCCTACTCCCCGAGCGCCGCCGAGACTACACTCGCCAACGAAATGATGGGCTACTGGGCGCGGTTCGCGGCGACCGGGGATCCAAATGGATCGGGCGCAGCTCAATGGCTTCCATACGATACCGGCGAAAATATTCTGCAGCTGGACGACAGCATCGTGACACTGGCTGGAGGCTACAGAAACGCGCAGTGCGATTTTCTGTCAACCCTGCCTATCAGATTCTAGTGGGCGGCTAACGAACGGGCGCAAAGCCCGCCGCCGCATGGCGCCATAGGCATTCCGCCGCGGCGTGATGCAGGTCTGGCCGGGTGCCATCTGTGCAACGGCAGCATGCTGCTAGATCCCGCGATCTGAATCTCGGCTACCACCTCGACGGTCGCAATGAGTTGCTCGTGGGTACCCGGCGCAATGCCTGCATGATCGACTTCTTCGGTTGATCCCCCTTTCATGCATTGCCCCTCGCGGAAGTCGCCGCAGGCGGCCCCGTGCTCCCACTTCCTGCAACCTTCCGGCAATTTTCCTGCACCTTCCTGGAATGTTCATGCAGGCGCGGCCGGACAGCGCGACAACGATTCCCCGTTGCAACCATCCTGAGGAGAGCGTCATGCAGCATCGGAACAAAGTTCTGTTGACCGGAACGCTGGCTTTCTGCGGCATCGCTGTGTCTGCCATTGCCGCGCGCGCCGCTTATGCACAGGAGTCTGCATACACGGCATCGCCGCCCGCCACGATCTACGTGGACTGCGCGGCTACCTCTCGAGGCAACGGCAGTGCGAAGCGCCCCTACTGGCGAATTACAGACGCGCTCGATAACGCGCGCCTGCTGCGGCGCGAAGACCCTCGGCGCATCGTCATCCGCGTGGCGGCAGGGATCTGCAGTGGCAACTTCGAGACCCAGCCGACCGGACAGAAAACTCGTGCACCGGAACTGCTGCCACTGGTTCTCAACGTACCCAACCTGACGCTCCACGGCGCCGGGATCATGGAGTACGCCGAGGATTACCCAGTTGCTCCGCGCCCCGGCACTGCGACGACGGTAACCGTAGATACTCTGCACTACGGCTGGGTCGACAACACGGTGATTTACGTCGGGCCAACCACGGATGGGGGTCGGGCCGATGGCACGGTCGTCGAAGGCCTGGCAATCGACGACGCGTTCAATTCGGTTCATGGAATCTGGATAACCCGCACGCAACGCATCACGATTCGCGCCAATGTAGTGGAGCACGTGAATTTCGCCGCCATGAACGTCACCGATTCCAGCGGCAGCATCGTTGGCAATGTCTTACACGACGGCACGCCGGGATTGGCTGTCGCCGGGGGTTCACCAAGCAGCCCATCGCAGCTCTATGTCGGCGGCAACAGTGTCACCGCAAACTACGAGGGGATCGCGGTCCTCGGTAACTCCACGATCACCTCACCATACTTCGAAATGGGGGCGAACCCGCTCGAGATGTTGCCGTACCCGATCAATCCTACGGCCAGCCAGATGGGCAGCCGCATCGACGTGGAAATCGAACGTAACGACGTCTCGAACAACTATCACGGCTTGAACTTCGCAATCATCGGCGACGGCCATTACCCGTATTCCCAGACTGGTTACATCAACGCCGGCGTCCACGACAACCGGTTCATGGACAACGCCGGCTACCCGTTCCTTCTCGAAGAGGGTTTTGTGTTCAGGGGCACGAGCAGCTACTGGACGAACCCGGATCTATACGATTTCCCGGAAGGGTATCTTGGGTTTTCCCTCGCAGCGTTCGTCACGCATGGGCCCATCGACGGGCCGTACAGTGGAATCGTGAATGCAAGCTTCGAACGCAACGTCTGGAACAATGTGAATGTGCCACCGATCGCGCCGGCCATACTCACGTTCTCATCCAAAAACGTCTACGATCCCGCCACGGGAGCACCGGACCCAGCCATGGTTCTCCACTACACGTACATGCGCAATTCGCGCCTGAACCTCGAGGACGAAGACGGGCTCTTCAGTCAGCCGGGAGTGATTCGCGACGACCTCCGGCCCTTTGATCCACTCGACGGCACTGCGCTGCAGAACCGGACGCGTATTACTCGCTAGCGCGGATTTCTCAGTGCGCCGTGCAAGGGCACGGTCTTTCGGTGGGTGCTAAGCCCACCGGGCGACCCTCGCTCCAGCCGGAGCAGTCGGAGCAGTGGTAACGTCACGACGTTCTGTTGATATTGGATGCTTCGTTCTGGTTTGGGGGCACTGGGGTACGGTAAGGGGTATCTCGCGCAACGAGGTGCGGACTTTGTGTAGTGTGATCAATTACCTGCGCGCGAGCTTCGATTCCGACCCTAGCCTCCAGAACTCTGTCGTCCCTCGCCGCACCGTGCGCGGCGATGTCCTTCGTCTCGCAGCAAATGGCTGAAATCTAGCAGTAATCCGTACACACGCGTCCGTCGGCGTCCGTACGCAGCACTGGTTCGACGCGGGTACGGCGCTGGGGTATGTTCCGCGCACTGGGTACGCGGGTACAATATGCCCACACTCTGAGACTAGAGTTCGCAGCGCCAAAGCGCGCGAACGTGCCCACAAACTCTTTGACAACGCAGACGAGATCGCGCCGCCTGAGCTGGAGAGGCAAAGCAGGAGACTCCCGCTATTTGGCCTTGCCGATTCATCGAGGGCCTTCGACAGCAGGTCGGCGAGTGCGAGTCCTGCGGCCGCATAGACAAGGCGGCGCACGAGTTCAGCTATTCCGAGGATATGGCTGCGGACGCGCAGCTATTCATGTGGCTGACGTGCGAGCCAATCGGTCAGCAGGCGGCGGCCAAACTGCCGCGTCCGCCCTCAGATCTCCATTGTCCTAGTAGCCGGAGTGGGAGCGGGAGCCGCTACGTGCGCGGATCGCCCGCTCACCAGGCTGCTACCTGTTATTTCGGTTCGTCGCAGTCCCGGCGTCGCATCACTACGCGTCGGTTCTGCACGCGGCCTTCCTCCGTCGCATTGTCTGCGATCGGCTTCGCCTCGCCGTAGCCGACTACCGTCATGCGCTCGTCACCGACGCCTTTCGACAGCAAGTAATCACGCACGGTCGTTGCGCGTTGTTCGGACAGTTTCTGGTTGTAGTCGGTCTTACCAGTTGCGTCCGTGTAGCCTTCGATCGTGCCGCTGATCCAGTGCAGTCGCTGGAGCGTCTCAGCCGCCTTATCGAGCCGACCCTTGTCTTCGTCCGTCAGCTCGGCGGAGTCGAACTTGAACTGCAATTGCACGGTCATCTCGCACGGACACCCCATCGGTCCAACCCGTGTTCCGGGGGGCACGTTCGGGCACGCAGGCGCCGGCTCGGAAGTGGGCGTGGCCGTGACAGGCGCTGCCGTTTCGGGTGACGTGGCCGCGACAGGCGTTGCGGTTTCAGGTTGCTTAGGCTGACATGCTGCGAGCAACACCACGATCCCAACCGAGAAGATCCGTAGCTTATTGACATTCATATAAATCCCTTCCGGCGATCAGTTCTCTTATGCGTATCAAAGGCCAGCTCAACCACGACACCCACGGTCCACTCGGCAGTCTTATCTACCGTGCTGTTTACCGAGCACCCTTGACGGTGCCTCCCCTAAAGGAGCCAGCAATGAGAAACACGCGTGGCCGCCACGCCGAGATGTTAGTTAGAAGTTTGAAGCCCCATTGGCGGAAGAACAGATGCTAAGCCACGCCGCGGTGAAATTTCGCCACTTACTCTGAATTTGAGCATAGAACGTGGTGGCGGGCTGTTGCCATTGGACTTTGGTCTGACGACGCGGCGCGCGCTGGTTCCGGCACTCGTGCGGATCCAACTGATGGCACCCTGTTGGTGGATAGTGGAGAGCCTTCCTACATCCTGATCCCCGACATCGCCGGCATACTGACGTCCTCATGGCCGCCCGTTTGCACCGCTTGCTCGGCGGACACGTAAGCAGCGACGGCCGCGATATCCTGAGTCGTACCGCGCGCAGCCTTGCGGGAGTACTTTCTAACTCGGTCTCAAGGGAAGCTGACGGTCGCCTAGGAGACTCGTGGACTCGTGTGTCCAACGAAGGGAGAAGCGGCGCAACAACCGTTCGAAGCCCCGACGCGAAGACCTCCCTGTAAGTGTCGGGGCTTCGTTATGCTTTGGCGGATTCTGTTGAAAACTGTGCGGCGCAGGCTCCAAATTTTGGAGGCTTTACAGCCGGCCACGACTCGAGACACGAGGAGGGCATCTTATCGCCGCTCCTCACCTCCGTCCCAGCTCGTGCGACGCGCAGCCTCCGGCGCGCTCATTAACGTCCGCACTATCAACGGCGTCAGGTTTCGGCCTCAGACTTGAGGTCAGACCCAGTTAAGGAGATTCCGTGCGATGCCTAAGGCAGGCACCAGGGGCTCGAAGAGCCGCACGCCGATGCGTGCGGCCATTGCCAAGCATCCGCTGCCTACTGAGTGGCGCACGGGAGGTCTATGAAGCTGTCGCCGAGCCACTTGATCGTGAGAGGCTTCGCAGCGTCGGCGATGGTCTCGTCGCTGACATCCTTCCCGGTGCCATAGTTGATCTGGCCGAGAGGCGTCTTGATTGCCTCAAGCAGCACGATCAGCCTGCTGCCCTTTTGGAACCTGCGGCTCATCAGCAGGCTGGCCTGGAAGGAAAGGCGGCGTGGAACACCGGGCGTCAACAGAATGCGCTGCGTGCGGTCCTCGACGAGGCTCGCGCGTTCATAGTCGTAGGCGAGCTGGACGTACGAACCGTCGGGGGTGCGTTCGTAGAGTGCAATCTCGAAGTCGAAATCCCTCTTGTTGGTCACAACGTCGAGACCTGCACGGTACAGGCCGCTGACCTCGACCGGTCTGGTGAAAGGCTTGCTGGTGAATTCGAGGGACTCGTAGGTGTCGAGGGCGGTGTCGACGGCCGCTCCGCTCGAGGGCGAGGTTCGATCGAGATCCGAGCGGTCGGCGAGGTCGACCGTTAGCACCGGCATCGGCGTCGGGGCCTGCTTACCGAGGCTAAGGGTGTAACCCTCGCCTTCGCGGCTGCCGGCGAGGTAATAGCGCACCACCTTCGGTCCCATGGCTTCCATGGATGACACATGGCGCCAGACGTTCGCTCCCATCACCTCGTAGTTGACTTTGTCCTCAAGGATCGCGGGCTTGGGGCCGCCCTTGAGGACGTAGTCGAACCACTGGTAGCGCAGCGTGCCGATGTCGATGTGGGCTACCGGATCTATCCGGTAGCCATCCACGAGATCGACCGGGTCTCCGAGGACATCGATCGTGCCGCGATTGCCTGAACTGTGATTGTAGGGCCCGACGACCAGGTAGTGCTGCGCCGTGCGGTTGCGGCGCGCGTGCTCGCGCAGGTAATAGAGCGCCCCGTCCCCCGCGCCTTCGAAGTAGCCCGTCGTGGTCAGCACCGGCACGTCGATATGGGCGAAATCGTCGCCGTAAGCCACCACGGCCTGCCAATAAGCGTCGTAAGTCGGGTGCTCCAGCCAGCGGTCCCAGTTTGGGTTGGGCATTCCGTCGATCTTGTCGAGCGTGCGCCACGCGACGCCGGAGCGGTACCAGGTATTGAAAAGCTTCGCCCAGCGCGCCTGGTCACCATAGGTTTCCGGATCGAGGGTCTTGTTGGAGGTCGTGTAGAACGTCCAGGGGTACTGGAAACGGAAGAACACCCCGCCGGTCATCGGCGCGTCGATCGCTGGCGCATTGGACACCGAGTCCATCATCGCCTTGAGCGCCGGCGGGCGGTGCTTGGCGATGGCCCACTCGGCGAAGCCGGTGTAGCTGGCGCCGAACGTAGCGACCCGCCCGTCGCTCCAGGACTGTCTGCTGACCCAGTCGATCAGCGCCGCCCCGTCGGCACCGTCGTGCTCGTAGGGGACCGGCGTGTCAGGGCTGCAGCCTTTCCCCCGCGTGAGCCCCTCGACGCCAACATAGCCGTTCGAAGCGGATCTGCGGGCCTCGCTGAAGGTGGTCGTGGCATCGGCATAAATCGTGAACTCCACGAGCGCCGGCAACGGTGCGGCGTTCCTGGGCCTGACGATGGTGGCGCAGACACCGGCGCCATCACCGACGGGGACGAGTTTTTCCTCGATGACGTAGCGGCGCCGGTCGTCCTCGGCGACGAGCTTCGGCGCAACCTGATCGAGGGTGCGGTAGGCGCTGGCCACCTGCCAGGCGCGGACGAGCTCGATCGCCTCGGAGAGTGACAATTCGTGCTTGCCTCCAGCTTTCGCGAGGGCGGCTTCGAGGGTCTGGGTAATCGGCACGTGCAGGCTGATGCCGACGGGGAACCGATCCGCCTCGAGGGCACGCGCAACCAAGGCGGCGGCGCGGTTGTCCATCGGGTCCATGATCTGGTGGAACGCGTGCGCGAAGGCGGCTTCGAATGAAATCCCTTCCTTCGTCTGCAGCAGCTTCGCGCGCACCAGGATCTGGTACTGGACGTCGGTCGCGCGTCCCTGCGGATCGCCCGCGGCGGCGAGACGGGCATGGAGTTCGGCAAGCGTGTCGTCGGCGTCGGCCCAGCGGCCTGCCGCTATCTGCAGCCGGAACAGGGTGTCAAGGCGTATGCGTTCGTCGGGCTCGCGATATTGCACCAGGGCGGCTGCGGCGAGCGCTGCGATGCTCGCGTCAACGGCCGCGGCATCGGACGGGGCCGCGAATTGCAAGCTCTGGGCGCGCGCCGATGAGGCCGCAAGGAGCAGCGCGGCTGTTGCCAGAAGTGCGTTGTGAACCATCGCGCGTTTCACCGCCGGTGTAAGTGCTGGCGCCTGTGCAGAGCGGGTCGGTCGTCGAACGCTGTCCACCGCGCGCTCAAAATTGCCGAGAGCCGCTCGTTCTTGCTCAGGCCATTTGACGGACCGTATCCTGTGGGCGCTTCGGGCGACACACATAAATCCAACGGCCATAAAACTGCTGCGCTCCCACCCCAACATAGCCTACCGCTGGGAAAGCGAAAAGCTGCATGCGGGCCGCGCCCTGCGGCCGTCTTGGCGCGTCGGCGTCAGGTGGCTCGTTGCCGTGAGCCTGCTGCTCGTCGCCGGGTGTGTGCTGCCTTCGCTGCAGGGACGCGCGACCACCGTGGCCATCAAGGACACCGCGGAGACCCGACTTGCCAGGGACATCGCCCCGCGGCTGCAGGGGCATGACGGCAAGACCGGCATTCATCCGCTGCCGGTTGCCGAGGACGCATTCGCCGCGCGCGCGCTGCTCGCCGCGGCCGCGCAGAAGTCAATCGATGCGCAGTACTACATCTGGCACAACGACGTCACGGGCAACCTGTTGTTCGAGGCCTTGTGGCGCGCCGCCGAGCGCGGGGTACGGGTGAGGCTGCTGCTCGATGACAACAGTACGGCGGGACTCGATGGCAAGCTGGCCGCCCTCGCAGCGCACCCTAACATCCAGGTGCGGCTGTTCAATCCGCTTGCGGTGCGCAGCCCGCGCTGGATGAACTACGTCATCGATTTCCGGCGTGTCAACCACCGCATGCACAACAAGTCCTTTACGGTCGACAACCAGGTGACGGTGGTCGGCGGCCGCAATGTCGGCGATGAGTACTTTGATGCCGGCAGCGAGGTGGCGTTTGCCGACCTCGACGTCGTGGCCGTGGGCCCGGTGGTGGATGAGGTGTCGAACTCGTTCGATCTCTACTGGAACAGTGGCGCGGCTTATCCCGCTGAACTCATGCTCGGAGAGGCCTCGCCCAAGGACGCAGCACGCCTCCAGGATGACTTCACGGCAGTGCGCGCCAGCGCGGCCGCTGCGAAATACCTGCAGGCGCTGCGGCAGAGCAAGCTGCTCGGAGAGTTACTGCAGGGTGATCTGGCGCTCGACTGGTCAGAGGTGCGTCTCGTCTACGACGAACCGACCAAGGTGCGGGGCGAGGGGGGTCGCGACACGCTGCTGCTGCCGCGCCTGCTGCAGAGCATCGGGGCCCCTGAGGCGCAGGTCGACCTGGTGTCCCCGTATCTGGTGCCGATGAAGGAGGGTACCGAGAGCTTCGTGCAGCTAGTCGCGCGCGGCGTCAAGGTGCGCATCCTCACCAATTCGTTAGAAAGCAACGACGTCGCAGCCGTGCACGCCGGTTACGCCAAGCGGCGCAAGCGCCTGCTGGAGGGCGGTGTGGAGCTCTACGAGTTGCGGCGCAGTGCGGTCCCCGCCGGACGCAGCAAGAGCGGCCATTCCTCGGCGGCGCTACATGCCAAGACGTTCCAGGTGGACGGCCGGCGCGCCTTCGTCGGCTCGTTCAACTTCGATCCGCGCTCGGCGAAGCTCAACACCGAGATGGGCTTTGTGCTCGAGAGCCCTGCGCTTGCGGGCGCCATCCGTTCGTTCTTCGATAAGCAGGTGCCGCAGCTGGCTTACACCGTCCAGTTGAGCGGCGGTGACATCCAGTGGCTGGACAGCTCGGGTGAAAGCCCCAAGCTCAGCCACAGCGAACCGGGCTCAAGCGCCTGGCGGCGCGTATCCGTAAAGGTGCTTTCGCTGCTGTCCATCGACTGGCTGCTCTAGAGGGCGGCTGCGGCACGCTTTGCCTGTTGAGTGCCAACACCGCGCACACGACGCGAGTCGGAGCCTTCCTACAGAAAGACGAGGAGTGCGCTGACAACCTTGCTGCGCCAATGAGAGACGGGCGGCGTTGTCGCGCCAAACAGCATCCCGCACAGTAACAAGCCACAGGGAGCTGCCCCATGACCCGTCGAGAATGAACGCCGTTACCGCACCCGCCGAGCGCGATTTTGATCTCCTCTCAGGCGGCGGGGAGATGGGCGCGCTGATCCGCTCTCTGGACTGGAGCAAGACTCCGATCGGTGCGATGCAGAGCTGGTCGCCGGTGCTGCGCATGATGGTGAGCTTCCTGCTGATGAACCGCTTCCCGCTGCTTTTGTGGTGGGGACCGGATTACATCCAGATCTATAACGATGCCTATCGCCCGGTGCTTGGCTCGAAACATCCGCAGTATCTCGGCCGACCGGTGCGCGAGTGCTGGAGCGAGATCATCGACGTCATCGGCCCGCTGATCGACAAGCCATTCCTGGGCGGCCCGTCGACATGGATGGAGGACATCGAACTCGAGGTCAACCGCCACGGCTACTTCGAAGAGAGTCACTTCACGATCGCCTACAGCCCGGTGCCGGATGACACCGCCCCGCATGGCATCGGCGGGGTTCTGGCGACGGTGCACGAGATCACCGAGAAGGTGACCGGACAGCGCCGCGTCGCGATCCTGAGCGAGCTCGGGTCGCGCTTCGGGGAGGCGAAGACCGGCGTCCACGCCTGTCAGGTGGCCGCGGAGACTCTCGCCGCGCATCCGAAGGACATTGCCTATGCGCTGATCTACCTGTCCGAGGACGACGGCACGCTGCGTCGCGTCTGCCAGGTGCGTACCCCCGGTGCGCCCGCGCCGGAGCGCGTGACCCTTGATGGTCAGGATGCGTGCGGCCCCTGGCCATTCGGGCTCGCGGTGCGCGACGAATGTGCCGAGGTGACTGAGGTCGGTGAGGGGAAGGCGGTGGTCCTGCCCATCAAGTCGCACCTGGCGCACCGGCCGGCGGGCGTGGTGGTCATCGGTACCAATCCCAAGATTGCCCTGGATGCCCAGTACGTCGCGTTTCTCGAGCTGCTCACCGCGCAGATCGGCTCAGCGGTCGCCAACGCCAGCGCTTATGAATACGAGCGCCAGCGCGCCGAGGCGCTGGCGGAGGTTGACCGCGCCAAGACGATCTTCTTCTCCAACGTCAGTCACGAATTTCGCACTCCGCTGACGCTCATCCTGGGGCCCCTGGAGGAGGCGCTCGCCGGAGTCGAACTGCCCGCGCGCACCCGCGAGCAGCTGGATCTGGTGCGCGGTAATGCGCAGCGGCTGCTGAAGCTGGTGAAATCGCTGCTCGAGTTCTCCCGTATCGAGGCCGGCCGTATCCAGGCCTCCTACCAGCCGACCGATCTCGCCGTGTTCACGCGCGATCTCGCCGGCATGTTCCGCTCCACTATGGAGCGCGCCGGCTTGCGCTATCGTGTCGAGTGTCAGGATCTCGAGGTGCCGGTGTACGTCGACCGGGAGATGTGGGAAAAGATCGTCCTCAACCTGCTCTCCAATGCTTTCAAGTTCACGCTGGAGGGCGAGGTCGCGGTGCGGCTGCGCCGCGCGGGCGCGCTGGCAATACTCGAGGTCACTGACACTGGCGTCGGCATCGCGCCGGCCGAGATGCCGCGTCTGTTCGAGCGCTTTCATCGCGTGTCGGGCGCGGGCGGCCGCAGCCAGGAGGGCACCGGCATAGGGCTGGCACTGGCCCACGAGCTGGTGAGGCTGCACGGCGGCACAATCGAAGCCTGCAGCGAACCCGGACGCGGCACGACGCTGCGCGTGGCCGTGCCCTTGGGGAGCGAGCACCTGCCGGCCGCGGCAGTCGGCACAGTGCGTGAGCCCCTATCAGATGCGAGTAGCGCGCAGACCTTCGTACACGAAGCCTCGCGCTGGCTGCCCGGTGCCGGTGATGAGGTCACCCCGCGACCCGCAGATGGGACCACGGCAAGGCGCGATCGCCGCTTCGCCGCAACCTTCGGCGCGCGCATCGTGCTCGCCGACGACAATGCCGACATGCGCGCCTACCTCTGCGGGCTGCTCGCGCCGATGTACTCCGTGGAGGCGGTGGGCGATGGCGCCGAGGCGCTCGTTCGCGCTGCGCAGCAGCGACCGGAGCTGATTCTCGCCGATGTGATGATGCCGAACCTGGACGGCTTCGGGCTGGTGCAGAGGCTGCGCGCCACGCCGGCGCTGCGTGACGTGCCGGTGATCCTGCTCTCGGCGCGCGCCGGTGAGGAGTCGCGCATCGAAGGACTCGACGCCGGCGCCGACGATTACCTCGTGAAGCCGTTCACGGCACGCGAGCTGCTGGCGCGGGTCGGGGCGCTCCTCGAGCGCCGGCACGCCAGTGAAGCCGTCAGCCTGCGCGCCGCGCAGTTCGAGACGCTGTTCCAGGCGACACCGGTCGGCGTCTATCTGGTGGATGCGGATTTCCGCATCCGCGACGTCAATCCCGTGGCACGCGAGTTGTTCGGATCGGTTCCGGATCTGGTCGGGCGCGACTTCGGCGAAGTGCTGCGGCTGGTGCGAGAGCCCGAGTACGCCGTCGAAGTCGAGCGGCTCTTCCGGCATACACTCGAGACCGGCGAACCGTTCATCAGCAGCGAGCGCGCGCTCAAGCGTCCGGATCGCGGCGGGGCGACCGAGTACTACGAGTGGCAGATCCACAGAATCCCGCTGCCGGACGGACGCCATGGAGTAGTGTGCCACTTCCGCGATATCTCCGCGCACGTGCGCGCGCGCCTGAGCCTGGAGGTGGCGGACCGCCAGAAGAACGAGTTTCTGGCGATGCTGGCGCACGAGCTGCGCAACCCCATGGCGCCGATCAAGAACGTCGGCGAGCTGCTGGCTCGGGACCTGCACGGGGAGCAGCGCCACGCCATTACCAACATCCTGCGACGCCAGGTCGCGGTGCTGTCGCGCCTCGTGGATGATCTTCTGGACGTTTCGCGCATCACGCAGGGCAGGATCGAGCTAAAGAAGCGCGCGCTGCAGCTCGCGGAGGTGATCGCACAAGCGGTCGAGACCGTGCAGCCGCTCCTCAACGAGCACCGCCATCAGCTGTCGGTGGTGAGTCACGGGCCGCTGCGCGTCAGCGGCGATCCCACCCGGCTGGTGCAGTGCGTGGTCAACCTGCTGAGCAACTCCGCCAAATACACCCAACCGGGCGGCGAGGTACGCATCGAATCGCAGCAGGAAGACGCTGAGGCCGTGATCACCGTGACCGACAACGGCGCCGGGATCACCCCCGAACTGCTGCCTTACGTGTTCGACCTGTTCGTGCAGAGCGCGCGGACGCTCGACCGCGCGCAGGGCGGCCTTGGGGTCGGCCTGTCGCTGGTGCAGCGCCTCGTGGAGCTGCACGGAGGGCGCGTCGCTGCCTCGAGCCCCGGCAGCGGGCGCGGCGCGACATTTCAGATCCGCCTGCCGCTGCTCCGCGGCGATGAGCCCGAGGTCGCGGAGACGGCGGTGGTGCGCTCCGCCCCCCGGCGCATCCTCATCGTGGATGACAATGCCGATTCAGCCGACTCGCTCGGCATGCTGCTGGAGCTCGAGGGGCATGAGGTCGAGCTCAGCTACGACGCGCGCGATGCGCTCCGGCGCGTGCAGGCGCTCAAACCCGACGTGGTGCTGCTGGACATCGGTTTGCCGCACGTGAACGGCTACGAAGTCGCGCGCGCGATGCGCAGTTCCGAGGGTCTGCAGGGCTTGCGCCTCGTGGCGCTGACTGGCTACGGGCAGGCGGAAGACCGGCAGCTGGCGCGCGCAGCAGGCTTCGACGAGCACCTCGTGAAGCCTGTGGACCCGGCGGCCCTCAAACGCGCGCTGGCGCGCAGTTAGCGCCCTCAGGAGCGCTGCAGCTGGCGCAGATCCTCAATCAGCTGACCGTAAAGCTCATCGCGGCGTTCGGGCGGCGCGCGCAGGATCGCGGAAGGGTGCCAGGTCGCGAGCGCCCGCATCTCCGCAGTAAGGGTCCGCCATTTGCCCCGCTCGCGGGTGATCCTGAACGCGTTGCCGAACAGTGTCTGCGCGGCCATCGCGCCCAGCGCCACCAGGATGCGTGGCCGCACTTGCGTGATTTCCGCCGCCAGCCACTTGCGGCACGCTGCCTGCTCCGCTTCGCTCGCGCGCTTGTGCAGACGCACCTTGCCGCGCATCTCGTACTTGAAGTGCTTCACGGTGTTGGTCACGTAGAAGCTGCTGCGCGCCAGACCCGCCTCCGCCAGCGCCCGATCCAGCAACGTGCCCGCGGGCCCCACGAATGGCACTCCTGCGAGGTCCTCCTGATGTCCGGGCTGCTCGCCGATCAGCATGACCTGCGCGTCCTCGGGGCCGGCGCCGAACACGGTCTGGGTCGCGTGCTTCCAGAGCGGGCAGGCGCGACAGTCGCGCGCCTGCCTGCGCAAGGCGGGCAAATCGCCCGGCGGCACTCCCGCGACCGGCTTGCCGAGCAGCGCTGGGGTTACAGCAGGACTGCGCGTCATGCTCGGCCGGATCTCTTCGGGCCGCCCGGGGCCTTCGCGGCGCGCGCATGCAGCCGTGCATCTGCCAAGCGCTCCGCCTGTGCGGCGAAGCCGCTGGTCGGTCCGTGCCACCGCAGCTGGTCGACGTCATCGAACAGCGGTGCATCGGTACGCAGCGTGGCCAGATCCTTGAACAGGAGTGCCAACTCGCGACGCTCGCCGAGCACCTCGGACGGGAAGTCCTCGAGGGGGCCGTATCGGGCGATGAGCCGCGCGGCCGTGACGCGCCCGATGCCGGCGACACCCGGGTAGCCGTCGGCGCTGTCCCCGACGAGGGCCAGCAGGTCCGGGATCCGCACCGGCTCGACACCGAACTTGGCGCGCACGCCCGTTTCGTCGCGGATCTGTCGGCTCTTGCGGTCTACCTGCACCACGCGCTCACCCTGCACGCATTGCGCGAGGTCCTTGTCCGGCGTCCAGATGCACACCTTCTGTATCCGCTCGTCCGCCGCCGCGAGCCGTGCTGCTGAGGCGAGGGCATCATCGGCTTCGAGCTCCACCATCGGCCAGACCGCGACGCCCATTGCCTCCAGGGCCTCCTCGAGCGGCTGAAACTGCCTGAGCAGCGCAGGGTCGACGCCATCGCCGGTCTTGTAGCCGGACCAGAGGCGGTTGCGGAAGGACTCGATCACGTGATCGGTCGCGACCCCGACGTGAGTGGCGCCTTCCTCGATCATCTGCAACACCGTGTTGAGTACGCCGACCACGGCGCCCCAGGGCCGCTCCCCGGCCTGGCCGAAACGCCGCAGCCCGTAGAAGTGGCGGAACAACTCGTAGGTCCCATCTATAAGGTGAACGATCATAAAAAAGCGCCACGCGGCGTACCGCGGATGTGCGTAAGAGTATTCCGACAGCGAAAGCTAAACCACGCCGACGCCCAGGGAGCGCCCCAAGAGGTGCCGCCCGGAACTTCACTCCCGTCCCCGGCGGTCTCACCCATAGGGGCGGTGTACGAGCAGAAGACGGAGGTAAGCGTGAACATGAGCAGTTGCTTTGCACATCAAGTGTCGCGCGCAGGGCTGGTGGCAACCCTGGCTGTGCTCGCGAGCGGCTGCGCTTCGCGCCACCATGAGCTTGCGCGAGACAGCATCAGTGCCCAGGCTCCATTCAGCAAGACCTTCACCGGATCAGGCGACACGGTGTGCTGGAGCGTGAAGCGGGCTTTGCTGAGCCAGGGCTACATGCTCGATCGCTCGAGCGAGTCCGGTGTGCTCACCGGTACCCGCGACTTCCAGCCTAGCGACAAGCTGAACGTCAGCTACCACCTGCAGGCGACCTGCGCCGATAACCGCGACGGCACGAGCATCGTGTTCGTGACCGCAACGCGCGAGGACAGTGAGCTGCAGAAGATGAAGCAGACGACCAGCATGGGCGTAGGCCCGGCGACGCTGACCATGCCCTCCGGCTCGGCCCGCGTGCTCGGCACGGTGCGGCGCGAGACCGTTCAGGATCCGAGTTTCTATACCCGCTTCTTTACTCTGGTGCAGGGCTACGTCGACCAGGAGCGTGTCGCCAAATCTCACGACCGCGATGCGCCCAGCCGCGAGGAGCGACGGGCAGAGAACGATGCCACGGACGATCGCGACAGCCGGCACACGGAAGCGCGCAACCAGTAACGCCGTCCCCGCGGGGACCGGCCAACCAGATTCAATGTCGATGCCATGAAAGGCGAAGGAGGTGCCATGAAGCACAATCACCTAATTGCAATTGCAGTGGGATCCATCCTCGGAACCGCGCTGTCGGTTGCATGGGCGGATGGGCCGCAACCTGACATCACACCGAGCCAGAACCAGCCGCAGCAGCAGACGCCGGTAATGGGCGGCAACGGTGCTCAGACGTCGACCCCGTCTGCTTCCGGCAGCGTGTCGACAGGCGGTAACGCCTCGGCAGGCGGCAGCACGTCCGCGAGCGGTAACGCCTCGGTGGGCGGTAACGCCGCTAGCGGCGGCCAGCCTGCGATAAGCGACGCCGACCGTGACGCCGCGCAAATGCAGATGGATCACGACAAGGGCTACATCGAGCGTGACCGTCAGGGCATACGTCAGCAACAGCAGGACATCCGCAAGTACCAGAAGGACCTGCGTGAGGACTATGCCGAGCAGAAGGACGGCGCCCACAACCAGGCGGATATCGACCGCGATAAGGCCGATATCCAAAGCGCGCGGGGTAACATCAAGCAGGACCGGAATGACATCCAGAACCTACATCAGGATATCCATGAGTTCCGGGGTGACGTGAACAATAACTCCGGGGATGATCGGGACAACCTGGCGCGCGACAACCACTCCCGCGACTTCGACCAGGGCCGCGACCAGATGCGTGCGGGCCATCGAGACCTGCCGGACACCGATTCCGGCCACGGCGATTTCGGCCGTGACCGGCGTCAGGATCAGGACCAGCGCGGCTTTGCCCGCGACGATCATGATCGGGGCGACACGAATCGGGACCACGGCGATTTCGACCGTGACCAGCGTCAGGGTCAGGACCAGCGCGGCTTTGCGCGCAACGATCATGACCGGGACGACATGAGTCGGGGCCACGGCGACTTTGAGCGGGACCGCAAGGGCACCGGCCACGGCGAGTTCGCCAATGATCGGCGCGACGTGGGTTTCGATCGCGCGCAGGCTGGCAGCAGCCATGGCGATATGGATGGCCGCGGCGACATCAGCAGGGACAAAGCTGACATGCACAGCGACCGAGCGGACATTGCCAAGGACCGCGCGGACATCGCCAAGGACCGGGCGGACGTTCGCTCGGACATGCAGGACCTACACCGTGACTATGCGGCGCGACGCGCCGGGGCCAACAACCAGACGGATATCGACAAGGACAAGGCGGACATTCGTGCCGACCGTCGTGACATCGCCAAGGACCGGGCGGACATTCGCTCGGACGTGCATGACCTGCACGCGGACCGGCACGACGTACGCTCAGACCGTCAGGAGCTGCGTGCCGACCGCCAGGACCTGCGCAGCGATCACTCGGACATGCGTGCGGTCCACAACGCCGGTCGGCCGTCGGCTGACCGTCGCATGACCGGCGAGCAGCTGAAGACCGTCACGGCCATGAACCAGCGCAACAGCCTGCGCGAGGTTCACAACGTGAACAGCACGCACGCGGCGACGGCGCAGCCGCTCACGGCGGCGCAGCTGTCCAACCAGGCCGCGGAGAACAGCAAGAAACCGCCGGGGCAGGAGGCCACCAAGAAGCCGTGGTACCACTGGTTCTGGTGGTAATAAGCTGATCGGATGAGGAACGCCTGCACGGGGCCACCGCGCTCCGTGCAGGCTTTTTCTTAGGCGCGCAGGCGCAGTCCCTGCGGGTCGTAGAGCGGCTGGAGGCGCACACGCGCGGTGCGCATCTCGCCCAGGATATCGATCTCGAAGGTTTCGCCCTCGCGCGCCAGCGCTGCCGGCACGTAGCCCGCCGCGAGACTTCGCGCCACGCAGTGACCGTACGCTCCCGAGGTCACGTAGCCGACCGCCGCGCCGTCCTTCATGATTGACTCGTAGCCGATGACCTCGACCTCGGTTTCCGGCACCTCCATGACGACGAAGCGCCGCTTGGCGCCGCGTTCGCGCTCGGCGAGGGCGGCGCTGCGGCCGGTGAAGTCAGCCTTGGAGAAGTCCACGAAGCGGTCGAGCCCGGTTTCCGCGGGGGTGTAATCCGGGCGGAAGTCCTTGTTGAAGGAACCGTAGGCCTTCTCCAGGCGCAACGAGGAGAGCGCGCGGCCTCCGAAGTGCGTCAGCCCCAGCTCGCGACCGGCGTCCCACAGATCGTCGTACAGCGACAGGCAGTAATCGGGCGTCGTCCAGATCTCATAGCCGAGCTCACCGGTAAATCCGGCGCGGGTCAGGATGGCCGGCGCGTAGCCCACCGCCGTTTCCGCCACGGCAAAGAGTTTGAAAGCGGCGGGGGACAGGTCGAGCCTCACCAGCCGCTGCACCAGTTCGCGCGCCCGTGGACCTGCGACGGAAAAGCCGGTGAGCGTGGAGGCCGCCGAGCGCACGCACACATCCGGGGGCGGTTCGGCGGCCCAGAACCAGCGCAGGTGAAACTCCTCGGCGAACCCCGAGCCGACGATCATGAAGCGATCCTCGGCAAGGCACGCCATCGACAGGTCGCCCACGATGCGGCCGGCGGCATTGAGCATGGGGGCGAGCGCCAGCCGTCCGGGCCGCGGGATCCGGCAGGCGAACACGCGGTCGAGCCAGGCGCGCGCACCGCGTCCGGTGACCTCGTATTTGCCGTAGTTGGTGGTCTCGTAGAGGCCCACGCTGCCGCGCACCGCCTGGCATTCGGCGCGCACGTGCGGAAACGCCTCGGAACGGCGGTAAGTCGGGGTCTCGGCCGGGGGCACACCGGGAGGTGCAAACCACAGCGCGTTCTCGAGCCCGAAGTTCGCGCCCATGACGGCGCCGGCGGCCTTCAGGCGGTCGTAGATCGGCGAACGGCGCACCGGGCGGGCCGCCGGCAGCTCCTCATTGGGATAGGCGAGCCGGAAGCGGCGCGAGTAGTTCTCCGGGACCTTGATGGCGGTGTACTTGGGCGTGGCGAAGGCGCCAAAGCGCGCCACGTCCATCGACAGAATGTCCTGGCCCGGATCGCCCTGGGTCATCCAGCGCGACAGCACCAGCCCGATACCGCCGCCCTGGCTGAAGCCCGCCATGACGGCACAGGCGACCCAGTAGTTGCGCACGCCGCGCACCGGCCCGACGAGCGGGTTGCCGTCCGGGGCGAACGTGAAGGGACCGTTGACGGCCTTGCGGATGCCGACCCGGCCGAGCGCCGGAAAATGCTTGAATCCGACCTCAAAGTACGGCGCCAGCCGCTCGAAGTCCTCCGGCAGCAGCTGCATGGCGAAGTCATCCGGGGTCCTGAGGGGTGACCACACGATGCCGTGCGGCTCGTAGGTGCCGATCAGCACCCCGCCGCGCTCCTGGCGCAGGTAGATCTCGCCGGCGTAATCGGTGGTATTGACCAGCTCGCGGGCACGGCCCTTGAGCTCCGGGAGATCCTCGGTGAGCAGGTAGTGATGCTCCATGGCGAGCACCGGCAGCTCAATGCCGACCAGGTGGCCGACCTCGCGCGCCCACAGCCCCGCGCAGTTCACCACGTGCTCCGCGTGCACGTTGCCCTTGTCGGTGACGACGTCCCAGGAACCGTCGCGCCGTGGCTGCAGCGCGAGCACGCGCGTGAAGCGCTCGACGTGTGCCCCGAGCATGCGTGCCGCCTTGGCGTAGGCGTTGGTGGTACCCGAGGGATCGCAGTGTCCGCCGTCGGCGCGCCACAGCGCGCCGATGAAATGGCTCGGGTCAATCAGCGGGTTGTACTCCAGCGCCTGCGCGAGGGAGATCATCTCGGTCTGCATGCCCAGGTAGCGGGCCCGCGAGCAGATCAGACGCAGGCTGTCGAGCTCGCCCTGGTTGGCGGCCAGCATCAGTCCGCCATTGGGATGCAGCCCGCATGACTGGCCCGACAGCGCTTCGATCTCGCGGTACAGGTCGATGGTGTATTTCTGCAGCCGCGAGATGTTGGCCTCGCCGTTGAAGGTGTGCATCCCGCCGGCGGCATGCCAGGTGGAGCCCGAGGTCAGCTCGCTCTTCTCCAGCAGCAGCACGTCGCTCCAGCCGGCCTTGGCCAGGTGATACAGCACACTCGCGCCGACTACGCCGCCGCCGATGACGACAGCCCTAGCGGAAGCCTTCATGAATACGAATCTCCTGACAATGCGGTGAGGGTTAGGTCCCTTTGCGTTGTCAATCCAAACGGCCGCGCGGCCGCCGCGAGCCATTCACGCAAGTGCCGTGCAGTGCTCGCGGGGGTCAGGATCAGCATGCCCGATGGCAACGCGGCGAGGATGACCGCCACCTGGGCGATGATTGTGGCGGCGGCGCGGCCGGCGGGGAAGAGTTCGAGATCGAGGCGGCAGCCACGGGCCAGCACGGCGGGCGCGGCGGGGCCGGCAAGGTGCAGGGTCGCCAGTGCGGAGGACAGGTCGACCGCCACGGCCGCCCCGGCGCACACCTCAGCCCAGTGCGCCGCTGCGCTGCCCGTGGCCGCAGGTGCCGACAGCAGCAGCCAGCGCGCGGGCCGTACCGCGAGTGCCACAGCGGCCTGGGTGGTCGCCAGCCGGCCGCACTCGGGCAGGGCGAGGCCACGGCCGGCAGCGACTGCAGCGAGCGCCGCCTCGCGGGTGCGCAGCGCGGCGAGCTCCACGACGTCGGCCGGGAAGGCCGCGAGTGTGACCTCAGGCGCGGACACGCATATTCTCCGGGTCGAGCATGTGGGGGCTCACGATCTCGATGTCTGCCGCTTCCGCGTGCACCGGGGACAGCCCCAGCAGGCGCTCGCCGAGGCGCGCGCGGCCGCCGCTCAAGAGCGCAAGCCCCACCCATCCCCCGAGCTCCACCGAAGGGGTGGAGGAGGTGATGTAGCCCAGGCTGTGCCCGCGATCCCGGGGCGCAACCAGCTGCGTGCCGTTGCGCAGCCGCCGGGCACGCTCGACGGAGCGCACGCCCACGAGCTGCAGCCGCTCAGGTGCGGCCAGGCCCGGGCGCTGTGCCAGCGCCCGACCGATGAAGTCGCCGTTCTTTTTCAGCAGGCGCTGCAATCCGAGATCGTCCGCGGTGGTGTTGCCGTTGAGTTCAGCCGAGGTAACGTGACCTTTCTCGATGCGCAGCGTATTGAGCGCATCGAGCCCGTAGGGCCGGATGCCGCACTCGCGGCCGGCCTCGAGCAGCGCCGACCACACCGCGAGCGCTTCGCGCGCGGGCACGGCGATCTCGTAGGCGAGCTCGCCGGAGAAGGAGATGCGGAACAGCCGCGCACCGACTCCCGCGATACTCGCGGGAGCGGCGGCCATGAAGGGGAACGCCTCGCGCGCAACGTCCAGTCCGGTGACCACCCGGGCGAGCACCTCGCGGGCGCGCGGGCCGGCGAGTGCGAACTGCGCCCACTGGTCGGCGACGTCGGTGAGCACCACGTCGAGCTCACCGCACACCGCCTGCAGGTGGAATTCCATGTGCTCGAGCACCGCGGTGGCGTTGGCGGTGGTGGTGGTGATGAGAAAATGCTCAGGACCCAGGCGCGAGGTGGTGCCGTCATCGAACAGCATGCCATCCTCGCGCAGCATGATGCCGTAGCGCGCGCGGCCCACGGGCAGCGTCGAGAAGGTGTTGGCATAGACGAAGTCGAGGAAGCGCGCGGCATCCGGGCCCTGCACGTCGATTTTGCCGAGCGTCGACACGTCCGTGAGCCCGACCGCGGTGCGCACCGCGCGCGCCTCCTCCAGCACAGCCTCCCAGCCGCCCTGGCGCGCATAGATGAGCGGCCGCAACCACAGCCCGGTGGGCACGAAGGTGGCGCCGGCGCGCTGGTGCCACTCGTGCAGCGGCAGCAGGCGCTTCGGCTTGTAGTGCTCGCGCACCTCGCCGCCGGCGAGCGCGGCGAATGGCACCGGCTGCGCGAACGGCCGCGCTCGCAGCGCGCCCACTTCCGCCAGCGGCACGCCGCGCGCCTGCGCGAGCACCGCGGCTCCGACCAGACCCCCGATCCGGCCCTGGTCGGTCGCCATGCCGTGGGTCGTGAAACGCTTCATATGCTCCAGATGCTCATAACCCTCGCGACAGGCCAGCCGGACATCCTCCGCGGTCACGTCGTTCTGCAGGTCGACGAAGGCCTTGCCGGGTGCTCGCACTTCCCAGAGTGGCGCGAGCGGGGTGGGTTCGGGATCGGGCGGCGGCTCCGCCACCGCCACGGACTCAGCCGCCCGTCCCAGTTCGGCGGCGATGTCACAGGCGGCGCGCGCGCCATCCGCGGCCGCGGCGGCCACGCCGTACACGCCGCGCGCCGCGCCCGCGACGCGGCCGGCACCGGCGGCCAGTTCGGGAGTAAACGCTGCGATCGGCGCCTGCCAGCTCAAGGAGGCACCGAGCTGGCTCGCGAGAGCGCTGTCGGGGCTGTACCCACCGGAGATCAGCAGGCAGTCGGCCCGCACTGTCGCGCGGGGCGTGCCGTAGGGCTCGGCGATGCGGACGGCCCTGACGGCCCTCCTGCCGGACACTGATGCGACTACCGCACCCCTTTCGACCCGGATCCCGAGCCTGTGCGCGGCATCCGCGGCGCGGGACTCGGTGCGCGGATCGATGATAGCTGCGCAGGCCACGCCGGCGGCGGTGAGTGCAAACGCCGGCGCGTAGGCCTCATCGTTGTTCACGAAGAAGGCGGGCTGGCGTCCGACCGCGACGCCGTAGCGGCGCAGGTACGCAAGTGCCGCCCCGGCGAGCATCACCCCCGGGACGTCGTTGCCCGGGAAAGCGATCAGCCGCTCGGGGGCGCCGGTGGCGAGGAGGACGCGGCTCGTGCGGATGATGCGCAGCCGCTCCCGCAAGCCGCCCAAGCGTGCCGACTCCTCGGGGGCGAGCGTTTCGAGCGCGCCGAACACGCCCTGCCCGTAGGCCCCGAGTACCGTGGTGGCGGGCAGGGCGCGCACCCGTGGCAGCGCGGCGAGCCGCGCGAGCATCTGCTCGCGCCACGGGCAGCAGCGCTCATCGAGCAGCGCGCCTGCACCAAGAATCACATCCTGCTCCGCGAGCAGCACGCGCAGGCCGCGCACCCCAAGCTGATGGGCCGCGGCGAGTCCCGCGGCGCCCGCTCCCACCACCAGGACATCGGTGTGATCGTGCACGGTCTCGGCCGGGACGGCGTGGGTTGCGACGACCGGTTCGAGACGCCCCAGCCCCGCGGCACGGCGAATCAGCGGCTCGTAGAGCCTCTCCCATGCCCATCCGGGAGCCATGAATGTCTTGTAGTAGAAGCCGGCAGGGAGGAAGCGTGCGAACAGATCGTTGAGCGCGAGGACATCGAAGGAGAGCGACGGCCAGCGGTTCTGACTTTCGGCCACCAGTGCGTCCTGCAGCGGCAGACTGGTCGCCGGCAGATTGGGCTCGCGCCCCGCAGCACCCAGCACATCGACCAGGGCGCATGGCTCTCCGGGACCCGAGGTCACGATCCCGCGCGGGCGGTGGTACTTGAAGCTGCGCCCGATCATGCGGCGCCCGTTCGCCAGCAGCGCCGAGGCGAGCGTGTCGCCGGCCAGACCCCGCAGCGCTCGTCCGTCGAAGCGGGCGCTCAGCGGCGTGGCCGCATCGACCAGCAGGCCGCGGGCGATGCGCGCCGGTCCTCTCATAGCGGGGGGCTCGCGCGCGGAAACTCGGCTGCCTCGTCCGGGCGGGCCACGGAGTAGATCTCGTGGCTTAGCGTGTGACGCACCAGCCTCAGCAGCCGCCGGCAGCCCCCGACGTGCAGCCACCATTCGAGGTGCCAGCCGCAGGGATTGTCGCGCTCATATACATAGGCGTTGAAGGCGGCGAGCGGCGCATCGGCTGCCGGGCGGATCTTGCCGGCATCACCGCGGTAGCGAAATTCGGTTTCATCGCGCAGCCCGCACCAGGGGCAGGGTATCCGCAGCATGCAGTTCGCTCAGTGCGCGTATGGAAAGGGACCGGCGCCGCGCTCATCGACGGTGCGTCCGGCGGCAAAGCGCCCCAGTCCCAGGTGCGCGGCGAGCGGGTGTGCGGAGCCGCGCGCGATCAGATGCGCGGTGGTGAACCCTCCGGCCGGAATCGCCTTGAAGCCGCCGTAGCACCAGCCGCCGTTGAGGATCAGCCCCGCGAGAGGGGTCTGCGTGATGAGGGGCGAGCCGTCCATGGTCATGTCCATGACGCCGCCCCATTGGCGCAGCACCCGCAGGCGCGCAAGTCCCGGCATGAGCGTCACGGCGGAGGCGGCGACTTCCTCCGCCATCGGCAGCGTGCCGCGTTGACCATACGTGTTGTAGCCATCGATGGCGCCGCCAAACACCAGCCCGCCCTTGTCCGACTGACTGACATAGAAGTGACCCGCGCCGTAGGTCACCACGACATCCAGCACCGGCTTGATGGCCTCGGTCACGAACGCCTGCAGCACGTGAGTCTCGATGGGGAGCGTCAGGCCGGCCATGGCGGCCAGCCGCGATGAATGCCCGGCCACCGCCAGACACACCGTATCGGCGCCGATGAAGCCGCGCGTGCTGTGAACACCGGTGACGCGGCCGCGCTCCTGGGCGATTCCGGTGACCTCGCAATGCTCCACGATGTCCACGCCCGCCTCCGAGCCGGCACGGGCGTAACCCCAGGCCACCGCATCGTGGCGCACCGTGCCGCCGCGTGGCTGCAGGAAGCCCCCGAGCACCGGGTAGCGGCCGTTGTCCAGATCGGCAAGCGGCACCAGGTGCCGGATCTCCGCGCGGCTCAGCGCCAGTGCGTCGACTCCCAGCACCCGCATCTGGTTGGCGCGACGGGTGAACAGATCGCGCTGCGCCTCGGTGTGAAACAAATTCAGCGTGCCGCGCTGGCTCACCATGGCATTGAAGTTGAGGGTGCGTTCGAGGCTCTCCCACAGCTTGAGCGAGAATTCGTAGAAGCGGACGTTGTCAGGATGAAAGTAGTTGGAGCGGATCAGGGTGGTGTTGCGCCCCACGTTACCGAGCCCGATCGGGCCGCGCTCCAGCACCGCCACATCGCTGATGCCGTGCTCGGTGGCCAGATAGAAGGCCGTGGCCAGGCCGTGCCCGCCGCCGCCGACGATGAGCACGCGGTAGCGCCCGCGCGGCGGCGCTTTGGCCCAGGCGCGCGACCAGCCGCGCTGGCCGTTGAGCCCTTCGCGAAGCAGCCGGCCGAGCGAATAGCGCCCGCTCGACGGGCGCTGGAGCGGTGCGGGCGGGTGCGGTGCGGACTCCTCTGTCATGCGTGGCGCCATGATAAGGCGCCGGGCCTGCCGGCACATCCGTCGCTTGACGTGCCGGGCAACAACCGACAACGTGTGGCGCTTGCGCGGAGCGAGGGGATGCGTTGGCCAACGTCCTGAGACTGTGGTGCGCGGTGCTGGTGCTGCTCTGCGGTTGGCCCGCGCACGCGGCAGTGGTCATCTCGTCCAAGCTCTCCAGCGAGTCGGCCATGCTCGGCCAGATGATCCGCCTGCTGCTGAACGCGCAGGGCATCGCGACCGTCGACCGCACCAAGATCGGCGCCACTCCGGTGGTGCGCAAGGCGCTGCTGAGCGGCGAGGTGGATCTGTACGTCGAGTACACCGGCAATGCCGGGTTTTTCTTCAATCGCACTGCCGATCCGGCGTGGAAGGACCTCGAGCAGGGGTACCAGCTCGGCGCGCGCCTCGACTATGAGGCCAACCACATCGTGTGGCTCACCCCAGCGCACGCGAGCAATGCCTGGGCGCTGGCCGTGCGGCGCGATGTCGCAGAGGCCAGTCACCTGCGCACCATGAGCGACTTCGGCCGCTGGGTAGCCGGGGGCGGGCCGGTAGTGCTCGCCTGTTCGGCGGAGTTTGCCAACGCCGGGACGCTGCGCTCGCTGCAGAACACCTACGGATTCAGGCTGCGCTCGGATCAGATGATTGTGCTGGCCGGCGGGGAGACTTCCGCCACCATCCGCGCCGCGGCGGCGGCCACCAACGGCACCAACACCGCGATGGTGTACGGGACCGACGGCGGCATCGCGGCCGCCAAATTGCAAATCCTGGACGATGACCGCCACGACCAGCCGGTGTACGCACCGGTGCCGCTGATCCGCGAGGCGGTGCTCAAGGCGCATCCGCAGATCGCAGGCATCGTGAAGCCGCTCATGGAGTCCTTCAGCCGCGAAGGACTGCAGCAGCTGAACGCGCGCGTGCAGATCAACGGCGAGTCCGAGCAGGCGGTCGCCGCGGATTACCTCAAGGCCAAGGGCCTGCTCAGGTAGGCCGCATGCACAGCGCAGCCCGCATGCCCCTCAGCGCGCCGCGCCTGATGCGCCTGGACCCGCTCGGCGCGTTGCTCACGGCCGCGGGCGTCGCCTCGCTCATGTTTCTGCCGTTCGTGCTGTTCAAGGCCAATCGTATCCTGCCGGGCGACCCGCGCTCGCTCGTGCAGGCGCTGCCGCTATGGGGCACCCTTGCGTGTGAGCTGGCGCTCGCCGGCGCAGCGCTCGCGGCGCTCACGGTCGCCGATGCACGCCTGCGCCTCGCGGCGGCGCTCATCGGCATCCTCGCCGTGGCGCTGGCAGCGGCGGCCGCGGGTGATGCGCTCACACCCGCGGGTGACACCGTCGCGCGCATCGCGCCGGGCGGTGCGTTCTGGGTACTGCTGGTGTGTCTGCTGTTGCTCGCGACCGATGCCATCACGCGGCTGCATCCGGGGGCCGGGGTGCGGGTGCTGCTGCTGGCATTGGCGCTGGGAGTCACCGGCCTCACGCTGGCACACGGCACCTTCGATCATCTGTCGGTGATGCGCGAGTACGCGGTCAATGCCGAGCGCTTCGCCCGCGAGGCGCGACGGCACCTGTGGCTGGCGCTCGGCTCGCTTCTGGCCGCGGTGGTGGCAGGGTTGCCGCTCGGCATCCTTTGCCACCGGGTGCCGCGCGTACGGGCCGGCATCCTCGGCACGCTCAACGTCATCCAGACCGTACCCTCGATCGCGCTGTTCGGCATCCTGATGGCCCCGCTCGGGGCACTGGCGGCTGCCGTGCCCTGGGCCGCAGCGCTCGGCGTGCGCGGCATCGGCGCCGCGCCGGCGGTGGTGGCGCTGTTCCTGTACTCGCTGCTGCCGATCGTGGCCAACACGGCGGCCGGTCTCAGGCGCGTTTCGGCCGCGGCGGTCGAAGCCGCGCGCGGCATGGGCATGACCAGCTGGCAGGTGCTGCGTTCGATCGAGCTGGCGCTTGCGCTGCCGGTCATCCTGACCGGGATCCGCGTGGTGCTGGTGCAGAACATCGGCATGGTGACCATCGCGGCCCTGATCGGCGGCGGCGGCCTCGGCACGTTCGTCTTCCAGGGCATCGGGCAGACGGCGATCGATCTGGTGCTGCTCGGGGCAATCCCGATCGTGGTGATGGCATTCTCCGCGGCAGTGCTCCTGGATGCGCTGGCGGAGGTCCTCGACCGGGCCAAGTCATGATCAGCATCGAGAACCTCAGCAAGCAGTACGGAGCGGCGACCGTCGTCGACGGCGTCTCCATGGCGATCGAGCGCAACTCGATCACCGCGATTGTCGGCACCTCGGGCTCGGGCAAGTCGACGCTGCTGCGCATGATCAATCGCCTGGTCGAGCCCTCGAGTGGCCGGGTACTGCTCGACGGCCGCGACACGCGTGCAGAGCCCGCGCATCTGCTGCGCCGGCGCATCGGTTATGCGATCCAGGGACACGGACTGTTTCCGCATCGCACCGTGGCGGAGAACATCGCCACGGTGCCGCGACTGCTGAAGTGGGATGCGGCACGCATCCGCGCGCGCGTCGAGGAGCTGCTGCACATCTTCCAGCTGGACCCGGCGACCTACGCGGCCGCCTACCCGCACCAGCTCTCCGGCGGGCAGCAGCAGCGCGTCGGGGTGGCGCGTGCGCTCGCCGCCGAGCCTGCCGTGCTGCTCATGGACGAGCCGTTCGGCGCGCTCGATCCGATCATCCGCGCCAAGGCTCAGGAAGACCTGCTCGACATCCAGCGCCGTTTCGGCACCACCATCGTGCTCGTCACCCACGACATGGATGAGGCGTTCCATCTCGGGGACCGGGTGGCGGTGATGAGTGAGGGGCGGGTGCTGCAGTACGACCGGCCGGCGGTGCTGCTGACCCGACCGGCCGACCCGTTCGTATCGCGGCTCACCGGACTGGCGGATCGCGCCATGAGGCTGCTGTCGCTCACCACGGCGGGGGAGGCGGCCGCGCCAGGTCCCGCCGAGGGCCCGACAGTGGCCGCCTCGGTCTCGCTGCGCGAGGCGTTGTCCGAGCTGCTGTGGCGCGGCGCGGACGCGCTGGTGGTGCTCGACGAGCAGGGCAGGCCGCGCGGGCATCTCACGGTGGACCTCATCCTGGCGCGCGGCCGGCCGTGATGCGCCCCGTCGCGACCATCCTGCGGCTGGCCGCGCTCGCATTCCTCGTGGCCTTCCTCGTGGTGCCGCAGGCGTTCGCCCCGCTGTTCGCCCCGCTCACGCAGTACGGCGCACCGCCGATCTACGATCAGGGGAACCTGCTCAGTCTGGCGCTGGCGCACGTCGCGACCGTGAGTGTCGCTGCGGCCGCGAGCACCGTGGTGGCGGTCGGACTGGGGATTCTCGTGACGCGCCCGAGCGGGGTGCAGTTCCTGCCGCTGTCGCGCACCCTCGTCAACGTCGGGCAGACCTTTCCGCCGGTGGCGGTGCTCGCCGTCGCGGTACCGCTGATCGGCTTCGGTGAAAAGCCGACCCTGATCGCGTTGTTCGCTTACGGGCTGCTGCCGATCTTCGAGAACACCATCGTGGGACTGAAGACCGTGCCGCCGGCGGTGCTCGAGGCGGCGAGCGGTGTGGGCATGAGTGCGCGGCAGCGCCTGCTGAGCGTGGAGCTGCCCCTCGCCCTGCCGCTGATCCTCGAGGGCATCCGCCTGTCACTGGTCATCAATGTCGGCACGGCAACCATCGGCTCGACCGTGGCCGCCAAGGGGCTGGGCGAGGTCATCATCGCGGGGCTCCTGTCGAACAACAACGCCTTCATCCTGCAGGGCGGGCTGGTCACCGGCCTCATGGCCGTCCTCCTCTATGACGCCCTGGCGGGGCTTGAGCGGCGTATCTGCCGCACCGTCCGGCTCGACTGAGACCGGCTTCCCGAAAAGCGCCGCCTTGGACGGCGCGGCGAGCCGGTTTTAGATAGAATGTTAGATAGTTCCGACGCCCGGTATACGTGGATGAGCCGCTCCCCGCTTTCCGTGCCGGCGGAAAAGGGGTATGGGCGCATGACGCCACTCGAGCTCACTGCAAGGACCCAGGACGCTGCCGCGCGCGGCCAGCGGCGCGTCGGCGTCGAAATCCCCACGCTGCTCCTCATCGTCGCCACCTATGGCGGGTGGTGTGCGCTGACCCTCGCCTACGGCCGCTGGCCCCTGTACATCCTGGCCCCGGCGCTGGCGCTGCTGCTGACGCTGCACAGTTCGCTGCAGCACGAGATCGTGCACGGGCACCCGACGCGCTGGAAGGCACTGAACCGCCTGCTCGCCATCGTGCCACTGTCGCTGTGGCTGCCATACGAGCGCTACCGCCACGCTCACCATGTCCACCACATCGACGTGCGGCTCACCGACCCGCTCGATGATCCGGAGTCCTTCTACTGGCGGGCGGAGGACTGGGCGCGGCTCGGGCCGCTGTCACGGCGGGCGCACCAGCTGCAGCAGACGCTCGCCGGGCGGGTCCTGATCGGCTCCTTCTGGCGCATCGGCATGTTCCTGCGCGACGAGCTACTCGCGCTGCGGCACGCTGAAAAGCGCGCGCTGATTCGCAACGAGCAGAACGTGCGCCGCGTATGGCTCGAACATCTCGGCTGGTGCGTGCCGGTCGTGCTGTGGCTGAAGCTCGTGTGCGCCATGCCGCTGTGGATCTACGTCGTCGCGATGGTGATCCCGGCGAACGGCATTCTGCTGATCCGCTCGTTTGCCGAGCATCGGGCCCGCCCGGGGGTGCGCGAGCGCGTCGCGCTCGTCGAAGGCTCGTGGATCCTCGGCCCCCTGTTCCTGTTCAACAACCTGCACGCGCTGCATCACGAGAGCCCCGCGATCCCCTGGTATGACCTGCCCCGGCGCTACCGGCTCGAGCGCGAGCGCCTGCTCGCGGCCAATGGCGGCCTGGTGTATCGGACCTACTTCGAGGTGGCGGGCCGCTACCTGTTCCGCGCCCACGACGTGACCGAGCACCCGACCGACCGCGTGCCCGCGCCATCCGCCTGATCCTCAGGCCGGCTCCTCGTAGCCGGCCGCACGCGCCTCGCGATCCCACTCGAGCAGCACCCCGTAGGATGCGGCGCTCGCGGCCGCAAAGCCGCGGATGAGGAGCGGTGCGGCAAGCTCACCGAACCAGGGCCGGCCCGCGGCCTCAAGGAAGGCGCGCCGCAGTCGGTCCACCATGTCGGTCGGTGCGCCGGCGGCGGCGACGAAGGATGGCATGGGTGTCGTCGGGGTGGAGGTGAGCACGCGGATGCCCGCGGTCAGCTGCGGCGCGTGGCGGGCGATCAACAAGTGCCAGTAGGCATCCAGCGGCCCGACGTCGAGGCGCCCCTCGCGCACGCCGTCGAGCACGTTGCGTGCCGTCACTAGGTTGCGGTGCACTCGCGCGTAGAGCGCCGGGCGGTCCGGGCGGCGGAACGCGAGCAGCTCGTGGCGGAAGGCGTTGAAGCCTGACTGCGAGTGCGCCACCGTCCAGCCGGCGCGGCCGCCGAACGTGTCCTCGAGCGTGCGGTAGGGGGAACTGGCGCGCACGATCAGGTCGGTGCGGTATGAGGCGCGACCGGCGGCCCACTCGGCCGCGGGGATGGGCGCCGCGAGCGGCAGCACCGCTGCCATGCGCAGCGCGATCGGATAGCCGCACATGAAAACCGCGCCGAGATCGGCCCGCGACCACAGCCCCTCCAGGGGCTGCGGCGCAGGGTAGGCTCGGTACTCGAGCGTCACGCCGGCATCCTCGGCCACGTGCGTGAGCAGCGCACGCCACAGCGCCTCGACCTCCGGCGTCACCGCATACATGCGGGCGTTCGCGATCCAGCCGCTCATGGGGCGCTCGGGGGCGTCAACCGCCGAGCTCGCGCGCGCGGCGCGCCACGTAGTCGGCGATGGCCTCGCGCATGGCCGGATCGAGCGGCGGCGGGGTGAACTCCGCTAGCAGCTTCTTCCAGATGAGCGTGGCGCGCTCGGTCGCGTTGCGCGCGCCGGCGTCGCTCCAGTTCTCGAAGTTCGACCAGTCCGAGAGCAGTGGCCGGTAGAAGGCCGACTCGTAGCGGGCGAGGGTGTGCGCGGCGCCAAAGAAGTGGCCGCCGGCGGCGATCTCCTTGATCGCCTCGACCGCGAGGTCGTCGTCGCTGAACTCGACCGGCTTCAGGATCGCGGCCCAGTTGCGCAGCAGCTCCGCGTCCACGACGATTTTCTCGAGCGATGCCGACAGGCCCCCCTCCAGCCAGCCGGCCGCGTGATTGATCAGATGGCTGTGGCTCAGCACCGCGGCCTGCAGCGAGAAGCCGGTCTCGTAGGTGGACTGGGCATCGACCATCGGCGAGGCATTGACCGCGCTGCTGCGCACCGGCAGCTTCAGCCGCCGGCCGAGCTGCGCGCCGGCGATCACCGCGTGCACGTACTCCGGGGTACCGAAGGCCGGCGACCCGGTGCGCATGTCGACGTTGGAGGTGAACCCGCCCATCACGCACGGGCACCCGGGACGCACCAGCTGGCACAGCGCGACCACTCCCAAGGCCTCGGCGGTCTGCTGCACCAGCGCGCCCGCGAGTGTCACCGGCGCCATCGCCCCCATGAGCGTGAAGGGCGTGATGACCACGCACTGTCCGTGCCGCGCCATGGTCATGATGTTGTCGAGGATCTCCTCGTCGACGCGGCGCGGGGAGTTGACGTTGGTGACCGTCATGAGCGTCGGCCGCTCGCCGAGCGCCTCGATGCTGCAGCCATGCTCGATGGCGGACATGGCGAGCGCGTCCTCGGCCTGCACCCCGCCGATGCCGCGCGCCGCCCATACCAGGTCCGAGCACTCGATGTGCGCCTGGTAGGTGTACAGGTGCCGCACCGCCACCGCCACGTCCACCGGCTCGACCACGATGCCGCCCTGCCAGTGCAGCACGCCGAGCGCCTGCGTGAGCTTGAGGATGTTGCGGAACGCCTCGAGATCGCCGTAGCGACGTCCGCCCTCCTGGTCGCGGATGTTGGGCGCGCCGGTGACCGGGCCGAAGTTGACCACGTTGTCGCCGATGTGCAGGTGGCGTGCGGGGTTGCGGGCATGAAGTACGAAGCGTGCCGGGGCATGCGCCAGCTGCGCCTCGATGAGCTCGCGCCCGAGACGCACCATCTGGGTGGGCTCATCGACCAGGGCGCCGGCGCGGCGGTAGACCTCGCGCGCCGCGGCGCTGCGGATCTCGAGGCCCGCCTCCTCGAGGATGCGGAACGCGGCCTGCAGGATGCGCTCCACCTGCTCGGCGCTCAGCACCTCAAGCGGCGGCCAGTGGTTCGCCAGCCGCGGCAGCGGCGCCAGCGAGGGTCCGGTGCTGCGCGCGGCGCGCGTGCGCTCGCGGCGGCGCGGTGTAGTGGGGGTTTCGCTCATATTACGGACGGCCTCTGCGGTCGGATTCTACTCTGGTGAATGCGGCGCCTAAGCGCTGCCGGCGGGCGGCTCGTGCTCGCGGTGATAGCGGTGGATGGCCCACAGGTAACTCTCCATTAGCGAGTCCTTGCCGAGCTCGGCGAGCACGGCGTTGCGGCGGCGCGGGCTGCTCATGCGCGCCAGCAGCTGCCGGGCGCGCGCGAAGTGGCTGAGCTGATTGCGGTACTGCCACAGCAGCTCGCGGGTCGCCATCTTGTCCTGGTGCAGCTCCCAGGCGCCGAGCAGCACCGCGAGCAGGCCCATGGTGAAGGTCAGGATGTTGCGCACCGGGATTCCGAGTCCCATGTCGAGGTGTTGCAGCGACTCGCCGAACACGAACAGCGCGGTGATCACGGTGAGGATGCTCAAGAGCAGCGTACGCCGCATGTAGCGCACGCGGCGGCTCGCCATCTCCAAGCGCTCGACCTTGCGCGTGAAGTAGGCGTGCTGGTTCTCGATCCACGCCTGCTCGACGGCGCGCACCTGCTGCTCGTTGAGGTCGCGGAACGGGTCGCTGCGCATGTCCGGGGGCTCGATGCCTTTCAGCACCAGCGAGATCCAGCCGAAGCCGCGGAAGCGGTCGATCCCCGACAGCGCCAGCACCGCGCTTGCATCGACGCGCCGATCGGCGCCGGCGAGCCGCAGGTAGAAGCGCGCGCGCAGCGTCTCGGCGAGCGCGCGGTAGGTGAGGTGCTTGCCGAACCAGCGCTTGCCCTGCAGCACGTAGTACACGAGCAGACTCGCGAGCAGGGTGCTCAGGTAAGCGATCAGGAGCAGGCGTGACTCGGTAAGCTTCTCGTAGGCGAGATAAGCGAAGGCCATGATGAAGGCCATGACGCCGAACAGATCGAACAGCCAGTCCGAGCGGCGCTGGTAGTAGACCGCGAGCGCATCGGCCTTGCGGTACTGCGCGTCCATGTCCTCCAGGAGGCTGCGGTCCGCGGCCGGCACCGAGGCCGGCAGCGCCGCCATCAGCGAGTTACGCGCCAGCAGGCTCTCCGGGAGCGCCGGGTTCTCGCGGTTGTAGGCATTGAGGTCGGCGAGCACGCCCTTCAGCGCCGCGGGCATGCTCTCCTGGGTCTGCAGCACGTGCTCACCCGTGCCCCACAGGAAGCAGGGCGGACGCGACTCCTGTGCGGTGCCGCTGCGCGCCGCCGGCGTCCAGTACACGAAGCGCTCGGCGACGTCCGCCTCCTCGCGCGCTTCGGCGAACTCGAGTGTCCCGCCGCCGGGGTGCTCGGCGCTGCGCACGCCGAGATAGCGCAGCACCGTATCGGCGGTGCCGCCGGGCAGCTGTGACACCTTGCCGTCCCAGAGCGCCAGCAACAGGCTGCTGCGGCGGATCAGGGTGTCGGTGAGGTTGGCATACATGGCAGCGCGCTGCGCCGCCGAGTGGGGCGAGCTCGACACGCCCATCGGCGCATCCACCGCGAGCTCGATGCAGCGCACGCGCGGATGGCGCAGCAGCTCGCGCAGGCGCCCGAGGGTCACCGGATCGAAGTCGGCCGCGTACTGCTCCAGGGGCATCGGCAGCACCGCTTCGACGCTCAACCCGAGGCCGATGGCGGTCTCGGCGACCAGCAGGTCCGCCCCTTCGGCCATGCCGACGATCATGCGCAGCTCGGTATCGGGCAGGTGCTCCTTCAGCTGGCGCACGAAGTCGGTCACCGCCTCGCGCAGCCGTGGCAGCTCTGCTTCATGCAGATCGCGATGCCCGGACACCGCGACCATGAAGGGGGAATTTGCGAATTGTCTTGAGTTGCCCGAATCCACGCTGCCGCCGGGGGTCTGCCGCTGCGGCATTGTGCGGGGGGCAATGCCCCCGCCACAATGGGCGCGGACCGGTTGCGTGGCGGGGCAGGGATCCACTACTTTGCCCGCGGGGGATACGGATGAGTCTGCTGCTGAGGGTCAATCTGGCTCTGGTGGTGGTGTTCGCGCTCGGGGCGAGCATCACCGGGCTCATCTGCCGCAGCCTCCTGCAGCGCAACGCCGAGCACGAGATTCGTACCGACGCCCAGCTCATGATGGACAGCGCGCTCGCGGTGCGCGATTACACCGACAGCGAGATCGCCCCGCTGCTCGCGCAGCAGATGCAGAGCAAGTTCCTGCCGCAGAGCGTGCCGTTCTATGCCGCCACCGAGCACTTCCTGCGTCTACACGCCACGCGCCCGGAGTACTCCTACCAGGAGGCGACGCTCAATCCCACCAACCCGCGCGACCGCGCGACCGACTGGCAGGCGGATATCATCCAGCATTTCCGCAATGACCCTGGCATGCACGAGATCTCCGGCGAGCGGGATACCCCGCTCGGACCCTCGCTGTACCTGGCCAAGCCGATCCGCGCCGTCGCCGACTGTCTCGCCTGTCATGGCCAGGCCGTCAGTGCACCGCCGACCGTGCTCGCCCGCTACGGCAGCAACAACGGCTTTGGCTGGCAGGCGGGCGATGTGATCGGCGCGCAGGTGGTGTCGGTGCCGGTGGCCAGCGCCGAACACCGCGCCAGTGCCGCCTTCGATGCCTTCCTCGTCTCGCTCATCGCGGTGTTCGTCGCGTTGCTGCTGGTGGTGAATCTGGTGCTGTACGTGCTGGTCGTGCGCCCGGTGCGGCGCATGGCGCAGATCGCCGACCGCCTCTCGGTCGGCGACACGGGCGCCCCGGAATTCCCGGTCGCGGGCGGCGCGGAAATCGCCACCCTCGGCCGCTCCTTCAACCGGATGCGCAAGAGTCTCGATAAGGCTCTGAAGCTGCTGGAGGCCTGAACAGGTGGCGGCGCGCCCGGTGTTCGTCAGCTACTCGCAGCCCGATCGCGTGCCGGCTTACGAGATCGTCGAGCGCCTGGAACGCCACGGCATCGAGTGCTGGGTGGCGCCGCGCGATGTCGCCCCGGCCGCCGACTGGGCCGCGGAGATCGTTGAGGCGATTGCCGCGGCGCGCGTGATGGTGCTGGTGTTCTCCGCCAGCGCCAACGGCTCGCCCCAGGTACGGCGCGAAGTCGAGCGTGCCGTGCACCGCCGGGTGATGGTGCTGCCGTTTCGCGTCGAGGACGTGCTGCCCTCGAGCAGCCTGGAGTATTTCCTCAGCAGCCAGCACTGGCTGGACGCCTTCCCGCCGCCGCTCGAGCCGCATTACCAGCGCCTGTGCGCCTACCTCGAGTCGTTCCTGGCCGCTGAGGGCAGCCCCGCCCTGCAGTCCGCGCCAGCGGGGCCCGGCTTGCCAGGTGCTGCGCGGCCGGCCCCGAGCGCCGCCATCCTGCAGCAGCTCGAGAGCGAGCTCGCCCGCTACATCGGGCCGGTGGCGCGGCACTTGGTGAACCGCGCCGCCGCGCGCGCCGCGGGCACCGAGGCGCTGATACGCGAACTCGGCGCCGAGATCGAATCCGAAGCGGAGCGGCGCGCGTTCATCAGCGCCAGCCGCCAGGCGCTGCGCGGGCGGCTGTGAACAGCGAGGCGGTGTCAACAGCGTTCCGGCTCGCGCCTTCACAGATCGAGGCCTTTCAGGCGGACGGGGCGATTGTGCTGCGCGGACTCCTCGACCGCGCGCACGTTGAGCTGCTCGCCGCCGGGATCGAGGCGAACCTCGCGCATCCGAGCCCACGCGCCAAGGTCGCAAGCTCCCAAGATGACCCGGGCTGGTTCATCGAGGACTTCTGCTGCTGGCAGGAGAACGAACGCTACCGTCGCGTGATCTTCGAATCCGCGCTCGGACCGGTCGCGGGCGCGCTCATGCGCAGTGACCGCGTGCGGCTCTACCACGATCACATGCTCACCAAAGAGCCGGGCACGCGGGCGCCCACCCCCTGGCATCAGGACCAGCCGTACTACAACATCTCCGGCATGCAGAACTGCAGCTTCTGGATCCCGGTCGATCCGGTGGCGCGCGAGTCGACACTGCAATTCGTCGCCGGCTCGCACCGGGGCCCGTGGCTCATGCCGCGCTCGTTCAGGGACGCCCAGGCGCGCTGGTTCCCGGAAGGCAGCCTCTCTGACCTGCCCGACATCGAGGCCGACCGGGCCGCGTACCGGATCCTGGGCTGGGCGCTGAAGCCCGGCGATGCGGTGTGCTTTCACATGCTGACGCTGCACGCCTCGGCCGGGGTGAGCGTCGGTCACCGGCGGCGGGTGTTCTCGGTGCGCGTGCTGGGGGATGACATCCGCCACGCGCCGCGCCCCTGGGCGACATCGCCCGAATTTCCGGGCCTTGCCGCGGAGCTGCCCGCGGGCGCCCCGATGGAGCACCCGCTGTTCCCGCTGCTCTGGCGGCGCTGACGGCCTCAGTCCTCGCCGTTCATGTGCCGCACGAAGGCGCGTAGCGCGCCGCGGCGGTCGTCCCAAAGCTCGTAGTTGAGAGAGTTGCTGCGGCTCTGCGCGTGCAGCACCAGCTGACGCGCCGCGGCGATGTAGCGCAGCGTTGCGAGGTCGGTCGCGTACACGAAGGGGCGGATGTCACTGCCCGCCGGCGCATGCAACGCAGCGCCAATACCCGCATCGCGTGCCGAGCCTGCGTGCAGCCGCAGCGACAGGCGCCGATCGTCGGCCTGCAGCGCGAGCGGCTCCGGCCCGGGCAGCGAATCGGCGCGCATGCGCGGGTCGACCGTCGACCAGAAGTACACGAGCAGCACGTAGTTGATCTTGCCTGCTCGGTTGACGGCCGCGGCCGCGAGCGTGGCGAAGTCGTGCGCATTGGCCGCCAGCTCCTGACGCGGATAGGCGAATACCAGTGGCCGATCCACCGCGGTGACCGTGGCCCCGGTCTCCTCATCGAGGTATTCCCGCGGCGGAGCGTCGCTTGCCGACGCCGCGCCGGCGGCGAGCACCGCGAGCAGCACGGCGGGCCAGTGCGGGGAGAGCCTGCGCGCGGTGCGAGTCACTAGCGAAAGCCGATGCGGTACGAGAGGCTCACATAGTAGCGCGTGGTTCTCTGAGTCTGCACGAACTGCCCGGTCTGCAGCTGCAGAAACGCCTCGCGACTGCCGAGTTCGCCGCCCACCTCGAACTGCAGCAGCTTGTTGTCGCGCTGATAGTCGAGCAACGCCGACGGGATGTAGCTGGTCTGGGTGCTGCCGTCGCTCAACTCGCTCAGGCGCTCGACCGTGAAGCGCGGCCCGAGTCGCCAGGCTCCGCCGAGCGGAAAGCGGCTCGTGAGACTCACTGAGTCGACGCGGCCGATCTCGGTATTGCCGTGCGTAAGGCTCACCAAGTTGAAGTCACCGTTGTGCCACAGATTCGAGGCGTACAGCTGCGCCTGGTAGCTGAGCAGCCAGCCGGTGGCGGGTTCGGCGGACACACCGCCGGAGGCGGGGGTAGCCGCCGTCTGCGTGGTCGCGGCGATGAGCGTGAACTGCAACCGCTCCCCGAGCGGACGCGTGGCGGTGAGAGAGAAGTTGGAGGTGACCGGGGTGCGATCGCGCGCGAGCTGCTCAATCTCGGCGACGGTGAAGACCTGCTGCATCTCCTTGAGATCGGTGAATGGCTGCCCGATGAGCGCGTTGCCGGTGGTGAGCACCGGAGAATTGCGCCGCTCGGCATCGAAGCTCAGGTTCCAGCGCGCCGGCAGCTGCAGCGTACCCAGCAGGCTCGCGGTGTTGAGCGCATGGTAGTAGACGTCGTAGTCGAGCACGCCAACCACCGAGGCGCGCGCGGCGATGTAGCGCCCCTCGAGGCCGACCGCCCGGCGGTCGACCAGGCCGTCGAACTGCTGCGTCATCGCAAAGAGACTTCCGTCCCAGTGGGCGTTGCGCGGCGTGTAGGTCAGCGCCAGTGACTCGAACTGCCGCGCGGTGTCCGGGCTGACCGTGAGCAGATCCACCGGATAGCCGGCCGCTCCGTTCACCGCCCAGGTCGGCCGGAACTGCCAGGACAGGAATAGTCCGTCGAAGGTGCCAAGAATGCCGTTGCTGTTGTTCGCCTGCCGCCCGGCGCGTGCCAGCAGTCCGATCGGCCGGTCGAGGAACTCGATGCTGGCAAGGCTTACCCGGCTGGCATCACCGAGCCCGCCCTGCACGAAGCTCTTGTCGTAGCCCCCGCTCAGGCGACCGATCCAGTCGAGTCTGTCCCCGCGGTGACGTGCCACCAGGTCGAGGTCGGTGAAGATCGCGTTATCTTCGATCGCGGTGGAGCTGAGTGGCACGCTCGGAGTGGTGGTGGGGGGTGCGCCGCTGCTCAGGCGCGTGCCGTCGTAGCGGAACATTTGCGCAAAGCCGCCCACAACGTCCCAGCCCTGCGGGCTCTCGGCGCCGGCCTGCCCGCCGGTGCGTGCGCGCGCCTCGGCGGCATTGAGGATGCGCAGGCGAAACGCCACGCGCTCGGCCGCCTCACCGTTCGGATAACGCCGCAGGTATTCCTCGTACTCGGCCTTGGCGTGCGCCAGCTGCCCGGCACGCTCGCGCGCCAGTCCCAGCAGCTCCTGCGCCCTTGCGCGGTCGGGAAATTCGGGCTGCCGCTGCAGCTGCGTGAGCAGGGCGATGGCTTTCGGGTAGTCGCGTGCCGCGAGCGCGGTGCGCGCGTCGGCAAGGATCTTCCGCAACTGCTCAGGGGGCAGCGGCGGGTCGCTGCCGATGCGCTGGACGGGCGGGGGCGGCGCGGACGCCGTGGGCGCATTGACATCGCTGGTGACGGCGTCGTCGCCGATTGCGAGCCAGGCGCGCGGATAGTCCGGTAGCGCCCGGTTCAACAGCCGCTCGGCCTCGGCGCGGCGCTCGATCGGGCCTGCGCGCAGGCGGTACCACTTCGTGCCGTCGACCAGGACTTCGGAAATGAACACCGGCGCCTGCAGGCGCTCGTGGGCGAGTGCGATCTCTTCGGGCGTGAAGGGCTTGGGCTGTGAGTCGAGATTGACGGCGAAGTTGCTGACCAGGCCGGTGTCGGCCTCGAGCACGCGCACATGCCCGCGCGCGCGGTCGATCAGGCGTACGCGCAGGCCCCGCGGGTCCACTCCCTGGGCGATCACGAAGCGCTCGCTCTTGGCAAAGCTGAGGGTGAGCGTGATCTGACCCGGGGCCATGGACTCCACCCGTACCGCGCTCACGATGCCGCTGCCGCCCGAGAGCGGGGGGATCTCGGCGGGCATTTGTGCAAACGGGTTCAGGCGGCAGTCCGCCAGCGGTACCAGCTGGATGCGCACCTCACGTCCCTCGCTCGCTGGCAGGTTGGTGACGAAGCGCATCGAGCAGTTGAACACGACGGTGAAGTCGACCGTGTCGTTCTGGCCGGACACCTCGATCACGTTCACCAGGCGCGCCGGACCCATGGAGGGCGTCTGCCCGAGCGCGCCGCCGGCGCTGAGGGCGGCGAGCGCTGCCAGCGCGAGCCGGCGCAGGCGCCGCTCAACGCTTGAACGTCGCATCCGTCACTCGATGGTGCGGTCCGGGCTGGCTGCGTATGAGGGAGGGCGGCGTCGCGTCGCTGTACACGTGGCAGGCGCCGCTGCAGTTGGCGAGCTCGTGCGCGCTGTAGGTGGCGCCCCGCGCGCTCTTCGGGTGCGCCGCGGGCTTGAAGTCATGGGCATGGCAGGCAGCGCAGCTGCCGGCATCGGCCGGAGATTCGTATGGCACCTTGTCGCTGCCGGTGCTGTGACAGTTGGCGCACGCGAGCGCGGCGCGGTGCCCGGTCGGGTAGGCGGCGCTGCTGTGGCGGAAGTGAACGGCGTTCCAGTCCGGGTAGCTGTGGCAGGTGGCGCAGCCGAGCTGGGTGCTGAGGTGCGCGAGCGGCGTGCCGACCGCGCTGAGGTTGTTGTGGCAGCTGGCGCACGGCGATGCGAGGTGCCGGTGATCGACTCGCACCGGGGTCCAGGCCAGAGTGCCGTGGCAGGTGTCGCAGGGCTGTGTGGTCGAGGCATGCGCGCGCGGCGTGCCGATGGCGAGTGCCCCGTTGTGGCACGTCGTGCACTGGTGCGGGACCACGGCAGCGTGGTCGAAGCGCGCTGGCGTCCAGGCGTTGGTGGTATGACAGGTCTCGCACGCGGCGCCGGTGGGAATGTGACCCGAGGACTTGCCGCGCGCGCGTCCGCTGCCATGACAGCTCGCGCACGCGCCGCTCACCTGCACGTGATCGACCCGGACTACCGGCAGCCAGGCGAGCGTGCTGTGACACCTTTCGCAGGCGTCGCTGCTCGCGAGGTGGGCCGCGGGCTTGCCGCCGCCGCTCGCGGTGTGGCAGGTGACGCAGGCGCCGGACGCCGCCGCGTGGTTGAACGCGGTGCCGCCCGGAGTCGGCGTCACCGCGGCGGCGGTCGTGGCCGCCGGGGTATGCACGGCCGCCCCGGGCTTTGCCGCGACGGTGGGCGGCGCGGAGGTTGCAGGTGCTGCGGCCGCTGGGCGGATGCGCGTCAAGGCCAGCTTGTCGCGCGAGGTGTGGCAGCCCGAGCCGCCGCAATCCTGTCCAGCGTGGTGGCTCGGCTCGGGGCGGGTCCAGAGCGTGACGCCGCTGTTGGTCTTCCAGTGCATGCCGTACTCGTGACAGCTGTCGCACTTCATGCCCGTCACGTACGCATGCTTCATGACCGTGCCGGCGAAGGTCGTGAATGCGGTCGGCGAGTGGCACAGCTCGCAGGCGATCGCGCCGGTGCCATTCGGTGGTACCACCGGGATATGGCCGCTCGCGCCGGCCGGCGGCTGCTTCAGGGTGGGCGGGGCCATGTTGTAGAAGCTGAGGCCGTAGGCGTGGCACTGGGCACAGTTGTTGGTGATGCCGGCGTGCCCAGTCGCGCCCATGACATAGAGCGCATAGTTGCCGGCGGTGGTGTGGCACTGGGTGCACGGCCTGGTGGTCGGAATGTGGTTGGCGGGCTTGGCGGCACCGGTCTCGTTGCTCGTGAAGGTCGGCGTGGTCGTATGGCAGCCGTTGCAGTCGCCGGTGCTCGGATGGTTCTTGTCGAACGCCGTGGGGCGCGAATCGGCGGCGGCAGTGGCAGTGCTCGGCAGCATGCCCACGTACGGCGCGGTCTCATGGCAGGTCTGGCAGCCCGCAACCGCCGTGGCTACCGTGGTGTGGCCGCCAACGGTGAGGGTCGGCGTATTGATATTGGCTGCGCCGAGATGGAAGCCGCCCGGGTTGAGGTTGGCGGTGCTGTGGCAGCCCGAGCGGTTGCAGTCGAGGCTCCCGATCGGGAAGTGGTTGGCGGGCGTGGTGACGATCGTGACGTTGGCGAAGGTGTTCGCCACCGCCGGCGCATGACAGGCGAGGCATGCGGTCAGCCCCTGGTGCGTGCCGGTGACCGAGTACGCCCCATAGTTGCCCGCGGTGGTATGGCACTGCGCGCACGGCGCGCTGGTGGGAATGTGATTCGCGGGCTTGGCGCCGGAGGTCTGGTCGCTCGCGAACGTCGGTGTGGTGGTGTGGCAGCCGTTGCAGTCGCCCGTCGTCGGATGGCTCTTGTCGAAGGCGGTGGGGCGCGAATCGCCGGCGGTGCTCGCGCTACTGGCGATCATGCCCACGTACGGTGCGGTCTCATGGCAGCTCTGGCAGCCCGACACCACCGCTGCGACCGTCGTATGGCCTGCAACCGTGAGCGTCGGCGTGCTGATGTTGGCGGCACCGAGGCGGAAGCCGCCCGGGTTGACGTTGGCAGTGCCGTGGCAGCCCGAGCCGTTGCAGTCAAGAGTCCCGATCGGGAAATGATTGGCCGGCGTGGTCACGATCGTGACGTTGGCGAAGGTAGTGGCCACGGCGGGGGCGTGACAGCTGAGACAGGCGCTCACGCCCTGGTGAGTGGCGCTGACCGAGTACTGGGCGTAGTTGCCTGCGGTGGTATGGCACTGCGCGCACGGTGCGCTCGTCGGGATGTGGTTGGCGGGCTTGGTCGCCGCGTTGCCGGCGAACGTGGGGCTCGTGAGGTGACAGCCACCGCAGTCGCCGCTCGCGGGGTGCTTGGCATCGAGCGTCGCGGAGGGCCTCGAGTCGCCGGCCGTCGTGGCGCTGCTCGGCAGCATGCCGAGGTAGGGAGCGGTCTCGTGGCAGGTGTTGCATGCAGCGACCACCGTGGTCACCGTGGAGTGACCGGTGATGCTCAGCGTCGGGGTGTTGATGTTGGCAGTGCCCAGGCTGAAGCCGCCCGGGTTGACGTTGGCCGTGGTGTGGCAGCCCGAGCCGTTGCAGTCGAGAGTCCCGATCGGGAAATGATTGGCCGGCGTGGTGACGATCGTGATGTTGGCGAAGGTGGTGGCTACTGTCGGACCGTGGCAGCTGGCACATCCGCTCACGCCCTGGTGCGTGCCGGTGAGCGAGTACTGTGCGTAGTTGCCCGGCGTGGTGTGACACTGGGTGCATGGCGCCGTCGTCGGAATGTGATTGGCGGGCTTGGCGCCGGCGCTGATGTTGGTCGTGAAGGTCGGCGTGGTCGTGTGGCAGCCGCCGCAGTCGCCGCTCGTGGGATGCAGAGCGTCGAGCGTGCCGAGCGGCCGCGAGTCGCCGGCCAGGGTCGCGCTGCCGGGCAGCATGCCGAGGTACGGCGCGGCCTCGTGACAGGTGTTGCAGGCGGCGACGGCGGCGGCGATGGTGGCGTGGCCGGCGACGCTGAGCGTCGGCGCACTGATGTTGGCCGCGCCGAGGTGGAATCCGCCCGGGTTGACGTTGGTCGTGGTATGGCAGCCCGAGCCGTTGCAGTCGAGGCTGCCGATCGGGATGTGATTGGCGGGCGTCGTGAGGATGCTGACGTTGAGGAAGGTGCCCGCCACGGCCGGTCCATGGCAGCCGCTGCAGCCGGTCACGCCCTGGTGCGTGCCCGTCACCGAGTAGAGCGCATAGTTACCCGGGGTGGTGTGACACTGCGCGCACCCGGCGGTGGTCGGAATGTGGTTGGCGGGCTTGAGCGCCGCGGCCGCGAACGACACCGTGTCGTGGCACTGCCCGCAGTCCCCGCTTACCGGGTGCTGCCGGTCAAGTGCCGCCGGGGGTCGCGAATCGCCCGCGGCCGTGGCGGTGCTCGGGTGCATGCCGAGGAAGCTGGCGGTCTCGTGGCAGCTGGCGCAGGTGAGCGCGCTCACCGCGGTGTGATTGATCCTGGTGCCGGCAAAGGTCGTGAAGTTAGTGGTCGAGTGACAGCCTTCGCACGGCACGCTGCCGATCGGGATGTGGCTGGCGGGCATGCCGGTCGCCTGCACCCCGTTGTGGCAGGCGGCGCAGCCGCTGGTAATGCCCTGGTGCGTGAAAACCGCACCGGCCCAAGTGAGGGTCGTGTGGCAGGCGTCGCACTCGAGGTCGGTGACGATGTGATTGGGGGGCTTGCCCTGGGCTTGGACGCCGTTGTGACAGGTGGAGCAGCTGCCGCGGGCCTGCGTATGGTCGAAGTTGACGGCGGGCTTCCAGGCGACCGGCGTGTGGCAGCTGCCGCACTGGTCGGTCGACAGGATGTGATTCGGTGGCTTATCGGTCGCGCGGATCGCCGTGCCGATGCCGTGGCAGGCGCCGCAGTCCTTGGGCGTGCCCTTGAAGATCGCATTGGCATGACAGGACTCGCACGGCAGGTCGCGGTGCTGACCGATGAGCTCGAAGCCGGTCGTGAGGTGATCGAACTGGCTGCGTTGGCTCGCCGCCCCGACGGGCGTGGCGAGCGCACAGCCGAGCAGCAGTGCCAGCAGCGCTAGCGCGAGCGATGCGCACGACGGGGCGTGAGGTGGCGGACGACGCATGCCTGCTGCCCTAGCGCGCCCGTGCGCCTTTCCAGCTGGTCGTGCCGTGGCAGCGCTCGCACTGCCGCCCGTACTGGCCGAGGTGTACGTCGTCCTTCTGGTGGCAGGACAGGCAATCCTGCCTGAGCTTCACTTCCTCGGGCGAGCGGCGGTGACAGTCGGCGCAGGCGAGCTTGCCGTGTGCGCCCGCGAGCGCAAAGCCGGTCTCGCGGCCGTGATCGAATTCCCACAGCCGCCAGCCATTGGGCGAGTGGCAGCGCGCGCACTCGGCGCCGAGGGCGCCCTTGTGCACATCGTCGCGGCGGTGGCAGTCGAGGCATTCGCGCCCCACGTCGCGGTACTCACGCGTCAGGTGGCACTGCTCGCAGGGCACCGCCACGTGCAGGCCGACCAGCGGAAAGCGGCTGAGGTCGTGATCGAAATTGACGATCGCGCTCCAGCGCTCGGGCGTGTGGCACTGATCGCAGCCGCTGCCGAGCTTGCCGGCGTGTACGTCGCTCGCCCGGTGGCAGCTGGCGCACTGCGTGGGCAGCTTCTGCGTGGCCACGGACGCGGTATGGCAGGCGTCGCAGGCGAGCTTGAGGTGGCGCCCCTGCAGGGGCCACTCGGTGTCGCGCGCATGATCGAAGCTCGAGGGCTTCCACTGCTCGTCGCCGTGGCACTTGCCGCACTCACGCCCGAGGCGGCCGGCGTGCGCGTCCTGCCCGCGGTGGCAGCCATCGCACTCGCGCGGCAGCTTGTCGTGCAGGTTGCCCGAGCGGTGGCAATCATTGCAGGCGATGCGGTCGTGCACCCCTTCGAGGGCGTAGCCGGTTTCCTTCGCGTGATCGAACTTCGAGTTCTTCCAGGTGCGGGTGGTGTGGCAGTCGCCGCATCTCGCCCCGCGTTCGCCCTTGTGCACATCGTCCGGCGCGTGGCAGGCGACGCACTCGCGCGGGGTGTCCTTGTAGCGGTTGCCGAAATGACAGGCGGCGCAGGCGATGCTGGCGTGCGCATCGTGCAGCGGGAAGGCGGTCTTGCCATGGTCGTAGCTCACCTGCCGCCACGCGCGCGGGTCGTGGCAGGAGGCGCAGTCGCGCCCCAGCCGCCCCTCGTGCGGATCCTCCTTGCGGTGACAACCGATGCACTCGCTCGGCGCATCGCGATAGGGCTTGCCCGAGACGTGGCAGGCCTCGCACGGCACGCGCACGTGCGCGCCACGCAGCGGGTAATCAGTCGCCGCGTGATTGAACTGCTCGGGGCTGAGTTTCACGATGTCCGCGTCGCGGCCATGGTGCTCGGTGTGACAGGCGCGGCACTGCGAACCCTCGATACCCGGCAGGTGCCCGTGAAAGCCGCGGTGCGCGCGCACATCGGCGGCGGTCTCCTTGTGGCAGTCGAGGCACAGCTGGGTCTGGCGGTTACGGTCGCGCTTGTCGTGGCAGTTGGCGCAGTCCTGCTCGTACTTCGCGTGGCGCGCGCTCAGCGGGCCGGGCATCAGCAGTGTCTCGGGATTCACGGCTTCAGCCCGCGGCGCGACGGAAAGACCGAGGAGCAGGGGGAATATCAGCGTTGCCGGCCATCGTGCCCCCTGCATGTCGGTGGTTCAGTACACGTTGACGGCGATGACGTGCACGACCGCGGCGATGATCAGCATGAAGATCAGCGGGATGTGCAGCGCGTGCCAAAGCGAAAACAGCCGCTCGTAGCCCTCGAACTCCGCTACCCGGCGCGTCGCGCTCAGGCGGCGGTCGATGTAGGCGCGCGCCGCGCGGCGCAGGCGTTTGGCCTGTGCGGCGACGGCCGGGGACTGGCGTGCACTGTTGCGCAGTTCGCGGCGCACGTAGGTGCGCAGCTGGCGCCGCTCGCCGAAGGTGGCGAGCTTCACCACGAGCGGCTTGATTGCCCCGAATACGGAGCCGCGTGGGCCACAGGCCAGCAGCCGTCCTTCGGCCGCTTCGAGGCGCATGACCAGACCGGGCAGGAAACTCACCCCGCCCGACAGCTCGCGCAGGCCGGCGGCGCCGGCCTGCAGCTCCGACAGCTCGAGCTTGCTGCCGTACAGGCCGTGGTGAACATGCGCATACAGGTAGCGCCCGATGAAGCCACTGCCGGCGACGGTCAGCATGCAGAACAGCGCGACGTTGCTGTTGGCCGCGCCGGTGCGGAAATTGGCGTGGAACAGGATGCAGAGCGGGCCGAGGATCCCGAGCACCATGTGGAAACGAAACCACGCTGGGGTCGGGCCGAGGAAGCGCAGCCAGGAAAAGTGCTTGCGGGCCGAGTACATCAGCAGCAGCAGCATCAGGCTGCCGCCGAGGATACCGAGGGCATAGCCCACCCCGCGGGTGGGCGTGAGGTAACGCTCGGTCGGCAGGCGCCAGCCCGCATACAGCGTGAGCAGCAGAGCGGCGAACCCCACCCGCCCCCAGCTGAGGAAGGCGCGCTGCGCTGTGGGCGCGGTGGCGAGCGGGGCGCGCACCGTCGCGGCTGCCCGGGCAGGTGCCGCGGAGGTCACCGGTCGCGTGTGGCGCGCGGGGCCACGCGGTTGCGATGGCGGCGGCAGCTCTGGAGGCAGAGGGGCACGCAGGCTCACGGCCGACCCTTCAGCCGATTTCCCGGTTGATGAGCAGCACGAGCTTCTGGCCGCCGGCCAGCGGCCGCACCGCCGGGCTGGTGCCGTAGAGATCGCCCGGGCTCGGTGTGGCCTGTCCGGTGCGCGAGATGCGTGCCTCGACCACTACGCGCTCGAACTGTGACAGCCGGCGCGAGGGAATCATGGCCATCGAGTCATCGAGGCGGAAGCTCACCGGCCACGCGGCGGTGCTCAGGCGCACGACCGCCAGGGGCGGCCCGGGAGAGTCCGCCGCCTTGGCGTAAATGAACAGCGTCGCGGCGACCGGCACGCGCGCGGCCAGGCGCGCATCGATGGAGACCGTTCCGGAGAGCTGCGCGCCAGCGGGGGCGGGGGCGCCCGGTGCGGCGCCGGCGAGCGCGCCATCCTCGGCAATGTTGCCGTCGATGATGCGGACATCGTCGGAATCCGTCGGCAGCACCGCGCGCAGCTTGCGCCACCAGCTGAGCGCGTCGGCAAAGTGGCGCTGCTCGTGCGCCTGGCTGGCCTTGAGCCACAGCGCCTTCGGATTAGCGCCATCAAGGGCCAGAGCGCGATCGATGGCCTGCGCGGCCGCATCGCTGGCGAGCGAGCCGTGATCCAGCGAGCCGAGTACATCGGCGTAGTCCGCCCAGCACTGCGCCGACATCGCATCGAGGGCGATGACCTTGCCGTACGCGTCACGCGCCGCCGCGTAGTCGCGCTGCGTGCGGCGCTGCTCGGCGAGGGCCAGCCACGCCTGCGCATCCCGCGGGACCGGCGCGCTGCGTTGCTGCGGAGCGGGCGCCGTGGCGGCGCCATCGGCGGCCGCCGCGGCGGCGGCCAATGCGCGGGCGCTGAGTTGGCTGAGTCCCACCCCGCGAGGATTGACGGTGTGTGCGCGGGCGCGCGCGGCGTCCTCGGATCGTCCGAGGTAGTCGTACGCCTGCGCGAGCAGCGTCCAGTCGGCGTCGCTCCCGCCCCCGCGCGCGAGGCGCGCCTCGAGACCTGCGACCGCTGCCTGCATTGACTGCGCGGAGGTTGAGCTGCCCGAAGCATCGGCGCCTGCGTGCCCGGCCGATGAATGCCGGCTCGCACTGTAATAGATGATGCCCGCGGCGATGGCGGCCGCAGCCACGAAGGCCGCCCCGAAGAGGTGGGGACGCGGCATGCGCAGCCGCGGCGCACGCTGCCGCAGCACTATGGCCGCGAGCGCCGCGGCGATCCCGACTAGGACCCCGGCAAGGAAAGGCGGGGAAATCATGCTTGACGCAACACCCACACTCCGCCGTGCTGTGCGGCGGTTAGGTCCGACAATACACGCGCGCCGGCGCGTTCTCCTGCTGTCGGCCTTCCACGACAAAGCTGTCGCTGAGGGACGACAAAACCAACATGTTGTGCGGCGATTCCAACACCAGGATGCATCCGCGAAGAGTAATCTGTTGCGATCATCAGTACGCAGCCGGTGCACTGATTCCTGTGATTTCACTCACGCCGGGATTGCCGTGATTTCGCTCACACGGAGAATCCTGTGACGGCACTCACAGAGCCGCGCGGGTGCGCACGTGTTGAATTGCCGTGGGATGGCGCAGGTCCGGAACATGCGCCGTGCCGTTACCGGCGCTCAGCGCCTGTGGGACCACCAGCTTGGATTGGCTGACTTATCTCATCTACGGGCTGCCGGCGGCGCTGCTGCTGGTGTGGCATGCGCTGCGGCGCCGCGGCCTGGAGCACCGAAGCGTACAGATCCAGGCGCGCAGCGGCAGCGCCGAGCCGGCGTCGCTGCATCCGGTCATCGATCCGGCGCGCTGCATCGGCTGCGGTTCGTGCCTCAAGGCCTGCCCCGAGCAGGAGCACCACCAGGTCCTCGGCATCGTCGCCGGGCGAGCCGCGCTCATCAACCCCGGCGACTGCATCGGTCACGGCGCCTGCCGTACGGCCTGCCCGGTGGAGGCCATCACTCTGGTCTTCGGCAGCGAGCGCCGCGGTGTCGACATTCCGCTCGTCACACCGAGCTTCGAATCGACGGTACCGGGCATCTTCATCGCCGGTGAGCTCGGCGGCATGGGTCTGATCCGCAATGCGCTCGAGCAGGGCCGTCAGGCAGTTGAGGCCATCCGCGCGCGCGGCAAGGCGCGTGACGACACGCTCGATGTAGCCATCGTGGGCGCGGGCCCGGCGGGATTCGCCGCCTCGTTGACGGCGCTGTCGCACGGCATGCGCTTCGTTACGCTCGAGCAGGAGTCGCTCGGCGGCTGCGTGTTCCAGTACCCGCGCGGCAAGCTGGTGATGACTGCACCGGCCATGGTGCCGCTGCTCGGCAAGGTGAACTTCCGTCAGACCAGCAAGGAGCAGCTGCTGCAGTTCTGGCGCGCGGCCGAACGCAGCACCGGCGTGAAGATCAACTACCAGGAGCGCGTCGAGGACATCACGCGTGACAGCGGCGGTTTCGTGGTGCGCAGCAGCCGCGGGCAATACCGCGCGTGCAGCGTGCTGCTGGCGATCGGCCGCCGCGGCACACCGCGCAAGCTCAACGTGCCCGGCGAAGATCTTCCGAAGGTGGTCTACCGCCTGATCGATCCGGAGCAGTATGCAGGGCAGCAGGTGCTCGTGGTCGGCGGCGGCGACAGCGCACTTGAGGCCGCCGCCTCCATCGCCGAGTCTGGCGGCGGCTCGGTGCTGCTGTCGTATCGGGGCGAGGCCTTCGACCGTGCCAAGGGGCGCAACAAGGAGCGCATCGCGGCCGCAGCCACCGCCGGCCAGCTCAAGGTGCTCATGAAGTCGCAGGTCAAGCAAATCGAGCGCGAGCAGGTAACGCTCGAGCAGGACGGTGCGCTGCTCACTGTCGGCAACGATGCGGTGATCGTGAGCGCCGGAGGCGTGCTGCCCGCGGATTTTCTGCGGCGCATCGGCATCTCGGTGGAAACGAAATATGGCACGGCCTAGCGCTGCCGCCTTCGCGCTGCTCGGCGTGCTCGCCGCGCCAGGCACGCCCGCGGCGCTGCCCCCTGCGGCGTCGCCAAGCGCCGAGCCGCTGGAGCAGGTGCGCAGCGCCATCCGCGTGAAGAACTTCGCCGCAGCTCGCGCACAGCTGGAGCAGCTGGCGGCTGCCGGCCACGCCGACGCGCAATACCTGCTCGCGGTCTTCTACCTGAACGGGCTCGACGGGCCGCGCGACGTGGAGGAAGCCAAAGGGTGGCTGCGCCGTTCGGCCGCCCAGGGCTACGCGCGCGCCGCCTTCAGCCTTGGCACCCTGTACGAGCAGTTAGACCCACCCGACCCCGTGGCTGCCGCACAGTGGCTGGCGCGGGCCCGGGACCTCGGCTTCAGCCCGCGGGCCCGTGCCCCGGGAGCCGCGCGCGCGGGCAGCGAGTCCGCGCCGTTGATCGCAGGCGGCAGCAAGGACCCGCAGGTGCAGCGCGAGGCACTGTGGCTAGCGGCCGCGCGCCACGACGTGCCGGGCCTCGAGCAGCTCGCGACGCCGGCGCTGGTGCGTGAGCGGGACGAATTCGGGCGCGGCGCACTGGAGCGCGCGGCCGCGGCGGCGCACGCAGACACGGTGACTCTGCTGCTGCGGCGCGGGGCGGCGCCCGACGTCCCCGACCGGTATGGAATGACGCCGCTGATGCTCGCCGCGCGCGCGGCCAGCCCCGAGACGGTCGCGGTGCTGATCGCCGCGCATGCCAACGTCAACGCAGCCGATCATGGCGGCAACAGTGTGCTCATGCATTCGGCCATGGGCGCATCGACCGCGGTGGTCGAGCGGCTGCTGGGGGCGGGCGCCGCACCGGGCGCACGCAACGTACAGGACTGGTCGGCGCTGGACTTCGCCCAGGCCGCGGGCGCGGCCGACGTGGCCGCGCGCCTGCGAGAGCGCGGCGCGACCGCCGTGCACCACGCCAGCGTCGCCGAGACACCCATCACCACGGTGCAGCGCGCTGCGCCGGGCCATGACCTGTATGGGGGCTGGCCGGACCTGGCGGTCGCTGCCGCTCACGGCCCGCCGCAGCTGCTGCAATCACTCCTTAGCCGCGGAGCGGATCCCAACGCCACGACCCCGGATGGCACGCCGGTGCTGGGCGTCGCGGCGCGCGAGGGCACCCCGGCAAGCATCGAGTCCCTGCTGAAGGGCGGCGCGCAGGCGACGGGGGCGGATCGGCGCGGCGCTTCGGCGCTGCTGATCGCGACCCGGGAGGGACGCCAGGAGGCGGTGGCGGCGCTGCTCGCGCGTGGTGTCGCTGCGGATGGGCGCGCGGAGGATCCGGAGCCGCCGCTGGTAGCCGCGGCCAAGGCCGGGCGGGTGGGCATTGCGCGTGCGCTCATCGATGCACATGCGCACCTCGAGGCGCGCGATGCCTCCGGCACCACGGCGTTGATGGTGCTGGCCGCCGCCGGCGACGCGGACGCGCTGCGTCAGCTGCTCAGAGCGGGCGCGGCGGTCGAGGGCGTTGACAAAGCCGGGCGCACCGCGCTCTGGCACGCGGCGCAAGCCGGGCGCGCGCCGATCGTGGCGATTCTGCTGGAGCAGGGGGCGAGCGCCGAGCACGGCGACAACGCCGGCGAGACCCCGCTCGCGGCGGCCTGTGCTGCAGGCTCGCTCGCGGCCGTGGATCTGCTGCTGGCCAAGGGTGCACAGCTCGAGGCCCGCAGCCGGCACGGTGACACCGCTCTGTTACTGGCCGCCAGCGCCGGGCGCGCGGACGTGGCTGCGCGTCTACTCGAGCGGCACGCCGACAAGGACGTGCAGAACGAGTTCGGCGACACCGCGCTCATCATCGCAAGCCGCAACGGAGACGTGGAGCTCGTGCGCCGTCTGCTGCAGGCGGGCGCCAGCACGCGATTGCGCAACAAGGACCGGCTGAGTGCGGTCGACGTGGCGGCGGCACGCTCTTTCGATGCAGTCGCCGAACTGCTGCGTGGGGCCTAGCGCGCGCCTCAGCCCGGATGCGCCTGGGCCGAGCGTCGGACCGGATCGATGACCCGCACGGTCTGCCCGGCGGCCAGGCGCTCCCCGCCGCGCACCACCAGGCGGTCGCCCGGCGCGAGTGGGCCGCGCACCTCGACCCGATCCTCCGTGCCTACCCCTGGGGTCACGTCGAGCTCCTCCACGGTGTTGGTGCGCGTGACCCGTAGCACGTAGGAATGGTCCTGCCGGATCACCAGCGCATCGCGCGGCACGGTCACGGCGGTACGCGCTGCCGCGCCCGGCAGGCTCACTTCCACGGGAGTGCCGACCAGCCACTCGGGACTGACGAGCGTCACGCGCACTTCGAACTGGCGCGAGCGGTCGTCGCCGACCGGCACCACGGTGCGCACACGGCCGCTCTTCTCGACGCCGTGATCGCGCACGCTGACCGTCTGGCCGGGATGCACGTTGGCCGCCAGGCCGAGCGCGGCGGTGGCGCGCGCCTCGATGTCCTCGGTATTGACGAGCCGTACCGTCGCCGCCCCCACCTGCAGGTACTCGCCGCGCTGGATGAAGCGCTCGGTCACGATGCCGGGGAAGGGCGCGCGGATCACCGACTGGTCGATCTCGTATTGCGCCTGGCGCAGCTGCGCTTCGGCACGCGTCACGTCGTCGTTCGATACCTCGCGCTGCGCGCGCGCATCATCCAGCTGACTCGCGCTCAGCACCTGGGTCGCGGCCAGGCGGTTGAAGCGGTCGAGCTGTGAGCTGGCAACATCGTGCTGGGCGCGGGCGCGTGCCACCTGGGCGCGTAGGTCATCGAACCTCAAGCGCGAGACGGTGTCATCGAGCCGCGCGATTGGCTCGCCCTGGCGCACCCGCGTGCCGACATCCGCGATCCACACCACGCGCCCGGCGATCACGCTGGCGATGCGCGCGTCCGCGCGGCTCACGATCGAACCCGGAATCCAGCTGTCGACCGCCACGGGCTTCAGGCTGACCGTGCCGACCTCGACCACGGCCTGCGGCGCGGGCGGCTCGGCTGCGGCGCTCGCCGCGCTCGCCCACAGGACTATGCAGAATGGCAGGGACTTGGCGTTCACGGCGACACCGCTTCGGTGGCTGCGGGAAGGACGGCAGGGGCCTGGCGTGCGCGGCTGGCGAGCAGCCGCATGAGCGCCGGGATCAGCACCAGGCTGAATGCCAGGCTGATGACCACGCCGCCGATGTTGACCGCCGCCAGGCCGCGATAGATGACGCTGCCGGGGCCGGGGTTCAGCGCCATGGGGAGCGCCCCCAAGGCGCCGGTGAGCGTGCTGGCAAAGATCGCACGCAGCCGCTGCTGCAGGCCGGCGCGGATGCTTTCCTCGAGCGAGGCGCCGTCACGCTCGACGCTGCGCACCGCCGCCACCAGCAGGATGGCGTGATTGATGATGACGCCGATCATCATCACGAAGCCGATCATCGACAGCAGGTCCAGCGCCTGGAACTTCACCAGGTCGAGCAGCCGCAGCCCCACCACACCCCCGACCAGGGCGAGCGGCACGGTGAGCAGCACGATCACACTGTCGCGCAGCGAGCGGAACAGCACCGTCATGAGCAGCAGCAGGACCACGAGCGCCAGTGCAAACACCTGGCTCATGGCGGTGAGGGTCTCACTCAGGCTGTCGGCGCTGCCGGCGAGCCGCATCGAGCCATCGGGCGGCATGTGCGCCCGCAGCGGCGGCAGCACCTTGGTATCGATGGTGTGCAGCACATTCTCCAGCGACAGCGTCGCCGGCGGATCGATCGTGAGGGTCACGGTGCGGCGGTGGTTGAGGCGCCGGATCGCCGGCGGCCCGAGCGCGGTGGACAGCTGCACCAGGTCCCCGAGCCGCACGATCAGGCCGGTGGGGGTCACGAGCGGAGCGTTGGACAGCTCCTCCGCGGTCTTGCCTTCATTGGAGCGCAGCACGATCGGCAGGCGCGACTTGCCGTCAAAGTACTCCCCGAGCCAGGCGCCTTCACCCACGGCGCGCACCACCGTGCCGAGCGTGGCGCGATCCCAGCCAACCTCGGCGATGCGGCGGTCATCGGGCTCCGCGTGCAGCTCGAGCGCGACGTCCTCGGGATTGGGGAAGCTCTGCACGGCGGCGCCCGGAAACACCTGCTCGAGCAGCTTGCGACCCTCGAGTGCGACGCGATTGAGCGTGGCGGTGTCCTCGCTCTGCAGGTGAATGCCCACCGAGCGGGCCGAGCCGCCGATGCCGCCGAACAGGTCCCCTTCGACCGTGAAGACGCGCGTGTCGGGCAAGCCTACGGTGATCTTGTCGCGCACCAGCGTCTCGAGCTCGCCGATGCGCTGCTCCTCGATGACCCGCGCGCCGAT